>NZ_JOAG01000018.1 GCF_000725485.1 Nonomuraea candida | reverse complement strand
CAGGACCTTGACCGCCACCTGCCGCCCCTGAGGGTCGACAGCCAGGTGGACAACGCCCATCCCGCCTTCACCGAGCCGCCTGAGCAGCCGGTAAGGGCCTAGTCGGTCATCGTTCATGGCATGAAGCACCATACCGGCTTAATCCCCGCCCACGAGATGAACCATGAGGCCACATTCCCACTCGTACAACGTCCAGCACGGCCCATCCGGTTTCCCATCCAACGGTCTCGAATCGGCCTCGGTTTTTCCTCAGCCGGCCAGGGAGAGCACCTCTGCCCGCTTCAGCCCGGCCAGCGCGGCGCCGGCGACGGCCAGCTTCGACCGGCGCACGCCGCTGCCGATCACCACCCTCGGGTGCTCGGCGACGTGCGTGTCCACCAGGATCGGCCACTCCTCGGGCAGGCCGAGGGGCGTGATGCCGCCGTATTCCATGCCGGTCAGCTCGACCGCCTCCGCCATCGGGGCGAAGCTGGCCTTGCGGGCGTCGAGGTGCTTGCGCACCACGCCGTTGACGTCGACGCGCATCGTCGCGAGCACCATGCACGCGGCGTAACGCGTCTCGCCGCCGCGCTTGGCCGCCACGACGACGCAGTTGGCCGACTCTTCGAGCGTCACGCCGTACTTCTCGCAGAACGCCGCCGTGTCGGCCAGATCAGGATCGATCTCGGCCACCTCGGCGCCCGTCACGCCCGGCACGGCCCGTGCCACCGGGTCGGCCAGCAGGTCGGTACGGTCGGTCGCGGGCACCCACAACAACGTCATCTTTCACTCCTTGGTCGCTTCTCCCGTGAGCCTATTCCGGTCACGGGGAGCAGCGGGTGACGTCACGGGGACTGCAGCACGCGCTGGTGCAGCCCGGTGACGGCGCCTCGGGCGGACTCCATGGCCCCCGCCTGCCAAGCGATCAGATGGGTGAGCCAGTCGCCCGCGAAGTAGACCCTTCCGGCAGGGCGTTGCAGAAGAGTGAAGGACGAATCAAAGGAGGGCCAGCGCACCCAGGCCCCCTGGATGTGCTCCTGGCGCTCCCAGGCGATGGAGGCGCTGGACAGGAGGTCGCGGCGGTACTTCTCGCCGTGGATCTTCTTGCCCTGGGTGAGCGCCCTGTGCCGCCGGTCCTCGGGGGTGAGCGCGCCGTACAGCTCGGCGGCGCTGCCGGTGTTGTAGTAGCCGACGAGCAGGCCGCGCTCGGCGTGGTAGTCGTGCGACGGGTACCAGATGTGGGTGATGTCCAGGTCGGTCTCGGTGACGCCGCCGTAGATGCGGTCCTCCAGCTCCCACCAGCGGGTGCCGTACTCCAGGCCGATCTTGCCGGCGGCGACCGGGACGGGCGTGGCGAGCGCGGCGGTCACCTGGGCGCCGAGGTTGTGCGGGATCCGGGCGAGGAGGTGCGGCGGGAGGGTGGCGATGCAGTAGTCGGCCTTGACGACGCCGCCGGTGTAGGCGACCTCGACGCCGTCGGCCAGGTTCGTGATCTTCGTGACCTTGGCGCCGGTCCTGATCCGGTCCGCGCCGACGGCCTCCTGGAGCTTGGTGACGATGGCGTCCATGCCGCCGACCGGCTGGAACATGGGGGTGGCCTGCTCGTAGCCGAAGTCGTTGGTGATAGCCCGGCCGGTGCCGGCGGCCAGGACCTGGTGGAGGGTGCCGGGGGCGGGGAGCGCCGCGCCGCCGTCGAGCGCCGGGTACCGGGTGAAGCCGCGCCGCTCGGAGCCCTCGTACTCCAGCTTCGGGCCCAGGTCGCCGAACCTCCTGAGGAACTCCAGCAGCCGGTCCCGGTCCTCCCCGGTGATCACCTTGTCGAGTGCGCCCAGGTCGGTGGCCTTGGCCAGCAGCTCGGCGACGTAGCCGTACATGTCCGCGCGGGCCGTGCGGGCCCGGACGGTCCGGCCGTTGGTGTGCACGTACGCGGCGGCGTTGTTGTTGACGAACGTCTCGATGGGGATGCCCAGCTCGCGGCAGTAGTCGAGGGCGACCATCCAGGGGGCGATGCGGCCGGGGCCGGCGTTGAAGTAGACGCCCTGGCCGAACCGCACGTCCTGGGCCGGGCCGTTCAGCTCGGTCAGGCGGTCGCCGCCGCGCAGCGTGAGGTTCCTGCCGCCGGCCTGCTGCCGGGCTTCGAGCAGCGTGCAGTCGTAGCCGGCCTTGCCCAGCTCGTACGCGGCCGTCAGCCCGGCCACGCCCGCGCCGAGGATCACCACCTTGGCCGAGCCCTTGCCGCGCAGGGTGAAGTCGCCCCGGCGCGGAGCGGTGAACTGCTTGTCCTGGTCGGAGGGGGCCAGGCCGAGCGCGCCCATGGCGGCGTACATGGCGCCCGCGCCGCCGGCCGCGCCGATCCCGATCAGCAGCCCGCGCCGGGTCAGCGCCGATCCGGCGCCCTTGGGGCTCCCGGCCTTGGGGGCCGCCGCCGGCCCGGCGCCCTCGGCACTCTCAGCTTCGGGGGCCGGGGCCGGCCCGGCGCCCTCGGCGCTGTCAGCCATAGGGGCCGCTGCCGCAGGCGACCTGGCCGCCGATGGTGGCGAAGAGGCCGAACAGGGCCATGATCTGGGCGAAGTCGCCGGTGGTGAACTCCGTGTGGCGCGGCCCGGCCGCCTTGACCCCCGGCACCAGCGACACGGCGGCGGCGATGGCGGTCGAGTTCCACTCCACCCCGAGCGTGTACGGCGCCTCCACCACGTAAGGTGTGAAGTCGTTCAACCGGCTCAGCGCGCGCGCCGTCGCCTCACGGATGCGGGCCTGGGCGACGACCGGCGGCAGCAGCTCGGCCGAGAACTTGTCGATGCCCTTCTTCACGGCCACCGTCTCGACGTCCCCGAGCAGCTCGCGGGCCTCCTCCCCCACGGCCTCGTCCCCGGTGACCAGCACCACCGGCACGCCGTGGAACCCGGCGCACGCCGCGACGAGCCGGGTCTCGCCGCACACCTCGCCGTTGAGGTAGACGTTCTGGATCTCCTTGCCCATCCACGTGTGGTTGAGCACCCCGTGCGGCACCCCGGCGCGGGCGTGGTAGCCCACGAAGCACGCCGCCCCGAACGAGCCGTCCAGCCCGTGGGCCATCCGCTGCGCCTTGCCCGGCCCCCTGATCAGGCTCGCCCGGGGGTCGAGCAGGTCGATGCGGAGGTTCTTGGTGGAGCCGTGCGCGTCGTTGACCAGCACGCCGCGCGCCCCGGCCGCGAAGGCGCCCTCGATGGCGGCGTTCGCGTCGGCGGTCATCAGCTCGCAGCCGCGTTCGTAGCCGCGCTTGCCGGCGTGCATCTCCTCGGGGTCGGTCAGCCCCGTCACGCCCTCCATGTCCACCGACAGGTAGACCTTCACGCCGTCCCCCACGTCTCCACCTTGCGCACCTCCGGCTCGGTCATCAGGCCCACGTTCGCCTCGACGAACGCCGCCGCCTCCGCCCGCCACCGCTCCGGGATCTCGTCGAGGGCCGGCGGGTAGCAGTGGTCCAGCCAGCTCGTCGACTCCTCCGTGACGTCGAAGTAGTCGAGCGCCGGGGCGAACAGCGTGCTCTCGATCCCGGGGACGCGCGCGAGGCCGTACTGGATCATCTCCTGGCCCCCGTACGGCGGCTTCTTGAGGTACTTGCGGGCCACGGGGCGGTCGGCGGTGATCGGCGTGTCCAGCGGGCGGCGCTCCACGGCGGCCTGGATCAGCTCCTTGTACAGGCACTTGCCGCACTCGCGGCACGGCCCGTCGGCGCCGCGCAGGCACCAGCGGACCTGCTCCCTGAGCGGGGAGCTCAGCGCCAGGCGCATGGTCACGGCCTCGCTCACGCCGCCCACGGGCAGCACGATGTGCACGCCGGCGGTCGCGAACAGGCGGCCCCACCTGCCGTGCGGCGCCCACATGGGGTTGTCGGGGGTGAAGCGCCACAGGTAGCGCCCGCCGCCCAGCCAGCGCGAGCCCAGCTCGTAGCCGAAGCCCAGGCCGCCGAGGTCGAGCCGGTCGGCCAGCAGCAGGGCGCCGGCCGCCACCGCGTGGTGCTCGGGGTAGCCGGGGCGGGGCTCGGCGAGGGTGTACTCCAGGTCGGAGGTGACGGTGCTCAGCTCGCGGCCGGTTTGGGCGGCCAGCCGGGCCAGCACGTCGGAGCGGTAGTGGGGCCAGCGGTTCGGCACGCGCGGGTGGGCGACCCGGCGGAAGTGCACGAACGGGGCCTCCGGGAAGATCGTGGCCGCGGCCGCCGAGTCGGCGCCGCCGCTGTAGGAGATCGCCAGCCTGGCCCCCGGCCTGCGCGGCTCCGCGCCGACCGGGCCGGCCTCGACGCCCCAGCCGTCGTGCAGGGCCTGCGCCAGCTCCGCGGAGATGGCCCGGTCGTACGTGATCCGCCGCCTGGTCCACGGGGCCACGATCGTCCAGGCGGCCACGGCGTACAGGTCGGGGTGGGCGTCGCCGGGGACGCCGCCGATGGAGCAGGAGTTGATGGCCAGCTTGATCGGGTATTCGTCGGACGCCTGGCCGGTGATCTCGTCCTCGGGGTCGAGGCGGAAGCTCAGGTGGGCCCCCGCCGTCCACGTCACGCGCACGGCCGCTGCTCCTGTGGACGGTCCGGCTCGCCGGCGTCGCGCGGGCCGGTGCGCGCCGCGCGCAGCTCGTCGATGGCCTGCCAGACGAGGATCTCGTTCTGCAGCACCCCGTCCAGGGCCCTGGCCGTCTCCTGGGCCAGCCGGTGGGCGTCGTCGGCCCGGACCTTGAGCGTGTCGACCTTGGCCTTGAGCGTCACGTCGGCCGCCTTCGCGCCCGCGGCCCTGCGGTCGGCGCGCAGCCGCTCCACCTCGCCCTGGAGGGTGGCCACCTCGCGCCTCAGGGTCTGCACCTCCCAGAGCGCGTCCCTGATGTCCTGGCGGTGATCAGCCACCGAGATGTATCGGGAGTCGAACCACGTGCGTACGGCCTTTCTGAGCCGGGCAGGGACCAGGACGCGCATCATGAAAAGCCACGATAGTAGTAAACCAACATCGGTAAGGACGAACCTTACGCAATGCGTTGACTTCTCGTTATGCCCGGCGGGGGCGCGGCTCGTGGCGCGTCCTGGCGGCGCGGGTGACCGGGACCGGTCAGCGCAGGGCCCGACCCTCGCACCCGACGCCGGTCAGCGCAGGGCCCGGCCTTCGTGGCCGGCGGCGGTCAGCGGAGGGCCCGGCTTCGTGGCCGGCGGCGGTCAGCGGCCGGTGAACTTGGGCTTGGCCTTCTCCGTGAACGCGCGCATGCCGATCTTGGCGTCCTCGGTGGCGAACATCCCGGAGAACTGCAGGCGCTCGATCTCCAGCCCGGTGTCGAGGTCGGTCTCCAGGCCCTGGTCCACGGCCTGCTTGGCGGCGCGCAGCGCGATCGCCGGGCCGCCCACGAACGTGGCCGCCCATTCGAGCGCGGCCGTGTAGACCTGCTCGTCCGGCACCACCCGGTCCACCAGGCCCATCGCCAGGGCCTCGGCGGCGGGGACGTGGCGGCCGGTGAAGATGAGGTCCTTGGCGCGCGCCGGGCCGATCAGGCGGGGCAGCCGCTGGGTGCCGCCCGCGCCGGGGATGAGGCCGAGCAGGATCTCCGGCTGGCCGACCTTGGCCGACTCGCCCGCCACCCTGAAGTCGGCGCAGAGCGCCAGCTCGCAGCCGCCGCCCAGGGCGTAGCCGGTGATGGCCGCGATGACCGGCTTGCCGATCCGCGCCACCGCCGTGAAGCAGGCCTGGAGGGCGCCGGAATGGGCCGCCATGTCGGCGTAGGACATGTCGGCCATCTCCTTGATGTCCACGCCCGCGGCGAACACCCGCTCCCCGCCGTAGATGATCACCGCCTGCACCTGCGGGTCGGCGTCCACGATCGCGGCCGCCTCGGCGAGCTCCTGCTGGACCTGGCCGCTGAGGGCGTTCATCTTCGGACGGTCAAGACGGATCGTGGCGATCTGGTCGGCCACCTCGACGCTCACAAACTCACCCATGAGCCGAACCTAACAGCCCCTCCCCGATCATGACCGGTGTGCCGCGGCGGACTTGACCGCGTCCGCGGACTTCTTGCTGCGCGAGACGCGTACCAGGGCCGCCGACAGGCGGGCCAGCTCGTCGCCCGAGTGCGCCAGCTCCGCCAGCCGCCGGGTCTGGCGCGGCAGCCCGAGCCTGCCCGCGCCGTCGAGCACCCTCTCGTCCAGGTGCGGCGCGACCTGCGGCCAGACGGCCTGGACCTCGCGCAGGAAGATGTCGGCGCCCGTCGGGCCGATGCCGGGGAACTCCGTCAGCAGGGCCACGATCCGCCGCGCGTCCCCCTCGGCCTCGTCGCGCAGGCGGCGCAGGTCGCCCTTCCAGCGGTCGATGGCGAGGGCGGCGCCGTCGCCGAGCATGGTGGCGGTGCGCTCGTCGTAGCGGCGGTAGTGGCCGCGGCCCAGCGCGTCCACCCGGTCCTGCCAGGTCGCCGCGCGCATGGCCCGCGGGGTGGCGTACCCGGCGGCGAACAGCTCCCTGGCGGCGGCCACCGCGACCTCCGCCGAGATGCGGGCGCTGAGCAGGGTGGCCAGGACGAGGAGCTGGTAGAGAGGTTGGGCCGGTCCGCCAGCTTGATGCCGGCCTCGGCGGCGTACGTGCGGCCGTAGCGGTCGAGCAGGGCGTCCAGCACGGCTGCGTCGGTCTTCCCCATGCCGCTGCGCCTACCCCCCGCCCGTTCGGGCATGCGGGCCGGGGCGCGCCCGGCCGGGTTCGGGGCCGGTGCTCGGGGCGGTGTCCGGGGCGGTGTTCGGGGCGGTGTTTGGGCCGGTGGACGTGGGTTAGGCGGAGGTCCAAACGCCTTCCCGATGTGACAAGGAGCAAGGCCGTGCTGACACTGACCGACAACGCCGTCGTCGCCATCCGCGATCTCATGGTCGGCGAGGACGTGCCCGCCGACGCGGGGCTGCGCATCTCCCCGAAGGCCGACGAGGCGGGGACTCTGGAGGTCTCGCTGGCGAGCACGCCGCACGCCGGCGACCAGGTCGTGGAGAAGGAGGACGTACGCGTGTTCGTCTCGGAGGACGCGGTGCCGATCCTCGACGACAAGGCCCTGGACGCTCAGCCCGGCACGCCCGGGCAGCCCACGTTCCGCCTCGACCGCCGGACCTGAGCGCCCCGGCCACCGGCCCCGTCTCGACCGGGGACCGATCCGTCTCGGCCGGCGGACCCGTCTCGACCGGGGACTCGTCTTGACCGGCGGGCCCGTCTCGACCGGCGGGTCCGAGCCTGGCCGGGGTCTCAGCCCTGGTCGGAGTCGTTCTCGGGCGGGCGGGCGTCGCCGAGGCCGAACAGGCCCACCAGGCTCCCGTCCGCCTGGGTGACCACGACGTGGTCCACCTTCGCCCGGTCCATGCGCCGGACCAGCGCCTCGACCTCCTCGCTCGGCCGCACGGTGGTGGCGCCGACCCGCATGGCGCTCTCGGCGGTGCCGTCGAGGTCGGCGCCCTTGAGTTCGCGCGAGCCGATGACGCCCTGCACGACGTCGTCCTCGTCCACCACGACCGCCATCCCGGCCGGGTCGGCGACGATGCGCTCGGTGAGCGGGCCCAGCGGGTCGTCCAGTGTGGCGATCACCGGGTCTCTGCGCAGGTTCTTCGACACCAGCGCGGCGTGGCCGTCGTAGGGCAGGTCGGCCGAGAGCCAGTCCATCTTGCCGACCCCGTAGTCGTACACGCGCGGGTGGCCCAGCCGCCGGAGCCGGTGCGCGGCGCGCGGGCTCAGGTCGCACAGCCAGTCGTGGCAGTAGACGATGACCGGCCGCTCCTTGTCCAGCGAGCCGTCCAGCGTGCCGTCGTCGATGCGGGCCAGCGGCACGTTGACGGCCTTGGGCAGGTGCGCCCAGGAGTATTCGCGCTCCGGCAGCACCTCGACGAGCTGGGCTTCCTGGGTGGCGATCAGGTCCTGCACGGCTTCGCGGTCGATGATGTGCGTCATGACCTGGTCGTACCCGGGATGGCGGCCCTCGCCCGCACCCCGCCTTGATCGTCTCAAGGCGGGGGTCGTCGGCCGGGTCGAGACCCGCCGGGCCGCCGGGCCTGACGGGCTCCGTCAGCGGATCTGGTGGAAACCTGCCAGGCTCGCGGCAGACCGCGCCTGACGGGCTCCTCAGCGGGCCTGGTCGAAGCCCGCCAGGCCCTCGGGCAGGCCGCGCATGACGGCCTGGACGATCTCCTGGTGCAGGTGCGGGCCGGGGTCGCGCAGGGGGCTGCCCTCGACCTCGTACCACTCGTCGGCGTCCAAATACTGGATGCGCACCGTGACCCGGCCGCCGGACGTCTCCGTCCGCACGGTCACCTCACCGGTGATGACGCCGACCTCCTCGGTCATCACCCCGCCGGGACCGGCGACGACGTCGCTCTCGCGGGTCTGCCCGCTCATTCAGCCGTTCTCCTGCCCGTAGCAGGTCGCCACCATCTCGGCCAGGGCGTCCCGCTCGATCTCGGTGACGGTGAGGTCGTAGCGGGACTTGACGTCGATCCAGGCCCGGCTGTACGTGCACCAGTAGCTGCGCAGCGGCGGCTTCCACTGGTCCGGGGACTGGTCGCCCTTCGACCTGTTCGAGGCGGCCGAGACCGCGATGAGCTGCGGCCCGTCCAGGTCGTTGGCGAACTGCCTGCGCAGGGCGTCGCTCCACTCGTTCGCGCCGGAGCGCCACGCCTGGGCCAGCGGCACCATGTGGTCGATGTCCAGGGCGGAGGCGTCGGTGAACTCCTTGCCGTCATACTCGCTGTGCCAGGTGCCGGAGATGGCGCGGCAGTCCTCGTCCTGCTTGACGTCCACGCCGTCGCGGGCCAGCACGATCTCGCGGGTGTCGCAGCCGTGGCCCAGCCGGGTCCAGTGCGGGAAGCGGGCGCGGCTGTAGCCGGCCATCGAGCGGGGCTCGGCGACGTCGAGCTGCCGGAGTCGCAGGGAGGCCGCCGGGGCGGACAGGGTGGGCGGGAGGCCGGCGGGGGCGGCGGTGACGGCGGGAGACGCGGCGGTGACGACAGGGACGGGAGGGACGGCAGGAGGCGCGGCGCCCGCGCCGGCGGCCGGAGCCAGGGCCAGGAGGGTCGCGGCCGCGGTGAGCGCCGCGCGGGAGGGCCATGATCGTGAAAACATGGCCCACGACTAACAGCGGCGATCACTCTGAGTGATCAGCCTCCCGCGCGGCTTGCCCTCTTCGACCCGGAAGATGGACCCGCCTTTACCGCCCCCCGTCACGCTCCGCGCACGCGCTCCTGGTCCGGCTCAGACAGGTGTCCGGCGCGGCTCACGCGAGCGGCGGTGCCGGAGCCTGGAGGTGCGGCGGAGCGGGGGCCTGCGTGCGCGGCGGGCCGCGGGCATGGATGCCCGGTGTGGGCGTCCGGGTGGGCGGCGGGGCCGGGGCCGGGCATTGTCGTACAGGAGGCCGGGCCGGACAAGAGGCGGGTGTGTCGCATGGGCAACCTGAAGCCGGAGCGGGTCTATGATGTTGGAAAGTAAAGCGGCGGGAGGTCGGGCATGCGGATGTCCCAGTGGGCCCACGACACGTTCGGGCAGCGCGTCCCCCTGATCAGGCAGGGCGTGGCCGAGGCGCTGTCGGTGGCGCTGAGCAATGCCCTCGACGCGCAGAAGGTGGCGCAGACCGATCACCTGCACCCGTTCGGGTTCACGCTCATGTCGCGCAAGTTCGAGGCGCTGGCCGAGGCGTTCGAGGACATGGGCGACGTGCGCGTCGTCAAGCCCGGCGGCTCCCAGCACGAGCTGGTGGTGCTCGACGGCAAGCTGCTGTTCCCGTTCCGCTACGCCAAGGACCGCTCGGTCAGCGTGATGAGCGCGCGCATCGGCGACGGGCGGCCGTCGTCGCTGGTGCAGGCACTGTTCAACCGGTTCGGGCCCGAGCCGCGCATGCGGCAGCTCGCGCTGCACGACGTCGCGCCGCACGCGGCGCCCGTCGCCGAGGCGCTGGGCGACCTGCCGGAGGACACCCGGCTGGTGCTGATCGCCTATGCCTGCAACGCCCACGCCGGGCTGCTCGACGCCTGGTGGGGCGAGGCCGAGCTGCTCGACCGCACCGGCAGCCTGCGCTGGCACCACTGCGAGGAGATCCCGCTGGTCCAGGAGGCGGCCGCGCCCGCCGGGCGCGACGACGCCGAGGTCGCCTTCGACCAGGGCGTGCTGCCCGCGCCCGAGCTCAACCCGCGCACGGGCGCCGCGCGCCTGGCCGCGCCGGTCAGCGAGCCGACCCCGATCAGGCCAGAAGCCGCCAGCGGTGCGTGAGAGCAAGCCCGGCGGGCCGTCCCCCCAGTCCGTCGCCGACGCGTTCGACGCCACCCGCCTCACCCAGGCCCGTCACCTGGCCGCGCTCACCAAGAAGGAGGTCGCCGAGCACCTCGGCGTCTCCCCCGCCGCGGTCGGGCAATACGAGTCCGGCGTCACCCGCCCCCGGGCCGACCTGATCCCGCGCCTGGCCGAGGTGCTGTCGGTGCCGATGGCGTTCTTCCTGCCCGGCCGGCCGCACGGCAAGCTCGACGGCTCCATGGCCCATTTCCGCAGCCTGCGCTCCACCCGCGCCTACCAGCGGGCCAAGGCCGTGGCCTTCGTCGAGCAGGTGTGGGAGCTGACCTACGCCCTGGAGAAGCGCGTCCAGCTCCCCGTCGTCGACCTGCCCGGCTTCGCGGGCGGCGAGATGCACTCCGCGCTGCCGCGCGACCCCGTCGGCGCGGCCCGCGCGCTGCGCGCCCACTGGGGCCTCGGCACCGGCCCGATCAGCCATCTCGTGCGCCGCATGGAGTCCCACGGCATCGTCGTGGCCTTCCCGCGCCACGACCCCGACGCGGTCACCGTCGACGCCTTCTCCACCTCCAGCCTGCCGCGGCCGATCGTGGTGCTGACGCCCAACAGGTTCGACGACATCTACCGTCACCGCTTCACCGCCGCCCACGAGCTGGGCCACCTCGTGCTGCACGGCGACACCGCGGCGGGCGACACCCAGCAGGAGCGCGAGGCCGACGCGTTCGCCGCCGAGTTCCTCACGCCGCGCGACAGCATCCTGCCCCACCTCCCGCTCCGCGCCGACCTGCGCAGGCTGGCCGAGCTGCGGCAGACGTGGGGGGTGTCGGTCGACTCGCTGCTCTACCGGTGCAGGGAGACCGGGCTGCTGTCCGACTCCGCCGCCGGGCGCGCCTACCAGCGCCTGGCCGCGCTGCGCGACCAGCCGGGCTTCACCAACGAGCCCGTCTCCGGCTATCCGGGCGAGCAGCCCGTGCTGCTGGCCCACGCCTTCGAGCTGGCGGGCCGGGAGAGCGGGCTCAGCGCGGCCACGCTGGCCCAGGAGCTGGCCTGGCCCATCGCCCGCGTACGCGAGCTGATCGGCCTGCCCGACCGGCGGCCGTCGCTGAAACTCGTCCCCTGACCAGCCCCGGCCCAGGCGGGTTCCCGGCCGGTTCCGCCGTGACGTGAGCGGCCGGCCGGCCGGCGTGAGGTGATCAGCGGGGGTCGGCCGTCAGGGTGAGACTGCCCGGCAGGGCGGCCACCGTGTCGCGGAAGCGGGCAGCCAGCTCCGGCACGGCCGGCTCCGGCACGGCCGGCTCCGGCACGGCCGGCCGGTCACCCGCCGCCGCGGCCCAGCCGCCCACGGCGTGCCGCCAGGCGGCGACCAGCATGTCGCCCAGGAGCCGGGGCCGGGCGTCGTCGGGCAGGTCGAGCCTGCGGTGCAGCACCTCGATCAGCGAGCACATGGTGCTCTCGCAGAAGTGCAGGTTGTGGGCGTTCATCGAGGAGGTGCTCTCGGACAGGCGGTAGCTCAGCAGGGCGCGCCCCGCCCACGCGTCGTCCGCCACCCGGTCCAGCGCCGTGAGCAGCGCGGTCTCCATCAGCTCCAGCAGCGGCCGCCCGTCGGCGGGGATCGTCTCCAGCTCGACGAGGAAGGCCCGCCACATGTCGTGCAGCGGCGCCATCGCGACGTCCTCCTTGCCCTCGAAGTAGCGGAAGAACGTGCGCTTGGACACCTCCACCTCCTCGCACAGCTCGTCGAGCGTCACCCCGCCGAAGCCCCGGTCGCCGAACAGCCTCAGGGCGGCGTCGATCAGCGCCTGGCGGGTGCGCTGCTTCTTGCGTTCGCGCAGCGGAGGTGCGGTGGTCATGAACGCAAGTGTAGCCGGAGCGGCTAACGCCACTTGCACGCTTATGCCACTCAGTGGCATAAATGGGGGCACACATCCCGACCGAAAGGCATCCGATCCATGCGAGCCCTGCTCATCGACCACACGACCGCCTCCGGCCTGCGCGCCGGCGAGACCGCCCCGCCCGTGCCCGAGCCGCACCAGGCCCTCGTCAGAGTGAGCGCCACCTCGCTCAACTTCGGCGAGGTCAAGCACGGCATCGCGAGCGCCCCGGACGGCGCCGTGCTGGGCTGGGACGCCGCCGGCGTGGTCGAGCGCGCCGCCGCCGACGGCTCCGGCCCGGCCGCCGGCACGCCCGTGGTCACCCTCGGCCTCGACGGCGCCTGGGGCGAGCTGCGCGCCGTCGACACCGGGCTGCTCGGCGTCGTGCCGGCCGGGGCCGACCCGGGCGCGATCAGCACGGTCCCGGTGGCCGGCGCCAGCGCGCTGCGCGCCCTGCGCAGGATCGGCCCCGTGCTGGGCAGGCGCATCCTCGTGACGGGGGCCACCGGGGGCGTGGGCCGGTACGCCGTGCAGCTCGCCCGCCTCGGCGGCGCCCACGTCGTCGCCTCCACCGGCGACCCCGCCCGGCACGGCGACGCGCTGCGCGCGCTGGGCGCCCACGAGGTGATCGCCCATCCGGAGCAGGCCGCCGACCCGGTGGACGGGGTGGTGGACAACGTGGGCGGCGGCCAGCTCGTGGCCGCCTTCGCCAAGCTGGCCCCGCACGGCACCCTGGTCTCCGTCGGGCACGGCACGGGCGAGGGGGAGACCTTCCCGTTCGGCGACCTCTTCGGCGACGCCGGCCGGCACGACCGTTCCCTGGTGACCTTCTACCTGCTGGACGGGGTGGACCTCGTCCCCGACCTGACCTGGCTGGCGGCCCGCGTCGCCGCCGGCGAGCTCGACCCCGGCATCTCGTGGCGCGGGGAGTGGAAGCAGGCCGACGAGGCCGTCGCCGCCCTGGTGGAGGGCCGCCTGCACGGCAAGGCCGTCCTCGACTTCGCCTGAGCCGGCGACGCATTCCGCGCTTCGGGGCGTGTCCTTCCTCCGGGGTCAGGCTCTGGTGAAGCGGGCGCCCCAGGTGTGGAGCTGGTCGCGGAGTTCGGGCGGGCCGATGACGTGGAAGTCGGCGCCGGCCACGCCCAGCACCATGGCCGCCCAGTCCAGGGTGTCCACCGTCATGTGGACCCGGCTGCGCCCGGCCCCGGCCTCCTCGACCGTGCACCACCGGCCGACGCGGTCGCGTACGTCCTGGGCCGGCGCCTCCACCAGGGCCTCCACCCGGTACGGATGCGGCAGCCCCACCAGCCCCGCCCGGACGTACTCGGCGGCGTCGGCGGCGGGCAGGTCGCGGGGCCGGAACCGGAACCCCGTGCCGACCGGCGCGGACACCCGGTCCACCCGGAAGCTGCGCCAGTCCTGGCGGGTGAGGTCGTAGGCGACGAGATACCACCTGCGGCCGAGGCGGACCAGCCAGTGCGGCTCGGCCTCCCGCTCGGTGCGCCGGCCGTCGGCGGCGGTGTAGGAGAAGCCGAGCCGCTCGTTGTCACGGCAGGCCAGCGCGATCGTGGTGAGCACGCCGGGATCGATGCCCGCCGCGTCCGCGCCGCCCCACCCGGCGGGCACGGTCATCGCGTGCAGGGCGTCGATCCGCCGCCGCAGCCGGGCCGGCATGACCTGCACCACCTTGGCCAGCACGCGTACGGAGGCCTCCGCGATGCCCTCCACCATCGCGCCCTGCGCGGTCGTCTGCAGGCCCACGGCCAGGGCGACCGCCTCCTCGTCGTCGATCACCAGCGGCGGCAGCGCCGCGCCCGCGGCGAGCTGGTAGCCGCCGGCCTTGCCGCGCTGCGCCTGCACGGGATAGCCCAGCTCGCGCAGCCGGTCGACGTCGCGGCGCAGGGTGCGCTCGGAGACTCCCAGCCGCTCGGCCAGCTCCGTGCCCTGCCAGTAGCGGTGGCTCTGCAGGAGGGACAGCAGCCTGAGCGTCCGGGTGCTGGTGTTCGCCATGTTTCTGATTCTCCTGGCACTTCCGGTCAAAAAGTGACCGGAATGGCAGAGAGAGTGGTCTTGTCCGGCAGCGCGAGGCCGCGTACAGCACGAACACCAAGAACCACCCGCAGCACGAACACCGAGAACCACGCGCAGCGCGAACGCCACCAAAGCCACGGATTCCCTGGAGGGCACGCCCATGATCGTCAGCGACGCGACCACCCCCGACACCGCCGAGGCCCCCACCACCGGCCGGACCGCCGCCGGCACCTCTCCTGCCGGGGTTCCCGCCGCTGGGGCGCCCGCCGTCACCGGGGAGCGGGCCGATCTGCTGGCCGAGCTGGCCCACGTCCGCGAGTTCCTGCGGCTCACCACCCGCGACCTCACCGACGAGCAGGCCAGGCAGCGCACCACGGTCAGCGAGCTGTGCCTGGGCGGCCTGATCAAGCACGTCACCAAGGCCGAGGAGGGCTGGTGCGACTTCATCCTGCACGGCCCCCAGGTGAGGCGCGACTTCAGCGAGATGACCGAGGCCGACTGGGCCGAGTGGGAGGCCGACTTCCGGCTGCTGCCGGACGAGACGCTGGCCGGGGTGCTGGATGCCTACGCGGAGGCGGCCCGGCGCACCGACGAGCTGGTGGCCGCGCTGCCCGACCTGGACGCCTCCCACCCGCTGCCCGAGGCTCCGTGGTTCGAGCCGGGCGCCCGCTGGTCGGCCCGCCGGGTGCTGCTGCACATCATCTCCGAGACCGCGCAGCACGCGGGGCACGCCGACATCATCAGGGAGTCCCTGGACGGCGCCAAGAGCATGGGCTGACCGGCCGAGCAACCCGGCGGCTCGCCCTCAGGCGAGCCGCCGGACCTCACGTGAGCCACCGGACCTCAGGCGAGCCACCCGGCCTCAGATGAGCCACCAGACCTCAGGCGAGCCGCAGATCTCCAGCGGGCCGCCCGGCCTGAAGCCGGCGATCCGGCCTCCTCAAGGACCCGCCGCTTGACCTCAAGTCGAGTCGAGGTTGCACGCTCGTAGGGCGAACCCGCACACGACCTACGGGGAGAACCACCATGCACGCCGTCGTCCTGCACGCCTTCGGTCCCGCCGAGAACCTCCGTTACGAGACCGTCCCCGACCCCGAGCCCGGCCCCGGCCAGGTGCGCATCGCCGTCAGGGCGGCGGGCGTGCACCTGATCGAGACGATCATGCGGGCCGGCCTGTCCATCGAGCTGGCACCGCCGCCGCCCGAGCTGCCGGCGATCTTCGGGGGCGAGGTGGCGGGCCGGGTGGACGCCGTCGGCCCCGGCGTGGACCCCGCCTGGATCGGGCGCGACGTGGTCACGTCGGCGGGCCGGCCCGGCGGGTACGCGGAACTGGCGGTGGCCGACGTGACCAGCCTGCACCGGCTGCCGGCCGGGCTGGGTCACGAGACGGCCGTCGTCATGATCGTCACGGGCACCACCGCGCTGCAGTTCCTCGACGTGGCCGCGCTGACCTCCTCCGACGTCGTCCTGGTGACCTCGGCGGCGGGCGGCATCGGCCGGCTCGTCGTCCAGTACGCGCGCCACCTCGGCGCCACCGTCATCGGCGCGGCGGGCGGCGAGGAGAAGGCGGCGGCCGTCCGCGAGCTGGGCGCGGACCTGGCCGTCGACTACGACCGGCCCTCCTGGGAGCGGGAGGTCGCCCAGTGGCTCGGCGGCCGCAAGGTGACGGCCCTGCTCGACGGGGTGGGCGGCGACAAGGCGCGGGCCGCGTTCGGCCTCCTGGCGGACGGCGGCCGGTACGTCACCATCGGCACCGCCTCCAAGCAGTCGTTCACCCCTGACCCGGAGGAGCTGAAGGCCCGGGACCTGACCGTGACCAACGCCCTGCTCCTGCTGCTCGGCCGGCCGGAGGACACGCCCCGCTACGAGGTCAGGGCGCTGGCGGCGGCGGCCGAGGGCACGCTCGTGCCGGCCGTGCAGACCTTCCCCCTCGCCGAGGCGGCACGGGCGCACGCCGCCCTGGAGTCGCGCCGCACCACGGGCAAGGTCATCCTCGTCCCGTAGAACGGCAGGCGAAAGCGTAGCGTTGCCGGTCGGGGTGGTAGGAGGAGCCGGTGACCGCCAGGCCGGCCTCGGCCAGCCGCGACTCCAGCTCGGCGGGCGTGAAGGGCCGGAAGTCGATGGGGTAGCGGCGGTGTTCGAGGCGGCCGTCCGGATGCTCCAGCAGGAACAGCACCTCCGCCAGGCACGGCTCGGTCAGGCGGTCGGGGATGGTCCAGACGTACACGCAGGTGGAGCGCAGGCCGTCGCGCTCGCGCACCCGGTCGGCGCAGACGACGCGCGGGCGTTCGCGGTAGAGCAGCTCCCAGTTGCGGGAGTCGACGATCAGCGTGCCGGTGGGCGCGAGCACCCGCCGCATCCCCGACAGCGCGGCCACCATGGCCTTGCGCGAGCCGGCGTGCGCCAGCGAGTTGCCGACGCACATGACCAGCTCGTACGGCCCCGCCACGGTTTCGGGCAGCTCCTCCCACCTGGCGACGCCCACCTCGACTTCGGGCGGCAGCCGGCGCCGGGCCTCGGCCGCCATCTCCGGGCTGCCGTCCGTGGCGGTCACCCGGAAGCCGGCGTGGGCCAGCGCCATCGCGTCCGTGCCGATCCCGCACGCGCAGTCGAGCACGGCGGCGCCCGGCGGCAGGCCGGCCACGACGGACTGGATGAACTCCATGCTCTCCTGGCTGGTGCCGCCGATCATGCCGGGGGCGGTGACGATCTCGTCCGGGAAGATCCAGTGGTAGTCGGTGGCGAGGTCACGGTAGTAGTCGGACACGGTTCGAGCGTCACACGGGTTCCCGCTGCGGTCCATCCCCCCGGGCAAACCGGACTTGTGCCTCACTAATGTGACATCCATGCCGCACCGGATCATGGATCCTGGAACCCCCGACTGCCGCAGCGCCTTCCGGTACCTCTGGTGGCTGGTGACCCGGCAGGGCGGCCGCGTCTCGCTGGGCGCGCTCCTGGGCACCGCCTGGATGGTGGGGCTGACGCTGCCGCCGTACCTCCTGTCCCGCGCCATCGACGACGGGCTGGCCACGGGGCGCTGGCCCGTGCTGGCCGGCTGGGCCGCCGCGCTGTTCGGCGCCGGGGTGCTGACCGCGTGGCTGGCCATCATGCGCCACCGCACGATGACGAAGGTGCGCATGGACGCCATGTTCCGGACCGTGCAGGTGGTGGCGCTCCAGGCGACCCGCCTGGGCGCGGCGCTGCCGCGCCGGGCGACGACCGGCGAGGTGGTCACGATCGGGTTCGGCGACGCGGCCGTGATGGCCGCCACGCTGACCGTCACCGGGCCCGGCGTCGGGGCGGTGCTGTCCTACGTCGTCGTGGCCGGGCTGCTGCTGGCCGTCTCGCCGCTGCTGGCGGCCGTGGTGCTGCTGGGCGTGCCGCTGCTGGTGGTGCTGCTCGGCCCGCTGCTGACCCGGCTGCGCGGCGCGGAGACGGGCTACCGGATCCGCCAGGGCGAGCTGGCCGCGCGCTTCGTGGACCTGGCGGGCGGCCTGCGGGTGCTGAACGGCATCGGCGGCAAGGACGTCTACGCCGAGCGTTACCGGCGCGGCTCGCAGGAGCTGCGGGAGCAGGGCTACCGGGTCGGGGCCGTGACGAGCTGGATCCACGCCCTCGGCGTCGGCCTGCCCACGGTGTTCCTGGGCGCGGTGACGTGGCTGGCGGCCCGGATGGCCGCGCAGGGGGAGATCTCGGTCGGGGAGCTGGTCGCGGTGTACGGCTACGCCGCCATGCTGGTGGTGCCCGTCTCGTTCTTCGTCGAAGGCTCGTACGACATCGGCCGGGGCCTGGTCGCCGCCCGCAGGACCGTGCGCTTCCTGACCCTGCGGCCCGACCGGGCCGAGGGCGGCCGGGACGCCCCACCCGGACCGGCCCCCTTGCGCGACCCGCTCTCGGGCGTCGAGCTGGCGCCGGGGAGGCTGACCGCGCTGGTCAGCGCCCGCCCGGCGGAGGCGGCGGCGGTGCTCGACCGGCTGGGCGGGCTCGCCGAGCCGGCGGCGACCTGGGGCGGGGTGCCGCTCGCCGACATCGACCCGGCGCGCGTGCGCGAGCGCGTCCTGGTCGCCGACAACGAGGCCGACCTGTTCGCCGGCACGCTGCGCGAGGTCCTCGCGGGCCGTGCGGACCCGGACGACGCGGCCGTCGCCCGGACCGTGCACGCGGCGATGGCGGACGACATCGTCCAGGCGCTGCCCCACGGGCTGGACTCGCACGTCTCCGCCCAGGGGCGCAACCTGTCGGGCGGCCAGCGGCAGCGGGTACGCCTGGCCCGCGCCCTGCTGGCCGACCCGGAGGTCCTGCTGGCGGCCGAACCCACCTCCGCCCTCGACGCCCACACGGAGGCGGCCGTGGCCGCGCGGCTGCGCGCCGCGCGGGCCGGCCGGACGACGGCCGTCGCCACCATCTCCCCGCTCGTCCTGGACCGGGCCGACACCGTGTACTACCTGGTCGACGGCACGGTGGCGGCGACCGGCGAGCACCACGACCTGCTCCGCGACGCCCCCGGCTACCGGCGGCTCGTCTCCCGGGGCGAGAACGGAGACGACGACCCGCCCCGCCCGAGCGCCACGACGGCCGGACACGGCCCGGCGCGCGGGAACGACGACCCGCCCCGCCCGAGCGCCACGACGGCCGGACACGGCCCGGCGCGCGGGAACGACGACCCGCCCCGCCCGGACACCACAGCGCCCGGACACGGCCCGGCGCGCGGGGACGGCCGATGACGGCCCGTGCCGGTCAGGACCCCGGCCGGCACCTGCCCGTCGCCGAGCCGGCCAGGACGCGGCGCGCGGCGCTGCGCCTGATCCGGCTGGACCGCCGCGCCTTCGCCGGCCTGCTGGCGCTCAACGCCCTGGCGGCGGGCGCGGGCCTGGCCGCGCCGTGGCTGCTGGGCCGCATCATCGACGCGGTCAAGGCCGGCGCCGGCGTCGCCACCGTGGACCGGCTGGCCCTGGCCATCCTCGTCTGCGCCGCCGCCCAGCTCCTGCTGTCCCGGTACGCCGGTTACGTCGGCCACCGCTTCGGCGAGCGCACGCTGGCCCGCATCCGGGAGCAGTTCACCGAGCGCGCCCTGGCCCTGCCCGCCTCGGCCGTCGAGCGCGCGGGCACGGGCGACCTGACCACCAGGGGCACCACCGACGTCGCGAACGTCGGGGTCACCCTGCGCGACTCGGGCCCGAACGTGGCCATCGCCGCCGTCCGGGCCCTGTTCATCCTGGGCGCCGTCTTCGTGCTCGACCCGCTGCTGGGCGCGTGCGGGGTGCTCGGGCTGGCGGGCATCTGGTTCGCCTCCCGGTGGTACCTGCGCCGGGCCGTCACGGCGTACCTGGCGGAGGGGGCCGCCAACTCGGCGCTGGCCGAGGAGCTGGCCGCCACCACCTCGGGGGCGCGCACGGTGGAGGCGCTCCGGCTCGAAGACCGCCGCCTGGAGCGCTGCCGGGACGCGATCGAGGAGTGCCGCCGCACCCGTCTGGGCACGTTGTTCCTGCGCACCGTGCTCTTCCCGATCGTGGACGTCTCCTACGTCGTCCCGGTGGTCGCCGTCCTGCTGGCGGGCGGCGCGCTGATGGTGCGCGACCCGGCGGCCATGACGCTCGGCACGGTCGTCGCCGCGGCCCTGTACCTGCGCCAGCTCGTCGAGCCGATGAACACCATCCTGGAGGAGCTGGAGCGCGTGCAGGCCGGCACCGCCTCCTTCGCCCGGGTGGAGGGCCTGGCCCTGGCCCCGGAGAACGGCTCCGCCGGCGCCTCCCCCGTGCCGGCCGACGACCGGATCGAGGTCAGCGGCGTGCGCTTCGCCTACGACGGCGGGCCCGCCGTGCTGCACGGCGTGGACCTGCGGGTGCGTCCCGGCGAGCGGCTGGCCGTGGTCGGCCCCTCCGGGGCGGGCAAGACCACGCTGGGCAGGCTCCTGGCCGGCATGGACGCCCCGCGCGCCGGCTCCGTCACGGTGGGCGGGGTGCCGGTGGCCGACCTGGACCCGGCCCAGCTCCGCGAGCGGGTCGTCCTGGTCACCCAGGAGCACCACGTGTTCCTCGGCACCGTACGGGACAACCTGCGCATCGCCGCCCCCTCCGCCACGGACACGGACCTGCGGGCGGCCCTGGCCGCGGTGGGCGCCGACTGGGTCGCCGACCTGCCCGACGGCCTGGACACCGACCTCGGCCACGGGGGCCACCGGCCGGACGGCGCGCAGGCCCAGCAGCTCGCCCTGGCCCGCGTGGTGCTGGCCGACCCGCACACGCTGATCCTCGACGAGGCCACCGCCCTGCTCGACCCCGGCACGGCCCGGCACACCGAGCGCGCCCTGGCGGCCGTGCTCAAGGGTCGCACGGTCATCGCCATCGCGCACCGCCTCCAGACGGCCCACGACGCGGACCGGGTGGCGGTGATGCGGGACGGGCGGGTCACGGAGCTGGGCACGCACGAGGAGCTGGTCGCGGCGGGCGGCGCGTACGCGGAGCTGTGGCGCTCCTGGCACGGCGGCCGGTGAGGCTCACGCGATGACGGCATCCCCTTCGGAGGCGTCAAGACTGAAATTTATCTTCGTAAAGATCTCGCCTGCGAAGGAAAATGTTGAGACGCTGTGCTGGCACCACGCACCCCCAGTCCCGAGGAGTGGTCCATGCGCAGACTACTGGCGATCTCCCTGGTCGCCCTGCTGCCCTTAAGCTACGTCACCGCCGCGCACGCCCAGGAGCCCACCGACCGCCAGCGGGCCTTCGCCGCGGCGGCCGAGGAGTTCCAGGTGCCGGAGAGCGTGCTGCTGGGCGTCTCCTACCTGTCGTCCCGCTGGGACGCCCACGCCGGCCAGCCGTCCAGCGACGCCGGGTTCGGGCCCATGCACCTGACCGACGCGGCCGCGTACACCTCGGCCAACCACCATCACGAGGGCGCGGAGGACGCCCGCGGCGACGAGTCGCGGCCGCTGCCCGCCCCCGCCGAGCCCCCGCCCGCGGAGATCCCCGCCTCGCTGCGGACGATGGAGCGGGCCGCCGCGCTCACCGGCGAGAGCCACGAGCGGCTGCGCGCCGACGACGCGGCCAACATCCGCGGCGGCGCGGCGCTGCTGGCCGACTACCAGAAGGCGCTCGGCGCGCCGCTCAGCGACGACCCCGGCCAGTGGTACGGCGCGGTCGCCCGGTACTCGGGGGCCGAGGAGTCGGGGGCGGCGAAGTTCTTCGCCGACGAGGTCTTCTCGGTCATCGAGCAGGGCGCCGAGCGGACCACCGACGACGGCGAGCGGGTCCGGCTGCCCGCCGTGCCGGGCCTGACGAGGATCGAGAAGTGGCTGGAGCGGCTGCGCCTGCGGCACACCAGGCCCGACGGCGTGGAGTGCCCCGCCTCCATCTCCTGCGAGTGGATCCCGGCGGCCTACCAGGAGCTGCCCGGCGACGACTACGGGCACTACGACCTGGCGAACCGCCCGGTCAGCCAGAAGGTCGACTACATCATCATCCACGACATGGAGGGATATTTCCTGCCCTCCATCCGCCTCAACCAGGACCCGAACTACGGCGCGAGCTGGCACTACTCCATCCGCTCCTCCGACGGCCACATCGCCCAGCACATCAAGACCAAGGACGTCGGCTGGCAGGCCGGCAACTGGTACGTCAACGCCAAGTCCATCGGGCTCGAACACGAGGGCTTCCTGGCCGAGGGCGGCACCTGGTACACCGAGGCGATGTACCGGTCGAGCGCCCGCCTGGTCCGCTACCTGGCGCTCAAGCACGGCGTGCCGCTGGACCGCGCCCACATCCTGGGCCACGACAACGTGCCGGGCACCCTGCCGACCACCGTGCGCGGCATGCACGAGGACCCGGGCCCGTTCTGGGACTGGGCGCACTACTTCCGGCTGATGGGGGCGCCGCTGCACCCGTTCGGCGGGCCCCGGGCGGGCTCGGTGATGATCCGGCCCGACTTCGCCACGAACAAGCCGTACTTCTACGGGTGCGACCGCAAGAACCCGTCGGCCGCCTGCCCGCCGCTGCCCGCCGGCACGGTCTGGCTGCGCACCGAGCCGCGCGACGACGCGCCGCTGGTCAAGGACATCGGCAAGCACCCCACCGGCGAGTCCCTCTACAGCGTGTACGACCACAGCGCCCGCGCCTCCACCGGCCAGCGCTTCGCCGTGGCCGACCGCCAGGGCGACTGGACGGCCATCTGGTACCTGGGGCAGAAGGCGTGGTTCCACAACCCGGCCGCCGCGCCGACCGCGGTGCCGTCGATGGGCCTGCTCGTCACGCCGAAGCCGGGCAAGGCCACCGTCCCGGTGTACGGCCGGGCGTACCCGGAGCAGGAGGCGTACCCGGAGGGGATCCCGTACCAGGCGGTGACGCCCCTGCAGTACACGTTCTCGGCGGGCGAGAAGTACACGCTGGCGGGCCCGGCCGCCACGGAGTACTACCGGGCGGTCACCTTCGACCTGGCCGACCACAGGGTCGTGCGGGGCAAGACGAAGTACTACGAGATCCAGTTCGGGCACCGCGTGATGTTCGTCAAGGCTGACGACGTGCGGGTGATGTTCTCCGGGTGAACTCGTTGACGGCGCGCCTGGTGCTCGCCAGCGCCTCCTGGGAGGAGTCGTAGGTGCGCTGGGCGACGCCGACGAACACGCAGTCGACCACGAGGAGCTGGCTGATGCGGCTGGCCAGGGCGCCGGGGCGGAACTCCGTCTCGCGCCCGGCGGAGATCAGCACGTGCTCGGCCAGCTCCGCGATCGACGAGCGCGGGTTGTTGGTGATCGCGACCGTGGTGGCCCCGGCCTCCTTGGCCCGGGTCAGCGGCTCGATCACGTCGGGGGTCTCGCCCGAGGTGCTGATGCCGATGGCGACGTCGCCCGTCCTTAACAGCACCGCGCTGGTCAGCGCCAGGTGGGCGTCCTGGAAGGCGTGGCTGGACAGGCCGATGCGCAGCAGCTTCTGCGCGACGTCCTCGGCCACCAGGCCGGAGGCGCCCACCCCGTAGGCGTCGATCCGCCTGGCCCCGACGATCGCCTCCACCACCAGGCCCAGCCGCTCGGAGGTGAGCTGGGCGACGGTGTCGTTGATCGCCTCCGCCTCGGCCCGGGCGACCTTGTGGATGACCACCGACAGCGGGTCGTCGGGGGCCAGGTCGCCGGGCACCAGCCGGTCGGGCTGCGCGGCCGCCGCCGCCAGGGCCAGCCTGAGCTGCGGATATCCGGCGAAGCCGAGCAGCCTGGCGGTGCGTACGATCGTCGCCTCGCTGGTGCCGGAGGCGGCGGAGAGCTCCGTGATGGTGCTCCTGGCCACCGTCGCAGGGTCCTCGAGAATGAGGCGCGCGACGGTCTGGGCGGCAGGCGTCAGGGACGGCAGCACACCGCGGACCGTGGCCACCAGAGTGTCGGCCCGCAGGCCGTTCCCGCTGTCGTCCACGGTCCCGATTATGCCGCTTGCCGGGCTTGGCCGAGCAGGGCTAGCGCAAGGTGCCGTTGGTCATGCCCGCGGGCTCCTCCGGCACGGCGATCAGGCCCAGCTCGGCCGGCGTGGCCAGCAGCGGGTGGTACGGCACCACCCGCACGGTGTAGCCGAAGGCGCCCGTCCGGTCGAGCGGCACCGTGCCCGTGTAGTGGGCGCGGCCGTCGTCGTCCACCGAGCGCACCGACAGCTTGGCGTAGGACGGGTGCACCAGCTCGTCGTGCGGCCCGACCTTGCCGTAGGCGGCCTCCACCTGCACGTCGCCCGGCTCCAGGTCGCCCAGCGCGATGGTGGCGTGCAGCTCGATGGCGTGGCCGACCTCCGGCGTGTCGCCCACGCCCGTCGCCTCGGCGTGCTCGACCCGCACCCCGGGCCAGGCCCTGGTCACCCGCACCCGCCAGGCGGCGAACGCCTTGGCCGGGGCGTAGGAGTCGGCGCTCAGCGCGCGGGCGGAGGCGGCGGCCGGGTTGTACAGGTCGACGACGTAGTCGCGCAGCATCCGGCCGGCCAGCACCTTGGGGCCGAGCGAGGTCAGCGTGTGCTTGACCATCTCCATCCACCGGCGCGGCGGGCCTTCCATCGCCCGGTCGTAGAACCGGTCGGACACCTCGTGCTCGATCAGGTCGTACAGGGCCGCGGCCTCCAGCTCGTCGCGCCGGTCGGGGTCGCTCACCCCGTCGGCGGTGGGGATGGCCCAGCCGTTGGTGCCGTCGTACCACTCGTCCCACCAGCCGTCGCGGATCGACAGGTTGAGGCCGCCGTTGAGCGCGGACTTCATCCCCGACGTGCCGGACGCCTCCAGCGGGCGCAGCGGGTTGTTCAGCCAGACGTCGCAGCCCTGGACCATGAGCTGCCCGAGCGCCATGTCGTAGTCGGGCAGGAACACGATCCGGTGCCGGACGTCGGCGCGGTCGGCGAACTTGACGATCTGCTGGATCAGCTTCTTGCCGCCCTCGTCGGCGGGGTGCGCCTTGCCGGCGATGACGATCTGCACCGGCTTGACCGGGTCGAGCAGCAGCTCGGTCAGCCGCTCGGGGTCGCGCAGCATGAGCGTGAGCCGCTTGTACGACGGCACCCGCCGGGCGAACCCGATCGTCAGCACGTCGGGGTCGAGCGCGTCGTCGATCCACCCCAGCTCGGCGTCGGAGGCCCCGCGCTCGCGCCACGAGCGGCGCAGCCGCACCCGGGCCCCCTCGACCAGCCGCCTGCGCAGCCGGCCGCGGATCTCCCAGATGTCGGCGTCGGAGATCTTCTGGATGCCCTCCCAGCCGCGGGCCCGCTCCAGCAGCGAGGGCACCTCGCGCCCGGCCAGCTCCATGAACTCCCTGCCGACCCAGGTGGGCGCGTGCACGCCGTTGGTGATCGAGCCGATCGGCACCTCGTCGAGGTCGAATCCCGGCCAAAGATTTTTGAACATCTCCCGGCTGACCTCGCCGTGCAACCGGGACACCCCGTTGACGCGCTGGGCGAGCCGCATGCCCATGACGGCCATGTTGAAACGCCCGGGGTCGGACTCGGCGCCCAGCGCGAGGATGCGCTCCACCGGCACGGTCGGCCAGGCCCCGTTGGCGTCGCCGAAGTGGCGCTCGATCATGTCCACCGGGAAGCGGTCGATGCCCGCGGGCACGGGCGTGTGGGTGGTGAACACCGTGCCGGCGCGCACCGCCTCCAGCGCCTCGTCGAACGACATCCGCGCCTCGGTCAGCTCGCGGATGCGCTCCAGGCCGAGGAAGCCGGCGTGGCCCTCGTTGGTGTGGAAGACCTCGGGCTCGGCGTGCCCGGTGATGCGGCAGTAGGCCCTGATCGCGCGTACGCCGCCGACGCCCAGCAGCAGCTCCTGCATGAGCCGGTGGTCGGTGCCCCCGCCGTAGAGGCGGTCGGTGACGTCTCTGGCGGCGGTGTCGTTCTCGGCCACGTCGGAGTCGAGCAGCAGCAGCGGCACCCGCCCCACCTGGGCCACCCACACCTGCGCGTGCAGCACACGCTCGTCGGGCAGGGCCAGGCGGATCTTGACCGGCGTGTCGTCGGCGTCCTTGAGCAGGCTCAGCGGCAGCCCGCCGGCGTCGAGCGCCGGATAGTGCTCGAGCTGCCAGCCCTCGGGCGACAGCGACTGCGTGAAGTAGCCATGGCGATAGAGCAGGCCGACCGCGAGGATCGGCACGCCCAGGTCGCTGGCCGCCTTCAGGTGGTCTCCGGCCAGGATGCCGAGACCGCCGGAGTATTGCGGCAGCGCGGTGGCGATGCCGAACTCGGGCGAGAAGTAGGCGATGGCCCGCGCGCCGTCGGGCAGCGTCTGGTACCACCGCGGGGCGGTCATGTATTCGCGCAGGTCGTCTGCGGCGTCGGCGAGCCGGCGCAGGAACCGGCGGTCGGCGGCCAGCTCGGCCAGCCGGGCCGGGGTGACGGCGCCGAGCAGGGCGACGGGATCGTGCCCGACCTGCTCCCAGAGCTCGGCGTCCACCTCCGCGAAGAGGTCCATCGTCTCCGGGTGCCAGGACCAGCGGAGATTGTGGACGAGCTCGCCGAGGGCGGCCAGCTCCGCGGGCAGGACGGTGCGGACGGTAAACCGGCGGATAGCTCTCACGTTTCTGCACCCTACGGGCTAGGAGGGACCTCTGAGTCCTTCACCCCCATGAAGGCCGTTCAAACCCCTTCCGGGAACAAGCATGAAGAGGGACTATTGGGGCAACTTTCCAGGTTGTTGGACCTTCCCGCAGACACTCTCGGGAGGTCTATCCGCTGCTGTCCACAATTTACATGCAAGGATCGTTCCTGCCAGGGAAAGCCTCCGGCGGCACCGGGAGTGCCGCCGCAAACTCTGAAATGCGATGATCGGACGAATTCCCATCACGGACATCTCCCCCGTCGTCGACTGCGGGCAGTGGCCCGCCAAGGCGGTCGCCGGCGAGACCTTCCAGGTCTCGGCGACCGTGTTCAGAGAGGGCCATGACGCCGTTGC
The DNA here is from genome assembly GCF_000725485.1 of Nonomuraea candida. Classification (GTDB taxonomy): domain Bacteria; phylum Actinomycetota; class Actinomycetes; order Streptosporangiales; family Streptosporangiaceae; genus Nonomuraea; species Nonomuraea candida. Next base: position 148,181 of record NZ_JOAG01000018.1, on the reverse strand, counting down.
CGCGGGCGTGGTGCTCACCTCGCCCGACGGGCAGCGCGGGCGCTTGAGACCGATGCGCGAGCTCGCGCCCGGCACCGACCGATGGTGCGTGGACGTGTGCCTGCCGGCCGAGGGCGACTGGTTGTTCCGCGTCGAGGCGTGGAGCGACCCGATCAGCACCTGGCTGCACGACGCCGAGATCAAGATCCCGCGCGGCATGGACGTCGATCTGATGTGCGAGGAGGGCGCCCGGCTGTTCGAGCGCGCGGCCAAGGCCGTGCGCGCCGCCGACTGCCCCAACGCCGCCCCGCAGAACGGCAACGGCGAGGCCTGCGGGCACCGCGCGGCGCTGCTGTCGATCTCGGCCACGCTGCGCGACGAGGACCTCGACCCGCGGGCCCGGCTGTCGATCGCCCAGCTGCCCGAGACCACCGCGCTGCTGGAGGCGCACCCGTTCCGGGAGCTGGTGACCCGCTCCAAGTCGCACAAGATCAGGGTGGACCGCCGCCGCGCCCTGTACGGCTCCTGGTACGAGTTCTTCCCCCGCTCCGAGGGCGCGGTGGCCGACGAGGCGGGCGTGACCAGGTCGGGCACCTTCCAGACCGCCGCCAGGCGGCTGCCCGCGATCGCGAAGATGGGCTTCGACGTCGTCTACCTGCCGCCCATCCACCCGATCGGCACGACGTTCCGCAAGGGGCGCAACAACACGCTCAGCCCCGAGCCCGACGAGCCGGGCTCGCCGTGGGCGATCGGCTCCGAGGACGGCGGCCACGACGCCGTCCACCCCGACCTGGGCACGCTGGAGGACTTCGACGAGTTCGTCGGCCGGGCCAGGGCGCTGGGCATGGAGGTGGCGCTCGACTTCGCCCTGCAGTGCTCGCCCGACCACCCGTGGGTCAAGGAGCACCCCGAGTGGTTCACGATCAGGGCCGACGGCTCGATCGCGTACGCCGAGAACCCGCCGAAGAAATATCAGGACATCTACCCGATCAACTTCGACAAGGACCCCGAGGGGATCTACACCGAGGTCAGGCGGGTGCTGCGGCACTGGATGGACCACGGGGTGCGCATCTTCCGGGTGGACAACCCGCACACCAAGCCGGTGGCCTTCTGGGAGCGGCTGCTGGCCGACATCCACCGGACCGACCCCGACGTGCTCTTCCTGTCGGAGGCCTTCACCCGGCCGGCGATGATGCGCATGCTGGCCAAGACCGGCTTCCACCAGTCATACACGTATTACACCTGGAAGAACTCCAAACATGACGTGGAGACGTATCTGACGGAGCTGACCCACGAGACCTCGGGCTACCTGCGGCCGAACCTCTTCGTCAACACGCCGGACATCCTGCACGAGTACCTGCAGCACGGCGGCGTGCCCGCGTTCAAGATCAGGGCGGTGCTGGCCGCGCTCGCGTCGCCGACCTGGGGCGTCTACTCCGGATATGAACTGTTCGAGAACGTCCCGGTACGACCGGGCAGCGAAGAATACCTGGATAGCGAGAAATATCAATACAAACCGCGCGACTGGGCCGCGGCCGAACGTGAAGGGCGGAGCCTCGCCCCCTTCATCACCCATCTGAATTTGTTCCGAAGAGCGCATCCGGCACTGCAGGAATTGCGTAATCTACGGTTCCACCGGGTCGACCAACCGGACATCGTCTGCTTCTCGAAGCGGCTCCCCGGCGCCTATGACACGGCCACACGAAGGCACGGGCTGGGCGACGTCGTCCTGGCGGTCATCAACCTGGATCCGCACCACACCCACGAGGCGACCGTAGACCTGGATCTGCCCGCCATCGGCCTGGACTGGAACGCCGAGTTCGTCGTCGACGACGAGCTGTCGGGCGAGTCCTACCGCTGGCGGCAGAGCAACTACGTGCGCCTCGACCCCCACATCCAGCCTGCCCACATTCTCACCGTACGAGCCGCGCCACGGTAGAACTGAATTCAGCGGGGAGTCTTCAACGTGTGTGAAAGCGCCTCCCTCATGAGCCCTCTGCGGGGCGGCTCATGAGCTCCACACCCATTCCCAACACCTTCGACGAGGAAAAACCGCGCGACCCTTACTGGTACAAACGCGCGGTTTTCTACGAAGTCCTGATCCGGGGCTTCGCCGACTCCAACGGGGACGGGACCGGCGACATCCGAGGCTTGATCGACAAGCTCGACTACCTGCAGTGGCTGGGCGTCGACTGCCTCTGGCTGCTGCCGCTGTACGACTCGCCGCTGCGGGACGGCGGCTACGACATCTCCGACTTCATGAAGATCCTGCCCGAGTTCGGCGATCTCGGGGACTTCGTGCGGCTGGTCGACGAGGCCCACAAACGCGGCATGCGGGTCATCGCCGACCTCGTCGTGAACCACACCAGCGACGCCCACCCCTGGTTCCAGGCCTCCCGGCACGACCCCGAGGGGCCGTACGGCGACTTCTACGTCTGGTCGTCCACGGATGAGAAGTACCAGGACGCCCGGATCATCTTCATCGACACCGAGACGTCGAACTGGACCTACGACCCCGTGCGCGGCCAGTACTACTGGCACCGCTTCTTCCACCACCAGCCCGACCTCAACTACGAGAACCCGGCGGTGCAGGAGGCGATGCTGGAGGTGCTGCGCTTCTGGCTGGACCTCGGGATCGACGGCTTCCGCCTGGACGCCGTGCCCTACCTCTTCGAGGAGGAGGGCACCAACTGCGAGAACCTGCCCAGGACGCACGAATACCTCAGGCGCATCAGGGCCGAGGTGGACCGGCTCTACCCCGACCGGGTGCTGCTGGCCGAAGCGAACCAGTGGCCGTCCGACGTGGTGGAATACTTCGGCGACCCGGTCGGCGGCGGCGACGAGTGCCACATGGCCTTCCACTTCCCGCTCATGCCGCGCATCTTCATGGCCGTGCGCAGGGAGTCGCGCTATCCCATCTCCGAGATCCTGGCCCAGACGCCCAAGATCCCCGAGCACTGCCAGTGGGGCATCTTCCTGCGCAACCACGACGAGCTGACGCTCGAGATGGTCACGGACGAAGAGCGCGACTACATGTACACCGAGTACGCCAAAGACCCCCGCATGCGGGCCAACGTCGGCATCCGCCGCCGCCTGGCGCCCCTGCTGGAGAACGACCGCAACCAGATCGAGCTGTTCACCGCGCTGCTCCTGTCGCTGCCCGGCTCCCCCGTGCTCTACTACGGCGACGAGATCGGCATGGGCGACAACATCTGGCTCGGCGACCGCGACGGCGTGCGCACCCCCATGCAGTGGGACCCCGACCGCAACGCGGGCTTCTCCGACTGCGACCCCGGCCGGCTCTACCTGCCGGTCATCATGGACCCGATCTACGGCTACCAGGCCATCAACGTCGAGGCCCAGCAGAAGAACGCCGGCTCCCTGCTGCACTGGACCCGGCGCATGATCGAGATCCGCAAGCGCCACCCGGTCTTCGGCCTGGGCGGCTACGCCGAGCTCAACTCCTCCAACCCCAGCGTGCTGGCGTTCGTCCGGGAGCTGGGCGACGACCGGATGCTGTGCGTGAACAACCTGTCACGCTTCCCGCAGCCCGTGGAGCTGGATCTGCGGAGGTTTGTCGGCGTCTCTCCCGTGGAAACAATGGGAGGCGTGCCATTTCCGGCAATTGGCGAACTTCCGTATCTTTTGACGCTTCCCGGGCATGGGTTCTATTGGTTCACGCTCCCGCCGGCCATCACCCAGGAGGAGTAGGACGTGCTTGATGAGCTCCTTGCCGCATGGATCAGCCGCCAACGTTGGTTCGGCGGCAAGGGGCGCCCGATCGACGGCCTGTCGATCGACGCGGACGTCGAGCTGACGCCCGGCCTCAGACACCTGATCGTCGCCGTCTGGCAGGAGGGCTCGCGCGACCGCTACCAGCTCCTGCTCGGCGAGCGCGCCGACCTGCCCGACCGGCTCGGGCACGCCCTCATCGGCACCGCCGGCGGCACCCACCTCTACGACGCCGTGCACGACGCCGACCGCATGGGCTGGCTGCTCGACGGCATGGCCCGCGACGAGACCCGCCGCGGGCTGCGCATGCGCCACGTGCCCGGCACGGACATCGACACCGCGCAGCGCAGCCTCGTCCTGGGGGCCGAGCAGTCCAACACCTCGCTGGTGTACGGCGACGCCTACATCTGCAAGCTGTTCCGCCGGCTCATCCCGGGCGTCAACCCGGAGCTGGAGATCGTCACCGCGCTGGCGGCCAGGCACGCGCCGCACATCGCGCAGCCGTACGGGTGGATCGAGGCCGACCTCGACGGGACCACCACCACGCTGGCGATCATGCAGCAGTTCCTCTCCCCCGCCAACGACGGCTGGGAGATGGCCCTGGCCAGCGTGCGCGACCTGTACGCCTCGCTGCCCCAGGTGCCGGCCTCCGAGGCGGGCGGGGACTTCGCGGCCGAGGCGGTGCGGCTGGGCGAGGCCACCGCCCGCGTGCACCACGAGCTGGCCCGCGCCTTCCCCACCGGCATCGTGGAGATCCACGAGGTCAAACGCATGGCCGAGACGTTCAGGCGGCGGCTCGGGCGGGCCGTGGCCGAGGTGCCCGAGCTGCGCCGGCACGTGTCGGCCATCGAGGACGCCTACCACCAGGTGGAGCTGCTCACCAACGAGGTGCCCGTGCAACGGGTTCACGGGGACTACCACCTGGGCCAGGTGATGCGCACGCCGACCGACTGGGTCGTCCTGGACTTCGAGGGCGAGCCCGGCCAGCCGCTGAACGAGCGCCGCGCCCTGTACTCCCCGCTGCGGGACGTGGCGGGGATGTTGCGCTCCTTCGACTACGCGGCCCGGCACCTGCTGGCCGACCACCCCGACGCGGCGGAGCTGGAGCCGCGCGCCCAGGAGTGGGCCGACCGCAACCGCGCCGCCTTCCTCGACGGCTACACCGAGGGCGGCGGCGTGATCAGCCCGGCGGACGCGGCGCTGCTGCGGGCGTTCGAGCTGTCGAAGGCGGTCTATGAGGTCGTGTACGAGGCCCGCAACCGCCCCTCCTGGATCCCCATCCCGCTGGCCGCCTTCGGCCCCCGCACCGCCTAGCGCCGCGCCCCGGGATCCGGCGGGCGGGTTCGTTCAGGCCAGCTCTTCGGCCAGGCCGGACAGGCCCTCGTGGCCCAGGCCGCGGGCCGTGCGCTGGTCGACGATCGCCTTCAGCGGGAGCAGCAGGTCCGGCTTGACGTTCTGCTCCCGGAAGGCCCGGACGATGTTCTCCAGCCCTGACCGGTTGATCTCCAGGTTGGAGACCTCCGTGCTGTGGTCGCCGGAGTCGATCTTCTCCGCCCATCCGGACTGCTGCCCCGCCATCGCGACCATCCACGGGGTCAGCAGCGACGACTCGAACTCCGCCAGCGGGAAGCCGGCCGACCTGGCCAGGGCCGCCGCCTCCAGGAAGCCGGCGATCTGGCCGTACATGCCGGTCAGCATGGCCAGGTCGAGCAGCGGCGCCATGCCGGGGTCCGTGCCGGTGAAGCGGGGCTGGGCCATGGCGGCGAGCGCGCCCTCGTACCGGTCGAAGGCGGTCTTGGAGCCGCTGTAGAGGATGAGGGCGCCCGGCTGGGCGATCATCTGGGGGACGGCCATGATGCCGCCGGCGAGGTACTCGCCGCCGCGCTCGGCCACCCACGCGGCCGTCTCGCGGGCCTCCTTGGGCCGGCCCGTGGTGAGGTTGGCGATGATCCGGCCGTCCAGCGGGATGCCGTCCAGCGTCGCCAGCACCGAGGGGTAGTCCAGCAGGCAGACGATCACGAAGGGGCTCGCGGCCACGGCCTCCTCGGGGGTGGCCGCCTGCTTGGCGCCCTTGGCGGCCAGCGCCTCGGCCTTGGCCGGGGTGCGGTTCCAGACCGTGACCTGGTGGCCGGCGGCGAGCAGGCTCTCCGCGAGAGCGGTGCCCATGAGTCCGAGGCCAAGAATGGAGATGTTTTCCGACATTTCAGTGTTCCTTCTGAGTAGTGGTGATGCGGCTAGCCTCCTCTCGGGCGGTTATGGTCGGGTTCCGAGTTGGTTATGGGGGGCGGATGCGGTTCGGGGTGCTTGGCCCGCTCGCGGTGTGGACGCCGGACGGGCGGCCGGTCCAGGTGCCGGAGGTCAAGGTCAGGGCGCTGCTGGCGGGGTTGCTGATCCACGCGGGGCGGACGGTCTCCGCCGACCGGCTGATCGAGGACCTGTGGGGCGACCGGCCGCCCGCCGACGCCGCGGCCGCGCTGCGGGTGAAGGTGTCGCAGTTGCGCCGGGCGCTGGGCGAGCGGGAGCTGGTGGCGTACCGGGCGCCGGGGTACGCGCTGCGTGCCGAGCCGGAGTCCCTGGACGCCGGCCGCTTCGAGGCCCTGCTCGCGCGCGCCCGGCGCACCGGCGACCCGGAGGCGCGGGCCGTGCTGCTGCGCGAGGCGCTCGGGTTGTGGCGGGGCGGCGCGTACGCCGAGTTCGCCGACGAGCCGTTCGCCAGGGCGGCGGTGGCCCGGCTGGAGGAGCAGCGGCTGGTGGCGGTGGAGGAGCTGGCCGAGGCGCGGCTCGGGCTGGGCGAGCACGCGGCGCTGGCGGCCGAGCTGACCGACCTGGTGGCCGAGCACCCGCTGCGGGAGCGGCTGCGGGCCGTGCACGTACGGGCCCTGTACCGGGCCGGGCGGCAGGGCGAGGCGCTGGCCGGCTACGAGGATCTGCGCCGGCGGCTGGCCGACGAGCTGGGGCTGGACCCAGGGCCGGAGCTGGTGGCGCTGCACCAGGCGATCCTGGAGCAGGACCCGGCCCTGGAGGCGCCCGCCGCGCGGCCCCGTACGAACCTGCCCGCGCCGCTGACCAGCCTGGTGGGCCGGGACGAGGCGGTGGCCGAGGTGCGGGCGCTGCTGCGCGCCAACCGGCTCGTCACGCTCACCGGCCCCGGCGGCGTCGGCAAGACCCGCCTGGCCCTGGCCGCCGCCACGCCCGACCACCGGCCCGCGCCGACGGGACCTGTCCGTACGCCCGCCGAAACGGCCGGCGCCGCCTTCGGCGCGGCGGGTCCGGAGGGCTTCGAGGGTGGCGTGTGGCTGGTGGAGCTGGCCGCGCTCGGGGCCGGGGCGCAGCTGGTCGAGGTGGCCGAGGTGGTCGCGGGCGTGCTGGGCCTGCGCGACGACGCGCCCGGCTCCCTCATGGAGCGCCTGTCCGCCGTCCTGGCCGACAGGCCCACGCTGCTGGTGCTGGACAACTGCGAGCACGTGGTCGAGCAGGTCGCGACGCTGGCCGCGCAGCTCCTGCGGGCCGCGCCGGAGCTGCGGGTGCTGGCCACCAGCCAGGAGTCGCTGCGCATCGAGGGCGAGGCGCTGTGGAGCGTGCCGCCGCTGGACCGGAAGGCGGCGGTGGAGCTGTTCGCGGCGCGGGCCGGCCTCGGGGCGGGCAGCACGGCGGACGCCGACCTCCTGGAGATCTGCGAGCGGCTGGACGGCATCCCCCTCGCCCTGGAGCTGGCCGCCACGCGGATGCGCGTGCTGAGCCCGAGACAGCTCGCCGAGCGGCTCGACGACCGCTTCCGGCTGCTCGCCTCGGGCCTGCGCGGCGCTCCGGCCCGGCAGCAGACGCTGCGCGCGATGATCGACTGGAGCTGGGAGCTGCTGACGGAGTCGGAGCGGGTGGTGCTGCGGCGGCTGGCCGTGCACGCGGACGGCTGCACGCTGGAGGCGGCCGAGGAGGTCTGCGCGGAGCCGGGCCTGGACGTGCTCGACCTGCTGGCCCGCCTGGTGGACCGCTCCCTGCTGGTACGGACGAGCGGGCACGCGGCGGGCCCCGCGGGGCCGCGGTACCGGCTGCTGGAGTCGGTGGCCGCCTACTGCCAGGAGCGGTTGCGGGAGGCGGGCGAGCTGGACGACGTGCGGCTCAGGCACGTACGCCACTACGCCGCCCTGGCCGTACGCCTGGAGCCGTCCCTGCGCGGGCACGACCAGCGCCGCGCGCTCGCCCGGCTCGACGCCGAGGCCGCCAACCTCAGGACGGCCCTGGAGACGGCGGTCCGCCTGCGGGTCCCGGACGAGGCGCTGCGCCTGGTGAACGCCATGGCGTGGTACTGGATGCTGCGCGGCAGGCTGGGCGAGGCCCGCCGCGCCCTGAAGTCGGCCCTGTCCATCGCCCAGCCCGCCACACAGCCCGCCGCCCAGCCCGCCGCACAGCCCGGCGACCTGGCCACCGCACAGCCCGGCGACCCGGCCACCGCGGGGAGCTGGGAGCCGGCCGCGGCGCGGGCCGCGACGTGGCTGGCCGGGTTCGAGATGCTGGCGGGTCACGGCCGGGTCGTGCCGGTGGACGGCGCGCTGTTCGAGGCCATCACGGATCCGTCGGAGCGCGCGCGGGCGCGGTGGTTCATGGGGTTCGCCCTGTTCGGGTACGACGACCGCGCGGCGAGCGAGGAGCTGGCGACGACGGCGCTGGCGGAGTTCCGGCGGCTCGGCGACGACTGGGGCACCGCGGCCGCGCTCACCCTGCTGGGCGGCCAGGCCGCCATGCGCGGCGACCTGCCGGCGCTGGGCGAGTCGGCCGAGCGGGCGCTGGCCCTGTTCAGGCGGGCCGGTGACCGGTGGGGCGAGCTGCGGGCCACGGAGAGCCTGGGCACGCTGGCCGAGATCACCGGCGACTACGAGCGGGCGGCGGCGCTGCGCCTGGAGGTCCTGGGCATGGCCGAGGAGCTGGGCCTGTGGAGCTCGGTGTCGGACGCGCTGTCCCGGCTGGGCCGGATCGCCATGCTGACCGGCGACCACGTACGGGCCGACGACTACCACGAGCGGGCCAGGCGGCTGGCGGTGGCGCAGTCGAACCGGCCGGCCGAGGAGTTCGCCGAGGTGGGCCTGGCGCTGAGCGCGCGCAGGCAGGGCAGGCTCGACGAGGCCGAGCGGCGGCTGCGGGCCTGGCTGGACTGGGTCAAGGACGTGGCCGGCGACCCCGGCGCGGCGCTGATCCTGGCCGAGCTGGGGTTCGTGGCCGAGCAGCGCGGCGACGCGGCGGCGGCGCTGGACCTGCAGCGCCAGGGGCTCGCGGCGGCGCGCAAGGTGGGCGACCCGCGGGCGGCCGCGCTGGCCCTGGAGGGCCTGGCGGGCGCGCTGGCGCTCGGCGGGCGGCACGGGGAGGCCGCGCGGCTGCTGGGCCGCGCCGCCGCCCTCAGGGAGTCGGTGGGGGCGCCGCTGCCGCCGGGCGAGCGGGGCGACGTCGAGCGGATCACGGCGGCCCTGAGCGCCGCCCTGGGCCCGGAGGCGCTCGCGGTGGCCCTGGCCGAGGGCGCCGATCTCCCGCTGGAGGCGGACCCGCATTCCTGACAAAAGCCCCAGGCGAGGCGGGGACCCGGCAGGCGACCGCAACCTCATCTAAACCCAAGAACACGTCCCGTTTTTCGCACTTCCCGTGATTGTCCCGGTGAAAGCGGGCAGTGCCTGGGATGGACGGGCCGGCATAAGGCAGTGTTGGGAGCATGCCGATGAGGACAGAGCTCGACCGCCTGGCGGGCGGTGCGCACCACGATCCGCATTCCGTGCTGGGAGCACACCCCGTGACGGGCGGGGTGGTGTTCCGCACGCTGCGCCCGCTGGCGGAGAAGGTGCGGGTGGTGCTGGAGGACGGCTCTGCCCACGACATGAAACACGTGGCCCACGGGGTCTTCGAGGTGACGGTGCCGGGCCTGGACAAGGTGCCTGGCTACACGCTGAGCGTGAAGTACGCCGGGGCGGAGCCGTACGAGGTGCGTGACCCGTACCGGCACTGGCCCACGCTCGGGGAGGTGGACCTGCACCTGATCGGCGAGGGCCGGCACGAGCGGCTGTGGGAGGCGCTCGGGGCGCGCGTGATGGAGCACGAGGACGTCCAGGGCACGGCGTTCGCCGTCTGGGCGCCCAACGCGCGCGGCATCAGGGTCGTCGGCGACTTCAACCACTGGGACGGCACCGCCTACCCGATGCGGTCGCTGGGCCGCTCGGGGGTGTGGGAGCTGTTCGTGCCGGGCCTGGGGGCGGGCCAGCGCTACAAGTACCAGGTGCTGGGCGCCGACGGGGTGTGGCGCGACAAGGCCGACCCCATGGCCAGGCGCACCGAGGTGCCGCCGATGACGGCCTCGGTGATCGACAAGTCCGACTACTCCTGGCAGGACGACGCCTGGATGGTCGAGCGGCGCGAGCGGCAGGCGCAGACCGGGCCGATGAGCGTCTACGAGGTGCACCTGGGCTCGTGGCGGCCCGGCCTGTCATACGTGGAGCTGGCCGAGCAGCTCTCCGAGTACGTCGCCGACCTGGGCTTCACCCACGTCGAGCTGCTGCCCGTGGCCGAGCACCCGTTCGGCGGGTCGTGGGGCTACCAGGTGACCTCCTACTACGCGCCGACGGCCAGGTTCGGCACGCCCGACGAGTTCCGCCACTTCGTGGACCGCCTGCACCAGCGCGGCATCGGCGTGCTGCTCGACTGGGTGCCGGCCCACTTCCCGATGGACGACTGGGCGCTGGCCCGCTTCGACGGCACGCCGCTGTACGAGCACGCCGACCCGGCCAGGGGCGAGCACCCCGACTGGGGCACGTACGTCTTCGACTTCGGCCGCAGGGAGGTGCGCAACTTCCTGGTCGCCAACGCGCTGTTCTGGCTGAAGGAGTTCCACATCGACGGCCTGCGGGTGGACGCCGTGGCCTCGATGCTCTACCTCGACTACTCGCGGCGCGAGGGCGAGTGGACGCCCAACGTCTACGGCGGCCGGGAGAACCTCGACGCCGTCGAGTTCCTCAAAGAGATGAACATGGTCTGCTACCGGGAGGCGCCCGGCATCTCGACCGTGGCCGAGGAGTCGACGGCCTGGCCGGGGGTCTCGCGGCCGGTGCACCTGGGCGGGCTGGGCTTCGGCTTCAAGTGGAACATGGGGTGGATGCACGACACGCTCGAATACCTGCGGCACGAGCCGGTCTTCCGCCAGTACCACCACCATCAGATGACGTTCTCGCTGCTGTACGCCTACTCCGAGAACTACGTGCTGCCGCTGTCCCACGACGAGGTCGTACACGGCAAGGGCTCGCTGCTGGGCAAGATGCCGGGCGACGAATGGCAGCGCTTCGCGCAGCTGCGGGCGCTGCTGGCGTTCATGTGGGCGCATCCGGGCAAGCAGCTGCTGTTCATGGGCGGCGAGTTCGGCCAGGGCTCCGAGTGGTCGGAGGAGCGCGGGCTGGACTGGTGGGTGCTGGAGTTCGACGGCCACCAGGGCGTGCAGCGGCTGGTACGCGACCTCAACCGGCTCTACCGCGAGACCCCCGCCCTGTGGGAGCAGGACTCGCGGCCCGAGGGGTTCCGGTGGATCGACGCCGACGACGCCTCGGGCAACACGTTCTCGTTCGTGCGTTACGCCAACGACGGGTCCGCGGTGGCGTGCGTGGTGAACTTCAGCGGCGGGCCGCACGAGAACTACCGGCTCGGGCTGCCGTACGCGGGCCGGTGGACGGAGGCGGTCAACACCGACGCCTACGACTACTGGGGCAGCGGCGTGGGCAACATGGGGGCGGTCGAGGCCGGGGACGAGCCGTGGCACGGGCTGCCGTACTCGACGACGCTGCGGGTGCCGCCGCTCGGCGCGGTCTGGCTCACGCACGAGGGCGACCGCGCCCCGGAACAGGACCGCCCGGCCGAGACCGCCCTGCCGAAGCCGGTTGACCGGGGCCGGGTGACCGGAGCCTGATGCGCGGGGCCCGCTGAGCCCGACCTGGCGAGCGGGGCCCGATGAGCGGGCCCTGATAAGCCCGGCTCGGTGAGCCCGGCCTGATGAGCGGGGCCCGATGAGCGCACCGGCCGGCCCGGTCGAACGGGCCGGCCGGGGGCCGGGGCGGGCTGAATGGCCGGGGTGCGGCCGCTGAAAGTTCGGTGAGAAACGCCGTGCAGACCTGTGCGTGTCGGGCAAATCGCCCTAAACTCCGAGATCATCCCCTTCGGAGGACGCGTGCGATTCCGCCCCCTGATCGTCAGCACGATCGCGCTGGCCCTGCTGCCGCTGTCGGGTCCCGCCCACGCGGAGACCCCGGCGCCCGCCCCCACCCCGGGCGTGGCGCAGACGCCGACAGAGCCACCGCCCCCGGAGCAGCAGCCGACAGAGCCACCGCCGTCCGAGCAATCACCGTCCGAGCAGCCGCAACCCGGGCAATCACCGTCCGAGCAGCCCACCTCCGGGGAGCCCCAGCGGCCCGAGGACAAGGTCGAGGACGGCTTAGGCGTCGACGGCGGCACCGAACGCGCCATCGTCGAGCTGACGAACCCGGCCGAGAACGCCCCCGTGGCGACCGAGGCGGCGGCCGAGAGCGTGGACGTGGTGCTGCGGCCGCAGAGCCAGTCGTTCATGGTCGTCGAGGGCACCGCGGAGGAGCTGGCCAAGCTCGCCGAGGACCCGCGGGTCTCGGCCATCCGCCGGGACCGCACGTACACACCGTCGGAGATCACCCCGAACCTCGCCCTCATCGGCGCCGACCAGGCGCGCGCCAAGAGCGGGAATGGCGCGGGCCAGGTCGTGGCCGTGCTCGACACCGGCATCGACCCCGACCACCCGTGGTTCGCCGGCCGGATCGTGGCCCAGGCGTGCTTCTCCGCCACGGAGGCCGGCGTCGAGTCCCTCTGCCCCAACGGCCAGACCTCCCAGACCGACGGCAACGCCGCCGACGCCACCTGGGAGCGGTGCCTGCTCGACGGCATGAACCTGTGCGACCACGGCTCCCACGTCGCGGGCATCGCGGCCGGCACCGGCGGCGTGGCGCCGGGCGCGGGGATCGTCGCGGTGCAGGTGTTCAGCCGGGTCAACGACGAGGACCTGTGCGGGGCGGCGGCGTGCCTGCTGGCGTACGAGTCGTCGCTGCTGCAGGCCATGAACTACGTGGCGGGCCTGAGTCAGCCCGTGGCCGCGGTCAACCTGAGCCTGGGCGGCTACCTGTACGAGTCGTCCTGCGACGGCACCCCGGAAGGCGCGGCCTTCAAGCAGCAGATCGACGCGCTGCTGGCCAAGGGCGTCGCGACCGTGGTGGCGGCGGGCAACGAGTCGTACGCGGGCGTGTCGCACCCGGCCTGCGTCTCCAGCGCGGTGGCCGTCGGCGCGAACGACAACTCCGACCGCATCGCGGACTTCTCCAACGTCGGGTCGATGGTGGACCTGTACGCGCCGGGCGTGGACATCGACTCGGCCGTGCCGGACAACGCCCAGGCCGTCTACAGCGGCACCTCGATGGCGACCCCGCACGTGGCGGGCGCGCTGGCGCTGATGAAGGCGGCCGGCCCGACCACGCCGATGGCCGAGCTGATCGACAAGCTGAAGGCCGCCGGCCGGCCGTACGTGTACGACCTCGGCGGCACGCAGGTCACCACGCCGCGCCTGGACCTGGCGGCGGCCCTGGCCGGGGCGGCCGTACAGGAGCCGGTGCCGCAGAGCCCGGACCCGTGGACGTCCGACGACCCGCAGCAGCCCGACCCGCGCGACAGCAGCGGCCCCAGCCCCGAGCCCGAGAGCCCGCCCGCGGACCCCGCCCCGGACCCCGCGCCGGCGCCGTCCACCAGCCCGGTCCCGCTGCCGACCGTGACGGTCACGGTGACCGTGACGCACACCGCGGCGACGCAGGGCGCGCTCTGCAAGCGCGGCACGACCGCCAAGAAGCTGGCGGCCAAGACGTGGACCGTGGAGATCCACCGCAGCAGCGGCTCGATCCCCGACGCCACGCTCACCTGCTACCTGAAGCTGATCAGCAAGTCGAGCAAGGTGTTCCCGGAGCTGACGAAGGCGTCGTCACTGGGCAAGGCGTACCGCGTGCTGAAGAGCGGCAAGACCGGCAAGGCCCGCCTGGACGCGGCGCTGCTGACGGCCTGGCTGAACTGGGCGCACGGCACGAACGGCACCACGGCGCTGAACGCGGCCGAGAAGGTCCGGCTCTCCAGCAAGCCGTCCGCGGCGGCGCTGAAGAAAGCCACGAAAAATCTCCTTAAGACCGTCAAGTAACCAGATATCGGAACTAGACCTCGAAAAGGCCGATCACTTGCGACCGGCCTTTCGCTTGCGTCACTTAAAAGCAAAAACGCCCCCAACGCTGTCTTGAGTTGCATACGTCACCGACATCACAGTTGTCACACGCGGGGAGATAACCGGCTGTACAGCAGCCGGGAGCCGGACGGCTTCACGGCTCCAGCTCCGGGAGGAAGACGTGAGGCTACGGTCCCTGCTGGCCGGCGCGACGACGCTGGCCCTGACCACCGCCGTGCTCTGCGCCGGTCCGGCGCTCCAGGCCGACACCACCGACACCGGCAACCCGATCATCAGCCCCGCGCTGGTCTCCGAGATCCGGGCGAAGAGCAAGGTACGCTCCATCATCCAGATCAAGCCCGGCCAGAGCGTGGAGGCCGTGGCCAGCGACCTCGAACAGGCCTCCGAGAGCAGCCGCGTCCTGGAGTCGGCCAAGTCGAACAGCTTCTTCGTCGCCGAGGTCGACAACGCGACGCTGGCCAAGCTCAAGCAGGACCCGCGCGTCCAGTCCGTCTACAAGGACGAGCTGAGCATGCCCTTCCTCGACAGCACCACCCGCACGATCCGCTCCGTCCAGGCCAACGCCGCCGGCTGGACCGGCACGGGCACCACCGTCGCCGTGCTCGACACGGGCATCGACCGCGACCACCCGTTCTTCGCCGGCCGCATCGCCGACGAGGCGTGCTTCTCCTCCTCCAGCGCCAGCGACGGCACCGTCTCGCTCTGCCCGAACGGCCAGCCCAGCCAGACCGGCCCCGGCGCGGCCGACGTCGAGACGGCACAGTGCATCGTCGAGAACGCCAACGCCAACGCCAACGCGCGCGTCAACGCCTGCAACCACGGCACGCACGTGGCGGGCATCTCCGTCGGCCGGACGACCCAGGGGGCGCCGGCCAGCGGCGTCGCTCCCGAAGCCCGCATCCTGCCCATCCAGGTGTTCACCCGCGTCAACAGCGCGCTGACCTGCGCCATCGGCGGCGCGCAGGCGCCCTGCTTCCGCAGCTACACCTCCGACCAGAAGCTGGCGCTGGAGTACGTGACGCGCGTCGTCAGGACGCACAACATCGCGGCGGTGAACATGAGCCTGGGCACCGCCCGCGGCTTCACCGAGGCGTGCGACGGCGACCCGTCCGCCGCCGCCGTCAAGCCCGAGTTCGACGCGCTGGCCGCCCTCGGGGTGGCCCCGGTGGTCGCCGCGGGCAACAGCGGCCTGCCGAACGCCGTCGCCTCCCCCGCCTGCATCTCCACGGCCATCGCCGTCGGCGCCACGAACGACGCCGACGCCGTGGCCCCGTTCAGCAACCGCGGCAAGCTGCTCGACCTGTTCGCGCCCGGCGTGGACGTCACCTCGGCGGTCCCGGACGACACGTGGGGCGTCAAGAACGGCACCTCGATGGCCGCGCCACACGTGGCGGGCGCGTTCGCGCTGCTGCGCCAGGCGTACCCGAACTTCACGGTCGCGCAGAGCCTGCAACAACTGCAGACGACCGGCGCCCAGGTGCAGTACGACTCGTCGGGCGCCCCGGCGATGACCTCCAGGATCAACATGGAAGCCGCCATCACCACCACCCAGACCCCTGCCAACCCCGGGGTGTGACCATCACCGCCCCGGCATCCGGACAGGATTGTCCCGAGAATCCACCCACACGTACTGCCCCCCAGGCATCACGCACAGCCCGAACCGGCTCAGCTCCGGGCTCCCCCACCCCACCCACCGCAGGAAAGCCCTCTCCACCTCCCCCCACAGGCCACGGGCCCCGGCCTCCGCCACCTGCGAGCCCGACACATAAGCCTTGGAGTCGCCGGCCCACAACCACGCCTGGTAGTCGTCTTCCCTGTCCACGCTCACCGCCAGGTCGGGGATCATTCCGGCGACGGCCACGTCCGCCCCATAACCGGCGGCGAATATCGTCACAGGAGCGATTTCCGCAGACCTGTAGCGGAACTCGCCGTCGAACGTCGGCGGGGAAGCGGCGCGCTGGCTTCTCAGCAGCATGTATCCGGCGAAGCCCGTGAAGTTTCCCGAGGCCGCGCCATCGGAGGAAACGGACAGTCGAAGCTGATATCCGGGCTCGTAACGAGGCATCCACGGCAGCGCGATCACCCCGCCGGCCCGGGTCTGACGCACCCATTCATAGGGGACCTCACGTACGCCGCAAGTGACGTGCACCCGATCGTAGGGAGCATTTCCCGGCCACCCTCGTACACCATCGCCCAGTACCAGGTACGGCCGGCGGCCGGCCGACGCGAGGTTGGCGACGGCGGTCGCGTGCACCTCCTGGTCGATCTCCACGCTGGTCACGCCTTCTGCACCGACCCGGTGCGACAGCAGGCCGGCCGTCCATCCCGGCCCGGTGCCGATCTCGAGCACCCGGTCGTGCGAGTCGGCGTCGAGCAGTTCGAGGAAGTCCACCACGACTCCCGGAGCCGACAGGGACGAGGTATAGCGCCCCGGCCCTTCGGTGATCTTCGTGGCGCCGTCGTCAAACTGCGTGATGATCGCGTGGTCGGCGTACGCGGCCTTGAGCCAGGTGTCCGGGTCGTTCTCCCGGTCGATCAGATAGCCGGGAGCGTCATCCGGGTCGGCCCAGGCCGTGCACGGCACGAAAAGGTGTCGAGGCACGGCGAGCAGGGCCGCCCGCCATGCCTCATCCGTCAACTCCCCGCCGGCGGCCAGGGCGTCGGCCATCGCAACGTTGAGCCTTTCCGGATCCACTAGTGCCTGCCGCCGCCCTTGCCGTTCTTCTCCGGGCCGCTCGGCTGCTTGGGCTCGAACGGCACGTCCTTCTTCTGCCCGCCCGCGTGTTTCGGCACGGGCTTGCCACCCTTGTCTTCCTTTTCCTTGCCGCCCATGACGCTCCTTTCCGCGCACTTCCAAGGCGATATTAGCCCCGGGTTTCCCGCTCTCTATAGAACGTGTCAGTGAGAAAAACGAGCCCGCGCTCCCTGATGGCTATTCCTCCAGAGGATGCCATTACCCATTTCCCATAGAGTGAAATAGCGGCATTTATAGGGGCGGCCGGCACCCGCCAGCGGTCCGGCGCGTACAGGAAGGTGAAGGTGATCGTCCGGTGCCGGTGCTCCGACGTCACCGCCAGGGTGCCGATCGCGGCCGGGACGAAGGCGGTGAAGCCGAGGAAGCCGAGGAAGCCGAGGACGGCCCGGACCCCCGCCTCGGTGTGCAGGCCCGGCATCGGGGGGTCGAAGTTCTCCGGTCCGACGAGAGCCAGCATTCCGATCATCCGCAATCGCCAGCTCGGCCCAGCGCTCTTTCGAAGTGCTCACACCCACGCGTTATCACTCTCGATAATGAGAATGACTCGTTGGAGCCTCCCCTCCCCGATTCAGCCCCTCTCTCACGCCCGGCCGCTGGACGAAGATCAGCCCACCGGCCGGGCGGCACGGGTGGAGATCAGGCCAGGTGGCGGGAGAAGAAGCGCAGGGCGAAAGGCGCCGCCGGCGTTCAGAGCGCCCAGCCGAGCTCGACGGACCGGCGGCAGCGTACGGGGTCGTCGCCCGCGCCGACGAACAGCGCGGTCAGCAGCGGCACGCCGTGCGCCAGCGCCTGCGGAGGCAGGGGGCCGGTGGCGACCAGCGAGGCCAGGCCGTGCCCGACGGTCCAGCTCTGGGTGGCCAGCTCCAGCGGGTCCACGTCGTCGCGGAAGCGGCCGGCGGTCTTGGCCCGCTCGGCAGTACGTACGAGGTGGTGCAGCGTGTCGTCCGCCGCCGCCGCGTCCTCCAGCTCGAACCCGGCGTCGAACATGACCCGGTAGAGGTCGGGGACGGCCAGGGCGTTGGACAGGTACGCGGCGCCGAGGGCGGCCAGGTCGCGCACCGGGTCGTCGGTCGTCTCGACCGTGGCGAGGCGGGCGGCCAGACGGGTGAAGCCCTCCTGCCGCATGGCCGTCCACAGGCCGTCCATGCCGCCGAAGTAGGTGTAGACGGCCATGGTGGACATCCCGGTCCCGGCCACCAGCGAGCGGAGCGTGACCGGCTGCCGGGCGGCCAGCATCTGCGCGGCCCGCTCGATCAGCAGGGACCGGACCGCCGGGTCCTTCCTCCTCACCATGACACCCCACAATACATAACGCTGCTATGTTCTGGTGAAGCGCCACAACGCGCTTCCGTACGTGCGTGCCGTACGCGCGTGCCGTACGCGCGTGCCGTACGCGCGTGCTGCTACGTACGACCTGATTCGAGATGCGAGGAGCCGACATGACCGTGACGCTGATCAACCCCGACGGGCTGCCGAAACCCGACGTCTACCGCCAGATGTCGGTCGCCACCGGATCGAGGCTGGTGTTCCTGGCCGGCCAGGTGGCCCGCGACGCCGAGGGCCGGCCGGTCGGCGAGGGGGACCTGGCCGCCCAGGTGGAGCAGGCGTACCTCAACATCGCCACCGCCCTGGCCGCGGCGGGCGGCTCCTTCGACGACGTGGCCAAGCTGACCGTCTACGTAGTGGACTGGACGCCGGACAAGATGCCCCTGCTGGGCGAGGGCGTCTCGCGGGCGGCGGCCAAGCTCGGGATCGACCCGGTCAAGCCGATCACCCTGCTGGGCGTCGCGGCCCTCGGCGAACCCGACCTCCTGGTCGAGGTCGAGGCCACGGCCGTCCTCGACTGACAGAGGCGAACGCTTCCGGCCAGGGCCAGGCCCAGCGGCCGACGGCGCCCCTTCGGCAACCGTCACCACCAGGTCCCTGCCGGCCTTCCGGCTGATCGTTGAAGGCCGAGATCGAAGGGCGAGGCGTCAGAAGTCGAACTCGCCCTTCTTCACGCCGTCGACGAACGCCTCCCACACAGCGTCCCGGACCACGAACGGCGCCCGCTCCGGCGCCTCCGAATCACGGATCCCCACCCGCCCCCCGGAAAGCCGGGCCACCTCAAGACAGTTGCCGCCGTTCGAGCCGGACTTCGCGGCCTTGCGCCAATCGGCCCGGGCCAGTTCGTCCGCCAGCTCGTCACTCATTACCCGTACCTCTCTGCCGTCTCACGAATGATGCCCTCGGTGATGTGCCGGGGATGAGCCCATGCCCGGATAGCGTCAAATCTCAGGCTAATTGCCCGCACCTCCTCCACACGATCGGTCACCTGACCATGTGAAGCTGACTCCAGGTAAGCCGTGTCATGCCCATGCGGAAGCTGTGCGATGGCGAAGCCGCCGAGCAGGCCAGGAGTCGCCCCCACGCCGACAGGGACGACCTGGATGACGAACTTCGGATGAGCCGCCAGGACCAGCAGCCGTTCGAGCTGCTCGCGCATCACCTTGCCGCCGCCGATCGGCCGGCGCAGAACCCCTTCGTCGATGACCGCCGCATACATCGGCGGCGTCGCTCCCTCGAAGAGGGACTGCCTCTCCAACCTCGCCCGCACCATCTCCTCCACCTGCTCGGCCGTCGCGCCGGGCTCGGCGCTCAGCAGCGAGCGGGCGTACGCCTCGGTCTGCAGCAGGCCAGGCATCACAAGAGGCTCCCACGTCCGGATGGCCAGGGCCGCCTTCTCGATCTTCGGCCACTGCCTGAACCACTTCGGCGTGTGCTTCGGGTTGATCTCTTTCCAGAGCACTGCCAGCTCCCCCTGGAGCCCCAAAGCCTCTTCGGCGGTCGCGACGAACGCCTCCGGTACGGGACGCTTCGCGAGCTCGAAGTACCCGACCATCGTCCCCGAGTATCCGACCCTGGCCCCGAGCACGTCGAGCGTCCAGCCCCGGGCCAGACGCAGCCGGCGAAGCTCGCGCCCGAACACCAATTCCGGGGGCTCTTCCGGCTGGGTCACCGTCTCCGTCGACATGTCGCCTCCGTTCGGCGCGAGAAAACAGGAGTTGCGAACGGCCACAACACGGCCACCGCAGGATTGCGTGAGGGTGTTACCGCAGTTCCGTACAGAAAATAGCCCGGCACGAGCACGCTTGAAATACCCAACGAGAAAGTCTTCGGAAGTTCCCGTCTGACAAATCTGGACATCCCTACCCGCACCGGACGTCAACAGAGGAAAAGAAAAGTGCCAGCCAGAGAATACCTCCCAGCCCGCCGCGAAGAGCAGGACACGAACGCCCTGAACCGGCTCCACATCGCCCTTTCGTCGCTGAACGTCTCCGCCACCATCATCAAAGTAATCCGCCTGAATATGCGACCGGGAAATCCCGCCCACCTTCACCACGAGCCTCCCACGCTGGAGGTGCGAGGAGAGCAGGGCGACCTGCGGGCGCAGATCCTGGTCCTGGAGGTCGCCGGGGAACGCGCCTACGTCGTGCGGCCTACGATCGGCCATGCCGAGGACGTCACCTTCTCGATCGGCTCGCATGAGGAAGCGGCCATTCACATTCACGGCCTCATACGCGGTTGGCGGGTGTCGTGACGGCAGACGACCGATTTCCCGGCTGGGAGATCATGGCGGGCGCCGGTGGCGGTTACATCGCGTACCGCGTCATCCTGGTGCCCCACGGTTCCGGGCTGTCCAACGTCCGCTGTGGCGCCACCCTGGATGAATTGCACGGCAATTTGGCGCAGGAACTCCGCCGCGAGCAACAAACGCGTCGGCTCAGGCGTCCGGCCCGCGCCGCCTGACCTCGCCGGCTCTGTTCCGCGTTCTGGCGCATCGGGTTCGAGTGGTGCTTCCGGTCAGGATCCGGGGTGCCGGGGGCTCGGCCGGGAAGGGTCTGCTCTCGTACGATGGCGGCGTGCAGGGCCTTCTTCGGTCGGTGTGGGACGAGCCCCGGCCGCCCCGTCCCCCTCGCCGGGTGTGGCGTGACTGGGTGGTCGTCGGGGTGCTCGTCCCGGCCATCGTGCTGGAAGGCGTCCTGCGTACGGACCTGCAGTGGCGGCCGCTGTCGGTGATCGTCGCGCTGGTGATGACGCCCACGCTGTTATGGCGTCGTACGAGACCGCTGCTCGCCCTCGCCGTCCCCGTCGTCGTCGCCGGCCTGATCCAGCTCGTCACCGGCGCCGACCCGGCCGAGCTGGGCACGATGGCCTACCTGCTGATCCTGCTGTACGCGCTGTCCCGGTGGGGGTCGGGGCGTGAGGTCGCCGCCGGGGCCGGGCTCATCGCCGCCGCGATCCTGGCCTCGGCCGGGGCGGGGCATCTCGTGCTGCCCGGTGACGTCGTCGGGGCGTTCGCCGTCGTGCTGGCGGCGATCGCGCTGGGCGGCGCGTTCCGGTACCGGGCCAGGGCCAGGATGCGCGAGCTCGACCAGGTCAAGCTGCTCGAACGGGAGCAGCTCGCCCGCGACCTGCACGACACCGTCGCCCACCACGTCTCGGCGATGGCGATCAGGGCCCAGGCGGGCATCGCGACCGCCGCCGCCAACCCGGACGCCGCCGTGGACGCGCTGCGCGTGATCGAGGCCGAGGCGTCCCGTACGCTCGCCGAGATGCGCACGATGGTGCGCGTCCTGCGCCGGGGCGAGGAGTCCGAGCCGCCGGAGCTGGCCCCGAACCCGCACCTCGCCGACCTTGAGCGGCTCGCCGGCCGGTCGCGGGTGGGGCCGGCGGTGGAGGTGCTGATCGACGGCGATCTCGACGGTGTCCCGGCCTCGGTGGGGGCCGCCGTCTACCGCATCGCCCAGGAGTCGGTGACCAACGCCCGGCGGCACGCCCGGCACGCCACCAGGATCGAGGTCCGCGTGGCGGCCGACGACACCGCCGTGCGGCTGCGGGTGAGCGACGACGGTGACAGCACCGCGGGCCGTCCGGTGGTGCCGCACGGGTACGGGCTGCTCGGCATGATCGAACGGGCCGACCTGCTCGGCGGCACCTGCGAGGCCGGCCCCAACCCCGGCCGCGGCTGGACCGTGACCGCCGTGCTGCCCCGGACGGGGGCCGCGACATGACCACGGGAGCCGTGACATGACCCCAGGAGCCACGACACGACCGCGAAGGCCGCCGACATGACTTCGGAGAGTCGCGGCATGACCGTTGAAGCCGCCGATGAGCCGATCCGGGTCATCGTCGCCGATGACCAGGAGATCGCCCGCACCGGGTTGCGCATGATCCTCGACGCGCAGCCCGGCATCGAGGTGGTGGCCGAGGCGGGCGACGGTCTGCGGGCGGTGGAGCTGGCGCGCCGGCTGCGTCCCGACGTGTGCCTGTTCGACATCCGGATGCCCCGCTGCGACGGCATCGAGGCGACCGCCCGCCTGGCGGGGCCCGACGTGGCCGACCCGATCGCGGTCGTCGTCATCACCACGTTCGACCTGGACGAGTACGTCTACGCCGCGCTCCGGGCGGGCGCGCGCGGGTTCCTGCTCAAGGACGCGGGCCCGGCGCTGCTCGCCCAGGCGATGCACGCCGCCGCGCGCGGTGACGCGCTGATCGCTCCGAGCATCACCGCCCGCCTGCTGTCCGCGTTCGCCGGCACGGGCCCGGCGCGGCCGGGGGCGCAGCCGATCGAGGCGCTCACGGACCGGGAGGAGCAGATCCTGCTGACGGTGGCGCGCGGCCGCACGAACAGCGAGATCGCCGCCGAGCTGCACATCTCACTGAGCACGGTGAAGAGTCACGTCGCGAGCCTGATGACCAAGCTCGGGGTCCGCAACAGGGTCGAGATCGCCATGTGGGCGTACGAGACCCGCCGCGTCAGGCTCTGACCGTCGCCTCCGAACCCGGGAGCGGCGCGGGGCACGGGGGCGGCGGCGAATAAGCCGTTCGGCCACCGCCAGGTTGATCAGCCAGGCCGCCCCGAGGAGCCAGGCCCGGGTGAGGTCGTCCGGCGGGCCGGCGGCCGCGATCCACGCCCCCTGGGTGAACGCCTGCGTCCCCGCCCCGAGCCCGACCGCGTACGCCCGCATCATCCAGGCGCGGTGCCGGCGGAGGTCGCGGCGGCGGGCGGCGGCCAGGCCGAGGGCGAGGGAGGCGAACATGCCCGTCCCGAACACCACCCGGAACACGGCCGGCAACCCCGCGTCCCCGGGCGGCAGGACGGAGAACAGGGTCAGCCACACCCCCGACAGCGCCGCCACCATGCCGGCCCCGACCAGCGCCCGCCCGGCCGCGCGGTGCCATCGGGGCCGGCGCCGCCGGAACCCGGGCGCGAACTGGAACGCCCCGGCCAGGCTGTAGAGGGTGACGGTGACGATGTGCACCGTCAGGGGGAGCGCCGAGGCGGTGTGCCGGTCGTCGGCCACGCCGCCCGCGAACTCGGTCAGGCGGACGGCGCCCGCGAGCAGGGGGACGAAGCTCAGAGTGATCAGCCCGGCGGGGATGAGCCGGCCGGCCAGGGAAGTGGTCCGCATGTCCCCGATGGTGCGGGCAGGGCCCCTCTCCCTTCATCGGCCGCCGGGCCCGGCCGAACCGAGCCGATCGGCCAGCGGAGTCGTCGTACTTTCGGCTGTTACGCCGCCCTTCGCGCCCTCTCACACTGAGGGCCATCGACGCACACGAAGGAGAAGGCGATGAACCTGACGGCGACGAAGATGAAGGCGTTCGTCCTGCACGCGTACGGCTCCCCCGACGCCCTGGAGCTCAGGCAGGTGGACCGGCCGTCCCCCGGTCCCGGCGAGGTGCTGGTGCGGGTGCGCGCCACCTCCGTCCAGCCCTGGGACTGGCACTACATGCGCGGCGAGCCGTACATCGCCCGGCTGATGCCCGGCGGCCCGGCGCTGCGCGGGCCGGCGATCTCGATCCTCGGCGCGGACGTGGCCGGGGAGGTCGCGGAGGCCGGCCCGGGCGTGACGGAGTTCGGGCCGGGCGATCTCGTCTACGGGATGCCGCCGAACGGCGGCGGGTTCGGCGAGTACGCCTGCGTGCCGGTGAGCGAGCTGGCGCCGAAGCCCGCGAGCCTGTCGTTCGAGGAGGCGGCGGCGGTGCCGCTGGCGGCCGGCACGGCCCTGCTCGCCGTGCGCGACCGGGGCAGGGTCGGGCCGGGGCAGCGGGTGCTGGTCAACGGCGCCTCCGGCGGCGTGGGGACGTTCGCGGTGCAGCTCGCCAAGGCGTACGGGGCGCACGTCACCGGGGTGTGCAGCACGGGGAACGTGGACCTGGTGCGCTCGCTGGGCGCGGACGAGGTCATCGACTACCGCGAGCAGGACTTCGTCAGGGACGGCGGGGAGCCGTACGACGTGATCGTCTACAACGCCGGCCGCCGCTCGTTCGGCGAGTGCCGCAAGGTGCTCACCCGCAAGGGCGTCTGCGTGATGGTGGGCGGCGCGGCGGGACGGTGGGTGCAGCCGGCCGGCATCGTCTTCACGGCGGTCCTGAGGTCGCTGTTCACCTCGCAGAAGGCGGTCGTGGCCGAGGTGGTGGGCAGCAAGGAGACCCGGCGCAACCTCCTGGAGCTGTCGGCGCTCATCGAGGCCGGCCGGGTCCGCCCGGTCATCGACCGCGTCTATCCGTTCGAGGAGCTGCCGGCCGCGGTCAGGTATCAGGAGGAGGGCCACGCCCCCGGCAAGGTCGTGGTCACCCTCTGACGACCACCGGCGAACGCCGGCCGCCTCACGCGTACAGCTCCTCGATGCCGAGCTCATTTCGAATTGTGTCGCTTAGGGTGGCTTCTATGGACGCAGGCAAGGCGATCTTCGATACCGTCGACAAGTTCCGCCAGCGGCGTACGGCCCCGCTGGTCCTGGAGCTCGATCTCACAGAGGGGCTTACCGAGGGCCCGCCGGCGGACCCGCTCGCCGCGGTGCTGTCCATGCGCAAGTCGCGCCTGGCCGACGTGCTGTCCGGGCTCAAGCGGGCGCGGCAGGACTCCCGGGTCAAGGCGCTGATCGTGAAGGTCGGCGGCCAGCCGCTGGGGCTGGGCATGGTGCAGGAGCTGCGCCAGGCGGTGATCCACTTCCGGGCCTCGGGCAAGCTGACCGTGGCTTTCGCCGAGACGTTCGGCGAGTTCAGCGGCGGCACCGTGCCCTACTACCTGGCCACCGCCTTCGAGCGGGTCTACCTGCAGCCCAGCGGCGACGTCGGGCTGACGGGCGTGGCGATGGAGCAGCGGTTCGTCAAGGGCGCGCTGGGCAAGCTGGGCGTCGGCTACGAGCTGGGCCAGCGCCACGAGTACAAGACCGCGGCCAACATGTTCACCCAGGACCACATGACCGACCCGCACCGCGAGTCCATGTCCCGCATCGTGGAGTCGGTCACCGAGACGATCTCGGCCGGCATCGCCGACGGCCGCCGCCTCGACCCGGGCAAGGTGCGCGAGCTGATCGACCGCGGGCCGTTCACCGGCCCCGAGGCGCTGGAGGCGGGCCTGGTCGACGGGCTGGCCTACCGCGACGAGGTCTACGACGAGGTCAAGCGCGCCGCGGGCGAGGAGGCGCACCTGCTGTACGTCGCCCGCTACGCCAAGGGCGCGGCCGTGCGCAAGCTGCCGCAGCCGGCGGCCGACGGGATCGCGCTGGTCCACGGCATCGGGATGATCAGGTCGGGCCGCAGCGGCCGCAGCCCGCTCGGCGGGGGCGGCGCGATGGGCTCCGACACGATCAGCGCCGCGCTGCGCGCCGCCCGGCGCGACGATCACGTCAAGGCCGTGGTGTTCCGCGTGGACAGCCCCGGCGGCTCCTACGTGGCCAGCGACACGGTCTGGCGCGAGGTGACGCTGACGCGCAAGGTCAAGCCGGTGATCGTCTCGATGGGCGACGTGGCGGCCTCCGGCGGCTACTTCGTCTCGATGGCCGCCGACGTGATCGTGGCCCAGCCGGGCACGCTGACGGGCTCGATCGGCGTGTACGGCGGCAAGGCCGTCCTCGCCGAGCTGATGGAGAAGATCGGCGTCAACACGGAGATGGTGGCGCAGGGCGCCAACGCCGGCATGTTCTCCACCTCCCGCGGCTTCTCCCCCGAGCAGTGGGAGCGGGTGAACGCCTGGCTCGACCGCATCTACGACGACTTCGTGGGCAAGGTGGCCAAGAGCCGCGACCTGACCCGCGAGCGCGCCCACGAGCTGGCCCGCGGCCGGGTCTGGACCGGCGCCGACGCCCACGCGAGCGGGCTGGTGGACGAGCTGGGCGGCCTGGAGGACGCGCTGGCCCTGGCCAGGAAGCGGGCGGGGCTGGCGGACGACGCGCCGGTGCGCAGCTATCCGCGGCTCAACCCGCTCGAACGCCTGCGCGGCCCCGAGTCGAGCGAGGACAAGTCGGCGGCCCTGGCCAGGGTCCGCCTGGACGCGTGGGGGCCGCTCGCCCGCCTGTCGGCCGAGCTGGGCCTGCCCGCCGCCGGCCCGCTGATCCTGCCCTCCTGGTACGTGATCCGCTAGCGCGGACAAACGCCACCGGTAAGGACGCCATCGTCAGAACAACACCGTCAGAACAACACCGTCAGAACAACACCGTCAGAACGGCACCGTCAGGCCGCCGGTCAGGAGGTCGCGGTCGAGCGGTAGCGGCCCCGCAGGCGTACCAGGGGCTGCCGGGCGGAGTCGACGTAGTCGACGGCCAGGACGGCGGCGATGAAGAGCGTGTGATCCCCGGCCGGGACCACCTGGGTGGTCTCGGCCTCGATCGCGGCCACGCCGCCCTCGACGACCAGCGCCTCGGTGTGCGGCCCGCGGTGGTGCGGCGCGCCGGCCACCAGGTGGCGGGCGCTGGGCCGGCCCGGGGTGGCGAAGCGGCTGGCGATGGCCGCCTGCCCCGACGACAGCAGGGAGGCCGCCCAGCGGTCGCGGCGGAGCAGCACCTCGGCGAGGTAGCCGCCGCTGGCCAGGCTGACCAGCACCAGCGGGGGCTCCAGGGAGACGGACATCAGCGCCGACACCGTGACGCCCAGGTCGTCGCGCCCGTCCCGGGTGGTCACGACCGCCACCCCGGCCGCGAGCTGCGCCATCGCCTCCGTGAACAGCTCGCTCACCGCAGGGCCCCCTCCGGCGAGAGGGCCCGGTGCGGCGGTCGCGGGCTCAGCCGAGGCCGTTGGTGGTCAGCCATTCCTTGGCCACGGTCGCGGGCTCGTCCTTGTTGACGGAGATCTTCTGCATCATCTGCAGGAGGGACTCGGTCGTCAGCTTCGCCGAGATGCCGTTCAGGGTCGTCCTGATCGGCTCGGTGGCGGAGGCCTTGTGCAGCAGCGGGGTGACGTTCTGGGCGGGGAAGATGTTCTTGGTGTCCTGGAGGGGCACCAGGTTGTTGGCCGTCATCTTGGGGTCGGTGGAGAAGACGTTGCCGACCTGGATCGAGCCTTCCTTGATCGCGTCGGACGTGGTCGGCCCGGTGGGCTTCCACTCCTTGAACTCCAGGCCGTAGACCTCCTTGAAGCGCGCCTCCCAGCGGCTCTTGAACTCCGGCGGCCCGCCGACGACCATGTCCTTGGAGACCTTCGCCAGGTCCTCCATGGTGTTCAGCGACTGCTTGGCCTGGGTGTCCTTGGTGATGGACAGGGTGTCCTTGTCCTCGGCGGGCGAGGAGTCGAGCACCTCCAGCTCGGCCGGCAGCTTCTCCTTCAGCGCCGCGTTGACCTCCTCGGTGGTCGCGGCGGTGGCCGTCTTGTCGATGAAGGCCAGCAGGTTGCCGTTGTACTCCGGCACGATGGTCAGGCCGCCGCTCTTGACCTGGTCATAGACGGCCTCGCGGCTGCCGATGCGCGGCTTCTCCTCCACCTGCACGCCCTTGGCCTCCAGCGCCTGGGCGTAGATCGAGGCGAGCAGCACGCTCTCGTCGAAGTCGAAGGAGCCGATGACGGCCTTGCCGCCCGCCGCTCCGGAGGCCGAGCCGGTGGGGGCGGCGCTCGTGGTGTCGAGCGGGTTGCCCCCGGTGCTCCCACCGCCGCCGCCACAGGCGGCCAGTGCGAGCATCGCCGAGAGCAGCACCCCCGTGATGCCGTACGTGCGTCTCATGTCGCTTTTCCCTTCTAACCGGGAGGTAATACAGGAGATTATCGGACCTTCAGTCGCCGGCTCACTCCCGGAGAGACCGTCACCCTCTGGAGGAGGGCGAACAGGACCTGCACCACGAGCGCGAACAGCACAATCAGTACTGAACCCCCGACAACGCTCGCGTAATCCTTGGTCGCGTAACCGTCTATGACATATCGCCCCAGACCGCCCAGCCCGGTGTAGGCGGCGACCGTGGTGGTGGCCACGACCTGGATGGCCGACAGGCGGCAGCCGAGCAGGATCAGCGGCAGCGCCACCGGCACCAGCACCCGGCCGAGCACCTGGCCGCCGCGCAGCCCCATCCCGTACGCCGCGTCGCGCAGCTCGGGATCGACCCCTCTGATCCCCTCGAAGGTGTTGACCAGGATCGGCGGCACCGACAGCAGCACCAGCGGAATGATCACCGGCCAGATCGAGGACGCGCCGAGCAGCAGCACGAACATCACCAGCAGCCCCAGCGTGGGCAGCGCCCTGGCCAGGTTCGCCGACACGACGACGATCACCTCTCCCCGGCCGGTGTGCCCGATGAGCAGGCCCAGCGGCACGGCGATCAGCATGGCCAGCACCAGCGCCAGCGCCGAGAACTGCAGGTGCTCCAGCAGCCGCGCGGGGATGCCGCCGGAGCCCGTCCAGTTGTCCGCGTCGCCGAAGAACTCCCCGAGCCAGCCGAAGAACGACAGCAGCCAGTTCACGCCGCCGCCCCCTTCCGCGCCCGCACCCAGGGGGTGAGCAGCCGCTGCGCCAGGACCAGCAGGCCGTCGGCGATCAGCGCCAGCGCCACGATGAGCACGATGCCGACGATCACCGGGGGCAGGAACGGGTTCTGGTAGGCCCGGGTGAACAGCCCGCCGAGCCCGCCCTGCCCGATCAGCGCGCCCACGCTGACCAGGCTGATGCTGGAGACCGCCACGACCCGCAGCCCGGCCAGCACCACCGGCGCCGCGATCGGCAGCTCCACCAGCAGCAGCCGGCGCAGCGGGGTGAAGCCCATCGCCACGGCCGACTGGCGCACGTGGTCGGGCACCGAGTTCAGCCCGTCCACCACGGCCGGGATCAGCACCGCCATGCCGTAGAAGGTCAGCGGGATGATCACCGTGGCCTGCGACAGCCCGGTCACCGAGATCAGCAGCATGAAGACCGGCAGCGACGGGAGCGCGTAGACGACGTTCATCAGGCCCGAGGTGGGCTGGTAGAGCCAGCGCCAGCGCACGCAGGCCAGGCCCAGCGGCAGCGCCACGAGCAGCGCGAGCAGGATGGGCACGAACGACATGGTGAGGTGGTCGGTGAGCAGGCTCTTGATGCTGTCGACCCGGCCGGTGTCCCAGTTGCGCCCGATCCACTCCCAGATGGAGGGGGGACCATCACCCATCTGCCGCCTCCGCCAGCGCCTCGTCCAGTGCCCGCCTGGTGGCCACGCCGACGACCCTGCCCTCCTCGTCCACGGCCACCGCGCAGCCCGACGGCGACAACAGCGCCGCGTCGAGGGCCGTGCGCATGCTGTCGCGCCCGTGCACGAACGTCCCGTACGGCTCCAGCTCGCCCGGCCGCTCCCCCGAGCGCCAGCCCACGGGCCGGCCGTCGCCGGTCACGACCAGCAGCCACGGCTCGCCGGACGCGCCCCCGGCGCCGCCCTCGGGCACGGTCAGGTCAGTGCGCAGCCGCAGCGCCTCCGTGGAGACGAACTGCAGCCGCCTGATGCCCCGGTCGTGCCCGAGGAACTCGCGCACGAAGTCGTCGGCCGGCTCCGACAGCAGCGTCTTGGGGTCGGCGACCTGGGCCAGCGTGCCGCCCACGCGCAGCACCGCGACGCGGTCGCCGAGCTTGATGGCCTCGTCGATGTCGTGGGTGACGAACACGATCGTCTTGTTCAGCTCGCTCTGCAGCCGCAGCAGCTCGTCCTGGAGGTTGGTGCGCACGATGGGGTCGACGGCGCTGAACGGCTCGTCCATCAGCAGCACGGGCGGGTCGGCGGCCAGCGCCCTGGCCACGCCCACCCGCTGCTGCTGCCCGCCCGAGAGCTGGAAGGGGTAGCGCCGGGCCAGCGCCGGGTCCAGCCCGACGCGCTCCAGCAGCTCCATCGCCCTGCCCCGGGCCTTCTTGCGGTCCCAGCCGAGCAGGTAGGGGACGGTCGCGACGTTGTCGACGATCTTTCTGTGGGGGAAGAGCCCGGCCTGCTGGATGACGTATCCGATGCCGCGCCGCAGCGTCGGCGGGTCGATGCCCTGCACCGGCTCGCCGTCGAGCAGGATGCGGCCCTCCGTGGCGTCGATCATCCGGTTGATCATCCGCAGGGAGGTCGTCTTCCCGCAGCCGGACGGCCCCACGAGCACGGTGATCTCGCCGGTGGGCGCCTCGAGGCTGAGGCGGTCAACGGCGACGGTCCCGTCCGGATAACGTTTGGTGACAGACTCGAATGTGATCACGCGCGATCTCTCGCTTCGGGCTTCGGTGGCAGGGCCGCAGCCCCCTGCCACGACCACCGCATGATCTCTCTTGACCCCACAGACTACGGCGGCAGAAACCCCTTTGTCCCCTCGGGCATCCCTTAAACGCTTCACTTGACCAGGGAGATTCACACCAAATCTGGATCTGGTAGTGCGCCGGACCACGCGGTGTTGGCATGATTACCCTCACAATTCCTGACGCATCAGCCCACGAACTCCTGACGCGCCCCTCACCCCTCAGCGTCCGCACCCAGCAAGAGGATCGGCCCGTGTCTCAGCCGCTCACCGATCAGCGCCAGCGCGCCGAACTGATCGCAGAGCTCTACGACCTCCACGCCGCCGGGTTGTTCGCGTACTGCGCCGACCAGCTCGGCGACCTCGGCTCGGCGTCCGACGTGCTGGTGGCCGTGCTCGGCGGCGTCCCGGCGGCCACCGCGCCGCCGCGCGCCGCGCTCTACGCCTTCGCCCGCCGCGAGATCCACCGGCGCGACGTCGTCTACGCGCCGCCCGCCGTCGATCCGCTCATCGACCCCGCCACCGCGCTCGTCGAGCGCTCCCTGCGCGAGCTGCGGCCCCACCAGCGCGAGGTGCTGGTGCTGTGCGCCGTGTGCGGGCTGAGCAAGGCCGAGCTGGCGTGGGTGCTCGACGTCGCGCCCGACACCGCGGAGGAGCTGGCGGTGGGGGCGGGGCACCGGTTCAGGCAGTCGCTGGGGGCGGCGCTGGCCTCGACCGGCATCCGCGTGCCCAAGCCGGTGGCCGACGTCTACGGCGCGCTGGGGGTGGCGCCGCTGCGTGACGTCCTCGGCCGGCTGCCGTGGCCGCAGCCGCCCGGGGCGCTGCGCATCCACTTCGCCGGCTCCCGTACGGCCGCGCCCGCGCCGCTGTTCGTCAAGCCGCGCTGGCCCAGCCCGCCGGTGTGGCCGCAGCCGCTGGCCGAGGCCGATCCGGCGACCAGCACCGTCATCTTCCCCACCGAGCTGCTGACGCCGCCCTCGTCCGGCCGGGTGGCCGAGCACGAGGCGACCACGGCCCCGATGCCGAAGCTGCGCGACGGGATGCCGCCGCCCCGCGACATCCTGGACCCGGGCCTGCCGCTGCACGACGCGGCGCGACCTGCCTGGCAGTCCGGCCTGCCGGCTCGCGACCCTGGCCTGCCGCTCCGCGATCCGCGCGTGCCGCTCCGCGATCCGGGAGTGCCGCTCCGTGACCCGCTGGGGGAGGCGCCCCGGGAGCGGCCGTTCTTCATGGCGGCGCCGGAGCCGACGGCGGCCGAGCCGTTCGCGACGGGCGACGTGATCCTGCCGAAGGACGCGCCCGATCCGTACATGACGGGTGACGTGCTCGTCCACAAGGGGCCCGCCCGTCCCCTCCCCCCGCCGGGGCGGGCGGCGGAGGGAGGGGACGGGCGGCGCCTGCCGCCACTCGATCCCCAGCCGGCCCCGGAGGAGTTCCTCCGGGAGACCCGGCCCGAGATCCGGTCTGAGCCGCGGCGGGAGGCGGGGGCCGGGTCGCGGCGGCCGTCGCGGGCGGAGGAGCCGGTTCGCGCTCCGGCGGCCCCGCTGTTCCAGCCGCGCGAGAAGCCGGCCGCCGAGCCCGTCTACCGGCTCCCCGAGCGACGCGAGAACCCGAAGGAGTCACACCGGGACCGGCCGGAGCCGCGCAAGGGCCCGAAGGAGGCGCGGAAGGGCGAGGCCGGCGACGGGTTCCGGGACAGGGTGGCCGGCTCTGCCGCGTCCTCAGTGCTGGCGCCGCGGCCGGTGCGGGCCCGTCCCGCTCCCAAGCGCCGCCCCGAGTCCGCGCGCCCTCCGAAGAAGACCAAGCGCCGCAAGGACCGCCACCACGACTGGGTCTGGGAGGTGGCCGGGTTCCTGCTCTGCGTGGCGATCGCGATGATCGTGTTCTTCTCCATGCCGATCTTCGTGGACCCGTGACCCCCTTCCGGCGGACCCGTCTCGGTTCGGGCGCCGGCGTCAGCTCGCCGACAGGATCAGGCCGCTGGTGGGCACGCCGGTTCCGGCCGTCACGAGGACGTTCTCGACGCCGGGGAGCTGGTTGGCGGCGGTGCCCCTGATCTGGCGGACGGCCTCGGCGATGCCGTTCATGCCGTGGATGTACGCCTCCCCGAGCTGCCCCCCGTGCGGGTTGACCGGAAGGCGGCCGTCCAGCTCGATGCCCCCGTCCGCGAGGAAGCCCGGAGCCTCGCCGCGCCCGCAGAAGCCGAGCTCTTCGAGCTGGGTCAGGACGAACGGGGTGAAGTGGTCGTACAGGATGGCCGTCTGGATGTCCGCGGGCGTGAGGCCGGAGAGCTCCCAGAGC
This sequence comes from Nonomuraea candida, assembly GCF_000725485.1. GTDB lineage: Bacteria > Actinomycetota > Actinomycetes > Streptosporangiales > Streptosporangiaceae > Nonomuraea > Nonomuraea candida. The sequence continues at coordinate 115,674 of NZ_JOAG01000018.1, read as the reverse complement.
CGGCGGCCGACGACGGACATCTCCGGCAGGCCGGTCAGGTCGTCGCGGTAGTAGCTGGTCATCATCATCTGCCCGGCCCCGGCGCCCTGGGCCGCTGCGGAGATCAGCGCCGGGGACCGGCGCAGGTCGCGGGCGCGTTCGGCGGAGGTCACGACCAGGGCCACCGCGCCGTCGCTCTCCTGGCAGCAGTCGAGCAGGTGCAGCGGCTCCACGATCCACCGGGACGCCTGGTGCTCCGCCAGCGTGATGGGCCGGCCGTGGAACCAGGCGGCCGGGTTGGTGGCCGCGTGCCTGCGCATCGCCACCGCCACCCGGCCGAAGTCCTCGGAGGTCGCGCCGTGGACATGCATGTAGCGGCGGGCGAACATGGCCACCCAGGCGGCCGGCGTCATCAGCCCGTACGGCACGTGCCAGCTCATCTCCAGGCCCTGGGAGGTGGGCCGGCCGGTCAGGTCCGCGTTCGGCCGGCCGAAGCGGTGGCCGGAACGCTCGTTGAAGGCCCGGTAGCAGACGACCGTGCGGGCCGCGCCGGTGGCCACGGCCATGGCGGCGTGCGCGACGGTGCCGCAGGCCGCGCCGCCGCCGTACTCGACGCGGGAGAAGAAGGTCAGCTCGCCGATGCCGGTCTCCCTGGCCACGGCGATCTCCTGGTTGGTGTCCTGGGTGTAGGTGACCAGGCCGTCCACGTCGGCGGGCGACAGGCCCGCGTCGTCCAGCGCCGCCAGCACGGCCTCGGCCGCCAGCCGCAGCTCCGAGCGGCCCGACCGCTTGCTGAACTCGGTGGCCCCGATGCCCGCGACCGCCGTCTTCCCCTTCATCGGCCCTCCAGCGTGACGGTGCCGGTGGCGTGGTCGCCCAGGCTCACCCTGCCGCGCACCTCGACCTTGAGCAGGTCGCCGGCGTCGGACACGACGGTGCCGCTGAAGGTGAGGCGGTCGCCCGCGTACGCGGGCACGCCGAGCCTGACGTCGATGCCCCTGATGACGGCGCGGGGGCCCGCCCAGTCGGTGACGTAGCGCTCGACCAGGCCCATCGTGGTCAGGATGTTGAGGAAGATGTCCTTGGAGCCCTGGGCGCGGGCGAGCGCGGTGTCGTGGTGCACGGGGGTGTGGTCCATGGTGGCCAGGGCCGTGGAGATGACCAGGGTGGGCGTGAGGTCGATGGACAGCTCGGGCAGCGCGGCGCCGATCATCGCCCCTCCGGGGCCCACATGGGCAGCACGAGCCGGTCGTCCATCCGGCGGTAGGTCACGCGCAGCGGCATGCCGATCCTCACTTCCTCGATGGGGCAGTCCACGACGTTGCCCACGATCCGTACGCCTTCCGGCAGTTCCACCACCCCCACCACGAACGGCGTCTCCCGCCCCGGCACGGGCGGGTGGTGGTGCACGACGTAGCTGAACAGGGTGCCCGTGCCGCTCGCGACCCGGTGGGTGCGCTCGGCCGAGCGGCAGCGGGGGCAGAGCGGGCCGGGCGGGTGGCGCAGCTCGCCGCAGTCGGCGCAGGACTGGATGCGCAGCTCGCCCTGGCCGGCGCCGTCCCAGAAGAACGCGGTGTCCTGGTTGACGGCGGGCTGCAGGGGGTACGGCGGCAGCTCCGCCGCCTGCTCCTGCGGCTCTGTCTTTTGTGGTGGGCGAAATTTCAGGACACGGAACATCATCTCGGCGACCGGCTCGTCGTCCCCGCTGTACCAGGTGATGTGCCACGTGGCGAAGTAGCCGACGCCGAGAGCCGTCCGCTTCGGGCCCGCCAGGCCGGAGAACCTGGTGGCGGGGGTGAGCAGCTCCCCGACGCGTACGTACCGGTGGTAGGTCTGCTCGCAGTTCGTGGCCACCACGCCCGTGTAGCCGTGCCCGTTGAGCGCGGTCATCATGTCGTCCACCGGCGAGCGCTCCTTCGGCCCCCGGCTCAGCCCCGGCATCGTCCACACCTGGGCCATCGTGGGCGGGGCCAGGCCCTGTTCGAGATAGACCGGGTTCTCGTCGCCCATGGCGGCCAGCCAGTGCCTGATCATGGGGACGTTCACGGGGTCGGCGGCCGGAGCGCCGCGCACCTCGCCCAGCGCCACCTGCTTGGCCGCCAGCTCGCGCAGCTCCTCGTCGGCGTTCTTCGCGCTCCCGGTCATCGCGGCGGCCTCGGCAGGTTCAGGCCGAGCATGGCGATCAGCTCGCGCTGCACCTCGTTCACCCCGCCGCCGAACGTCAGCACGACCGCCCCCTTCACCCCGTGGTCCAGCCGCTCGACGAACTCGGCCGTCTCAGGGTCGGACGGGTCGCCGTACCTGGCCAGGACGTCCCCCACGATCCTGCCGGCCTCCTGCATGCGCTCGGAGCCGTAGATCTTGGTGGCGGAGGCGTCGGGCGCGCCCAGCCAGCCGAGGTCCATGTTGGCGGCCACCTGCCAGTTGAGCAGCTCGTTCGTCCGGAAGGCCGCCCACACCCGCGCCAGCGCCCGCCGCACGTCGGGCTCGGCGTCCAGCCCCGTGCGGGTGGCCCAGGCGTGGAACCGGTCGTAGGTCTGGCCCAGGTTGCCCGCCGGGCCGAGCGTGACGCGTTCGTGGTTGAGCTGGTTGACGATCAGGTCCCAGCCCCGGTCCACCTCGCCGACCACCCTGTTCACCGGCACGCGCACGTCGGAGTAGTAGGTGGCGTTGGTGTGGTGGCGGCCGTCCATGGTGACGATCGGGGTCCAGGAGAAGCCGGGGTCGTCGGTGTCGACGATCATCATGGTGATGCCCTTGTGCTTCCTGGCCTCGGGGTTCGTCCGCGCGGCCAGCCAGATGTGCTGCGCGTAGTGGGCCCCGCTGGTGAAGATCTTCTGGCCGTTGACGACGTAGTGATCACCGTCGAGCACCGCCGTGGTGCGCAGCGAGGCCAGGTCGGTGCCCGCCTCCGGCTCGCTGTAGCCGATCGCGAAGTGGCACTCGCCGGCCAGGATGCGCGGCAGGAACGCCTTCTTCTGCTCCTCGGTGCCGTACTGCATGAGCGTCGGCCCGACGGTCTGCACCGTGATGATGGGGTACGGCACTCCGGCGCGGGCGATCTCGTTGGCGAAGATCTGCTGCTCCAGGGGGCCGTAGCCGCCTCCGCCGTACTCCTTGGGCCAGCCGAGCCCCAGCTTGCCGTCCCGTCCGAGGCGGCGGCAGTGCTCCATGTACGCCTCGCCGAACGGGTCCTCGGCGATCTTGGCGCGATCGGCGGCCGACAGGCAGCTCCCGAAGTACTCGCGCAGTTCGTCCCGGAGCCTGCGCTGCTCCGGGGTCAGGTCGATGAGCATCAGAGACGCGCTCCGATCAGGTCGAGCTGGGCGTCGGCGCCGCCGAGCAGGTGGGACAGGTGCTTGGCCTGGGCGAAGTAGCGGTGCAGCGGGTAGGTCACGTCGAGCCCGAGCCCGCCGTGCAGGTGCTGGCAGGTGTGCAGCGCCTTGAGCGCCTCACCCGCGTGGTACGCCGCCAGCGCCAGGTCCTGCTCGGCCGGCAGCCCCTCGCCCAGCCGCCAGGCCCCCGACCACATGGCCACGTCCAGCGCCCGGCCGGCGATGTAGACGTCGGCGATCTGCATCGTCACCGCCTGGAACTCGGCCAGCGCCCGCCCGAACTGCCGCCGCTGCCTGATGTGCGCGGTGGTCAGCTCCAGCGCCCCGGCCAGCACGCCACTGGCCTGGGCCGCGACCGCCGCCGTGAAGACCTGCCGCGCGTCGGCGACCGCCTCGGGGCCCGCCACGCGTTCGGCGGGCGTGTCGTCGAGCACGACCGTGGCGGCCGGCTCCCCCGTCGAGGTGAACTCGGCCGTCATGACCGGCGACGCCACCAGGAACAGCCCCTCGTCCGCGGTGACCAGCGTCTCCGGCCCCGGATACGGCACCGACACCTTCCGCCCGCTCACCCGCCACGCCTCTTGGGCGGCCTGCGCCGCGGGCGAGGGCGGGCGGGCCGTGGTGGTGGGCGGGTCGGCGAGGTCACGGCCGGGCTCGCGCAGGGCGAGCGTGAGGCGGCCGGCGACGCGCCGCTGCTGCTCCGGGGTGCCGTGGCGGGCCAGGATCAGCGTGGCCGCCAGCGTCGGCAGCGCGGGCACCATGGCCGCCCGGGCGCCCACCTCGCGCAGCACCACGGCCAGCTCCACCGGCCCGAGCCCGGCGCCGCCCGCCTCCTCCGGCACGCACACGCCCATCAGCCCGGCCTGCCACAACCGCTCCTCCCCGCCTTCCCTGGCGAGGACCTCGGCGGCCAGCTTCTTCAGATCCTGCTGGATCTCGTTCAGGTTGAAGTCCACTACGTCTCCAAGAGGTGTTGCCTGCCGTGCCGTACGAACTCCTCCTCGATGCCCTTCACGTCCTCCTCGGTCAGGAGGCGGAACCCGTCGGGGGCGCGCCACCAGACCGGGTCGGCGGTGCGCCACGCCTGGCGGGCGAGCCCGCGCTTGATGACCTTGTGCGAGGGCGTCATGGGCAACTCCCGACAAAGGCGGATATAGCGGGGTAAGGACTTGGCGCCCAGATCGCGGCGGCCGGCCAGGAACCCCGCGAAGGCCGCCGCGTCGAAGCCCCCCTCCAGCACCAGCGCCGCCATGACCCGATCGCCGGCCGCCGGATCGGGCACCGGGTACACCGCCGCCTCCACCACCCCGCCGAACTCCCGCAACGCCGCCTCGATGGGCGCCACCGCCAGGTTCTCGCCGTCGACGCGCAGCCGCTCGGTGCCCCGGCCGGCGAAGAAGACGTGACCGGCGGCGTCCCTGTACGCCAGGTCGCCGGACCAGAACGCGCCGTTCCTGACCCGCTCGGCGTCGGCGTCCGGGTCGTTGTAGTAGCCCTCGAACAGTCCGAGCCCGGCCGTGTTGACCAGCTCGCCGACGGCCTCGTCCGGGTTGAGCAGGCGGCCGTCCTCGATCCGGGCCGGCGGGCACGGCCTGCCGGTCGAGGGGTCGAGGATGTGCACGCCCTCCGGCAGGCGGCCCAGGCAGCCGGGCGGGCCCGAGGGGTCGGGCGTGAGCGAGATCGCGGTCTCCGTCGAGCCGAAGGCGTCGATGACCAGGCAGCCGAACCGCTCCCCGAACCTCTTCGTGGCCACCGCGCCGCCCTCGTTCCCGAAGGCGATCCGCAGCGGGTTGGCGGCGTCGTCCGGGCGCTCGGGGGTGGCCAGGACGTAGGAGAGCGCCTTGCCGACGTAGTGGAGGTACGTGCAGCCGTACCGTCTCACGTCGGGCAGCAGGCCCGAGGCCGAGAAGCGCCGCCGCAGCACCAGCGCCGCCCCCGAGGCCACGGCCGGGGCGTAGGCGGCCATGAGGGCGCCGGAGTGGAACAGCGGCATCGAGCAGTGGACGACGTCCTCGGGGGTGAGCAGCGCCGCCAGGCTCACGCCGGGCACGGCCAGCTTGCGCTGCGTGATCCGGACGGCGCGGGGCCTGCCGGACGTGCCGGACGTGAAGATCAGCATCACCAGCCCACCCGGCTCGGCGACCCTCTCCGCCCCCACGCCACCAACACCCGCGCCCTCCTTCCCCGCGACGCGCTCCCCCGTGGCGGCCTCTCCCGTGGCGGCCTCTCCCGTGGCGACCTCCCCCGTGGCGACCTCAGCCGGCGGCGGTGGATCGGGGGGCAGGGATTCGGTGAGGGGCAGCGCCGGGACGTTCAGGGACCCGGCCACCTCCCGCCCGAGGTTCAGGTAGGGACCGTCGGCCAGGACGAGGGCCACGTCCGTCGCCCGGGCGTCCCGCACCAGCTCCTCGACCGACCGTGTCGGGTTCAGCGCGACGACCACGTGACCGGCCAGGGCGGCGCCGCCGATGAGCAGGAGCAGCTCGGGAACGTTCTCGCTGAGCACCCCGACGTGGGTGCCCGGCCCGCGCCCCGACAGCCAGGCCCCGGCGGCCCGGCAGGCGGCGACGTGCTCGCGCCACGACCAGGTCCGGTCCTCGAACATGATCCCGGGCCGGTCGTCGCCTGCCCGGTCGAGCAGCAGGGAGGCGAGCGTGTCGGCGGTCATCGCTCCTCCAACGTGCGCGGGGATCAGGTGCAGCAAGCGCTAGGTAAACCGAATCGCAAACTAGAACAGATTCTAATAATTGTCCAGCCGGTCATCGTGCCGATATGTGGGGATATACCGGCGTAACGCCCTGGACATGGGGCTTTACGGCCGGTTTGTGACTCGCGAGTAACAAGCCGCGTTATCGAGAAATCAGATAACGTGTTCTCATGCGTACCACGCAGGCGTCGATCGCATCGCCCCCCAGCGAAACCGAGGGGACCATGGAAAGCCACCCCGCGCCGGGCGGGCACAGCGTCCGTACGCGCAGCCAGCACCAACGCCGCAAGCGCATCGTCCAGGCCGCCGCGGCGCTGGCCTCGCGCGGCGGGGTCGAGGCCATGCAGATGCGCACGGTGGCCGAGCGCGCGGGCGTGGCGCTTGGCACGCTCTACCGCTACTTTCCCTCCAAGATGGACCTCGTCGTGGCCGTGGTCGGCGAGGAGATCGACCTGCTGGAGAGCAGCATCGAGCGCCGGCCGCCCGGGGCCGCCACCCCGGCCAGCCGCGCGGTCGACGTGCTCATGCGGGCCACCCGCGGTCTCATGCGCGAGCCCGAGCTGGCCGACGCGCTCATCAGGTCGCTGATCCTGGCCGAGGTCCAGACCCCGTTCGGCGACCGCATCACCGGGCTGCTGCTGCGCGTCTCGGCGGGCGGGCTGACGCTGGAGGAGGCCACGGAGGAGCAGCTCGACCTGGCCGGGTCGCTGGCCAGCGTGTGGGTCCAGGAACTGCTGGAGATGCTGCGCGGGCGGCGCACCTACGACCAGATCCAGCGCCGCATCGAAACCGCCGCCACCCGCCTCCTCTCCGACATCTGACCTCTCCCGCCTCCTCTCCGACAGGGGTGGCCAGGACGTCTGACCTCTCCCGCCTCCTCTCCGACATCTGATTCCTCCCGCCTTCTTCGCCCCCGCCCCTCCTGCCCGCTCCTCACGCCGGCGCCCGGTCTTCCGCCCCTCCCGCCGGCCGTTTGGTCCTTCTCACTGAGGCCGGCCCCTTCCTGCGTATGCGGTGCCGGTCCCCCGTCGGGAAGCGCTCGGCCACGCGGACGGCCCACAGTGCGCGCGTTGCGGCGGGCGACCACTGAAGGGTCAGCGGGCGTGTTCCTGGAAGGTCCTCAGCCGGAGTGCGGCGGGTGGCGGGCAAGGTGGCGAAGCCGTACAGGAAGGAGGAACACAGACGTGACGACGGCGGGACAGAGACGCGGCGACGGCGGGACAGAGACGCGGCAACGGGGGGAAAGGGACGCGGCGACGGCGGAAAAGGGCCGAGGTAAAGGTTTTGCGGTTCTGTCGGTGCGTGCGGCTATACAGGAGGCATGACCGACAAGCCGACGAACGAGGATTTCCTCCGGCTGGCTGATCCGATGCGCCGCGAGCTGCTGGCGCACTGCTACCGCATGATGGGCTCGGTGCACGACGCCGAGGACCAGGTGCAGGAGACCTATCTGCGCGCCTGGCGGGCCTATGACAACTTCGAGGGGCGCTCCTCGCTGCGCACCTGGCTCTACCGCATCGCCACCACCACCTGCCTGACCGCGCTGGAGAGCCGCGGCAAGCGCCCGCTGCCGACCGGGCTGGGCGCGCCGAGCCTGGAGGCGACCGCGCCGCTGGCGCTCGACGCCGAGGTGCCGTGGCTGGAGCCGATGCCCGACGCGAAGGTCGGCGCAGGCGGCGCGGGCGGCGACGACCCGGCCGCGATCGTGACCTCGCGGGAGAGCATCCGGCTCGCGCTGATCGCCGCGCTGCAGCACCTGCCGCCCCGGCAGCGCGCGGTGCTGATCCTGCGTGACGTGCTCAGGTGGAAGGCCGCCGAGGTGGCCGAGGCCGTCGGCACCTCCACCGCCGCGGTCAACAGCGCCCTGCAGCGGGCCAGGGCCCAGCTCGACGAGGTCGCGCCGAGTCTCGACGACCCGGTGGAACCGCTGTCGGCCGAGCAGCGCGCCCAGCTCGACCAGTACGTCGCGGCGTTCGAGAACTACGACATCGACAGCCTGGTCGAGTTGTTCACCGAGGACGCGATCTGGGAGATGCCGCCCTACACGGGCTGGTACCAAGGCCCGCAGACGATCGTCGACCTCACCAAGATCCACTGCCCCGCCAAGGCCCCGGGCGATCTCAAGCTGGTGCCGATCGCGGCCAACGGGCAGCCGGCCTTCGCGCTCTACTTCCGCCGGGGCGACGTCTACACACAGTTCGCCATCGCGGTGCTGGCCTTCTCCGGCGACCGGATCGGCCACGTCGCGATGTTCTTCGAGGAGTCGCTGTTCGAGGCGTTCGAGCTGCCGGCGAAGTGGGAGGGTTCCGAAACAAAGTAGAACGCGTTACAGTCGCGCCAGAGCGTCGTTCTGGAGGCGGCTATGGGCACACCGGTGATCGTCGAGGCCGTACGCACTCCCATCGGCAAGCGCGCGGGCTGGCTGTCCGGGCTGAAGCCGCAACAGGTTCTGGCCACGGCGCTGAACGGCCTCGTCGAGCGGGCCGGCCTCGATCCCGGGCTCGTCGAGCAGGTCTTCGCCGGCTGCGTCACCCAGGCCGGCGAGCAGGGCGGCCACGTCGGCCGCTACGCGTGGCTCTACGCCGGGCTGCCCCACCGGACCGGCGTCACCACGATCGACGCCCAGTGCGGCTCCTCGCAGCAGGCGGTGCACCTGGCGGCGGCGATGATCGCCGCGGGCGCGATCGAGACCGGCATCGGCTGCGGCGTCGAGGTCATGAGCCGCGCGCCGCTGGGCAGCAACGTGCTGCCGGCCAGCCCCCGGCCCGACGACTGGAGCATCGACCTGCCCGACCAGTTCACCGCCGCCGAGCGGATCGCGCGGCGGCGCGGGCTGACCCGCGAGCGGCTCGACTGGTTCGGCGCGCGTTCGCAGCAACTGGCCGGCAAGGCGTGGGCGGACGGGCGGTTCGAGCGGGAGATCATCCCCGTCGGCGACGTGCGCAGGGACCAGGGGTTGCGCGAGACCACCGCCGAGGGCCTGGCCCGGCTGAAGCCGGTGGTGGAGGGCGGGCTGCACACCGCCGGCACCTCCTCGCAGATCTCCGACGGCGCGGCGGCGGTGCTGGTCATGAGCGAGGAGGCGGCGCGGCGGCACGGGCTGCGCCCCCGGGCCAGGATCCTGGCGCAGGCGCTGGTCGGGGCCGAGCCGTACTACCACCTGGACGGGCCCGTCGACGCCACCGCCCGCGTGCTGGAGACGGCCGGGATGACGATCGGCGATCTCGACAGGTTCGAGGTCAACGAGGCGTTCGCCTCGGTCGTGCTGTCCTGGGCGAGCGTGCACGAGCCGGACCTCGACCGGGTCAACGTCAACGGCGGGGCGATCGCGCTCGGCCATCCCGTGGGCGCCACGGGGGCGCGGCTGATCACCACCGCGCTGCACGAGCTGGAACGGTCGGACTCGGCCACCGCGCTGGTCACGATGTGCGCGGGCGGCGCGCTGGCCACGGCGACGATTCTCGAACGCGTCGGCTGACCGGGTAGCCGGTCGCCGTCTTCGCCATCAGAACACTTCGGGGGGCCGTATGAAGACCAGGCGCAGGCCGTACGCGGAGCAGCGGCCGCAGGAACTCGGCGGCGGGGTGTGCAGCGTGCCGGTGCCGATACCGGGCAACCCGCTGGGCTACACGCTGGTCTACGCCGTCGAGTCCCCGGCAGGCCCCGTCCTGGTCGACGCCGGCTGGAACCACCCCGACGCGTGGCAGGCGCTCAGCGGCGGCCTCGCGGCGCTCGGGCTCGACGTGAGCGCGGTGCGCGGGGTGGTCGTCACCCATTTCCATCCCGACCACGCCGGCCTGGCCGGGCGCGTCAAGGAGGCGTCCGGCGCCTGGATCGCCATGCACGAGCACGACGCGGCGCTGGTCAGGCTCATGGCCGAGTACGCCGCCGAGGCCCACGACGACTTCCAGGCCGACATGCTCAGGCGGGCGGGCGCCGACCCCGCCGAGGCCGGGCAGGCGATGGGCGCCCGGCCCGACCCGCCCGCGCCGCCCGACCGGGAGCTGCGTGACGGCGACCTGGTGGACCTGCCGGGCCGCAAGCTGCGCGCCGTGCACACCCCCGGGCACACGCCGGGGCACATCTGCCTGCACCTGGAGGACGCCGACCGGCTGTTCACCGGCGACCACGTCCTGCCCGGGATCACCCCGCACATCGGGATCTATCCCTACGACCGCGACGACGTCGATCCGCTGGGCGACTTCCTGGAGTCGCTGGACCGCGTGAGCGGCCTGGGCCCGCTGGACGCCCTCCCCGCCCATGAGTGGATATTTCCTGATGTGGCGGCACGCGCGGCCGAGATCCGCCACCATCACGAGGAGAAGCTCGAACGGCTGCGCGCCCTCCTGTCCCGGCGGCCGCGGCCGCTGACCATCTGGGAGGTCGCCGCGATGATGACGTGGAACAGGCCGTGGGAGGAGCTGTCGCCCATGCTGAGAGGCATGGCGGCCGGCGAGGCGGCGGCCCACCTGCGCGCCCTGGAGGCCCGGGGACAGGTGCGCCGCCTGGCGGCTGTCGATCCGGTCCGCTTCCACGCTCTAGACTCCTAGACATCCGATGTCTAGGGAGAAGAGTGTGGCGGTCACCGACGCGGCCATCAACAAGATCAAGCAGATGATCCTCTCCGGCGAGCTCGCCCCCGGCGACCGGCTGCCCAAGGAGGCCGACCTCGCCGAGCGGCTGGGGCTGTCGCGCAACTCGCTGCGCGAGGCCGTGCGCGCGTTGTCGCTGATCAACGTGCTCGACGTGCGGCAGGGCGACGGCACCTACGTCACCAGCCTGGAGCCGCGCCTGCTGCTCGACACCATGTCCTTCGTGCTCGACCTGCACCGCGACGACACGGTGATCCAGTTCTTCGAGGTGCGCAGGATCCTGGAGCCGGCCGCCACCGCGATGGCCACCGAGCAGATGAGCGACGCCGACGTCGAGGACCTGCGGGTGATCCTGGAGTCGCTGCCCGAGCAGCCGACGATCGAGGAGCTGGTCGCCAACGACCTGAAGTTCCACCTGCGGATCGCGCAGGGCTCGGGCAACAGCGTGCTGTGCTCGTTCATCGAGAGCCTGTCCGGCCCGACCACCCGGGCCAGGATCTGGCGCGGCCTGACGCAGGCGGGGGCGATGGAGAAGACGCGCGAGCAGCACACCGCGATCTACGAGGCCATCGCCGCCCGCCAGCCCGACGTCGCCCGCGCCTGGGCGACCGTGCACGTCGCGGGCGTGGAGTCGTGGCTGCGCAAGGCGCTGGAGCTGGACTGATCGCCCTGACAGGTCGGAGGACTTCCGGCACACCCCCGGAGGCGGCGATCAGGGGCGGCGGCAGCGGGTAGTACGGGTCATGTGCCCGACAAACTGGAGAAATACCGGAGCAAGCGCGACCCGAACCGCACCCCCGAGCCCGTCCCCGACACCCCCGTCCCCGCCCCCTCCACCGGCGGCAACGCGTTCGTCATCCAGGAGCACCACGCCCGGTCGCTGCACTGGGACCTGCGCCTCGAACGCGACGGCGTGCTCGTCTCCTGGGCCGTCCCCAAGGGCCTGCCCGCCGACCCCGGCACCAACCACCTGGCCGTGCGCACCGAGGACCATCCGATGGAGTACCTCACCTTCCACGGCGAGATCCCCAGGGGCGAGTACGGCGGCGGCACCATGACCGTCTGGGACACCGGCACGTACGACGTGGAGAAGTGGTCGGAGCGCGAGGTCAAGTTCGTCCTGCACGGCGCGCGCTCCTCGGGGCGGTTCGTGCTGTTCCGGACGCGCGGCAAGAACTGGATGATCCACCGCATGGGCGCGGCCGTCCGCGAGCCGTTCCCGTCCGTGCGGCCCATGCTCCCCACCGAGCGCGCCCGGCCGCCGAGGGACGCCCCGGCCTACGCCTTCGAGTTCGCCTGGGGCGGGCGCCGGCTGCTGGTCCCCATCGACGGCGGCCGTACCGAGGCGGCCCGCGAGCACCCGTGGCTGCGCGAGCTGGCGGAGTCGTTCGGCAGCCGCACGGCCGTGCTGGACGGGGAGGTGGCCAGGCTCGGCGGCGCGGAGCTGCTCATCTTCTACGACCTGCTCTACGACGACGGCCGGTCCCTGCTCGGCGAGCCGTACGAGGCGCGGCGGGCGGCCCTGGAGGCACTGGAGCTGACGGGCGCCCGCTGGCAGACGGCCCCGTCGTGGCCCGGCGAGGCGGGGCCGGTGCGGCAGGCGGCGCGCGAGCAGGGCCTGCCGGGGGTGGTCGCCAAACGCCTCGACTCCCCGTACGAACCCGGCCCCTCCAAGTCCTGGCTCTTCATCCCCTCCTGACCACCCCGCCGGCCGACGCGTCCGGCAGAGCGCGCACCCACCACCCAGCCCTCACGCCCCCACGACCGAACAGCCATAAGATCGGCGGCCCATTGGTCATGGCCCCCAGCGACTGATTGGCCACGCACCCGGCGACCATGTGGTCACGACCCCGGCGGCCATGTGGTCATGACCCCAGCGGCCATGTGGTCACGACCCCGGCGACCATCGCGCCACGGACGCGTGTCCTGCTGGGGCTACGGCACCGGGAGCAGGCCCTGTGATGTCAGGTCCTCCCAGAGAGTATCCGGCACCGGCCGGGAGCACAGGGTGGCGTTCCTGGTGACCTCCTCCGGGGTGCGCGCGCCCAGGACGATCGTGGCGACGGCCGGATGGCGCAGGGGGAAGGCCATGGCGGCGTGCGGCAGGGTGACGCCGTGGCGCTCGCAGAGGCGGGCGATGCGGGCCGCGCGGTCCAGCAGCTCCGCCGGCGCCGGCTGGTAGTCGTAGGTGCCCGACGGCTCGTGCGTGGCCAGGATGCCGCTGTTGAACACCCCGGCCGCCAGCACCCGGACGCCCCGCTCGGCGCATTCGTCGAGGAAGGAGCGGCCCGACTGGTCGAGCAGGGTGTAGCGGCCCGCGAGCATGACGACGTCGATGCCGGTCTCCCTGACGAAGCGCAGCGGCGCCTGCCACTGGTTCATCCCGACGCCGATCGCGCGCACCCGCCCCTCGGCGCGCAGCTCGGCCAGCGCCGGGTACGCCTCCGCGATCGCCTGCTCCACGTGGTCGTCGGGGTCGTGGATGAGCGCGATGTCCACGGCCGGCAGGCCGAGGCGTGCCAGGGACTCCTCCAGGGACGCGCGCACGCCGTCGCCCGAGAAGTCCCACACCCGCTCCAGGTCGCCCGCCACCTCGAAGACGTCGTCGTCGCGACCGTTCCCCGACGCCCTGGGCCGCAGCAGGCGGCCGACCTTCGTGGACAGGACGTAGCCCGTGCGGTCGCGCAGCGCCGCGCCCAGGCGGCGCTCCGACAGGCCCAGGCCGTAGTGGGGGGCGGTGTCGTACAGGCGAACCCCGCTCTCCCAGGCGGCGTCCACCGTGGCGCGGGCCTGCTCCTCGGCCACCTCGTCGTAGAGGTTGCCGATCGGGGCGCCGCCGAAGCCGTGACGGGGCAGGTCGAGAGGGGTCGGCCGGTCCATCAATCCTGTGCCTTTCCGCCGGCGATCCGGCTGATCATCAGGGCGATGAGGATGATCGAGCCGTAGATGACCGGCTGCCAGAAGCCTGAGACGCCGATGAGGGTGAGGATGTTCTGCACGAGGCCGATCACCAGCACGCCGGTGAGCGCGCCGAGGATCGTGCCCTTCCCGCCGTCCATGCTGACACCGCCGATCACGGCCGCGGCGAACACCATGAAGATCCAGCCGACTCCCTGGTTGTTGCCGATCGCGCCGAGGCGGCCGGTCTCCAGGATGCCGGCCAGCGCGGCCAGCGTGCCGCCCAGGATGAACGCGCCGTACAGGATGCGGTCCACCCGGATGCCGGCGGCGCGGGCCGCGTCGATGTTGCCGCCGATCGCGTACAGGGAGCGGCCGAGCCGCAGGTAGCCGAGGCCGAAGATGCCCGCCGCGAACAGCGCCCCGGCGATCCAGATCGCCGCGGGCAGGCCGAGCCAGATGGCGCTGCCCAGGTAGAGGATCGAGTCGGGGAGCTCGAAGAGCGTCTTGCCCTCGGTGGGTCCCTGGAGGAAGCCGTGCACGATGATCAGCATGGCCAGCGTGACGATGAACGCCGACAGCTGGAACCTGATGATCAGGAAGCCGTTGAACGCCCCGATCGCCGCCCCGATGAGCAGGGCCAGCGGGATCACCAGCGCCCCCGGCAGCCCGATGCCGAAGCCGCCCGCCGCCGCGGGCACGACCAGCATCACCGCGATCGCGGGCGCGGTGCCGACCGTGGACTCCAGCGACAGGTCGAACTTGCCGGCGATCAGGATCATCGCCTCGGCCAGCACCAGCAGCGAGATCGCCGACTGCTGCTGGAGCACGTTCGTCAGGTTGCCCGCCGTCAGGAACGTCGGGTCGAGGATCGCGCCGACGACGAGCAGCAGCACGATCACCGGCACCAGGGTCAGGTCGCGGAACCTGGCCAGCCGCACCCGGGGGGCCGGCGCAGTCAATGTGGTCACTCTTCCATGCCTTCCATCACGGCCACGAGCTCGTGGTCGGTCCAGCCCCGCGGCACGTCCTTGACGACCCTGCCGTGGAACATCACCAGCACCCGGTCACAAATGCGCAGGTCGTCCAGCTCGTCGGAGACCACCACGGCCCCCGCGCCGCGCTCGACCGCGTCCTCGACGGCGCCGAGCAGCGCCTGCTTGGCCTTGACGTCGACCCCGGCGGTCGGGTTGATCACCACCAGCACGGTCGGGTCGTCCACGAGCGCGCGGGCGAAGACCACCTTCTGCGCGTTGCCCCCGGACAGGTCACCGACGGGCTGGTCGGGACCCTCCGTCTTGATGTCCAGGGCCGCGATCAGCTCGCCGGCCTTGGCGCGCCGCCGGGCCGGGGAGACCACCCCGTAGCGGCCCAGCTTGCGGGCGATGGGGAACGTGGCGTTCTCCCCCACCGACAGCAGCGGGACGAAGCCCTCGTGGTGGCGGTCCTCGGGCACGAACCCGAGCCCGGCCCGCAGCGCCGCGGGCACGTCGCCGGGCCTCACCCGCACGCCGTTGACCTCCACGTGGCCGGTGTCGGGCCTGCGCAGCCCGACCAGGGTCTCGGCCAGGCCGACCTTGCCGCTGCTCGCGGAGCCCGCCAGCCCGACGACCTCGCCCTCCCTGACCGTGAGGTCCACGGCGGTGTAGCGGCCCGCCAGCGACAGGCCGGCGCCGCGCAGCACGACGCGCTCGCCGGGCGTGTGCTCGCGCGCCTCGTACGCGGCCGTGGCCTCGCCGGTCATCGCGGCCACCAGCTCGTCGTGCGGCAGGTCGGCGACCGGCCTGGTGGTGACGTGCCGGGCGTCGCGGAAGACCGTGACGCTCTGGCAGATCTCGTAGACCTCGTCGAGGTGGTGGGAGATGTACATCATGGTGACGCCCTGCTCGCGCAGCGACTGCATGCGCGTGAACAGGCGCTCGATGGCCGGGCCGTCCAGCCGGGCGGTCGGCTCGTCGAGGATGATGAACCTGGCCCCGAACGACAGCGCCCGCGCGATCTCGACGAGCTGGCGCTGCTCCACGCTCAGGTCCCCGGCCAGCGCCCGCGCGTCCACGTCCACCTCGTAGGTGTCCAGCAGGTCGCGCGCCTTGGCCCGCAGCGCCCGCCAGTTGATCGTGGCGCCCCTGGCCGACTGGCGGTTGAGGAACAGGTTCTCGGCGACCGTGAGCGCCGGGATGATCGTGGACTTCTGGTAGACGCAGGCCACCAGCCGCCGCCACGCGTCACGGTCGGCCAGCGCGGGCGCGGGCCGTCCCGCGAACCGCACCTCGCCCTCGTCCGGCCGCTGCAGCCCGGTGAGGATCGACACCAGCGTGGACTTCCCCGCGCCGTTCCTGCCGACCAGGGCGTGGGTCTCGCCCTCCGCGATCGCGATCCGGGCGCCATTCAGCGCGGTGGTGGGGCCGAAGCGCTTGACGACGCCTGTGGCTTCGACGTGCGTGCTCATCTACTTGACCTGGTTGCCCCAGAGGGCCTGGTCGTCGACGTTCTCCTTGGTCACCAGCGGCGCGGGGAGCTGGTCCTCCAGGCCGTTCGGCAGCTGGATGATCGTGCTGTCGTGGTCGGTGGGACCGGGTTTGAACGTCTTGCCGTCGGCCGCGGCCTTGGCGTAGAAGAGGGCGTACCTGGCGTACAGGTCGGCCGGTTGCGAGACCGTCGCGTCGATGTCGCCCTTGCGGATCGCCTCGAACTCCTGCGGAATGCCGTCATTGGAGATCACGAAGACGTGCTTGGGGTCCTCCGGCGGGACCAGCAGGCCCTTCTGCTTGAGCACCTGCAACGTCGGCGCCAGGTGCACGCCGCCCGCGTGCATGTAGATGCCCTTGACGTCGGGGTTCTGCTCCAGGCGGGTCTGCAGCATGGACGCGGCCTTGCTGCCCTCCCACTCGGTCGGCTCGCTGAAGACCGTGATGCCGGGGAACTTCGTCTTCATGCACTCCAGGAACGCCTCCGACCTGTCACGGCCGTTGATCGAGCTGAGCGCGCCCTGGAGCTGCACGACCTTGCCCTTGCCGCCGAGCTTCTCGCCGAGGAACTCGCACGCCTTGGTGCCGTACGCGCGGTTGTCGGCGCGTACGACCATGTAGACCTTGCCCTTGTCGGGACGGGTGTCGACGGTGACGACGGGGATCTTCTTGTTCTCCAGTTGCTGGAGGGTGTTGGCGATGGCGCCGGTGTCCTGTGGGGCCATGACGATGACCTTGGCGCCCTGGCCGGTCAGCGCCTGCACGTTGTTGACCAGCTTGGCCACGTCGTTCTGGGAGTTCGTGGCGGGCATGAGGTCCACCTTGAGCTCGCCGGCCATCTGCGGGACGTATTTGATGTAGGAGTTCCAGAAGTCGGAGTCGGCGCGCGGGTGGTCGATGCCGACCTTTCCGCCACCGCCTCCTCCTGCCGTCGTGGTGCCTGAGCCGCACGCGGTCGCGACCGCCAAGAGGGCCGCTGCCGCGACCACCCGTCCGAATGTCATTGGGGGGTACCTTCCTTCGTTGTCGGCCCTGCGCGGACCGGCCCTTCGAGACCGGGCCGGCCCACGGGGGCGGGCCTTGAGCTGCCGCACCGGCCCCTCTGCGGGACCGGTCGTCAGGCGGTGCCTTGGGACCGGCCCTTCGCCGAAGGCCGGTCCGTCGCGGGGGCCGGTCCGTTGCCGGGGGCCGGTCCGTTGCGCGGGGCCTGCCGTCAGGTGGTCGGGCGGAGGCGGAGGCCCTGCATGCCACCGTCCACGGCGAGCGCCGTGCCGGTGGTCGCGCCGGCCTCGGGACCGGCGAGGTACGCGATCGCCGCGGCCACCTCTTCCGCGCTGACCAGGCGGCCCATCGGCTGCCTGGCGTTGAGCGCCGCCCGCTCCGCCTCGGGGTCGTCGGCCGCGTCCAGCAGCCTGGCCACCCACGGCGTGTCGGCGGTGCCCGGATTGACGCAGTTGACCCGGATGCCCTCCCGGAGGTGGTCGGCCGCCATGGCCAGCGTCAGCGACAACACCGCGCCCTTGGTCGCGCTGTAGAGCGCGCGCTGCGGCAACCCGGCGGTGGCCGCGATCGAGCAGGTGTTGACGATCGCAGCGTGCTCGGACCTGCGCAGGTGCGGCAGCGCCGCCCGCGCCACCCGGACCATGCCGAGCACGTTGACGTCGAACACCTGGTGCCACTCGCTGTCCGGGTTGTCCTCGATGGTGCCCTGCGCCCCGATGCCCGCGTTGTTGACGAGCACGTCGATGCCGCCCAGCCGCTCCGCCGCCTCGGCCACCGCCGCCCGGACGCTCGCGTCGTCGGTGACGTCGGCCTTGATCCCGATGAACGGCTCGCCGGGCGGGTTGAGGTCGAGGCAGGCGACCGTCATGCCGCGCCCGGCGAGCGCGGTGGCCGCCGCCAGGCCGATGCCCGACCCGCCGCCGGTCACCACCGCCTTCAGGCCCGCGCTGCTGATCATTGCGTCTCCTTCCAGACCTCGCCGCCGGGGAAGGTGTGGGCGGCCACGGATCGCGGATGCATCTCGGCGCTGAAACCCGGCGCGGACGGGGCGACGTACCGGCCGTCGCGGATGACCACCGGGTCCACGAAGTGCTCGTGCAGGTGATCGACGTACTCGATCACGCGGCCGTCCATGGTGCCGGTGACCGCCACGTAGTCGAACATCGACAGGTGCTGCACCAGCTCGCACAGCCCGACGCCGCCCGCGTGCGGGCACACCGGCACGCCGAACTTCGCCGCCAGCAGCAGGATCGCCAGGTTCTCGTTGACGCCGCCGACGCGGGCGGAGTCGATCTGCACGTACGAGATCGCGCCGGCCTGAAGGAGCTGCTTGAACACGATCCGGTTCTGCACGTGCTCCCCGGTCGCCACCGGGACCGGCGCGATGCCCCGGGCGATGGCGGCGTGGCCGAGCACGTCGTCCGGGCTGGTCGGCTCCTCCACCCAGTGCGGCCGGAACTCGCGCAGCGCGTTGACCCACTCGATGGCCGAGCCGACGTCCCAGCGCTGGTTGGCGTCGATGGCGATGGGGAAGTCGGCCCCGCACACCTCGCGCGCCGCCCTGAACCGCCGCCGGTCGTCCTCCAGGTCCGCGCCGACCTTGAGCTTGATCTGCCCGAAGCCCTGGTCGAGCGCCTCCTTGCAGAGCCGCCGCAACTTCTCGTCGTCGTAGCCGAGCCAGCCGGGGGAGGTCGTGTACGCCGGATAGCCGACCTCGATCAGGTGCTCGATGCGCTCGCTCTTGCCCGCCTCCTGGCTCTTGAGGATCCGCAGCGCCTCGTCCTTGGTCAGCGCGTCGCTGAGGTAGCGGAAGTCGACGAGCTCGACGATCTCCTCCGGCGACATCTCGGCCAGCAGCCGCCACAACGGCTTGCCCGCCCGCCTGGCCTTGAGGTCCCACAGGGCGTTGACCACGGCGGAGATCGCCATGTGCATGACGCCCTTCTCCGGCCCCAGCCAGCGCAGCTGCGAGTCGCCCACCATCTCCCGGTAGAGGGCGCCGAGGTCTTCGGCGTCCTTGCCGACCACGTACGGCTCAAGGGCGCTGATGGCCGTGGTCTGGATGTCATTCCCGCGCCCGATGGTGAACGCGAACCCGTGTCCCGTGTACCCGTCGTCGGTCCTGAGCACCACGTACGCGGCCGAGTAGTCGGGGTCGGGGTTCATCGCGTCGGAGCCGTCCAGCTCCCGCGAGGTCGGAAACCGCACGTCATGCGTCTCCATCCGCACGATCCGGTACGCCCCCGCGCCCGCCCCGGGGTTCGCCGCGCCGGCGGCCGCCGTCATGCCTGCCCCACCGTCTGCCGCTGCCGCCCCAGCCCTTCGATCTCCAGCTCCATCACGTCCCCGGCACGGAGATACGGCTGCCCCGGGATGCCCATGGCGACCCCGGCCGGTGTACCGGTGTTAATCACATCGCCCGGCTCCAGCACCATGAACTGGCTCAGGTAGCGCACGATCTCGGCCACATCGAAGATCATGTTCTTGGTGTCGCCGTCCTGCCGCAGCTCACCGTTCACCCACAGGCGCATGGACAGGCTCTGCGGGTCGCCGACCTCGTCCGCCGTCACCAGCCAGGGGCCGAGCGGGTTGAACGTCTCGCACGACTTGCCCTTGTCCCACTGGCCGCCGCGTTCGAGCTGGAACTCCCGCTCGGAGACGTCGTTGGAGATCGCGTACCCGGCGATCACGCCGAGCGCCTCCTCCCGGCCGCCGAGGTAACGCGCCTCCCGCCCGATCACGACGGCCAGCTCCACCTCCCAGTCGGTCTTCACGCTGCCGCGCGGCACAAGCACCTCGTCGTACGGGCCGACCACGGTGTTGCTCGCCTTCATGAACACCACGGGCTCGGCCGGCACCGCGGCACCGGACTCGGCGGCGTGGTCGCTGAAGTTCAGGCCGATGCAGACGACCTTGCCCGGCCGTGCGATCGGAGCGCCGATCCGCAACCCTTCGGCCTCGACGAGGGGCAGCTCACCCCGCTCCAGCGCGTCGCGGACGCGCCCCACTCCCCCGGAAGCGAGGAAAGCCCCGTCGATCTCGGGCTCTCCGATGTCGCGCAGGTCACCGGCGTCATCCATGACCACCGGCCGCTCCTGACCGGCAGGTCCTACTCGCAGCAGCTTCACACCGCATCCTTCATCTATACATCGGATGTCTCGTTCCCTGATGCTCATGCGAGCGAGCAGAGCATGTCAAGGGTGGGGTGTCGGATACATCCGATCCGTGACCTCGCCATACGCCCCGAATGGCTCATCAACCCCTGTGAACCCACTTAACCGCTCCGACGACTGCCGTCACACCACGGAACCGCCACACCCTCATACATCGGACGACATACCCCTCCTTCTCACCCGAGACCCAGACGCGAAGGCCCGGAACGCGACGCGAAGACCGAGACCTGGAGATCGACGCCCGGCAACCGCGCCACGGAAGCCCGGGCGCGGCGACCGAGCCCTGGAAGCCAAGGACCGGAGACCGAAGCGTGGAAGCCAAGGCCCGGCGACCGAGCCATGGAAGCCGAGACGGAGAAACCGCGCCACGAAGACTGCGCCCTGAGGCCCGAGACGCGGAATGCGACCGGAGACCGAGACGGAGAAGCCGAAGCGGAGAAGCGAGACGGGGAAGCCGAGACGGGGAAGCCGAGGCGCGGAGTTGAGGCAGGAAGCTTCGATGCCGGCGAGGGCGGCGGGCGTAAATATGGCGGGTAAAGGGTGAGCATAGGGCCGGTGTGGGCGGGGAACGATCCAGGGTCGTCCTTGACGGGCGTACAGACACGTAATAGAACACGTTTCAGTAGTGCGTAACCAAGCGCTTGATCAAGAGGTGACCCCGCGTGCACATTGACCTTGTCGACAGGGACCAATACGCGACCGCCGGCCCACCCCACAACCAGCTCGCCTGGCTGCGCGCGAACTCCCCCGTCCACTGGCACGAGGGCGAGCCCGGGTTCTGGGCCGTGACCCGGCATGAGGACGTCGTGCACGTGTCACGGCACTCCGACCTCTTCTCCTCCCACCGTAAGCTCGCCCTCTTCGAGGACCTGCCGGAGGACCAGATCGCGCTGCAGCGCCTCATGATGCTCAACCAGGACCCGCCGGAGCACACGAGACGGCGTTCCCTGGTCAACCGGGGCTTCACCCCCCGCACCATCGGAGCCCTCGAACAGCACATCCGCGACATCTGCGACGACCTCCTCGACAAGTTGAGCGGCGAGATCGACTTCGTGACCGAGGTCGCCGCGCCCCTGCCCCTCTACGTGATCTGCGAGCTTCTCGGGGCCCCCGCGACCGACCGCGACAAGCTGTTCAACTGGTCCAACCGCATGATCGGCGCCCAGGACCCCGACTACGCGACCAGCCCCGAGGAGGGCTCGGGAGCCGCCATGGAGGTCTACGCCTACGCCAACGAGCTCGCCGCCCAGCGCAGGACCAACCCCAGGAACGACATCGTCACCAAGCTCCTCCAGGCGGACGAGCACGGCGAAACCCTCGCCGAGGACGAGTTCGACCTGTTCGTCCTGCTCCTCGTGGTGGCCGGCAACGAGACCACCCGCAACGCGGCCTCCGGCGGCATGCTCGCCCTCTTCGAGCACCCGGACCAGTGGGACCGCCTGGTCGCCGACCCTACGCTGGCGAAGACGGCCGCCGACGAGATCGTCCGCTGGGTCTCGCCCGTGAACCTCTTCCGCCGCACCTCCACGACCGACCAGGTGCTGGGCGGGCAGGAGATCCGGGAGGACGACAAGGTCGTGGTCTTCTACTCCTCCGCCAACCGCGACAGCTCCGTCTTCCCCGACGCCGACGTCTTCGACATCGGCCGCGACCCCAACCCCCACATCGGCTTCGGCGGCGGTGGCGCCCACTTCTGCCTCGGCAACCACCTGGCCAAGCTGGAGCTGCGCATCCTGTTCGAGCAACTGGCCCGCCGCCACCCCCGCCTCCGCCGGACGGGCGAGGTCCGCCGCCTGCGCTCGAACTTCATCAACGGCATCAAGGAACTCCCTGTGACCATCGGCTGACGTCTCAGCCTGCGCGCCAAGGCTCCCGGGCACACGGCGGAGACGGCCGCCACGTGGTGTCCCGCCGGGCGGACGGGTGGGCGGCGATTCGAATGGGGAGGTCGCCGGGGCAGGCGAGTGGCCGTACGGAGTGAGCCGGGGCCGCATGGTGGAGGGCGGCCTCCCCAGACCGACCACCCAGATCAAGGTGGAGCTGGGCAAGGACCGCCTCGTCTACCTGGATCTGGGCTGGGAGGAGTTCAAGGTCGCGGTGGAATACGACGGGCAGGAGCACCACACCTCGGCCGCCGGCCGAACGCCAGCCGCATGCGATCAAGGTGTCGGCGACGTGGTGGAGAAGCTCGGCCGTCTGCCCCGGGATGACCCCTCTGCGGACGGCGATCACCCGCCAGCCGCGCCGGGGGTGAGGTGGGTGACGCAGCCGGGGATGGCGAGGTGTCCGGGGGCCAGCAGCTCGACCGGCCACTCCGCCTCGGGAGTGGTGAGGGCCTTCAGGCCCCAGACGTGGGCCGCTGTCTGACAGCAGACGACCGTCTCCGGGACGGCCCGGGTGATGCGGCGGGCTCGTTGGAGCAGCGATGGCGGGACGGCGAGCGGCGGGACGGCGAGCGGTGAGATGGCGCGGGCCGGCGTGGCACCACTCCACGTGATGTGGCGCGGCGTGGTGCCACCCCGGCCCGATGTCACCCCGCGCGGTGCCGCGTGGCGTGGTGGTGGGGTGCGGGGATGGGGGAAGCGGGCGGTTCATGGGCACAGGATGGCGCTGCGCGGCCGGGGCAGGAGTCACCGAACGCGGTTCTGTGGACAGTGGGTGACTATCCACAGAACCATGGCTGTCCGTCGCGTGCCGTTCTCAGAGGGTGGGGATGTACGCCTTCGTCGCATGGCGCCGGCGGGCCACAGGAGCGCGCGAGGGGCGGTGCCGGTTGTTCACTCCATGATGACCGGTTGCCAGTTCGGGACCTCCAGGAAGCGCCGCAGCTCCGCCACCCCCGACAGGAAGCCGCCCCACGCCGCGAGCGGCGGGCGGGCCTCGTCGAAGCCGCTCTGCACCAGCGTCAGCCGGGTGCGGCCGCCGGACCCGGCCAGCTCCCACACCCCGATCCCCGAGTCGCCCCAGTCCACGGAGAACCTGCGGCCGGGCTCCAGCTCCAGCACCGTCGCCGGGTCCGGGTTGTTGTCCAGGCCGCCCATCGCCAGCCGCCCGCCCACGTACGGCTCGATCTCGATCGGGTAGCCGAACCAACTCGTCACCGACTCCGACTCGGTGATCGCCGCGAACACCTCCGAGGGCGGCGCCTCGATCTCGACCTCGACCCGCAGGTCCGTCGAGGTGTAGTCCTGCATCGGCGTGAGGGCGCGTCCCTCGAAGTGCTCGGCCAGGTTCGTCAGCACCTGGCACCAGTACGTCTGCAGCACCCCCCGGATGCTCTTGCCCGTGATGACGTCCTGGAAGTCGAAGTGCGTCTGCGACAGGGTCAGGATGGTCCGCTCGTCCCCGTCCGGGTCCAGCGTCAGCTCGGTGGTCGTCTCCTCGCCGTCCAGCAGCCAGGCGAAGCGCACCGTCCGCTCGTCCGCGTGCAGCAGCCGCTGGTGCGGCGCGTCGCCCTCCGGCGTCGTACGCCCCCAGAACCCGAACCGCGCGGGCGGCTCGGCCTCGGCGTGCTCGGCCAGCCACACACGCATGGTCGCGGGGTCGGTCAGCGCGTGGCGCACGTCCGCGACCGGCGCCGGGATTCGGGCTCGTATGATCATGGGCTCAGTCATCGTCTCGTTCTCCTCTGAGCTCTTGCGCGGCCTGGGGGTAACAGGCGACCGCCAGCCTGAAGGCGTCGCCCTCGGCCCCGCCGTACCGGGTGAACAGATCCTGCAACATGCTCCGCAGCTCGCGCAGGAACTCCTGGCGATCTTCAGGGCTCACGCGGATCTCCCCCGACAGGCCGATCGTCGGCAGCTCCGACGCGGTCCTGTCGAGCGCCGCGAGGTCGGCCTGGACCTCTTCCATGAGATCGAGCAGGTGGCCGAGGCTCAGCTCGTCGCGGACGCCGCGCAGCCCGATCCGGCCCACGAGGCGCGGCGACAGCCAGTACGAGCGCGCGCCGGCCTGGTAGATGCCCTCGTGCACCCCGCGCACCTTGCGCTCGGCCACCTGGTCCACCAGCCCCGCCTCGACGAGCCGTCTGACGTGGTAGTAGACCCGCTGCGGCGTCTGTCCGAGCCGCTCGGCGACCTCCGAGCAGGTACGCGGCTCGGCGAGCTGCCGCAGCACCTCCACGCGCTGCGGCTTGAACAGGGCCTCGGCCTGCTCGATCTCCTCCAGGTACAGGACGTCCCTCATGGCAAAACCGACCCTTTATGTAAAAATCTGTTTTGTCAATGACCGCGCGGCTCCGTCACCGACCGCGCGGCCGCGTCAACGAGGTGGACGGCGAGCCCGCACGAACCACGGAACCCGGCCCACGAAACGCTCCGTCACGGCGGCGCGCCACTGACCGGTCAGCGGCCGTTTCCCTGGACAGAGGCGAGCCGGAGACGGCGGGTGGCCGGCCACGGCAGCGCGTAAAGAAGCAGCACGTCAAGAAGCAGCACGTCAAGAAGCAGCGCGTCAAGAAGCAGCGCGTCAAGAAGCAGCGCGCAAAGAATCCTGAGCGCGGAAGCCGATCAGGGCCAGCTGTCGTCGTGCGGGTCGGCGCCGTCGGCGAGGAGGCGCAGGTCGGACTCGACCATCATGGCGACCAGCTCGTCGAACGACACCCGGGGCTCCCACCCGAGCTGCACCCGCGCCTTCTTCGGGTCGGCGCACAGCAGGTCCACCTCGGCCGGCCGGTGCAGCGTCTGGTCGGTCACCACGTACCGCTCCCAGTCCAGCCCCACCGCGCTGAAGGCCGCCTCCACCAGCTCCCTGACCGACTTCATCCGCCCGGTGCCGATCACGTAGTCCTCGGGCGCGGCGGCCCGCAGCATCAGGTGCATGGCCTTGACGTAGTCGCCGGCGAACCCCCAGTCGCGCCGCGCCTCCAGGTTGCCCAGCCGCAGCTCCGTGGCCAGCCCGAGCTTGATCCTGGC
This sequence comes from Nonomuraea candida, assembly GCF_000725485.1. GTDB lineage: Bacteria > Actinomycetota > Actinomycetes > Streptosporangiales > Streptosporangiaceae > Nonomuraea > Nonomuraea candida. Next base: position 90,607 of record NZ_JOAG01000018.1, on the reverse strand, counting down.
CACCCCCAGCGACACCTTCCTGGTGACGAACTCGGCTCCGCGGCGCGGCGACTCGTGGTTGAACAGGATCCCCGAGACCGCGAACATCCCGTACGACTCGCGGTAGTTCTGCGTGAGGAAGTGCCCGTACGCCTTGGCCACCCCGTACGGCGAGCGCGGGTGGAAGGCGGTGCGCTCGGTCTGGGGCGTCTCGCTGACCTGCCCGAACATCTCGGAGGACGAAGCCTGATAAAAGCGGATCTGTCCGTCAGGGCCCGAGGACCCGCCCCGCGACACGCCCGAGCACACGCGGATCGCCTCAAGCATCCGCAACACGCCCATCCCGGTCACCTCGGCCGTGAGCTCGGCCTGCTCCCACGACATGGGCACGAACGAGATGGCGCCCAGGTTGTAGACCTCGTCGGGCTGAACCCGTTCCACCGCCGAGATCAGCGACCCCTGGTCCAGCAGGTCGCCGCGCACGACGCGCACGTCCGAGAGCAGCCTGCGCATCCGCGACACGCGCGGGTTGGCCTGCCCCCGCGCCAGCCCCCACACCTCGTACCCCTGCTCCAGCAGGTGCTCCGCCAAATAAGAACCGTCCTGGCCGGTGATGCCGGTGATCAGAGCGCGCCTGGCCAAGGGGTCCTCCAACTATCGCCTACCCCATCCCTTTGAGACGGGAATGTACAGCTAAGCACCTCGACAACACACCAAGTGGCATAGAACACGTTCCACCGAACAACGCTCGGTTACGGCAACGTCGCAGTTCGCACGCCCTGCGGCGGCCGTTGTGAACAATTCCAGCCGACCTACCGAATGGTAGCCTTCTCGCACTAAGGTCATCTTTCACGGTACATGCCCGATCTCAGGGCCCTACCGGCGGAGAAAGGGGTGTCCGTGCCGGAGCGAAGGCTGCGGATCGCGCTTCTGTCCTACCGCAGCAAGCCCACCTGTGGCGGTCAGGGGGTCTACCTCCGCCACCTGAGCCGGGAGCTGGTCGCGCTCGGGCACCACGTCGAGGTGTTCTCCGGCCAGCCCTATCCGGAGCTGGACGAGGGCGTCATCCTGCGGAAGGTGCCCAGCCTCGACCTCTACCGCGACGAGGACCCGTTCAGGACGCCGGCGCTGAGCGAATACCGCGACTGGATCGACGTGCTGGAAGTCGGCACCATGTGGACCGCCGGGTTCCCCGAGCCGCTGACGTTCACGCTGCGCGCCTACCGCGAGCTGAAGAAGCGCGTCGGCGACTTCGACGTCGTCCAGGACAACCAGACCCTCGGCTACGGCCTGCTCGGCATCCAGAAGCTCTTCCCCGTGGTCGGCACCATCCACCACCCCATCAGCGTGGACCGCCGCATCGAGCTGGAGGCCGCCCAGGGCGCCAAGAGGCTGAGCATGCGCCGCTGGTACGGCTTCGTGAAGATGCAGTCCCGCGTCGCGCCCCGGCTGAGCCCGATCCTGACCGTCAGCGAGTCGTCGCTGGCCGACATCCACCGCGACTTCAACGTCCCCCAGGCGAACATGCGCCTGATCCCGCTCGGCGTGGACACCCGCTACTTCCACCCGCGCCCGGACAAGCCCCGGCGCAAGGGCTCGATCGTGGCCGTGGCCAGCGCCGACTCCCCCATGAAGGGCGTCGCGACGCTGCTGCGCGCCGTGGCCAAGCTGGCCACCGAGCGCGACGTGAACCTCACCGTCGTCAGCCGGCCCACCCCCGGCGGCCCGACCGAGCAGCTCGTCCAGGAGCTGTCGCTGCAGGACCGGGTGCGCTTCGTGCACGGCATCTCCGACGACGAGCTGGGCGAGCTGATCGCCACCTCGGAGATCTCGGTCGTGCCCTCCCTCTACGAGGGCTTCTCGCTGCCCGCCGTCGAGCACATGGCCTGCGGCACGCCCCTGGTCGCCAGCCGCACGGGCGCGCTGCCCGAGGTCGTCGGCGACGCGGCCGTGCAGGTGCCGCCCGGCGACGCCGAGGAGCTGGCCGCGGCGCTGCGCCGGCTGCACGACTCGCCCGAGGAGCGCGAACGGGTGGGCAAGGCGGGATATGACCGCGCCATGGAGCGCTACACCTGGCACGCCGTGGCCAAGCGCACCGTCGAGGCGTACCGCGAGGCCATCGAGAACCACAAGAGGAGAGGCTGACCAGTGCTGACCGTGGACTTCGCCCGGCTGCCCGTCGGGCCCGGCGTGCGCGTGCTCGACCTGGGCTGCGGCGGCGGCCGGCACGCGTTCGAGGTGCTGCGCCGGGGGGCGGACGTGATCGCGTTCGACATGGACCAGTCGGAGCTGGACGGCGTGGCGGCCATGTTCACGGCGATGGACAAGGCGGGCGAGGTGCCCGAGGGCGCCACCGGGGAGACCGTCCAGGGCACGGCGCTGGACATGCCGTTCGACGACGACGCCTTCGACCGGGTCATCGCGGCCGAGGTGCTGGAGCACATCCCCGACGACATGACCGCCATGCGGGAGATCTTCCGCGTGCTCAAGCCGGGCGGCACCGCCGCCGTGACCGTGCCGAGCTTCCTGCCCGAGCGCATCTGCTGGGCCCTGGACGAGGACTACCACACCGCCCCCGGCGGTCACGTGCGCATCTACACCCTCGCCGAGCTGTCGGCCAAGCTGAAGTCCGTCGGCTTCGAGATCGGCCCGCACCACCACGCTCACGGCCTGCACGCGCCCTACTGGTGGATCAAGTGCGCGGTGGGGGTCAACAACGACGAGCACCCTCTCGCCAAGGCCTACCACGAGCTGCTGGTCTGGGACATCATGAAGCGTCCCGCCGCGACCCGGATCGCCGAGGCCGTGCTCAACCCGATCATCGGCAAGAGCGTGGTCCTCTACGTCAGGAAGCCATGATCTCCCGCGCGGAGGTCGTGCGCACGGCCGAGAGCATCGCGGCGATCCAGCAGGACGACGGCGGCGTGCCCTGGCCCGAGGGCCACGTCGACGCGTGGAACCACGTCGAGTGCCTGATGGCGATGTCGGTCGCGGGCCTGGCCGAGCCGGTGCGCCGCGGCTACGCCTGGCTGGCCCGCCACCAGCGCGCCGACGGCTCCTGGCCGATGAAGCTGGTGGACGGCGTGCCCACGGAGCGGGGCGGCGAGAGCAACCACGCCGCCTACATCGCCGTCGGCGTCTGGCACCACCTTCTCGTCACCGGCGACCGGGCCTTCGCCGAGGAGAGCTGGCCGATGGTCAAGGCCGCGCTCGACTACGTGGCCGGGCTGCAGACCGAGCGGGGCGAGATCGTCTGGGAGCGCGACGCGCACGGCACGCCGGCGACGTACGCGCTGCTGACCGGCTGCTCCTCCATCCACCAGGGGCTGCGCTGCGGCGTGCTGCTCGCCGACCACCTGGGCGACCCGCAGCCGCACTGGGAGCTGGCCGCCGACCGGCTGGCCCACGTGCTGTCGGCCCACCCCGAGGCGTTCGCGGACAAGAGCCGCTTCTCCATGGACTGGTACTACCCGGTGCTCGGCGGCGCGGTGCGCGGGCCGCAGGCGTTCGAGCTGCTGGAGCGCGAGTGGGCCACGTTCGTGGTGCCGGGGCTGGGCATCCGCTGCGTGTCGGACCAGCCGTGGGTGACGGGGGCCGAGACGTGCGAGCTGGTGCTGGCGCTCGACGCCCTGGGCGACGGCGAACGGGCCCGTGCGCTCTTCGCCGACATGCAGCACCTGCGGCACGACGACGGCTCGTACTGGACCGGCTGGCAGTTCGCCAACCGCAAGCACTTCCCGCACGAGCGCTCCGGCTACACCGCCGCCGCCGTGGTGCTGGCGGCCGACGCGCTGCTCGGGCTCTCGCCCGGCAGCGGGCTGTTCCGCGACATCAACGGGACCGCCGTGTCCGACCCTGAGGTCTGCGGCTGCGCCGCGGTGCGCACCGAGGGGCTCTGAGCCGCCCGCACAACCGCTTTTGCGGGTTCTTTGCCGGGACGGGCCGGTGCGCCGCCGATGCGTCGCTCAGCGGGCTCATTAGCTTCTGAGTGATGTACGAGGCGTCTTCGGGGGAAGCGTGGGCGACACGGGCACACCATCGTTCTTGGACCAGGTCAGGACCGAGCCGACAGAGGGACCGGCAGAGGGACCGGCAGAGGGACCGGCAGAGGGACCGGCAGAGGGACCGGCACAGGAGCCGGCACAGGAGCCGGCACAGGAGCCGGCACCGGGTCCCGCACAGGGGCCGGTGCTCTCCAGGCCCAGGGGGCTGCGGCGGCTGCTGACCAAGGACCCGATGGAGGCCGACCTGGGCCGGCGCAGGTTCCGGCACAGGGGCGGCGCCGCGCGGACGGTCTTCACCACGTCCGAGCGATCGTACGTCTTCGGCTACAACGCGGTGATGTCACGAGAAGTCGAGAAGGTCGAGGAGCTCCCGCGGGACCAGCGGCCCTTCGCCTACGAGGGGGCGGCGGCCGCCTGCACGACGCTCGACCTGCTCACCCTGACCCGGGGCCGGCGCCTTCACGAGCTACTGGCCGGCCCCGCCCAGCATCACCGCCACGCCGCCTACCTCGGCGCCGGCCGCGCGTACGCGCTGCTGCGGCTGCGCCCGCTGTGGGGCGCGCGGCGGGCACACCCGCTGCTGCGCTGGCTGGCCGTGGACGGCTTCGGCTTCCAGTGGAGCCTGTCCAAGGCCGACCGCATGGTGGGCGAGCGCACCATGCCCGACCTGCTGACCCGGGCGCACTGCGCGGTGTTCGACCAGGGGCTGGGGCGGCTGCTCTGGTACCACGAGTGCGGCGCGCCCGACGACGTCTCGGCCAGGATCGGCGGGTACGCCATCCCGCGGCGGGCCGACCTGTGGAGCGGGGTCGGGTTCGCGGCGGCGTACACCGGCGGGGCCGAGGCCGACGAGCTGTGGTGGCTGACGGAGCGGGCCGGGTCCGACGGCTTCCGCGCGTACCTGGCGCAGGGGTGCGCGTTCGCGGTGGCGGCGCGGCTGCGCTCGGGCGACCTGCCCGAGCACGCCGCGCGGGCGGCGCCGATCCTGGCCGGCGCCGACCCGGAGGAGGCGGCGTCGTGGACCGACCGGGCGCTGATCGCGCTCGGCCACGAGGCGCACACGCACGAGGACTTCCGGAGCTGGCAGTCGCAGACCCGCCGCTCCTGGACCCGCCGCCACCGCTACTGACCCGCCGCACCGCACGGCGTGGCGGTGGACCGGTCAGATGCCCGGCCCGACCCGCTCCAGCACGCGCATCGACCCGGTGACCGACACCTCGTCGAACGCCCCGGAGTCCAGGGCCCGCCGGTAGACCCGGTACGGCGCCTGCCCCCCGTGGGCCGGGTCGGGGAAGACGTCGTGGAAGACCAGCGCCCCGCCCGGCATGACGTGCGGCGCCCAGCCCTCGTAGTCGCGGGTCACGGGCTCCTCGGAGTGGCCGCCGTCGATGAACAGCATGCCCAGCGGCGTGTTCCAGAGCCGGGCGACCCGTTCCGACCTGCCGACGATCGCGATCACCTCCTCCTCCAGCCCGGCGGAGGCGATCGTGGCCCGGAACGTCGGCAGCGAGTCCATCTTCCCGAACCGGGGGTCCACCAGGGTCGGGTCGTGGTGCGCCCACCCCGGCTGGATCTCCTCCGAGCCCCGGTGGTGGTCCACCGTGACGACCACGGACCCGCTCTGCCGGGCCGCCGCGCCGAGGTAGACGGCGGACTTGCCGCAGTAGGTGCCGATCTCGCAGATGGGGCCCAGCTTGCCGTAGTGGCAGGCCGTCTCGAACAGGGCCAGCCCCTCGTCGGGCGGCATGAATCCCTTGGCGTGTTTCGCCGCGTAGAGCAGCTCTGACGGCATCGTCATAGCCCTGCACCCTAGCCGAACCGAATAACATTCCAACGGACTCTTGCCGGGCCGTTCTGCAACCTGTTCTACTTGGCAGCGTGAATCAGCGCGCTCGCATCACGATGTCGGACGACGAGGTCACCGCGTTCCTGGAAGGGTCGCGCAAGCTGCAGCTGGCCACCATCAACCCCGATGGCACCCCGCACCTGGTGACCATGTTCTACGGCCTCGACGAGGGCCGCATCGCCTTCTGGACCTACGCCAAGGCGCAGAAGACCCGCAACCTGACCCGCGACCCCCGGGTGAGCTGCCTGGTCGAGGCCGGGGACGACTACGACGAGCTGCGCGGCGTCCTGCTCTACGGCAAGGCACTGAAGGTGGACGACCGCGACCGGGTCATGGCCATCGGCATGATGATCGCCCGCAGGATGACGCCGGGCGTGCCGGACGAGCTGCTGCGCCCGTATGTGGAGAAAACAGGGCTCAAGCGGGTTGCGTACGTCGTCGAGCGCACGAAAGTGGTCTCATGGGACCACAGGAGACTCACGTCACCTGCCACCGGCTGACGCCGATCCCGCACCCCCGGCGTCACCGATACTTTTCCATACTGTTTTCGAGAGGAGGGGCGGCGGGCGACCGGTCCCCCGGCCGCACGCCGCGATCCCGATGAAAATCAAGGTGGACGAGCTGGTCTGCGAGGCCAACGCCGTGTGCATGGGGCTCGCGCCGGAAGTGTTCGAGGTGGACGACGACGACCAGCTGCACATCCTGCTGCCCGAACCACCCCCCGAGATGCTGGACCGCGTCCGCCACGCGGTCAGGTCCTGCCCGAAAGCCGCTCTGTCCCTCGAGGAATAGCCCCCAGGCACGAGGAGGAACCCCGAATGCGCGCCGCGATCCTGCACGCCGTAGGCAACGACAAGCTCGACATCCGCGACGACGTGACCCTGGCCCCCACCGGGCCCGCGGAGGTGCGCGTGCGCATCAGGGCCACGGGCGTGTGCCACTCGGACCTGTCGGCCATGTCCGGCGTGCTGCCCCAGCCCGTTCCGCTCATCCTCGGCCACGAGGGCGCGGGCGAGGTCGTCGAGGTGGGCGAGCACGTCACGTCCGTCAAGCCCGGCGACCACGTCGTCATCAGCTGGCGCCCGGCCTGCCAGGAGTGCGAGCTGTGCGTGGGCGGCCAGCCGTACATGTGCATGAAGTACGTCGTCGAGTCGTTCAGCAAGGGCAACTTCCGCTTCGGCGGCGACGACGCGACGGCGTTCGGGATGGCCGGCTGCGGCACCTGGGCGGAGGAGATCCTCGTCCCCTGGCAGGGCGCGATCAAGGTGGACGACGACCTGCCGTGGGAGGCGGCGGCCCTGATCGGCTGCGGCATCACGACCGGCGTCGGCGCCGTGCTCAACACCGCCAAGGTGCGCCCGGGCTCCACCGTCGCGGTCATCGGCTGCGGCGGCGTCGGCCTGTCCGTCATCCAGGGCGCCCGGCTCTCCGGCGCCAGGACGATCCTCGCGATCGACCCGCTGGAGTCCAAGCACGAGCTGGCCAGGAAGGTCGGGGCCACGCACGCGGTGACGCCCGAGCAGGTCCCCGGGGCGCTGCAGGAGCTCACCGGCGGCAGCGGCTTCGACTACGGCTTCGAGGTCGTCGGCAAGTCGGCCACCATCCAGAGCGCCTGGCAGCTCACCCGGCAGGGCGGCGACGTGATCGTGGTCGGGGCGGGCGCGATGGACGACATGGTCTCGATCTCGGCCTTCAGCCTGCTCTTCGAGGGCAAGACCCTCAAGGCCAGCCTGTACGGCGAGTCGGACGTGCGCCACGACTTCCCGTACTTCGCCAAGCTCCACAAGTCCGGCCTGCTCGACCTGGAGTCCATGATCAGCTCCCGCATCCGCCTGGCCGACCTCAACGACGCCGTGGAGGCCCTGCGCGGCGGCGAGGTCCTCCGCCAGATCGTCCTCATGGACTGACCCGGGCCCGGAGCCTCCCCGGCCTCCCGGGGCGGGAGGTGGGTGGTGGGGCCGTTCGCGTGGCAGACGGCCCCACGGAGGTGCTACTCGGTGCTACTCGGTGCTACTCGGTGGAGAAGGCGGCGTCGAAGGCCGTGGCGGGCGGGGTGATGGCGTTGAGGCGGCGGATGTAGGCCAGCGCCTCCTTGGCCCCGTCGAGCCGGTCCATCCCGGCGTCCTCCCACTCGATCGAGATGGGGCCCTCGTAGCCGATCGCGTTCAGCGCGCGGAAGCAGTCCTCCCACGGCACGTCGCCGCGCCCGGTCGAGACGAAGTCCCAGCCCCGGCGCATGTCGGCCCACGGCAGGTGCGACGACAGGCGGCCCTTGCGGCCGTCGCCGACCCGCACCCGGGTGTCCTTGCAGTCCACGTGGTAGATGCGGTCCTTGAAGTCCAGGATGAAGCCCACCGGGTCGAGGTCCTGCCAGACCATGTGGGAGGGGTCCCAGTTCAGGCCGAACGCCGGGCGGTGGCCGATGGCCTCCAGGGTGCGCACGGTGGTGTGATAGTCGTAGGCGATCTCGCTGGGGTGCACCTCGTGGGCGAAGCGCACGCCCACCTCGTCGAAGACGTCGAGGATGGGGTTCCAGCGGTCGGCGAAGTCCTGGTAGCCGGCGTCGATCATGGAGGCGGGCACCGGCGGGAACATGGCCACGGTGTGCCAGATCGACGAGCCCGTGAAGCCCACCACGGTGTCCACGCCGAGCAGCGCGGCGGCGCGGGCGGTGTTCTTCATGTCCTCGGCCGCCGCCTGGCGCACGGACTCGGGGTCGCCGTTGCCCCAGATGCGCGCCGGGAGGATGGCCTTGTGACGGGCGTCGATGGGGTGGTCGCAGACGGCCTGGCCGACCAGGTGGTTGGAGATCGTCCACACCTTCAGGCCGTGCTTGTCGAGCTGCTCGCGCTTCTGCTCCACGTACGAGGGGTCGGCCACGGCCTGCGCCACGTCGAAGTGGTCGCCCGAGCAGGCGATCTCCAGCCCGTCGTAGCCCCATTCGGCCGCCAGCCGGCACACCTCCTCGAACGGCAGGTCGGCCCACTGCCCGGTGAACAGTGTGACTGGTCGCATCAATCCTCCACGTTCGTGTAGCGGCTGCCGTCAGCCGCGCTGCGCTCGACCGCCTCCAGCACCCGCTGCACCCGCAGCCCGTCGGCGAACGACGGGGACGGGTCGGCGCCGGTGGCGACCGCTTCCAGGAAGTCCTTGATCTCGTGGGTGAACGTGTGCTCGTAGCCGAGGCCGTGGCCGGGCGGCCACCAGGCGCCGACGTACGGGTGGTCGGGCTCGGTGACCAGGATGCGCTCGAAGCCGCCGCCGCCCGCGCTGAACCACAGCTCGTTCATGGCCTCGAAGTCGAAGGCCAGGCTGCCACGCGAGCCGTTGAGCTCGATGCGCATCGCGTTCTTGCGCCCGTTGGCGAAACGGGTCGCCTCGAACGAGGCCAGCGCGCCGTCCGACATCCGCCCGATGAACAGGGCGGCGTCGTCGACCGTGACCTCGCCCTTGGCGTCGGAGGCGGTCGCGCCGAGCCCGGCGGACTCCGCCGCCAGCGGGCGCTCCTTGACGAACGTCTCCGTCAGCGCCGAGACGCCCAGCAGGTGCTGCCCGGTGATGAACTGGGCGGCGTCGACGATGTGCGCGCCGATGTCGCCGAGCGCGCCGGAGCCGGCCTTGTCCTTCTGCAGCCGCCAGACCAGCGGGAACTCGGGGTCGACGATCCAGTCCTGCAGGTACTGGGCCCGCACGTGCCTGATCTCGCCGATCCGCCCCTCCTCGACGTACCGGCGGGCGAGCGCGATCGCGGGCACCCGCCGGTAGTTGAAGGCCACCATGCTCTTACCCGGTGCGCCGGCCGCGGCCGCCACCATGGCCTCGGCCTCGGCGACGGTGTTGGCCAGCGGTTTCTCGCAGATCACGTGCTTGCCGGCCTGCAGCGCGGCGATGGCGATCTCCGCGTGGGAGTCGCCCGGCGTGCAGATGTCGACGATCTGCACGTCGTCGCGCTTGACCAGCTCTCTCCAGTCCGTCTCGATGTCGGCCCAGCCGAGCTGCGCGGCGGCGGCCTCGGTGCGCTCCTTGGACCGGCCCGCGAGCACCGCCATGCGCGGCGCCAGCGGCAGGTCGAAGAAGGCTCCGACGCTCCTCCAGGCTTGGGAGTGGACACGGCCCATGAACGCGTAGCCGATCATGCCCACGCCGATGGTGGTTCTGTCTGACATGCAACCCCCGATCAGGATCAGGATTCGAAGCCGAGCGCCAGGTACTTCTCGACGTTCTCCTTGGTAATGGTCTCGGAAGCGAGCGTGATCGACTGGGGAACCTGGTTTTCCACCAGATCGCTCATGCCCTTCCCCTGTGCTATCAGACGCGCCAGCTTGATCGCCGAGGAGGCCATGGTCGGCGAGTACGTCACCGTGGCCTTCAGCACGGACGTGCCGGACTGGATCTCCTTCATCGCGTTCAGCGAGCCGGCGCCGCCGACCATGACGAACTCGGTGCGGTTGGCCTCCTTGATCGCCGCCAGCACGCCGACGCCCTGGTCGTCGTCGTGGTTCCAGAGCGCGTCGATCTTCTTGTGCGCCTGCAGCAGCGAGGTGGCCACCTGGTTGCCGGTCTCGACCGTGAACTTGGCGTCCTGCTTGGCCGTGACGCTGAACCCGTACGTCTTCAGCGCGTCGGCGAAGCCCTTGCTGCGGTCCTGCGTCAGCGGCAGCGTGGCGATGCCCTGGATCTCGACGATCACGGGGTCGGCCACGCCCTTGTCCTTGAGCTGCTTGCCGATGAAGTGCCCGGCGGCCACGCCCATGCCGTAGTTGTCGCCGCCGATCCACGTCCGATATGCCAATTTGTCGGGGAAAATGCGGTCGAGGTTGATGACCGGGATGCCCGCCGCGGTGGCCTGCAACGCGACCTGGTTGAGCTGCTGGCCGTCGTTGGGCAGGATCACCAGCGCGTTCACCTTGGCCGCGATCAGCGACTCCACCGCGGAGATCTGCTGGTTGATGTCATTGGTCGGCTCGACCGGCCGGAAGTCCACGTCGGTGTACTGCTTCGCGGTGGCCTCGGCGTTCTTGGCGATCGCCGCGATCCAGCCGTGGTCGGCCGCCGGCGCCGAGAAGCCGATCGTCACCTTGGTGCCGGGCTGATCGTTGCCACTGGCCGCGGGGGCGGGCGCCGGTGCCGCGCTGGTGGGCGCGGCCGCGGGCTCGTTGCTGGTGCAGCCGGCCGCCAGCAGCGCGGCCCCGCCGAGCCCCCCGACCAGGAACCCCCTGCGCGCGACGTTGTCACTCATGGTGCTCTCTCCTTCAAGTTCCGCCGCTGGAGAAGGACGGCGACGACGATGATCAGGCCCTTGGCGATCAGCTGGTCGCTGGTGTTGAGCCCGTTGAGGATGAACAGGTTGGTGATGAGGGTGAAGATCAGCAGGCCCAGGATCGAGCCCATGATCGTGCCTCGCCCTCCGGTGAGCAGGGTGCCGCCGATGATCACGGCGGCGATGGCGTCGAGCTCGTACAGGTCGCCGTGGGTGGACGAGCCCGTCGTCGTGCGCGCCATGATCAGGATGGCGGCGACGCCGCAGCACAGGCCCGACAGCGCGTACAGCAGCATCGTGTGCCTGCGCACGTCGATCCCGGCCAGCCGGGCCGCCTCGGGGTTGCCGCCCACCGCGTACGTGCGCCGCCCGAACGTCGTGCGGTTGAGCAGGATCCACCCCAGCACCACGACCAGCGCGAAGATGTAGACCAGCAGCGGGATGCCCAGCCAGCGCGTGGTGGACAGCTCCACGATGGCGGAGTTCTCCGCCTGGATGAGCTGGGTCTTGCGGTCGGACATGCGCTGGGCCAGGCCCCGCGCCGCCACCAGCATCGCCAGCGTGGCGATGAACGGCACCAGCCGCCCGTAGGCGATCAGCCACCCGTTGACCAGCCCCGCCCCGGTGCCGACGAGGATCGCGCAGATCGCCATCACCACCGGCCCGTACGACTGCGTGGCCAGCGTCGTCGCCCACACGCTCGCCAGCGCCATCACCGCGCCCACCGACAGGTCGATGCCCCCGCCGATGATCACGAACGTGGCCCCGACCGTGATCACACCGATCGTGGCGGCCAGCGACAGGATGCTGACCATGTTGGAGGCGGTGGCGAAGTTCTCCGGCCGGGTGACCAGCCCGACGACGACCAGCAGCGCCAGCGCGCCCAGCAGGCCGAGATGACGCATCTCACCGACCCCGCGGATCGACGGCAGCGCCGGCGCGGCCGTCTTCCCCTTCGTCGTGGGCTCGCCCATCAGGCCGCCCTCCCATTCATGATCATGTCCAGTACGCGGTGCTCGTCCAGTTCGGCCGCCTCTCCCTCGTGAATGACGCTCCCCTCGCGCAGCACCAGCACCCGGTCGGCCAGGCCCAGCACCTCGGGCACCTCGCTGGAGACCAGCAGCACGCCGATGCCCCGCTCGGCCAGGTCGTGGATGACCGCGTACAGCTCGGCCCTGGCGCCCACGTCGACGCCCCGGGTGGGCTCGTCGAGCAGGAGCAGCTTGCGCCCGCCGAGCAGCCAGCGGGCCAGCACGGCCTTCTGCTGGTTGCCGCCCGAGAGGGTTCTGATCGGGCGTTCGGGATCGGGTGGGCGGATGTCCAGCAGCTCCGACAGCCGCTTGGCCTCGCTGCGCTCGCGTTTCCTGTCGATCCAGCCGAACCTGGCGAACTCCGGCAGGGTGCCCAGCGTGATGTTGGAGGTGACGCTCTGGTCGAGGAGCAGGGCCTGGGCCTTGCGCTCCTCGGGGGCCAGGCCCATGCCCCGCCTGACCGTGCCGACCACGCCGCGGCGCACCGGACGGCCCTCCAGCAGGACGCGGCCGGAGAAGGGGCGGGCGCCGTACACCGCTTCGAGGATCTCCGAGCGGCCCGAGCCGACGAGCCCGGCCAGGCCCACGATCTCGCCCGCCCGCACGGTGAACGACACGTCGGCGAAGACCCCGGGCGCGCTCAGCCCCTCGACGCGCAGCACCTCCTCGCCCGCCTTCCGCCCGGTCCTGGGCGGGAAGACGTACTCGACGTTCCGGCCCGTCATGAGCGAGACGATCTGCGTGGTCGGCGTGTCGCGGGCGGGCAGGCCGACGGCGACCGTGCGGCCGTCCTTCAGCACCGTGACCCGGTCGCCGATCTCGCGGATCTCCTCCAGCCGGTGGGAGATGTAGACCACGGCCACGCCCTGGGCGGTGAGCTCGCGGATGATGCGGAAGAGGTTGGCCACCTCGTCGTGGGCGAGCGCGGCCGACGGCTCGTCCATGATGATCAGGCGGGCGTCGTGGGAGAGCGCGCGGGCCATCGAGACGACCTGCTTGGCCGCCGGCGACAGCCGCCCGACCTCCACCGACGGGCGGATCTCCGGGTGGCCCAGGCGCTCCAGCACCTCGCGCGCGGCGCGCCTGCCCGCGGCCCTGTTCACGAAGCCCAGGCGGGCGTGCTCGTGGCCGAGAAAGATGTTCTCGGCCACGCTGAGCCCGTCGACCAGGTCGAGCTCCTGGTAGATGGTGGCGAAGCCGAGCTTGATGGCGTCGTTGGGGCTGCCGGGGCGCACTTCGGCCCCGTTGAACGAGATGGTGCCCTCGTCCGGCTGGTGCACCCCGGCCAGCACCTTGATGAGAGTGGATTTGCCGGCGCCGTTCTGGCCGAGCAGGCAGTGCACCTCGCCCGCCCGTACGTCCAGGTCGACCCCGTCCAGCGCGCGCACGCCGGGGAACTGCTTGACGATGCCCTTCATGACCAGCATCGGGACGTCCCTTTCAGGCGTTGACGTTCAGGCGTTGACGATGCGGTTGATGTTGTCCGGCGACAGGTAGTGCTCGATGGCGAGGATTCCGGCGCCGAGCGCGGCGGCGTTGATGCCGGTGCGGCTCGGCGTGATCGACAGGTGGTGCGTGGCCAGCGGCAGCGAGCGGCGGTAGACCGTCTCCCTGATCCCGGCCAGCAGGTGCTCGTGGACCCGCGACAGCGCGCCGCCGATGACGATGACCTCGGGGTTGAAGAAGTTGACCAGGCTGGCCAGCACTTCGCCGATGAGCCGGCCGGCCTCCCTGACCAGGCGCAGCGCCTGGGTGTTGCCGGCCTGGACGAGCGCCACGACGTCGGCCCCCGACTCGGCGGGCAGGCCCAGCTCGGTCAGCCGCCGCGCGATGGCGGCGCCGCCGGCCACGGCCTCCAGGCAGGCGCTGTTGCCGCAGCGGCAGCCGGCGTCCTCGTGGCCGCTGACCCGGATGTGCCCGATGTCGCCGGCCGAGCCCTGGGCGCCCCTGTGCAGCTTGCCCTCGGCCATGATGCCGCAGCCGATGCCGGTGCCGACCTTGACGAACAGCAGGTGCTTGGCGCCGGAGAAGGCGCCCCGGTGCTCGCCCAGCGCCATCACGTTGACGTCGTTGTCCACCAGGACCTCGACGCCCTCGAAGTAGTCGGGGATGGGGTAGTCGTTCCAGCCGGGCATGATCGGCGGGTTGTTGGGCCGCCCGGTGGCGAACTCCACCGGCCCCGGCACCCCGATCCCCACGGCGCGCAGCGCCTTGCGGGGCCGCCCCGCCCGGCCGAGCAGCTGGTCGAGCCGCTCGTCCACGTGCGCGAGCACCTTCTCGGGCCCCTCGCCGATCAGCAGGGAGTCCTCGCACTCGGCCAGCACGTTCCCGCTGATGTCCATGAGCGCGACCCGGCAGTGCGTGGCGCCCAGGTCCACGCCGGCGAAGGCGTGGTCCTCGGTGTGCAGGCGGAGCTGGCGCGGCGGGCGGCCGCCGGTGGACTCGCCGCTCTCGGTCTCCTCGACCAGCCCGCGCTCGATCAGCGCGTCCACGCGCTGGGAGATCGTGGACCTGGCGAGGCCGGTGAGCCTGGCCAGATCGGAACGGGTCGTCGCGGAGCCCGCGCTGATGAGTGTCAGCACGTCGCCGGCGGAGCCCGGCTGGGGGGTCATGCCGCGACAATAAGATCACCGATGCGGCAAATCAAGAGCGGGGATCGACCAAACTCGCCCAACTTCCGCCGAAAATCGAACAAAGCGCCCTTTGTGCTTAAATTCCCTGACATTTAGGCGCTTGTCGCAGGGCGAGGAGCCTCCTTTGATCCGACGCGTCACCCGTATCGCCCTGTCCGTCGTGGTCGCCGCCGGACTGTTGTGGTGGGGCTACACCGCCCTCCTCGCCCCGCCGGAGGCGGCCGTACAGGTGCGGCCGCCCGCCTGGGCCCGCTGTCCCGGCACGCTCGACGTCGAGTGCGCGAGCATCGAGGTCCCCGTCGACCACGCCGCCCCCGGGGGCGCGCGGATCGACCTGGCCCTCGCGCGGCTCCCGGTGCGCTATCCCGAGCGGCGGCTCGGCTCGCTCGTCGTCAACTACGGAGGCCCCGGCGTCTCCGGCGTGGAGACGCTGATCGCCGACCAGGAGACGTTCAACCCGCTGCGCGCCCGCTACGACATCGTGGCCTTCGACCCGCGCGGCGTCGGGAAGAGCGCCCCGGTGGACTGCTCGCCGGGAGGCGGGCGCGCGCCGTACCTCGCCCTGGACCAGACCCCGGACACCGAGGCCGAGCTCCAGGCCCTGCTCGCGGCCAGGGACGAGCACGCGGCGGCGTGCGAGCGGCGTCACGGCGGCCTGCTGGCGCACCTGTCGACCGAGGCGACCGCTCACGACCTGGACCTCCTGCGCGCGGCGCTGGGCGACGACCGGCTGAGCTACCTCGGCTACTCGTACGGCGGCGGCCTCGGCGCCGTCTACTCCTGGCACTACCCCGGCAGGGTCGGCCGCATGGTCCTGGACGCCCCGATGCCCGTCGGCGGGCCGGGAGAGCCGAAGGTCGACGGCTCCCGCGCCTCCGACCTGGCGATCAAGACGTTCGCCGAGGACTGCGTGAGACGTCCCGACTGTCCCCTGGGCAGCCGCGAGCTGGACGTGGCGCTGGCGAAGCTGCGCGACCTCGTCCAGGACCTCGACCGCCGGCCGCTCAAGGTCACGGGCGGCACGCTCGACGACACCGGCGCCGCGGCGGGCATCTTCAACCTGCTCTACTCCACGGACTCGTGGCAGAGCCTGCGCGGCGCGCTGGCCGGCGTCCTCCACGGCGACGGGCAGGCGCTCTACGACGCGGCCGCCATGGAGGGCCAGGACGGCGCGTACGGCGACGCCGCCCTGGTGATCGGCTGCAACGACAACCCCTCCCGGCCCGAGCCCGGGAGCCTGCACGAGCAGGCGCGGATCGCCCGGCAGTACGCGCCGGTCACCGGCGCCTGGCAGGTCTGGACCAATCTGCGCTGCCAGGGCTGGCAGCCGCGGGAGGGGGCCGTCTGGCCCGACGAGGCGCCCGCTCAGCTTCCGCCGATCATGGTCGTGGGGACGACCGGCGATCCCGTCGTCACCTATGGAGAGGTGCAGACGGTCAGGGACGCCCTGCCGGACTCGGTGCTGGTCTCGGTGCCCGGAAACACGCACACCACGTACGGCAGCGCCGACCGGTGCGCCAACGAGACGATGCGGGCGTACCTGCTGGACGGGGTGGTCCCCGCCGCGGACGTGGAATGCCCGGCGGCGGGGGCGAGCAAGGGGTAGGAGACGGGCGTCAGAGGTGGGTGATCAGGGCGGCGAACAGGGCGGTGAACAGGGCGGTGATCAGAGCATCGCCTTCATCGAGTCGCCGGCCGTCAGCACGTACGGCTGCTCGGCCATCACCGCCTCCCAGTTGTCGGCGATCGACTCGGGCGTGAGGTCGTCGGCGCGCCAGCCCGGCCCCTCGGCCACGAAGACCCGCGCCACCCGGCCGCCCCCGACCGTGAAGACCTCGCCGCTCGCCTCGCACGACTCGTGCACGAGCCACGCCACCAGCGCGCTGACCCGCTCCGGCGTGAACTTGGCCTCGAACTCGGCCGGCAGCAGCGCCTCCGTCATCCGGGTCCAGGCCACGGGGGCGATGGCGTTGGCCTTGATGCCGTTGCGCGCGCCCTCGATGCCGAGCGTCTTGGTCAGGCCGACCAGGCCCATCTTGGCGGTGGAGTAGTTGGCCTGGCCGAAGTTGCCGAACAGTCCCGCCGGACTGGAGGTGTTGACGATCCGCCCGTAGCCCGCGGCCTTCATCAGCGGGTAGGCGGCCCGGCTGACCAGGTAGGAGCCGCGTACGTGCACGGCCAGCACGCCGTCGAAGTCCTCGACCGTCATCTTGCCGAACGACTTGTCCCGCAGGATGCCCGCGTTGTTGACGACGATGTCGACCTTGCCGAACGCGTCGACGGCCGCCTGCACGATGGCCTCGGCGCCCTCGGGCGTGGCGACGTTGTCCGTGCTGGCGACGGCCTGGCCGCCGTTCTGCCTGATGAGCTCGGCCACCTCGGCGGCGGGCCCGGCGGAGGCGCCCGTGCCGTCGAGCGCGCCCCCGAGGTCGTTGACGACGACCTTGGCGCCCCGCTCTGCCAGCAGGAGCGCGTGTGACCTGCCGAGGCCGTGCCCGGCCCCCGTGATGATCGCGACCCTGTCATCGAACCGAAGCATCGAACCTCCCGCGCAGGAGAACAACATTCTAGTACGAGTACGATAACCGCCTCAGGGCAACCGCCACAGGTCCGGCTCGCGCACCTCTTTGACCACCCGCCCCTTGGCCTCCAGCCAGACCAGGTGAGCCAGCGTCTCGTTGTTGGCCGAACGCCGCATGAACGGCGGGATCGTCTCCCACGGCCGCGACCACGTCAACCGGGTGGCCACGTCCCAGCACGTCGCGCCGCCGAGCTCGCCCACCACCCGCTCGATCTCGGCCAGGCGGTCGTCGTGGTGGGCCATCACGGCGTCCACCCGCTCGGCCAGCTCCAGGAAGCGGTACTCGTGCGCGGGCAGCACCTCGTCCACCTCCAGCTTGCGCACGGAGGCCAGCGAGTCCAGGTAGTCGGCCAGCGGGTTCGGCCCCGACTGCGGGTGCACGGCCACGATGGGCGTGATCCTCGCCAGCACGTGGTCGCCGGAGAAGAGCACCCGGCGCCCGGGCGAGACGAAGCAGAGATGGCCCGGCGAGTGGCCGGGCGTCCACAGGGCCCGCAGGTCCCAGCCGGGCAGGCCGAGGTCGTCGCCGTCCTCGATGAGCCGGTCGGGCCTGGCCATCGAGACCATGTGCCGGATCATCATGGAGGCGCCGGCCAGCTCGTCCAGCGTCAGCTCGGGGACGCCGCAGCGGGCCAGCAGCGCCCGCTCCCGCTGGACGAGGGAGTCGATGGCCTCGTCGTCGTACCGCTCGCGCACCAGGCGGGCGTCGGCCGGGTGCAGCCCGATCCAGGCTCCCGAGCTCTCCCTGATGCGGCCGGCCAGTCCGTAGTGGTCGGGGTGGATGTGGGTGACGAGCACGCCCTTGACGTCGGTGATCGCGTATCCGGCCACCCCCAGTCCCGCGACGAGCGCGTCGTACGCCTCGTCGGTGTTCCAGCCGGCGTCGATGATCGCCACGCCGCCGGGCAGCTCCAGGGCGTAGACCAGCACGTACCGGAGAGGGTTGATCGGGATCGGCACGGGGATGGACCAGACGCCGGGGCGCACCCGTTCGACTTCGGGGAGCACTCCGCCGACCCATGCCTCCCGCTGTGCCGCGTTCGAGGGGGTCACCGCAAATTTCGCCACATGCCCGAATATAGGTGGGCGCCCGAATCATGTTCTACTAGGGACATGAAGCTGAGCCGCGAGATCTCCGACGATGGCCGCTTCGTCCGGCAGCCGAACCGGTTCACCGACCGGCTCGGCCCGCCCGAGCCCGGCCGCTACCGGCTCTACGCCTCCTACGCCTGCCCGTGGGCACAGCGCGTGCTGATCGTCCGCAAGCTGCTGGGCCTGGAGGACCTGCTGGACGTCACGATCGTCGATCCCATCCGCGACGAGAAGGGCTGGCGCGTGCCCGGCGGCGACCCGGAGTACCTGTCGGAGCTCTACCACGCCACCGACCCGGGCTACACCGGCCGCTACACCGTCCCCTGCGTCTGGGACACCAGGGACGAGCGGATCGTCACCAACGACTTCCCCCGGATCACGCTCGACCTGGAGACGTCGTGGGGCACCTCGCCCGACCTCTATCCCGAGCGCCTGCGCCCCGACATCGACATCATGAACGACCGCCTCTACCACGGGCTCAACAACGCGGTCTACGAAGCCGGATTCTCCCGTGACCAGCAGGTCTACGAGGAGGCGGTGGCCCGGGTGTTCACCACGCTCGACCTCCTGGAGGTGCGCCTGGCGGAGTCGGAGTTCCTCTTCGACACGCTCACCGACAGCGACGTGCGCCTCTACACGACCCTGGCCAGGTTCGACGCGGTCTACTACGCGCACTTCAAGTGCTCGGTGCGACGGCTGACCGACTATCCGGCGCTGTGGGCGTACGCCCGCCGGCTCTACGCCATCCCCGCCTTCCGCGAGACCACCGACTTCGACCAGATCAAGCGCCACTACTACGTCACCCAGACCACCATCAACCCGAGCCGGATCGTGCCGGTGGGGCCGGAGCTGGACTGGAGCCTGTAGGCGCCGGCATCCGCACGAACAGCAGCGCCGAGGCCAGCATCACCGCGGCCGCGGTCCCCCAGGCGACGCTCAGGCCCGCCTGGGTGGCCAGCACGCCGAGCGCGAGGTTGGCCGCGGCCCCGCCGGACTGCAGGGCGATCGAGCTGGTCGAGGTGACGGTGGTGCGCTCGGCGGCGGTGACCGCCCGGTGGGTCAGCTCCAGGCACAGCACGCCCGTCAACGAGATGCCGACGAACAGCGCGACGTAGGCGAGGCCGGCGCCGAGCATCCCCGGCAGGCCGTCGAGCCCGGCCGTCGCGGCCAGCGCGCCCACGGAGAGCGCGGCCAGGACCGTGCCCACGACCGCGCCCCCGACGGAGCCGCCGGCCAGCCGGGCTACCCGCGGCACCAGCGCGCTGCCCGTCGCGCTGCCCGCGAACCCGAGCGCCGCGACCACGGCGTAGGCCAGGCTGCCCTGCTCGGCGGTGCCCGCCAGCTCGGCCAGCCGCCCGGGGGTGAGCAGCTCGACGCCCGTCAGCACCACGCCCGACGCCACCGCGGCCGGCATGAGCCTGCGCAGCAGCGCGCTGCCGGCCGCCAGCCGCAGGCCGCCGCCCACCGTGGCGGGCACCTCGCGCAGCACGCTCGCCACCGAGCGGCGCTCGTGGGCCGGCTCGGGCAGCGCGACCACCACCACGACCAGCAGCACCGCCGCCGCGACCGCGCCCAGCAGGGGCGGCGCCGCCAGCGGGAGCATCAGCGAGGGCGGCACCAGGAGCGGGACGGCGCCGCCCGCCAGCACGCCGGCGCACAGGGCCACCGACTCCATCACGCCGCCCCTGGCCAGGCCGGGCTTGAGGTCGGCGTCGCGGCCCTCGATCGCGTGCAGCGTGTCGACGTACCAGGCGGTGGCGGGGCCGCTGGACAGCGCCCTGGCCACGCCCTTCAGCACGCAGCCCGCCAGGAACATCCAGAACGTCGTGGACACGCTCATCAGCGCCAGCCCCACGACCGTGAACGCCGCCGAGGCCGCCAGCACCACGCGCCGCCCCACCACGTCGGCCAGCCCGCCGGTGGGCAGCTCCAGGGCCACGGTCACGATCGAGAACACCGTCACCGCCAGCCCGACCTGGGCCAGGCTGAGACCTCTCTCGGTCATCAGCAGGACCATGGCGGCCATTGTCAGCCCGACGGGCAGCCAGGTCAGGAACGCCACGAGCATGTAACGCCGTAAGGCCGATCGCGCGGTCACGGCCCCTCCTTCCGTGCACGGGGGAAGCCCCCCACAAAGATGTGGACCTGCTCGGCGCCGGGCGCGCCGGCGTGGCGCGCGCCCAGCTCGCGCAGCAGCTCCTCCGCCCGCGCCATGAACTCGGCCATCGCGGCCGGCGGCAGCGTGGCGAGGTGGTCGCTCATGCCGGCGATCTCCAGCCACCCGGGCGACCACTCGGCCTCGTCGAACTCCTGGATGACCTGCGCGAGCGCCTCGGCCTGCCAGAGCCGCATGACCTTGACCGCCTCGCGCCCCTCGGGCGTGCCGGACATCTCGCGGCTGTTCCACGAGGTGTATCGGTGCCGCGCCCGCCAGCGGCGCTCGCGCCCGTCGCGCTGCTCCGGCTCCTCCTCGATGAAGCCGTATTTGAACAGCTCGCGCAGGTGGTAGCTGGTCGAGCCGGAGCTCTCGCCCAGCTTGCGGCCCAGCTCGCTGGCGGTGGCCGGCCCGTCGGCGCGCAGCAGGCCCAGCACGCGTGCGCGCAGCGGGTGGGTGACGGCCCGCAGCACCTGCGGGTCAGTGATCCTGTACTGCTCCTCCACGCACCGACGATAAACCGCAAAGACAATTTTGCAAAGCGCTTTTTGCGGTTCCTCCGGGCTTCGTGGACCGCTCGCCCGGCTCCCTAGACTTGGGGGATGCTCGACGACATCTGGGTGGACGACTCCGTCTTCGCACTGCGGCCCGACTTCGCGGTGCTCATCGTGACCGCGCACGGGCTGCGCAACGGGCCCACCGACGACCGGTCCCGCGCCTGGCTGGCGGAGGCGGCCGCGCAGGAGGTCCAGACCGACAAGATCGACGCCTGGAAGGACGCCTACCGCGCGTTCGGGGCCAAGCCGCAGCGCACCCGCCCCTCGGTCGACGCGCTCACGCGCAGGATGCCGCTGCCGGAGATCAACCGGGTGGTGGACGCGTACAACTCCGTCAGCGTCAAGCACGCGCTGCCCATCGGCGGCGAGGACCTCGACCACTACGCCGGCCCGGCCCGGCTGGTCCGCGCGACCGGCGAGGAGGCGTCGGAGGAGGCGCTCGGCCAGCCGGAGCCCGGCGAGGTGATCTGGCGCGACGACATCGGTGTCACCTGCAGGAGATGGAATTGGCGCCAGGTGGTGCGCACGCGCCTCACCGAGGAGACGACCAACGCGATCTTCCTCCTGGAGCGGCTGGAGCCCATGTCGCTGGAGGAGCTCAAGCAGGCGGGAGAGGAACTATCGGACCTTTTGTCCGAGTTGTCGCCCGAGGTGCGGATCGCAAGCCGCCTGGTAGCAGCAGGGAAATAAACCTGCCGCCGAAGTGTTGATACCAAAGAGTAATAATCGCTACAGCACCCCGGATTGACAGGGCGCGCGTGACCTCTTTGCGCGGTCCTGAGAGGATCGTTCGAGGCGGCACGGGTCCTTCGGCGCGCGCTGCCGGTCCGGGCGAGTAGCCTTGGACAGGTTCTCTAACATCAACGCCGATCTGCGGAAGAGGGCGATTTCCGCCGTGTCGTCTGAGTCGTCGCGGACAAACCCGCTGGCAAGCTTTGGGCAAAACGAGTGGCTTGTCGACGAGCTGTACCAGAAGTACCTCCAAGATCCCGAGTCTGTCGACAAGGCCTGGTGGAACTTCTTCGCTGACTACAACCCTGATTACGGACCGGGCCGAACCCCGGTCAGGGAGGCGGCGAACGGCACTGTGACCGCCCCCGCACCTCCCAAGGCCCCGAAGGCGCCACCCACGGCGCCACCGGCCGCCGAGAAGCCGAAGCAGCCCGCCACCCCGGTGCCCAAGGGCGCCGAGGAGGTCAAGCTGCGCGGCGCGGCGGCCCGCACGGCCGCCAACATGGACCTGTCGCTGTCGGTCCCGACCGCGACCAGCGTCCGGGCCATCCCGGCCAAGCTGCTCATCGACAACCGCATCGTGATCAACAATCACCTCAAGCGGGGCCGCGGCGGCAAGGTCTCCTTCACGCACCTGATCGGGTTCGCGATCGTCAAGGCGCTGAAGGCCATGCCGGAGATGAACTACTCCTACGCGGAGATCGACGGCAAGCCGACGCTGGTCAAGCCCGAGCACGTCGGGTTCGGCCTGGCGATCGACGTCCAGAAGAGCAACGGCGAGCGCCAGCTCCTCGTGCCCTCCATCAAGGGCGCGGAGGAGATGGACTTCCGGCAGTTCTGGATGGCCTACGAAGAGGTCGTCAGGAAGGCCCGCGCGGGCAAGCTGGGCGTCGACGACTTCTCCGGCACCACGATCTCCCTCACCAACCCCGGCACGATCGGCACCGTCCACTCCGTGCCGCGCCTGATGCCCGGCCAGGGCACGATCATCGGCGTCGGCGCGATGGAATACCCGGCCGAATACCAGGGGGCCTCCCCCGACACGCTCTCGCGCCTGGCCGTCTCCAAGGTCATGACGCTGACCAGCACCTACGACCACCGGATCATCCAGGGCGCCCAGTCGGGCGACTTCCTGCGCCAGATCCACCGGCTGCTGCTCGGCGAGGACGGCTTCTACGACGAGATCTTCGAGGCCCTGCGGATCCCCTACGAGCCGGTCCGCTGGGTGCAGGACATCTCCGCCACCCACGACGACGACGTGGCCAAGTCCGCCCGGGTCATCGAGCTGATCCACGCCTACCGCGTGCGCGGCCACCTGATGGCCGAGACCGACCCGCTGGAGTACAAGCAGCGCAAGCACCCCGACCTCGACATCCAGTCCCACGGCCTGACCCTGTGGGACCTGGAGCGCGAGTTCGCCACCGGCGGCTTCGGCGGCAAGCCGCTGATGAAGCTGCGCGACATCCTGGGCGTGCTGCGCGACTCCTACTGCCGCACGGTCGGCATCGAGTACATGCACATCCAGAACCCCGAGGAGCGGGCCTGGATCCAGGCGCGGGTGGAGAAGCCGCACAAGTCGCCCGAGCGTGACGAGCAGCTCAACATCCTGTCGCGGCTCAACACCGCCGAGGCGTTCGAGACGTTCCTGCAGACGAAGTTCGTCGGCCAGAAGCGCTTCTCGCTGGAGGGCGGCGAGTCCCTGATCCCGCTGCTCGACTCGGTGATCAGCGACGCCGCCGACGAGGGCCTCGACGAGGTCGTCATCGGCATGGCGCACCGCGGCCGCCTCAACGTGCTGGCCAACATCGTGGGCAAGTCCTACGCCCAGATCTTCGGCGAGTTCGAGGGCAACATCGACCCGCGCACCGCGCACGGCTCCGGTGACGTGAAGTACCACCTCGGCGCGACCGGCACGTTCACCGCCCCGAGCGGCAAGACGATCACGGCCTCCGTGGTCGCCAACCCCTCCCACCTGGAGGCGGTCAACCCGGTCCTGGAGGGCGTCGTCCGCGCCAAGCAGGACCTCCTGGAGCGCGGCGAGGAGGGCTTCACCGTCCTGCCCGTGCTCGTCCACGGCGACGCGGCCTTCGCCGGCCAGGGCGTCGTGGCCGAGACGCTCAACCTGTCGCAGCTGCGCGGCTACCGCACCGGCGGCACCGTGCACGTGGTGGTCAACAACCAGGTGGGCTTCACCACCTCGCCCGCCTCGTCCCGCTCGTCGGTCTACGCCACCGACGTGGCCCGGATGATCCAGGCGCCGATCTTCCACGTCAACGGCGACGACCCCGAGGCCGTGGTCCGCGTGGGCGAGCTGGCCTACGAATACCGCCAGGCGTTCCGCAAGGACGTCGTGATCGACCTCATCTGCTACCGCCGCCGCGGCCACAACGAGGGCGACAACCCCGCCTTCACCCAGCCGCTGATGTACGACCTGATCGACGCCAAGCGCTCCACCCGCAAGCTCTACACCGAGGCGCTGATCGGCCGGGGCGACATCACGGTGGAGGAGGCCGAGCAGGCGCTGCGCGACTACCAGGCCAAGCTGGAGCAGGCGTTCACCGAGACCCGCGAGGCGGCCAAGAAGCCTCAGGAGGCGGCCGCCATGCGGGTGCCCCCGACCGAGGTCGTCAAGTGGTCGCACGACGACACGCCGACGGCGATCACCCACGAGACGCTCAAGCGCATCGTCGACACCCAGCTCAACCTCCCCGAGGGCTTCACGCCGCACCCGCGCCTGGCGCCGGTGCTGCAGCGCCGCGGCCAGATGGTCGAGCACGACGCGATCGACTGGGCGATGGGCGAGACGCTGGCCTTCGGCGCGCTGCTCCTCGACGGCCACCCGGTGCGCCTGGTCGGCCAGGACTCCCGGCGCGGCACGTTCACCCAGCGCCACGCCGTCCTGGTGGACCGGATGACCGGCGCCGACCACACGCCGCTCAAGGCCTTCAACCAGGGCACCACGAAGTTCTACGTCTACGACTCGCTGCTCAGCGAGTTCGCGGCGCTGGGCTTCGAGTACGGCTACAGCGTGGTCCGGCCCGACGCCCTGGTCGCCTGGGAGGCGCAGTTCGGCGACTTCGTCAACGGCGCCCAGACGATCATCGACGAGTTCATCTCGTCGGGCGAGCAGAAGTGGGGCCAGAAGTCCTCCGTCGTGCTGCTGCTGCCGCACGGCTACGAGGGCCAGGGCCCCGACCACTCCTCGGCCCGCATCGAGCGGTTCCTCCAGGTCTGCGCGCTCGACAACATGACGGTCGCGCAGCCCACCACTCCGGCCAACTACTTCCACCTGCTGCGCTGGCAGGTCGAGTCGGAGCGGCACAAGCCGCTGGTGGTCTTCACGCCCAAGTCGCTGCTGCGCCACAAGGCGGCCACGTCGAAGGCGTCCGACTTCACCTCGGGCTCCTTCCAGCCGGTCCTGGGCGACACGACCGCCGACCCGGCCAAGGTCACCAAGGTCGTGCTCACCTCCGGCAGGCTCTACTACGACCTGGCGGCGCAGCGCGACAAGACCGGTCGCGAGGACGTCGCGATCGTCCGGCTGGAGCGGCTCTACCCGTTCCCGTCGGAAGAGCTGGCCGCCGAGCTGGGCCGTTACGGTGACCAGGTCGAGCTGATCTGGGCGCAGGACGAGCCGGTCAACATGGGGCCGTGGCCGTACCTCACGCTCAAGCTGGCCGAGGACCCGCAGACGCTGGGCGGCCGGCCGGTGCGGCGCGTGTCGCGCACGCCCAACAGCTCGCCGGCGACCGGGTCGCACAACTCGCACGACACGGAGCTCGAGGAGATCCTGCACCAGATCTTCGGCTGAGCCGTCCGTCTGCCGAGCCCCCTGCCACCTCGTGCGGCGGGGGGCTCGCTGCTGTCCGGAGCAGACTAAAGTCAGGCCGGGGCGAAGCCGCCCGGGGGAAGGAATGGAGAGCGATGTACTTCACCGATCGGGGGATCGAAGAGCTGGTCGAGCGGCGTGGCGAGGAGGAGGTCAGCCTGGTGTGGCTGGGCGAGCGGCTGCGCGAGTTCGTGGACCTCAACCCCGAGTTCGAGACGCCGATCGAACGGCTGGCGACGTGGCTGGCGCGCCTGGACGACGACGAGGACGACTGAGCCACACCCTTCCCTCACAAGACCGCCCTTCTCCCGGCACCCGGCCATGCTCAGGGCCCGGGATCTCACAGGATCGGCCCTTCGGCATCGAAGGAGCGGCCCATGGGCAGGACCGGGTCATCGTGGGCGGTCATACTCGCCAATAACGCGATACATCTTGAGTTTCCGACGATCGCGACATATCGTGTTTGCAGGAGGAAATGTGTCGCCGGAGAGGGGCGGGGGAGCATGCAGCAGTGGACGATCGACGGGCCGGGGCAGTGGTCATTCGGTGAGGTGGACTCACTCGACGTACGCATCGTCGCCGGCCGCCTCGACGTGCTGGCCAGCGACGGCCCGCCCACTCTGGAGGTCGCCGAGATCGAGTCGGCCGCGCCGCTCATGGTCTCCTACGACGAGGACACCAGGGCGCTGACCGTCGCCTACCGCGACCTCACCTGGGAGGGCGCGCTCGGCTGGCTGCGCCGCGACCGGCGCAGGACCGTGCTGTCCATCGCCGTGCCCAAGACCTGCAAGGTGCGGGCGGCCGTCGTGTCCGCCCCCGCCGTGGTGGCCGGGTTCGAGCGGATGACCCACGTCAAGAGCGTCTCGGGCGACATCGTGCTCGACGGCGTCAGCGGCGACGTGGCCGCCAACACCGCCTCCGGCGACGTCGAGAGCCGGGCCATGGAGGGCGACCTGTCGTTCGTCAGCGTCTCCGGCGACCTGACGGTGGCCGACGGCACGCCGCGCCGGCTGAAGGCCAACACGGTCTCGGGCCGCATCACGGCCGATCTCACCCTGCGACCCACCGGACACGTGACGCTCAACAGCGTCTCCGGTGACATCCTGGTCAGGCTGCCGGAGAACGTCGAGGCGGACATCAGCGCGAGGTCCACCTCCGGCAGGCTGGCCGGCGCGTTCGAGGAACTGACCAACACGAGCGGCCCCGGCGCCAAGGCGCTGTCCGGGCGGCTGGGTGGCGGCATGGCCTCGCTGTCGGCCATCACGGTCTCCGGCGACGTCACGCTGCTCAAGGGAGAGAAGGAATGAGCCCTGTCTTCGGTCACGGCCGGCTCCGGCTGTACCTGCTCAAGCTGCTGGAAGAGAGCCCGCGCCATGGCTACGAGGTCATCCGGCTGCTCCAGGACCGCTTCCTCGGCGTCTATTCGCCCTCTCCCGGCACGATCTACCCGCGTCTGGCCCGCCTGGAGGAGGAGGGCCTGGTCACGCACGAGGTGATCGACGGCAAAAAGGTGTTCTCCATCACCGACAAGGGCCGCGAGGAGCTGAACGCCCGCCTCGACGAGCTCGACGACCTGGAGCAGGAGATCTCCGCCTCCGTGCGCGACATCGCCCGCGAGGTCAAGGAGGACGTGCGCGACACGGTCAAGTCGCTGCGCGAGGAGCTGACCCGGATCGCCAAGGACGTGCGCACCGGGGCCGCCGATGACAGCCGGCGGCTGCGGGACCAGCAGAAGGAAGAGTTCAGACGGCTGCGCGACCAGCAGCGGCACCAGTGGACCCAGCACGCCCACCACTGGCAGGACGAGGGCGAGCGGATCAGCCGGGAATGGCGCGGGATCTGGTCGGAGGTCTGGGCCACGCTCGGGGGCGACCCGTCCGGTCCGGCCAACCGGGCCGAGCTCGACGCCGAGCTGGGCGAGCTGCTCGCCGACTTCGTCGCCGAGGCCCGGGAGGAGGCGTCCAAGGCCCGCCTGACGCCGGAGAAGCTGGCCGAGCTCCGTACGACGCTGCACGACGCGAGCCGCGCCATCCACGACATCCTCGACCGCTGACCCGCCCCCTCGACCGCCGACCGGGCACCATCCCGGCAACCCTCGCCCTCAGAACCCGACACCATCCACGACACCCTCGGCCGCCGACCCCGCACCACTCCACCATGGCTTCCAACCCGCCCTGCGCCGGCACTGCCTCGAAGCCGGACCGGGCCGAACCGGCAGGCCGGGACGGGCAGGCCGGGACGGGCAGGCCGGGACGGAGCGAGGTTATGCGGAGCGGGCCGTGGGGTGGGTGATGCGGCGGGAGCCGCGGGCGGCCTTGCGGGCGTGGTAGGCGATGGGCATGTACCGCAGCCGCTCGGGCAGCCGCGGCGTGACCATCGCCACCGCGTGCCCGAGGTGCCGCAACCGCCGCTCCTCCCGGGCCGTCCACCGCAGCCCCAGCTTCCTGCGCACCGCGGACGGCAGGGTGCCGACCGTGACGAAGTAGTTGAACTCCCCCGCCCCGATCCCGACCGGCGTCCACAGCCGGCGGAGCGGGGCGGGCAGCCGGGGCGGCGCCGGGGTGCCGCGCATGACCTCCAGCACGTCGAGCGCCGTCGGATGCGGCTCCAGCCGCTCGGCGACCATCCTGTCGAAGTACCGCCAGAACGCCTCCAGATCGGCCGGCACCTCCCGCTCGGGCACCCGCAGGATCGCGCCGAGCTGCCGGGACTCGGCGTAGAGCCGCCGCTGCTGCTCCCGGGTGAACGGCGTGCCGAAGTACCGGTTCAGCGCGATGAACCGCTCGAACAACGTCAGGTGCACCCACGCCCACGCCTCGCCGTTCAGCGCGTGGTAGGGCCTGCCCTGCTCGTCCACCCCGGCGATCGGCTTGTGCAGCTCCCTGAGCCGCCGGCCCTCCTCGGGGCCGCCGTCGCCGCCGTACACCCACCTCTGCACCGAGGCGAGCGTGCGCTCCAGCCGCCCCCACGGATCGTCCTTGTACGTGGAGTGCTCGGCGACCGCCGCCCCCACGGCCGGGTGCATCGTCTGGAGAACCAGCGCGCTTCCCCCGACGAGCAGGTTGCGATATTCGCCGGCGGTGTCCCAGTGCATCGAACCTGGGCCGAAGGGCTCAATGTCCATGGTGAGGGCCTCCTGGGTGATACAACCCCACACTCTTGTATCACCCAGAAGGCCCAGGAGTAACCCTTCACTTATTCAGACGGTGAAGACGATCTTTCCGAAGATCTCCCCCGCGGCCATGGCCGCGAAGCCGTCGCGCGCCTCGGCCAGCGGCAGCACCCGGTCGATCTCCGGCCGCAGCCCGGTCTGCTCCAGGAACACGGCGAGCCGCCCGAGCTGCTCGCGCGTCCCCATCGTCGAGCCGACCACGGACAGCTGCAGGAAGAAGACCCGGTTCAGGTCGGCGGGCGGGACCGCGCCGCTGGTGGCCCCGGAGACGACGATGCGCCCGCCCGGCTTGAGCGACTTGAGCGAGTGGTCCCAGGTCGCCTGCCCGACGGTCTCCATGACCGCGTCCACCCGCTCGGGCAGCCGCGCCCCCGGCTCGAAGACCTGGTCGGCGCCCAGCTGCCGGGCCCGCTCCCGCTTGGCCTCCGACCGGCTGGTGGCCCAGACGCGGTAGCCGGCCGCCCGCCCGAGCGCGATCACCGCCGTGGCCACGCCGCCGCCGGCCCCCTGCACGAGCACGGTGGAGCCGGGCTCCAGCCCGGCCTTGTCGAACAACATGCGGTACGCGGTCAGCCAGGCCGTCGGCAGGCAGGCCGCATGCTGGAAGTCGAGCCCGGCGGGCTTGGGCACCAGGTTGCGACGCGGCACGGCCACCCGCTCGGCGAACGTGCCGTCGTGCAGCTCGGACAGCAGCGTGCGCTTGGGATCGAGCGTCTCGTCGGCGCCCGTGCCGATCACGGAGTGCACGATGACCTCGTTGCCGTCCTCGTCCACCCCGGCGGCGTCACAGCCGAGCACGATCGGCAGCCGGTCCTGCCTGATGCCGACGCCCTTGAGCGTCCACAGGTCGTGATGGTTGAGCGCGGCCGCGCGTACGGAGACGGTCGTCCACCCGTCGGGCACCTTCGGCTCGGGGTGCTCGCCGAGCGTCAGTCCGGCGAGCGGGTTGTCGGGATCGGTCTGTGTGGCGGTTACGGCGAACATGGCCGCACCCTACTTCCTCCCCCCGTCGCACCGCCGTGACCCGGCCGCGACGTGACCAGCGCAGACCTGACCACCACAGACCTGACCCCCCGGACCTGACCACCACAGACCTGACCCCCCGGACCTGACCAGCGCAGACCTGACCACCCCCGGACCTGATCACCAGGGATCTGGCCGGACCCCGCCGCGCCCCTGCGACCACCACCCCCGCTCTCCGGGTGGGTGCTCACTTCATCGTGACCCGGATCCCCGAGACCGCCGCCGCACGGAACGCCGCCGACCCGGTGGCCGCCACCAGCATGCCGTCCCGGCACGACTCGGCGACCGGCCGGCCACGCCCCTCGACCGCCCCCGGCGCCCGCGTCCTCTTCCCGCAGCCGGGCGTGGGCGCGAGCACCACCATGTCCCTGCCCCTGCCCCCGAACCACAGTTGCGGCCCCACCGGCTGCCCCTGCACAACCTCCCCCGGCGCCGTGAACCGCACCCCCGCCTCGGCCGACAGCACCAGGTAGCCCTCCTTGGTCACCCGCCCCTTGAGGTCGCGCGCCAGGGCGAGCCGCTGGTCGAACGTCAGCCCCTCCCCCCGGTCGTACATCGCCAGCCGCCACGACCCGAACCTGAACAGCAGCACCTGCCCGTGGAAGCCGCTGCCGGCCTGGCGCGGCCAGAGCGTCACGTTGGGCGCGTAGCTCCTGATCGGCTGCCCGCCACGGGTGATCTCGGCCTCACCCCCGTAGGGCACGACGAACTGCCGGAACCTCCCGCCGATCCACCCCGCCCAGTACGGCCGCACCCCCATCTCGTCGAGCTCCAGCGAGGCCGGATACCGCACCTCCGCCCGCGCGCCGTCGGGGAACACCACCGGGACGACCTCGTCGCCGCCCTTCGTCCTGCCCCGCACGATCAGGTGGTTGGCCGAGTTGTCGAGCGTGGTCAGGGAGCGGATGGGCTCGGGCGCCGGTGACGGAGGTGGCCGTTCCTCGGGCCCGGGGTCATCGCGACTGAGCAGCAGACCGGCAGCGGGGATCGCCAGGAGCGCCAGAACCACCACCAGCCCGATCCAGCGGCGGCGGCCGCGCTCGCCTGCCTCGATGACGTCGAACTGGTCAGCCACGACGTTCCTCAGCCGAGTAGTGCCGGCTTGCGCCCTCAGACCCAGTTCAGTTCAGCGGCGACCTCCAGCGCAAGCCCTGGAACTTGGCGAAATCCTGGTCGCAGGTCACGAATTCACAACCGTGCTCGATGGCCAGCGCGGCGAGGTAGGCGTCAGGAACGAGGTTTCCCGTCACGCCTGCCGCCCGGCCGAGCCGGGTGAAGATCTCCCAGTGACGGTCCTCGGCGGTGACCACCACGGCATGCGGCTGGTTGCGATAGGTCTCGGCGAAGGCCAGGGCCCGCTCCAACGGGTCGGGGTCACGGTAGATGCGCCGGTTGGTCACGATGCGGAGGAATCCGTTCACGACGAAGTCGCTCACGGCGTAACTGGAGTCGCCGTTGACCATCTCCTCGATGGCGGCGTGGCACCGCTCATGGTCAGCGGACTCCTTCCTGAAGGCGTTGACCAGGACGTTGATGTCAGCGAGCAGCATGGCGCCCCTCCTGGATCCGCTCCTGGTCGTCGAGGTCGTAGCCGATGTGCTCCAGCTTCTCGCCCGCGTCGAGACGCTCCTGGATGTCGAGCCGGAACCCGGGCCGGGCCGTTGAGGTGATCAGCTCCACGCGGGGCCGTTCGGCCACCTCGGTGGAGCGGTTGAGCAGTTGCCGCAAGGCGTCCTCCATCACCGAGTTGAGACTGCGTCCACTTCTTGCCGCGTATGCCTTCGCCTCGTTGAGGAGCGTCTCGTCGATGCGCACCGTTGTCCTCCGCATGACTCCAGCGTCCGCGCGTGACATAAAAATGTCAACACCAGATAGTAGTCGCGCGGTCACAGATTTTGCGGCGGCCTGACTCACCAAGAGGCCACGTTGACCTCACCATCGGTCGCCACACGCACCCGCGTCCCCACCAGCTCCCTGGCCTCCGCCTCCGCCAGCAGCTCCGCGTCCGCCACCACCGCGTAGGCCCGCCCACCGGGCACGTCCACCACGAGGAACCCCTTCTCGGCCAGCCCGTCGGCCCCGTGCGCAACCGTGTAGCCGGCCACCGTCCCGGCCCCCTCATACGTCGCCAGAATCGGCGCCTCCCGCGCCACGTGCACCGGCGCCGCGCTCCCGAGCCGCCCGCCCGGCTCGCTCGACCACACCGCACAGGTGTGCTTGGTCAGGTGCATCCCCACGCCGGTGACCAGCCCGTGCCCCGACTGCGCCCGCAGCAGCCCCGCCATGGTGGCCGTCGAGTGCAGCACGTAGTCGCTGGCCGGCCCGCCCGCGTACGGCAGCCCGCCGGTGACCGTGAGACCGCGCGGGTCCAGCGGGTCGAGGCCGATCGCGTCGCACGCCTGCCGCAGCGCGATCGCGAAGCAGCTGTAGACGTCGAGCGCGTGCATGTCGCCGAGCCCCAGCCCGGCCCGGTCGAAGGCGGTCTTGGCCGCGAAGCCGATGGCCTCGGAGGAGCCGAGCGAGGGCCGCGCCGCCACCTCCCAGGTGTCCTCGGCGTACGCCCACCCGCGCAGGTACACCCGCCGGTCCGCGGGCACCCCCAGCCGGTCGGCCAGCTCCGTGCTCGCCAGGACGACGGCCGCCGCCTGGTCCACCTCCAGGACGGCCACCGTGCTCCTGGTGTAGGGCCAGCCGACGAACCGGTCGCCGCCGGCCAGTTCCTCGGGGGTGCGCGGGGTCCTGCGCCAGGCGTACGGGTTCGCCGCCGCCACCTCGGTCATCGGCGCCATGATGCGGGCCCGCTCGCGCATCTCCTCCTCGATCGTGAGCCCCTCCGCCGCCCGCCGCGCGGTCTCCATGATCGGATAGGTGTGCACCGGCAGGAACAGCCCGTGCGCGAGCGCGGCGGGATGCGGCGGGCGCTCCCACGCGTACGGCCGCTTGGGGTCGGCGGGGTGGCTCCACGGCGCGCGTTCCCCCGCCTTCCGGTACGCCCTCCGCGTGGCCAGCGCCTCGGCCCCCGCGACCAGGGCCGAGTCCAGCTCGCCCGCCGCGATGGCGGCCGCCGCCGCGCCGATGAGCAGGTGCGGGGCCGTGCCGCCGACCTTGGAGTAGGCGCGGTGGCGCGGCGCGGCGCCGAGGCGTTCCGCGAGGCGGCCGACGGGCGAGTCGTACTGCCAGGAGTCGGTGTGGACGATCTGGATCGAGTCGAGCCGCTCGACGGGCAGACGGGCGTCGTCGGCGGCCTCACGCGCGACGGACTCCCACAGATCGAGCGGTTCAGGGCCGGGCTGCTCGCGAACGGTGCGCTGGGCGATGCCGATGAGGCAGGGGGTGCGAGGGTCCATGCGCCCAGCTAACCAGAACATCACTCGGTTGATAAGGAACGCCCTCCGGCACCGCCCCACTGCCCGTGAACCCGGCTTCGACCTGCGGTGAAGCGGGCCCAAAAGCGCGCGAACCCCTTACTTCCCCCACCCGCCGGAGCCGGTTCACGCCATTTCCGGCCACCCGGCCGAGCCGATGGCCGGCCGATCACAGAGACCCTCGGGCGGACCCGATTCCGCGCCCGTTCGGTCACCACTCGCACGACGCGAGAACCCCGTTCACGGTCTCCGTCCGCGATCGGGAGGAGCCCGGAAGCCCGCCGGACGGGCGGCGTGGCGTACGCCACTCGCCGCACCGAATGCGGGCGCCGAATGAGCACAATTCGAAGTCCAAGGAGATCCACAGGCATGCCATCTGACCTGCGGAGACGCCATCAACTAATGATCATTTACCGACATCGGGCGCGTTCGGCTGATGACATCCTTATAGTTCACGATGCACGCTTGATCAGGTAACGAATCCCTATCCAAGCTGCAATACCGACTGTACATCTGGAAAAATCCACCCTTACGACCCCAAGAAAGGCATTTCATGATCCCCCGAGCCAGGCACTTCGTGGCCGCTGCCCTCAGCAGCGCGCTGCTGATGCTGCCTGTCTTCGCGGGAGCCTTCACGGGAATCGCCCACGCCGCGACGACCGGGAAGGCGGCGGCCGGGAGGGTGCTCACCATCCCGCTGGCCAAGACCGTCGCGGACGTGAAGCGGGTGGCCGACTACTGGAAGCCGGAGCGCCTCAAGAAGGCCGACCTCTACGCCCCGGCCACGCCGGGCTCCGCCCAGAAGCCCTCCGCGGCCCCCGCCGCCGCGACCCCCGCCGCCAGTGCCACCGCCAACGTCGCCACCGCCGTCACCAAGCGGACGAGCGCCGCGACCGCCGCGGCCCCGGTGGCGCCCGTGCCGCCGCGCAAGGCCACCACCGGCAGGACCATGGGCAAGGTCTTCTTCCTCGTCGGCGACAAGGAGTACTGGTGCTCGGCCAGCTCCGTCGCGGCCAGGAACCGCAGCGTGGTGGCGACCGCCGGACACTGCGCGTACGACGCCCGCCAGAACAAGCCGGCCGACTACTGGATCTTCATCCCCAACCCCGGCCCCAACGGCGAGACGCCCGACGGCGTCTACGTGGGCGCCGCGATCAGCATGCACGAGGACTGGGGCAAGGTCGACTACGACTACGACTACGCGTTCGTGACCGTGCACCGCGGCTACACCTGGGCCCCCGCCAGGAACGGCACGCACGAGATGAAGGACGTCGGCCGGCTCCAGGACAACGTGGGCGGGCTGGGGCTCGAGCTGAACAAGAAGCCCGGCACGTACGCGGTGACCCCGTTCGGCTACCCGGCGGGGGCGCAGCCCGACAGCACCAAGCCGTTCGACGGCACGAAGCTGCGGCACTGCCCGCAGAGCCCCACCCGCTGGAGCACCAAGGCCCCCGCCTACGACCTGCAGAAGGGCGTCATGGTGCAGCCCTGCGACTTCACCGCGGGCGCCAGCGGCGGCCCCTGGGTGGTCGGCTACGACGAGACCCGCAGGCTCGGCAGCCTGTCCGGCGTCAACAGCCTGACCTGGGACACCGATGTCAGGGGCCACAACGACGCGGTGTCCACGGCGTACTTCGACACCATCAC
This sequence comes from Nonomuraea candida, assembly GCF_000725485.1. Taxonomy (GTDB): domain Bacteria; phylum Actinomycetota; class Actinomycetes; order Streptosporangiales; family Streptosporangiaceae; genus Nonomuraea; species Nonomuraea candida. The sequence continues at coordinate 55,701 of NZ_JOAG01000018.1, read as the reverse complement.
GGGCGAGGTCTACCGACACGCCGCGTCGCTCAACACGATCACAAGTGTGACGCAAGTCATAGCAACCAACTGATCACGAGCGGTGATCAGCGGGTTCACGGGTCTCGGTGCGATCACGGCCGCCTCTTGGAACGTTGACATGATCTACCGGTAATTCACATGACCAGAGTCAAACCGATAGGTTCCGGGCTGTCCGTTTGCTGAACTTTGGAGGTGCATGAGGCGCCTCATGTCAGCGCAACCTGGAGTTACCTTGAAGCGAATCCTTCTTCCCGCCGGCGGAGCCGTCCTGGCGACCGGTCTGCTCGCCGCCGGCCTGTCCGGCACCGCGCAGGCCGACGGCGACGTCGCCCACGAGCCGATGGCCCGCAACTCCTCCGACGCCGTCTCGGTCGCCTCCTTCTGGCTGGCCTCGAACGGCGCCGCGCTCCGGTCCGCGACCCAGTACACGTGGGACTCGAAAGAAGTGCGGAAGGTCGTCTCCAAGGGCGGGCCCGACCCCGACGGCAGGCCCGGCACCACGGCGCCGATCGGCGAGTCGAAGTCGACCGGCCGGGCCCAGAACGTCAACCTGCCCAAGACCATCGGCAAGGTGTTCTTCGTCGACGCCCAGGGCAAGTTCCGCTGGTGCTCGGGCACCGCCATCCAGGCGAGGGCAGGGCTCCCTGGGGCATCTACGTGGGCAAGCAGGCCTTCACCCACTACGACTTCGACGTCTACGAGGACTACGACCGCGACTACGCCTTCGTCAGCGTCTACAACGGCGTGCTGTTCAACGGCGTCAAGCGGGTGGACCGCCGGGACTACGAGCGCTTCACCGGCCCGAAGCGCTCGTGGGGCGGCCGTCACTACATCCTGCTGTCGAAGGACGCCGGCCGCCTCGGTGACAACGTCGGCGGCCAGGGCTTCGCCTGGAACCAGCCCACCGGCAAGCCGGTGCGCACCTTCGGCTACCCGGCGGCACCGCACCCCGACGGTGACAAGCCGTACAGCGGCGTGACGCCGAAGCACTGCTACGGCAGGACCACCGCCAAGACCGTCGGCGCCTCCTGGCTGAAGATCGAGGAGCACATCGGCCTCAAGTGCGCCGTGACGCCCGGCTACGACGGCGGCCCGTGGCTGCTGAACTACAACAACGCCAAGCGCCTGGGTTACGTCAACGGTGTCACCAGCACCTTCGCCGACCAGGACGGCAACGACCGGATCGACTACATCACGTCCGCGTACTTCGACGGCGAGACCGCCGGGGTCTACAACGCGGCCAACAACACGCCTTCGGGCAAGATCGTCGGCCCGAACGGCGAGCTGTACAGGTAAAGCCCTACCAGGGGAAAGCGAGGGTCCCGGCTCACGGGGCCCTCGCTCTGTGTTTTCCGGGACTTCGTACGCGATGCTTCCGGAGACCACTACGCGACGCCTTCCGAGGACCGGTACGCCGACACCGGCCCGCGCCGACCGGTCGGCGACGGATCCGGTCCGCCGAAACCGTGTGAAGATCTTTCTTGGTTTCACTGACAGACGGTGTTTGCCTTGTCACGATGGGCGCATGCGTCGTGACGATCTGACGGACGCCGAGTGGGAACGAGTGGCCGCGCTGCTCCCCGACGGCGACCGCGACGGCCGGTCGGCCGACGACCGGACCGTGATCAACGGCCTGCTCTACCAGGCCCGCACCGGTGTCCGCTGGCGTCACCTGCCCGACCGGTACGGCTGCTGGGTCACCATCTACAAGCGCCACCGCCGCTGGCTGGCCGACGGCACCTGGCAGCGCCTGACCCTCGCGCTCACGGCGGACTCCACCGGCACCGCGCGCGTGGGCAGGTCGTCCCCGCCCGATCCCGGCTTCCCCCGGGCCCACCACCCCGGCTCCCCCGGCACCCCGCCGCTCGCACCGGACACGAAGGACGCGGCGGTCCTGGCGAGCCTCCAGGCCCTCCTGGGCGACGCGGTGAGGCCCCGCGAGCCCTAGAAGGCTCCCCCCGGTCCATGACCGGCGCCCTCAACCCCCAGCCGGCTCCGCACGCCTCGGGGGCCCTCAGGCGTGAGCGCCGTCGGGTGGAACGCCCGCCCCGAAACCCTCTCCGCAGCGCCGAAATCCCCGTGTTCCCGGCCCCTCCAACCCTTTCCTGAAGATCACCTGTGAGAATCGGGTCATCTTAGACGGGTATGACTCCGATCCGGTTCCTGTGATCTAAGTCACATTCATCTGGTCACGCTCTGCAACAAGAGCCTAACGGTACTTTCGTACCAGCAACGAAAACCCCTCCATACCCTGCGAAAACGTGACGCTCTGATCACAACGCGCGAAGATCACTGACAGGTCACGGAAATGTAACGCCGATAAGGGCGTCTACCGACTTATCCAAACCGGGTTTCACCTGCGGAGATCACCACGCTATGTTCCTTGCTATCCCTTTACTGACGCATGGGACGCAAGTTGCGACCCACGACAGAGCAAGGAGCAGTTCCCTTGAAGCGCATCCTCATCCCCGCCGGTGGCGCCGTTCTGGCCACCGGTCTTCTGGCCGCCAGCCTCGCCGGTACGGCTTCCGCCGACACCGACGTCGCCAAGGACAACCTGGCGACCTCTGCTGCCAACGCCAACGCCATCGCGCAGTTCTGGGCGGAGAACAACGGTGCCGCCCTCAAGGCCGCTACCGAGTCGAACGTCTGGGACAAGTCCGACGTCGCCAAGCTGCAGAGCAAGGGCGGCTACAGCGCGGACACCAAGCCGGGCTCCACCGCGCCCATCGGCCAGGAGAAGAAGACCTCCACCAAGGTCCAGAACGTCAACATGCCGAAGACCATCGGCAAGGTCTTCTTCGTCAACAGCAAGGGCGAGAAGAAGTGGTGCTCCGCCACTTCGATCCAGTCCAAGTACCGCAACCTGGTCGCCACGGCCGGTCACTGCGTGTAGGGCAGGGCTCCCTGGGGCATCTACGTGGGCAAGCAGGCCTTCACCCACTACGACTTCGACGTCTACGAGGACTACGACCGCGACTACGCCTTCGTCACCGTCTACAACGGTGTCAAGATCGGCGGCGAGTCCAGCAAGAACGTCTCCAAGGCCGAGTGGGACAAGTACACCGGTCTCAAGGACGCCAAGGACGTCGAGATCACCCGGGAAGAGTTCCGCAAGGGCAAGCTCGACCCGACCTCGACGGAGTCGTACTGGGTCAAGCGCGGCTCCAAGGCCGAGCCGACCGGTCCGGACTACCCCGGCGCCGAGGTCGCCAAGGTGCCGGTCACCGAGGCCGAGTACAGCGCCGCCCGCTCGGGCAAGGGCAACGGCAAGAAGTTCGGCGAGCCGGTCACCGAGATCGTGACCACCAGCGAGGCCCACACCTACATCAAGAAGCAGGACCCGAACTGGGAGCCCGGCAAGCCCCTGCCGGCACCCACCAAGCAGCACCCGGCCACCGTCAAGGAGGACCGGCGCGGCAACTGGACCCTGACGCACTTCTACGTGCAGCAGTGGTACAAGCCCGGCTCCGACACGAAGTTCTTCAAGACCGTCTACTACATCATCGACCACAAGTCCCTGGACGCCGGTCGTCTCGGTGACAACGTCGGCGGTCAGGGCTTCGCGTGGAACCAGCCGACCGGCAAGGCCGTGCGCGTGTTCGGCTACCCGGCGGCTCCTCACCCCGACGGCAACAAGAACTACACCGGCGTCACCCCGAAGTGGTGCTACGGCAAGACCACGAAGAAGCTGGTCGGTTCGGCTGCCAAGAAGATCGAGGAGCACGTGGCCCTCAAGTGCGCCATGACCGAGGGCGCCGACGGTGGTCCGTGGCTGTACAACTACAGCAACAGCAAGCGTCTCGGCTACGTGAACGGTGTCACCAGCACCTTCAACGACCAGGACGGCAACGGTCGCGTCGACTACATCTCGTCGCCGTACTTCGACGGCGAGACCAACACCGTCTACAAGGCCGCTGCGGCCTCGTGGTCCGGCAAGATCGTCTAAGTGACGGATAGCGATCGGTCGTAGACCGTTCGTCCCCCGTTGTGAGCGAAGGGGCCCGGCATCCTGCCGGGCCCCTTCTGCGTTCCCGCCGGAAGTTGAAGGCGTTTGGACGCATGGGAGCGCCATACGGTGCCATCAACCCAATGTGATCTGTCTCACATGCCTTCGACGGCGAGAACCAAGCGGATGCTTCGGTCCCGCCGGTCACACTGACAACTTCTTTATGTTGATCAGGGCAAACGGGTAAGACCCTCGCTTCCCTCAGCTCCTGCGCATCGGCCACTTAAACATCACGAAACGATCACGCCCGGCTTGTCGCATCTTTTCCCACCAAAGCGGCTTCCGGTTCTCAAGATCGACACTGTATGTTCCTGGCTATCCCTTTACTGACGCATGGGACGCAAGAGGCGTTCCACGACAGCGCAAGGAGTTACCGTGAAGCGCATCCTCCTCCCGGCCGGTGGCGCCATTCTGGCCACTGGTCTCCTGGCTGCCGGCCTCGCCAGCACCGCTCAGGCCGACGACAAGATCTCCGAGGACGTCCTCGCCGCTGAGGCGAAGGCCATCGAGACCCTCGAGTTCTGGACCAAGTCGGACAACGCGGCGCTGAAGAAGGCCGTGGCCTTCAACCCCGACGCTCTCGAGGTTCAGAAGATCTCCTCCGGTGGCGGCTACAGCTCCGACACCAAGCCGGGCTCGACCCAGCCCATCGGCGAGGAGAAGAAGACCACCGTCAAGGTGCAGAACGTCAACCTGCCGAAGACCATCGGCAAGGTGTTCTTCGAGTACCGTGACGGCTCGCTGTACTGGTGCTCCGGTACGTCGATCCAGTCGCAGTACCGCAACCTGGTCGCCACGGCCGGTCACTGCGTCTACGACATCGCCGCCAACGACGAGGTCGTCTCCAAGTGGGTCTTCGTCCCCGGTTACTACCAGGGCCGCGCTCCTTGGGGCGTCTACGTGGGTAAGCAGGCCTTCACCCACTACGACTTCGACGTCTACGAGGACTTCGACCGCGACTACGCCTTCGTGACCGTCTACGACGGCATCGGCGGCGCGATGTACAAGCCGAAGCAGGTTACGCGGGCCGAGTACCGCGCCTACGACGGCCAGAAGGAGAAGAAGGAGGTCGAGGTTTCCTGGAACGAGTTCAAGAAGGGCAAGCTCGACCCCAAGACCTCCGAGTACTACCGCGCCGTTGAGGGCTCGGACCCGGCTCCGGCCGGCCCGAACTACCCCGGTGCCGAGGTTGTCAAGTCCGAGGTCACCGAGGCCGAGTACAAGGCTGCCCCGGTCGGCAAGGGCCAGGGCCGCAAGTTCGGTGAGCCCGAGGTCGAGCAGGTCACCTACGAGGAGGCCATCGCCTACCTCCAGGGCCAGGGCGTGGACGTCACCAAGCCCATCGAGGGCGAGAACGTTCCGAAGCCCAACGCTGAGTTCCCCGGCACCGTCAAGCTGGACCGTCGCGGCAACTCCACCATCACGCACTACTACGTGCAGCTGTGGCAGAAGCCGGGCGCCGCGAAGAAGTACATCCGCACGGACTACTTCATCATCGGGCACGAGCTCAAGAGCGTTGGCCGCCTCGGCGACAACGTTGGTGGGCAGGGTGTCGCGTGGAACCAGGTCGGTGGCAAGGCCGTCCGTACCTTCGGTTACCCCTTCGGCCCGCACCTGGACGGCAACAAGCCGTACACCGGTGTCACGCCGAAGTGGTGCTACGGCAAGACCGCGACGAAGAAGCTCCTCATCCCCTCCAAGAAGGTCGAGGAGCAGCAGTCGCTGAAGTGCGCCGTGACCGCCGGCTACGACGGTGGCCCGTGGCTGTACAAGTACAGCAACAGCAAGCGTCTCGGCTACGTCAACGGTGTCACCAGCCTCATCGCCGACACCGACAAGAACAACCGCTACGACACGATCACCTCGCCGATCTTCGACGGTGAGACCGCCGCGATCTACAAGGCCGCTTCGGCCTCGTGGTCCGGCAAGCTCATCAAGTAGTAGAGCTGCGGGATCGTGTGAACGGCGACTTGTTCGACGTTCCACAGCAGTAACCAAAGGGCTCGGCATCCAGCCGGGCCCTTTGGCCTTTTCTGGGACAAAACCGAGAATTTCCATTACCAGAGTGACCGAAGGGTCGATAGGGTCCTTACACCCTTTCTGACAACCGTGGAGCCTCCCGTGAAGCGCCTGCTCATCCCCCTCGCCGCCGCCGGCCTGAGCGCCGCCGTCATAGCCGCGCCCGCCAGCGCGGCGCCGCACTGGGCGAAAGACGAACTAGCCCCCAAGCCCGCCGACGCGTACGGAGCCGCTTATTTCTGGCTCGACGCCAATGGCGCCGCCCTGCGCAAGGCGACGCAGTTCAACCTGGACACCAAGGTCGTGCCCAAGCTGGTCAGCTCCGGCGGCAAGGGCGACTACGACGGCAAGCCCGGCATGACCGCCCCGACCACCACCGGGAAGGCGACCACCAGCAAGAACGTCAACCTGCCGAAGAACATCGGCAAGGTCTTCTTCCTGACCAAGGACGGCAAGTACAACTGGTGCTCGGCCACCTCCATCCAGTCGAGGCACCGCAACCTGGTCGTCACCGCCGGCCACTGTGTCTTTGAAAACGGCAAGACCGATGTTTACGACAAGTGGGTATTTATCCCCGGTTATTACCAGGGGAGGGCTCCCTGGGGCGTTTACGCGGGCGCTTACGCGTTCACCGCCTACGACCTCGACACCTACGACGACTATGACGGCGACTACGCCTTCGTCGCGGTGCACAACGGCTTCTCGCTGGGCGGCGAGAAGGAGGTCTCGCACAAGGAATTCAAGGCGTGGGCCGGCGACAAGTGGCTCAAGCCGCGCGAGATCACCGCGGAAGAGTTCGCCAAGTGCCAGCTCAACCTGGGCGAGTGCTGGTCCGAGGGCAAGGACGAGGACGCCCAGCTCGCCGGTCCCGACCACCCGGACGCCGTCCTGGAGAAGGAAGAGGTCTCCAAGGACAAGTACGACGCCGCCAAGACCGGCAAGGGCCAGGGCTTCAAGTTCGGCGAGCCCGTCGTGGAGCAGGTCACCAAGACGCAGTGGGACGCCTACACGGGCCCCGGTGCCAAGGGCGACGGCCCCGACAAGCTCGGCAACTACACCATCACCCACTACTACACGCAGAAGTGGGTCAAGCCCGGCACCTCGCGCAAGTACTTCGAGGCCCACTACATCATCGGCATCGCCAAGGACAGGGGCCGGCTCGGTGACGTCGTCGGCGGGCAGGGCTTCGCCTGGAACCAGCCGCTCGGCCAGCAGGTGACCGCCTTCGGCTATCCGAGCGCCGCGCACCCCGACGGCGACCGCCCGTTCACCGGCGTGACCCCCAAGTGGTGCGTCGGCAAGACCTCCACGAAGAGCGTGCAGGTCAACATGTTCAAGGTCGAGACCCACCAGATGCTCAAGTGCTCGATGACCGGCGGCGCCGACGGCGGCCCCTGGCTCATCAAGTACGACAACAGCAAGCGCACCGGCTACGTCAACGGCGTGACCAGCCTCTACGCCGACAACGACGAGAACGACCGGATCGACCACATCAGCTCGGCCATCTTCGACGGCGAGACCGCCGACGTCTACAACAAGGCCAACTACGCGGCGACCAAGTCGATCGTGGGCCCCAACGGCGAGCTGCTCCCGTAGGCACGACGACCGCTCCCGGTCCGGGCCGCCACGACGGCCCGGACCGGGCGGGTCACACGGCGCTCAGCTCCCGCGTGCGCTCGCGCAGCGCCATCACCGGCCGCTCGTCCTTGTACGGTTCCAGCCGCCGCCGCAGATCGGCCGCGTACGACCGGGACCGCGCCGACTGCAGCTCGCCGGCCAGCGTCAGCGCCCCGGCCGCGGCCGAGCACGCCTCCTCCAGCTCCCCGCACTGCAACAGCCCGGCGGCCAGCAGCGACAGGTTGAACATGCGCCCCCGCACGTATCGGGAGTCCATGTCGAGCGAGCGCCGCGCCTGCCGCACCACCCGCTCCCCCTCGCCCAGGTCGCGGAAGCAGTGGGCGAACTTCGCCGACAGGTAGGCCTCGTCGAAGTAGCTCAGCCACGGCGGCTCCTCGGCCGGCTCGCGGGCGTCGAAGGCGCACTCGGCCTGGTGCAGGGAGTGCCCGCAGGACCGGGCGTCGCCCAGCCCGGCGTGCGCGTGGGCCTCCAGGACGTGCGCGGAGGCCAGCAGCGTCTGCACCCCGGCCTTGCGCGCCGCCATCTGGGAGGCCCTGGCCAGGTCGAGGGCGTGGGCGGGCTGGCCCATGTAGATGGCCTGGTGCGCCATGCCGGCCAGGATCTCGCCGCCCAGCGTCTGGTCGTCGGCGCCCCTGGCCAGGCGCAGGGCCTGGATCAGGTAGCGCTGCGCCAGGCCGTGCTGCTCCATGTCGTAGGCCATCCAGCCCGCCAGGCGGGTCAGCTCCGCGGCCGCGGCGGCGAGCTGCCGGCCGGTGGACTCGCCGTAGGAGCCGTCCTTGAGCAGGGGCGAGACGGCGGTGTCGAGGTATTTGACCACGGACGAGCGGACCCGTCCGCTGCCGAAGCGGTTGTCGAGCTCACCGAAGGATCGGGTGACCTCGTGGATGGCGGCGATGTCGGCGCGGCCTACGCGCCGCACCCCCGTGCCGCTCGGTCGCCCCTCGGAAGGGGACGTCAGCCAGCGTACGGCTCCGACGGAGCCTGCTCCGATCGCGAACGTCGAGTCGATCAGGAACCTCCGTCTCTCCACATCGGCCCGCCACAGCGCCGTCACGGTCGCGACCCCCTCCTGCCAGGTGTGCGTGAACTCCTGTCCGAGATCGAGGGGTGTGGTGATGGCCGGCATGCCCAGGTCTTCCGAGGTGATCGGCCGCCCCAGGCGCAGCGCGAAGATCTCCGTGAGCAGGCACGGCACCGGATCGCGGGGCCGCTGACCTCCGATCCAGCGCAGCACGGAGCTGTGGTCATACTTCAGCCCCGGCGTGCCGCGTGCGGCTCCCAGATCGTTGAGGCGCCTGGCCAATCCCTTGTGGGAAAACCCCGCCTCTGCGATGAGCTGCTGCAGCAGTCGATTCGGCTCGCGTTCCATCGCTCTCCTCGTCACAGGAGTCGGCGCCCACATCATTACAGAGAGATACTGTTATAGCACCTTGCGTAAAGGATTTATGGCAGTTCCCAAAGGTCACCCCAACTCCATTCCCCACCCGTGGGCACACGGCGTCGGCTCCTGGACGGGCGTCCCCACTACCCGGGCCATGCGCGAGTAATCCGCAACCCCCGTTGAGCTGGACCGGAACGGCGAAAGGAGCCGCGGGCGGGCACGGGCGCCGCGATCGGGCCGGCGAAACGAGCGGCCGCCGGGGGCTCGGCGAAACGAGCGGCGGGCGGAGCCCCGAGGGCCCCGCCCGCCGCCCTGCACGTCCTCAGCGGCGCGACCTCGTCGGCGCCGCCCTTCAGGCGCCGCCCTTCACGCCCTCAGCGGCGCGCGACCCCGTCGGCGCGGGCCTGGGCGGCCACGGCTGCCGTCACGGCCGGCGCGACCCGCTCGTCGAACGGGCTCGGGATGATGTACTCCGGCGACAGGTCGTCGCCCACCACGCCCGCCAGCGCGTCGGCCGCGGCCACCTTCATGTTCTCCGTGATGGTGGTGGCCCGCACGTCGAGCGCCCCGCGGAACACGCCGGGGAAGGCCAGCACGTTGTTGATCTGGTTGGGGAAGTCGGAGCGCCCGGTGGCCACGACCTTGACGTGCCTGGCGGCCACCTCGGGGTGCACCTCGGGCGTCGGGTTGGACAGGGCGAACACGATGGCGTCGGGCGCCATGGAGGCGATCGCCCGCTCCGAGACCGTCGAGCCCGACAGCCCGAGGAACAGGTCGGCGCCCTCCAGGGCCTCCTCGGTGGAGCCGGTGTGCCCGGCCCGGTTGGTGTCGCGGGCCAGCGCCTGCTTGACCGGGTTGAGCCCGTCGCGGCCCTGGTAGATCATCCCCTTGGAGTCGGAGACCGCGATGTCGCCGATGCCCGCCTCCAGCAGGATGCGCGTGACGGCCACGCCCGACGCGCCCGCGCCCGCCACGACGGCGCGCAGGTCGCCGAGCGTGCGCCCGGTCAGCCGCGCGGCGTTGCGCAGGGCGGCCAGCGCCACGATGGCGGTGCCGTGCTGGTCGTCGTGGAAGACCGGGATGTCGAGCAGGTCGCGCAGCCGGTCCTCGACCTCGAAGCAGCGGGGCGCGCTGATGTCCTCCAGGTTGATGCCGCCGAACGACGGCGCGAGGCGCACCACGGTCTCGACCAGGCCGTCGACGTCGGTGCAGTCGAGGCAGATCGGGACGGCGTCGACGCCGGCGAACTCCTTGAACAGCAGCGCCTTGCCCTCCATCACCGGCATGGCGGCCGCGGGGCCGATGTCGCCCAGGCCGAGCACGGCGGTGCCGTCGGAGACGACGGCCACCACGTTGGAGACCCAGGTGTAGTCGCCGGCCAGCTCGGGCCGGTCGGCGATGGCGGTGCAGACCCGGGCGACGCCGGGCGTGTAGGCGAGCGCCAGGTCGTCGGCGTCGCGGACGGGAACGGTGGAGCGGATCTCGATCTTGCCTCCGCGGTGGAGGGCGAAGGCCGGATCGTGGTCGGGTGTTTCGACGGATGCGGAAGCGGGCGTGACAGCCACAGCGACCCCTGTAGTCATCGGGAGCGGAAGAGACCTACGGCGGACGAGCGCGAGCGGGCTGGCGTCGGTAGCTGCCATCGTCCCCTCGCCAGTCGTCGCGTGAGGGGGTTCGGGGGTCACCCGTGTCCCCATAGTGCCACAGGGTGAGATGGTGGTCGGTGTCATCGCCGACGCCGTTCTGTTGACGCATCGTTAAACATCCGATGACGGACTGCCGCAAAATCGCATCTAAACTGCACAAAACGCAAGTTTCATGGCTTTTCATTTCGGAGGAGGCCGTACATGGCCCTCAGACCCCAGGGCCGCCGGGGCTACGCCGCCGGCGCGCTCGCCTTGGCCGCTGCTCTCGCGCTCACCGCGTGCGGCAGCGACACCGGCACGAGCTCGGGCACGAGCTCCGGCACGACCGGTGCGAGCGCCTCCGCCGCCGGGGGCGCCAAGCTCGTGCAGCCCGGCAAGCTCACGGTCTGCACGAACATCCCCTACGAGCCCTTCCAGTTCAAGGACGACAGCGGCAAGGTCGTCGGGTTCGACGTGGACATCGTCGATCTCGCCGCCAAGAAGCTGGGCGTGACCCAGAACATCGTCGACATCGACTTCGCGGTGATCAAGAGCGGTGCCGCCATGGCGGCGGGCAAGTGCGACGTCGCCGCCGCCGGCATGACGATCACCCCCGAGCGCCAGCAGAACATCGACTTCTCCGAGCCGTACTTCGACGCCACCCAGGCGCTGCTGGCCAAGAAGGGCACGGGCGCCAAGTCCCTGGCGGACGTCAAGTCCAAGGGGCTCAAGCTGGGCGGCCAGGCCAGCACGACCGGCCTCGAGTACGCCAAGAAGAACGGCTTCCCCGACGTCACCGAGTACGCCGACTCCGCCAAGGAGCTGCTGGCCCTCCAGGCCGGCCAGGCCGACGTGATCATCCAGGACCTTCCCGTCGTGCTCACCTGGCTGAAGAAGCCCGAGATCGCCGAGAAGTTCGAGATGATCGCCACCCTCGACACCGGCGAGCAGTACGGAATCGGCCTGAAGAAGGGCGCCGACCCCGTCCTGCTGAAGACGATCAACGAGGAGATCGCCAAGGCCAAGCAGGACGGCACCTACGAGAAGATCTACGTGAAGTGGTTCGGCAAGAAGCCCGGCGAGCTGGGCTGATACATGGCCGACCAGCCGAAGACGGCTGAGCCCGGGCGCACCGGGCTCAGCCCTCGCAAGAAGCAGCAGGTCAGCCGGGGCATCCAATATGTCGTCCTGGCCGCCGCGCTCGTCGCCGTCGTCCTGTACGCCGACTGGGCCAGCCTCGCCCAGAACTTCGCCAAGATCGACGTGGCGCGCGCGGCATTGCCCGAGCTGTTCACCATCGCACTGCGCAACACGATCATCTACACGATCGGCGGGTTCGTCTTCGCGTTCGTCGTGGGCCTGCTGCTGGCGCTCATGCGGCTGTCGCAGGTCCGGCCGTACCGGTGGATCGCGATCCTGTACATCGAGATCTTCCGCGGCCTGCCCGCGCTGCTGATCTTCCTGCTGATCGTGTTCCTGCCGCTGGCGCTGCCGGGCTTCGAGGTGCCGTTCGGCACGTACGGGCAGGGCATCCTCGGGCTCGGCCTGGTCGGCGCGGCCTACCAGGCGGAGATCTTCCGGGCGGGGCTGCAGGCCGTGCCCAAGGGGCAGACCGAGGCGGCCAGGTCGCTGGGCATGTCCGCCACGCGCGCCCAGGTCACGGTGGTGATCCCGCAGGCCATCCGGATGGTCATCCCGCCGACCACCAACCAGTTCGTGGCCCTGCTCAAGGACTCCTCGCTGGTGCTGTTCCTCGGCGTGTCCGGCGAGTACGTCGAGCTCGCCAAGTTCGGCAACGACCTGGCCTCCCAGTACGCCAACGCCACGCCCATCATGGTCGCCGGCGTGACGTACCTGATCGTCACGATCCCGCTGGGTTACCTCGCGTCCCGGCTGGAGGGGCGTAAGGGGAGGAAGCGATGACGCACGCCATCGAGCTGCGAGACCTGCACAAGTACTTCGGCAGGAACGAAGTCCTCAAGGGCATCGACATGACCGTCGACCCCGGCCAGGTGGTCTGCGTCATCGGCCCGTCGGGCTCGGGCAAGTCCACCCTGCTGCGCTGCGTGAACCTGCTGGAGACCCCCACCAGGGGCCAGGTGTTCGTGGAGGGCGTCGAGGTCACCCACCCCGACGTGGACATCGACGCCGTACGCCGCCGCATCGGCATGGTCTTCCAGCAGTTCAACCTGTTCCCGCACATGACCGCGCTGCAGAACGTGATGATCGCCCAGCAGCGCGTGCTGAAGCGCGGCAAGAAGGAGGCCGAGGTCGTCGCCAGGGACAACCTGGACAAGGTCGGCGTCGGCGCCAAGTGCGACGCGCTGCCCGGCCAGCTCTCCGGCGGCCAGCAGCAGCGGGTCGCGATCGCCAGGGCGCTGGCCATGAACCCGAGCCTGATGCTCTTCGACGAGCCCACCTCCGCGCTCGACCCCGAGCTGGTCGGCGACGTGCTGACCGTCATGCGCAAGCTGGCCGAGGAGGGCATGACCATGCTCGTGGTCACCCACGAGATGGGCTTCGCGCGCCAGGTGGCCGATCGGGTGGTGTTCATGGACGGCGGCGTGATCGTCGAGGACGGCGTGCCCGCCCAGGTCATCGGCGACCCGCAGCAGGAGCGCACCCGCGCCTTCCTGCACCGCGTCCTGCACCCGGAGGAGTAGCCCCGCGGTGAGCCGGGCGGGGCGGGCGGGCGCGTGCACGACACGACCCGCCCGCCCCGCACGGTGAGCGCGTCCTGCGCCGCCCGCCCCGCACGGCGAGCGCGTCCTGCGCCGCCCGCCCCGCACGGCGAGCGCGTCCTGCGGCGCCCGCCCGCACGTCCGGGCGATCTCCCGCCTCACGCGGGTGAACGCCCGGGACGACCGCCGCGTCCGGCGCGGGGAAATCGTTGACGGAGCCGCCCCGTCTTCTGCTGTAATGGACAGGGATGGACCTCACCTCTTACGCCGAGTGGGCGGTCCGGCTGGTCAACGACCCTGACCCGCCGCCGGAGCTCAGGCGGCTGCGCGACGAGCTGGCCGCCGTGTTCGACGCCGCGAGCGACGAGCGTGCCGTCGCGGAGCGGCTCAACGCCCTGCTGGCACGCTATCCCGTCCGTCCCCAGCTCTCCGACCACGACGGCCACCGCTGGCACCTGCACCTGGCCGAGGACCCCGCGGCGACCGCCGTGATGGGGCTGGCCGCGGTCGTCGCCGAGCTGGGCGCGGACCGCCTGGGCCGGTGCCGCGACCCGCGCTGCGGCCTGGCCTTCCTCGACACCTCCTCCAACCGCTCCCGCCGCTACTGCTCGGCCCGCTGCGCCAGCCGCGCCAACGTGGCCGCCTTCCGCGCCCGCCGCAGGAACGGCGCCTGACGACGCCAGGCGCCGCCTGGAGGGCCCGCGGGCACGGGACACCACCGGGACCCCGTCTGCCCCGCCCGGGGGCCTGAAGCCGTCTCAGGCGTCAGCGCGGGCGTCTCCTCACCAGGGGCCAGTAACGCAGCACGACGCGCCCCACGATGTCCTGGACGGGCCCGAAGTCCCAGCTGTCGCGCCGCCCGCTGGCCCGCTGGTTGTCGCTCTCCAGCCACCACCCGTCGGCCCCGTGCCACTGCGCGCGTTTCACGATGAGCTGATCGGGATCGCCGGGGAGCCTGGCCACCACGAGGTCGCCGGGGTGCACGGCGGCCCCCCTGCGCACCAGGAGCCAGTCTCCAGGCACCAGCGCGGGCCGCATCGAATCCCCTTCGACACGCACTCTCATCGTCGAAGACCCCCTACTCCTCGGGCGTTAGGACACGAGTAAGGTCGGTTGTGGACCAAGCTGATTCAGCATCCAGGAAGGATTTTCTGATGCTCGCACGACTGCTACGACCCAAGCATGTCGCTTCCGCACACTGCGACCTGCCCTGTGGGGTCTATGACCCCGCCCAGGCCCGCATCGAGGCCGAGTCGGTCAAGGCGATCATGGAGAAGTACGCGGCGAACGAGGACCCGGTCTTCCGCGCTCGCGCGATCACCATCAAGGAGGAGCGCGCCGAGCTCGTCAAGCACCACCTCTGGGTCCTGTGGACCGACTACTTCAAGCCGCCGCACCTCGAGCAGTACCCCCAGCTGCACCAGCTGTTCTGGGACGCCACGAAGCTCGCGGGCGCGGCGGGCGCCAAGGGCACCGTCGACGTGGCCAAGGCCGAGGACCTGCTGGGCAAGATCGACGAAATCTCCAAGATCTTCTGGGAGACCAAGGCCGCCTAAACCGGCACAAAGGCTCTGCGCGGTCGGTGACCGCGCAGAGCCTTTTCCGATGATGGCGAGTCTGAATCGTCCAAGCACCTCTCAGGGGCGGTAAGTTGCAGTCAGCGTCGGATTCGCGAGGAGGAACGTGACCGAGGAAACCGAGACGCGCGCGGAGGGCGTGGCCGGCATCCGTGACGTGGTGAGCATCAGGCTCCCCGCGGCGAGTGCCTACCTGTCTGTGCTGCGTACGGCTACCGCCGGCCTGGCGGCCCGGCTTGACTTCACCCTGGACGAGATCGAGGATCTGCGCATCGCGGTCGACGAGGCCTGCGCGATGCTGCTGACCGAGGCGGTGCCGGGCACCGACCTGACCGCGGAGTTCGAGCTCACCGGGCAGGAGATGCAGGTCAGGGTCGAGGTGGCGACCGTCGGCAGCTCCGCTCCCAAGCGCGACGACTTCGCCTGGATGGTCCTGACCGCCCTGGCCGACGACGTCGACGCGGTGACCGACTCCCCGGATCGCATGGCGATCGTCCTGCGCAAGCGCCGAGGCGCGGCCCAGAGCACGGCAGGGCCGGCGTGACGGAAAGGACTGGAGCCATGGCCACCAGCGAACACGCCGTGCCCGACAGGGTGCGCGCCCGCATGCTCTTCGCCGAGCTGGCCGAGCTGGGCCCCGAGGAGCCGCGCCGCCAGCGCATCAGGGATGAGCTGGTCGAGCTTCACCTTCCCCTGGTCGAATACCTGGCCCGCCGCTTCCGCAACAGAGGCGAGTGGCTCGACGACCTGACCCAGGTCGCCACGATCGGCCTGATCAAGTCCATCGACAGGTTCGACCTCAACCGCGGGGTGGAGTTCTCCACCTACGCCACCCCCACCATCGTGGGCGAGATCAAGCGGCACTTCCGCGACAAGGGCTGGGCGGTCCGGGTGCCGCGCCGCCTGCAGGAGCTGAAGCTCTCGCTGACGAAGGCCATAAGCGATCTGTCGCAGCGCGAGGGGCGCGCCCCGACCGTGGCTGAGCTGGCCTCCTACCTCAAGATGACCGAGGAGGAGGTGCTGGAGGGGCTGGAGTCGGCCAACGCCTACTCGACGGTCTCGCTCGACGCGCCCGACTCCGGCGACGACGACGCCCCCGCGGTGTCCGACTCGCTCGGCATCGTGGACGAGTCGCTGGAGGGCGTCGAATACCGCGAGTCGCTCAAGCCGCTGCTCGAACGACTGCCGCCGCGCGAGAAGCGCATCCTGCTGCTGCGCTTCTTCGGCAACATGACGCAGTCGCAGATCGCCACGGAGCTCGGCATCTCGCAGATGCACGTCTCACGCCTGCTGGCCCGCACCCTCGCCCAGCTGCGCGAGGGCCTGACGGCCGACGACTGACGGCCGGGCCGGCGGCCGGCGCCTGACCGCGACGGCCGGCGCACGACGGCTGATCCACGACACCCATGCACGACGACTGACGCACGACCGGCCCGCCGGCCCGTACCGGCGGAGGCGGCCATCTGCGAGGCGGCCACCGGTGAGGCGGGCACCCGTGAGACGGCCATCTGTGAGGCGGGCACCCGTGAGACGGCCGACCGGTGGAGACAGCTAACCGTCGCCGTAGAGCGCGTGCGTGGTGGGCGGCGCGAGCAGCGTCACGAGCCCCGCCAGCGCCACCACGATCAGCGGGAGGCCGAGCTGCGCCTGGCCCGAGGTGATGAGCGTGCCGCCGACCGGCAGCATGAAGATCTGGGTCAGCACGCCCGGCGCCCTTCCCCACCGCTCCTTGCGCAGCAGCCCGCCCCCGGCCACCCAGAGCAGGCCGGCGCCGATGAGCAGGCCGAACACCGCCTCGGCCAGCGCGGTGGTCAGGTCGTCCGGCCGGCCCGTCAGGGTCTCCACCGCGACGAAGACGCCGAGACCGAGCGCGATCAGCCCCTCCAGGGCGACCACGGAGGCGGCGATGAGGAGGGTAAGCGGGCGACCGTTCACGGTCCGTACCCTACCTCCCGGGCCGGGCGGTCCGGAAAATAGGACGTTCGGCCGATAAGCCGGACAAGGTCACCGGCTACGCTGGCGCTATGCGCGCAATGCTGCTGGTCAATCCCAAGGCGACGACCACCAACGCCCGCACGCGTGACGTGCTGATCCGCGCGCTCGGCGCGGCCGTGGAGCTGTCGGTCGAGGAGACCCGCTACCGCGGCCACGCCGCGTCACTGGCGGCCACCGCGCGGGCCAAGGGCTTCGACGTGGTGGCGGTGCTCGGCGGCGACGGCACGATCAACGAGACCGTCAACGGCCTGCTGAACCCGGTCAACGGCGAGCCGCTCCCGCTCGGCGCCGACCCCAGCGCCGGGCGGCCCGGGCTCATCGTCATCCCCGGCGGCAGCGCGAACGTCTTCGCCCGCGCGCTCGGCCTGCCGAACGACCCCGTGGAGTCCACCGGCCAGGTGCTGGAGGCGCTCAGAGAGGGCCGGCGCAGGACCGTCGGTTTGGGCCAGGCCCTATGGGAGGGCGAGAGCCGCTACTTCACCTTCTGCTCGGGCATGGGATACGACGCAGAGGTTGTACGGGCCGTGGAGGGCCTGAGGGGCACCGGCAGGAAGGCTACCCCCACACGGTATGTGAACACGGCTCTGCGCCACTATCTGGCCACGGACAAGCGGCATCCCGCGATGACGGTGACCGGCCCCGGCATCCCGGCGGCCGGAGGCGTGTTCATGGCGATCATCTCCAACACCTCACCATGGACGTACGTGGGCAGCCGGCCGGTCCGCCCAACCCCGTGGGCCAGTTTCGAGACCGGGCTCGACCTCCTCGGGCTGCGGCGCATGGGGCCTCTGACGCTCGCGAGTGTGATCCGTCACATCCTCACGGAGAGTGACATCCTTCCGTCCGGCCGGCACCTCGTGCAGTTGCACGACGAGGCCGAGATCACCCTCACCGCCGACCGCCCCGTGGCCTTTCAGCTGGACGGGGACTACCTGGGCGAACGGGAAACCGTAACATTCCGGTCTACACCGAACGCATTACAAGTTCTGGTCTAGCTGGTTACATTCGGTCATTGTGTGACGCATCCGACATCCATAACCGGCAAAACTTCCCACCAACCCCCTTGCGTGCACTCTCCGTGGCTGACAGGCTCAACCGTGACGTCCGAACGTAGGACCTTTAACCCCGAGGCCCTCCGGATGTCGGCGGACGACCCCGGTCCTCACAGGAGCCGGGTAATTGTTCGCACCAGTTAGTGAAACTCTTCACAAAGTAGTAGCCGCACGGAGCCGACCAGAGGCTCCATCTACTAAGGAGTGGACGCATGGACTGGCGCCACCGAGCTGCCTGCCGTGACGTGGACCCCGAGCTGTTCTTCCCGATCGGCAACACCGGTCCGGCCCTCATGCAGATCGAGGAGGCCAAGCAGGTCTGTCGTTCCTGCTCGGCCGTCGATGCCTGCCTGAAGTGGGCTCTTGAGTCCGGCCAGGACGCCGGCGTCTGGGGCGGCCTGAGCGAGGACGAGCGCCGCGCGCTCAAGCGCCGCACCGCGCGTGCCCGCGCCCGCGCCACCGCCTGACCGGACCGACCCACCCGGACCGACCCACCCGGACTGCCCGACTCGGACCGGCTGATCCGGATCGACAGGCCCGGACCGACCGATCGGGGCCGCCGGACACCCCCGGCCGTCCGACCCGAGGACCCTGCCCCCGGAACGGGCGGCGCCGCCGGTCTCAGCCCTGCGGGAGCGGGATCGACAACGCGACCTCCGTGCCGCCCTCCTGGCGCGGCTCAATGGCGAGCCGCCCGGACAGCTCCCCCTCGACCAGC
Organism: Nonomuraea candida; assembly: GCF_000725485.1. Classification (GTDB taxonomy): domain Bacteria; phylum Actinomycetota; class Actinomycetes; order Streptosporangiales; family Streptosporangiaceae; genus Nonomuraea; species Nonomuraea candida. The sequence goes on along the minus strand of NZ_JOAG01000018.1, from coordinate 36,985 downwards.
GTGCGCACGATCTGCAGCCCCAGACTGGTGGAGCTGTCGAGGTCGAAGCCCTCGGGAAGGCCGCGCCCGTCGTCCCAGACGGTCACGTTGAGCCGCTCCGTCGCGGGCTCGACCACCACCTGCAGCCGCTTGGGCCGTCCGTGCTGCAGGGCGTTCTGCAGCAGCTCGGTCAGCGCCATGGCCAGCGGCGTCGCGATGAGCGACGGCAGCACGCCGAACTCCCCCACCCGGCGGGGCGTGACGGCCACCTCCGGCGAGGACACCTCCCCCGCCATGGCGATCACCCGGTCGGCGATCTCGTCGAAGTCCACGAACTCCTCGGGCGCGTGGGACAGGGTCTCGTGCACGATCGCGATCGAGCCGACCCGGCGCACCGCCTCCTCCAGCGCCTCCCTGCCCTCGGGCACCTGCAGCCGCCTGGCCTGGAGCCTGAGCAGGGCGGCGACGGTCTGCAGGTTGTTCTTGACCCGGTGGTGGATCTCGCGGATGGTGGCGTCCTTGGTCATCAGCTCGCGCTCGCGCCGCCGCAGCTCGGTCACGTCCCTGATGAGCACCAGCGCGCCGATGCGGCCGCCGCCGACGATCAGCGGGATGGCCCGCAGCTGCACGATCGTGCCGCCCGACTCGACCTCGGTCTCCTTGGCCGCGCGCCCGCTGGCCACGATCATCAGGTCTTCGTTGATCGGCTCGTCGGAGTAGCACAGCGTGGCGGTGACCCGGCCCAGCTCGGCGCCGACCAGGTCGGCGTGCAGGCCGAGCCGGCGGTAGGCCGACAGGGCGTTGGGCGAGGCGTACGTGACGCGCCCGGCCCGGTCGAGCCGCAGCAGGCCGTCGCCGACGCGCGGCGAGCGCACCAGGATCGGCTCCTCGCCGGAGAACGGGAAGCGCCCCTCGGCCACCATCTGCGCCAGGTCGGAGGCGCTCTGCAGGTAGGTCAGCTCCAGCCGGGAGGGCGTGCGCGCCGAGGACAGGTTGGTCGAACGCTGGATGACCCCCAGGAAACGCCCCTCGCCGCCGTCGACCGCCCGGCGCACGGGGATGGTCTCCTCGCGCACGGGCACGCCGGTGGACCAGTCGGGGTCGCCTTCGCGGCAGATCCGCCGCTCGTTCCACGCGGTGTCGATGAGCTGGCGCTCGCCCCTGGCCGCGACGCTGCCGACGATGTCGTCGTGGTAGACGGTGGGGCCGGTGGTGGGGCGCATCTGGGCGATGGCGATCCAGCCGCTCTCCCCCAGCAGCGGCGCCCACAGGATCAGGTCGGCGAAGGACAGGTCGGCCAGCAGCTGCCAGTCGGAGACCAGCGAGTGCAACCAGTCGAGGTCGGCCTCGTCGAGCGCGGTGTGGCGGGCTACGAGGTCGCTGAGAGTCGGCACGAGTGCATCATGCGTGCTTTCCCCCGCAACAACCAAACCGACCCTCGGTAGGACGGGCGCGGTTGCGGGCACACTTCGCCCATCGGGTAGATAACACCGCAAGACGGGACTGCACTGGCAAGCAGTCGCACAGTCAATGCAGATACGACATCGTCCGCCCAACTGGACTTATCCCGAAATCTCATATTGTGAGAACCGTCACAGTGGCGCGGCGGCACCCGCCCAGGGACGGGCGACGCCGAGCGAGCCGGAGGTGATCCGCACGATCAGGTGGTTCTTCCGCGACACGGCGCGCGGAGCGGCCTCGGTTGCGATCGCGCGCGTCGCTGTGGATATCCTTCACCATCAACCTGAGCTGCCCGGACCCGCGTGTGACCACACCCGCGCACGCCCGGCGCCGGTCGGCCGCCCCAGCCCGCGGTTGACCACTCGGGCCAATGTGAGTTCCGATGATCTCGCGGTGATCACACACGCCCTCACCGCCGTGGCAGAAGTGAAGGTGAGAGCGTGACAGACGACAGCCCCCGCGTTCCCAAGTACTACGACGTGAAACGGGCCCTGCTCGAGCTCACCAAGGCCCTGCCCCCCGGCACGGCCCTGCCGCCCGAGCGCACGCTCGCCGTACGGTTCGAGACCTCGCGCACCACGGTCCGGCAGGCGCTGACCGAGCTGGTCGTCGAGGGGCGGCTGCTGCGCATCCAGGGCAAGGGCACGTTCGTGGCGCAGCCCAAGGTGGCGCAGGTGCTGCAGCTCACCTCGTACATCGGGGATCTGCGCACGGCCGGGCTGGAGCCGGACACCAAGATCCTGGAGATCGGCTACATCACCGCGGACGAGGCCCTCGCGCGCCGGCTGGCCATCAACCCCGGCGGGCGCGTGCTGCGCATCCACCGCCTCAGGCTCGCCAACGGCGAGCCGGTCTCGATCGACACCACCCACCTGTCGGCGCGCCGCTTCCCCCGGCTGCGGCGCGAGCTGGAGGTGCACGCCTCCCTGTACGAGACCCTGCACAACGCCTACAACGTACGGCTGACGGACGCCGAGGAGATCATCGAGACCGTCCTGGCCACCCCCTACGACGCCAAGGCCCTCGGCGTGGACGTCGGCCTGCCGATGCTGCTGCTGACCCGGCACGCCTTCGACGCCGACGGCAACCCCGTCGAGTGGGCGCAGTCGCTCTACCGCGGCGACCGCTACAAGTTCGTCACCCGCCTGCGCCGCCCATGAGCGTCCTCGTCGTCACGGGCACCGGCTCCGGGGTGGGCAAGACGGTCGTGACGGCGGCGCTGGCCGCGCTGGCGCTGGCGCGCGGGTCCGCGGCGGCCGTGGTCAAGCCCGCGCAGACCGGCCTGGCGCCCGACCGGCCCGGCGACGTGGACGAGGTCATCCGGCTGTCCGGCGTCACCACCACGTTCGAGCTGGGCCGCTTCCCCGGCCCGCTGCCGCCCGCCGCGGCCGCCAGGGCCGCCGGCGCCGCCCCCGTGTCGCTGACGCGGGCCGCCGCGCTGGTGCGCGAGCTGGCCGAGAGCAACCGGCTGGTGGTGGTCGAGGGGACCGGCGGGCTGCTCGACCGCTACGACGAGGACGGCGCGACCGTCGCCGACCTCGCCCGCGCGCTGCGTGCCCAGGTCCTCGTGGTGGTGCGGCCGGACCGCGACGCCGTCAACCACACCGCGCTCACCCTGGAGTCGCTGGCGCACCGGGGGCTCGACCTGGCCGGGGTCGTCATCGGCCGCTGGCCCGCCGCGCCCGGCCCGGCCGCCCGCAGCGCCCTGGCCGACCTGGAGATGCTGGCCGCAAGGCCGCTGGCGGGCGCCCTGCCGGAAGGGGCGGGGCTGCTCGGGCGGCGGGCGTTCGCCGAGGCCGCCCGCGAAGGGCTGGGCGCCACGCTGGGCGGCATCTTCGACCCGGCCGGATTCCGGCACCGGCACGGCGCCTGAAAGGCCGCGCCACGCGCGTCTGGCGCTCCCGGACCCCGTGCCCCTGGCAGCATCCCGCGCCTCGCGTTCCGTGCGGCCCCGTGAGAAGTGGCCCCCGATCGGTTCCGGGGGTGGGGCTAGCCCCACCATGCATCCGCACACCAGACCCATTTCGTGTCCTCTCCGCCGGTCAATACCGTTGGGGGCATGAAGGTCCCCCGTCCGTGGTCGGCACGGGCCTGGCGTGACACGGCCCACCTGATGATCGGTGTGCCGGTCGGCGTGCTGCTCGGCGCGCTGACCGGCGTGCTGGTCGTCGCGCCGCCGCTGCTGCTGCGGGCCGTGCCGCGGTTCACCGGGGTGCAGCGCTCCAGGTTCGACGCGTTCCTCGGCGCCCGCATCCCGCCCGTGCCCGCCCCGGTGGGCTGGCGCGAGCAGGCCACCTGGCGGCAGATCGGCTACCACCTGCTGTCGCCCGCCGTCAGCGCGGTGGGGGCGGTCCTGGTGGCGCTCGCGTGGGGCGGGGCGGTGGTGGGGCTGCTGGCGTTCCTGCCGGCCAAGATCGAGGAGCCGCCGCTGGAGTTCCCGCTGGACCTCAGGGACGGCAAGGTGGTGGCGGCCTTCATGCTGGTGGGCCTGGCGCTGCTGCTGCTCGCGCCGGTGCTGGCCCGCGGCATGGCGGCGCTGGACCTGTCGGTGGCGCGCACGCTGCTCGGGCCCAGCCGTACGGAGCTGGGGCAGCGCATCGAGACGCTGACCGAGAGCCGGGCCGGCGTGATCGACGCCGCCGACGCCGAGCGCCGCAGGATCGAGCGCGACCTGCACGACGGGGCCCAGCAGCGGCTGGTGTCGCTGGCGCTCAACCTCGGCCTGGCCAGGGCCACCCTCACCGACCTGCCCGAGCCTGCCCGCGAGGCCATCGAGCAGGCCCACGAGGAGGCCAAGCAGGCGCTCAAGGAGCTGCGCGACTTCGTCCGCGGCCTGCATCCGGCCGTGCTCAACGACCAGGGCCTGGACGCGGCGCTGTCCGGCGTCGCCGCCCGCGCCCCGTTCCCCGTGAAACTGCGCGTCGACATCGAGCGGCGTACCACTCCTACCATCGAGGCGGTGGCGTTCTTCACCGTGTCCGAAGCACTGACCAACATCGCCAAGCACGCGGCGGCCACCAAGGCCGAGGTGAGCGTGCGGCGGGCGCACGACCGCCTGCACGTGCTGGTGTACGACGACGGGTGCGGCGGTGCCAGGATGGACGGTGGCACCGGGCTGCGCGGCCTGGCCCAGCGCATCGACTCGGTGGACGGGACGCTGCGGCTGTCCAGCCCGCTGGGCGGGCCGACGACGATCGAGGTGGAACTGCCGTGCGAGTAGTGCTCGCCGAGGACTCCGTGCTGCTGCGCGAGGGTCTCATCCGGATCCTGGCCGCCGCGGGCATGGAGGTCGTGGCGGCCGCGGACGAGGCCGAGGGCCTGCTGCGGGCGGCCGAGGAGCACAAGCCCGAGCTGGTCGTCACCGACGTGCGCATGCCGCCCACGCACACCGACGAGGGCCTGCGGGCCGCGCTCGTGCTGCGCCGCCAGCAGCCGGGACTGGCCGTGCTCGTGCTGTCGCAGTACGTCGAGGAGCGCTACGCCGCCCAGCTGCTCGCCTCCGCCGCCACCGGCGGCGTCGGCTACCTGCTCAAGGACCGGGTGGCCGACGTGGCCGAGTTCATCGACGCGCTGCGCCGGGTGGCCTCCGGCGGCACCGCCCTCGACCCCGAGGTCGTCGCGCAGCTCCTGCTGCGCGGCAACAGCGACCCGCTGGAGCGGCTGACGCCCAGGGAGCACGAGGTGCTCAGGCTGATGGCCGAGGGCCGCTCCAACGCCGGCATCGGGCAGGCCCTGGTGCTCAGCGAGGGGGCCGTGGGCAAGCACATCGGCAACATCTTCACCAAGCTCGACCTGCCGCCCGCCGAGGGCGACCACCGGCGGGTGCTGGCCGTCCTGCAGTTCCTGAAGATCAGGAGCCTGCCATGAGAGGTCTGTGGCTGACGGCGGGCGCGGTGGTGACCGTGATCGCGCTGGCCCTGTCCACGACGTTGCTCTGGAGCGCCTTCGCCGCCGGCAGGACCCCGACCGACCGGGCCATGAGGTCGATCCCGTTCGAGGGCAGCGGCCTGCGGGTCAAGACGGGCAGGGGCCAGGTGCACGTCTGGGTCATGGCGGGCCGGGCGGGCGAGCTGCTCCTCCAGCGCTCGATGCAGTGGTCGAAGGACCGCCCGACGGTGACCGAGGACTGGGACTCCGCCACCGGCACGCTCCTGCTCGACGCCACCTGCCCCGGCTCCGACCAGCCGGACGGCCCTCTGTGCGAGGCCGAGTACACGCTGCTCGTGCCGCCGGAGACCGATCTGGCCGCCGACACGGCCGGCGGCGGGCTCTGGGTCAGCGACCTCTTCGGCGACCTGCGCCTGACCTCCGTCTCCGGCGACGTCCGCGTCGAGGGCGCCGCCGGCGAGGTGTGGGCCAGGGCCGGCACCGGCAGCTTCACCGGCGAGGGGCTGCGCGGCGAGCGGGCCGACGTCGAGGTCGGCTCGGGCGACGTCAGCCTCTACTTCGAGGGCGCCCCCACCGACGTCCGGGCGATCGTGCGCACGGCCGGCGACGTCAGGGTGACCGTGCGCGAAGGCGTCTACGACGTCACGGCCACGGGCGAGAACACCACCGTCGACGTGCGGCGGCGCGCCGGCGCGGCCCGGCGGATCGTGGCCGGCGCCGGCGGCGGCACCGTGACCGTGTGCTGCCGCTGACGCCGATTGCCATGGTCAAAGACTGTTTACCTTTGTGACTGGTTGGTAAGTTCCCCGCATGGAGTCTGCGAAGCACGCCGGTGACGCCGCCGTCGCCGTGTCCAAGGCCTATGGCGTCGAGACCATGTTCACCCTGTCGGGAGGGCACGTCTTCCCGCTCTACGACGGCGCGGTGCACGAGGGCATGCGCATCCTCGACGTACGCCACGAGCAGAGCGCCGTCTTCGCCGCGGAGGCGACGGCCAGGCTGACCAGGAAACCCGGGCTGGCCGTGCTGACCGCGGGGCCCGGCATCACCAACGGCGTCAGCGGCGTGGCCACCGCCCACTTCAACGGCTCCCCCGTGGTCGTCCTGGGCGGGCGGGCGCCCCAGTCGCGCTGGGGCAGCGGCGCGCTGCAGGAGATGGACCACCCGCCGCTGCTCGACCCGATCACGAAGCTGGCGTTCACCGCGAGCGCCGCCGACTCCGTCGGCCAGGACGTCGAGCTGGCCTTCCGCACCGCCGTCGCGCCGCACCGGGGCCCGGTCTTCCTCGACGTCTACATGGACCACCTGTTCTCCCCCTCCCCGGCCCACGAGGTGCACACGCAGAGCCCCTCGCCGCTGGAGCCCGACCCCGACGCCCTGGCCGGCATCGCGCGCCTGCTGGCGGAGGCCGAGCGCCCGGTGCTGGTCTACGGCTCCGACGTCTGGATGGACCGCGCCGAGGAGGCCGCCCGCGACTTCGCCGAGACGTGGCGACTGCCGGTCATCCCCAACGGGCAGGGCCGCGGCATCCTGCCCTCGGGGCACGAGCTGCTCGTCACCCGGGCCCGCGGCCTGGCCTTCGCCCAGGCCGACCTGGTGATCGTGGTCGGCACGCCGCTCGACTTCCGCCTCGGCTACGGCTGGTTCGGCGGCAAGGACGGCGCGCCGCCGGCCAGGGTGGTGCACATCGCCGACGCGCCCTCCCAGCTCGCCACCCACATGCAGCCGGCCGCCTCCGCCGCCGGGGACCTGTCGGTGGTGTTCTGGAGCCTCGGCACGGCCTGCGGCGAGGCCGGGGTCAAGCCCGACGCGTACGCGTCGTGGGTGTCGAAGCTGTCCGAGGCCGCCGCCGCGGCCATCGCCGGCGACGCCGAGCTGCTGGCCGCCGACTCCGACCCGATCCACCCGATGCGGATCTACGGCGAGCTGGGCAAGGTGCTGGCCGACGACGCCGTGGTGATCGGCGACGGCGGCGACTTCGTCTCCTACGCGGGCAAATACGTCGAGCCACGCCAGCCGGGCAACTGGCTCGACCCAGGCCCGTACGGCTGCCTGGGCACCGGCCTGGGCTACTCCATCGCCGCCCGCCTGGCCAGGCCCTCCTCGCAGGTGGTGCTGCTGCTGGGCGACGGCGCCGCCGGATTCTCGCTGATGGACGTCGACACCCTCGTACGCCACCGCCTGCCGGTCGTCATGATCTGCGGCAACAACGGCATCTGGGGCCTGGAGAAGCACCCCATGCAGCTCCTGTACGGCTATGACGTGGCGGCCGAGCTGCAGCCGCAGTGCCGCTACGACCAGGTCGTGACCGCGCTCGGCGGCGGCGGCGAGCTGGTGACCAAGCCGTCGGAGATCGGGCCCGCGCTGCGCCGGGCGTTCGACTCCGGGGTGCCCTACCTCGTCAACATCGCCACCGACCCGCGGATCGCCTACCCCCGCACCACGACGGGGGTGTGAGCGCTACGGCTTGGGCGTGGCCGTGGTGGTGGGCGTGGCGGAGGGGGTCGGCGTCGGCGAGCCGTCGCCCGGGCAGACGCTGTCGATGACGACCAGCGTGACCGACGAGCCCTTCGCCACCGGCTTCCCCACGCCCGGCACGGTCTGCTTGATCCTGCCGCAGCGCAGGCCGTCGGTGGTGGTGGTGCGGTCGTCGAGGACCGGCACGAGCTCGGCGCCCTCGACCATGGACTGCCCGTCGGTGAACAACTTCCCGACCACGGCCGGCACCAGCACCCTGTTGGACGGCGTGGGGCTGGGCGACTTGGACGGCGACGGGCTGGTGGAGGGCGAGGTCGTGGGCGTCTTCGTCGGCTCGGGCTCCTCGTCCCTCGTCGGCCTGAGGTCCGGCCGCCGCTCAGGCTGCTTGGGCTCCTGCGTCGTCGGCTCGGGATCCGGCTCGGGCTCGGCCGTGCTCTCCTTGGGCTGCGGCGGCTTGGTCTCGCGCTGCCCCCGCGCGTTGGCCTGGTTGTCGTAGCTGAACGTCGGCTCCGGCGTGCCGAGGGTGGGGATGCCCGTCAGGGCGACCGCGGTCGCGCCCGCGCCGAGCACGACCGCCGCGGCGATGCCCGCGATCAGCCCGGTCCTGCGCGGCGCCTTGGCCGCGCGCCGGCTCCCGCGCCGCTCGGCCACCGCCGTGTCCTCGTGGGCCAGCCTGGCGCCCGTCTTGTAGGGGTCGGCGTCGTGCTGGCCGGTCTGCTGCGCGAAGGGCTGGCCGGTCTGCTGGTAGGGCTGCCCCTGCTGCTGGTAGCCCTGGCCCTGCTGGTAGGGCTGCCCCTGCTGCTGGTAGCCCTGGCCCTGCTGGTAGGGCTGCCCCTGCTGCTGATAGGCCTGGCTCTGCTGCTGGTACGCCTCCGGCGGCGGCGCCATCGTGGCGCCGGTGGCCAGGTCGGGCACGGCGGGCGTCTGCCCGCTGACGATCGCCTTGGCGGCCTCGCTCATCGCCCTGGCGCTGGGGTAGCGCCTGGCCGGGTCCTTCGACAGCGCGATCTCCACGAGCTGGCGGACCGCGGGCGGGATGTCCTGGGGCAGGGGCGGCGGGGCCTCGCGGATGTGCTTGAGCGCGATCGTGACCGCACTGTCACCGTCGAACGGCCGCTGGCCCACCAGGCACTCGTACGCGACCACGCCGAGCGCGTAGATGTCGACCGCGGGCGTCACGGGCGCGCCCTCGGCCTGCTCGGGCGCGCAGTAGGCGGCGGTGCCGAGCACCATGCCGGCGTCGGTGAGCCGGCTGGCGATGTCGGAGCGGGCGATGCCGAAGTCGGTGAGCACGAGCGTGCCATCGCGCTGCACGAGCAGGTTGCCCGGCTTGACGTCGCGGTGCACGATGCCCTGGTCGTGCACGGCCTGCAGCGCCGAGGCGGCCTGCGCGATCAGCTCCATGGCCGCCTGCGGCGGGATGCGCCCCAGCCTGGCCAGCAGCCGGTCGAGCGGCTCGCCGTCGACGAACTTCATCACCAGATAGACGGTGTCGCCGCTCACGCCGTAGTCGTAGACGTCGACGACGCCGGAGTGGTTGATCGTGGCCATCGCCCGCGCTTCCCCCTGGAAGCGGGCGACGAATCCGGGGTCCTGCATGCGGCCGGGGAGCAGCACTTTGACGGCGACGGTGCGGGCGAGCACGACGTCCTCGCCTCGCCACACCTCGCCCATGCCACCGGCGCCGATGCGGGTGTCCAGCCGATACCGCCCCGCCAGCGTCGTCCCTTGGGCCACCATGATTCCCCCGTTACCCCCTACGTCCGAAACCGTCTCCCACCCCGCGGATCTCCAACAAAGCGGAGTTTTGTCGCGGTCGGATAACACAGTGGTCACGGAACTCAGAGAGTGTACGACTCACTTGTCCCAGACGCCACTTAAATGCCTCAAGCCGTACAAACCCTATCCTGGAGCCTTCTGCCCATACTTGTCCGCGTTTCTGGGAAGTGTGCACGGCGACCGTACGGAAATTCCGATCCCCTTAGGCTGATCCCATGACGCTCGCACCAGGTCTGCGCGCCCACCTGCTCATCGTGGTCGACATGGACGACACCGCGAAGAAGATCGGCAGCGGAGATGTCCCCGTGCTCGCCACGCCCCGGCTGCTCGCGCTGGCCGAGGCGGCGACCGTGCGCGCCGTCGAGCGGCACCTCGCGCCCGGCCAGACGTCCGTCGGCACCCGCGTGGAGCTCGAACACCTGGCCGCCAGCCCGCTCGGCGCCCGCGTGCGCGTCGGCGTCGAGCTGACCGAGGTGGACGGCCGGCGGCTGGTCTTCGCCTTCGAGGCGCACGAGGAGCGCGACGAGCCGGCCGTGGTCGGCAAGGGCACGATCGAGCGCGTGGTGGTCGATCGTGCCAGGTTCCTCGCCCGCGCTACTCGATGACGGCGATCAGGTCGCCTTCCTGGATCACGTCGCCCTCGGCCACCTTGAGCTGCGCCACCACGCCGTCGTCCTCGGAGATCACGGGGATCTCCATCTTCATGGACTCGAGAATGACCAGCGTGTCGCCATCGGAGACCTGGTCGCCCTCATTGACGACGACCTTCCACACGTTCGCGACCATCTCGGCGCGTACCTCAGCCACCGGGGCTCCCCTCTTTCACTGTTCCAACAATCTCATGCGGCCTAGGCGCGCATTCGCGCGACCAGGCCCGTGTCGTAGTCGCCGGTGACGAACTCCGCGTTCTCCAGCAGCTCCGCACAGAACGGCAGGTTGTTCTTCGGTCCTTCGACGACGAACTCGGCCACCGCCTTGCGGCCCTTCTCCAGCGCCTCGGCCCGGTCGGAGCCGTAGACGCAGAGCTTGGCCATCAGCGGATCGTAGAACGGGGTGACCGTGTTGCCCGACTCGTAGCCGGAGTCCACCCGCACGCCGTCGCCCGTCGGCTCGTCCCAGGCCGTGATCTTGCCGGGCCCGGGGAAGAACCGCTTGGGGTCCTCAGCGTAGACCCGGAACTCGATCGCGTGTCCCCTGGGCTCGGCCGAGACCTCGGGGCTCTCGCCCGCCGCGACGCGCAGCTGCAGCTCGACCAGGTCGAGCCCGGTGACCAGCTCGGTGACGGGGTGCTCCACCTGGAGGCGGGTGTTCATCTCCAGGAAGACGAAGTCCTGCTTGTCGGCGTCGACCAGGCACTCGACCGTGCCCGCGCCCAGGTAGCCGACCGCCTCGCCGGCTCGCGCGGCCGCCGCCAGCATGCGCTCGCGCAGCTCGGGCGTGATGCCGGGCGAGGGGGACTCCTCGACGACCTTCTGGTGGCGGCGCTGCACCGAGCAGTCGCGCTCGCCCAGCGCCAGCACCTTGCCACCCGGCAGGCCGAGGATCTGCACCTCGACGTGGCGGGCCCGCTCGATGTACCGCTCGAGCAGCACGGCCGGGCCGTCGAGGGCGTCGCCGTCGCCGGAGAACCTGGCCGCCGCCCGCGCCGCCTGCTCGTACGCCTTGGCCAGCCCCTCCTCGTCGTGGGCCACGCTCATGCCGATGCCGCCGCCGCCGCCCGCGGTCTTGACCATGACCGGGTAGCCGATGGACTCGGCGGCCCTCAGGGCCAGCGACAGGTCGGTGACCGGCTCCCGGGTGCCCGCGGCGACCGGCACGCCGGCGGCCTCCATGAGGTTCCTGGCGTTGATCTTGTCGCCCATCTTGTCGATGGCCTCGGGGGACGGGCCGATCCACACCATCCCGGCCTCGATCACGGCGCGGGCGAAGGCGACGTTCTCGGCGAGGAAGCCGTAGCCGGGGTGCACGGCCCGCGCGCCGGTCGCGCGCGCCGCCTCCAGCACCTTCGCGACGTCGAGGTAGCTCTGCGCGGGGTTGGCGGGGCCGATCAGCACGGCCTCGTCGGCCTCGCGGACGAACGGCAGGTCGGCGTCGGCCTCGGAGTGGACCGCGATGGCGCGCAGGCCCATCCGCTTGACCGTGCGGATGATCCGCCGCGCGATCTCCCCTCGGTTGGCGACTAGAACAGGTCCGAGCGTCTCAGTAAGCACGCCGACCACCCTATGGCCGCCACCGCCTTGACCCCTTTCCCCCTAAACCACCGATCCGACGAGCACGATCTGTAGAAACCCTACAATTGTGAAGGCCCGGAAACGCGGTAGGCGCACTCCCGGCTGTAGGGCGCAGCGGGCCGCGACAGCTCCGGGCAGCTGGCGGGAGGGCGCCGGGCGCGCCGGCGGCGGCGCCCTGTGGCAGGAGCGGCGGTCAGACGCGACCGCGGTCGATCACCCGGGCGAGCGCCTCGACCGCATGGGCATCGTACGCGCTGCCGGACGACAACCGGATGCGCTCCAGCGCGGCGCCGCCGCGATCGCGGTCGGTCGAGGGCCCCACCAGGTCGTCGTAGGCGTTGGCGACCTTGATGATGCGGCTCGACAGCGGCGGGTCGTCGGAGATCGGGTCGCACTGCCGGCTGACCACCTCGGCCACCCGGTCGAGCACGCCGGTCTGCCTGATCACCTCCGCGCCCAGCTCGGCGATGCGGCGGGCCTGCTCGGGCTCGGTCAGCACGGTCGCGCCGCCCGGGATCGGGTCGCGCAGCGAGAGCTGGCCGATGTCGTGCATCAGCGCGGCGTACTCCAGCTCCAGCAGCTCGGGCTCGGACATGCCCAGCTCCCTGCCGATGGCCACGGCCAGGCGGCTGACCCTGCGCGAGTGGCCGGGCTCGACGTAGCCACCGACCTCCGTGACCCGCGACAGCGCGCGTACGGTCTGCAGGTAGGTCGCCCTGATGCCGGCGTATTTGCGGAAGGCCACCTGCGTGACCAGCAGCGGCGCGGCGAACACCAGCAGCGCCACCAGGTCCATGCTGTGCGTGGCCAGCGCGAGCAGCACGCCCGAGGAGCCCACGGCCGCGCCCAGCGGGAAGGCCATGTTCACCTCGTCGCGCACCGCCACCCTGAACGCCGTGCGCACCTGCTCGGCCCGCAGCAGCGCGGCGATCAGCACGTCGATCAGCAGGGTGATCGCGATGAGCGTCACCATCACCACGAGCGCCGGCCACCAGGTCCTGGTGGGCGGCTTGGTCAGCTCGTAGAGGGCGTCGGCCAGCGGCCGGAACGCGAAGGCCAGCAGCGCGCTGGTGAGCAGCCGCCTGGCCATCGCGTCGAGGCGCGGCGGACGCCCCACCGCCAGGTGCGGGAGCGCTCCCGCGAGCATGCCCACGGCGATCACGGCCACGACCTGGAGCGCGGAGTGGCGCAGCGGGTTCTGGCTGAGGTCGAGCAGCAGCGTGTAGCCCAGCGCGGCGGCGGCGCCGATCGGCGCGACCTCCCGGTTGCCCGGCATGGTGAGCCTGGCCAGCTCGCCGACCGCGATCAGCGCCCCGAACCCGACCGCGATCTCGGGCCGGTCGAGCCCGACGGCCGCCGTGTGGGCCACGCCGGCCAGCGCGACCAGCCCCGCCGCGCAGATGAGCAGGAGCTGGCCGGAGTCGAGCCGGCGCAGGACCGTGTTCAGCGACCGTTCCGGGGTGCGCCTGACGCGCTCTGTGGCGATCATTGCCCCGTCACGACCTGGATGGGCATGGTCGGGTCGTCGTGGTCCTTGATCTGGGTGCCGGCGGCCTCGGGGGGCGGCGGGTCGGCCCGGCGCTGCGGCTGCCAGGGCTCGTGCTCCAGCGCGCGGATGAAGGCCGCCACCATCACGGGGTCGAAGTGCGTGCCGGCGCTCTTGCGCAGCTCCTCGACGGCCTCGGGCACGGGCCTGGCGCCCCGGTAGGAGCGGTCGGAGGTCATCGAGTCGAACGCGTCGGCCACCGCGATCACCTTCGCGAACTCGGGGATCTCGTCGCCGGCCAGCCCCATCGGATAGCCGGTGCCGTCGTGTTTCTCGTGGTGGTGCATGATCCCGGCGTAGGCCTCGTCGAGGAAGCCGATGCCGCGCACGATCTCCAGCCCGCGCATCGGATGGAGCTGGATCGCGGCGAACTCCTCCTCGGTGAGCGGCCCGTCCTTCTGCAGCACCTTGGTGGGCACGCCGAGCTTGCCGACGTCGTGCAGCATGCCGGCGTAGCGGATGGCCCGCACGCGTTCGAGACCCATGCCGATCTCCTGGGCGATCATGGAGGAGGCGTACGAGACGCGCGTGCAGTGGCCCCTGGTGTAGTAGTCCTTCGTCTCCACGGCCTGGCAGAGCGCGGCGATGGTGGCGTCGTAGGAGCGCTGCTGCGCGTGATACTGCCCGAACGCCCAGCGCGCCACGAACAGCGGCAGCAGCACCAGCACCGCCGAGATCGACGCCACGGTGGCCCACAGCCCGGCCACCAGCAGCCCGAACGTCCCGTAGCCCAGGTAGGACAGCAGGAACTGCGCCATGCCGCGCATCGGCACCTCGGTGGGCCGCACCCGGGTGGCCAGCTTGACCATGGTGAGCGTGAGCGCGATGTTGAGCGGCACGAAGACGGCGGTGGCGGCGGCGTAGGGACCGATGAGGTCGTCGAAGGCGTTGACCTCCGGCACGCCCACCCGGCCGTGCAGCGCCCGGTAGACCTGCCCCGCCACGAAGCCGCAGATGGCGAACTGGGCGCCGTTGAACAGCCGCTTGATCAGCGGCAGCCCCGGCCGCACGCTGAGCACCGCGGTCAGCCCCACCACCGCCGCGCCCTCGGGGCCGAGCAGCACCACGGCCGCCAGCGAGGCCGAGAAGCTGACCGACACCGCGAACTGCTCCACGTTGAGCAGCGTCGGCATCGACTCGCACACCAGGAACAGCAGGGCGAGCACCAGGAGGATGTCGAGGTCGTCCGTGGCGACGGGCGCGCCGGAGACGATCACGCCGCGTACGACGAGAGCGGCCGCCGCGGCGATCACGGCGACCAGATAGACCCTTGCGGGCCACGGCAGATCACGCATTGCGGCCCCCCACGGTGCTCAGGTCCAGGACACCCCAGGAGGAACCGCCGCTCCGCCCGCCGGCCCGGCCACCGCGGCGGCCGGCACGACGGCCGCGAACAGCCGGGCGACCTTCACCTTCGACATCCCCATGCCTCCATGTCGACTTCGTGGGGTTCACGCTACAGAAGTCGGCCGGACCGTACGGGCGGAGTGGGAAATCGCAAGCAAAGCGTAATCAAGCCACTACTTCCCGCGACGCGCGGCGGCCCACTCGACGGTCTTCTTCACCCCGGTCGACAGGTCGGTGCGGGGCTGCCAGCCGAGCCCCTCGTGCGCGGGCACCGGGTCGACCGCCATCGCGGGCAGGTCGCCCACGCGGGGCGGCGCGAAGCCCGGCTTGTCCTGCGCGCCCGCCGCGTCGGCGATCAGCGAGTGCAGCCTGCGGTCGGTGGTCTGGATGCCGGTGCCGAGGTTGAAGCGCCGCCCGTTGCCCTCCGGCCCGCACGCCCGCACGAAGCCGTCGACCACGTCGTCGACGTAGATGTAGTCGCGGGTCTGGGTGCCGTCGCCGTAGAGCACCGTGGGCGTGCCGCCGAGCAGCGCGTCGGTGAAGATGGCCACCACGCCCGCCTCACCCTCGGGCGACTGGCGCGGGCCGTAGACGTTGGACAGCACCAGCGTGGTGTACTCGATGCCGTAGAGGGCGCGGAAGGTCGCGAGGTAGATCTCGCCGCTCAGCTTGGAGGCGGCGTACGGCGAGCGCGGGTCGGTGGCCGCGTCGCCCGGCACGGGAATGGTCGCCGGCCGCCCGTAGACGGCCACGGAGGAGGCGAAGACGACCTTGCGCGTGCGCCCCTCGTGGGCCGCGGCCAGCACGGCCGCCGTGCCCTCCACGTTGAGACTGGCGTCGTGGACCGGGTCGGCCACGCTCTTGCGCACGCTGATCTGCGCGGCCAGGTGGCAGACGACCTCCGGCTGCCGCTCGGCCATCAGCCCGGTCAGCGCCGGGTCGCGGATGTCCAGCTCGTGCAGCCGGCAGCGGTCGCCGGCCAGCGCCTGCGCCAGGTTGTCGCGGCTGCCCGAGGACAGGTCGTCGACGACGTCCACCTCGTGCCCGTCGGCCAGCAGCCGATCGACGAGATTCGACCCGATGAACCCGGCACCCCCGGTGACCAACACGCGCATGCTGCCGATCCTAGTGGGCAGCTCCGCCCGCCCGGCCTGCCTTGAGCCGGAGGAGGGCGGCTCCCCTCGCCCGGCGTGCCGGAAGCGGGCCGCTTCCCCGGCCTGGCGCGTCCGAGCCGGAGGCGGGCCGCTCAGCCGGCCCCGTGCTTCAGGCTGCCCCGTGCTCAGTCGGCGAGCTCGGCCCTGACCTGCGCGATGCGGTCGAGCACCTTCGAGCGCAGGTCGGCGGGGACCGGGTCGCAGCCGCAGTGCTTGTGCACCAGGGCCTTGATCGCCTTGTCGAGGTCGTATTCCTTCAGGCACGGGCTGCACTCGTCGAGATGCACCCGGATCTCGGCGACGTCGCCCTCGGTCAGCTCCCCGTCGAGGTAGGAGTAGACCTTGTCGAGAACTTCCCGACAGTCGGTGTCATGGGGCTTGCCACAGCTCATTTCGATCCCTCCGCCGGGACCAGGCCACGCTCGCGAGCATAGTCCTCAAGGAGGCCCCGGAGCTGCCTGCGTCCCCTGTGCAGCCTCGACATCACGGTGCCGATCGGAGTGCCCATGATGTCGGCGATCTCCTTATAAGGGAAGCCTTCGACGTCGGCCAGGTAGACGGCGATCCTGAACTCCTCGGGCAGGGCCGCGAGCGCCTGCTTGATGTCGCCGTCGGGCAGATGCTCAAGGGCCTCCACCTCGGCGGACTTCAGGCCGCTCGACGTGTGGGACTCGGCCCTGGCCAGCTGCCAGTCCTCGATCTCCTCCGTGCCCGACTGCTTCGGCTCCCGCTGCTTCTTGCGGTAGCTGTTGATGAAGGTGTTGGTCAGGATCCGGTAGAGCCACGCCTTGAGGTTGGTGCCCTGCTGGAACTGATGGAACGACGCGAACGCCTTGGCGAAGGTCTCCTGCAGCAGGTCCTCCGCGTCCGCGGGATTTCGGGTCATCCGGAGCGCGGCGGAGTAGAGCTGCTCGAGATACGGCATGACGTCGCGCTCGAACCGCTCGCTTCGCTGCTCCAGCGTCTCCGCGCCTGTCGCGGGCACCGGACCCACCCCCCTAAGATCACCGGTGGCCGGCTGTGGCGGAACACCGTACTCAGGGGAGGATACCCGCTGGCCCGTGACCGGTCGGTCAGCGGGCCGGGGTTCTACCAATGTGAGCATGCTCGTCGCAACACGCCCGCGCCCTTGTCTGTTCCCGCAAGATAGAAGGTACGAAGGACCCGGTGCGGGGAACGTCATACGTACCGGCTGGTAGCCCTTTTTCCGGAACCCAGGAGTCGCGTGTGCTGCCCATTCCGGCCGAGGAACTGAACGGCTCAGGGACGCTCGGGCCGTACTGGACCTTCTACCGTGCCGTAGCCGCCGAACAACTCAACCGATGGCTTCCCGCCGAGCCCTCCGTGATCCTCGATCTGTCCGGAGGCCGCGGCAGATGGTCGGGGCAGGCCGCCAGGGCGGGGCACCGGGTGATCGAGGTGGTGGACTTCCGCGGCACGCCCGACGGGCAGTCCCGGTTGCGCGACGCCGACCGCGTCCGGCACGTACGCGCCGACGACCTGGCGTTCCTGCCCGACGCGAGCGTGGACGCGGTGCTCGCCGAGGAGCGCGCCATGTCCATCGAGCTGATGGCCGAGTCGGCGATGAACGACGTGGCCCGGGTGCTGCGGCCCGGGGGGCGGGCGCTGGTGTGCGTCGACTCGCTGGTGCTGGGCATGGCGATCCTGGCCGAGCAGGAGCAGTGGCAGCACCTGCGGCAGACGGGCGAGGTCATGCTCGTGCCGTGGCCCGACGGCAGCATCACGCGCTGCTTCAGCAGCGGGCAGCTGCGCGAACTGCTGGCCGGGGCCGGGCTGGAGGTCGAGTGGATGCGGCCCCGCACGGTGCTGTCGCCGTCCACGGTGGACCACGTGCTCAGCTCCGACGCGCGGGCGCTCAACTACCTGGTGCGCACCGAGCTGGAGGCCCAGCCGAACGACGACGACACCGTCGGCATCCACCTGGTGGCCAGCGCCCGCCGTCCCCTGGAGGGGTGACCCGTCGCGATCGCCGCGCCGCCGTTCTTCGTGTCCGGCGGCGTGCGCGCGATCATCTCCGGCGTTCCCGCTTGCCCTGGCACTGCACGCAGCGCGCGGCCTCCGGGCGGGCCTCCAACCGGCCCTCCGGCACCTGCCTGGCGCAGTCGACGCACTTGCCGTAGACGCCTTCGTCGATGCGCTTGATCGCCTCGACGATGGCCTGGCGCTGCGTGGCGGCCACGGTCAGCATGGCCTGGGCGCGGTCGGCGTCGGTCAGGTCGGAGCCGGCGTCCGCCGCCGAGTGCTCGCGCACGGCGACGGGGTCGCCCTGGAGGACCCCGATCGAACGGTCCAGTTCCGCGAGCATGTCTTCCAGCCGCTCACGAGCGGTCGTGACGTCCACGAACCCGCACCTCCGGGTGGATGAGGGCAACCCGCGGCGAGGACTCCCCGGATGTCCCGCCCGGTGCAACTTGGGGGCAATTTTGGCGGTGACACCGAGTAAACGGTTGCATCGCTTTCCTCACCGGATGCCCACTTACCGTGCTTCTTACACCTTAGAAAAGCGCGGTTTCCTCCTCCTCGGGAAGAGGTTTGATGAGGTCCGGGCCATTGTTCCGGACGCTGTTGACGTCCGTGGAGACCGCGTACGCGGTCAGCCGCCCCGACTCGGCGGGCACCAGCAGCCGCCCCGCCTCGGCCGTGTCGGTCAGCTTGGGGTCGAGCCACTCGGCCCAGCGCTCCCGCTCGATCATCATGGGCATCCTGTCGTGGATGCGGCCGAGGTGGTCTTCGGCGTCGGTGGTGATGACGGTGCAGGTCACGAGCCACTTGAGCGGGTCGTCGTCCTCGCGTGAGGGGTCCTTCCAGAACTCGTACAGGCCCGCCATCGCCAGCACCCCGCCGTCGGCCGGATGGATGAAGTACGGCTGCTTCTTCTTTTCGCCCTCGACGGGCATCCACTCGAAGTAGCCGTCGGCCGGCAGCAGGCACCTGCGCTTGGCGAACGCCTGACGGAACGACGGCTTCTCGGCCAGCGTCTCCGCCCTGGCGTTGATCAGGCGCGAGCCGATCGACGGGTCCTTGGCCCAGGCCGGCACCAGGCCCCACTTGACCACCCTGAGCTGCCGCACCGCCCGCTCTGCCTCCTTGGGCACGCGGCTCAGCACGGCGTAGACGTTCTTGGTGGGCGCGACGTTGTAGTCGGGGCCGAGCTCCTTGTCGGGCTCCGCGTCCTGCTCGACCTGGAACTCCTCCAGCAGTTCGTGCTTCTTGCGCGCCGAGGCGTATCTACCGCACATGTCCCCACACTGCCACGTCCCGCTTCCCCCCGCATGTCACCCCTTGCCCGACCCGCACCGCCCGCCCCTGACCGTCGCCCATCCCTTGCCCGCCCGCCCCCAGACCGTCGCCCGTCCCTTGCCCGCCCGCACCGCACCCCCTGACCGTCGTCCACCCCTTGCCCGACCCGCACCGCCCCCCTGACCGTCGCCCGTCCCCTGCCCACGGACGATCACGCAGGGGCGCCGGCGGGCCGGTCGTCGCCCGCAGGAGGGCGACGGCGGTGTGCCAGTCGTTGTCCACAGGTGGGCGACGGTGTGCCAGATGTTGTCCACAGGCGGTGACCCCGGCCGCGCCACGGCCAGTACTCTTTGACCATGCCCGCTCCGCACTGGCCCGCGCCGACGGCGACCACCCCCGTCACCGCCACCGTCCCGCTGCCCGGCTCCAAGTCGGTGACCAACCGCGCGCTCCTGCTCGCCGCGCTCGCCGACGGCCCCGGGGTCGTGCGCCAGGCGCTGCGCAGCCGCGACGCGGACCTGATGGTCGCGGCGCTGCGCGCGCTGGGCGCGACGCTGGAGCCCCTGCGGGAGAGCTCGGCCGGGGTCGACTGGCGGGTGACGCCCGGCGCGATCCGCGGCGGCGGCCACATCGACGTCGGCCTGGCCGGCACGGTCATGCGGTTCGTGCCGCCGGTGGCCGCGCTGGCCGACGGCCCGGTCTCCTTCGACGGCGACCCCCACGCGCGCAAGCGCCCGATGGGGCCCATCCTCGACGCCCTGCGCGCGCTCGGGGCCCGCATCGACAACGACGCGCTGCCGTTCACCATCAGCGGGCCGCTGACCGGCGGCGAGGTCACGCTCGACGCGTCGGGCTCGTCGCAGTTCGTCTCGGGCCTGCTGCTGGCGGCGGCGCGGTTCGAGAAGGGCGTCACCATCCGCCACGTGGGCCCGCCGGTGCCCTCGCAGCCGCACATCGAGATGACCGTCGAGATGCTCAGGGCGGTGGGCGTCCGGGTCGACGTGCACGAGCGCGACGTGTGGCGGGTGGAGCCCGGCCCCATCGCGGCCAGGGACATGACGGTGGAGCCCGACCTGTCCAACGCGGCCCCGTTCCTCGCGGCGGCGCTGGTGACGGGCGGCACGGTGACGATCCCCGCCTGGCCGCTGCGCACCACCCAGGCGGGCGACGCCCTGCGCGGCCTGCTCACCACCATGGGAGGCACGGTCACCCGCGGAGCCGGCGCCACCGGCTCGGGCACCGCCGATCCCGGCGCCACGCATGCCGACACCACCGCTTCCGGTGCTGCTGGTTCCGGCGTCGCTGGTTCCGGCGTCGGTGGTTCCGGCGTCGGTGGTTCCGGCGTCGGTGGTTCCGGCGTCGGTGGTTCCGGCGTCACCGACCTGGCGGTCACGGGGACGGGTGAGATCCGGGGCATCGACGCCGACCTGCGTGAGGTGGGCGAGCTGACCCCGACGATCGCCGCCCTGGCCGCGCTGGCCACCACGCCGAGCCGCATCCGGGGCGTGGCCCACCTGCGCGGCCACGAGACCGACCGGCTCGCCGCGCTCGCCACCGAGATCAACGGCCTGGGCGGCGACGTGGAGGAGACGGAGGACGGCCTGATCATCCGTCCCCGCCCGTTGCACGGCGGCGCCTTCCGCAGCTATGACGACCACCGCATGGCGACGGCCGGCGCGGTGATCGGCCTGGCGGTGCCCGGCGTCGAGGTGGAGAACATCGCGACGACCGCCAAGACCCTGCCCGAGTTCGTCCAGATGTGGACGGCGATGCTGGAAGCCCGATGACGGCCGTCCCGCACAGACGCGGAGCCGCCGTCCGCGCGTGCCTGAGCGGAGCCGCCGTCCGCGTGCGCCCGAGCAGGGGCGGCGGAGACCGTGCCGCCGGGGCTGGTTTCAGCGGGGAAGCGCCGGGCACTTCGGAGAAGGGCGGCTCGTGACGGCGCGCTGCCCTCATGGCGACCACGAGACCCACCAGCGAGGCGCCGCCACGCGCCGAGACCGCGGCGGCTGCCACGGCGCCGACACCGGGCACCGGCACCCGCGCCTGCCCGGCATCGCCCGCCCGCGCCGGCATCCCACCGGCACCGGCCACAGATCACCATCGGCGCCAGGCACATCACGACCGACACAGCACACACCAGCACGACACGCATCACGATCAGCACAGAGGGGAAGCGAGCGCATGGGAGCGGACCGCTGAGAAAGCGGGAGTACGACGAGGACGACGTACGGGTCAGGCCGGGCAAGGGCTCCAGGCCGCGGACCCGGATCCGTCCCGCGCACGAAGACGCCGTCGAAGGGTTCGTGGTGGCCGTCGACCGGGGCCGCTACACGACCCTGGTCGAGCCGGAGCGCCCGAAGGGCTCGGCGCAGAAGCGCAAGCAGCCCCAGCGCCGGCTCGTCGTCGCGATGAAGGCCCGCGAGCTGGGCCGCAAGGGCATCGTCGTGGGTGACAGGGTGGCCCTCGTCGGTGATGTGTCGGGCCGGCCCGACACGCTGGCCAGGGTCGTACGCGTGGAGCCGCGCACCTCGATGTTGCGCCGCTCGGCCGACGACACCGAAGACACCGACGGCATCGAGCGCCCGGTCGTGGCCAACGCCGACCAGCTCGTCATCGTGACCGCGCTGGCCGACCCGCCGCCCCGACCCCGCATGATCGACAGGATCCTGGTGGCGGCCTTCGACGCCGAGATCGACACCCTGCTCTGCCTCACCAAGTCCGACCTCGCCCCGCCCGACGAGCTGGTGGCCCTCTACGAGCCACTGGGCGTGTCCCACGTCGTGGTGCACAAGGGCGGCTCCCTCGACGAGCTGCGCGACCACCTGGCCGGTCGCATCAGCGTCCTGGTGGGGCACTCGGGCGTGGGCAAGTCGACGCTGGTCAACGCCCTGGTCCCTGACGCCAACCGGGCCGTCTCCCAGGTCAACGCCGTCACGGGCCGGGGCCGCCACACCTCCACCTCGGCCGTGGCGCTCGAGCTGCCCGAGGGGGGCTGGATCATCGACACGCCGGGGGTGCGCAGCTTCGGGCTGGCGCACGTCTCCGTGGAGACGGTCCTGGCGGCCTTCCCCGACCTGGTGGAGGGCACGGTCAACTGTCCCAAGGGCTGCACGCACCTGGGCGAGGGCTGCGCGCTGGACGCCTGGGTCGCGGCGGGCAACGCCGACCCCGCCCGCCTGGAGTCGCTGCGCCGCCTGCTGTCGAGCCGTGAGGGCACCCCTGACGACCCCTCCGCGCCCCGTCCGGAACCGGTCGGCGACGAGAGCCACTGACACCCACCGACCACCGCCCACAGCCGTGGCCTTGGCCGTGGCCTTGGCCGTGGCCTTGGCCGCTGCCGTGGCCGTGGCCGTGGTTGTGGTTGTGGTTGTGGTCTTGATCGGGATAGCGGCCTTGGTCGCAGTCGCCATGGTCGCGGCCGTGGCGGTGGGCGTCGCCATGGCGGTGGCCGTCGCCGTGGCCGTTGCAGTGGCGGCCGCAGTCGCGGTCTTGGTCTTGGTCTTGGGTCACGGTTTTGGTCGGGGTCAGGGTGGGTTCGCGTCGCGGACGAGTAGGGCGAGCTGCACCCGGTTGGCCAGGCCCAGCTTGGCTAGCGAACGGCTGACGTGCGCCTTGACCGTGGTCTCGGTCATGTCCAGCTCCCGGGCGATCTCCAGGTTGGACAGCCCTCGGCCCACCGCCCGCGCGATCTGCCGCTCGCGCCCGGTGAGCCCGGACAGCCGCTTCCCGGCGGCGGCCGGGTCGGGGGTCTCCCGCCCGGCGAAGGCGTCCAGCATGCGCCTGGTCACCTTGGGTGAGAGCATCGCGTCGCCCCCGGCCGCCGCGCGCACGGCGGCGATCAGGTCGCGCGGCTCGGCGTCCTTCAGCAGGAAGCCCGCCGCCCTGGCGCGCAGGGCGCTGTAGACGTACTCGTCGCGGTCGAAGGTGGTGAGCATGACCACCCTGGGCGGCCGCGGGGACCGGTTGATCTCCCTGAGCGCCGTCACGCCGTCCATGACCGGCATTCGCACGTCCATGAGGACGACGTGCGGCCGGTGGCGGGCGGCCTCCGTCACCGCCTCGGAGCCGTTCCGCGCCTCGGCGATCACCTCGATGTCGCCGGCGGCCTCAAGGATCGCGCGCAGGCCCGTACGCACCAGGGCCTCGTCGTCCGCGACCAGCACCCTGATCATGCCGGCAGCCTGGCGCTGACCAGGAATCCACCGTCCGGCTGCGGCCCGGCCGTGAACTCGCCGCCCAGGAGCTCCACCCGCTCGCGCAGCCCCGGCAGCCCGGACCCACCGCCGGGCAGGCCGGGCAGGCCGGGCAGGCCGGGCAGGCCGGGGACCGGATGCGGCGGGGCGGCGTTGCGGACGTCCACCTGCAGCGCGGCGGGCAGGTGGCGCAGGACGACGCGAGTCGCGGCGCGGCCCGCGTGTTTGTGGATGTTGGTGAGGGCCTCCTGGACGACGCGGTAGGCGGTGTGCTGGACCATGACGGGCAGCGCGCCCGGTTCGCCCTCCTCGTGCCGTTCCACCGGTACGCCGGCCGTGCCGGACTGCTCCAGGAGCCGGTCGAGATCGGCCAGCGTCGGCCGCGGATGGTAGTCCGCGCCCTCCTCGCCGAGGACTCCCAGCACCGCCCGCAGCTCGGTGAGCGCGTCCTTGCCCGTGGCGCGGATCAGCTCCGCCTCCGCGGCGGTCTTCTCGTCGGTGGCGTTGATCTCCAGCGCTCCGGCGCGCAGGACCATGAGCGAGACGCGATGGGTCACCACGTCGTGCATCTCGTGCGCGATCCGGGCGCGCTCCTGCGCCCGCGCCTGCTCGGTACGCGCCGCCTGCTCACGTTCCAGCCGCCGGGCGCGCTCGCGCAGCCCCTCGACCACCTGCCGGCGGGCCTGCGCCCACAGCCCGATCGCCAGGGGGAGCCAGACGAACAGGGGCGCGCCGCCGAGCGCGGAGTCCAGTCCCGCGCCGGGCTGCGGGATGACCGCGACCAGAGTGGCCGGCGCCGCGTAGAGCGCGAGCGGGGCCGGGAGTGGGAGGCTGGTCGCGGCCACGTACGAGGCCACGGCCAGCAGCAGCCCCGGCGCGCGGAGCACGGCGTCGGCGAGCGCGAGCACCAGAAGCGGCCCGGACCGGCCGAGCACCCAGCCGAGCACCCCGCCGGTCGCCACCCCGGTCGCCACGCCCGCCGCTCTGGCCGCCACCCCGGTCGCCACGCTCGCCGCCGCGCCGGTCGCCACGCTGGTCGCCGTCCCGGTCGCCGTTCTGGTCGCGAGTGCCGCCAGGAGTGCCACCACGGTGGCGGAGACGTACGCGACCGGTCCACCATCGGCCGGCAGGTCTGCGGTCAGGCCGGTCAGCGTGACCGCGTACCCGTACGCCTGCGCGCCCGGCAGCGCCGCCGGCACGAAGGCCCCGCAGAAGGCGGCCGCGGGCAGCGCCCACGACGAGATGCCGGCCCGCGCCCGCCACGGCGTGGACGCCGCCGTCCGGCCCCAGGAGCGGCGCGTCACCAGCTCAGCACCCGCAGCGGCGCCCTGTCCTCTGCGGGCTGCGTCTGCGTGCGCAGCTCTGGCACGGCGTCACGCAGCACCTTGATCCCGAGCGGGACGAACACCAGGCACAGGGCGGCGCCCGACAGGACGCCGTCGATCAGCTCGCTCCTCTTCAGCACGCCGGTCCACAGCCATCCCGAGAACACGAACAGCGCCAGCCGCCCGGCGCCGAACGTGCCCGCGCGGAAGGCGGCCAGCCCCAGCAGCAGTGTCCCGAGGTAGAGACCGAAGGCCGCGGACACCGGCACCCGCCAGGGGCCGTAGGAGATGTCCACGTACAGGTCCATGACGATCTCGGTCGTCCGCTCCAGCCCGAGCGTCCCGATGAGCCGCAGGGCCGTCTCGTCCACACCCGCCCAGTACAGGCGTGAGAACAGCCCCACGACCACCATCGCGCCGCCCAGGCGGGCGAGCCAGGGTGAGCACGCGGCGGCCACCCGGGCCAGGACGACGACGGCCAGGCACAACACGATGGCGCCCGCCGTGTAACAGGCGTATCCGGCCGTGGCCAGGCCGGGGTTCACGGCGTAGGCGGCCAGTTGCTCGGGCGCGGCGAACGGCTGCGCGGCGAAGTACGCCCGCTGCTGCGGCGTGAACTCGGCCGTGCTCCCGGCCAGGTGGCGCAGCGTCAGCCCGGCGAACCACAGGAGCGGCCCGAGCACCAGGGCGCCGCCGCCGAGGAAGCGCCCGGGGAACCAGGCGTTGTGGTGCACCGACGCGGGGGAGATGGAGATCAGGGACATGCCGTCACCCTGGCGTGCGGGAGCGGCCCGACACATCTGCCGTTCGACAGGTCCGGATGTCACTTTAGTGGGGACCGGCGACCGGAGCGGCAGGTCCCGACGTCTCTCCAGTGGGGATCGGCGTGCCGTCACGGGCCCCGGAGCCGGCGGCAGGTCCGATATCCGCCGGCGTTCGCCCGGACCGGTCGGCGGTCAGGGGCCGGTGTTCGCGGGGCGGTTCGGGCGCAGGGTCCAGGTGATGGTCAGGGCCGAGACCGGCACGCCGTCTCCGTCCGTGACCTCCACGGCCACGTCGAACACCGGCCGCCTCCCCGCGTCCAGCTCGGCCAGCACCTCCTCCCGGGTGGCGAGCAGCCGCGCCTCGGCCCGCACCTCCCCCAGGGCCACCTTCCGGAACTCGATGGTGGCCGTGGTCGGCAGCGGCACCGCCCGGTCGAGCTGGTCGCCCAGCGCGGACAGGACGGCGGCCCCCGACGCGGACTCCGCCAGCGTGAACAGCACCCCCGCGTGCGGCCCTCCCACGTGGTTGCGCTGCTCGGCCCGGTCCGGTACGCGGCAGGCGGCCCGCCCGTCCGCGACCTCGTCAAATACGATCCCCAAAGTCCGGGCGAAAGGGACGGACTCCAGCATGAGGGCACCGACATCTAGCGACATGAGGGACATGCTACTGGCCGGTAACTGAAACGGGAGTTACCAGAAACAGCCTCGGCGACTGATGCTGCGTATACCCGACACGGTAGCGTGGGCGACCGTGCAGGGTTACAACGATGATCTTCGCCTCGCTCATGTCATGGCGGACGCCGCCGACGACCTGACCATGCGGCGGTTCAAGGCGGTCGACCTCAAGATCGAGACGAAGCCCGATCTGACGCCGGTCAGCGACGCCGACCGTGCCGTGGAGGAGGCCATCCGGGGCACGCTGCGGCGCGCCCGGCCGCGTGACGCGGTGGTGGGCGAGGAGTTCGGGAAGACCGGCTGGGGCGCCCGGTCCTGGATCATCGACCCCATCGACGGCACCAAGAACTACGTTCGCGGCGTGCCGGTGTGGGCCACCCTGATCGCGCTCATGGAGTACGGCAAGGTCGTCGTCGGCCTGGTGTCGGCCCCCGCCCTCGGCCGGCGCTGGTGGGCGGCGGCCGAGGGCGGGGCGTGGACGGGCAAGAGCCTGACCAAGGCGTCCCGGATGTCGGTGTCGTCCGTGTCGTCCCTGGAGGACGCGTCGTTCTCGTACTCCAGCTTCGGCGGCTGGGAGAAGGCCGGCAAGCTGGACAACTTCCTCGATCTCGGCCGCGCCTGCTGGCGCACCCGGGCGTACGGCGACTTCTGGTCCCACATGATGGTCGCGGAGGGGTCGGTGGACGTGTCCGCCGAGCCCGAGCTGTCCCCGTGGGACATGGCCGCGCTCACCGTGATCGTCGAGGAGGCCGGCGGCGTCTGGACCGACGTCGCCGGGGTGAAGGGCCTGGAGGGCGGCAGCCTCGTCTGCACGAACGGCGTCCTGCACGACGAGGTGATCAACCGCCTCACCGGCACCTCGATCAGGAGCTAGCCGCGCCGGACCCCGGCCAGGGAGCGGATGGCCTCGGTGGCGGCGTTCAGCTCGCGTTCATCCTTCAGCGTCACATTCCCCTCGTACGTCACCCCGGCCGGCGGGTCGTCGTGCCCGAGCGGGTCGGCGTCCCAGAAGTTGCCCCGGAAGACGACGTTCTCCAGCGGCGGCCCCACGTGCAGCACGGAGGTGTTGTCGGCGCGCACGACCACGTTCTCCTCGACGGTCACCCAGCTCGCCCCGTAGTCGAGGTAGAGCCCGAAGTTGTACGGCGTGCGCGTGTCCGCGATCACGTTGCCCCGCACCTCGGCCCCGTTGCCGGGCCCGTCGCCCTGGCTCCCGGACAGGTAGATCCCGCCCCCGTCGGCCAGCACC
This sequence comes from Nonomuraea candida, assembly GCF_000725485.1. Taxonomy (GTDB): domain Bacteria; phylum Actinomycetota; class Actinomycetes; order Streptosporangiales; family Streptosporangiaceae; genus Nonomuraea; species Nonomuraea candida. Next base: position 9,652 of record NZ_JOAG01000018.1, on the reverse strand, counting down.
TGCAGGGTGTCCACGGTCAGGTTGCGCAGGATCCTGGTGCCCTCGCCGCTCCCGGCCACGATGCCGCAGTGCGGCACCTGCCTGACCTCGTTGTGCGCGATGACGCAGCCGCGCGTGTCCGAGACGGAGACGGCCGGCGACCCGGAGTACTCCAGCCCGATCCGCCGCACCCGGTTGTCCTCGATCGTGGTCGCCCGGCTGCCGGACACCACGACGCCCCCGGCGGACAGGGTGTCGAAGTCGCAGCCGCGCACCGTCAGGCCCTCGCCCCCGGAGACGCCCAGCCCCGTGGCCCCGAGCCGGGTGAACCGGCACCCCTCGACCGTCCCGGACGCGTCCTCGAACGTGACACAGGCCGGAATCGTGACGGAACTGGCGGGTAACGTCACGGATGAGCCCTCTCCCAGGACGGCCGTCTCGACGCCCCCGCCCTCGTAGTAGCCGTGGCCGTGGTAGTGCACGAAGCCCTCGGGCCGGTCGGGCCGCAGCCAGGTCGCCTCGGCGAACACCAGCCCCCGGAACGCCACGTCCCGCGCCCCCGACACCGCGACCAGCCGCTCCAGGACCGGCGCGACCACCCGCGCGGCGCCGGGCTCCTCCCCCGGCAGCGGCTTGTACATCAGCACGTGGTCGCCGGGCCGCGACCGGTCGAGCACGAAGGTGCCGGGCTCGCGCAGGAAGCCCGGCTCGTTCTCGATCCGGCTGGGCAGGCCGGGCCCGCGGGAGGTGACGCCCTCCCAGGTGGAGTTGTAGAGCTCGGTGGCCCAGCCGAAGCCGGGCTCGGCCATGGTGATCACCGTCGCGTCCCCGTCGGCCGTGGCCCCGGCCATCGCCAGCCTGGCCTCCGTCCAGGGGTAGACGCCCCGGTGCACGAACTCGGCCTGCCGCCAGCCGCGCGGCTCGGGACTGTCGGTGACGTAACCGGTCGCGGTGGCGGTCGCGGCGCCGGGCAGGCCGGGGATGCCGGCGCGGTCGGCCCGGCGGCCGTTCACGTAGAGCTGACGCGTCTCCAGGTCGCCGACCTCGGCCAGCCAGACCCCGTCGCGCTCGCGCCATCCGGAGATCGGCCGGCCGCCGCTCACGACGGGCTCCTCCCGCTCGGCGGCGCCGTACCCGTACGCCTCGTAGACCGTGCCCGAGTCGGCCTCGGTGAGCTCGAACGTCCGGGTCAGCGGGTGGACCCCGCCCCTGAGACGGACGACGGCCGCGCCGGGTGCCTCGCGGGCCGCCGTCCGGGCGCGTTCGAGCGTGCGGAAGGGCCGCTCGGCGGAGCCGGGCCCGGAGTCGTCACCGGTGGGAGCGACGTAGAAGTGGGACATCTTGATCGCCTTCCTGTTTATGCCGTACACGTAGTCGTACACCATAAACTAGAGACATGCCAATGACGCCGGATCCCGAGCGTGGGGTCGAGCTGCTGTGGCGGCAGGAGGAGCGCGAGCCGCGGCGCGGCCTGACCCTGGACAGGATCGTGCGCGCGGCCATCGAGCTGGCCGACGCCGAGGGCCTGGAGGGCCTGTCCATGCGCAAGGTCGCCGACCGGCTCGGCTTCACCACCATGTCGCTCTACCGCCACGTGCCCGGCCGCGACCAGCTCGTCGAGCTCATGCTCGACGAGGTCGCGGGCGAGGCGCTCCCGCCGGGGACGCCGCCGGCGGAAGAGGCGCCCCGCCCGCCCCAGGGCTGGCGCGCCGCGCTGGAGGCGGTCGCCAGGCAGGCGTGGGAGCAGCGCAAGAGGCATCCCTGGGTGGCCGAGGTGCGCGGCACCCGCCACGTCCCCGGCCCCAACGCCGTCGCCTCCTACGACTCCCTGCTCGCCACCCTGACCGGCACCGCGCTCAGGCCGTCCGAGGTGATCGCGGCCGTCGGCCTGCTCGGCCGCTTCATCGACGCCGAGGCCCTGCTCCTGGTCGAGACGCGGCGCGAGGAGCGCCGCAGCGGCGTGTCCGAGGAGGAGTGGTGGGGCGCCCGCGACTCCCTGTACGCACACCTCGACCGCTACCCCACGATCACCCGCCTGTGGGAGTCGGGCGGCTGGGACCACCCGGTGGACTCCTTCGAGTTCGGCCTGCGCCGCCTCCTGGACGGCATCGAGACCCTCATCCGCGAGCGTGAGGAAAATCGTGACGAAACCTGCCAGGAGTGCGGCACTCCCCTGGAAACCGCCTCCTCGGGCCGCCCGCGCGTCTACTGCTCCCGAGCCTGCCAGCAACGCGCGTACCGCAGGCGCCGGCGCGCCTGAACCGTCAGAGCGACAGCACCCGCCGCACCGCGCTCATCAGCCCGTCCCGATAGCCGCCCCCGTACAGCACCACGTGCACAAGCAGCGGATGGAGCTGGTGCAGCGGCACCCGCTCCCGCCACCCCTCCGCAAGCGGCCACTCCTCCCGGTACGCCCCCAGCACCCGATCGAGGTACGGCAGCCCGAACAGCTCCAGCATCGCCAGATCGCTCTCCCGATGCCCTCCATGGGCCGCGGGATCGATCAGCACGCCACCCCCGCCCGACCACAACACGTTCCCGCTCCACAGGTCCCCGTGGATGCGCGCGGGCGGCTCGGCGGGCCCGCCGACCTCGGCGAAGCGCGCCACGGCCCGCTCCACCAGGGCGACGTCCGGTGACGGCAGCCCCGCCCGCCGCAGGAACGGCAGCACCCGCCGCTCGGCGTAGAAGGAGGGCCAGTCGGCGGCCGGCGCGTTGTCCATCGGCAGCGTGGCGATGAACCCCGGCCACGGCGCCCCGAAGCCCGGCGCCCCCGCCCGGTGCATCCGGGCCAGCGCGCGCCCGAACCGCTCGGCGGCCGCCGGACCGGGCCGCTCCCGAGGCACCCAGGACAGCACCAGCCGGTCGGGCCCCGCCTCGATCACCTCGGGCACCGGCGCGGCCTCGCCCAGCCAGCGCAGCCCGGCCGCCTCGGAGGCGAAGACGCCGGAGGCCGCCCCGGTCTTCGCGAACACCTCGCGCCCGTCGTCCAGCACGCCCCGCCGCAACCGCCAGCCGTGCGAGGAGCCCAGCTCCTCGGTGATCCTCACGCGGACAGCTCGTCCGCGATGTGCTTGGCCACGCCCTCGGCGGCCGACTCGACCAGTTCGAGCACCTCCTCGAACCCCTCCGTGCCCCCGTAGTACGGATCGGGCACCTCCGCCCCTTCGGCCGCGGCCGGGTCGAACGACCGGAACAGCCGCACCTCCACCCAGGACGGCGCCAGCCTCCGCAGATTGGACAGGTTGTCCCGGTCCATCGCCAGCACGAGGTCGTAGCGGTCGAACCAGTCTTTGGTGAACTGCCTGGCACGGTGGTCGGCGCCGTCGTACCCGTGCCGGGCCAGGATCTCCAGCGCCCGCTCGTCCATCGGATCGCCGACGTGCCACCCGCCGGTGCCGGCGCTCTCGACCTCCACTCTGCCGCCCAGGCCGCGATCGGCGAGCGTCTTGCGGAGCACGACCTCGGCCATCGGCGACCGGCAGATGTTGCCCATACACACCACGCATACGCGATAAGTCATAGCTCCCATCATGAGGGTGACCTGGCGCGTTCACCGAACGTTCACCCTTGTTGGGGGGTCCGAGTCACCTTCGCTGAATAGCTTTCATGGCGACTAAGGACCAAGTGGGAGGAACCCAACCGTGAAGTATGCAGGCCGGCTCGCCGCCGTCGCCGTCGTCGGCGCGCTCTCGCTCGCTGCGTGCGGCACAGACAACAACAACCCCGGGGGCAGCGGCACCAACTCCGCCAGCGCCAGCAGCGCGCCTTCCGCGGGCAACGACAACGCTCTGAGCGGCACGATCAACGCTGCGGGCTCCTCTGCCCAGGCCAACGCGATCACCGAGTGGACGAAGAACTTCACGGCCACCAACCCTGGTGTCACCCTGAACTACCAGCCCAGCGGCTCGGGCGCCGGTGTGCAGGCCTTCATCCAGGGCACGGTCTCCTTCGCCGGCTCCGACTCGGCCCTGAAGGACGACGAGCCCGCCCAGGCCGACGCCCGTTGCAAGACCGGCAAGGCGATCAACATCCCCATGGTGACCGGCCCCGTCGCGGTCGTGTACAACCTGGAGGGCGTCGAGGGCCTGCAGCTGTCGCCCAAGACGCTGGCCGGCATCTTCAACAGCAAGATCACCAAGTGGGACGACGCCGCCATCAAGGCCGACAACCCCGGCGCCACGCTGCCCTCCACCCCGATCGTGGCGGTCCACCGCTCCGACGAGTCGGGCACCAGCGACAACTTCACCAAGTTCCTCAAGGCCACCGCCGAGGCCGACTGGCCGTACGAGCCCGCCAAGGCCTGGCCGGCCGACGCCAAGGGCCAGGGCGCCAAGGGCTCCGACGGCATCGCCTCCGACGTCAAGAGCACCCCGGGCGCCATCAGCTACGTCGAGCTCTCCTACGCCGAGAACTCCGCGCTGCAGAAGGCCAAGGTCGCCAACGGCTCCGGCGAGTTCGTCGAGCTGACCCCGGAGAGCGCGGCCAAGACGGTCGAGACCGCCGAGGTCAAGGGCACCGGCAACGACCTGGCCCTGTCGATCGACTACGCCACCAAGACCCCGGGCGCCTACCCGATCGTCCTGGTGACCTACGAGATCACCTGCGAGAAGGGCCTGCCGGCCGAGGAGGCCGCGGTCGTCAAGGGCTTCCTCCAGTACACCTCCAGCGACGAGGGCCAGGCGGCGCTGAAGGAGCTGGGCTACGCCCCGCTGTCGGGCGCCCTGCTCACCAAGGTCCGGACCGCTGTCGAGGCGATCTCCTAACCGCTGATGGCGACCAACGTACAGACCCGTGACGGCGGGCCGGCCCCGAGCCGGTCCGCCTCGCGGCGCAGCCACGGTGAGGGGCTCTTCCGCTTCCTGTCCACCGGCGCGGGCGTCGTCCTGCTGGGGATCATGGCGGCCATCGCCGTCTTCCTCATCGCCGAGGCGATCCCCGCCCTGCGGGCCAACGAGGCCAACTTCTTCACGGAGCTGACCTGGGAGCCCAACTCGCAGCAGGCCTTCGGCATCGGCGCGCTCGCGTTCGGCACGGTCCTCAGCTCACTGATCGCGCTCGTCATCGCGACCCCGATCGCGGTCGGCGTGGCCCTGTTCATCTCGCACTACGCGCCGCGCAGGCTCGCCGCCCCGCTCGGCTACCTGATCGACCTGCTCGCCGCCGTGCCCAGCGTGGTCTACGGCCTGTGGGGCCTGGCGTTCCTGGTGCCGCTGCTCAGGACGCCGTCGCAGTGGCTCAACGAGAACCTCGGCTGGTTCCCGCTGTTCGCCGGTGAGGGCATCATCGGCGGCAAGACCATGCTCGCCGGCGGCATCGTCCTGGCGATCATGATCCTGCCCATCATCGCGGCCATCTCCCGCGAGGTGTTCCTCCAGGCTCCCAAGATGAACGAAGAGGCGGCGCTCGCGCTCGGCGCGACCCGCTGGGAGATGATCAGGATGGCCGTGCTGCCGTTCGGCCGTCCCGGCGTCATCAGCGCCGCCATGCTCGGCCTCGGCCGCGCGATGGGCGAGACCATCGCGGTCGCGCTGATCTTCCCGGCGACCTTCGACATCACCTTCCAGATCCTCACCCCGCACGCCAACAGCATCGCGGCGAACATCGCCAACGGCTTCGGCGAGGCCACCGACATCGGCCGGGGCGCGCTGATCGCGTCCGGTCTGGTGCTGTTCGTCATCACGCTGCTGGTGAACATGGCCGCGCGGATGGTCATCAACCGCCGCAAGGAGTACGCGAGGGCCGGCGCATGACCTCCACCCCGATCAAAGAAGTGCGCGAGGACGGGCGCAAGACCTCGATCCAGCACATCTCCACCAGCCGCCGGATCAAGGACCGGGTCGTCCAGGGCCTGGTCTATCTGGCGTTCGCCCTGGCCGTGGTGCCTCTGGTCTCCGTGCTCTGGCTGGTCGTCTCCAACGGCCTCGAGCGCTTCGACCTGGAGTTCCTCACGCACTCCATGAACGGCATCGGCGCCAGGGACGCCCACGGCGGCGCGTACCACGCCATCATCGGCACCCTCGAACAGGTCCTGCTGGCCTCGCTCATCTCGGTGCCCATCGGCCTGTTCACCGCCATCTACCTGGTCGAATACGGCAACAACGGCCGCCTGAGCCGGGCCATCAGCTTCTTCGTGGACGTCATGACCGGCGTCCCTTCCGTCGTCGCGGGTCTGTTCATCCTCGCCTTCTGGATCCTCTTCCTCGGCTTCGAGTACTCCGGCTGGGCGGGCGCCCTCGCGCTGTCGATCCTGATGATGCCCACCGTCGTCAGGTCGGCCGAGGAGATGCTGCGCCTGGTGCCGAACGACCTGCGCGAGGCCTCGTACGCGCTGGGCGTGCCCAAGTGGCGCACCATCCTCAAGGTCGTGCTGCCGACCGCGTTCACCGGCATCGTCACCGGCGTCATGCTGGCCGTGGCCCGCGTCGCCGGCGAGACCGCGCCGCTGCTGATGACGGTGTTCTTCACCAACTCCATCAACAACGACCCGTTCAACGGGCCGCAGATGGGCCTTCCCCTCTTCGTCTTCGACCAGGCGGCCCGTCCGAACGACACCGCCATCGACCGGGCGTGGACCGGGGCCCTCACGCTCATCCTGATCGTCATGCTGCTCAACCTGGTGGCGCGCCTGATCGCCTGGTGGCGTGCGCCCGCCAGGGGCCGATAGGGGGTAACCACCGCAATGTCCAAGCAGATCCAGGTCTCGGGTCTGGACGCGTACTACGGGTCGCACAAGGCGATCGAGGACGTGTCGATGACCATCGAGCCCCGCTCGATCACCGCCTTCATCGGCCCTTCGGGATGCGGCAAGTCGACCTTCCTGCGCACGCTCAACCGCATGCACGAGGTCATCCCCGGCGCACGCGTGGAGGGCAAGGTGCTGCTCGACGGAGAGGACCTGTACGCCCCCACCGTCGAGCCCGTCTCGGTCCGCCGGATGATCGGCATGGTCTTCCAGCGCCCCAACCCGTTCCCCACGATGTCGATCTACGAGAACGTGGCCGCCGGCCTCAAGCTCAACGGCCGCCTCAGCAAGTCCGAGACCGACGGCATCGTCGAGGACTCCCTCAAGGGCGCCAACCTCTGGAACGAGGTCAAGGACCGCCTCAACAAGCCCGGCGCCGGCCTGTCCGGCGGTCAGCAGCAGCGCCTCTGCATCGCCCGCGCCATCGCGGTCAGGCCGGAGGTCCTGCTGATGGACGAGCCGTGCTCGGCGCTCGACCCCATCTCCACGCTGGCGATCGAGGACCTGATGGCCAAGCTGAAGGACCAGTACACCATCGTCATCGTCACCCACAACATGCAGCAGGCGGCCCGCGTCAGCGACCGGACCGCCTTCTTCAACCTGGCCGAGCAGGGCAAGCCCGGCAAGGTCATCGAGATGGACGAGACGTCCCGCATGTTCACGAACCCCTCACAGAAGGCCACCGAGGACTACATCACGGGGCGCTTCGGCTGATGACCCAACAGCAGGCGGCATCCACGATGAACGGGGACACGAGGACCAAGCCCGTGCTGCTCATCGCCGACCCCGACAGCGCCGTCGTGGACGACGTGGCCACGGCTCTCGAAGGCGAGGGCGTGTCCGTCACCGGGGCCCCCGACGGCGCCCAGGGGCTGCTGCAGGCGGGGGCCCTGCAGCCGGACGTGGTGCTCGTCTCGGCCACGCTGCCGGTCATCGACGCGGTCGAGTTCGTACGCGCGGTACGCCGGGCGCGCACCGTGCCCGTCCTCCTCGGCGTCGGCGAGGGCCACGCCGAGCAGGCCGTACGCGCGCTCGCGGCCGGCGCCGCCGCCTGCGTGGCCCGGCCCTACCGGGTGCCGGAGCTGCTGCCGTTCATCCAGGCGGCCTCGCCCGAGTCCCGCAAGGTGCTGGCGGTCGGCGGGGTCGAACTGGACGTCCAGGCCTACCAGGTACGCGTGGCCGGCCGCGCCGTCCACCTGCCGCTGCGCGAGTTCGAGCTGCTGCAGTACCTCATGCGCAACGCCGACCGCACGGTCACGCGCGAGCAGATCATGCGCCACGTCTGGCACGCCGCCGGGAACACCTCGACGAACACCATCGCGGTGCACGTCAAACGACTGCGGGCGCGCCTGGGGGACGAGGACGACCAGCTCATCCAGACCGTACGCGGCGTGGGCTACCGCCTGGTCACCCCAGGCGCGGCCCGCAGCCACGCCTGACCCACCCCGACGCCTCCAACGCCCCCGTTGCCGTACCCCACCGCGGAACCCCTCGGCAAGTACGGCAACGCCGACCAGCGCGGTGAACGACGGCGCACCACGGCGACGGACCACGACGACGGACCATGACGCCGTCGACGTGAGCACCGAGGCAGAGAGCACGGCGACAGCGAGCACGGCAATAACGCCTGTTCATGCTCACCACCCCTGACCAGCCTCGCAACGCACCACCCGGTCGAGCCCCCGTTGCACCGTCTGCATCTCAGCGCCACTCGGGCACGGGGTGACTCTCGGGCGTGGCTCTCGGGCGTGGCTCTCGGGCGTGGCTCTCAGGCGTGGCTCTCAGGCGGCGATTCCCCGGCGGTGACTCTCGGGCACGCGGCGACTCTCTCCGGCTTCAGCGGCGCTGACACGCAGCCCTGGCCGTGACGAACACCCCCACGCCGTCGTTGACAGACGCCCACCAGCGCTTCACTCGTGGCGGGAGACCTCATCTCAAGGCGAGCTTCCCGCTCAGATGCTTGCCGCGGCCACCTTCCTCATACGGACCAGCTCGCCCCACCATTAAAGGCGTATCAGGGGGCCAAGGGCCCGGTCCTGGCCCCGTACAAGGGCAAAGACAAGCCCGAGTCCCAAAGCAGCCCAATCGCTCCCACGCCAAGCTACGCGGACCCGGCGAACGCGCGAGCGCCCAGCTGAAGAGTTGGAAGATCCTCCGCAAGCTACGCTGCAGCCCCAGCAAGGCCGGCCACCTGTGCAAGGCCATCGCCGTCCTTCAAAACCACCGCATCGCCCAGGCCGCCTGAGGACGGAGCAGCTCACTGGTGCGCGTTGTCCCGGAACTCGTACCAAGGCCCCTTCACGTGCCGGACATCGCCCGGTCGGCTCACGGGGCTCCAGACATAGCCGTAGCCGTCCCCTCCCCACCCCTTGCCTCGGTAGAAGTAGACCTGTTCGTCCTCCCGGCGGACGAACTCGAACGAGAGGCTTCCGATGCTTTGATCCCTGAGTTCGACGCCCTCCTCCAAGGTGCGGGCGACCGCCTCCATATTCCCTGACGAGTGCATGAAGCGCAGGTCCTCACCCCAGATCAGGGCCACGACAAGGACGCCGGCCAGGAGCGCCGCACCCACGTACACGGCTCTGCGCACCGCAGGCCTTTCCTCGCGACTCATCTCGATCATGTGGACATCTTCACATGTGCTCGGCAGGACTACGAGGTCGCACGGATGAAAAGGTTCACTGAACCCCGCTGAAGCAGTCACCCGATGCTTCACCCGAAACGCAGAAAGCACCCCCGCACGCACGCCACAAACCCCCGCACGGCAGCACCCAAACGCCGAAAGCGCCGGCACATCCTCCCCCGGAAACGCAGAAAGGCCCCGACGCACGGCGTCGGGGCCTTTCCAAAAATTGTCCGGCGGTGACCTACTCTCCCACACCCTCCCGAGTGCAGTACCATCGGCGCAGAGAAGCTTAACTTCCGGGT
>NZ_JOAG01000017.1 GCF_000725485.1 Nonomuraea candida | reverse complement strand
TGGTGAACACCTTCCCGTGCGAGCCCCACGTCCTGCCGAAGGTGTAGGCCTTGCGGTCGCCGGAGAAGAACTTCCCCCAGCTCGTGGCGTGGGCGGTGGCGGCCGTCTGCGGGGCCGTGGCGACCTGGGTGGCGACCTGGGCGGCGGTCTGGGCGGCGGTCTGGGCGGTGGCCTGGGCGGCGGCCGGGCTCAGGGTGAGGCCGGTGACGGCCATCGAGCCGGCGAGAGCGGTGATCGCGAGAGTCTTACGCATTTTCGGGTTCCTTTCCCCGTCGGTGTGCTCCGGTGACAGGGACATTACGGAGACCCGTGCCGATCATCTGTGCACGAATCCACACATGGGCCGTGATCAGTGCCACACGGGCCGGCGTCATCCGGAACGGGGCTCCGTACGAACGCCGGCCCGGCGCGGGCCGCACGCGGAGGTCAGGTGGCGCGGCCGGACTTGAGCGCGGCCGCGGTGTCCACGACGCGGCGAGCCTGGTGGCGGGCGGCCTGGAGGGTCACCTCGCCGGGCGGGCCGTCACCGGCGACGTGGGAGGTGCCGTACGGGTTGCCCATCTGGAACTGCACGGGGTCGGTGTAGCCGGGGGGCACGATGACGCCGCCCCAGTGGTAGAACGTGTTTCCCAGCGCCAGGATCGCGGACTCCTGGCCGCCGTGGGCGGTGTTGGAGGCGGTGAAGGCCGAGTAGACCTTGCCGGCGAGCTTGCCCTGGAACCACAGGGCGCCGGTGCTCTCGATGAACGTCCGCAGCGCGGCGGCCGGGTTGCCGAAGCGGGCGGGCGTGCCGAACATCACCGCGTCCGCCCACTCCAGGTCGTCGAGGCCGGCCTGCGCGACGCCGGCCGTCTCGCGCAGGTGCCTGGCCCATTCCGGTCTGGCCTCGATCGCCTCCGGCGGGGCCTGCTCGGCGACCTTGCGCAGGCGTACGCGCGCGCCGGCCTTCTCCGCGCCCTCGGCGGCGGCCTGCGCCAGGGCGTGCACGGTGCCTGTGGCGCTGTAATAGATGATGGCGACGTTCACGGGTTCCATGACCGTTGTCCTTCCTTCGCGGGTGCCGCCCGTCCGGGGGCGGGGGCCGTCCGTACGACGACGCAGCCCCGCGCGATGTGAGGCGAGGCGCCGGCCTCACATTCCGGCGCCGTGTCTCGTCGGAGACGGTGAGGGCGGAACGACGAAGGAAGGCCGGCGACACCATGACCACGCGACCCGAACCGGGCGACGACCTGAGCGCGATCATGGGCGAGCGGCGCCGGCTCCTCAACCTCGCCTACCGCCTCCTCGGCTCGCTGGCCGAGGCCGAGGACGTCGTCCAGGAGACCTACGCCCGCTGGTACGCCATGTCACCTGACCAGCGGGAGGCCATCGAGTCGCCCGGCGGCTGGCTGACCAAGGTCGCCGGGCGCATCTGCCTCGACCTGCTCGGCTCGGCGCGGGCCCGGCGGGAGCGGTATGTGGGGCAGTGGATCCCCGAGCCGCTGCCCGGCCGTACCGAGTGGGTCAGCGCGCGGCCCGGCGCGGACCCGGCCGACCGGGTCACCCTCGACGAGTCGGTCAACATGGCCTTCCTCGTCGTGCTGGAGTCGATGACCCCGGCCGAGCGCGTCGCGTTCATCCTGCACGACGTCTTCCGCTACTCCTTCGCCGAGGTGGCCGAGGTCGTCGGCCGCAGCCCGGCGGCCTGCCGCCAGCTCGCCTCCTCGGCCCGCCGCCGCATCCGCGCCGCGCAGGCCCCGGCGACCACGAGCACGACCGCGACCGCGACCGCGACCACGAGAACGGCCGCCACGGCGCAGCGGGCCGCCGTCGTCAGGGCCTTCAAGCAGGCGTGGGAGTCCAGCGACATCGGCGCCCTCATCGGGCTGCTCGACCCCGGCGCCACGGCGACCGGCGACGGCGGCGGGCTGGTCACGGCCGTGCCGCGCCCGCTCGAAGGCGCCGAGGAGGTGGCCCGCTTCTTCGCCGCCCGCCGGCCCGGCGCGGGCTCCGGCCTGACGCTGGTGGAGTGCACGGTCAACGGCCAGCCCGGACTGGTCGGGCGGCAGGACGGCGTCGCCGTGACGGTGATGGCGTTCGACATCGCGGACGACCGGATCACCCGCATCTGGGCGGTTCTCAACCCCGACAAGCTCCGCCCCTGGACGACGGCCTGACCGAAGCACCTGAAGCACCTGAAGGCCGGCGTCGGATCACGCCGGCACGGCCCTGATCCGCTCCGCCTGGAAGCGGTCGGAGGCGGGGAAGGCCCGCCGGTATTCGCTGGGCGTGACCCCCACGTGCGCGGCGAAGTGGTGGCGCAGGTTGTTGGCGCTGCCCAGGCCGCTGCGCTCGCCGATCTGGTCGATGGACAGGTCGGTGGTCTCCAGGAGGAGTTGCGCGCGGGCGAGGCGCTGGTGGAGCAGCCACTTCATTGGCGTCGTGCCGGTCGCGGCGCGCAGGTTACGGTGGAAGCTGCGCACGCTCATCCCGGCGCGGGCGGCGAGGTCCTCGACGGTGAGCGGCCGGTCGAGGTGCTCCACGGCCCAGTGCAGCACGGGCGCGATCCCGCCGTCGGTCACGGCCACCGCGCGCTCCACGAACTGCGCCTGCCCGCCCGGCCGGTGCGCGGGCACCACGAGGCGGCGGGCGAGCTGGTTGGCGACCCGCGCGCCGAGGTCACGGCGGACGATGTGCAGGCACAGGTCGAGCCCGCCGCTGAGCCCGGCGCTGGTGAGCACGTCGCCGTCATCGACGTACAGGACCGAGTCGTCCACCTTCACCCGAGGGTACTTCTCGGCCAGCTCGCGGGCGTGCTCCCAGTGGGCGGTGGCGGGGCGGCCGTCGAGGAGGCCCGCGGCGGCGAGCGCGAACACGCCGTTGCAGAGCGAGACCATGCGCGCCCCCGCGGCGCTGGCCCGGCGGAGCGCGTCGAGCAGCTCCGCGGGCAGCTCGCGGCCGGTGTTCATGTACGACTCCGGCACCACCGGGACGATCACGGTGTCGGCCTTCTCCAGCTCCTCCAGCCCGTACGGCGCGTTCAGCGCGAACCCGGGCCCGGCCGGCGGCCGGCCGGGCCGCAGCCCGCAGACGCGCAGGTCGTACCAGGGGTCCGCGAGGTCGGTGTGGGCCACGCCGAACACCGCCGTCGCGATGCCCAGCTCGTACATGTCCCACATGGCGATGGCGTCGTCGATCACGACCAGGGCGACGGTACCGGTGCTCACCCGTCCCACCCTATGGCAGTAATTTGGCGAACATCGGCACTCCTGCCAGTTTCGGCCCGCGTCGCGCGCTGCCATCGTGGTGAATCACTCCCACGAAACGGACAGGAAGCAACAGACATGGCAAGAACCCCCGTCACCGTCATCGGCCTGGGACTGATGGGCCAGGCGCTGGCCGGCGCCTTCGTCCGGGCCGGTCACCCCACGACCGTCTGGAACCGCACCCCGGGCAAGGCGGACGCCCTGGTCGGGGCCGGCGCGACCGAGGCCCCGTCCGTCGAGGCCGCCGTCGCCGCCGCCCCGCTGGTGGTCGTCTGCGTCCGCGACTACGACGCCGTGCGCGCGCTGCTCGCGCCCGCCGAGGCCGCGCTGTCCGGCCGCGTCCTGGTCAACCTCACGTCGGGCGCGTCCGACGAGGCCCGCGAGCTGGCCGGCTGGGCGGCGGAGCGCGGCGCCGACTACCTCGACGGCGCGATCATGATGACGCCGCCCGGCATCGGCGCCCCCGAGACCGTCATCCTGTACGGCGGCCCGCCCTCCCTGTACGAGACGCACGAGCAGACCCTCGTCACGCTGGGCGGCGCGAGCACGCTGATCAGCCACGACGTCGGCCTCCCCGCCGTGTACGACGTCGCGCTGCTCGGCATCATGTGGTCGACGTTCAACGGGTTCATGCACGCCGCCGCGCTCATGGAGACGGAGAAGATCTCGGCCACGGCCTTCCTGCCGATGGCCACCGGCTGGCTCAAGGGCGTGGCCTCGTTCCTGGAGGTCTACGCGCGGCAGATCGACGACGGCTCCTACACGGCCGTGGACGCGTCACTGGAGACGCAGATCCCGCCGGTCCGCCACCTCATCCACGAGAGCAGGACGCGCGGCATCGACACGAGCCTGGCCGAGCTCACCGAACGGCTCATCACGGAGGCGGTCGGCCGGGGCCACGCCCTCGACAGCTACGCCCGCGTCATCGACCACTTCAGGCCGTCCACCCGGTGAGCCCACCGCACATGGGCGCCGGCCTGGACTGGACGGTTGACGCCGGCGGGCTGGAGTGGAGCTGCCGGGCCACGCTGGACCAAGTGGGACGGCACCGTGCGCTGAGACCGGCCCGCGGCACCCGCCCCCTCCCCTGGCCCCTCTCGCCCATCCGCACGCCGCACGCCGGCGGGCGACGGGCGGCCGGGGGCGGTCAGCGGGGCGAAGGGCGGGGGCGGTTCCACCAGAGGGAGAGGGCGAGGGCCGTCGCGACGAGGACTCCGCCCGTGGCGGCGAAGGCGGCGGCGGTGTCCACCCGCTGCTGGACCACGGTGAAGCTGCCCGGAAGGGCGGCGAGAGCGCTCTGGAGCTGGCGGGCGTTCTCGGCGCGGTGGTAGGAGCCGCCCGTGGTCCTGGCGATCTGCTTGAGCGCGGGCTCGTCGATGGTGCGGACGTTGCGGCCGCCGTCGAACCGGCCGCGACCGCCGAACCCGCCGCCGCCGAAGCCGCGGCCGTCGTACTGGGAGTTGTCGCAGACCATCGGGGCCGGGTTCGTGGTGCCGAAGCCGATGGGGAAGACGCGGACGCGGCGCAGCGCCGCCTCCTGGGCGGCGGTCTGCGGATCGACGCCCTGGGTGTTGGCGCCGTCGGTGAGCACGACGATCGCGGCGCCCGCGTAGCCCTCCCCCGAGCCGCCGGCGGGGGTCGCGCCGGTGGGGGCGACCGACGGGTCCACCTCGGCGATCGCGTCGATGGAGGTGAGCACGGCCTGCCCGATCGCGGTGCCCCGGCCCATGGTGAGGCCGTCCAGCGCCTTGATCAGCGCGTCGGTGTCGTCGGTGGGCGGGACGAGCAGCCCGGCGGCGCCCGCGAAGGCGACCAGGCCGATGCGCGGCCCGCCCCGCTGCGACTCGATGAACTCCGCGGCGGCCTTCTTGGCGGTGGTGATGCGGTTGGGGTCCACGTCCGTGGAGCACATGGACAGGGAGGTGTCGAGGGCGAGCAGGATCGTCGCCGATGTCCGCGGCACCGGCACCGACGCCTGCGGGCGCGCGGCCCCCACCGCGAGCAGCGCGAGCCCGGCGACGAACAGCGCCGCGGGGATCCGGCGCGTCCAGCGGGTACGCCCGGGCAGCGCGGCCCGTACGAGCGCGATCGAGGTGACGCGGACGGCGGCCCGCCTGCGGCGGCGACGCGCCCACCAGCGGACGGCGAAGAGCAGCGGGATGATCAGCAGGGCCAGGAGCGCCCACGGCCAGGAGAACGATGCGAACGACATTCAGATCACCCGTCCTGACCGCAGCATGGTGAGCGCCGCTCCCGTGGCGAGCAGCGCGAGGGCGAGCCCGATCAGCCCGCCGGCCAGGGGCAGCGGCTCGTCGGAGACGGTGAGCCGCAGGTCGATCGTGCCGGCGATGCCGTCGAGCCGCGCGGCGTCGGAGGCGGGATGGTAGGCGCCGCCGGTGGTCCGCGCGATCAGGGTCAGCGTCTCCTCGTCCAGCGAGGTCTGCAGGCGGTAGCCGTCCACCTTGACCGCCGCCCCGGCCGTGGTGCCGACCCCGACGGTGTGGACGTGCACGCCCGCCCGCTGCGCCGCGGCCGCGGCGGGCTCGACGTCCCCGCCCCCGTTCTGGCCGTCGGAGAAGAGCACGACGGTCGCCGACGGCCAGTAGCCGATGTCGGGCGCGGCGCCGTCGCGGCCGAGGGTCACCTGCCTGCCGGTGATCGCCGACAGCGAGGCGAGGATGGCGGGCCCCAGCGAGGTGCCGCCGGTGGGCTTCAGCCGGTCGATGGCCTTGAGCGCGAGCGAGTGGTCGGGGTCGGGGCGGGCGGTGGTGAGCCCGCGCCGTTCGAACGCGACGACCCCGATGTCCACGCTGTCCGGCTGGGCCGCCACGAACGCGCGCGCCGCCCGCTGTGCGGCCGCCAGCCGGGTGGGTGCGACGTCGTCGGCCGCCATGCTGTTGGAGACGTCGATGGCGAGGACGACGGTGCCCGCCGTGCGCGGGACCGGCACCATGGCGGCGGGTCCGGCGGTGGCGACCGCGAGCACCCCGACGCCGGCGATCGTCAGGCCGGTCCCGAGGTACGCCCGCCGCCCGCCCCGCACGGCGACACCGGCCGCCGCGAGCACGGCCCTCCGGCGGCGGGCCGAGACGACGGCCGCCCAGGCGAGCGCCGCCGTGACGAGCAGCCCGGCGGCCAGCAGCAGCGGCGAGTCCAGGGTCATGAGCGCTCCTCCGCCCCGGCCAGGGCGTCGTCCGTGCCGGCCGCGCGGGCGGGCCCGGTCACGGCGCGCGGTCCCGGGTTCTGGCGACCACCTCGACCAGCGCCTCGGCCAGGTCGCGATCGGTGTCGATCCGGTGGACGGGCACCCCGGCCCGGCGCATGCCCGCCGCGAGCCGGGCGTCGCGGGCGCCGACGGCCTCGCGCAGGCGTACGCGCAGCAGCGGGTCGGCGGAGTCGACGACGAGCTGCTCGCCGGTCTCGGCGTCCTCGACCACGATCAGCCCGGCCTCGGGCAGCACGTCGTCGGCGGCGTCCACGATCCGCAGGGCGACCACCTCGTGCCGCCGGGCCAGCCGCTGGAGCGCGCGTTCCCAGTCGCCGTCGCCGATGAAGTCCGACAGCACGACGATGAGCGCCCGGCGGCGGGCGAGGCGGCCGGCCGCGTCCAGCATCTCGGCCAGGTCGGTGGTGGCGCCGCCGCGCGTCCCGGCGGTGCGCTCCAGCTCGGCGGCGATCCGCAGCGCGTGCCGCCGTGAGGTGCCCGGCGGCACGACGCGCACCATCCCGGTGTCGTACAGCAGCGCGCCGACGCGGTTGCCGCCCCGCCCGAACAGCCGGGCGAGGACGAGCGCCAGCTCGGCCAGCACGTCGTGCTTGCCGCGCCCCGGCCGCCCGGCCGCCATCGAGGCCGACCGGTCGAGCACGAGCCACGCGGTCAGCTCCCGGTCCTCGGTGAACACCCGCAGGTGCGGCTCGTCCAGCCGCGCGGTGACGTTCCAGTCGATGTGCCGCGCGTCGTCGCCCGCGCCGTACGCGCGCAGCCCGGTGAAGTCGATCCCGGAGCCCCGGTACGCGGTGCGGTGGGCGCCCTGGAGCCGGCCGTCGAGCCGGCGCACGACCTTCCACTCCAGGCGGAGCAGGAGTCTCTCGGGGGCGGTGGCCATGGCGGCGGCTCAGCGGTTCCGCAGGACGACGTCGGGCGTGCGGACCGCGCCGAGCACCCTGGTGACGACGGTGTCGGCGTCCACGTCGTCGGCGAGGGCCTCGTACGACAGCACGAGGCGGTGGCGCAGCACGTCGAGCGCGAGCTCGGACAGGTCGTGCGGCAGGACGTAGTCGCGCCCGCGCAGGAACGCCAGCGCCCGGGCCCCGGTGACGAGCGCGATGGACGCGCGCGGGCTGGCCCCGTAGGTGACGTACCGCTCCAGCTCGCCGAGGCCGGCCGTGGCGGGGGAACGCGTCGCGGAGACCAGCCGGACGGCGTAGTCGACGATCGACGGGTCGACGTACACCTGCCGGGCGCGGCCCCGCATCGCGACCAGCTCCTCGGCCGTCACCATGGGCAGCGGCGGCTCCGGCGGGCGCAGCGCGCGGTCCACGATCGCCCGCTCCTCGGCCTGCGTCGGATAGTCGACGACCACCTTCATCATGAACCGGTCCACCTGCGCCTCCGGCAGCGGGTACGTGCCCTCCGACTCGATCGGGTTCTCCGTCGCCATGACCAGGAACGGCTCCGGCACC
This sequence comes from Nonomuraea candida, assembly GCF_000725485.1. Taxonomy (GTDB): domain Bacteria; phylum Actinomycetota; class Actinomycetes; order Streptosporangiales; family Streptosporangiaceae; genus Nonomuraea; species Nonomuraea candida. Next base: position 123,963 of record NZ_JOAG01000017.1, on the reverse strand, counting down.
CGGAACGTCTCGCGGCCGATCGTCACCTGGTGCTCCTGCATCACCTCCAGCAGGGCGCTCTGCACCTTGGCGGGCGCGCGGTTGATCTCGTCGGCCAGCAGCAGGTTCGTGAACACCGGGCCGAGCTCGGTCCTGAACTCCCCGGAGTGCTGGTGGTAGACCCGGGTGCCCACGAGGTCGGCGGGCACCAGGTCGGGGGTGAACTGCACGCGCTGGAAAGTCCCGGAGATCGCGGCGGCCAGCGACCGCACCGCCAGCGTCTTGGCCAGTCCGGGCACGCCCTCGACGAGCAGGTGCCCGTCGGCGACCAGCGCCACGGCCATCCGCTCCAGCAGCACGTCCTGCCCGACGATCGTCCGTTTGACCTCGAACAACACCTGTTCGAGCGGGTGTGCCGACTCGGGGGACTGGATCGAGGTCATATGGTCGTCCTTCTGGTGGTTCCGCAATCGGCTGGGTCAGATCAGCGGCCCGCCGCCCGGCGGGCCGTCGCCCTCGTCGCCCAGCGCCACGCCGATCGGCACCGCGAACGCGATGCCGGCGAACGCCTCGTCCCCGCCCGGGTCGGCGATCGAGACGACGATCCCGACGACGAGGCCGCGGCCGTCCAGGAGGGGGCCGCCGGAGCTGCCCGGGTTCACCGAGGCGTCGAACTGGATGAGACCGCTCAGGCCGCCCTCCTCGGCGCTGCGGTTCAGCCCCGACACGACGCCGGTGGAGACGCTGTAGGTCAGGCCCAGCGGGTTGCCGATCGCCACGACGGGCGCGCCGACGGCCACGCCGCCGCCGAGCGTGGCCGGGACGACGAGCTCCGGCAGCTCGGCGGGCTTGAGGGTGGCGACGTCGCGCTTGGGGTTCGACGACGCGACGACGGCCTTCGCCTTGGTGCCGTCGGCGAACGTCAGCCTGACGTCCTTCGCGCCCTTGACGACGTGGTACGCGGTCAGGATCGTCCCGTCGTCGGCCGCGATCACCCCGGTGCCGAGCGACTTCCCGGCCTGGATGACCACCACCGACGGGCCGACCCTCTCGTACAGGTCGGGCACCGTGAGCGTCGCGCCGGGCGTCGGCGTCGGCGTCGGCGTCGCGCTCGGCCCGGCCGCGGCCACCTCACCGCCGCCGCTCCCGCTGCCCAGCCAGTACGCCAGCGCCGCCACGACGACCAGGGCGCCGCCCCCGGCGACGAGACGTCGCCGAGCCCTCCCCGCGACGGCACCCCGAGCCCCGGCCTCCGGGACAGCGGCAGCCCGGGCCCCGGCCTCCGGGGCGACGGCGTCCTGAGCCGCGGCCGCCCCGGCCGCCCCGGCCGCGTCGGCCTGTTGCGGCACGCGCTCCATCGCCCCATCGTCATAAATTTCGGTCAAAAGTGCCACAAAGTCCGTCTAAGAACTCCATGAAAACCACGACCAGGAATGGGGGAAGCGCCGGCGCGGCCGTCGGCGGAGGCCCGCGCTCAGGCGTTCAGCGCGGCCAGGCCGGGCGGTCGCATGCGGCCCTCCTCGCGCAGGCGGGCCACCCGGGCGAGGTTGCGCGCGGACCAGGAACTGCGCGGGCGGCGCGGGGTGTAGCGCTGGACGTACGTCGCGGCGTCCCGGCTCCGGGTCAGGCCGTCGATCCAGCCGTAGCACAACGCCTCCTGCAGAGCCTGCTCGTACGTGAGACTGGTCGGCTCCGTCGTGCCCTTCTTGGCCAGCACCACCCACACCTCGCGCTCCGAGGCGTGGTGCGCGGCCAGCCAGTCGCGCCAGGCGGCGGCGTCGGTGAAGACGTTCACGACCGCCCCTCCTTGATCGAGGCGAGGATCTCCAGGTAGTGCGGGTTGTACATGACGCCGAGCACGTTGCCCCAGGGGTCGATCACGGAGGCGGTGATGAAGCCGACGCCCCGGTCGTGCGGCGAGTCGTGCTCCTTGGCGCCCATCGCCACGAGCCGTTCGAGGGCGGCGGGCACGTCGTCCACGTGCCAGTAGACGAGGGCGCCCGCCGGCCCGCCGATCGTGTCGGGGGCCGGGGTCCTGGCCAGCTCGCTGCCGGCGTACGCGCTGTTGATGACCCCGAACTCGTGCTGGTAGTCGCCGATGCGCCATTCCATGTAGCCGGGGGTGTCCATGTAGGGCGGGATGCCGAACAGCTCGGTGTACCAGCGCCGGGTCGCGTCGAAGTCGGGCGAGTAGAAGGCGGTGGTGGTGAGTCCTCGCAACATCTGGCGGTTCCTCTCCTCGGGGTTGTGCACTCATCATGCGCCTCCAAAGTGCTCATCAACTGAGCACTTTTCCGGGCGGATTCCGAGCGGTGCCGGCCCCCTTTCCGGGTGGACTCCGAGCGGCGCCGGCCCCCGGGAGAGATCACCAGCCGAGCTCGTCGCAGCCGTTGTGGTCGGCGGGCTCGACCTGCAGCGTCGCGTGGGCCACGCCGTGGCGGCGGCGCAGCAGGTCGCGGGCCTGGTCGAGGACGGCGTGGTTGTCGCTCTGGTCGGCGGTGACCAGGTGGGCGGTGGCCACGTTCATGCCCGAGGTGAGTGTCCACAGGTGCAGGTCGTGCACGTCGCGCACGCCCTCGATGGCGGCCAGGTCGGCGGCGACGGCGGCCGGATCGACGCCCTCGGGCACGTGCTGGCCGAGCACGGCGAAGACCTGCCTGCCGAGCGAGACCGCCCGCACGGCGACGAAGACGCCGATGGCCAGGGCGATCACGGTGTCCCAGACCGGCTGCCCGGTCGCGGCGACCAGCCAGCCGGCCGCGATGACGCCCACGGAGCCGGCCGTGTCGGCCACGACCTCCAGGTAGGCGCCCTTGACGTTGAGGCTCTCGCCCGCGCCCGCGCGCAGCAGGAGCAGCGCGACCAGGTTGACGGCCAGGCCGATCGCGCCGACGATCAGCATCGGCCCGGTGGAGACCTCGGCGGGCCCGCCGATGCGGCCGATGGCCTCGATCACCACGTACAGCGCGACGCCCAGCATGAGCACGACCGCCAGCAGCGACGCGAACACCTCGGCCCGGTAGGAGCCGTAGCTGCGGCGGCCGGTGGTGTCGGGGCGGGTGGCGATCCTGGTGGCGATCAGCGCCGCGCCGAGGGTGACCACGTCGGCGGCCATGTGACCGGCGTCCGACAGCAGCGCCAGCGAGCCCGACACCAGGCCGAAGACCAGCTCGACCACGAAGAAGGCGCCGATCAGGGCGAAGGAGACCGCCAGCCGCCAGCGGTGCCGGGCGGTGGCGTGCCCGTGTCCGTGCCCCGCGCCCATCAGGTGCTCCCCTCGCGCTCGGGGTGCAGGGCCTCGGTGTGCTCGGTGTGGGCCAGCGCCAGGTCGAGCAGCATCCGCACGTGCGGGTCCTCCAGCCGGTAGAAGGCCATCCGGCCGGAGCGGCGGGCGGCCACGATGCGGTGCGCGCGCAGCAGCCGCAGGGCGTGGGAGACGGCCGACTCGCTCTGCCCGGTCACCGCGGCCAGGTCGCACACGCACAGCTCGCCCTCCAGCAGCGCCACCAGCAGGCGCAGCCGGTTGGGATCCGACAGCAGGCCGAAGACGTCGGCGGTGTCGGTCAGGTCGTCGGCGGGCGGCATGCGCTCGCGGACGGTGGCGACGCGGTCGGCGTCGACCACCCGGGCGGTACAGCCGTCCAAGGCCAGCACTCCTTCATCTGAAGACTTGCTCATATGTACAACGATAGTCGGCACCCTGGCCGGCCCGTCAAGAGCGGACCGCCCCTTGCGGCTCTATACCCGTAGGGGGTAAACCTGTCGGGACGAAGAGGACGTACGACGAAAGAGTTCCCATGACCGAGCACCACCACCACCACGATCACGGCGGGCACGAGGAGGCGGGCCACGGGCACGGCGGCCACCACGGGCACGCCGGCGCGGGCCCCGGCAAGGCGACCTGGCGGATGGCGGCCTCCGCGACGCTGCACTGCCTCACCGGCTGCGCCATCGGCGAGGTGCTCGGGCTGGTGATCGCCACCGCGCTGGGCTGGCACACCGTGCCGTCCATCGCCCTGGCCGTGGTGCTGGCGTTCTTCTTCGGCTACCTGCTCACGCTCCTGCCGCTGCGCCGGGCGGGCGTGACCTGGAAGAACGCGATCAAGCTGGCGCTGGCGGCCGACACGGTCTCGATCATCGTGATGGAGATCGTGGACAACGGGGTGATGCTGGCGGTGCCCGGCGCGATGGACGCCGGGCTGGCCTCCGGGCTGTTCTGGGGGGCGCTGGCCTTCGCCCTGCTGGTGGCCTTCCTCGTGACCACCCCGATCAACAAGTGGATCATCGGCAAGGGCAAGGGCCACGCCGTCGTCCACGCCTACCACCACTGACGGGCCCGGCACTGACGGGCCCGGCACCGAGGGGCGCGGCCGGAGGGCTCAGCGGAGGGTGGCGGTGAAGGTGCGGCCGTAGGCGTGGTGGGTGGTGGCCTCGACGAGGGTGCCGCCGGGCACGCGGCGCACCGTGACGCCCTCGTCGGCCTGGTCGAGCCGCAGCCGTCGGCCGCGCAGGACGACGCCGACGCGCTCGCGCCCCATCGTCGGGTCGGACAGGGCGACGACCGTGCGGCCGCCGGAGACCCGGACGACGACCGAGGCGGGGCCGTCCACGACCAGCCCCTCGACCGGATGCGGGCCCTCGACGCGGTGCGGGCCCTCGGAGAAGGCGTTGGCGGCGACGATCCCGAGGTCCCGGTGCGCGATGGCCTGGACGTGCGGGGTGTTGGCCAGGACCGCCAGCGGGCCGCGGGCGTAGCGGCGCAGGGCGGCCTCGGTGGCGTTCGGGACCAGCGCGTAGGCCAGGGCGTGCACCTCGCCGGCGGGGTGGGTGACCGCGGCGGTGAAGACGTTCTTGGTGATCGCGGTGTCGGGGTTGGCGGCCCGCACGACCCGGCGGCTGCGGGTGACCGTCTCCGTCCCGGCCGCGACGGGCTGGCGGGTGAGGAAGGCGTACCCGATGGAGGTACGGCGGGTGCCGTTGGCGTACCGCAACCAGCGCGGCGGCGTGGTGTCGCCCGCCCGCCAGGCGCCGCCCTGCCAGCGCTCCCCCGTGAGCGTGACGGCGTCGCCGGGGGCGGCGATGCGGCTGTCCACCGTGGTCACCGCGGCCCGGCCGCCCGCGCCCGAGACGCCCGCGGCCAGCACCACGATCTCGTCGTCGAGCATGAACCACGACTTGGTCGCGCGCGCGTTGCGGTAGGCCACGAAGTCGTCGGGCAGGACGCCCTGCTGCTTGGCGGTGTACGCCACGTCGTCCGACTGCACCATGCCCGCCACGCCGTACGCGCCGAGCGTCGCGCCGCCGGAGAAGGCGTTGCCCGCGCGCGGGAAGTACACGTAGGTGTTCTGCGACTGCGAGGAGGAGGTGAAGCCCAGCGGGTGGCCGGGGTTCTCGTACCAGAACCGCCCGTACAGGTCGGGCACCGTGCGCCGCTCCTCCACCGGCGCGGTGACCCCGGCCAGCCGGTACGGCGAGACGGCCGTGTAGTAGTCGACGCCGAACACCTCGCGCTGGTCCTCGCCCGTCAGGTAGAGGTAGTAGGCGCCGTCGCCCTGGAACCACGGCATGAGGTTCTCGCCGTTCATGTACTCGTACTTGCTGATCCGCTCCGAGCTGCGCGCCAGGGCGAAGGCGTAGCCGGGCCGGCGGTGCACGTTGCGGTCCATCGCGTTGTAGGCCACGGTGCGCGCGGGCGGGTTCAGGTCGGCGGCCGGGACGGACGCGTCGGCGCGGATGGCGGCGTAGCGGGCGATGCTGACCGGGGAGACGAAGGCGGCCGGGTCGGCGGCGGGCAGGAACCTGAGATATTTGCGCAGCGCGAGCGCGGCGGCGTCGTCCACGTGGTCGGCCAGGTCGGCGATGGCCTCCACGATCACCCCGACGTCGGTGTAGCCGGTGGCCGTGCGCGCGACCGCCCGCCCCTTGACGATCTCCATCATCCACCCCTCGAAGATCAGCGGGGCGAAGCCGTCGGTGAGCCAGCGGTAGACGGTGCCGGGCAGCTCGCCGGCCGCCGCGCCGGTCGCGCCCTCCAGCGTCTTGAGCGTCTGCACGACGCGGGTCAGCAGGATGCGGCCGTAGGAGCCGGTGTAGGCCACCGAGTGGTGCTGGATGAAGGAGCCGTCGCGGTAGTAGCCGTCGGTGACGCCGTGGCGCAGGTCGTACGGGTCGATCGTGGCGAACACCGTGGCCTGGTCGGCGATGGCCTTCGCGACGCGGGCGTCGTCGCCGGTGAGCGCGCCCTGGAGGATGCGGTTGGCGGTGATGTCGGCCAGGTTGGCGCCGGTGTGGAAGCGGGAGTCGAGATCGACGTCACCGTCCTTGCCGTTGCGCAGGTAGGCGTCCATCGAGGCGATGTAGGTCCGGGTGAGGTCGGCGGGCGCCTGGTCGGCCAGCAGCGCCAGCGTCCTGCTGACGTGGGTGGGGATGCCGATCTCCCAGTTGTGCCAGTTGCCGTAGTAGCCGGCCGCCTGGTCGCCGAAGTGGCGCTCGTGCAGCCACCGCAGCCCGTCGGCGACCCGGCGGCGCGCGGCGAGGTCGTTCTCCATGCGGCCGCCGGGGGTGCGGGTGGCCAGGGCGATCTCGTACAGGTACTGGTAGGCCAGGCGGAGGTTCGCGTCGTCCGTGCCGAGCTTCAGGCCGGCGAACAGCTCCCCGTCGCCGGCGCCGTCCATGGCCGTCAGGCGCTGCGCGGCGGTGCCGGCGATCGCCGCGAGCTTGCCCGCGACCTCGGGGCGGACGTTGACCTCGGGGGTTCCGGCGAGGATGGCCACGGTGTTGGCGAGCAGCCGTGGATGATCGATCCCCGCCGCCGCGGCGGCCGCGGCGGCGCGTACGGGGGCGGCCAGGGTGACCAGGCCGGCGGCGGGGAGCAGGGAGAGAACCTGGCGGCGGGACATGTGCGGCACGGCGGGCTCCAGGCCGTTGGAGGATATGCCGCGCTCACCATACATGATCTTCTTCGACCGGCCCAGGGTTCCGCGTGACGATCAGGAGGCGGAGCCGGTGGCCTCGGCCGAAGCCCGCGCGGGCGTCTGCGCCGGCTTCTCCGCGGACATCTGTGCGGGCGGCTGCTCGGGGGTCTCCACGGGGTTCTCCGCGGGCGCCTGCGCGGGCGGCTGGGCGGCGGGGCGGCGCGGGATGACGAGGCCGACGATGAAGGCCGCGAAGAGCAGCCCCGCCGCGATGCCGAACGCGAGCCGGTAGCCGCCGGTCAGGGCCTCGGCCCGGGCCACGCCCGCGCCCAGCAGTTCCTCGGTACGCCCGGCCGCCATCGTGGTCAGCACCGCCACCCCGACCGCCATGCCCACCTGCTGCGTGGTGTTGAACAGCCCGGAGGCCAGGCCCGCGTCGCTCTCCTTGGCCCCCGACATGCCCAGCGTGGCCAGCGCCGGCAGCACCAGGCCGCCGCCCCAGATGAGCAGCATCACGGGGAGCAGGTGCGTGACGTACCCGGCGTCCGACGGGATGCGCGTGAGCAGGAGCATGGCGGCCGTGAGCATCACCAGCCCGCCGAGCAGCACGACCTTGGGGCCGAAGCGGGCGCTGAGCCGGGCGGAGGCGAACAGCGAGAGCGTGCCGATGCCGACGGCGGCCGGCAGCATGGCCAGCCCGGTGTCCAGGGCGCCGTAGCCGAGCACCTGCTGCATGTAGATCGCGACCAGCACCTGGAAGGCGAACATGCCGGACAGCGCCAGCATCTGGGCCAGGTTGGCCCCGACGACGTTGCGGGAGCGCAGGATGCGCAGCGGCATGAGCGGCGCCTTGGCCGTGGCCTGCCGGGCGACGAACGCGGCGAGCAGGGCCAGCGACACCGCGCCGAGGCCGAGGGTGTGGGCGGCGAGCCAGCCGTGTTCCTCCACCTTGACCACGGTGTAGATGCCGAGCATCAGCCCGGAGGTGACCAGCACGGCCCCGATGACGTCGGCCCCCGCCGCCAGGCCCGCCCCGCGGTCGGCGGGCAGGACGCGCAGGGCCAGCGCCACCGTCACCACGCCGATGGGCACGTTGATGAGGAAGATCCACGGCCAGCTGAACGCGTCGGTGAGCACCCCGCCCAGCACCTGGCCGAGGGAGGCCCCGGCGGCTCCGGTGGAGCTGAAGATCGCGATGGCCTTGACCCGTTCGCGGGTGTCGGAGAACAACGTCACCAGGATGCCCAGGACGACGGCCGAGGCCATCGCGCTGCCCACGCCCTGGAGGAACCGGGCGGTGATCAGCATCCCCGGCCCGGTGGCCGCGCCGGCCAGCAAGGAGGCGGCGGTGAAGACCACGTTCCCGGCCAGGAACATCGCCCGGCGGCCGATCAGGTCGCCCAGCCGTCCCGACAGGAGCAGCAGACCGCCGAAGGCGATCAGGTAGGCGTTCATCATCCAGCTCAGGCCGGCGGGCGAGAAGCCCAGGTCGCGCTGGATGGCGGGCAGCGCGACGGTGACGATGCTGCCGTCGAGGATGGTCATCAGACCGGTGGCGGACAGCACGCCGAGCGCGGTCCAGCGCGAACGATCACTTATGTACGACACAGTCTCTCCCGTTCGAAGTCGACAGGAGAGACCGTAGCAGATAGTTCCGTTATAGACGATATCTTTCGGATCTACTTTTTCCGCTCGCGCGCCCTGCGCACCGGCTGCGGGCTCTCGACCGGCGCCGCGAGATGTCCTGTGACCAGCCGGTTCAGCGCGCGGACGAGCACCTCGCGCTCGTCGTCGGGCAGCGCGCCGAGCGCGTCGCGGTGCACGCCGTCCACGATCTCCTGGCTGCGCCTGGCCACCTCGGCGCCGGCGTCGGTGACCGCGATGATGCGGGCCCGGCGGTCCGTGCTCGACGGGCGGCGCTCGGCGTACCCGGCCTTCTCCAGGGCGTCCACGGTCACCACCATCGTGGTCTTGTCCATGTCGCCCAGCTCGGCGAGCTGGATCTGGGTGCGCTCCTCCTCCAGAGCGTGCACGAGCACGCAGTGCATGCGCGCGGTGAGCCCGATCTCCGCGAGCGCGGCCGACATGCGGGAACGCAGCACGTGGCTGGTGTGGTCGAGCAGGAAGGACAGGTCCGTTTCGGTACGGGTGGGAGCCATGGCGGTCATGTCCCCAGACTACCCATCGGTTTCGCTGCGGATAATCTACGACCGAATCGTTTTCCGGGATCTCCTCGGGCGGCTCTCGTCAGGCCGCTCTCGTCAGGCCGCTCTCGTCAGGCCGCCGAGGCGGCGTACCGCCTGGTAGTACGACCAGGCGAGGCGGTCGCAGGCGGTCTTGCGCGGCGCCGTGTACCCGCCGCACACCTGCCGCAGGTCGAAGAGGAACGCCCGGTCGACGTGCTCCCTGTTGTCCGGGAACCGGCCGGCCGCCTTGTAGTTGCGGTAGCCGAAGTCGTGCCGCCTGCACGCCATCCGGAAGTCGAAGCCGAGCGGCCGATCGGGGCTGCTCGAACACAGGTCGCTGGACCAGTCGAAGGCGTAGGCGGTCCACGTGTCGCGACCGGCCCAGGCCGTCCGCCAGGCGGCGGCGCTGAGGGCGGTGGGCTGCGTGAGCGCGAACAGTGCGGCGAGCTTCTGCTCCAGCGTCACCGCGCGCACCGGAGCCGGCGCCGCCTGCGGGGCGGCGGGAACCGGGGTCGCGTACGGAGCCGGAGCCGGAGCCGCGTGTGCGGCGGCGGAGGCGGAGGCGGGAACCCGGGTGGCATGCAAAGCCGTGGAGGCAGGAACCGAGGTCGCGTGCGAAGCCGCGGAGGCGGGAGCCGGGGTCGCCAGGGCGATGCTCAAGACGATGGCCGAGGCGAGGAGAGACCGTCCAACCATGGGGACCTGCTTGTCGTGCCGGAACCGGGTGCCTGTCCCGGCCATCCTCACCCGGCCCCCCGCCACGGGCGAGGACCTCCGGGCCGTCCCTGGGCACTCCTCACCGAGCCTTTACCCGCGGCCGTACCTCCCGGACCGGGTGGCCCGCGCGCACACGACGAGCGGGCCGGTCCGGGGTCGCCTCCCCGGCCGGCCCGCTCGCGGGTCTGCTACTTCGACAGGTAGAGGGTCTTCCAGGTGCCCGCGTACAGGCAGGTGAGCGAGGGCTTGGCGGCCTTGCCCTCGGCGCAGACCTTCAGCTCGACCTGGTAGACGTCGCGATACTTGAACGAGAACTCCTTCGGCGTACGGTACGAGCAGTCGCGCACGGTGTGATGCCGGAACGGCAGCTCGCTCCCCGAGCGGTAGGTGATGCGGAAGACGGCGTAGCCGCAGGAGCCGCCACGGGTGTTGTCGGACACCTTGCCCTTGATCCGCACGAGGTCGGCGGTCGGCAGGTCGGCGTGGTCCTCGCCGGTGGCGCTCAGCGTGCCGGCGGCCGTGGCGCCGCGCCCGGGCGCGTGGTGCGGGCCCCATCCGGCGCTCGCCTGCGCGGCCGGGGTGAAGAGGGCGGTGGCGGCGAGCGTGGCGGTGGCGGCGAGGGTTAACCCGGCGAGAGTACGGGAGATCGTCATCGGGAGACCGTCCTTCCTGGTGGGATGGCCACACTGTGCGACGCGCCGATTTCAGGCGGCTTGCCGGCCGGCTGCCGCGACTTTCAACCGTCTTGTCCCCTGCCTTGCAACCGCCTTGCCACCCGCCCGGCCGCCTGGGTGGTTCAGGCGGGGCGGCGGTCGGTCAGGTGCATGCGGAGGTCGTGCTCGGCCCACAGGACGAAGCGCTCCACGGGGGTCACGGGATGGCCGGGGACCGGTTCGAAGCGGAACCTCGCGAGCAGCACGGCGAGCACCAGCTCGGCCTCGACCATGGCCAGGCTCGCGCCCTCGCAGGAGCGCGGGCCCAGGCCGAAGGGGACGTAGGCGAAGCGGGGGCGGCGGGCCTGCGCCTCCGGGGTGAAGCGGCCGGGGTCGAAGGTGCGCGGGTCCGGCCAGTACGCCGGGTTCAGGTGGACGGCCCAGAACGGGTAGAAGATGGTGGTGCCCGCAGGGATGTGGTGATCGCCCAGGGTGAGGGCTTCGGTGGTCTCTCTGGCGCCGTACGGGCCCGGCGGGTAGAGGCGCATCGACTCCTTGAGCGCCATCTCCAGTTGTGGCAGGCGTCTGAGGTCGGCGTACTCCGGAGCCGGACGGCCGTCCAGGACGGCGTCCAGTTCCTCGGTCACGCGGGCGGCGTGGGCCGGGTGGCGGGACAGGAGGTGAAGGGTCCAGGAGACGGCCACGCCGGTGGTGTGGTGGGCGGCGAGCATGATCATCAGAACGGAGTCCCGGATCCGGGCCGGACTCATCCCCGCCTTCACCAGCGCGGCCACGAGCTCACTCCCCCTGCCCTCCGGCCCGCCGTCCCCACCACGCTCCAGGACGCCATCCCCGTGCCCGTCCCCGCCACGCTCCGGCACGCCATCCTCGCGCCCGCCCCCGCCACGCTCCGGCGCACCGGCCCCGTGCCCGTCCCCGCTACGCTCCAGGACGCCGTTCACGACCTCGCGCAGGTATGCCAGGGCCTCTTCCGCCCGGGTCAGCTCGTCGTCGCGCTCGTAGAGGCGGCCGAGATAGACGGTCAGCACGGTCTCGAACGCGCTCACCACGCGGGCCGGGTCGTCGATGCCGCCGCCGAGGGCGTACTGGCAGATCATCCGCAGTGACAGCTCGCTCAGGTCCTGCTGCAACGCCACCGGCCCCTCGGCGGCGCGCCGCGCCCAGCGGTCGGCCAGGTCCGTGGCCAGGGCGGTGAAGCCGGCGAAGTGGGCCTCGTGCGAGGGTCGGCCGGCCAGCACCGAGAGCAGCGCGCGGCGGAACGGGCCGTGCTCGTCGGCCGGGAGGGTCTGCAGGTTGCCCGCCTCGCACAGCGGGGCCAGGAACTCGAACAGCTTGTCCGGGCGCTTGTCGATCCCGGCCGTGGCCTCCAGGAGCACGGGGTCTGCCACCGAGATCGCCGTCTCGGCGCCGGGGAGCTGGAAGCGGACCAGGGGGCCGTACCGTTCGTGCAGGTCGAGCTGGTAGGTGTGCAGGCCGCCCGCCGCCGCGATGGCGCTCAGGCCGCCGTCCGGCTGGGCGGGAGGTCCGGGGATGTCGCGCACGTCGTCACGGTCTCCCGATCACGCCCCTTTGGCAAGCCCGGCCTCTTCGACCAGCCCGGCTCTTCGGCCCGGGCGGGGCGGGCGTAGACGTATGCGTATGGCATTGAGCGGGACGGCCATGGCCCGTCTCATCCGGAAGGCGTCACCATGGAGTCATGTTCGCACTCGCCCTCATCACTCTCGTGCTGCACGGCGCCCTCACGGGCCTCTTCTACACCTTCTCCATGTCCGTCATGCCGGGGCTGAACGCCATCGAGCCCGACCGTGCGGAGGCCGCGATGCGCAGCGTCAACCGGAAGATCCTCAACCCGTGGCTGTACCTCGTGTTCCTGGGCTCCCCGATCGCGGCCCTGGTGACCGGCTTCCTCGCGGACGCCCCCGCCGCGCCGTGGTTCTTCGCCGCCGCCGGTGTGAGCTTCGTCGGATCGTTCCTGGTCACGGCGGCGATCAACGTACCGATGAACAACGCGCTGGACGCCGGCACCATGGCGTGGAAGGACTACTCGCGGCGCTGGACCGCCTTCAACACGCTGCGCGCCGTGGCCTCGGCGGCCGGGCTGGTGCTGGTCGGGATCGGGCTGACCGGGCTGTGACCACGGGCGGCTCACGCCGTGCGCGGCGGCGATGGTGAAAGGATCGGAGGGCACAGTCCGGCCTTGGAAGGCATAGCGAAAGGCACACAGAGTTGGCTCCGAACATCGCGACCGCGCGCCGCGTCGACCTGCCCGAACTGCTCGACTTCCTGCGTCCCCGGCACCACGGCCTGCTGTCCACCACCCGCGCGGACGGCCGTCCCCAGCTCTCCCCCGTCTCGTGCGGCGTCGACGAGGGCGGCCGGATCGTGGTGTCCACCTATCCCGACCGCGCCAAGGCGGTCAACGCCCGCCGCGACGACCGCGTGTCGATCTGCGTGCTGTCCGACGACTGGAACGGCCCGTACGTGCAGGTGGACGGGCACGCCGAGGTGCTGGACATGCCGGAGGCCCTGGAGGCGCTGGTCGAGTACTACCGGTGCATCGCCGGCGAGCACCCGGACTGGGACGAATACCGCGAGGCCATGCGCCGCCAGGACAAGTCGCTGATCCGCCTCCACATCGACCGCTGGGGCCCCATCGCGACCGGCGGCTTCCCGGCCCGCCTGGCCCAGAACGACTGACCCCACGACCACCCCGCCTCGGGCGGCGCTCCCTTCCCGCGCGCGCGTGACCTGGTTTCCGCCGCGCCGCCAGCACCAGGAGCACATCCCCTGTGCGCACTTCTGCGCGGTCCCGGCGCCCGCGCGGCCTCACCGTACTGCTGGGGCCACGGACGTCGTACGCAACCGATCAGAAGGGGGATGGACAGTTGTCCACCATCACCATCAAGCGCCGGATCGCCGCCGCTCTGCTCGCGATCGCCGGCCTGGGCGCGCTGACCGGCGTGTCGTCGGGCCCGGCGGCCGCGAGCGCGGCTCCCGTTCCGGAGGTCTTCAGCACCTACCTGAACGACTACACGATGACCGGGCTCGGGTCGCGCAGGTTCGACCTGCACGTGCCCGCGGGCAGCTACCTGTTCATGGCCAAGGTGTCGCCGTACAACAACACCACCGAGACCCACTGGGTGGACTGCCGGCTCCAGGCCGGCACGGGCTTCGACGTCAGCCACGCCACGCTCGACGGCGTGGGCGGCCAGGCGATCACGCTGAACCTGGTCAACTCCTTCAGCGCACCCTCCATGGTGAGCCTGACCTGCTTCAACAGCAGCCAGTTCCACACCACCCAGCTGAAGATGATCAAGATCTCGGCCATCCGGGTCAACCCGCCGCTGGTGAACACGAAGATCGAGCTCTGACGAGCTCCACCTCCACCGGCCGGAACCGCCACCCGACGGCGGTTCCGGCCACACCGGCCTCGCACCCACCCGGGCCCGCACGACCCATGGAACACCCGGCGACACACCCGGCGGCTCCGTCCCGCCCCCGGGAGCCCGCCCGGAGGTCTACCCTTGAGCCTGGCGACCGGCCGACCGCCGGAACCAGGTGGAGACAGCCGGGAAAGCCGCCCCGGCGCGCGGGGAGGAGAGCCGGCCCCGCAGCCCCCCTCCAGTGTCCGCAGGGGCGGCTCCCCTCTCCTCAACCCTTGAGGATGACGCGCCCGGCAGGAAGGCCCTGGTCTTCCCGGGAAGCCCATTCCCCGGAAGTATGGCCTGATCAGTGCCATGATTGGCCGACATGGACAGCCCGCTCGCCTCGTCACGCGGACCACTGGCCGACTTCCTGGCCGCCCGGCGCGCCGCGGTCACCGCGGCCGAGCACGGCCTGCCCGAGCCCGCCTACCCCCGCCGGGTGACCGGCCTGCGCCGGGAGGAGGTGGCCCAGCTCGCCGGAATCAGCACCGACTACTACACGCGCCTGGAGCAGGGCCGCGTCCGCACCGCCTCCCGCGCCGTGCTGAACGCCATCGGCCGCGCCCTCCTGCTCACCCCCGAACAGCAGCAACATCTGTTCCGGCTCGCCTACCCCGAGACGAGCGAGGTGCCCGGCGAGACCGAGCAGCAGGTCAGCCCGCAGACGGTGCGGCTGCTGGCCAACGTCGCCGACACGCCCGCCCTGGTGCTCGGCCGCTACCTCGACATCCTGGCCTGGAACCGGCTCGGCGCCGCACTGCTCGGCGACCTGGCCGCCGTGCCGCCCGCGCACCGCAACTACGTGCGCATGGTCTTCCTCGACGAGCACGTACGGGCCCTGCAGACGGACTGGCCGGCCCGCGCCCGCGAAGCCGTCTCCAGCCTGCGCATGGCCGCGGGCGCCTTCCCCGACCAGCCCCGGCTGCAGGAGCTCGTCAGCGAGCTGTGCGGGTGTGACGACGACTTCCGCACCTGGTGGAGCCAGCACCTGGTGACGCTGAACCCGTTCGGCCACAGCACCGTCCGGCATCCCGTCACCGGCCCTCTCAGCGTCGACTGGCAGGTGCTGACCAGCGTCGACGACCACGAGCAGGCCATCGTCCTCATCACGGCCCCGCCCGGCGGCTCCGACCACGCCGCCCTGCGCCGCCTGGACGCCTGGGCCGCGAAACGCTCACTGCGCCCCAGCCACCCCATCTCCCTCACCAGCGGCCGCCCCGGCGCCACACCCTGGCCAGGCAGGCCGCCGGTTCCTCCGGTGCGCAGGTGGCGATCGCGACGCGGCCGCCCGGCCGGATGAGAGTGTGACGCTCGCCGCCGCCGGGCAGGGCGGGACGCTCGAAAGACCTCAAGGGGAGGGGGTCAGGAAGGCGCTGACCTGGACGGCGAACTCCTCCGGATCGACGATCCGCACGCCCAGGCTCTCGGCCTTGGCCCGCTTGGACCCGGCCTTCTCCCCGGCCACCAGCAGCGACGTCCTGGCCGAGACGCTGGAGGACGCCTTGCCGCCCGCGCGCTCGATCAGCTCGTTCACCTCGTTGCGGGTCAGCGCCTCCAGCGGCCCGCTCATCGCGCCGGTCACCACGACGGACATCCCGGCCAGCGGCAGCGTGACCGCGCCGGCGGCCTCCTGGGCGCCGGGCTCGGCGACCTCGCCGGCCTCACCAGGCCCGCCGGGCTCGCCGGGCTCCGCGGGCGGGGTCCAGCCCGGCTCCGTCATGGTGACGCCGGCCTTGATGAGCTTGTCGATGAGAGGGGCGAGCTCGATCAGCTCCGCGACCACCACCGGGGCCTTCTCCGGGCCGATGCCCTCGACCGCCTGGATCGCCTCGGCGTCGGCCGCGAGGATGGCCTGCATGCTGCCGAAGTGCCGGGCGATGCGGCGGCTCATGGACCGCCCGGTGCCGCGCACGCCGAGTGCGCAGAACACCCGGCTGAGCGGCCGGCCCTTGGCCCGCTCCAGGGCGGCCAGCAGATTGTCGGTGCTGGTCTCACCCATGCGCTCCAGGCCGAGGAGCTGCTCGCGGGTGAGGAAGAACAGGTCGGCGAAGTCGGCGATGAGACCGAGGTCGAGCATTTGCTTGATGCGGTTCTCGGCCAGGCCCTCGACGTCGAGCTGGTCACGGCCCACGGCGTAGACGATGGAGGCGATCGCCCGGCACTGGCGCCCGCGCACGCACCGCCACCGCTCCTGCGAGGTGTCGATGGCGTCGCCGCAGGACGGGCAGACCTGCGGGATCTCGATGGGCCGCTCCTCGCCCGTGCGCAGGTGCACGACCGGCGCCTCGACCCGCGGGATGACGTCGCCCGCCTTGTAGACGGTCACGCTGTCGCCCAGCATCAGGCCGCGCCGGGCGATGTCGGCGGGGTTGTGCAGCGTGGCGTAGGTGACGACGCTGCCGTCCAGCTTGACCGGCTCCAGCACGGCGCGCGGCGCGATGATGCCGGTGCGGCCGGTGTTCCACTCCACGGCCAGCAGCTTGGTGATCTTCTCGGTGGCGGGCAGCTTGTAGGCCACCGCCCAGCGCGGCGCCCGCGAGCTGAACCCCGCCTCGGCCTGGTCGGCGGCCGAGTCACATCTGATCACGATGCCGTCGATGCCGAACGGCAGCCCCGCCCGCGCCGCGGCGATCTCGGCGACGCGCTCGCTCACCCGCTCCAGCGTCTCGGCGACGATGCCGGCGACCGCCGTCGAGGCGGTGGTCTGCACGCCCTGCCCGGCCACCCACTCCATGACGCGGCTGTGCGGCAGCTCCCGCAGGCGCACGGCCAGCTCGGAGTCGTCGCCGGGCGACGGCAACGCCCCGTAGGCGAAGAAGGTCAGCTCGCAGGTGTAGGGCCGGTCCTGGGCGCGCAGCGTGCCCGCCGCCGCGCTGCGCGGGTTGGCGAACGTGGTGCCGTCGTGGGCCTGCCGTTTGGCGCAGGCCTCCTCGAACTGGGTGGCGGTCATCATGACCTCGCCGCGCAGCTCCACCGTGACCGGCTCGGCCAGCCGGTCGGGCAGGCCGACGATGGTGCCGATGGCGTGCGAGACGTCCTCGCCCGCGGCCCCGTCGCCGCGCGTGACGAGCTGTGCGAGCCGCCCGTGCCGGTAGCGGGCCGAGATGGCCAGGCCGTCGAGCTTGGGCTCCACGCTCCACGCCGTCACGGGACGGCCCAGCCGGCGCTCCAGCCCGGTCACCCAGTCGGCGAGCTGGTCGGGGCCGAACACGTTGTCGAGGCTCAGCATGGGCACCGTGTGCGGCACGTCGCCCACCACGGCGCCGCCGGCCACCTTGCCCGTCGGCGAGGACGGCAGCACCGCTTCGGGATGGGCCCGCTCGTACGCCTCGATGCCCCGCACCAGCCGGTCGTAGGCGTCGTCATCAAGGGTGGAGGTGCCGTCGGCGTAGTAGGCGGCGGCCGAGTCGACGGCGAGCTGCACGGCCTCGGCGTAGGCCGCGTCGTCGGCGAGGACGGTGAACGGGGGCGTCTCGGTCATGGCACAACAATGCCGTCCGTCACCGACAGTTCCGAACCCCAGAACCGGCCCCGCACGCCCCACACTCCCACGCACACGGAATCCCCACCCGCACCCCACTGCCACCCGTACCGAACCTGCACCTGCACCGCACTCCCGTACGCCGCGCACCCGCACGCCTTCACACCGCCGCACCGGGCCTGCCGTGTGGGTCTGGCTCGGCGTTTCCCCGGGAATCCGCTCCCGCCGTGAGACTAGGCTTTCCCGGTCCGGTCCCCCCACCGATGGAGTGCGTCCGATGGCTCGTCGCTCCGCTGCCCCGCCGCAGGTGCACCAGTTGAAGGTCACCCTGCGGGACGTCCGCCCCACGGTGTGGCGGCGGCTGCTGGTGCCGTCCGAGATGACGTTCGGGGCGCTGCACTACGTCTTGCAGGACGCCTTCGGGTGGGAGGACGAGCACCTGCACAAGTTCCGCCTCGACTCCGTCGAGTACGTGCCCGAACCGCTCATGGACGGGCCGCTGCGCGGGTTCGGGCCGCCTCTCGTGCGCGAGGACGACGTACGGCTGCGCCAGGTCGTGCCCCGGCCCGGCGCCGTCTTCGACTACGTCTACGACCTGGGCGAGGAGTGGCGGCACCGCGTCGAGGTGGAGGACGTCCGCGAGGCGGAGGCCGAGGCGTACTATCCGGCCTGCGCCGCCGGTCGCGGGCGCGCGCCCGGGGAGGACCCCGGCGTCCATGTCCCGGGCCCCTTCGACGAGTGCGAGCGTCTCGCGCTCGACAAGCTGTTCCGTGAGAACGGCGCGCTGCCCGGGCGCGACCTGCCGGGCCCGGGCGGCGAGGTCGATCCGGTGTTCACGGCGCTGTTCCCGGCCTTCGCCGTGCGGGAGGACGACGCGGAGCCGGCCCCCGCGCCGGCCGAGCTCGCGCGCCTCGCCAGGCAGGCCGAGGCGTCGCTGCTGGTGCGGCGGGCGCGCGGGCTGGCCGGATGGGTGGGCTCCGGGCGGGCGCTGACGCCCGGCAAGGTGCTGCGCCCGGCCGACGCGGTACGCGCCGTGGCCGACCTCGGGCTGTACGACGTCCTGGCGCCGGAGCCGCGTTTCCCCTCGGGGGCGTCCGCGCCGCCCGAGTGGGTGCTGCGGCTGCGGGCGGAGGAGGCCGCGCGGCGGGAGAAGGGCAGGTCGGCGCGGCTGCGCAGCGCCAAGGACCTGCCCGCGCTGCACGGCCTGTGGAACGCGGCCGTCGAGGCCCGCCTGATCGCGACCCGCGGCGCCAAGGCCATCGCCACCTCTGCCGGTGAGGCGGACGGCCGTGAGGCGGCCTGCGGCGGGGAGATGGCCGGACGGGCGGGCGAGGTCGTCGAGACGTGGGCCCGCCTGCTGGCCGGGCTGCTGCGCTCCCGCGTCAGGATCGCCCGCGAGGAGCGCTCCTATTACGCCCCGCAGATCCCGTTGGAGGCGGTGTACCCGTTCACCGCGCAGATCCTGGAAGGGCTGGGCGAGCGCCCCTTCCCCGTGCTGCTCCCCGCGCCGGCCATCGCCATGGCCGGCGGCGACACCACGGGACTGTACGGGCTGGAGGGCGACCTGCTGCACAACGTCCGCCTGGTGATGGGCGACTGGGTCCTGAGCGGGGTGATCGAGCCGGCGAACGACACCGCCGGCCGGGCCGCGGACGCCGGCGAGCTGGACCGGCTGGTGGAGGAGCTGGCCACCTCTCTCGGGCAGGGCTCCTGTCCCGCGGGGTTCCTCGAGACGGCGCCGCGGTCGTCCATCGAGGCCGTGTACGCCGGCGACGCCTTCCGGGTGACCCCGCTGGGGGCGTACGGGCTGCGTCGGCTCCTCGCCGCTCACGGCTGGACGACGCGCGGCCCCAATGAAGAACGCTCCTCACGATATGTCGAGACAAAGGCCCGCGACTGCTTCGGATAAACCCCACGAAACCCATCACATCCGGAACGCCTCCCAAATCACCTCACTTCACCATCCTCTCCACATAACCCTGCGCCCCCTGTTTTTGTCGGTCCCGCCGTTCATACTGACCTCGACACCGGGCTTTCAGCGGGGAGGAACGATGGCGAGGCGATCCAGAGGCGGCGGCAACGGCAGGAGACGGCGACGGCGGAGGTCAGGCGGCAGCGGCAAGGAGGCGCTGTGGGCGCTCGGCCTCGGGCTCGCCATCATCGTGGTCGTTCTCGTGGCCGAATTCGTGGCGGAAAATCCCACATTGGCGATGGCCATCGCCCTGCTCGCGATCGCGGCGTTCCTCGGCGGGCTTTTCCTGAGATATCGGGCCATCCAGGCCCGGCGCATGCAGTTCCTCGCGGCCAATGCGGAATTGGCGAAAGTCGACCTCATGACCGGGCCGCAGTTCGAGCACCTGATCGCGGAGCGGATGATCGCCGAGGGGTTCCGCCGCGTCCGCGAACGGGGCCGCGCCGGCGACGGCGGCGTCGACATCACGGCCGTCGCCCCCGGCGGCACCCCCTACGCCATCCAGTGCAAGCGATACACCAACACGGTCGGCGCGCCCGAGGTCCGCAACTTCCTCGGCGCCCTGGCCAACGCCTTCGACGGGCACACCGGCGTGCTCGTCACCTCCGGCCGGCTCACCCGCCAGGCCCGCACCGAAGCGCTCAACGCCCGCCAGAACCTGGTGCTGGTCGAGCGCGACCGCCTGGCCGACTGGCTGCTCGGCCGCAACATCCTGCTTCCGAAGCAGGCCCCGTTAGTGGAGGGCGAGGAGCCGGCGAGCTGACCCGGTCGCGGCCACGCTGGGTGCCGGTCCCGTTAAGGTGGGGCGTTTTCGTGCTCCGCCCTCCGTTCCTTCACCCCCCGGGAACCACTCTTGCGCCCCTATCGCCTTGTCCGGATCGCCGTCGCCGCCTTCGTGGTGGCGGTCGTCGTGGCCGGTGTCGTCGCTGTCGTGAGCGGTGACGCCAGACTCTCCGTGATGCTCGTCTACGGCAGGTTCGTCGAGCAGCGGGGTGAGGCCGAGACGGACCTTCTCGCGATGCTGATCCTGGGGGGATTGCTGCACGGCTGGATGTTCTGGCACATCCTGCCCACGCGCCCCCACGCCGACAGCCCACACAACGCCAATGACCGCCCAGTAGGCAATGGCGACGACAACCGCGACGGCGACCGCGACCACGACGGCGACACCGGAAACTCCGGCCGGGAGGAGAGTTCAAGCCAGGAGAAGGGTTCGCGCCGGGAGGAGTCTCCCCACCGCACGGAGAATCCCCACCGCACGGAGAATCCCCACCGCGAGGAGGCTTCGCGCCAGGAGGAGGGTTCCCGGCGGAAACGGGCCGGGCTGCGAGGTGGAGGGCTGGGGCGGGATGAGCGGTGGTTGCGGGCGGCGCTCTACGTCTCGGCAGGGCTGGAGCTGACCGACCGCGCTTTCGACCTCCACCCGGTCCAGATCGTCCACCGCGCCCCTGACGACTCCTGACCCCTGACGACCCCCGCCTCCGCCCGCCTCCGCCCGCCTCCGCCCGCCGACGCCCATGAACGCCTGCGAATCGGCGGTGATCAGCCCTCTCTGGAGCGCAGGAACGCCTCCAGGGCCGCGCGGATGGCCTGGCGGGTCGGGTCGAGGACGATGCCGTGCTCGCGCAGCAGTTTGCCGACGGTGCCCGACTTGTCGTGCAGCAACCCGAGCAGCATGTGCTCGGTGCCGATGTAGTTGTGCCTGAGCTCGGCCGTCTCCAGCAGCGTGGCCGACAGGACGCGCCGGGTCTCCGGGCCCACCGGGACCGCGGTCAGGGCCCCGGGCCCCGTGGGCAGGCGCTGCTCCAGGTCGGAGCGGAGGGCGGCCGGGTCGGCTCCCTGGGCGGCGATCGCGCGGACGGCCAGCGTGTCGGGGTCGTCGAGGATGCCGAGCAGCACGTGACCGGCCTCGATGGCGGGGCGTTCCAGGCGGCGGGCGTGCGCCTCGGCCCGTTCGAGGGCCTCCTTGGCGCGGCCGGTGTAGCGCTCGAACGCGCCCGACTTGGCCAGGTCGGCGACGGTGAGGCTGGACCAGCGGCGGCCGTAGCGCTGCTGGGCGGCCTGGCGGCTGATGCCGAGGTGGTCGCCGATGTCGGACCAGGAGCAGCCCTCCGCCCTGGCCAGCTCGACGAGGTAGCCGAGCAGCCTGTCACCGACGCCCCGCAGGTCGGCCAGCACGCCTTCGGCGACGGTCAGGCGGGTCAGGGCGTCGGCGTCCGCGCTGCGTTCGTCGACGATCGACAGCAGCTCGGTGAGGTCGGGTAGCTCGGGCACCGTACCATTATGCCTGTCAACGCTTGCCTTGACATTTCTCTGATGTCAATGCCAGCCTTGACGCATGGAGATCGAAAGCTTGGCAGCGGCGCTCGACGCGTACGTGCCGGAGATCATGGAGCACTGCGGCACCCCGGGGTTGTCGATCGCGGTGGGGGTGGGCACGGAGGTGGCGCTGGCCCGGGCGTACGGGCTGGCCGACCTGGCCACCGGCCGCCCCATGACCGTCGAGACGGTCGGCCCCACGGGCTCCGACTGCAAGCCCTACACCGGGGTGGCCGCCATGCAGCTCGTGGAGCGCGGCCTGATCGGGCTGGACGACCCGGTCGAGCGGCATCTGCCCCTCGTCAACCCGCACGGGCGGCGCCCGATCACCCTGCGCGACCTGCTGACCCATCGCAGCGGGCTGGGCACCGGCATGGGCAACTGGGACCGGGTGCCGCCCCCGCCGCTGGGCGAGCATCTGCGGCGGGTGCTCGACGCGGGCCGCTCCGACGCGTACGGCGGCACGGTGATGCCGTTCTGGGCCGGGCCGGTGGGCGAGCGGTACCAGTACAGCAATGTCGGGATCGCCGTGGTCGGGCACCTGGTGGAGCTGCTCAACCCCGACGGCGTCACGTTCTCCGAATGGCTGGCCCGGCAGGTGTTCGCGCCGCTGGGGATGGGTTCGACCGTGTTCCCGCGGGCGCAGCATCCCGACTTCGTGCCGGTCGAGCTGCTGGCCCGCCGCTCGACGGGATACGCGACCCTGCCCGGCCTCTCCCTGCCGCTCCCCCCGCTGTATCCCGGCGACTATCCGGCGGGGTCCGCGCTGAGCACGCCCTCCGACCACGTACGGTTCGTGCTCGCGATGCTCAACGGCGGCCGGCTCGGCTCCGGCGCGATCCTCGAACCGGCCACCGCCGAGCAGATGATCACCGCGCAGGCGAGCGGCGGCACGCTCCTGGGCCCGAGCCAGGAGATGTCGATCGGCCTGGTGTTCAACGTGTTCGGCGGCGCGCACCCGTACATCGGCCACGGCGGCGAATACCCGTGGGGCTGGAGCCACTTCACCCGCGGCTGGACCGAGGACCGGGTGGCGCTGGTGATCTCCGCCAACCAGCTCGACCTCGGCGACCTCGGCCTGTCCGACCGTCCCAGCCACGCCGCGGCCCGCCTGGTGGCCGAGATCGTCACCGCCTGGGTGCACGGCGCGGCCCCCCGCCCCCTGCGCGCCCCGGCCTCCGCCCGGAGTCTCCTGGCCGGGCTGCTGGTCGGCGACCGGCTCACCACCCGGCTCGGCATCGCCTCGCAACCCGCCCCCGAGGACGTCGCGCGCATCGCCGAGGGCGCGGTCGTCACGGGGGCGTGGGACTGGGAGGCGTTCCGGCAGGCCGTGGGACAGGTCCGGCTGACCGCCCAGCCGCTGCTGGACAACGCCGAGACCCTGCGCCGCGAGCTGCCCGCCCACGAGCTGGCCCTGCTGAAGCGGCAACTCGGCGTCCCCGGCCTCGGCGAGCGCCTGGCGCCCGCCAAGTAGCCCCGCCCCTCAAGTCAACGACGCCCCGCCTCAGGCGGATCGGCGCCAGTACGCGGCGCACCCGCTGCCCTGCTTGACCAGCCGCGGCAGCGACTCCTCCGCCGGCCAGATCTGCAGCAGGTAGTGGTCGATCACCTCGCCGGACGACGCCGCCTCATCGGCCGCCTCGTCCATGCCCCGCGCGTGATACCGCAGCCGGTACCATCCCGGCCCGGCCGGCAGCGGGGGCAGCTCGTGGGCCTCCCCGCCCCACTCGTGCAGCACGTACTCCCCCGACTCGGACTCGACGGTGATCTCCACGACGTCTTCGTACTCGTCGAGCTCGGCCCCCGGGTCGTGGTCGGCCACCAGCACGGTGAAGTCGACCGTGCCGGTGTGCAGTCCGGTGATGAGGAAGGCGTCGCCGCCGTCGGCCCGGATGATGCCGACGCGGTGGGCCGGGTGGTCGTCGGGGATGTCCTCGAAGCCCTCGGCGTCGTCGGTGGCGTCGATGAGGTACGCCTGCGAGTAGGAGACGCGGAGGTCGATGTGCGTGACGTGCACGGTGTCAGGTAATGCGCTCATGCGCGGGAAGCCTAGGGGCGAGCGCCGACAATCAGGGACCCCAGGTGAAACTTTCACCTGGGGTCTCTCGCCTCAGGTGGTGGTGACCGGCACGAACCCGGTGCCCGCGCGGTAGTTGGGCGACTGGTGCCGGAAGTAGGTGTTGTAGACCTCGCAGTAGCGGCCGCCGGCGGCCAGCAGCGAGGCGTGGTCGCCCTCCTCCACGATGCGCCCGTGGTCGAGCACGATGATGCGGTCGACGTGTTCGATCGTGGACAGGCGGTGGGCGATGACGATCGAGGTGCGCCCGGCCAGCACCACGTCGAGGCCCTCCTGGATCTGCGCCTCGGTCAGCGGGTCGACGCTGGCCGTGGCCTCGTCGAGGACCACGATCGCCGGGTCCTGGATCAGCAGCCGGGCCAGCGCGACGAGCTGGCGCTGCCCCATGGACAGGGCCCGGCCGTGCTCGCCGACGTCGGTCTCCAGGCCGTTGGGCAGGGCATCGACCCAGTCGCCGCCGCCGACCGCGGCCGCCGCCGCGCGGACCTCCTCCTCGCCCGCCTCCGGCCGGGGATAGCGGATGTTGTCGGCCACCGTGCCGCTGAACAGGAACGGCGCCTGCGGCACCGCGCCGATCTGGCTGCGGTAGCCGCCCAGGTCGAGGGTGCGGATGTCGTGCCCGTCGATGAGCAGGCGGCCCTTCTGGAACTCGTAGAAGCGGGTGATGAGCTTGCTCAGCGTGGACTTGCCCGCGCCGGTGTGGCCGACCAGCGCCACGCTCTCGCCCGCCTCGATGACCAGGTCGAAGTCGCGCAGCACGGGCTGCGCCGCGTCGTAGCCGAACGTGACGCGCTGGAACTCGATGCGCCCCGCCAGCCGCCCGACCGGTCGCGTGTCCGTCTGCACCACCCTCGGCGGCGCGTCGATCAGCGCGAAGACCCGCTCGGACGCCGACAGCCCCTGCTGGAACTGCGACCAGAACGCGGCGATCGACGTCAGCGGGAACCAGAAGAGCGACACGCCTTGCAGGAACAGGTACCAGTCGCCGGCGGTGATCCGCTCGTTGACGACCGCGGAGCCGCCGAGCTGGACCAGCGCGACCGTCGCCAGCCCGGCCACGAGGAACAGCACGGGGAAGATGGTGGAGAAGACGAACCCCTGCCGCAGCGTCACCTGGTAGCTCTGCTGGTTGATCGGCCGGAACTCGTCGTAGACCTGCCGCTCCTGCCGGAAGTTCTTGGCCACGGCGATGCCGCCCATGGTCTCTTGCAGGTTGGCGTTGACCCGGCTCAGCGAGCGCTGCGCCCGCCGGGTGCTGATCCTGGCCAGGCGGCGGAACACCAGCGCCAGCCCCACCACGATCGGCACCACCAGCAGCGTCAGCAGGGCCAGCTCGACGCTGCGCACGAACAGCAGCACGGTCACGAAGCCCACCATCAGCACCTGGCTGATCAGGTCCATCGTGAGCGTGGAGACGGTGGCGAAGTCGTCGGTGTCGGAGGTGACCCGGCTGACGATCTTGCCGGAGGGCGTCTCGTCGTAGAAGGACAGGTCACGCTGGAGCACCGCGTCGAAGGCGTCTTCACGCAGGCGCAGCACGACGTCTCCGGTGACCCGCGCGCTGTTCTTCTGCCGGATGTAGTTGAACACCCACGACATCGCCCCGGTGGCCAGGATGCCCGCGGCCAGCAGCCAGCCGACCTCGCCGATCGTGCCGCCGTCGATGGCGTCGACGGCCTCGCTGACCAGCGCGGGGATGGCCGCCTGGCTCGCCGACAGCAACACGATCATGGCGGCCACCAGGAGCATCGCCCCCAGCTTGGGCCGGAAGTAGGACAGGATCCGGCGCAGCAGCTCGCGGTCGTCGTAGGTGCGGTCGTAGTCTTCGGCGTCGAGGCCGTCCATGACGAAGCCCATCAGCGCGCCCCTCCCTGCTCGCCCGCCAGGACGGGCCCCTCTTCCTGCACCTCGGCCGCGTCGTGGACGTCGGCCTCGTCGTAGTGGGCGAAGACCCGCCGGTAGAGGGCGCTGCGCCGGATCAGCTCGTCGTGCGTGCCGAAGTCGGCCACCTCGCCCCTGCGCAACAGCAGCACCTTGTCGGCCCAGCGGATCTGCGAGAGCCGGTGGGTGATCAGCAACGTGGTGCGCCCTTCGAGGATGCGCCCGATGGCCTGCTGGATCTTGTCTTCCGTCGCCGAGTCGATCGCGCTGGTGGAGTCGTCGAGCACGAGGATGGCCGGGTCGGTCAGCAGCGCCCGCGCGATGGCCAGCCGCTGCCGCTGCCCGCCCGAGAGGGTGACGCCGCGCTCGCCGATCACGGTGTCGTAGCCGTCTTCCAGCTCCTCGATGAACTCGGCGGCCTGCGCGTCGCGCGCCGCCCTGACCACGGCCTCGCGATCGGCCCGCTGCCCCTTGCTGAAGGCGATGTTCTCGGCCACCGAGCGCGAGAAGAGCACGATGTCCTGCTCGATGGTGGAGATCTGCGAGCGCAGCGAGTCGAGGTCCCAGTCGCGTACGTCGACGCCGTCGACCAGGATGCGTCCCGAGGTGACGTCGTAGATGCGCGGCACCAGCTTGGTCAGCGTGCTCTTGCCCGACCCGGTCTCCCCGACGATGGCCACGGTCTCCCCCGGCCGCACCGTGAACGTCACCCCGCGCAGCGCCGGCTCGGCGTCCTGCTCGTAGCCGAACGTGACGTCCTCGAAGACGATCTCGCCGCTGATCGGCGCGGCGTGCCCGTCGGGGCGCTGCTCGATCTCGCTGTCGGAGGTGATGATGTCGAGGATCCGGCGGGCGGACACGACGCCGATCTGCATCAGCGAGAACGTGAAGATCGACATCTGTGTGGGGAAGCCGAGCATCCCCATCAGGCCCATGAACGCGACCAGCTCGCCGATGGTGATCGCCCCGGCGGCCTGGAGGTGGAGCGCGTGCCAGAACGCGCCCGCCATGGCGACGGCGAACAGCAGGGTCGGCAGGTAACGCGCCTGCACGAGCCCGTTGCGTACGAACGAGTCGCGGTAGAGCCGCGCGTTGGCCCGGAAGCGCCGCCGCTCCTGGGCCTCCTGCGCGGTCACCTTGATCACCTCGATGCCCCGCACGGCCTGGTTGAGCCCCGCGTTGAGATCGCCGAACTCCTCGCGCATGCGGGTGGCGACCGGGTTGAGCCTGCGCATGTAGTGCCACAGCGCGATCACGAACACCACCGCGAAGACGCCGGGCACCAGCAGCAGCCGCGGGTCGATGGCGGCGATGAAGAACAGCGGCACCAGCCCCGTCAGCCCGGAGTCGACGATCAGGTCGGCGCCCGGCGTGATCATGATCGACAGTTGCCGGATGTCGTTGGCCGCCCTGGCCATCAGGTCGCCGACGCGCTGGCGGTTGTGGAAGGTCTGGCTCTTGCCGAGCAGGCTCACGTAGAGCTCGTCACGGGCGTCGCGCTCCAGCCGCTTGGCCAGCACCTCGCTCGACAGCCGGGCCCACAGGTCGAACAGCCCGCGCGCGGTCACGATCGCCAGCAACGCCAGCGCGATCAGGCCCAGCGCGTCGAGCGGCGCGCCCCGCTTGCCCAGCACGGCGTCGAACGCGTCGCCGGTGAGCTGCGGCACCATGGCGTTGAGGATCACCATCGCGAGCGAGCCGCCGAGGAAGCCGAACAGGTGCAGCGGATGGCGGCGCAGATGGGACCACAGCCAGCGCACGGGACCGCGGCGGTTGTGACGCGGGCCGGAGACCGAGAACTCCGAACTGGTGGTGCTCATGAGACACAGCCCCCCGGCCGCTGCTAGCCCGACTCCGAACCCGTTTTGTATCACTGGCCACCGACAGTTTTCGAACCCTTTTCCCGGGCCCCGCGCCGATCCCGGGGAACGCTCCGGATGGTGACGTAGCGTGTTGACATGGAACGAATGAGTGATTCCCAGTGGCGTAACTTCATCACCGCCGGCACGCGCACCGGGAAGCTGGCGGTGACCCTGCCCGACGGCAGGCCGCACGTGACGCCGGTCTGGTTCCTGCTCGACGAGGACGCGGTGGTGTTCAGCACCGCCGAGCACAGCCTCAAGGGCAAGGCCCTGGCCCGCGACCCCCGGGCCGCGATGTGCGTGGACGACCAGGAGCCGCCCTACTCGTACGTGCTCGTCAAGGGCACCGCCACCCTCTCGCTCGACCTGGAGGAGATGCTGGCCTGGGCCACGGAGATCGGCCGCCGCTACATGGGCGACGACCGCGCCCTGGAGTTCGGCACCCGCAACGCCGCCCCCGGCGAGTGCCTCGTCCGCCTCCACATCGACGAGGTGGTCGCCCACCACGCCGTCACCACCTGACCGTCACCCCACCACGGGGGTGCGGAGGGTGCCGAGGTGGTCGATCTCCACTTCCACCACGTCGCCCGGGGTCAGCAGCCAGGGCGGGGTGCGGACGTAGCCGACGCCGTCGGGGGTGCCGGTGGCGATCACGTCGCCGGGGTTGAGGGTGAGGGTGCGGCTGATCAGGGACAGCACCTCGCCGACGCTGAAGATCATGTCGCGGGTGTCGCCGTCCTGGACGACGGTTCCGTTGACGCGGGTGCGTACGCGCAGCCCGTCGCGCAGGTCGCCCACCTCGTCGGCCGTGACGATCGGCCCCATCGGCCCGCTCCGGTCGGCGTTCTTGCCCAGCGTCCACTGGCTGGTGAGCTTCTGGGCGCGGCGGGCGGTCAGGTCGTTGAAGGTGGAGTAACCCAGCACGGCCGCGAGCGCGGCGTCCGGATCGGCGTCGCGGAGGGGCTCGGCGACGTACGCGGCCACCTCGCCCTCCCAGTCCAGCCCCGGCTCGCCGGCCGGCACCGGCACCGGCACGCCGCCCACGCTGAGCGAGGCCGTCCACCGGCCGAACAGGGTGGGGTGCTCGGGCACCTCGAACGAGCCCTCGGCGGCGTGCGCCCGGTAGTTGAGCCCTATGCAGATCACCCGCGCGGACGGCGGCACCGGCGGCACCAGCTCCACCGCCCCGACCGGCACCACGTCCCCCGGCCCTGACCCGGCGAGCGCGGCCGTGCCGGCGCCTGGCGCCTTGGCGGTCCAGGCGCGGGCGTCGGCCCAGAAGGCGGTCACCTCGGCCAGCACCGTGACCTCGTCGCCGTCCAGCCTGGCCACGTGCACGGCGTCGACGCCCGGCAGGCGCACCCCGACGAGCTTCACGCCTCGTCCTTCCAGTCCAGCGGCACCAGCTTGAGGTCGAACTCGATCTCCTCGTACGGGCCGTCCATCCCCCACCCCTCGGTACGCGGCCGCGGCTCGCGGACGAGCTCCTCCTTGACCGCGTACGCGGCGTCGGAGCCCAGGTAGGGATCGCCGGCCAGGAACACGTGCGTGGTCAGCGGCCGGTGACCGGCGACGGTGACCCGGTAGTGCAGGTGGGCGGGGCGCATCGGGTGCCGGCCGATGGCGCGCAGCAGCCGGCCGGCGGTGCCGTCGGTCGGGACGGGGTAGCTGCTCGGCCGGATCGTACGGAACCAGTAGCGCCCGCCGGCGTCGGTCGTGAACAGGCCGCGCAGGTTGCCGGGCTCCTGGGTGTCGTCCTGGCTGTCGTACAGGCCGGTGTCGTTGGCCTGCCACACGTCCACCAGCGCGCCCGCCAGCGGCGTGCCGTCGCAGTCGA
Source organism: Nonomuraea candida (assembly GCF_000725485.1). GTDB lineage: Bacteria > Actinomycetota > Actinomycetes > Streptosporangiales > Streptosporangiaceae > Nonomuraea > Nonomuraea candida. Next base: position 94,639 of record NZ_JOAG01000017.1, on the reverse strand, counting down.
GCACCCGCCCGTGCACCACCGTCGGCGTGCCGCGCCCGCGCTCGGGCCCCGAGCACATCCAGGCGCCCGCCTCCCGCTCGGGGGCGGGCGAGTGGAACGGGCCCTCCACGGACGACGGCGTCATGCCCTCGGGGCCGAGGTGGTTGACGTCGTCCACGGCGCTGGTCAGGCCGAGCATGTCGGACAGCAGGATGAACTCGTTGCGGTCGGCCGTGCACATCCGCCCGGTCTCGATCAGGAAGTCGAGCCCCGCGATCCACTCGCGCTCGGTGGGCCGGACCTCCTCGACGAAGGCGTGCAGATGGCTGACGAGCGCGGAGACCACCTCGTTGACCCGGGGGTCGGGCCCGTCGACCTGGCTCAGGACCTGTCGCAGCAGCGGGGTCACGTACTCCTCCAAAGGTTCAGCCGGAGCGTATCGCCCACCGGCTGAAATGACCAGAGAACCCCTAGAATGGTTCGGGTGTTTAATGGCGCACCACAGACCCGCGCGGAGTCGCTCGCGCAGAGCATCGAGGCCCTGATCGGCGAGCGCGGCCTCGGCCCCGGCGACCTGATCGGGACCATGGACGACTTCCGCGACCTGTCCGGCTTCGGCCGCGCGACGATCAGCGAGGCGGCGCGGCTGCTCAGCGACCGCGGCACGGTGGAGGTCCGGCCGGGCAGGAACGGCGGGCTGTTCGTGGCCGCGCCCCATCCGGTCGTGCGCCTGCGGCACACGCTGCTCACCGTGCGCGCGATGCCGACGACGGTGGCGGACGCGATCGCCGTACGCGAGGCGCTCGAACCGCTCGTCGCCGCCGACGCCGCCCGCCACCGCACCCGCCGGGACATCGCCGACCTGCGCAGGCTGCTCACCGCGCTGGGCCGGGCCACGACCGACACCGACGGGTTCATGCGCGCCAACTGGGCCCTGCACGAGCGCATCGCCGAGATCACCCCGAACCCCCTGGCCAAGGCGGTCTACCTGGCCATGACCCGGTGCATCTCGGACCTGTCCGCACACGCCACCTCCGACGCCCACGCCCGCCCCGCCCCCGGCGGCGACCACGGCGACAGCGACGAGAAGGACGGTGACGAGAAGGACGGTGGCGAAAAGGACGGTGGCGACTACCTGCGGCACCGGCTGGAGGTGCACGCCGAGCTGGTCGAGGCCATCGCCGCCGGCGACCCCGAACGCACGGCCGCGGCCGTGGAACGCCACCGCACCCCTCGCTGAACCCGCGCATCCCGCCTCCACCGGCCCGGCGGTCCCCGCGCGGGCCGCCTGACCCGCCGGCGGCGCGCCGCGCGCGGATCGGAACGCGGCGGGCCGGCGAACCGGGAAGGGGGCGGGTTGCGATAGATGGGACGTGGGATCGTTCGATTTCTGGCGAAGACGCGCGCCCGAGCCGCCCCGCGTCAGCGCGGACAGCACCGACGCCGAGCTGCTCGCCGCCGTGGCCGCGCGCAGCACCGCGGCGCTGCGCCTGCTGCACCGCAGGCACGCCCCCTGGCTGCGCGCCAGGCTGGCCCGGCGCTGCGCCGACCCCGACGTGGTGGACGACGCGCTGCAGGAGACGTTCCTGGCGGTGTGGCGGTCGGCGGGGCGCTTCGACGGCGGCAACGCCGCGGGCTGGTTGTGGACGATCGCCGTGCGCCGGCTGGTCTCCGCGCTGCGCGGGCGCGGCTCCCGCTGGATCGGCAGCGGCGTCGAGCCCGGCGACCTCACCCGTCCCGAGCACGTGGTCGGCTCGGCCGAGGACGCCGTGCTGCGCGGCGTGGAGCACGGCGACCTCGGCAGCGCGCTGAACAGGCTCTCGCCCGAGCTGCGCGCGGTCATCGAGGCCACCGTGCTGGACGGCCTGACCACCAAGGAGGCCGCGCGCCTGCTCGGCATCCCCGAAGGCACGGTCAAGTCCCGCGCGACGCGGGCCAGGGCCCGGTTGCGTGAGGAGCTGTCATGACCGACTGGCACGTCCGCGACGACCTGCGCGAACGCTATCTCGCCGGAACGCTGCCGGCCGCCGCCGCGATGTCCGTGGAGGCCCATCTGGAGAGGTGCGCGGCCTGCCGGGCGGCGGTCCCGTACGAGCCGGAGTGGCTGGAGGCGTCCTGGCGGCGGCTGGAGTCGCGGCTGGCCGGGCCGCGCCCGAGCCTGGCCGAGCGGGTGCTGCGGCACGGCGGCATGCCCGAGCACCTGGCCAGGCTGGTCGCCGTCACGCCGACGTTGAGCCGGGCCTGGCTGGTGGCGGTGGTGGCCGCGCTGGCGGTCGCGGTGCTGGTGGCGCGGCAGGGGCCGGAGCTGTTGCCGGTGTTCCTGATCGTGGCGCCGGTGCTGCCGCTGTCGGGGATCGCGCTGGCGTACGGGCCCCGCGTCGATCCCGCGCACGAGCTGATGGCGGCCACTCCCCTGGCCGGGCCGCGCCTGCTCCTGACCAGGGCGGTGGCGGTGCTGGCGGTCGCGACGGCGCTGGCCGCGCTCGCCGCGCCGCTGCTGCCCGCGCCGCCGGGGCTGAGCGCCGCCTGGCTGCTGCCCTCGCTGGCCGCCGCCGCGGGCTGCCTGGCCCTGTCGAACCGGCTGCCCGTGCCGATCGCCGCGCTCGCCGTCGGCGGATCGTGGCTGGCCATCGTCGGCGCGGGCGGCCTGGCGGGCTCCTGGCCGGTCGTGTTCGGCCTTCCGGCCCAGCTCGGGTACGCCGCCACCGCCCTCCTGCTGACCCTCCACGTCCTCCGCATCCGCAAAGCGAGCACCGCATGATCGAGATCACGGGCCTGACCAAGACGTACGGCGGCAAGCGCGCGCTCGACCGCCTCGACCTGACCCTCGGCACCGGCGTGACCGGCCTGCTCGGCCCCAACGGCGCGGGCAAGACCACGCTGCTGCGCTGCCTGGCCACCACGCTGGCCCCGGACGCCGGCTCGGTGACCGCCTTCGGCCTGGACCCCGCCTCCCCCGCGCAGCGCACCGCCCTGCGGCGCAGGCTCGGCTACCTGCCGCAGGACCCGGGCTTCTACCCGCACTTCACCGCCTTCGACCTGGTGGACTACGTGGCGATCCTGAAGGAGCTGACCGACCGCGGGCAGCGGCACGCCGAGGTGCGCCGGGTGCTGGCCGAGGTGGAGCTGACCGGGCAGGCCAGGACGAAGGTGCGCAGGCTGTCGGGCGGCATGCGGCAGCGGCTGGCCCTGGCGCAGGCGCTGCTGGGCGAGCCCGAGCTGCTGATCCTCGACGAGCCGACCGTGGGGCTGGACCCCGAGCAGCGCATGGCGTTCAGGGCGCTGGTGTCGCGGCTGGGCGAGAGCCGGACGGTCGTGCTGTCCACCCACCAGACGGAGGACGTGGCGGCGCTGTGCGAGCGGGTGGTCGTGCTGCGCGCGGGCCGGGTGGCCTTCGACGGCACCCCGGGCCGGCTCGCCGGGATCGCCGACGGGCAGGTGTGGTTGTCGGACGAGGCGCCGGCGACCTCGCGCAGGTTCTGGCGCACCGCCGACGGGCGCTACCGGACGCTGGGCGAGCGCCCGCCGGGCGCCGAGCCGGTGCCGCCGGGCGTCGAGGACGGCTACCTCCTGCTGCTCGGCGAGGGAGGCGCGGAAGGGGTGGCCGCATGACGAGCGCGGATCGCGGTGGAGGCGGTGGTGTGACGAGGGAGTTGTTCCTGGTCGAGGTGCGCAGGATGGCGCGGCATCCGCTCGTGTGGGGAGCGAGCGCGCTGGTGCTGGCGCTGCAGACGTACCTCAGCCGGGACCTGCTGCCCCACCTGGGCGTGGACCCCGTGCGGGCGACGGGATTGTCCACGTGCCTGGCGGCGGCGGTGCTGGTCGTGGCGGGCCTGGCCGCCTCGCGTGACGGCCGGCACGGGATGCCCGAGAGCCTGGCGGCCCTGCCGGGGCGGGCCGTGCACAGGACCCGGGCGACCCTGCTGGCCGCGCCGCTCGTCGCCGGGTCGGCCGCGGCCGTGTTCATGGGCGGCTACCTGCTGATCAGGCTGCTGAGCGGCCCGGCGGCGGGCCGGCTCGACCCGTGGGAGCCGCTGACGGCGGTGGCCGCGGCGATGCTGGCCGCCACGCTCGGGGTGGCGGTCGGACGGTGGGCACGGTGGCTGATCGCGGGGCCGGTCGTGGTGGCCGTGCTCGGCTACCTGATCTTCCAGAACCCGAACCACGACGGGGGCTCCTGGCTGCTGCCGGTCATGCAGGTGCACGAGGCCGACTGGCCGGACCGGCCCTCCGCCGTCCACCTGCTGTACGTGCTGGCGCTGGCCGCGGCGTGCGCCGCGCTCGCGCTGCTGCGGCACCGGGTACGCCTCCTGCCCGCCGCGGCCCTGCTGGCCGCCCTGGCCGTCGCGGTGCCCGCGGGGGCGGTCGCCGCGTCGGAGCCGCCGCTGCCCCGGCCGAAGCCGGGCTGGCTCGACCTGGACGACGTGGACCCGAGGGTCCGCGAACGCTACTTCGGCCCCGGCGCCCACCACTGCTCGGACCGGCGGGGCGTCACGTTCTGCGCCTTCGCGGGCTACGAGCCCTGGGTCCCGCTGTGGGAGCGGGCCCTGCGCCCGGCGGTGGACGCGCTGCCCGCCGCGTTGCGGGCCCGCGTGCCCGAGGTCCGGCAGAGCGCCACGACCTGGCGGTACGGGGAGGACCAGGACGCGGTGGCGCTCCGTACGCCGATGACGTGGGGCCATCCCGACCAGCGGGCCCTGCTCGCCCAGGACCTGGCGATCTGGGCCACCGGCCTGCGCGACCGGGACGGCTCCCGGGACGGGTGCGACGGAGCGGGGCAGGCGCGCACGCTGGTGGCGCTCTGGCTCATGGGCCAGGTCTTCCCGCCGGAGCCGCCGCGCACGTACCACGTGGACGACCGGCTGGGCAGGCGGCTCCTGATCGGCTGGGGAGCGGCCGAGGTCGCGTACGCGAAGAGCCTGCTCGCCGCGGCCGGCGCCCGCGAGCGCGTGCACGCCCACTGGGACACGCTCGTCGACCCCGCCACCACCATCGGCCAGGCCCTGCCGCTGCTCGGTCTGGAGCACACGCACGACGCGCCCCGAGGAGCCGACCCATGCCGCTGAGCATCCCGCCCCACCGGCCCCGGCCTTCCGCCGCCGTGACCGCCGAGAAGGTGGGGATCGCGCGGCACCCGGCCGTCCTGAGAGCCGCCGCGCGGGCGCGGTCGGCGGGGCTGCTGGTCCGGCCGCTGGTCAGGGCCGTCGACTGGGCGCCGCTCGCGGTGGTGACGGCGTTCGCGGCGGGGCTGCTGACGCTCGTGAACGCCGGGGAGCCGCTGGCCGGCGGCGACGCCCTGCTGCTGATGCGGGTCGTGGGCACCCTGCTCGGCTCGGCCGCCGCCTTCGCCCTGGTGGACGCCATGACCGCGGACCTCGGCGCGGCGCCCACCCCCCGCTGGGCCCGGCAGGCGCTGCGCTGCCTGCTGGCGGCCGGGGCGGCGGTGGCCGTCTGGTCGTGCGCGTTCGCGTACGCGCTGGCCCGGCTGCCCGAGGGCACGCTCTTCCCCGTGACCGACCTGCTGATCGAGATGGCCGTCTGCCTGGGCGTCGCGCTGGCGGCCGCGGCCACCGCGGTCAGGCACGCCCCGGGCCGGCAGGCCGCCATGGCCGCCGTGGTGGTGCAGCTCGGGCTGGTGCTGGGCACGATCCTGCTGCCGGACGCAGTCCGGTTGTGGTCGCCGACCTGCGGGTTCGGGCACTGGGACGAGGCGCACCGGTTCTGGCTGGCGATGCTGCCCGTGCCGTACGGATGGCTGGCCCTGGCCTGCCGCGGCGTGCGCCGCTGACCTCGGCGAGGCCGCGCATCGGCCGGCCGGAAGAGGGGCCGCGGATACAAGCGCTTGCAATGTATGCGCGGTCATGCAACAAACCTGCACATCCTACGCATTGACTCGCCTAACAATCGGTTGCATAAAGGGGTGAAGCTCGCGAGTTTCCACGCAACACCCCAACGGGATCCCGTGGCCGGCCGCCACCACAACGGGAGGCTCCACAGTGCGTAGGACAAGAGCAAGCAAGAGTCGTGCATGGCTCGCCGCGCTCGCGGCGACGGCCGCGGCCGTCCTCGTGGCGGGGGCGGTGACGCTGCCCAGCGCCTCGGCCGCGACGCTGTTCGGGGACGACTTCGAGGACGGCGACGCCGCCGGCTGGTCGCGCTCCGGCGGGAGCTGGTCGGTGGTCGCCGACGGCAGCCGCGTCTACCGCCAGTCCGGCACCGGCTCCGACGCCAGGGCGCTGGCCGGCGGCGGGTGGACGGACCAGGCGGTGCAGGCGCGGGTGAAGCCGCTGGCGTTCAACGGCCAGAACCGCCACGTCGGCGTGCTGGCCAGGGCGCAGAGCACCAGCGCCTACTACTTCCTGGGGCTGAGCAGCTCCGGCTCGGTCGTGCTGGGCAAGCGCACCGGCGGCGCCCCCGTCACGCTGGCCACCGCCGCCGCCTCCGTGGTCACCGGCACGTGGCGCACGCTGCGGCTGGAGGCGTTCGGCAGCTCGCTGCGGGGCTTCGTGGACAACGTGCAGCTCGTCACGGCCACCGACACCGCCCTCGCCTCCGGCAGGGCGGGGCTGGCCGGCCACTACGCCGCCGCCTCGTTCGACGACGTGGTGGTGAGCGACCTGGGCGGCCCGACCGACCCGCCGGCCACCCCGACCACGCCGCCGGCCGGCTCGTGCGTCTCCTCCGGCGCGCCCGTCGGGTTCGCCTCGGTGAACGCCTGGGGACAGAACGGCACCACCGGCGGCGCGGGCGGCCCGACCGTGGAGGTGGACACGGCCGCCGAGCTGATCTCCGCGATCGGCCGGAGCGGGCCGCTGACGGTGTGCGTACGCGGGATGATCACCCTGCCGGCCGGCATGTACGACGTCGCCTCCGACAAGACGATCCTCGGCGTCGGCTCCGGCTCGGGCATCAGCGGGGGCGGCTTCACCATCGGGCTCCCGGCCGACGACTCCGTCACCGCGCCGCCGCCCGGCGCCGTGCACAACGTGATCATCCGCAACCTGGTCTTCAGGAACGCCTCGGACGACGCGATCAACGTGCAGATGTTCAGCCACCACGTCTGGATCGACCACAACGACCTGGCCGCCGGCCATGACGGGCTGATCGACGTCAAGCGCGGCTCCTCGTACGTCACCGTCTCCTGGAACCACACCCACGACCACACCAAGAACATGCTGCTCGGCCACGACGACGACAACGACGCGCAGGACGTCGGGCGGCTGAAGGTGACCTACCACCACAACTGGTTCGACCGGACGCCGCAGCGCAACCCGCGCGTGCGGTTCGGGGAGCCGGTGCACGTGTTCAACAACTACTACGTCTACAACACCGACGTCGGGGTGGCCTGCCAGGCGGACGCCGGCTGCCTGGTCGAGGGCAACTACTTCGAGCGGGTCGAGGAGCCGGTGAGCAACTCCTACGCCGGGCCCTCGGGCAGGTGCGTGGCCAGGAACAACGTCTTCGCCGACGAGTCCGGCGCGCCCGACTGCTCGGGCAGCGTGCAGGAGCCGAGCGCGTACTACTCCTACACCGTGGCCGACCCCAACGGCGTCAAGGCGGCCGTGATGGCGGGCGCGGGCGTCGGGAAGATCGGGTCGTAGCGCGCCGGGGCCGCCGCCGCCCGCGCGGCGGCCCCTTCTGGCAAGGTGGTCAGGGTGACGAGCATGGTGGCCGACTTCTGGTTCGACCCGTCCTGTCCGTACACCTATCTGACCTCGCGCTGGCTGCTGGAGGTGCGGCAGGTGCGCCCGGTCGAGGTGCGCTGGCACGTGATGAGCCTGTCGGTGCTCAACGAGGGCCGCGACGACGACCCGGAAGGCGACCCCGAGGGCTACCTGTGGGTTCCGGTGCGCATCTGCGCGGCCGTGCGGCGCGATCACGGGCAGCGGGCGCTGGAGCGGTTCTACACGGCCCTGTGGACCACCGGCTCGGGCGACTGGATCGGCGACCTGCGCGCGGCGCTGGCCGCCGCCGGGCTGCCGGTCGAGCTGGCCGAGGCGGGCCTGGGCGGCGACTACGACGACGCCGTACGCGCCTCGCACGCCGAGGGCGTCGGCCTGATCGGCGACCACGTGGGCACCCCGATCATCGCGGTCACCGACGCCGCGGGCGGCGGCGACCCGGTGGTGTTCTTCGGCCCGGTCGTCTCCCGCGTCCCGACCGGCGAGCAGGCCGGCCGCCTGTGGGACGGCACGCTGCTGGTCGCGGGCACCCCGGGGTTCCACGAGCTGAAGGGCGGGCCCCGCGAGGAGCCGAACATTCCTCACACTCCGTGACCGTCTTTGCCGGATTCCGTGATCAGCGCCTGGTCGGCGGGCTAATCTTGGTGCCCCCGCGACCGCGGGGGCACCTTCCCCGGACGAGAGCACACAAGCCTCCATGGACGAGCACGTCATCACCATCGAGTGGAACGACCCCCCTGACGAGATCGGCTGTCACGACCACGCGGCGGGCACCTACACCACCTTCTCGTGCAGCTGCGACCTGCCGCTGACCGACCGCGACGCCGCCACCCGGCATGCGGCCGAGCTGGGCCGGTGCCTGGTGTGCCTGGGCTCGGGCACCTTCGCCGCCCACCCGCGCGACAGCGTGCGCTGCGACACCTGCGAGGGGACGGGCAAGGAGCTCCGGCCCCGCCTGCGCCCGGACTTCCCGCTGACCCCCGGCCTCCTCAGGGATCTCGCCCTGCTGCTGCCCGAGGAGTTCGGGCTGGACGACGTGCTCGCGATGCTGAGGGAACACCTGCCGTACGCGTCCGGCGCGCCCGACAGCCTGCTGTCGATGGCGGCGGGGCTGGTGCGGTATCTGGAGGTGAGGGGCGTGATCGTGTTGTGCACGGTGCCCGACTTCCTGCCCGCGGAAGGGGTGGAGCAGCGCTACGACGACCCCCGGTGGATCCGCGTCCCCTGACCCGTGCCGGGCACGGCGCGACCGGCGCCGTGCCCTGCCTCCCCTCGCCTGAGCCCCCCTCACCTGAGCCTCCCCTCATCTGAGGGGCAGCACGTCCACGCCGCGCTCGTCGTCGCCGCGCGGGCCGAAGATGCGCCGCTCGGACTCGTCGATGCGCACGTCGTTGATGCTGGCCTCCCTGCGCCGCATCAGGCCCGACTCGTCGAACTCCCACTGCTCGTTGCCGTAGCTGCGCCACCACTGGCCGGAGGCGTCGCGGCACTCGTACTGGAAGCGCACCGCGATGCGGTCGCCGAGCACGGCCCACAGCTCCTTGCGCAGCGCGTAGTCCAGCTCCCTGTCCCACTTGCGGCGCAGGAACTCCCTGATCTCGTCGCGGCCGGTGACGAACTCGCCGCGGTTGCGCCACTGCGAGTCCTCGGTGTAGGCGAGGGCCACGCGGTCGGGGTCACGCGTGTTCCAGGCGTCCTCCGCGGCCTGGACCTTGATGCGGGCGCTCTCCTCGGTGAACGGCGGTACGGGCGGGCGTGACATGGCGGTGGCCTCCTCGGTCGGCAAGAGAACGGTCGTTCTCCCGGCTAGCATAGAGAACGATCGTTCTCCGTTCAAGCGAGGTGTCATGGAACACGCCGAACGGCTCCTGGCGGCGGCCGGGGAGCTCTTCTACCGGCAGGGCGTGCGGGCCGTGGGCATGGACGAGGTCAGGGCCGCCTCCGGCGTCTCGCTCAAGCGGCTCTACCAGTGCTTCCCGTCCAAGGAGGCGCTGGTGGTGGCCTGGCTGGAGCGGCGGGACGAGCAGTGGATGTCCTCGCTCACGTCCTACGTCCGCGAGCGGGGCGACCGGGTGGAGGCCGTCTTCGAGTGGCTGGAGCGGTGGTTCGGCGAGGACGGCTTCCGCGGCTGCGGGTTCCTCAACGCGTACGGCGAGCTGGGCGCCACCTCCGAGGCCGTCGCCGAGGTGGTGCGGCGGCACAAGCGGCGGCTGCGCGACCTGCTGCGCGAGCTGGCGGGAGACGACGACGCCCTGGCCGAGCAGCTCTTCATCCTGGTCGAGGGGGCCACCGTCACCGCCATGGTGGACCCCGGCCGCGCGGCCGCGACGGCGCGGGCGGCCGGCCGCGCCGCCCGCGCCCTCACCTCACCTCACCAGGACTGACACCCGGACCGGCCGGTCACCCCAGCCGGGCCGGTCACCCCAGCCGGCCGGTCACCGGGGCCGGTCTCGGGGTCACAGCAGCTTGTCGAGGGTGATCGGCAGGTCGAGGACGCGCTTGCCGGTGGCGTGCCGCACGGCGTTGGCCACCGCCGCGGCGGCGCCGGTGATGCTGACCTCCCCCACCCCGATCAGGCCCAGCGGCGTGGTCGGGTCGGGCTCGTCCAGGCAGTGCACGTCGATGCGCGGGATGTCCGCCTGCACGGGCAGGTGGTACTCCGCCAGGCTCGGGTTCACGATCCGGCCGCTGCGGCCGTCGACCAGCGTCTGCTCCGACAGCGCCATGCCGATGCCCATCACGATGCCGCCGCGGAGCTGGCTCGCCGCCGTCCTGGCGTTGATCACCCTGCCGACGTCGAACACGCCCAGCCAGCGCGAGACGCGCACCTCCATGGTGTCGGGGTCCACCCGCACCTCGCAGAACTGCGCCCCGATCGCCGCCTTCACCCATTTCCGGCGGTCGTTCATGGTCCGGACCAGCAGGCCCAGCATGTTGCCCTTGCTCTCGGCCTCGACGTGGTCGCGCCCGGCCGCGGCCAGGATCTCGGCGTAGGTCTGGCCGCGCCCTCCGTGGTACAGCCCGCCGTCGCGCGCCTCCAGTTCCTCCAGCCGCCGGCCGCGCAGGGGCGAGCCGGGCGCGCGGCGGGCCAGGGCGAGCAGCGCCCGCTTCAGCTTGGCGCTCGCCTCGATCACGCCCGCCGCCGCGCTCGCGGTCTGGTTCGAGCCGCCCGCCCCCGGACCCTGCGGCAGGTCGGAGTCGCCGATCTCCACGCGTACGGACTCCAGCGGCACGCCCAGCTCGTCGGCGGCGATCTGCGCCTGCGCCGTCGCCGTGCCCATGCCCATCTCCTGCAGTCCGCAGCGCACCACGACCTGCCCGTCGGCGCTCATCCGCACCTTGACGTGGGCCGAGAACCGCATCTGCGGATGGTAGGCCGTGGCCACCCCCATGCCGACCAGCCACCGGCCGTCCCGCATCGCGCCGGCCCGGGGGTCGCGCTCGCGCCAGCCGAACCTCTCGGCCCCCACCGCGTACGCCTCGCGCAGCAGCCGGTTGGAGAAGCGCTGCCCGCCGATCGGGGCCCGCTCGGGCTCGTTGCGCATGCGCAGCTCGATCGGGTCGATGCCGGTCTCCCAGGCCAGCTCGTCCATGGCCGACTCCAGGGCGAAGGTGCCGATGGCCTCGCCGGGGGCGCGCATGAAGGTGTTGGCCAGCAGGTCGAGCCGGGTGATGCTCTGCCGCAGGTGGATGTTGGGCGAGGCGTACAGGTGCCGGCTGCCGGCGGTGATCCCCTCCGGCATGCCGCCGGTCCGCGCGACCCTGGACACGCTGGTGTGGATGAGCGCGGTCAGCCGCCCCTGCTCGTCCGCGCCCAGCGCGACCCGCTGCGTGCTGGGCGTGCGCCCGCCGACCGTGTGGTAGACGCCCTCGCGGGTGAGCGCCAGCCGCACCGGCCGGTTCGTCACCCGCGCGGCCAGCACGGCGAGCAGCGTGCCCGCCCAGACCGAGCCCTTGCCGCCGAACCCGCCCCCGACGTACGGGGACAGCACCCGGACGTCCTGCTCCGGCACCCCGAACCGCTTGGCCAGGTGCCGGCGCGTCCACGCGATGCTCTGCGTGCCCTCGTGCACGGTCAGCCGGTCGCCCTCCCACACGGCGGTGGTGGCGTGCGGCTCGATGGCGTTGTGGTTGTGCGGCGGCGTGCTGAAGGTCAGGTCCACCGAGTGCGCCGCGGCGGCCAGGGCCGCCTGCGCGTCGCCCTTGTCGGCCTCCGCCTCGGCTATCAGGTTGCCCTTCTGCGGCACGGCGCGCGGTTCCTCGGCCGAGAAGTCCACCGTGGCGGGCAGCTCCGCGTACGACGGCCGCACCAGCGACGCCGCGTGCCGGGCCGCCTCGGGGGTCTCGGCGACCACCACCGCGACCGGCTGGCCGTTCCAGTGCACCTCGTCGGTGGCCAGGTAGTTGACCGTGGTGCCCGACACCAGCGTGCTGAGGTCGAGGAAGCTCACCTTGGGCGGGGGCTTCATGGGCGGCGTGTTCTCGTGGGTGAGGACGTCGATCACGCCGGGCACGGCGCGGGCCGCCTCTGTGTCGATGGCGGTGATGCGGGCCCGCGCGACCGTGGCGTGCACGAGCGCGGCGTGGGCCAGGCCGGGGTAGGGATGCTCGGCGGCGAAACGGGCCCGGCCCGTCGTCTTGGCCGGGCCGTCCACCCGGTCCACGGCCCGGCCGACGTACTTCTCCGTGCCGGTCGCGCGCTCGGTCGCCTCCGCCTGGCTGACGCTCATCGCCCGGACCTCCCCCTGCCCTGCTCTCGTGTCGTGCGTGACGCCCATCAGCGGGCCTCCCCCGTGCTCAGCTCGCGCAGCGTGGCCACGATCGTGGCCCTGGCGAGCCCCGCCTTGAACGCGTTGCCCTGCCTGCCGGTCGCGCCGGCCAGCTCGGCCTCGGCCGCCCGGCGGAAGGCCGCCTCGTCGGCGGGGCCGCCCTGCAGGACGCGCTCCGCCTCGCGGGCCCGCCACGGCTTGGGCGCGACGCCGCCGAGGGCCAGCCGCGCCTGTGTCACCATCCCGTCGCGCACCTCCAGCGCCGCCGCGACCGAGACCAGGGCGAAGGCGTAGGAGGCGCGGTCGCGCACCTTGCGGTAGCGGGAGTTCGCGGCGACCGGCAGGGGCGGCAGCTCGACGGCCGTGACCAGCTCGCCGGCGGCCAGCGTGGTCTCGATCTCCGGCGTGTCGCCGGGCAGGCGGTGGAAGTCCGTCAGCGGGACGCGCCGCACGCCGTCCACGCCGCGTACCTCGACCACCGCGTCCAGGGCGGCCAGCGCCACGCACATGTCGGAGGGGTGGGTGGCGATGCAGCTCTCGCTGACGCCCAGGATCGCGCAGCTGCGGTTGAACCCGTCGAGCGCGTCGCAGCCGCTGCCCGGCTCGCGCTTGTTGCAGGCCGAGGCCGCGTCGTAGAAGTAGGGGCAGCGGGTGCGCTGGAGCAGGTTGCCGCCCACGGTGGCCATGTTGCGCAGTTGCGCCGAAGCGCCCGACAACAGCGCCTGCGACAACATCGGGTAGCGGGTGCGCACCCGCCGGTCGGCGGCCAGGGCGCTGTTGCGCACGAGCGCGCCGATCCGCAGCCCGCCGTCGGGCAGCTCGTCCACCGTGTCGAAGGGCAGGCCGGTGACGTCCACGACGGTGTCGGGCCGCTCGATGCCCTCGCGCATCAGGTCGACCAGGTTGGTGCCGCCGCCGAGGAACTTCGCGCCGGGGTCGGCGGCCACCGCCCGCACGGCCTCCTCGACGTCGGCCGCCTTGACGTACGCGAACGACCTCATCGCCCGTCCTTCCCCGCCACATCCATGATCGCGTCCACGATCCCGTTGTACGCGCCGCAGCGGCACAGGTTGCCGCTCATCCGCTCCCTGACCTCGGCCTCGGTGAGCGGGGAGGCGTCGGCGACGGCGCTGGGCATGCCCGCCTCGTGCTCGGCCAGCATGCCGATCGCCGAGCAGATCTGGCCCGAGGTGCAGTAGCCGCACTGGAAGCCGTCGTGGCGGACGAACGCCTCCTGCAAGGGGTGGGTCACGCCCTCGATGGTGGTGATCTCGCTGCCGTCGTACTGGACGGCCAGGGCCAGGCAGGAGTTGATCCGCATGCCGTCGGCCAGCACCGTGCACGCCCCGCAGGCGCCCTGGTCGCAGCCCTTCTTGGGGCCCATCAGGCCGAGCCGCTCGCGCAGGGCGTCGAGCAGGCTGACCCGCGGCTCGACGTCGAGGGCCTCGACGTCACCGTTCACTTTCATCCGTATCTCGGTCACTCGATCCTCCGCTGCCGGTTTATCGCGACGCTAACAGAACGCTGTTTCCTTAACAAGTGAACACCGTTCTGCTAAGTCGGTCAGTATGCTGATGAGCGACATGAAGCGGTCGGCATTCCTCCGGGCCAGGCGGCCAGAGCACAAGCAGCAGCGACGCGAGGCCATCCTCGACGCCGCGCGCGAGCTCGCCCGCGCCTCCGGCGTGCGCAACGTCAGTCTGGGGGCGGTCGCGGAGGCGGTGGGGCTGGCGAAGTCAAACATCGTGCGTTATTTCGGCACCCGCGAGGAGATCTACCTGCAGCTGATGGTCGACGAGTGGCGGCAGTGGGCCGACGACGTCTCCGCCCACCTGGCCGCCTCGGCCGCCACCTCGGCCGCCACCTCGACCTCCGCCGCAGCCGCCACCTCGGGGAGCACCCCCGCCACCGACTCAGCCACCGCCTCGGGGAGCACCCCCGCCACCGACTCAGCCACCGCCTCGGGCGATCAAGACGTCTCGGGGCAGGACCGGACGGCGCACGTGGTGGCGGCGCTGGCCGAGACGATCGTGGACCGGCCGCTCCTCTGCGACCTGCTCGGCAACGTCTACATCAGCCTCGAACACAACGCGTCCGTCCCCGCCGCCCGCACCTTCAAGCGGGCGATCGTGTCCACCAGCGCGGAGATGGGCGCCGAGGTCGCGCGCGCCGCCGGTCTGACCGAGCGCGAGGGCCTCGAACTGGTCTCCTTCGCCAGCGTGCTGGCCGGGACGCTCTACCCGATCGCCAACCCCGCCCCGGCCCTGGCCCAGGTCTACGCCGAGGACCCCGAGCTGGCCGCCGCCTGCCCCCAGATGCTGCCCACTCTCGTGCGCGCGCTCACGGCGCTGGCCGTGGGCCTGCCGGCGCTGCGCGACCGGCCGGCCGGCTGAAACTTTCATCCCGGTCCAGGCATTCCTGGCCCGCCTCCCCCGGCCCCCTGTACATCGGCGCCGAATGCGCCCAGCATGTCCCTTACCTAACCGGTTAACAGTCAGGAAGGGCACCCCCCATGAGCAAACGACTCGGGGCCGCGTCCGCGGCGCTCCTGTCGCTTCTCGTCTCGATGCTGGTCTCGATGACGGTGGCCCCGTCCCCCGCGAACGCCGCGGTCGGGCTCCGGGTCAGCGGCGCCAGGATCGTCGAGGCCAACGGGAACGCGTTCGTCATGCGCGGCGTCAGCCACGCGCACACCTGGTACGCCGGCCAGACCGGCGCCTTCGCGCACATCAAGGCGCTGCGCGCCAACACGGTCCGGGTGGTGCTGAGCGGCGGCCGGTGGACGGCCAACGGCGCGGCGGACGTGGCCAACGTCGTCTCGCTCTGCCGACAGAACCGGTTAATATGCGTGCTCGAAAACCACGACACCACGGGGTACGGCGAGCAGAGCGGCGCGTACACGCTCGACCAGGCCGTCGACTACTGGAACAGCGTCAAGAGCGCCCTGACCGGCACTGAGGACTTCATCGTCGTCAACATCGGCAACGAGCCGTACGGCAACAACAACGTCTCGGCCTGGACCAGCGCGACCACCAGCGCCATCACCCGGATGCGGAGCCTGGGCTTCCAGCACCTGCTGATGGTGGACGCGCCCAACTGGGGCCAGGACTGGCAGTTCACGATGCGTGACAACGCTCAGACCGTCTTCGACGCCGACCCGCAGGGCAACACGGTCTTCTCCGTGCACATGTACGGCGTCTTCGACACCGCCGCCGAGATCACCGCCTACCTCGACGCCTTCAGGACCGCCGGCCTGCCGCTGGTGATCGGCGAGTTCGGGCACAACCACTCCGACGGCAACCCGGACGAGGACACCATCATGGCGCAGGCCGTGTCGCGCGGCCTGGGCTACATCGGCTGGTCGTGGAGCGGCAACGGCGGCGGCGTCGAATACCTCGACATGGTCACCAACTTCGACCCGGCCAGCCTGACCTCCTGGGGCCAGCGCATCTTCAACGGCGCGAACGGCATCGCCGCCACCTCGCGCGAGGCCACGTTCTTCGGCGGCGGCGGCACCGACACCACCGCCCCCACCACGCCGGGCGCCCCCTCGGCCTCCGCCGTCACCTCCACCGGCGCGACCCTGACCTGGACGGCCTCCACCGACGCCGGCGGCTCGGGGCTGGCGGGCTACGACGTCTACCGCGAGCAGGGCAGCACCGACCCGCTCATCGGCTCGTCCACCACCAACTCCGTCACGCTGACCGGCCTGACTCCCGCCACCCAGTACCAGGTGTACGTCCGGGCCCGTGACGGGGCCGGCAACCAGTCCGGCGCCTCGGCCACCGCCACCTTCACCACCACGACGGGCGGCGGCAACGGCGGCTGCACGGCCGCCGGGACCGTGCAGAGCCAGTGGGGCAGCGGGTACGTCGTGCAGCCGGTCACGGTCACCAACAGCGGCACGTCGGGCATCACCGGCTGGACCGTCACCTTCACCCTGCCGGCCGGGCACACGCTGGCCGGGTCGTGGAACGCCACGCTGACGACCAGCGGCCAGACGGTCACGGCCAGGAACGCCGGCTACAACGGCACCGTGGCGGCGGGCGGCAACACCAGCTTCGGCTTCCAGGTCAACCGGCCCGGCGGGAACACCGCGACGGTGAGCTCCTACACCTGCGCGGCCTCCTGACGCCGCGGCCGCTCTCGCCGCGCTCGGGGGTGCGGCGAGAGCGGTCAAACCCTCACCAGGCCCGGGTCAGGCCCCGCCCGGCAGGAGGTCAGGAGACGCCGGGCGGTGAAGTGCTGTCGCGGATCACGAGCTGGCACGGCAGCGTGTGGATGCCGGGCGTGGCCTTGCCGTCGATGGCGGCGAACAGGTGCTGGGCCGCGGTCCGCCCGAGCACCTCCAGGTTCATGTCCACGGTCGTCAGGGCGGGCCGCGTCTCGGTGGACAGCACCTCCCAGTTGTCGTAGCCCACCACCGCGATGTCGTCGGGCACCCGCCGCCCCCGCTCCCGCACCCCCTCGACGAACCCGGCCGCGATCTGGTCGCTGCCGCAGAACACCGCGTCGATCCCGGGATCGGCCATCAGCAGCATCTCCGCCGCGTGCCGCCCCCACCGCTGCGACCACACCCCGGACATGGTCTGCCCCGCCTGCGCGACGCCCGCCTCGGCCAGCGCGCGGTGGAAGCCCTCCTCGCGGTCGCGGGCCGCCTTGTAGTGGGAGGGGCCGGTGATGTGCGCGATGCGCCGCCGGCCGAGGGCCAGCAGGTGGTTGACGGCCATGGCCGCCGCCCCCACGTCGTCGGGCACGAACGACACGTCCGAGGGGTCCTCCGACGGGCCGTACGCGTAGACGACGGGCACGGGCAGGTCCTTGCTGACCGACGGGCGCGGGTTGGTGCTCTCGCCCACCACGATCAGCCCGTCCACCCGCCGCGACAGCAGCGCGCGCAGGTGGTGCTGCTCCCTGATCGCGTCGCCCCGCGCGTCGCACAGCAGCACGGCCATCTCCCCGGCCCCGAACGCGTCCTCCGCGCCGAGCAGCACCGGGATGCCGAACCGGCCGACGCTGTCGGAGGTCAGCAGCCCCACGGTCCTGGTCTGGCCCGACAGCAGCCCTCTGGCCAGGGCGTTCGGCTGGAAGGAGAGCTCCGCCGCGGCGGCGAGCACGCGTTCGCGCGTGGCCGCCCGCACGTCCTGGCGCCCGTTGAGCGCCTTGGAGGCCGTGGCGATCGATACCCCCGCCAGCGAGGCCACATCGTTGATGGTCGCCCGCTTACCCGCCATACTTCGAAACCCTTTTCGGTGATTTGTGAACTGCTTAGCACCATAGCACCCATTGACATGGGCTCATGTTTCTTCTACGTTTCCGAAAACCTTTAAGTCCAGGAGCACATCATGAGACGAAGGCTGGCCGGGATCTCCCTCTTCGGTGTGTTAGCGCTCACAGCGGCTGCCTGCGGAAACGGCGGCGGCGGTGGCGGCGGCACCCCGTCCTCGGACGCTCCCGTCACGATCACCATGTGGACCCGCGCGGCCACCCAGGCGCAGAGCGAGCGCCTGGTCAAGGCCTACAACAGCACCCACAAGAACCAGGTGAAGCTCACCGTCATCCCCACGGACAACTACCAGCCCCGCATCGCCGCCGCGGCCGGCGCCAGGCAACTGCCCGACGTGTTCGCGGCCGACGTCATCTTCGTTCCCAACTACACCTCCCAGGGCCTGTTCCTGGACATCACCGACAAGATCGCCGCCCTGCCGTACAAGGACAAGCTGGCTCCCTCGCACATGAAGCTCGGCACGCTGGAGGGCCGGCAGTACACGCTCCCGCACACCCTCGACCTGTCGGTCTGGTTCTGGAACAAGGACCTGTACGAGAAGGCCGGCCTCGACCCGGAGCAGGGCCCCAAGTCGCTCAAGGAGTTCGCCCAGCACGCCACCACCATCCAAGACAAGCTGGGCGAGGACGGCAAGGTGCACGGCACCTTCTTCGGCGGCAACTGCGGCGGCTGCTACGTCTTCACCTTCTGGCCGTCGGTCTGGGCGGCCGGCGGGCAGGTCATGAACCCCGAGGGCACGACCTCGCTCAACGACCAGCCGGCGATGACCGAGGTCTTCAAGATCTGGCGCGAGCTGTACGAGAAGAAGGCCACGGGCCCGACGGCCAAGGAGGAGCAGGGCCCGACCTGGACCGGCTTCTTCCCCAAGGGCGAGATCGGCGTGATGCCGATGCCGTCCACCACGCTCGGCCTGATGCCGAAGGACATGAAGATCGGCGTGACCCCGATCGCCGGCCCCGACGGCGGCGAGTCCACGTTCGTGGGCGGCGACTCGGTCGGCATCGCCGCCACCACCAGGAACGCGGAGGCGGCCTGGGAGTTCCTGTCCTGGACGGTCTCCGACGAGGCCCAGGTCGAGGTCATGGCCAGGAACAAGGACGTGGTCGCGCGCACCGACCTGGCCGGCAACAAGTACTCCTCGGAGGACCCGCGCGTGGTGCTGATCAACTCGCTGGTGGCCAAGGGGCAGACGCCGTTCGCGCTGCGCTTCGGCCAGACCTACAACGACCCGCAGGGCCCGTGGCTGCGGCTGGCGCGCGAGGCGGTCTTCGGTGACGCCGCCAAGGTCGCCCAGCTCAACGCCGACGTCACGAAGTCGCTGCAGCAGCAATGACGTTGACGGCCACGCGATCCTCGCGGGGGCGGGCGGCCCATGCGGCGCCGCCCGCCCGGTGGCGCGGCAGGAAGGTCCAGGGCTGGCTGTACGCGGCCCCGACGGCCGTGATCGTGGGCGTGCTGTTCGTCGCGCCCCTGGTGCTGGTCGTCTGGATGTCGCTCAACCGCTGGCCCCTGCTCGGCCAGGCCACCTTCAACGCCCCCGCCAACTACCTCAAGATCACCGGCAATCCGCTCTTCGTGGACGCGGTGCTCTTCACGCTGAAGTACACCGCCATCACCACCGTGCTGCTGTCCGGCGTGGCGCTGGGCCTGGCGCTGCTGGTGCAGGAGCGCAGGCCGGGCATCGCCTTCTTCAGGACCGCGTTCTTCCTGCCCGGCGCGGTCGGGTTCGCCGCGGCGGGCCTGCTGTTCTACGGCATGCTCAACAACGACTTCGGCCCCATCGACCCGATGTTGCAGGCGCTGGGCATCACCAGCGAGCCGGTCAAGTGGATCGGCACGCCGAACATGGCGCTGTTCTCCACGATCACGCTGGTGCTGTGGCGCTTCGCCGGGTTCAACATGCTCATCCTGCTGACCGGCCTGCAGGCCATCCCGACCGAGGTGTACGAGGCCGCCAGGAGCGACGGCGCCGGCCGCTGGCAGATCTTCACCAAGATCACGCTGCCGCTGCTGCGCCCGACGCTGGCGCTCATGCTGATCCTCAGCGTCACGGGCTCGCTGCTGGCCTTCGACCAGTTCTTCGTCTTCACCAACGGCGGCCCCGACAACAGCACGGTCTCGATGGTCATGGTCGTCTACCGGGACGCGTTCTTCCGCTTCGACCTCGGCGGCGCGGCGGCGCTGTCGGTCGTGCTGCTCGTGGCCCTCGTCGGGCTCAACTCGCTGATGATGCGGAGGCTGCGATGAGCCGGTACCTGACGCTGTCGGCGCTGGCGGTGCTGTTCCTGTTCCCGCTGGTGTGGAGCGGCTGGGCCTCGCTGGAGGAGCCGTCGAACTACCTGGAGATGGCGCGCTTCGGCGAGGGGCTGGACACGTACGCGACCAACAGCGTGCTGGTGTCGGCCATGACGGTGGGCGGCACGCTGGTGGTGTCGGCGCTGGGCGGCTACGGCTTCGCCCGCTTCGACTTCCCCGGCAAGAACCTGCTGTTCCTGGCCACGCTGGCGATCCTCATGGTGCCGTACGCGACGATCCTGATCCCGCTCTACGTCCTGCTCGGCTACCTCGGCCTGCAGAACTCGCTGGTCGGGCTCTCGCTGGTGTTCGTGATGTTCCAGCTCCCGTTCGCGCTGTTCATGATGCGCAACGCGTTCGAGGCGCTGCCGCGCGAGCTGGAGGAGGCGGCGCTGGTGGACGGCTGCGGCACGTTCCGCGCGTTCCTGCGGATCCTGCTGCACGCGGTGCGTCCCGCGCTGGTCACGGTGGGCCTGTTCGCCTTCCTGGCCTCGTGGAACGACTTCTTCGCACCGCTCATCCTGCTCAACGACGGCGCCTCGTTCACGCTGCCGGTGGCGGTGGTCAGCATGACGCAGCACACGTTCGGCGCCATCGACTACGGGATGCTCCAGTCCGGCGTGATGGTGATGGCCATCCCCTGTCTCATCCTCTTCATCGTTCTGCAGCGCCACTACGTGCGCGGATTCATGTCAGGAGCTCTGCGTGGCTAATCCCGTCCTGCCCTCATCGGGCGTCCTGTCCCCCCTCGGTCTCGACGCGGTCCGCGTGCTCCCCGGTTTCTGGGGCGACCGGATCGCGCTGAACCGCGAGGTCACGATCGCGCACTGCCTGGAATGGGAAGAGCGGGAAGGCTGGATCGGCAACTTCCGCGGCGAGCGTCCCCGCCGGGGCAGGGAGTTCAGCGACTCGGAGGCGTACAAGCTGCTGGAGGCGATGGCCTGGGCGGACCATCCGGCGCTGCCCGCGCTGGCCGGGACGGTGGCGCAGGCGCAGGAGGGCGACGGCTACCTCAACACCCGCTGGTCCGGCAGCCGCTACACCGACTTCGAGTGGGGGCACGAGCTCTACTGCTACGGCCACCTCATCCAGGCCGGCGTCGCCCGCCTGCGCACGCACGGCGAGGACCGGCTCACCGAGGTCGCGGCCAAGGCCGCCGACCACGTGTGCCGCCGGTTCATGGAGGGCTCGGAGACCTGCGGGCACCCGGTGATCGAGATGGCGCTCGTCGAGCTCTACCGGGTCACCGGCGCCGAGCGCTACCTGGAGATGGCCCGCCGCTTCGTCGCGCGGCGCGGCCTGCCGGCGCTGGCCGACATCCCCTTCGGGCGCGGCTACTACCAGGACGACGTGCCGGTCAGGCAGGCGCAGGTGTTCCGCGGGCACGTCGTGCGCGCGCTCTACCTGGCCTGCGGGGTGGTGGACGTGGCGGTCGAGACCGGGGACGAGGAGCTGCTGAAGGCGGTGGAGGCCCAGTGGGAGCGCACGGTCGCCCGGCGCACCCACCTGACCGGCGGCATGGGCTCGCGGCATGCCGACGAGTCGTACGGCGAGGACTACGAGCTGCCGCCGGACCGGGCCTACAACGAGACCTGCGCGGGCATCGCCTCCATCATGCTGGCGCACCGGCTGCTGCTGGCCACCGGCGACGCCCGCTACGCCGACCTGGCCGAGCGGACCATGTACAACGTGCTGGCCACGGGGGTGGCGCTGGACGGCCGCTCCTTCTTCTACGTCAACCCGCTGCACGTGCGGGTGCCCGCGACGCCGCTCGACGGGGTGAACCACGCGGCCGAGGGCGGGCTGCGCTCGCCGTGGTTCGACGTGTCCTGCTGCCCGAACAACGTCGCCCGCACGCTGGCCTCGCTGCCCGCCTACGTCGCCGGGGCGTCGTCCGGCGGGGTCCTGATCCACCACCTCACGCCGTCGGAGATCCGCCACGGCGGGCTGGCGCTGCGGGTGGAGACCGGCTACCCCTGGTCCGGCTCGGTGAGCGTGCGGGTGCTGGAGGACGGCGAGGGGCGCGTCGGGCTGCGCGTCCCGGCCTGGGCGGCGGACGCGACGCTGGCGCGCGTGCCGGTCTCCTCGCCGGACGCGCCGCTGCCCGAGGGCCCGGTCATCCGGCCGGTGGACCCCGGCTACGCCCACGTCGAGGGGCCGTGGCGGGCCGGTGACGAGATCCGGCTGGAGCTGCCGATGCGGCCCCGGTGGACCTTTCCCGACCGGCGGATCGACGCGCTGCGCGGCAGCGCGGCGGTGGAGCGGGGGCCGCTGGTCTACTGCGCCGAGTCGGTGGCCGACGAGCCGCCGCTCGGGGACGTGACGGCGCGCGCCGAACCGCCGGTGGAGCACGCCTCGGACGACGGCGTGGTCGAGCTGGAGGTGCCGGCCGCGCTCGGCCCCGCCGGCAACGGCCCCTGGCCGTACGGGCCCGAGCCGGCGGATGCGGCGGGGCCGGCTGAGGGGGCGGACGTGCGGCTGCGGCTGGTGCCCTATCACCGGTGGGGCAACCGGGGCCCCGCGACCATGCGTGTCTGGCTGCCGATCCAGGAGGGACGACGTGCGTAAACCGTTGGTGTGCCTGACCCTGTTAGCGCTCACAGCCGCGCTCGCGACGGCGCCCGCCCACGCGGAGCCCGGTGACGCGCTGGGCCTGCCGGTGTTCACCGGCGCGGACCCGGTGCCCGCCGAGCCCGTGGGCTACCACCCGCGCCGGATGATGAAGGAGATCTACAACAAGGAGAAGGGCGGCGACTCGTACTGGATCGACCGCATGCTCGCCCGGCCCGGTGACGACCCGGCGGGGCCGTGGCTGATGTCGCGCGGGCGGGCGCTGTTCATGAAGGAGCACGACCCGCGCAAGCTCGGCTTCGGCGGGCGCGTGGCGTACTGGGAGAGCATCGACGACCGCGACGCGTACGAGATCACGCTCGGCGCCCCGCTCACCGAGAGCGTCGCCGAGCGGCTGCAGATGCCCAGCCACTGGAGCGGCCGGTACACCGGCGACGGGCTCGCGGTCGGCGTCAAGAAGTTCATCACCCACGAGAACGTCGCCGTGACCACCCTGGAGATCACCAACACCGGCACGGCCGCGCGGGACGTGCCGATCACCGTGACCTCGCCCTACGCGAAGCGGGCCGACGGGGACCGGGAGCTGACCGGCACCGTCTGGGCGCGGAACAAGCTCACCACGATCTTCCCCCGGCTCAGCGGCGACGGGCTGAAGGTCTCCGGCGGCGCGCTGAAGGGGTCGGTGAGCGTCGCGCCGGGCCGGACCGTGCGCACGAAGGTGCAGATGGGCTTCGTCACCGAGGAGCTGGCCGGGTCGCGCGCGGAGTATGACGGTTACCAGGGCCGCTCGCCCGAGCAGGCGCTGCGGCGGCAGCTCCAGGACTACAACGCCTGGTGGGCGGAGAACCTGCCCTACATCGACGTGCCCGACGACAACATCAAGAAGCACGTCTACTACCGCTGGTGGCTGATGCGCTTCAACTTCCTCGACGCCGACATCCCGGGCAACGACTTCCAGTTCCCCACCTCGGTGGAGGGGGCGCTCGGCTACAACAACGCGATCGTGCTGACCGTGCCGATGTTCGTGCAGGACCTGAAGTATCTGCGGGACCCCGTCTACTCCTACGGGCCGTGGGTGTCGGCGGGCGAGGTGTCGCGCAACTCCACGTACACCGACAACCCGGGCGACCCGGAGAACTGGTCGAACAGCTACACGCAGTACATCTCGGCGGCGGCGCTGGAGAGCTACCAGATCCACGGCGGGCAGCCGTCGATCCTGCGCAACCTGGCCCGCTACGCCGAGAGGGACGTCTACGGCCAGCTCGCCGCGTACGACTCCAACGGCAACGGGGTCATCGAGTACGACTGGGAGGCCATGACCGGCAACGACGCGGACGCGGTGTCGTTCCACTACTACGACCGGGCCAACGAGCGGCTGGAGGGCGCCTACGTCTACGCCAACGCGATGGCGGCGGCGCAGGCGTACGAGCTGGCCGGCGACGCGGCCAAGGCCGCCGAGCTGCGCGGCGTGGCGGCCAAGGTGCGCGACGGCGTGCTGGGCCTGCTGTGGGACGCGGAGGACAAGCTGTTCAAGCACCGCGACCTGCGGACGGGCAACCTGATCCCGTGGAAGGAGTCCAACAACTACATCCCGTACGCCACCGGCCTGGTGCCGCCCGATGACCCGAAATATCGGGAGGCGCTCCGCTTGTGGGCTGATCCTGCGGAATATCCGATCTTTCCGGCGTACACCGCCAACCAGAAGGACAAGGCGGAGGCCGCCGCCGCGGGCCACCCGGGCACCAACAACTTCTCCCAGATCAACTCCACCCGGAACTTCGCGCTGTTCTCCAAGGCGCTGCGCCACTACCCCACCCCGTACATCACCGCCGCGCAGTACAAGCAGCTTCTGTACTGGAACGCCTGGTCCCAGTTCATCGGCGGCGACACCCGCTACCCCGACGCCAACGAGTACTGGGCCGCCTGGGACCCGGCGACCAAGAGCATCGGCTACCGCTCCTGGATCCACCACACGATCCTGGGCAGCAGCAACTGGACCGTCATCGAGGACGTCATGGGCCTGCGCCCGCGCTCGGACGGCAAGGTCGAGCTGTGGCCGGTGGACATCGGCTGGGACCACTTCACCGTCAACGGCGTCAACTACCGGGGCGACGACCTGACCATCGTCTGGGACAAGCCGGGCGACGGCGCCAAGCACTACGCCGGGGTGCCCGAGGGCTACTCGATCATCGTCGACGGCCGGCGCGAGGTCACCCTGTCCGGCCTCGACCACGCCGTCTGGGACCCCCGGACGGGCCGGGTCGAGGGCGGCACGGTCGTGCACGCGGGCAGGGCCCCCTCGCTCCGGCCGCCCACCGAGGTCGAGCTGACCGGCGACCGCGTCGCGGACCTGTTCCGCAAGGCCGGCGTCGACCTGCGCGCCCCGCGCGAGAACCTGGTCGCGACCGCCACCGCCTCCCACGGCGACCCGGCGGGGGCCGTGGACGGGTTCACCATCAACGAGCCGCACTGGGGCGCCAAGGGCTCCGGCCAGGCGCGGGACTGGCTGGAGGTGGACCTCGGCGCGGCGCGGAAGGTGGACCGGGTCGAGCTGTACTTCTTCGCCGACCGCAAGAGCTACGCCGAGCCCGCCCTCTACTCGGTGCAGTACCTCGACGGCGAGGTCTGGAAGGACGTGCCGCGCCAGCACAAGAAGCCGCTCTACCCGCGCGCCAACCTCAACGAGGTGCGCTTCCCCGCCCTGACCGCGCAGAGGCTGCGGGTGCTGGTCACCCACCGGCCCGGCTTCGCCACCGGCCTGAAGGAGATCCGGGTCCACCGGGCCGGCGGGCCCGCCGGCCCGGTCGCCAACAGGAGGCCGGACGTGCTGCTGGTGACCGATCCCGCGTTCGGCCGGCCCGGGCAGGCCAGGATCGAGGCCGTGGTCAAGGACGACGC
Source organism: Nonomuraea candida (assembly GCF_000725485.1). GTDB lineage: Bacteria > Actinomycetota > Actinomycetes > Streptosporangiales > Streptosporangiaceae > Nonomuraea > Nonomuraea candida. The sequence goes on along the minus strand of NZ_JOAG01000017.1, from coordinate 69,158 downwards.
GCTGCCCGGGGGCGAGCTGACCACGCAGTGGGCCAAGGTGAGCGGCCCCGGTGAGGCGTTCTTCACCGAGCCGACCGGCACGACGACGGTGGCCGCCTTCTCCGAGCCGGGGACGTACGAGCTGCGGCTCACCGCCACCGACGGCGAGAAGAGCTCCTCCGCGACCGTCACCGTCGCCGCCACCGCGCCGAGCGCCCAGGTGAACGTGGCCCCGAAGGCCACCCCGACGGCCTCCTACACCTCGCCCTGGGAGCGGGTCACCGCGATCAACGACGGCATCGACCCGCCGCGCTCCAACGACGGCGCCAACCCGCGCTGGGGCACCTGGCCGCAGCAGGGCGCCCAGTGGGTGCAGCTCGACTGGCCCGAGCCGGTGCGGGTGAACAAGGCCGAGGTGTACTTCTTCGACGACGGCGGCGGCGTCCGCCTGCCCGCCTCGTGGAAGATCCAGCGCTGGGACGGTGACTCCTACGAGGACGTCACCGGCGTGACGAGCTACCCCACGGCCGCCGACGCCTACAACGCGGTCTCCTTCGACCCGGTCACGACCACCCGCCTGCGCGTCCAGCTCGAATCGGGCGGCGCGTCGGTCGGGCTGCTGGAGACCAAGGTGTACGAGGTGCCGCCGGACGCGGCGCGCCCCGCCCACGTGCCCACCCTGGCGGGGGAGCTGCCCAGGCTCCCCGCCACCGTCGAGACCCTCTACGCCGACGGCTCCCGCGGCAGCGCCGCCGTCACCTGGCAGCAGGTGACGCCCGAGCAGGTGCGCACCGGCGGCACCAGCTTCACCGTGACCGGCCTGGCCGAGGGGGTGCCCGAGATGGCCCGCGCCACCGTCTACGTCCGCGCCACGCCGGCCGTGACGATCACCTCGATCGCCGAGGAGGCCGTCAGGACCCGGGCCGGGGTGGCGCCGTCGCTGCCCGCCACCGTCGTGGCCACCTACAACGACGGGTCGAAGGACAGCTCGGTGGCCGTCACCTGGGAGGCCCTCGACCCCGACCGGTACGCCCGGCCCGGCACGTTCACCGTGTCCGGGCAAGTGAGCGGCACGACTGTGACCGCGCGCACCACCGTGACGGTCGAGTAACCCCTATATTGTCCTGGCCCCGCCCATTTCGCGGGGCCAGGACAATCGTGTGCGGGGGAGGCGGACAGAGCACGATGGCCGAACTCTCCGACCGGCTCGCGCCCGATGCGGCGCCCGCCGCCGGGCCGCTCCGGCGCGGGCGGGTGGGCGGCGCGTTCGCCGTCGCCGCCGCCATCGCGGTCGCCGCGCCGATCCTGGGCCTGTCCGCGATCCTCGTCTGGGCCGGGCTGCCCGCCGAGTGGACGCCCTCCGTGACCGTCACCCCGCAGTCGGCCGTCATCTACACCTTCCCCGCGGTGGGCGCCTTCCTCGTCTACCACCGGCCCCGCCTGAACATGGCCTGGCTCATGAGCCTCGGCGGGCTGGGGGCGGCCGTCAGCGACCTGGCCCACGCGTTCATGTTCCGCTTCGCGGCCGACCAGGAGCTGGCCCTGGCCGGCTGGTCGCGGGTCCCGCTGCAGCTCGGGTGGGCGGTGTGCGGGCTGACGCTGACGATGCTGCTGCCGTTGTACTCGCCCGACGGCCGCCTGCCCTCCCGGCGCTGGCGGCCCGTGCTGTGGCTGGGCTGCGCGTCCCTCGGGGCCGCGACCGCGCGCAACCTGTTCAAGATGCCCCCGCCCGCCGAGGGGTACCCGTACCCGTGGGTCATCCCGAGCCCGCTGCAGATCCCGGCGCTGGCCCCGTACCTGGACACGATCGGCGTCGTGAGCTGGACCGGCATCTACGGCGCGATGGCGCTCTCCGCGCTGTCGATGGGGATGCGGATGCGGCGGGCCGACCCGATCGGGCGGCGGCAGATCGGCTGGCCGCTGTTCGCGTTCTCCGGCTACATCGTGTTCCTGATCGGCAGCTCGATCTGGCCCGGGCTCATGTGGGCGGCCGTCGTGTGGGCGGCGGTCATCCCGTTCGCGGTGGCGTTCTCGGTGATGCGCTACCGGCTCTACGGCATCGACACCGTGATCAGCCGGGCCTTCGTCGCGGCCGGCGTGGTGGCCGTGGTCAGCGCCGTCTACTTCGGCGCGGGCACGCTGTCGGGCCTGCTGGTCTCCGGCTACGACCAGGTGGCCGGGATCGCCGCCGCGCTGTTCGCGGGAGCGTTCTTCCAGCCGCTGCGGCGCGCGCTGCAACGCGCGGTGGACCGGCTGCTGTACGGCGCGGTCGGCGACCCCTCCGTGCTGGCCGAGCGCCTGACCCAGGCCGTGCGCCGCGGCGACCCGGCCAAGGCGCTGAACTCCGTGGTGAGCGTGCTGCGCGACGGCCTGGCGGTCGAGGGCGTGGCCGTCGAGGTGGCCGACGGCGAGCCCCGCTACGTCGAGAGCGGCCGCGTCGGACCGGACCCGCGGGAGGTGCCGCTGGTCTGGCACGGCACGTGGGTCGGTCGCCTGCTCGTCGGCCCGCCGGGGCCGCGCCGCTTCCCCGCCGCGCACAACGAGCGCGTGCTGGCCACGCTCACGCCGTACGCGGCGGACGTGGCGCACGCCGTGCGCATGGCGGCGGACCTGCAGCGGTCGCGCGAGCGCATCCTGACGGCCCGGGAGGAGGAGCGCCGCCGCCTGCGCCGCGACCTGCACGACGGGCTCGGCCAGACCCTCTCCGCCATGGCGATGACCATCAACATGGCCCGCCTGAGCCTGAAGAACTCCCCCGAGGCCGCCGACGAGCTGCTGCGGGAGCTGCACGCCGGCATGAGCGCCGTCACCGGCGACATCCGCGAGCTCGTGTACGGCCTGCGCCCGCCCGCCCTCGACGACCTCGGCCTGGCCCGCGCGGTGCACGACCTGGCCGGGCGGTCGTCGCCGGACATCGACGTCGCGGTGGAGTCGGAGGGCGACCTGGAGGAGCTGCCCGCCGCCGTCGAGGTGGCGGTCTACCGCATCGTGCAGGAGGCGCTCACCAACATCCGCCGGCACGCCGAGGCGACGCGGGCCAGGATCGCCCTGCGGCGGGAGCGGGCGGTGCTGCGCGTGCTGGTCGAGGACGACGGCAAGGGACTGCCCGCGTCGCGCCGCGCCGGGGTGGGGCTGGGCTCGATGCGCGAGCGGGCGGCCGAGCTGGGCGGCCTGTGCGTGGTCACCGGCGAGCCGGGGGCGGGCACCCGCGTGGAGGTCGTGCTCCCGCTGCAGGCGGCCGACTCGGGCATGAGCCTGCACTCCTGACGGAGCGATCCTCCCGCTGCCGGCGGCCGAGTCCGGCATGAGCCTGCACCCCTGACGGGACGGTCCCCCCGCTGCCGGCGGCCGAGTCCGGCATGAGCCTGCCCCTGGCGGGGTGATCCTCGGCTGCGAGCGCCACCCCCGGCACGGCCGGGGCGGGAGTGATGGTTTCCTATACCCATGCCTGATCTCGTAGTCGACGGCGGCGACAAGCTGTGCGTGCAGTTGCTCATCGAGCTGCGGGCCCACGTGCGCGCGGCCGGGCCCGGCGCCGTGATCCACCTGATCGCCTCCGACCCCGCCGCCCCGGTGGACCTGCCGGCGTGGTGCCACATGACCGGCCACACCTACCTGGGGCCGGTGGAGGGGGCGGAGCGGGCCACGTACGCGCTGCGGGTGGCCGAGTCGGCCGTCGAGACGCAGGAGTCGAAGCCCTGGCACGCGGCTTAAGCGGTTAACGCCTGGCCCGGATGGGCACCATGCCAGAGGAGGCCGGTGACCTACAGTAGGAGGGGTTATCCGGTTCAGAGAGGGAGTCCGTGAAGCGACCGACGATCGCCGACATCGCCACCAGGGCGGGAGTGTCCAAGGTGGCGGTCTCCTATGCGCTCAACGGGCAGCCGGGGGTGTCGGAGGCGACGCGGGCCAAGATCATCGCCATCGCCGACGAGATCGGCTGGCGGCCCAACAGCGCGGCGCGCGCCCTCAACGGCGCCCGCGCCAACTGCGTGGGCCTGGCCCTGTGCCGGCCGGCCCGCATCCTGGGCGTCGAGCCCTTCTTCATGGAGCTGATCAGCGGCATCGAGGGCGTGCTCGCCGACCGCTCCTACGCGCTGCTGCTCCAGGTCGTCTCCAGCCACGAGCAGGAGAGCGAGGTCTACCGGCACTGGTGGGGCGAGAGCCGGATCGACGGCGTCTTCCTCGTCGACCTGCACTACGACGACTCCCGGGTGACCGAGCTGGAGCGGCTGGGCATGCCGGTCGTCGTCATCGGCCACCCCTCCGAGTCGGGGTCGTTGTCGGCCATCTGGTCCGACGACGGCGAGGCCGTGCGCGAGACCGTCGGCTACCTGGTGGCGCTGGGCCACCGCCGCATCGCGCGGGTGGCCGGGCTGCCCGAGCTGGTCCACACGGCCGTGCGTGACCAGGCGTTCGTCCAGGCGTGCGACGGGGTGGCCGAGCACGTGATCGTGCACACCGACTACACCGGCGAGGAGGGCGCCAGGGCCACCAGGCGGCTGCTCAGCTCGCCCGACCGGCCCACGGCGATCGTCTACGACAACGACATCATGGCCGTGGCCGGGTTCTCGGTGGCCCAGGAGATGCGGGTGGAGGTGCCGCGCGACCTGTCCATCGTGGCGTGGGACGACTCGCCGCTGGCCCAGGTCGTCCGCCCGCCGCTGACCGCGCTGACCCGCGACATCCCCGCGTACGGCGCCAACGCGGCGCAGCGGCTGCTGGCGCTGATCGCGGGCGAGAGCGTGCCGCCCTACGAGGACCGGGCGGCCGTCCTGACCCCGCGCGGCAGCACCGGCCCCGCCCACCCCAGACCGTAGGAGCGGCCGGTGCGGGCGTCGCCCGCCTCTCCCCCACGGGGCAGGGCGGTCGGTGCAGGCGTCGCCCACCTCTCCCCCACCGGGCGGGCGCGCGGTCCTGGCCCGTCCGGCACGTGTCACGGGCTGGGACCACGGCTGGCAGACCGTCAGCCCCGGCCCCTGACACGTGCCGTCCCCCGCCTCGCGGCATTTCTCCAGGGAAGCCGCCTTCGCGTCCCCGCGCTGGGGCGGCTTCATCTGTACCGAGGGCAGAAGGGGTGGCTTGAATACCCGCGTACCGGATCGAGATATGAAATACGGCGAATCGTGATCTGGACCGTTGACGGCGGCCACTCCGGCAACGGCAGCCCCAGGAGCCACCCGGCGGGCGGCGACGGCGTGGGCTGACGCACTTCGTCCTGACAGGTGCGTAACGTGGGGCCTGACGGGTAGGCGGGCGATATGACTGAGGGCTTTGACACCGACATGTTGTGGGACGAGTTCCACCGGCTGGTGAACATGAACTCCGAGGAGCTGCGGGCCTACCTGCTCGCCGAGGCCTCCTCGGAAGAGGGCTTCCCGCCCGACCCCGACCTGGGCATCGACGAGCTGGGGCGGGGCGTGCTGCACGTCCTGAGCAAGCGGAAGGGCGACCTCACCAAGGCCGACGTCGAGGTGATGCGGCAGGTCGTGGAGCTCGTCGAGACCATGGGCGACCGGACCGACGACGAGTCGCGGCGCGAGCTGATGTCCGTGGGCCACGACCCACTGCGAGGGTAGGCCCCGATGGTCCAGCCACAACCGTGGATCGAGGGATACGTCCGCGCCTGGAACTCCAACGATCCCGACGACATCGCCGCCCTGTTCACGGAGAACGCGGTCTACTACACCGAGCCGTACAGCCCGCCGTGGCAGGGCCGGGACGAGATCGTCGCGCAGTGGCTGGGCCGGCAGGACAAGCCTGGTGAGGCCACCTTCGAATGGCATCCGGTGTGTGTGACGGAGGACGTCAGCGTCATCCAAGGAGTCACCACATACCACGACAAAACCTACAGCAACCTCTGGGTGATACGGTTCGAGCCCGACGGGCGATGCCGGGAATTCACCGAATGGTGGATGCGGCACGATGCCAAGTGATGCAATGGGCCGAACCGTCTTCACCCGAGGAGATCCGTTGAGAGACAACCTCGACCTCGCCGCGAGCGCCCAGCAACTGGCCGACGCCGCCCCGACGGGATCGATCGACCGTGCCGCCGCCTCGTCCGTGGCCATCACGCTGGCCACCACCCGCGACATCGCCGACGCCAGACAGACGCTCGACGGGGTCACGCCGGAAGAGGTCAGGCAGGCGGCACTGGACCTGTTCGACCGGCTCTCGGCCCAGTAGGGCCTCCTCGGCTCGTCCGCGCCCGTCCGCGGGGTCCGCGCACGGACGAGACCTCCGGCACCCTGCGCACCGCGCACCCCTACGCCGAGGCCGGCCGCTGGGAGCCGGGCCTCAGGAGGCGGGGGCGCGCAGGTGGCCCACCAGTTTGGCGATCTCGCGGGCGTAGTGCTCGGCGAACTCCGGTGAGTCCGGGTCGCGGTCCATCACGGCCCGGATGAGCTGCGGGAAGGAGATGCCGGCCGCCGCGACCGCGAACAGCGCCACCAGCGTCGCGGCGGGGTCGAGGTCGGCCGGCAGCTCGCCGTCCGCCTGCCGCCGGCGCAGGTGCTCCACGTCGCGCCGCACGTCTGCCACGAACGCCGGGTCGGGCGGCTCCGTCTCGGTCAGGCTCCGCCACAGCATCAGCCGGCCGTAGTCGCGGTGCGCGACATTGGCCCGCACATAGTCGGCGACCAGCTCCCCCAGGGGGACCGCCCGGTCGGCGAAGACGCTCTCCTCGGCCTGCCAGCGCGCGGTCAGGGCCTGGTAGAGGCCCTCTTTGCCGCCGAAGTAGTAAGAGATGAGCTGCTTGTTGACTCCGGCCCTGGCGGCGATCTCACTGACCCTGGCCCCCGCGAACCCCTTGGCCGCGAACTCCTCCAGCGCCGCCCCCAGGATGCGCGCCTTCGTGCGCTCGGAGTCGCGCTGCTTCTCTTCCGGCTCTCGTCTCACAGAGGGACCCTATCACCCAACCGGTTGGTTATATCTATCATCCATACGGTTGATTGACAGTTTCATCCGAATGGTTGATAGTGAACGGCATGACGAAGACGCGACAGATCGCCATCGTCGGCGGCGGCATCGGCGGGCTCTGCCTCGCCCAGGGGCTGCACAAGGCCGGCGTGCCCGTGACCGTCTACGAGCGGGACCGCACGCCCGCCGACCGGCTCCAGGGCTACCGCGTGCACATCGACCCGCACGGCGCCCGCGCCCTGCACGACTGCCTGCCCCCGTCGCTCTGGCAGGCGTTCCTCGACACGACGGGCAGCGGCGGCCAGGACTTCGGCTTCGTGACCGAGCGGCTGCGCACGCTGCTGGTCTTCACGGCGCCCACCGTGGCCGACCCGGCCGACGACCACCACTCGGCCAGCCGGATCACGCTCAGGCAGGTGCTGCTGTCGGGGCTGGACGACGTCGTACGGTTCGGCAAGACGTACGAGAGATACGAGAGGCTGCCCGACGGCAGGACCCGGCTCTTCTTCGCCGACGGCACGAGCGAGACCGCCGACATCGTGGTCGGCGCGGACGGCGGGAACTCGCGGGTGCGCAGGCAGTACCTGCCGCACGCCAGGCGGGTGGACACGGGGATCACGACGGTGGCGGGCAAGTTCCCGCTGACGCCGGAGAACCGGAAGCTGCTGGCGCGGCGGCTGCTCGACGGGCCGAACACCGTCATCCCGCCCAAGGGCATCGGCATGTTCACCGCCCCGCACGACCTGGACGGCTCCCCCGTCGCGGCGACGGCCGGTGGGACCAGGGCGGCCGGGGGTGTCGGCGGTGTCGGCGGGATCGGGGTGACCGAGCAGGAAGGGGCGTTGATGGACAACAGCAGCAGCTACCTGCTGTGGGCGGTCGGCGCCGCCGCCGGGCGGTTCCCGTCCGGCCTCTCGGAGATGCCGGGCGAGCAGCTCCAGGCCGCCGTCGCGCAGATGATCCGGTCCTGGCATCCCGACCTGCGCAGGATCGTCGACCTGTCCCACCCCGACACCGTCAGCCTGCTCCCGATCCGCACCTCCATCCCCGTCGACCCCTGGCAGGCCGACACCATCACCCTGCTCGGGGACGCGATCCACAGCATGACCCCGATGGCCGGCATCGGCGCGAACACCGCGCTGCGCGACGCCCGCCTCCTCTGCGCCGCGCTCACCTCCGGCGGCGACCCGGTCGCGGCCATCGCCCGCTACGAGGAGCAGATGCGCGAGTACGGCTTCGCCGCCGTACGCGGCTCGCTGCGCTCCGCCCGGCAGTTCGTCGGGAACAGCTGGGCCGCGCGCCTGGGGTTCAAGACGTTCCTGCGCGCGGCCGAGCGGGTTCCCGCACTGAAGGCCAGGATGTCCTCCTGAACGCGGCTGTTGCGCGGCGTGGGCGGGGCGCACAAGGTGGAGGCATGCCAGGCGTCGAGACTCTGGACGGCCTGATCGAGGCCGTGGCCGAATTCCGCACCGACGACTACGCGCTGCCCGTCGAGCGGGCGGCGCTCGACAGGGCCCGCCGCTCACTGGAGAAGTCGGGGCTGCTGCTGCTCGGAGAGGTGCACGGGGTCAGGGAGAATCCGCTGATCGTCCTCTGGCTCATGCGCACGCTCGGGCTGAGCAACCTCGCGCTCGAATGGCCGGAGAACCTCAAACCGCAGCTCGACCGCTATCTGGCCGACGGGTCGGGGCTCGACCATCCGCTGTGGTGGCTCGGCGACGGGCGCGTCACGGCGGGGCACTTCGCGATGCTCAAGGCGCTGGACAAGCCGACCGTGACGCTGTTCGACGGGGGGATGTTCACCGGCGACTGGTCGCAGCGGGACGCCGTGATGGCACAGCGGGTGCTGACCGCGCACATCGAGCCGGCCCTCGTCGTGGCGGGCAACGCCCACACGCTCACCTCGCCGACCGAGCTGGGGCTGCCGATGGGCGCCTGCCTGGCCAGCGCGCGGTCGGCGCTGGAGAGCGTGCGGATCGCGTACGGGGTCGGGAGCTTCTACAACATCACACCCCGGCAGAGCAGGGGACACGCCACGGCGGCGGGGCTGCGCGTCCTGGACGAGGAGCTGATCGTGGGGCTGCCGGAGTTCGGCGAGGCCACGGTGCCGCACCTGCCGGTGGAGCTGCTCCGCGAACGCCTCAACCTCTGACCGGCCGGGCGGGCGTGCCGGAGGGCGTGCCGGAGGACATGGCCGGGCCGCTGCGTCGCCGCAGGTCGGAGCCGTGGGCGGGGTCGATGGAGATCGCTCCGCGGGGCTACGTCCTTCCGGTTTGGCTGCGGATACGCCAAGGTTAGGACAACTTGCATTGCGAGGTAAGGAGACCTGTGGCCAGTCCTGCCAGTATCGACACTCGGGGGAGTGACTTCGCCCGACTAGCCCACCGCATCTCGGACGCCGGCCTGCTCGACCGGCGTCCCTTTTATTACGCCGTGCGGATGAGCATCGCCGCCGTCGTCTACTTCGGCTGCTGGGCCGCGTTCGTCTGGATCGGCGACTCCTGGCTGCAGGTGCTCATGGCGGCCGCGCTGGCCGTGGTCTTCACGCAGTTCGGCTTCCTGGCCCACGACCTGGGGCATCGGCAGGTCTTCAGGACGCGCCGGCCGAGTGACGTGGCCGGCCTGATCATCGGCAACCTGGGCGTCGGGCTCGGCTGGGGCTGGTGGAACACCAAGCACAACCGGCACCACGCCAACCCGAACCACGAGGACCACGACCCCGACGTCTCCCCCGCGGTGATCGTCTGGTCGGAGGAGCAGGTCGAGCGGAGCAGCGGGCTGCCGCGCTTCATCGCCAAGCACCAGGCGCTCTGGTTCTTCCCGCTGCTCACGCTGGAGGCCTGGCACCTGCACATCGCCAGCGTCAAAGCCCTGTTCCAGCCCGCGGCCAAGCGGCCCAAGCTGGAGCTGACCCTGCTCGCCACGCACTTCGTGCTCTACTTCGGCCTGGTCTTCACCGTGCTGCCGTTCGGCAAGGCGCTGGTGTTCCTGGTCGTGCACCAGGGGTTGTTCGGCCTCTACCTGGGCTGCACGTTCGCGCCCAACCACAAGGGCATGCCGGTGCTGACCAAGGAGGACAAGCTGGACTTCCTCCGCAAGCAGGTGCTGACCTCGCGCAACGTCCGGGGAAACCTGTTCACCGACGTCGCGCTCGGCCAGCTCAACTACCAGATCGAGCACCATCTGTTCCCGAACATGCCGGCCCCGAACCTGCGCAAGGCCCAGCCGATCGTCGAGGCGTACTGCCGGGAGATCGGCGTGGACTATCTGGAGACGGGGCTGGTGGAGTCGTACGGGCAGGCGTTGCGGCACCTGCACGAGGTCGGCGCCGCCCTGCGCTGATCCCGCGCCGGCCCTTCACCCACCCGACCGCCCCGGACCTGACACCCGGCCCCGCGAGGGCGCCCCTACTGGGCGCCCTCCTCCTCCAGGCGCTGGATCAGCCGGTCGCGGCGGCGTTCGAGCTCGGCGATCAGCTCGATCTGCTCGTCCGACTGGCTGATCATGGCGGAGATCTCCATCTGGTCCGTCGCGCCCATGTTCCGGACCTGGTCGCGCATGTCCTGGTTCTCGGCGCGCAGCCGGGCCAGGTCCTCTTCGACCTGCCGGAGTTCGTCCTTTGTGCTCATGGAACGGGCTCTACCCACCAGGGCCCGGCAAATTACCCGCAATGTCGGCAAACGTACAGAATGGGGGGCATGCGGAGACCGTCGACGAGCATGATCGTGTCACTCGGGACCGTGGCCGCCGTGCTCGCCGGTGTGCTCGTCGCCTACGTCCGCGCCCCGGGCGGGCTGAACGCGCTGGACTTCGTGCTGCCGCTGATCTCCTGCGGCGTGCTGCCGGCGCGGCGGCGCTACCCAGTCGCGGTGCTGATCGTCGTGGCGATGTCGGTGGCCGCGTACTACCCGTACGCGCGGCTCGACGGGCCGCTGATCGTGCTCGTCTTCGTCGCCCTCTACACCGCCGCCGACCTGGGCCATCTCACCGCGGCCATCGCCACGGGCGGGCTGTCGCTGCTGGCCATGGGGATCGGCGAGACCGGCGGGGTCAGGCACGTGGACGACAGCCAGTTCATCATGATCGCCGGGTGGGTGGTGGCGGCGATCGCGTTCGGCGGCGTCACCCGCAACCGCCGCGCCTACCTCGACGAGGCCCGCCGGCACGCGCAGGACGCGCTCCAGGCCAAGGAGGAGGAGGCGCGGCGGCGGGCCGGGGAGGAGCGGCTGCGGATCGCCAGGGAGCTGCACGACGTGCTCGGGCACAACATCTCCATGATCAACGTCCAGGCCGCGGCGGCGCTGCACGGGCTCAAGAAGCGGCCGGAGGACGCCGAGGCGGCGCTGCGCACGATCAAGGAGACCAGCAAGGAGACGCTGCGCGAGCTGCGCACCACGCTGGGCGTGCTGCGCCAGGTGGACGAGGACGCGCCGACCACGCCCGCCGACAGCCTGGCGCGGGTGGAGGCGCTGGTCGCGGCCTCGGGGCTGAAGGTGCGCACGGAGCTGTCGGGGCCGCTGGACACCGTGCCGACCGAGGTGGACCTGGCCGCCGCCCGGATCGTGCGGGAGTCGCTGACGAACGTCTCCCGCCATTCGGGTACGGACCAGGCCACCCTCACGATCACCAACACCTCAGGCAATATCGTTATCCGGGTGGAGGACGACGGGCCGGGGGCCGCGTACGACGGGGGCAGCGGCTTCGGCCTGCAGGGCATGCGCGAGCGCGCCGCCGCGCTCGGCGGCACCCTGGAGGCCGGCCCGCGCCCCGAGGGCGGCTTCCGCGTCACCGCCCGCCTCCCCCTCACCACACCGACGAACGGGGCCCGATGATCCGCGTGCTGCTCGCCGACGATCAGACCCTGGTACGGGCCGGATTCCGGTCCATACTCAGCGACGAGGACGACATCGAGGTGGTCGCCGAGGCCGCCAACGGCGCGCAGGCCGTGGCCGGGGCCCGCGAGCACCGGCCCGACGTGGTCCTCATGGACATCCGCATGCCGGAGCTGGACGGCCTGGAGGCCACCCGCCGCATCGCCGGCGACCCCGCGCTGAACGAGGTGAAGGTGATCATCCTGACCACGTTCGACCTCGACGACTACGTCTACGGCGCGCTGCGGGCCGGCGCGGGCGGGTTCCTGGTCAAGGACACCGAGCCGGCCGAGCTGATCCACGCGGTCCGGGTGGTGGCCAGGGGCGACGCGCTCATCGCGCCCTCGATCACGCGGCGGCTGATCGCGGAGTTCGCCGGCCGGGTCAAGCGGCCGGAGCCGGGGCCCGAGCTCAACGCGCTCACCGAGCGCGAGCGGGAGGTCATGACGCTGGTGGCCGGCGGGCTGTCCAACGACGAGATCGCGGCCCGGCTCGTGCTCAGCCCGGCCACGGCGAAGACGCACGTCAGCCGCATCATGACGAAGCTGGGCGTCCGCGACAGGGCGCAGCTCGTCGTCCTCGCCTACGAGGCCGGCATGATCACCCCGGGCTGGCTCACCCCCTGACGGCCGCCCGGCCCCGGGCCGGCTTACTCCCCCAGTCGTACGCCGTGCCCGGCCATGCCACCCGGGAGGTACGCCAGGTGCCCGCTCCGGCATGACGCGGCGGGCGCAGCCGTACCGGGAGGGTCTTCAGCATGCACATCGAGGACCTCGCCCGCCTGCAGTTCGCGCTCACCGCGGGCGCGCACTTCCTGTTCGTGGCGCTGACGCTCGGGCTGGCGACGCTGGTTGCCGTCGTCCAGACCCGGGCCACGATCAGCGGGAACCCCGTGCACCTGCGGATGACGCGGTTCTGGGGCCAGCTCTACATCATCAACTACGCCATGGGGATCGTCACCGGGCTCGTGATGGAGTTCCAGCTCGGGCTGTCGTGGAGCGGGCTGACGGAGTTCGCGGGCGACGTGTTCGGGGCGGCGCTGGCGCTGGAGACGCTGGTGGCGTTCTTCATCGAGTCCACCTTCCTGGGGTTGTGGATCTTCGGCTGGAACAAGCTGAACCGGTGGGCGCACCTGGCGCTCATCTGGGTGGTGACGCTGACCGCGTACGCGTCGGCGTTCTGGATCCTGATCGCCAACGGCTTCCTGCAGAACCCGGTGGGCCACGTGCTGGAGGGCGGGCGGCTGCGGCTGACGGACTTCGGGGCGATGGTGGCCAACCCGGCGGCGCAGGTGGCGTTCTGGCACGTGCTGTGCGGGGCGCTGGTGGTCGGCGGGTTCTTCATGGCCGGGGTGAGCGCGTACCACCTGCGCAGGCGCACCGCCGAGCAGGACTTCTTCCGCAAGTCGCTGCGCCTGGGGATGGGCGTGGCCCTGCCCGCCACGTTCCTGACCGCGACGTTCGGCGGGCTCGGGTTCGACACCATGCAGCCCGCCAAGGTCGCGGCGTGGGCCGGCTCCCCCGAGAGGCTGGCCGAGGCGCAGGCCGAGATGGTGGCCAGGTTCGGGCCCGGCGACTGGCTGCCGCCGGTGGCGTGGGTGCAGACCAGCGGCACGGTGATGATGGGCCTGTTCGCGCTGATGCTGGCGGTGAGCGGGGTGAGCTGCCTGCTCATGCTGTTCCGGCCGGTGGTGCGCGGGTTCCGGCTGTGGCACTGGCTGCTCATGCTGATGATCCCGGTCCCGTTCGTGGCCATGCTGGCCGGCTGGATCTTCCGCGAGATGGGACGCCAGCCCTGGGCGGTGTACGGGCTGCTGAAGACGTCCGACGCCATGTCACCGGTGACCGAAGGGCAGATGCTCTTCTCGGTGAGCGCGTTCGTCACGGTGTTCACGGTGCTGAGCGTGGTCAACTACTGGCTGCTGGCCAGGCAGGCGCGGCTCGGGCCCGGCGCGGTGGCGTTGGGCGACCGGCCGATCGACGCCCCCGTCCCCGTTCCCTCCTTCTAAGGACGCCCGTCATGGAGATCTTCATCCTGGCCTTCTTCGCGCTCGGCTACCTCGTGCTGGCCGGGGCCGACATCGGGGTGGGCATGACGCTGCCGTACCTGGGCAGGTCGGCCGGCGAGCGGCGCGAGGCGATCGCCGCCATCGCGCCGTTCTTCCTGGGCAACGAGGTGTGGCTGGTCGTGACGGCCGGCGTGCTGGCGGGGCTCTTCCCCGCGCTGGAGGGCGAGCTGCTGCACGGCAACCACACCGTGATCGTGACGCTGCTGCTGGCCTGGGTGGTGCGCGACATGGGGCTGTGGCTGCGCGGGCGGGTGCCGGGGGCGCGCTGGCAGGCGTGCTGGGACGGCGCGATCGTGGCGGGGAGCTGGGGGCTGGCGCTGAGCTGGGGACTGCTGCCGGCCCACGTGCTGCTCGGCATCGAAGGGCCGGCGGCGCTGCTGCCCGCGCTGGTGGTGGCCGCGCTGTTCGCCACCCACGGACTGGCCTTCGCGGCGCTGCGGCTGCGCGGCACGCTGCGGGAGCGGGCCTCGGTGCTGACCGGCGGGGCCGGGGAGGCGCGCACGTACGCGCTGACCTCGGTGGCGCTGGTGGCGGTGGGGGTGCTGGCCGGGTTCCGGCTGCCGCTGGAGCCCGGCACGTCGGGGCCGCTGCTGGTGCCGGTCGTGCTGGTGCTGATCCCGTTCCTGGTGGCGGCGCAGGCGTGGGTGTGGTGGACGTTCCGGCACCGGGTGAGCGGCCCGTCCTATCTCTAGCCCGTCCTGTCTCTGGGCCCGTCCTGTCTCTGGGCCCCGCCCGGCCTCCGGGCCCGCCTCCGCCCCCCGCCCGGACTCTCTAGGACTGCTCTCTGGTGATGAAGTCCCTGATCAGCGCCGTCACCTCGGCCGGGCGCTCGTGCAGGACCACGTGGCCGCTGTCCAGCTCGGCGTACTCGCTGCCGGGGATGGCGGCGTGCAGCGCGCGGGCGTGCTCGACCGGGATCAGGTAGTCCTGGGTGTTGCCGACGACCAGGGTGGGCGCGGTGATCCCGGGCAGCAGCTCCCGCAGGTCCACGCGCAGGTCCAGCTCGATCTGGCGCACGGTGCCGTGGGGCGGCTTGCCCTCGGTGAGCGCGCCGGCGCCGACCTCGCTGACGTAGCGGGGGCTGAAGGCCACGAGCGGCCCGTACGCGGTGAAGCTCTCGGGGTCGGTGGCGGCCAGCCGCGCCCACGTGCGCAGGCCCAGCTCCAGGCGCGAGTCCGCGAGGTGGGTCCAGCCGGCGATCAGCACCAGCCGCCTGACCAGCTCGGGCCGCGTGGCCGCGACCTGCGCCGCCACGGCCGCGCCCAGCGAGAACCCGACCAGGTCGGACGGGCCCTCGAACGTCGCGGCGACCTGCCCGGCCAGCAGGTCGAGCGTGAGGTCACCGCCGGGGTCGGTGGTCTCGCCGCTGCCCGCGTAGTCGGGGGTGATGACGGTGCGGACGTCGGCCAGGCCCGGGACGAGGTGGGCGTAGTTGGTGACGGCGTCGCCGCCGGTGCCGTGCACCATGACGAGGCCGGGGCCGCTGCCCGCCCGCCGGTAGTGGACCGTGCCGCCGTCGTACGTGACCGTGGGCATGCTGCTCGCGTCCTTTCTTTAGCGATCGTTACAGCAACCATAGCATAGCGATCGCTATAGAATGGCGTCATGGCAAGGCAACGGGCGTTCGACAGGGAGGCGGCGCTGGAGAGCGCGCTGCTGGCGTTCTGGCGGCACGGCTACGAGGCGACCTCGGTCGCCGAGCTGACCGCCGTGATGGGCATCAGGCCCCCCAGCCTGTACGCCGCCTTCGGGGACAAGCGGCGGCTGTTCGAGGAGGCCGTACGGCGTTACCAGGAGACCTACGGGGCCTTCACCACCCGCGCGCTGGCCGAGGAGCCCACTGGGCGGGGCGCGATCGAGCGCGTGCTGCGCGAGGCCGCCGCCGAGTACGCGAGCACGGAGCATCCGGCGGGCTGCCTGATCGTCTCGGCGGCGGTGAACTGCGGGCCGGAGTCGGCCGAGGTGGAGGAGCTGCTGCGGGGCTTCAGGGAGCAGGCCAAGGCCGCGATCAGGCGGCGGATCGACGACGACGTGGCGGCGGGGCGGCTGCCCGCCGGGACGGACACGGCCGGGCTGGCCGGGTTCTACGCCTCGGTGATCCAGGGCATGTCCACCCAGTCACGCGACGGCGCCTCCCACGCCGACCTGCTCGCCATCGCCACCCTCGCCATGTCCGCCTACCCGCCGCCACCGCCCACCGGGACCTGACCGGCCGCCGGTTCCGCGCCCGTGCTCCCATCCGCCGCCGGGTGTCAGTGGGACTTGACCGAGGCGTCCTCGGGGGCGATCTCCGGGGGCGAGGCGCGCAGCCAGCGGCAGCCGTGCGGGTCCAGCGGCAGCCGCACCTCGCCCTCGTCCGACACCTCCAGCGTCCCGTCCACCAGCAGGTCGGTGAGCCGGTGCCGGGCCAGCCCGGCCAGCCGCAGCGTCACCTCCAGCGCGGTGTCGCCCAGGTTGTGCACGGCCACCACCGTGGCCCCGTCGGCGTCGCACCGGTGCGCGAAGACGGCCGGATGCCCGGCCTCCAGCACCGTGTACTCGCCCCATGCCAGCTCGGGGCACTCTCGGTAGCGCTCGATGAGAAGCTGGAACCAGCGCAGCAGCGAGTCGTTGTCGCGCTTCTGGTCGGCCACGTTCACCCGCTCGGGGGCGAAGGAGCCCTCGGGGATCTCGCGGACCGGCTCGGCGGAATGGCTGAAGCCGCCGTCCGCCGACCACTGCATCGGCACGCGGACCGCCATCCGGCCCTCCTCCGCCAGGTTCTCCCCCATCCCGATCTCCTCGCCGTAGAAGATCACGGGCGTGCCGGGCAGGGAGAACAGCAGGCTGTAGGCCATCTTGACGCGCCGCAGGTCGCCACCGAACATCGTGGGCAGGCGGCGGCGCAGCCCGCGCCCGAAGATCTGCATGTCCCGCTCGGGCCCGAACGCGCGGAAGACCTCCTGCCGCTCGTCCTCGGTCAGCTTGTCGAGGGTCAGCTCGTCGTGGTTGCGCAGGAACATGGCCCACTGGCAGTCCTTGGGCGGCTCCGGGCGCTCGCGCAGCGCCTTCACCAAGGGTGCGGCCTCGCCGCGCGCCAGGGAGAGCCAGGCCTGCTGCATGCCGATGAAGTCGAAGCACATGGTGATCTGGTCGCCCAGGCCGTCGCCGAAGTAGGAGATCAGCTCCTTGTACGGCACGTTCACCTCGCCCAGCAGGATCGACCCGCCCTTGCGCCGCGTCATGAACGCCCGCAGATCCGCCAGGAACTCGTGCGGGTCGGCCAGCTTCGGATTGACGTTCTCGATGAGGAACGGCACGGCGTCCACCCGGAACCCCGACAGCCCCAGCTCCATCCAGAACCCGAGGATGCGCGTGATCTCGTCCCTGACCTCGGGATTGCCCACGTTCAGGTCCGGCTGGTGCCGGTAGAAGCTGTGCAGGTAGTACTGGCCCGAGCCCTCGTCGTACTCCCAGACGCTGGTCTCCTTGTCGGGGAAGACGATCTGGCCGGGGTCGTCCGGTTCGGGCACGTCGGACCAGACGTACCAGTCACGGCGGGGTGAGTCCCGGCCGGAGCGGGCCTCGACGAACCAGGGGTGCCGGTCGGAGGTGTGGTTGACGACGAGGTCCGCGATCACGCGCAGGCCGCGGTCGTGCGCGGTGCGCATGAACTCCACGAAGTCGCCCAGCGTCCCCAGCCTCGGGTCGATGGAGTAGAAGTCGGTGATGTCGTAACCGTCGTCCTTGTTGGGGGTCGGGAAGAACGGCATGAGCCACAGGCAGGTCACGCCGAGCCCCGCGAGGTAGTCGATCTGCTGCGTCAGGCCGCGGAAGTCGCCCACGCCGTCGCCGTTTCCGTCCTTGAACGTCTCCACGTCCAGGCAGTACACAACGGCGTTCTTCCACCAGACGTCGGAGGTGTACGTCAGTCGCATCCGCCCCCGCTACCCGCCCCCGCGCCCCTCATCCGCCCCGGGCCGCGCCGGAACCCGGGACACCGCCGTCGATCTGGTCGGATGTCGTTCGTACAGGAAGAGAGAGATCGTCCTCAGGGAAGGGAGACCCGCATGTCGTTCACCGAGGAGGAGATCGCCTACCTGCGGTCGCAGCCGCTCGCCCGGGTGGCGACGCTGTCCGGGGACGGGCAGCCGGACGTGGTGCCGCTGGCGTTCGAGTTCGACGGGAGCCACTTCTGGATCGGCGGCGCGGGCGAGCCGGTGCACGGGTGACCGGGCGACAGTCCGTGCAGGGGGTGGCCCCCGGCGATGGTTCTGTCCCTCGAGGGTTCTGTCCCTCAAGGGCAGTCGCCGTCGCAGGTGGCACTCAGCGGCCGGACATGACCGCCTGCCTGGCGCGCAGCGCGATCTCCAGCTCGAACCGGATGTCGGGGTCGGCGAGCTGGTCGCCGTACAGCTCTTCGAGCTGGCGCAGCCGGTAGCGCACGGTCTGCGGGTGAACGTGCAGCCTGGCCGCCACCTCCCCGGCCCCGCGCCCGTGCCGCAGCCAGGCCAGCAGCGTCTCGGCCAGCCGGTCCTGCTGCGTGGGCCGCAGGTGCGCCAGGGGCGCCAGGCGCACCTCGGCCAGCGCGCTGACCAGCTCCTCGTCCTTGAACACCACCAGCGTGGCCATGTGGTCCTCGCAGCGCAGCAGGCCGCGCGGCAGCACCCCGCGCCGCGACAGCTCCAGCGCCTCCCCGGCCCAGCGCAGAGAGGTCGCGGCCGAGGCCAGCGGCACCGCGGGCCCGATGGCGGCGAGGTGGCCGCGCAGGGCGCGTTCGAGCGACTGGGCGCGGCCGGGGCCGGTCGGGTCGGGCACCAGCAGCCGCTCGGGCCCGGCGAGCACGTCGGGCGGCAGCGGCGGCAGGCGGCGGGTGGAGTGCTGGTCGTCGAGCGCCACGCAGGCGACGGTCTTGGGCAGCCGCCAGCCGGCCGCCCTGGCCAGGTCGGCGATGGCCTCCTGGCCGGCGGGCGGCCGGCTGAGCAGCAGGTCGAGCAGGCGGCCGCGGCGGCGTTCGAGCTCGCCGGCCACCCGCGCCCTGGCCTCCTCGAAGCCCTCGGCCGCGGCGTCGGCGAGCTGGTCGAGGTAGACGAAGATGGCCTCGCCGACGTCGTACAGGGCCCGGGGAGACAGGCCCAGCGGCTCGGCCACCTCTGTCAGCCGCCGCCAGCCGACCCTGGCGCCGAGCCGCATCGCGGCCTGCAGCGGCTCCAGGTTGCGGCCCTCGGCCGCCTCCCCCTTGCCGATCATCCGGAACGGCTCGGGGTCCCACGGCGCGTCGGGGCTCTCGATGCGGTCGAGGAAGCCCTCGATGGCCTGCTCGACCGCCATGCGCACGACCTTGATGTAGAGCTCGTCCGACGGCCGGGCGTATTCGGGGATGCGGGTCTGGATCTCCTCGATCACCTCTTCGGAGACCCGGCCGATGCCCGACCTGAGCGCTTTCACGATGTCCGCGGTGGTACGGCTTTCGCTGATGTCACTCTTGATGGCCATCGTCCCTCCTGTCGCCATTGTGACCCAGGCAACAGAAGATTGGTAGCAAGTGCTTGTTTTTTGTCACTTCTGGAGGAACGCGCTGAACTCCTCCAGGTCGATCAGCCCGTCGCCGTCCTTGTCGAGCTTGCGCACCCCTTCCTGCGCCGCCTCCAGCGACACGGGCCGGCCCAGCACGTCCATCACCCGGACCAGCTCGACGGCCGAGATGCGGCCGTCGTTGTCGGCGTCGATCAGGTCGAAAGTGGTCGCGTAGTCGTTCATTGCGGTCGCCCTTCTGCCGAGTCCGATCTCGCGTCAGACCTTAGTCGTGACCTGTCGCAGCGCGTCGACGAAAGCCGCGACTTGCGGGCTCACCCCGCCGGCGCGCCAGGCAATGGCCAGTTCCCCCGGAGGCAGCCCCGTAACGGGCCGGTACGCCAGGCCGGGCCGGTTGTAGAGCGCGGCGTTCCCCTCGGCCACGAGCACGACCCCGAGCCCGCTGGTCACGGCCTCGAACACCTCCTCCGGCGTGTTGGCGGTGACGCCGATCACCGGCTCGTCGTCGCGCGCGTCGAGGCCCAGCCAGAAGTCCCGCAGCGGCCCGGCCGAGGCCGGCAGCGCGATGAACGGCTCCTCGCGCAGCGCCTCGAACGGCACCTCGGCAAGGGCCGCCAGCCGGTGGCCGTCCGGCATGGCGACCCCGCGCCGCTCGGTGGCCAGCACGAGGGTGCGCAGCCCCGGCGGCACCGGCAACCAGATGAACGCCACATCGGAGGTGCCGTCGGACAGGCCGCCGCTGGGGTCGGCCCAGCCGACCAGCCGCAGCGACACCTCCCAGCCCGGCATCGCGGCGCGGAAGCGGCGCAGCGCCTCCTGCTGCAGCCCCCTGCCCACGGCCGTCTGCATCCCGATCACGAGCGTGCCGGCCGGCGCCGCCGCCCGCGCCTGGGCCAGGCCGGCGTTCCACCGATCCAGCAGGTCGCGGGCGACCGGCAGCAGCACCGCGCCCTGCCTGGTGAGCACCACCCCGGTGGGCACCCGCTCGAACAGCCGGCACCCGAGCTGCCGCTCCAGGGCTCTGAGCTGCTTGGACAGCGCCGGCTGGGAGACGAACAGCCGCTCGGCCGCCCGCGTCACGTTCAGCTCCTCCGCCACCGCGACGAAGTAGCGCAGATCCCGCAGATGCACGTCCATAGCCACCGGTTATAGCAAAGGGTCTTGGACAGGCGGGCGGCCCGCACCGCAGCATCGAGCCCATGAAGACCCGCTCTCTTGGCAGCTTGCAGGTTCCCGCCATCGGCTTCGGCGCCATGGTGCTCTCACCCGGCATGTACGGCGAGGTGGACGACACCCGGGCCGAGACGGCGCTGAAGGCCGCGCTGGACGCGGGCGGCACCCACGTCGACACCAGCGACGCGTACGGCGCCGACGGCCACAACGAGCGCCTGGTCGGCCGGGCGGTCAAGGGCCGCAGGGACGAGGTGGTGATCGCGACCAAGTTCGGCCTGGCGATCCCCGAGGGCGAGCCGTCCCGGTCGCAGCCGGTCGGCTACGCCTACGGCGAGCTGCGCGTCAACGCCGAGCCTCGGCTGGTGCGCGGCTACGCCGAGCGCAGCCTGCGCAACCTGGACATCGACGTGATCGACCTCTACTACGCCCACTACCCCGACCCCGGTGTGCCGATCGAGGACACCGTCGGCGCGATGGCCGAGCTGGTGCGCGACGGGCTGATCAGGCACATCGGCCTGTCCAACGTGACGGCCGCCCAGCTCCGGGCCGCGCACGCGGTGCACCCGGTGACGGCGGTGCAGAACGAGTGGTCGATGTGGCGCCCCGTGGACGCCGGCCTGCTGGCCGCCGCCAGGGAGCTGGGGGTGGGGCTCGTGGCGTGGAGCCCGCTGGGCAACGGCTTCCTCACCGGCACCGTGCAGGCGCTCGGCGAGGACGACTTCCGCCGGAACGCGCCCCGCTTCTCGGCCGAGAACCTGGCGGGCAACAACGACCGCTACGCCCCGATCAGGGCGCTGGCCGGGCAGCTCGGCATCACCCCGGCCCAGCTCGCCCTGGCCTGGCTGCTGCACCAGGACGAGCACGTGGTGACCATCCCCGGCAGCCGCACCCCCGCCCACATCGAGGAGAACCTGGCCGCCGCCGACCTCACCCTCCACCCCGACACGCTGGCCAGGCTCGACGCGGCGCTGGCCACGTTCGAGGTGAGCGGCGGGACGCTGCTGTAGCCCGGGGCGGGCGGGTCCGGGGCGGGCGGGTCCGGACGGGCGGGTCCGGGCCCGGTCAGACGGCCTGGGGCGGCCGGCCGCGCAGGCGGCTCGCGATCCAGACCGACAGCAGGCAGGCGTACACCGTGAGCACCGCCACCACCGGCGTGGCGGTCGCCACCGAGACGGCGACGGCCGCGGCGAGCAGGCCCGCCCACCCGTACAGGATCTTCCTGACCCGGGGAGAGCCGGTGTGGGCCGCCTCCTGGACGGGGGTGACCAGCGCCATCAGGCCCACCCCGGCGGTGCCGACCGGCTCCAGGCCGAGCCCGATGCCCAGCCCGAGCAGGACCGCCCCCACCGCCACCAGCCCCAGGCAGGCGGCCGACACCCGCGCCTCGGCGCCCTCGAACAGCAGCCTGGTGGTCCGGCCCCGGGCCAGCCGCGCCGTGGTCCACGCCTCGGCCACCCACGCCACCCAGTGCAGCAGCGCGAGCAGGAAGAAGACGAGGATGACCGGCGGGACCGCGGGCAGCAGGAAGATCAGCCGCCAGCCGTTCGGGAACCTGCCGCGCAGGGCCGACAGCCGCCGGTAGACCGGGTTGCGCTGCTTGAGCGCCGTCACCAGCAGGTCCCTGGCCACGCCGAAGCCGGGGTCGAGGCGCAGCACCTCGCGGAAGCTGTCCGCCGCCCGCCGCGCGTCGCCGGCCCGCAGCGCCGCCCGCCCCTGCACGAAGTGCGCCAGCGTGCTCTCCGGATCGATCAGTACGGCGTGCGCGGCCGCCGCCGTCGCCTGGCCGGTGTCGCCGAGGTTGGTGCAGGCCAGGGAGAGCAGGGCGACCAGGTCGCCGTACTCCGGCTCGATGCTCAGGCCGCGCAGCGCCGCCTCGGCCATCCGCGCCCACTCGCCGCGCAGCATGTGCACGCGGGCCAGCAGCTCCCAGTTGGGGGCGTGCTGGGGCTGGAGGTCCAGGGCGGCGCGGACGGCGGCCATCGCGTCGCCGGCCCGGTGCGCCCGGTAGTGCACCTGGGCGGCGGCGTAGTGGGGGAACCACTGGTCGGGGCCGAGGCGCACCGCCTCGTACGCCTCCTGGACGGCCTCGTCCGCCCGGGCCTGCTGGATCAGGGCGAGCCCGAGGAGCGCGTGCCCCAGCACGTGCTCCGGCTGCTGAGCGAGCAGGCCGCGCAGCTCCCGCTCGGCGTCGGCCGGGCGGCGCATGTGCAGCAGCGTGCGCGCCCGCTGGATCGGGTCCGCGACCTTCACGGCTCGCCCGTCACCACTTGGCCTTCACCCAGGGCATCAGCTCGTCCCAGGCGCCGGAGTCGTTGGCGTGCATGACGTAGTTGCGGGCGGTGGCCATCCATTCGCGCACCGCCGTGGGCCGCACGGTCTTGGCGGCGGCCAGCAGGTCCTGCGTGGTCAGCGGGATGGGCCGGCCCGCGCTGAGCGACTGGTGGAGCTTGGCCTCCACCGCCCGGTCCACCACGCCCTTCAGGTCCGCGCCGACGAAGTGCTCGGTGGCCGCCGCCACCGCGTCGTAGTCCATCTCGGCCAGCGGCTTGTCCCGGCAGAGGATGCGGACGATGGCCGCGCGCGCCGTGGCGTCGGGCGGCGGCACGAACACCGGCTGGTCGAGCCGGCCGGGGCGGCGGAAGGCGTTGTCGATGTACCAGGGGGCGTTGGTGGCGGCCAGCACCAGCACGCCCTCGTTCGCGTTCTGGTCCACGCCGTCCAGCTCGGACAGGAACTGGTTGACGAGCTGGCGGGCGTGCGCCTGGCGCATGTCGGAGCGGCGGCCCGCGAGGGCGTCCACCTCGTCGAAGAACAGCACGCACGGGCGGTTGCGGCGGGCCAGGTCGAACGTGGCGTGCAGGTTGCGCTCGCTGGTGCCGACGTACATGTCCAGGATGTCGGCCAGGCCGACGTTGATGAACGACGCCCCCAGCTCCCCGGCGGCGGCCCTGGCGAGGTGGGTCTTGCCGGCGCCCGGCGGGCCGTACAGCAGCACGCCGCCGCCCGCCCGCTTGCCGAACGCCTTGAACATCTCCGGCTGCTGCAGGGGCAGGAGCAGCTTGATCCGCAGCGCTTCCTTGACCGCCTCCATGCCGGCCACGTCGGCGAAGGACACCCCGGACCGCTCCAGCTCGGCCGTGGTCGTGTCGCCGGGGCCGGGGACGGACGGCAGGAACGGCGACGCCGCGCCGGGCGGGGTCGGCCCCGCGTGCACGGGCGCTCCCGCCGGAGCCGGTCCCGGGATGCCGGCCGACTCGTTGCGCCCAGCCAGGATGCGGGCTTCGAGCTCCTTGTCCGCCACCGCCGGATCGCGGTTGACAGCCTCGAAGTAGCGGTAGGCCGCCTTCCCCATGCTGCCCTCGCCCGCCAGCGCCCGCGCCGCCAGCACCCCGAGCGCGGGCGGGCAGCCGGGCGCGTCCAGCAGCGGCTCCAGCGCCGCCATGGCCGCGCCGAACGCGCTCTGCCGTACGAACGCCTCCGCGAGCCCGGCGATCACGTCGGGGTCGCCGGGCGAGAGCGTGAGCGCGGCGCGGAACTCGGCCTCGGCCTCGGCCAGGTACCCCTTGGCCAGGAGCCGGTCGGCGAGGTGCCGGCGCAGGGGGAGGTTGTCCGGAGAAAGACGCGCCGCGTCGCGGAGCGCCTGAAGGCCGGCATCGTCGGGCACGTGCCGTTCCCTTCTGTCGCAGTTTCGGTCGTCTCGGACTACGCAAGATACCGAAACATCCCGCTGCGGCCGTCCCCGTCCGGATGACCGGGCGGCGGCGACGCGGCTGCTCAGGCCGGTCTGAACAAGCGCAGGCGGTCCTCGCCGATCCGCGCGCGCAGGTCGTGGTCCTCGACGCCGAGCCCTTCCGCCGGGGCCAGGGCCAGCACGCCGACCTTGCCCACGTGCCGGTTGAGCTGCACGGCGCGGGCCGCCTCGGCGACGCCGGACAGCGGGTACACGGCCGAGAGCGTGGGGTGCAGCAGGCCGAGCGAGATGAGCCGGTTGACCTCGTGGCATTCCTGGTAGTTCGCGCCGTGGGAGCCGATGATGCGCTTGAGCTTCATCCACAGGTGGCGGTTGTCGTACTCGTGGGCGTACCCGCTGGAGGAGCCGCACGTCACCACCGAGCCGCCGCGCCTGGCGACGTACACGGAGGCGCCGAACGTGGCGCGGCCCGTGTGCTCGAACACGATCGCCGGGTCCTCGCCCACCAGCCGCCTGATCTCCGCGCCCAGCCGCCGCCACGCCTTCTCGTCGCCCAGGTCGTCGAACTGGGTGCGGTCGATGACGTGCGGGCAGCCCATCCGGCGCAGCAGCTCGGCCTTCTCCGGCGAGCTGACGACGCCGACGGGGATGCCGCCGCCGCCCAGCACGAGCTGCACGCCGTATCCGCCGAGGCCGCCCGTCGCGCCCCACACCAGCACCACGTCGCCCTGCTTCATGCGCGCGCCGCGCTCGCCGACCAGCATCCGGTACGCCGTCGAGGCGCACAACATGTTGCAGGCCGCCTCCTCCCAGGTCAGATGCCGGGGCTTGGGCAGCAGCTGGGTGGCCTTGACCAGGGCGAAGTCGGCCAGGCCGCCGAAGTTCGTCTCGAAGCCCCAGGCCCGCAGGTCGGCCGCGAGCATGCCGTCGTGCTGGACGACCGGGTCCTCGCCGTCCACGTACGCGGGGCTGGTGACCACCCGGTCGCCGACCCGCCAGCGGCGTACCGCGCGGCCGGTCCTGACGACCACGCCGGCCGCGTCCGAGCCGAGCACGTGCGTGGGCAGGTCGTGCCGGGGGTCGGTGCGGCCGAACCGCTCCAGGAACGCGAACGTCGGCACCGGCTCGAACATCGCCGACCACACGGTGTTGTAGTTGATCGCGCCGGCCATCACCGCGATCAGCACCTCGTCCGCGGCCGGCTCGGGCATCGGCACCTCGCCGACGTGCAACGTCCTGCGCACGTCCTTGTCGATGGGGTCTCCGTCGCCCGCGCTCCCGTCGGCCCGGCTCTGGCCGGCCGGGTCCTGGCCGGGGCGGCTCTGGTCGAAGATGCCGACCTCGTCCTTGCGCAGGTGGGCGGCCCGGTAGGTCGTGGGCACGTCCAGGCGCTCCAGCTCGGCGGGCTCCGCACCCGCCACCACTGCCTCTGCCAGCGTCATAGGAGTCCTCTCAGATGCTCGGCGATGACCTCGAAATGCGGTGGATCGAGCAGGTTGAGGTGATGCGCTCCGGGAATCTCGACGATCTCCAGTCCGGGGCAGTACGGGCCGAAGCCCCTGGCCGGGTCGTCCTCGTGGGCGTAGCGGGGGTCGCTCACGGTCCACGGGGCCGGCTCCGTGGAGCGGTAGAGCACGACCCTGCCCTCGTACGGGGCCTCCGGGCGGTAGCGTTCGATCGCCCTGGTGTCCTCGTGCGAGGTGAGCTGGTGGCGCAGCACCGACGCGGGCAGCGCCCCGCCCACGGCCGCCGACAGCCTGGCGCCGAGGGCGCGCTCGTCCAGGTCGAGCAGCTCGGCCGGGTCCCCGAGGCTAGGCTCGACGCCGTACGTGTCGCGGAGGTGCTGGGCGAAGTCGGCGTACCGCCTGGCCTCGATCTCCCGCCGCGCCTCCGCCGGCACCGGCTCCGGCAGGCCGGCGTCGATCATCGCCACCAGCTCGACGTCCTCGCCCGCGCGGGTGAGCAGGCGGGCGATCTCGAAGGCCAGGATGCCGCCGAACGACCACCCCCCGATCCGGTACGGCCCCGCGCACGCCTCCCTGACCGCCCGCGCCTGCCCGGCCGCCCGCTCGGACACCCCGGGGCCGGGCACCCGTTCCAGCCCGAACACGGGGACCTGGAGCCGGCCGGCCAGCAGCGCGTACACGCCGGTGGTGCCACCTGCGGGATGCGCCAGGAACAACGGCCGCCCGGCGGCGGCGGCGTTCAGCGGGCGGATGACGCCGCGCCCGGCCTCCGCCTCGTCCAGCTCCCGCACCACCTCCGCGAGCGCCGCCACGCCGGCCCCGCCCGCCGCGCCGTCCGAAGCCGTCCCGGCCGAAGCCGTCCCGGCCGGGGCCGGGAGCGGCCTGCCCAGCTCGCGGCCCAGGAGGTCGAGGGCCTCGGCCAGGACGCCGGGCGCGAGGGGCTCCGTGACGGACGGCTCGCGACCGAGCAGCCCCGCCAGGACCCGCACCACCTGCCGCTCCGCCCCGTCCCTGGCCCCGACCACCGCCGCCGGCGGCACGGGCGCCGCCGGGTTCCGGGCGTCCGGGCTGGTGGGGGTGCGGGGTGGATCCGTCTCCGCGTGCGGCCCGACGCCGGCCGCCGGAGTGGTGACGGCGTAGGGTGAGTCCGATTCCGGGTGCAGCTCGGCGGTGACCGCCTGCGCGAGGGTGCGCAGGGTGCCGCCCGTGAGCATGGGGGCGGTGGCCACCGTGACGCCGAAGTCGTGCTCGATGACGCCGCGCAGGCGGGTCGCGGCCAGGGAGTCCAGCCCCAGGTCCGTCAGCACCGCATCCGCGCCCAGCCCCCCGGCCGCCACCCCGAGCACGACCGCCACCCGCTCCCTGACCCGCGCGAACACCTCCTCCCCCGACCACGCCACCGCTCCGGCGACGCCCTCGGCCTCCGCCCGCCCGGCCCCATCTTCCGCACGGCCGAAGCCTCCGCCGGCGCCACCACGCCCACCGGCCGCATGGCGGAACTCCTCATCCGCACCGCCAGGCCCCTCGCCGCGACCGCCGGCCGCGCCACCCGGGTCCTCGCCCGGATGGATGGGCGCGCTGCCGGTGCGGGCCGGGGTGAATTCTGTGGTGAAGGCGGAGAAATACGGGATGTAGGTGAGGGCGGGGAAGATCGCCGCCGCCCGGGACGCGTCGGCCTTGATGACCCCGGCCGACAGGTCCCGCCGGATCAGCGCCTCCAGGGCCTCGATGCCCTCCCCGGCCGTCAGCGGCTCCACGGCGGGCAGCGCCCCGGCGGCCGTTCCCGCCCATGGGCCCCAGGCGATCGCGGTCCCCGGCAGGCCCTCGGCCCGGCGCAGCTCGCACAGCCCGTCCAGCCACGCGTTCGCCGCCGCGTAAGCCGCCTGGCCGGGCGACCCGAGCAGGCCGGCCGCCGAGGAGAAGGCCACCCACCAGTCCAGGTCCAGCTCCTTGGTGGCCTCGTGCAGGAGCAACCCGCCGTCCACCTTGGCGGCCCACACCCGTTCGAGGCTCTCCGGGTCCAGGTCGGCGATCAGGCGGTCGTCCAGCACGCCCGCCGCGTGGATCACGCCCCGTAACGGCATCCCGCCGGCGGTCGCCGCCGCCACGAGCCGCCGGGCCGTGCCGGGCACGGCCAGGTCACCCGCCACCACCCGCGCGCCGGGCACGCCCTCACCGGCGGAGGGGTGTCCCGAGCGGCTGTTGAGCACGATGCGGGTGGCGCCGCGCTCCGACAGCCAGCGGGCGGCGAGGCGGCCGAGCCGTCCGGTGCCTCCGGTGATGAGGTACGCCCCCGGCCCCACGACGGGGACCGCGTTGGCGGGCGGGAGCGGGGCGCGGCGCAGGCCGGCCGTGTAGCGGACCCCCGCACGCCAGGCCACCTCGTCGTCGGCGGCGTCCAGGCCCAGCTCCTGCGCCAGGCCGGTGAGGTCGTCGAAGTCCACGAGCGCGGCTCGGGCCTCGGGGCGTTCCAGGGCGAGAGTCCTGACGAGCCCCCGCAACGCCGCCGGGCCGGGGTCGGGCCGCTCCCTCTTCAGCACGGCCTGCGCCCGCTCGGTGCCGATCACCACCCGGGAGCCCGCCTCGATCAGGGCGGCGACGTCCAGGATCACCCGGCGCACCCCGGCCGGGTCGAGCCCCCGGGGAGGCAGCACCACCGCCGCCGACGCGCCGGACGGCGAGGTGGGCGGGGAGGAGGCGAGGAGGGCGTGGAGGCGGGCGGCCCGCTCGTCGCCCTCGCCGGCCAGGACGAGCCAGGCGCGGGGCGGGCCCGGCTTCCGGGGCGGCGCGGGGGCCCACGTGCGTACGACCAGCCTGTCGTCCAGTGTGGCCGGCCGGGTCCGGGGGGTGCGGCCGGCCCAGTGGCGTACGTGGTGCCAGGGCGAGCGGGGCACGTCCACCACGCGCCCGCCGGTGCGCGGGGCGACGACGGTGGCGGCGGTCGCGAGCTGGGCGTGCAGGTCGCCGGTGGTGACCACGGCGCCGGGCCCGAGGGTGGCGCGCAGCGCGCCGGTCAGCAGGGGGTGGGGGCTCAGCTCGGTGAAGAGCGTGAAGCCGTCCTCGGCCGCCGCGCGCACGGCCTGCATGAGGCGTACGGGCCGGCGCACCCCCGCAGCCCAGTACGCCCCGTCGAACACCGGCGCCTCCCGGGGGTCCTCGAAGACGACCGAGTAGTACGGCACCACCGGCTTGCCCCCGGCGACCCCCGCCAGCTCCTCCCTGAGCACCGGCAGCAGCGGCTTGACCTGCGGCGAGTGCCCGGCGCCCTCGGCCGTGAGCGCCCTGGCGAACAGCCCCCGCGCCGCCGCCCGCGCCGCGAACTCCGCCACCCGCTCCGGCGGCCCCGTGACCACGCACTGCCCGGGCGCGGTGTGGACGGCCACGTGCAGGCCGGCGGGCACCTCGGAGGCGTCCACCGCGACCACGGCCATCGCCCCGCCGCCGCCCAGCCCGCCGAGGAGGCGTGCGCGCGTGCAGATGACCTTGACGGCGTCCCGGAGCGACAGGCCGCCCGCCACCACGGCCGCCGCCACCTCCCCCATGGAGTGCCCGATCAGCGCGGCCGGCTCGTACCCGTAGGCCCGCCACGTCTCGGCCAGCGCGAGCTGGGCGGCGAACGTGATCGGCTGGACGGCGGCGACCCCCGAGGGGGCCGGGTCGTGCACGTCGATGCCCGCCTCGGCGGCCAGCAGCGGGGCCAGGGCGTCGATCGTCCTGCGGTAGGCGGGCTCGACGTCGTACAGGGTGAGGTCGGGCGGATGGGGGCGATACCCGCCGAAGACCCACACCGGGCCCCTGCCCGCGACCGGGCGCGGCTCGGCGTCGCGCAGTCCCGCGACCAGCTCCTCCCGGTCGCCCGCCACGACGGCGATGGCCGTCCTGCCGCGTCCCGCGCGCCTGGCCAGGGTGTGGGCGACGTCCCTGAGCCCGGCGGCGGGCGGCCGGTCGGCGAGCTCGCGGGCGTGCCTGCGCACCCTGGCCTCGTTGAGGTCGGTGAGCAGGAAGACGTGCTTGGCCGTGGCCCCCCGCCGGGCGTCCACGACCGCCCCACCGGTCCCCGCGACCGCCCCGCCGGCGTCCACCCCGCCGGCCCCCGCGCCTGTCCCCCGAGCGTCCGTGACGCCGGCCCCGGGGCGGTACGCGTTCACGGTGACGTGCGCGTTCGTGCCGCCGAAGCCGAACGCCGAAACCCCCGCCCGCGCGTCCGGCCGGGGCCACGGCGTCGGCTCGGTGACGACGCGGAGCGTGTCCCAGGGGATGTGCGGGTTCGGCCGCCGGAAGTGCAGGCTGGGCGGGATCACGCCGTGGTGCAGGGCGAGCACGGTCTTGATCAGCCCGGCGATCCCGGCGGCGGCCTCCAGGTGGCCGAGGTTCGTCTTGACCGAGCCGAGCAGCACCGGCGTGCGGACGGCGGCGGCGATGGCGCGGGCCTCGATGGGGTCCCCGAGGTACGTGCCCGTCCCGTGGGCCTCCACATAGTCGGGGC
Organism: Nonomuraea candida; assembly: GCF_000725485.1. Lineage (GTDB taxonomy): Bacteria > Actinomycetota > Actinomycetes > Streptosporangiales > Streptosporangiaceae > Nonomuraea > Nonomuraea candida. The sequence continues at coordinate 38,992 of NZ_JOAG01000017.1, read as the reverse complement.
CGCGCTCCCCGTACACCTCCCGCAGCAGCGCCTCCTGCGCCTCGGGGTTGGGCGCGACCAGGCCGTTGGAGCGGCCGTCCTGGTTGACGGCGGTCGCGCCGATCAGGGCCAGCACCCGGTCGCCGTCCCTGAGCGCGTCCGTCAGCCGTTTGAGCACCGCCACCCCGCAGCCCTCGGCCCGCACCATGCCGTCGGCCCCGGCGTCGAACGCCTTGCACCGCCCGTCGGGGGCCGTGCCGCCACCCCGGTCGAAGGCCAGCGTGATCACGGGGGACAGCAGCAGGTTCACGCCGGCGGCCAGCGCCAGGTCACACTCGCCGGCCCGCAGGGCGGTGACCGCCAGGTGGGTGGCGACGAGGGAGGAGGAGCAGGCGGTGTCCACGGCCAGGGAGGGCCCGCGCAGGTCGAGCAGGTACGACAGGCGGTTGGGCCCCATGCCGAGCGCGGCCCCGGTGGCCGTCCAGGCGTCCACGGAGGCGAGGTCGGCGGCGGTCAGGTAGGCGTACTCGTTGCCGGAGACGCCGGTGAACACCCCGGTGCGGGTGCCGGCCAGCGATCTGGGCGCGATGCCGCCGTGTTCCAGCGCCTCCCAGGCGGTCTCCAGGAGCAGCCGGTGCTGCGGGTCCATGGCCGCCGCCTCGCCCGGCGCGATACCGAAGAACTCGGCGTCGAACCCGGCCACGTCGCCGAGGAACCCGCCGTGCCGCGTGGCGCGGGCGTCCCCGTGGCCGAAGGACTCCCATCGCCCCGGCGGCACCCGGCCGACCGCGTCGCGGCCCTCGATGAGCAGCTCCCAGTACGCCTCGGGCCCGTGCGCCCCCGGGAACCGGCAGCCGAGGCCGACCACGGCGACGGGCTCGGCGGGGGCGGGCGCGGGCCGGGCCGGGACGGCGGGGGCGGACAGCGCGCGGGCCAGGCGGTCGATCGTCGGGTGCTCCCACAGCAGCGTCGGGCTCAGCTCCCGGCCCAGCAGCGCGGCCAGCTCGCCCGCCACGGCCACCGACTCGCGCGAGGAGAGCCCGTACTCGCTCAGCGGCCGGTCGGGGTCCACGTGCTCGCCGAGCCGCTCGACGAGGAAGCGGCGGATCTCACCTTCGCCGGGTACGTCCATGATCGCTCCCATGCATCCGGGTGATCGGCCAACATACCCGCAGGTCCGAGGCGAGGGTCAGGCCCGGACTGAACATTCCTCGGCCGCGTTTTGTCACCCGCGTGATGATTTATCCGGCATGGCGGAACGGCGAGCCGATTTTCGTACGCACGCCCATAGCCCCGCCGCCGCTCCGGCGCCTACCCTCGCCTGCACCTCCAGGCGAAGGGGCTTCCGACCATGCGCGGCTTGCTGGCTCTGGCGACGACGCTGCTGCTCGTCCTGTCCGGCCCGAACGTCCTGCCCGCCCACGCCGACCCCGACTGGTCGCTGGTCCCCGAGGACGCGCCCGCCGCGCGGCCCACCGCACGGCCCACCGCGCCACCCGGCACGCGCCCCACCCAGAGGACGGCACAGGACGACACCGGCTACCTGCCGTGGCAGAAGGCGCTGCGCGGCCCCGCCCGCGTCGTGCGCGAGCGCCGCCTCGACGACCGCACCCTGGACGTGCTCATCTCCTCCCCCTCGGTCGGCCGCATGCTGCCGGTCCGCCTGCTCCTGCCCCGGGGCTGGTCGAGGAGCGCGAAGCGTACCTGGCCCGTGCTCTACCTGCTGCACGGCGGCGCCGACGACTACACCTCGTGGACCCGCATGACCGACGTGGCCGCCCACACCGCCGACCTGGACGCGATCGTCGTCATGCCGGAGGCCGGCCGCGCCGGGAACTACACCGACTGGCACAACGGCGGCCGGGGCGGCCCGCCCGCGTGGGCCACGTTCCACACCTACGAGGTGCGGCGGCTGCTGGAGGTCGGCTACCGCGCGGGGACCCGCCGCGCGATCGCGGGCCTGTCGATGGGCGGGTACGGCGCCGTCAAGTACGCCGCCCGCCACCGCGGCATGTTCCGCTTCGCCGGCGCCTACAGCGGCATCCTGGCCACCCGGCTGCCCGGCATCCCCGCGGTCATCATGAACGCCCAGGCCAGCGAGAAGCAGGACCCCCTGGCCCTGTGGGGGCACCCCGAGCGCGACCGGCGGGTCTGGGCCGCGAACGACCCCCTGGCCCTCGCCCCCAACCTGAGGGGCGTCGGCCTCTACCTCTCCAGCGGCACCAACAGCTTCAACGGCCCGCTGGACCCGCCGGGCTCGCCGTGGCACCCGGCGCACCTGGGCGAGCCGATCTCGGCCTACACGGCCAAGGCGCTGAGCAAGCGGCTCAAGCGGCTCGGCATCCCGCACCGGCTCCACCTGTACGGCAACGGCACCCACACGTGGCCGTACTGGGTCAGGGAGTTCAAGAGCTCGTACCCGATGATCCGCGAGGCGCTGGGCGCATGAGCGCGGCCGCCCCGCGTCCGTGACACGGGACGGCCCGCTACGGGACCTTGACGGCCTGGCGCCTGCTCGCCCCGATGACCTCGATCCCCTCGGTGCCGAGGACGCCGTCCAGCGGCAGCGTCACCGTGTAGGGAGCGGTGGCGGGCAGTCCGACCCCCTTCAGCGTGCCGGCCACCTCGACGCCCCAGAACTCCGGCTGCCTGATGTACGTCAGCGGGACGAGCGAGACGTCCATGGTGAGGTACGGCTTGGTGCCGCTGACGACCAGGATGAACGTCTCGGGCACGGTGCCCGGCACGACCTGCGCCTCGTCGAAGTCGATCAGGCGCACCGGCTGCGGGGCGGGCGACCGGTCGAAGCCTTCGGCCATGGTGAAGCCCCTTCGTGAAAATGGCGGAAGCCGGGCGCCACCTCAAGGGGCGGCGCCCGGCCTCGCGTGTGCGGGTCAGGCAGCGTGCAGGTACACCTGCGGGTCGGGCAGCGTGCAGGTACACCTGCGGGTCGGGCAGCGTGCAGCTACACCGGCGGGTCAGGCGGCGTGCAGGTACACCTGCCCGAACACCTCCGACAGGTTCTTCAGGTCGGTCGCCAGGTCCACCTCGGGGTTGGCGGGGTCGTAGACGGTGGACAGCCGCGGCTTGATCGAGCCGAGCTTCTTGAGCTGCTCCCAGGCGGCGCTGCTGGCCCACTTCTCGCCGGACACCCGGCTGACCTGGCCCTGGGCGTCCTGCCAGCGCGACCACAGCGTGACGGTCTCGGCGCCGTTGCGCAGCGGGGCGGCGATGCGCTCGGAGATCGCCTTGGTGGCCTGCTCCTCGGTGAGCGTGGAGCCGCCGGCCGAGGCGAACGAGGCGTCCTCGGCGGCGATCTGCGCGTAGGCGTCCCAGGCGCGGGCGCCGACCTCGATCCACTGGTTGCGCTGGGCCTGGGTGGCGTCGATCTGCCAGGTGGCGTACTCGGTGGCCAGGTGGCCGCTGTCGAGGGCGAGCTGGTCGATGTAGCCCTGGCTGAGCCAGCCGCCGACGCGCTCGGGGTCGAGCAGCGGGTACTTCTTGGTCATCTCGGCCTTGCAGGCGTCGTTCGTGCCGCAGCCGAACAGCGGCATCACCGTGTGCGCGGCCAGCTTCTTGCCCGGCAGCAGCGTGCGCAGCGCGGCCGTGGTCTCGGTCACGAACGTGTCCAGCTCGTCGGCCGTGGCGAAGGTCTGGTTGTAGCCGAGCTGCGAGGTGAACCTGACGCCCACCACGCCGGGCTGGGCGGCGACCAGCGCGGCGACCTTCTTGGTGGCCTCGGCGAGCCGGCCGGCCTTGTAGTCGTCGGCGAGCTCGGTGTCGATCCAGACCCGCATGGTGGTCTGGGTCTGCGCCATGGCCTGGGTGGCGCGGCCGGCCGGGGTCTCCTGGGCGGCGGCCCGCTCGGCGGCGGTGATCTTGCTCGGGTCGACGTAGCACTGCTCGCCGGCCTGGCACTCCGGCGTGCCGCCGTCCTCGGCGCCGGGCACGTCGGGCGAGCCGACGTCGTGCAGCTCGCCGTCACCCTCGCTGTCGGTCGGGCACTCGTTGCCCGCCTCGCTGCAGTCGATCATGATGGGCGGCAGCGGGGCGGCGTCCTTCATGTTCTGGCCGTCGTTGCCGAGCCAGAACTTGGCGATGTCCAGCGCCTCTTCCGGCGTGGCCAGCCACCTGCACACCACGTACGACGGGGTCCCGGCGGGCAGGGTGTCGTTGCAGTTCCTGTCGTCATCCTCCGACCAGGCGGCGGGGGCGCCGATGCCGAGCAGCGAGAGGGTGAGACCGATGATGAAGACCTGCCGTAGCCGCCGTCTCATGGCACCTAACTTCCAGGGGGTGAAAATGCTGGCATTTCGCACAATAACCGGATGATCAATAACGTTCAATGAGATCCACGGCGTTCTTCACGCCATGCTCAACGCGTAGTAGCCGTCCCAGTCGTGCGGCGTTCTCCCGGTATTCACCCGCGGCCAGCAGCCGGGCGGCCAGCCCGTCCCTGGTGAGCGACCGTACGGGCAGCGGCCGGGGCCCCGCCCCCAGCGCCGCCACCCTGCGCCCCCAGAACGGCTGGTCGGAGAAGAACGGGCACACCACGTTCGGCACCCCCGCCGCCAGGCCCGCCGCCGTGGTCCCCGCGCCGCCGTGGTGCACGACGGCGGCCGTGCGCGGGAAGAGCAGGTCGTGCGCCACCTCCCCCACCACCAGCACGTCGTCGTCCTCCGGCATGGGCAGCCCCTGCACGACGCCGCGCAGCCGGGCCCGCCGCAACGCGCCCGCCACCTCGCCGGCCAGCCGCTCGGGCTCGTCCGGGACCATGCTGCCGAAGCCCACGAAGACCGGCGCGGGCCCGGCCGCCAGGAAGTCCTCCACCGCGCCGGCCGGCCGCCGGGGGCCGGGCAGCCGCCAGTACCCGGTCAGGTGCACGTGGCCGGGCCAGTCGGCGGGCCGGGGCACCACCAGCGGGCTGACCCCGCACAACACCGGCACCCGCGCCCGCCGGTCGGCCGCGAACGGGCTCCCGCGCACCGGGCCCAGCCCGAGCACGCCCGCCCGCAGGCGGTTCACCATGCGCCCCAGCACCAGCCAGCCGAGCCGCTCGACCAGGGCGTAGCTGGCCCGGTTCGCCCGCGGGCCCAGGGTGGCCAGGGGCACCAGCGGGTTGGGGAAGGCGCGGGTGGGCTCGCTGGGCTGGAAGTGCAGGATCCGGTACGGCATGCCGTACTTGTCGTGCAGGTGCCGGCCGAAGGCGCCCAGCGCGGGGGCCAGCACCAGGTCCGCGCCGGCGCAGGCGGCGTCCACCTCCGACGTCAGCGTGGCGGCCAGCGGCTCGACCACGTTCCTGAAGCCCCGGACGAAACCCAGCGGCCCGCTCCTCAGCCAGCGCCGCCCCTCCTCGCTCTCCACCACGGCCAGGGGATCCACGCTCAGCGCCGCCGCCGTCACGCCGGCCCCCGCCAGCCGGGCGTACCTCCCGGCCGCGACGAACGTGACCTCGTGCCCCCTCCCGGCCAGCCCTCCGGCCAGCGCCGCGCACGGCTGCGCGTCCCCCCGCGACCCCAGCCCCAGCACGGCCACCCTCACGGCAGGCTCCCCCTCACGGCAGGCTCCCCCTCACGGCAGGCTCCCCCTCACGGCAGCGTCACCCTCATGTCACCCTCACGGCAGCGGACCCTCATGACAGTGTCACCAGGCTGATCAGCGCCCCGGCCAGCACCAGCCCCGCCGCGACCAGCAGCCCGGCGGAGTAGCCTGCCGCGAAGCCGCCCGCGCCGTGCACGATCACCCCGACCGCCGCGATCCCGAACAGGCCGGAGACCTCCCGGCTGACGGAGAAGACGCCGCCCGCCACCCCGGCCCGCGCCTCGGGCACGGCCCCCAGGACCGCCGACCCGAGCGGCATGGTCAGCGCCGACCCCACGCCGATCGCGCACACGGCGGGCAGCAGCCGCGCCCACCCGTCCCCGGCCCGCAGCGTCGCGGCCAGCGCCATCCCGGCCGCCACCAGCACGAGCCCGGCGGCCACCGTGCGGCCGGCGCCCAGCCGCCGCGCCACCCCGGGCGCGACCGGCGTGACCAGCACCACCAGCAGCGCCAGCGGCACGAACGCCAGCCCCGAGGCCGTCGGCGTGAACCCGAGCACGCCTTGCAGGAAGATCGCCGTGTAGAAGAACACCCCGTTCACGCCCAGCCCCCAGAGCACCTGGGCGACCACCCCGCCGGTGAAGCGGCGCACCGCGAACAGCCGCAGGTCCACCATCGGGTCCCCGGCCCGCCGCTCGGCCGCCCAGAACGCCGCCGCGCCCGCCGCGCACCCGCCCAGCGCGGCCAGGACGGCGGGCGACGACCACCCGTGCTCGCCTCCGTGGATCAGCGCGAACGTCCCCGCCCCCAGGAACAGCACGGACGCCGCCGCCCCGGCCGCGTCCAGCTCCCGCCCGCGCCGCCGCGTCCCCGGGATCGCCACGGCGGCCAGCGCGATGACCGCGACGCCCGCCGGCACGTTGATCAGGAACACCCAGCCCCAGTGCGCGTACTGGCTGAGCAGGCCACCCACCACGGGCCCGAGCGCCAGCGCCGCCGCGCCTGAGGCCATCCAGACGGCCACTCCCGCCGAGCGCTGCCGCTCCTCACGTCCGGCCAGCGCGGCCAGCGTCGCGGGCAGGATCAGCGCCGCGCCCGCCCCCTGCGCGAGCCGGGCGGCGACCAGGACCTCGATCGAGCCGGCCAGCCCCGCGCCGAGCGAGGCCGCCGTGAAGGCGCCCAGCCCCGCCAGCAGCACCCGGCGCGGCCCGTGCACGTCGGCCAGCCGGCCGCCGGCGAGCATGAGGCCGGCGAAGGTGAGGATGTACGCGGTGGCGACCCACTCCAGGGCGGCCAGCCGGGCGCCGAGGTCGTGCCGGATGGCGGGCAGCGCGACGGTGACGACCGTGTTGTCCAGCGTGGTCATGAACCCGGCCGACCCCGTGACGAGGAACAACGGCCATCCCTTGGTGTGCCACCGCCCACCGGCCCCGCTCCCCGATCCGGCCCCGCTCCCCGATCCGGCCGCGCCCGCCCCCGCGGCCGCGCTCCCCCTCCCGGCCGCACTCGCCTGTTCGGCTGCGCTCACTCGTCCACCTCCACCCAGGTCCATCCGCCCCGCGGGTCGGCCCGCACCACCCGGGTCCGCCGGTGCGCCACCCGCACCCACCCGGCCCGCTCGCCCTCGGCCTGCGGCTCGGGCAGCGGCACGGGGTCGGTGTCCGCCCCGAACACGGCCGGCCGCCCCCGCACGGTCGGCCCGACCGGCCCGATCGGTGACTCCGCGACCCCCGGCCACGGCGCGACGCCATCCGGCGGCCCGTCGGGCGAGCCGACGACCGGTGGCGGGGGCTCCAGTGCCGGGGCGGGGGTCTCGCGGAGTTCGACGCGCCGGTGGAAGCGCCGCCAGGACCGGGGCAGCCACCAGTTGGCGCCGCCCAGCAGCCGCATCGAGGCGGGCACCAGCAACGCCCGCACGAGCGTGGCGTCCACCACGATCGCCACGAACATCCCCACCCCGAGCAGCTTCACGATCGCGATCCCCGCCGTCGTGAAGGCCCCGATCACCACCAGCAGCAACAGCGCCGCGCTGGTGATCACGCCGCCGGTCTGCTGCAACCCGGCGGCCACGGCGGCGGTGTTGTCCCCGGTGCGCAGCCACTCCGCCCGCACCCGCGACAGCAGGAACAGCTCGTAGTCCATCGACAGCCCGAACACCACGGCCAGGATGAGCACGGTCACGGTCGCCTCGACCGAGCCGGTGGAGGTGAAGCCCAGCACCGGGGCCAGGTGCCCGTCCTGGAAGGCCCAGACGATCACCCCGAACGACGCCCCGATCGACAGCACGTTCATCAGCAGCGCCTTGACCGGCAGCACCAGCGACCCGAACGCCGCGAACAGCAGCGCCCCGGTGACCGAGCAGACCACCAGCGCCATCCACGGCAGCGTGGCGAGCAGGCTGTCCTGGAGGTCCAGTTGCGCGGCCGTGGGCCCGCCGACCACGACCCGCCGCACGTCCGGCCCGGGGGCCAGCGCCCGGATCGACCGCACGAGCTGCCTGGCCTCCTGTGACATCGGGTCCTGGTCGTAACGGACGGCCAGCCGCACCGCGCCGCCGGCCTGCGAGAGCCCCGCCACCTCGACCCCGGTGACGTGCGGCAGCCGCTCCAGCCGCCGCACCAACGGCCGGACGTCGGCGGGCGAGACGGGGGTGACGGCGCCGATCGGCGTGTGCCCCTGGCCGAGCGGCCCCGGCCGGGCGGGCGGGCCGGTGAAGGCGCGTTCGACCAGGACGTGCACGTCGATGGGCGCCATGGCGTTCCTGGCGAAGTCCCGGTCGAGGGTCTCGGCCACCCGGCGGCTCTCGGACCCGGCCGGCAGCACCCTGTGGTCCACGTTCCCGAACGTCACGTGCAGGAACGGCGCCGCCAGCGCGAGCAGCACGGCGGTCACCGCCACCAGGTACAGCAGGGGCCGGCGCATCACGCTGGACGCCACCGCGTGCCACATGCCGCCGCCGCTCCCGGGCCCGAAGTCGGGCGTGAGCCGCAGGGCGTTCACGCGCGGCCCGAGCACCCCCAGTATCGCGGGCAGCACGACCAGCGCGGCCACCATCGCGACCAGCACGACGGCCGCCGCCCCCAGCCCGATCGAGCGCAGGAACATCTGCGGGAACAGCAGCAGCCCCAGCAGCGCCGTGGCCACCGTCAGCCCGGAGAAGGCCACGGTGCGCCCGGCGGTGGCCAGGGTGCGCACGACGGCCTGCTCGTTGGTGGCCCCGCGCCCGATCTCCTCCCTGAACGCCTTGAGCACGAAGAGCGAATAGTCGATGGCCAGGCCCAGCCCGAGCATGGTGACGACGTTCAGCGAGAAGACGGAGACCTCGGTGACCTCGGTGAGCAGCCGCAGCAGCACCAGCGCGCCGAGCACCGCGAGCAGCCCCACGACCAGCGGCAGCCCGGCCGCCACCAGGCTGCCGAACACCACCACGAGCAGCACCAGCAGCACCGGCAGGGAGATGGCCTCGGCGCGGGCGAGGTCGGCGGCGGTCTGGTCGTTCAGCTCGGCCAGCAGCGGCACGGACCCGCCGACCGACACGTGCAGGTTCTCGACGTCCCTGAGCCGGTCGGCGATCGCCGCGTAGGCACGCTGCTCGTCGCCCTTCAGCGTGACCAGCGCGTACGTCGCGTGCCCGTCCTCGGAGACCATCTTCTCCGACCCCGTCGTCCAGTACGTCGCCATCCGGCGCACGTGCGCCCCCGGCAGCGCCCGCAACGACGCGTGCACCGCCTTCCTGTACCGGGCGTCGCGCACTTTGACGGTCGGGTGCCGGTAGAGCACGACCACGTCGGGGGCGTGCCCGCCGTACCACTCGTCGTTCCAGCGGGCGGCGGTGGTGGAGTCGGCGCGCGGGTCCTCGAAGCCGCCGTCCGCCATCCGGCCGAACAGCTCCAGCCCGAGCGGCGCGAGGAGGACGGCCGCCGCCAGGGTCAGCGCCAGCACCGTCCACCGGCCCCGGTGGACGAGCCGGCCCACCGACCCGAACAGCGTCGACCCGGCCGGCGCCGGCCCGGCCGCCCGCTCAGCCGGTGCCCGCCCGGTCAACGCCCGCTCAGCCGACGCCCGCCCGGCCGACGCCCGCTCAGCCGGCGTTCGCTCAGCCGGCGCCCGGTCAGTCAACGCCGGCTCGGACGACCAGGCCCTCCAGGTACGCCCGCAGGCAGGCCCGGCGGGCGATCTTCCCGCTCGACGTCCTCGGCACGGTCCCGGCCTCGGTCAGGACGAAGTCGTGCACCGCCAGGTCGTGATATTTCCGGACGGCCGCCCGTACCGCCCGCGTCACCTCGTCCGGGTCGGCGCCCTGCCCGTGCCGCGACCGCTCGGCCACCACCACGAGCCGCTCCGTCTCCCCGCCCGGCACCGCGAAGGCCGCCACCCGGTCGCGCCTGATGGCCGGGTGCGCCTCCTGCACGGTGACCTCGATGTCCTGCGGGTAGTGGTTGCGCCCGTCCACGATGACCAGGTCCTTGATCCGTCCGGTGACGTAGAGCCGCCCGCCGTACCAGACGCCCAGATCCCCGGTCCGCAACCAGCCGCCGTCTCCGCCGCCCCCGCCGTCTCCGCCGTCCCCGACGTCCCCGCCGTCCCCGAGGTCATCGCCCGCGTCGTCATCACCGTCCCCGCCGTCTTCGTCCGGCAGGGTCGCGCCGAAGACCTCGGCGCTGCGCTCGGGGTCGCGCCAGTAGGCGCGGGCCACGTTCGGCCCGCGCACCCACAGCTCGCCCACCTCGCCGTCCGGCAGCGCCCGCCCGTCGGGGCCGACGGCCCGGACGCGCTGGCCGTGGGGCCGCCCGCAGGAGACGAGCGTGCTGCGTGCCCCCGTCCCGGCCGGCGCCGCGCGGCCCTCGCGCAGCGCGTCGCGGTCGAACGCGGTCACCACCGGCCGCTCGTCCCGCCCGCTCGCGGCGACGAAGACGGTCGCCTCGGCCAGCCCGTACGCGGGCGTGTGCGCCTCGGGCCGCAGCCCGCACCCGGCGAACGCCGCGTCGAACGCCTCGATCGCGCCCGGCCGCACCGGCTCGGCGCCGTTCAGCATGACCCGCACCCCGGACAGGTCCAGCCCGGCCTTCTCCTCGGGGGTGACGCGGGCGGCGGTGTACTCGTAGGCGAAGTTGGGCCCGCCGGTGAACACGTCCGCGAACTCCGACAGCAGCCGCAACCAGCGCACCGGCCGCATGACGAACGCCACCGGGTCCATGAACACCGCCAGGTTGCCGCCCATGATCGGCATCGCCACGGTGGCGACCAGCCCCATGTCGTGGAAGAGCGGCAGCCACAACGCCGCTACCGAGGTCCTGGGCCGGGCCCTGACCACCTCCCAGAGCTGGGCGGCGTTGGCCGTGAGGTTCCCGTGCGTGATCTCGACCCCGGCGGGCGCGCGGGTGGAGCCGGAGGTGTACTGCAGGTAGGCCAGTTCCCCGGGACCCGGCGGCTCGGGCTCCCACTCGTCGGCCAGCAGGCCGGAGACGGTGTCCACGGTGAGCACGTGCTTGGGGGCCGGCGCGCCGGCCAGGAAGCCGGTGACGCCGGGCAGGGCGGCGGTGGTGGTCAGCACGACGAGGGGGTCGGCGTCGGCGTACGCCCCGGCCAGCCGCTCGGCGTGCCCCGGCAGCCCCGGCGCGAACAGCGGCACCGCGACGAGCCGGGCGTACATCGTGCCCAGCATCGCCACCACGTAGTCCAGCCCCTGCGGCACGAGCACCGCCGCCCGGTCGCCCGGCGCGGCCAGCTCGCGCAGCCGCACGGCGAGGGCGCGGGCCCGCAGATCGGCCCCGGCCCAGGTGAGCGTGTGCCGCGCGCCGTCCCCGAGGTGATCGACGAACGTGTACGCGGGCGCCTGCGGGATCTCCCCGGCCCACCGGGCCACCCGTGCGATCAGCGTCTCGCGCATGCCTGGTCCCCTCGCCGCCAGCAGGGACCTAGCAAATTACGGGAGACGACCGGCACGATTCTTGCCAAACACCGGCACATTCCGCGGTCGATCTTGTTACCCGCGTGACAATAAATAAGCACACGACATGGCACGCGAGGTCCGGCAGAATAACGGAGTTTGCCGCTTTTCCAGGGGGTTCGCGCCGGTGCACAGCTATCTTGGCGATCTCGGTCTGCTCAAGGACCGCCGGTTCGCCCTCCTGCTGACGGCCCGGACCATCTCCGTGCTCGGCAGCGCGTTCTCCCCCGTGGCGCTGGCGTTCGGCATCCTCCACCTGCCCGGCGCGACCGCCTTCACCCTGTCGGCGGTGCTCGCCGCCGAGTCGCTGCCCATGATCCTGTTCATGCTGGTCGGCGGTGTGATCGCGGACCGGCTGCCGCGCCAGCGGGTGATGATGACCGGCGAGTTCCTCATGGCGGCCGGCTTCCTCGCGCTGGCCGCGATGCTGCTCACCGGCTGGGCCCCGCTGCCCGCGCTGATCGTGGCGGCGGCGCTGGCCGGGGTGGCCAGCGCGATCACGTTCCCGGCGCTGACCGGGATCATCCCCGAGGTGGTCCCGCTCGACCGGCTGCAGACCGGCAACGCGCTGCTCGGCATGGGCGCGAACGCCTCGCGGGTGGCGGGCGCGGTGCTGGGCGGCGGCACGGTGGTGCTGGTCGGCGGCGGCTGGGCGCTGGCGGTCAGCGGCGCGATGTTCGCGGTCGCCGGCCTGCTCATCGCGATGTTGCGGATGGCGCCCGGCGAGCGGCCCAGGGGCGAGCGCCACTCCATGCTGGCCGACCTGCGTGACGGCTGGCGGGAGTTCCGCTCGCGGCAGTGGCTCTGGGTGGTCGTCGCGCAGTTCTCCCTGCTGGTCATGGCCCTCCAGGCCGGGCACGGCGTGCTCGGCCCGCTGCTGGCCAAGGAGAGCCTCGGCGGCCCGGCGGCCTGGTCGGCGTTCCTGGCCGGCGAGGCCGTCGGCACGATGGCCGGGGTGCTGGTGTCACTGCGGCTGCGGCCCCGGCGGCCCATCCTGGTGGGGGTGCTGCTGTGCCTGCCGTCCGCGCTGCCGTACGTGCTGCTGGGGCTCGACGCGCCGCTGTGGGCGATCGTGGCGGGGGCGTTCGTGCTGGGCGTGTGCTTCGACGTGTTCGGCGTGCTCTGGCAGACCACGATCCAGCGCGAGATCCCGGCCGAGTCGTTGTCGCGGGTGAGCTCGTACGACATGCTCGGGTCGCTGATGTTCGGCCCCATCGGGCTGCTGCTGGCCGCGCCCGCGGCGGGCTGGTTCGGCACCGAGGAGTCGCTGCTCGGCTGCGCCGTCATCGTCGTGGTGGCCACGCTGCTCGCGCTGCTGTCCCCCGCGGTGCGCACCATGCGCGCGCCCGGCGCGCGGGCGGCTCAGGCCGACCTGAAGTAGGCGTTGGCCCTGGGCTGGAACATCAGGGCCAGCGCGCCCAGCACGCTCACCACGTGCAGGATCCGGCTGGCGGCGAAGAGCCAGCCCACGGTGTCCAGGCCGGCCGCGGCCTCGGCGATCGAGCCGCCCGCGAGCAGGTACTCGACGGGCTCCTTCACCAGGGAGATCGTGCCGAACACGCCGAGCGTGCCCGCCAGCGTCCAGCGCGCCCAGTTGGCCCCGCGCCTCAGCCGCAGCGCCAGGAAGATCGCCCCGGCGAACACGGCCAGCCGGAACCCGGCGCCCGGCAGCAGGCCGAGCGGCGCGGCGCCCTCGTACAGCATCGTGCCGACCATCAGCACGGCCTCGAACGCGCCGAACGCGACCGCCGACAACCACAGCGTGGCGGCGGTCTGCACGACGGGCGGAGGCGTGGCGGTCTCACGGGAAGTCTCACGAAGTTCGGTGACGCTGGTCATTGCGGCCTCCAGTTAGTGTTGCTGACCACTGAAGTCTCCGCCGCGGGGCCCCTCCGGGGCATGCCCGCCGTCCCCCGACTTCCGGTAGGGAACACCTCACCCCGCCCGGTCGCCTCCGCACGGCCCCGAGGCGGGGGCGGCCTATCCCACCCGGCCGCTGGTGCGCAGGCCGCGGCTGGGGACGCGGTCGTGCAGGCCGAAGCGCGGCTCGGGGCCGTACGCGCCGTCCAGCACGCCCGCCACGTATCCGGCCAGCGCCGGCGCGTGCTTGAACCCGTGCCCCGAGTCCCCGCCCAGCAGCCACACGCCGGGCGAGACCTCGGCGAGCAGCCACTCGGCGTCGGGCGTGAGCGCGTACTGGCAGACCTGGCTGAACAGCACCGGCGCCTGCGCCAGCCCGGGGAACCTGCGGGCCAGGTAGCTCCTGGCCCGCTCGACGCTGACCGCGTCCACCACGCGCGGGCCGTGCTCGGGCTCGTACGGCGCCCCCTCCGCGTCGGAGGTCGCCTTCATGCCCACCCCGTCCACGTCGCCGTGCCCGTACGCCGAGGCCCCGTGGTCCACCCAGGCGGGCGTCTCGGGGACCGACCACGCGGGCGGCGCCGCGAAGTGCAGCGTGTCCTGCTTGGTCACGGTGATCGGCAGGCCGTCGAACAGCGCGGGCAGCCAGGCCCCGCACGCCCACACCACCCGGTCGGCCCGGTGCACCTCCCCGTCGATCTCCACCGCCGCCGCCCCGCCGGCCACGGGCGTCGCCCGCGCCCTGACCGGCCGGGCCCCGGCCGCCCGCGCCAGCGCCGCGGTCACCTGGGTCGCGCGCCTGGCCCTGATCACGCCCGCGTGCGGCTCCCAGAGCAGGAAGCTGAGGTCGTCGCCGCGGAAGCCGGGGAAGAACCGGCCCCCGTCTGCCGGGTCCAGCACCTCGCAGGGGATGTCCAGGTTCTTCAGCACGGTGGCGCTGGCGTGCTCCCACCCGTCGGGCGTCCCGGCGAACCACACCATGCCGGCCTCCAGGTAGAGCTCCTCGCCCGCCCGCTCGCCCAGCCGCCGCCAGCCGTCCCTGGCCTGCCACGCGAGGCGGGCGTACCAGTCGTCGGCGCCGTGCGCGCAGCGCAGCAGCCGCGTCTCGCCCGCGCTGGACTGCCGGACGTGACCCGGCTTGTGCTGCTCGACCAGCGTCACGCGCCAGCCGGTTTCGGCCAGCCGCAACGCCAGCGACGACCCCCAAATACCCGCTCCGACCACAATGACCGATTTCATGGATCCACGGTGACCGGAGAACGGGCCGCGCCACAAGGGGCGGCCGTCACACGAGGATGCCGTCACACGAGGATGCCGTCACACGATGCCAGTCACACGATGATGAGGCGGACGACGACGCCCGCGCAGTTGCCCGCCACGCAGATGCGCACCGGCACCTCCGCCAGCCCCGGCGCCGCCGGCACGCCGCCCACGTGGCCGTCGGGCCCGATGCTGACGCCCTGCGGCACCTTGTCGTGGTCGGTCACCGTGAAGGTGGGTATCACGCCGGCCGGGCCGCCGTTGATGCCGATCTCGCCGTCCAGCGGGGTGCCGGCCTTGCCGGGGAAGGTCAGCTCGCGCGGCTCCCACGGCACGTTGGCCAGGACCACGAGCGTGACGTCCTGCTGCCGGCACGTCTCGGCCGAGCAGACCTGGACGGGGACGACGTAGGTGCCCGAGCGCTGCGGCCTGCCGTAGAGGCGGCCGCCCTGGTCGAGCCTGACCCCCACGGCGAGGTAGGCGGGCCGGAAGGTGGCGCCCTTGACGGTGGGCAGCAGCCACTGGCTGACCTCGATGCCGACGGTGAGGTAGAAGGTGTCCGACACCAGGCTCCGGTCGGCGGGCGAGAGCGGGGTCTGGCGCGACATCTGCGCCATGTGCGTGGTGGTGATCGAGGGCAGGGCAGGGGTCAGGGCGCACACGGCCAGCCCGGCAAGCAGGAGAACCCACTTTTGCCGCATCATTACCCCCCGGCTCTTCTACGCCGATACGTACCCCCTCAACCGCGCAGCGTCACTCCATAATCGTGCTCATGGCCGCTGAATCCGCTCAGACCCTGGAACGCGGGCTACGCCTGCTGAGACTGCTCGCCGACGGCAAGGGCGGCCGCACGCCGACCGAGCTGAGCGGGGAGCTGTCGCTGAGCAGGCCCGTGGTCTACCGGCTGCTGACGACGCTGCTGGGCGAGGGGTTCGTGCGCAGGGACGCCGAGGGGCGGGTGCACCTCGGGTTCGGGGTGCTGGCGCTGGCCCGGGCCGTGCAGCCGCTGCTGCGGGCGGCGGCGGTGCCGACGTTGCGGCGGCTGGCCGAGCAGGTGGGCGCGACCGCGCACCTGACCGTGGCCGAGGGTGACGACGGGCTGGCCGTGGCGGTGGTGGAGCCGTCGTGGACCGACATGCACGTGGCCTACCGCGAGGGCTCGCGCCATCCGCTCACCAAGGGCGCGGCGGGGCGGGCGATCCTGGCGCTGCGCGAGGGCGGGCACGACTACTTCGTCACGGAGGGGCAGTTGCAGGAGGGGGCCCGGGGCGTCGCCGCGCCGGTGACCGGACTGCCCTGGCTGGAGGCGTCGGTGGGGGTGGTGACGTTCGGGCCGCTGGAGGAGTCCGCGGGGCCACGCGTGGTGGCCGCGGCCGCGGAGCTGGCCGCCGCGCTGGGTTGACATCTGCCCATCGATGACGGACGGTATTCACAAATATAGGACATGCTCGTCCGATAATAGGACAGGGACGGAGGGGCAGGATGCCGCACTACCGGGTCGTGGGAGAGGTGCCGCGCAAACGGCACGTGCAGTTCAGACGGCCGGACGGCGGTCTCTACGCGGAGGAGCTGATGGGCGAGGAGGGCTTCTCGTCCGACTCCTCGTTGCTCTACCACCGCCACCTGCCGACGGCCATCATCAAGGCGGAGGCGGTCACGCCGTCCGTGGAGGCGCGCCTGGAGCCCAACCTGCCGCTCTCGCCCCGCCACTTCCGCACGCAGGACCTGCTCAGCGCGGGCGACCTGATCACGGGCCGCCTGCTGCTGGCGGGCAACGCCGACGTCCGGTTGTCGTACGCCACCAGCGACCAGCCCAGCGACCTCTACCGCAACTCCATGGGCGACGAGTGCGTATACGTCCAGCGCGGGCGGGTGCGCTTCGAGTCCACGTACGGCGTGATCGAGGCCGGCGAGGGCGACTACGTCATCGTCCCGACCGGCACCATCCACCGCTGGGTGCCCGACGGGGTGGTCAACGTGCTGGCCATCGAGGCGTCCGGGCACATCAGGCCGCCCAAGCGCTACCTGTCGCAGTACGGCCAGTTCCTGGAGCACGCGCCCTACTGCGAGCGCGACCTGCGGGCCCCGTCCGAGCCGTTCCTCGCCGAGGGCGAGGAGGTGCCGGTGCTGGTGCGCACGCGCGGCGGGCTGACCAGGCTCGTCTACCGCCACCACCCCTTCGACGTGGTCGGCTGGGACGGCTACCTCTATCCGTACGCGTTCAACATCAACGACTTCGAGCCCATCGTGAAGAAGACGCACGCGCCGCCGCCGGTGCACCAGACGTTCGAGGGGCCGGGGTTCGTGGTGTGCTCGTTCTGCCCGCGGCCGCTCGACTACCATCCCGAGGCCGTGCCGATCCCGTACAACCATCACAACGTGGACTCCGACGAGTTCATGTTCTACGTGGGCGGCGACTACTCGGCGCGGGCCGGCTCCGGCATCGACGTCGGGTCCGTCTCGCTGCATCCGGCCGGCTTCACGCACGGGCCCCAGCCCGGCGCGGTGGAGGCGGTCATCGACGCGGTCTCGCGCGGCGTCACGACGACCACCGAGATGGCCGTCATGGTGGACACCTTCCGCCCGCTCGACCTCGGCAGGGGCGCGTTGTCCTGCGAGGACCCCGGATACGCCTGGACCTGGGCACGATGAGCACCGGCCCGGCCACGAGCCTGTACACCGCGCTGGTCGACGACGCCGGCCTGTTCCCGCCGACGTCCCTGCACATGGACGAGGCCCTGGCCCGCAACCGGCGCGACCTGGAGCGCGGCAGCGACGTCCTCACCCACCGCTTCCTCTGCCCGGCCAGCCGCATCGACCGGCTGCGCGGCATCGACTACCGGCCGCGCCGGATCGGCCTGATCCTCGACACCAGCACGCTGCCCGACTTCTCCGACCTGCCCGTCGACTACGTGGAGACGCGCCTGCCCGCCGACGTGTCGGTGACGGAGCTGGTCCAGCGGCTCGACCTGCCGGCCGGCGTGCGGCTGTTCGCCGAGGTACCGCCCCGCAAGATGGCCGTCGAGCTGCCGGAGAACGTCGGGCTGAAGGTCCGCTGCGGCGGCGAGACGGCCGAGGCGTTCCCGCCGGTCGAGCACCTGGGGCAGTTCATCAGGTCCTGCGCCGACAACGACATCCCGTTCAAGGCCACGGCCGGGCTGCACCACGCCGTGCGCCACTTCGACCCCTCGCTCGGCGTGGACCGCCACGGGTTCCTGAACCTGCTGCTGGCCGTCTGCGAGGCCGTCGAGGGGCGCGACCCGGCGCCCGCGCTGCGCACCACCGACGTGGGGCACCTCGTGCGGCTGGCCCGCGCCGTGCCGGAGGAGACCGCGCGGCGGGCCCGGCGGCTGCTGGTGAGCTACGGCTCGTGCAACACCACCGCGCCGCTGGACGACCTGCGCACGCTCGGACTGATCGAGGAGGACACGTGAGCTGGGGTGTGGACAACCTGCCGTACGGCGTCTTCTCCTGCCCCGGGCAGCAGCCCAGGGTCGGCGTCCGGTACGGCGACAAGGTGCTCGACCTGGCCCCCGCCCTGCACGACGAGGTCTTCGCCGCCCCGTCGCTCAACCCGTTCATGGCCAGGGGCCGCGCGGCCTGGCACGACACCAGGACGCTGATCAGGAACAAGCTGACGAGCGACCTGTCCGTCACCGAGCGGCACCTGATCCCGCTCGACCAGGTGTGCCTGCACCTGCCGTTCGAGGTGGCCGACTACGTCGACTTCTACTGCTCGATCGACCACGCGAGCAACATCGGCCGGATCTTCCGCCCCGGCTCCGAGCCGCTGCAGCCCAACTGGCGGCACCTGCCGGTCGGCTACCACGGCCGGGCGGGCACGGTGGTGGTGTCCGGCACGCCGGTCAAGCGGCCGCGGGGGCAGCTCGGCGCCGGGGAGTTCGGGCCGTGCCGCAAGCTCGACATCGAGGCCGAGCTGGGGTTCGTGGTGGGCGTGCCGACCGAGCCCGGCTCGCCCGCCGGGGCGTTCGAGGACCACGTGTTCGGGGTGACGCTGGTCAACGACTGGAGCGCGCGCGACATCCAGGCGTGGGAGTACGTGCCGCTGGGGCCGTTCCTGGCCAAGTCGTTCGCCACGTCGGTCTCGCCCTGGGTCACGCCGCTGGAGGCGCTGCCCAGGATCCCCGGGCGGGCCCAGGACCCGGAGCCGCTCGGCTATCTGCGCCGGCAGGGCGACTGGGGGCTGGACATCACGGTCGAGATCCTGCTCAACGGGGAGGTCGTGGCGCGGCCGCCGTACTCGGCGATGTACTGGACACCCGACCAGATGCTCGCGCACATGACGGTCAACGGGGCCTCGCTGCGCACCGGCGACCTGTTCGCCAGCGGCACGATCTCCGGCCCCGAGCCGGACGAGCGCGGCTCGCTCATCGAGCTGACCTGGAACGGCGCCGAGCCGATCAAGCTGGCGGGCGGCGAGACCCGCACGTTCCTCCAGGACGGCGACACGGTGACCATCCGCGCCACCGCCGGCGGGCTGTCCCTCGGGGAGGTTTCCGGAACTGTCGGATAAGTGACTCGACGTGCTTGCGATGTGACTCACCGCTACCCTGGGAACACCCCTTCCCTCGGAAAGCAGGAGTCCCATGTGGCGCGCCGCGATGTTCCATGTCGCTTTTCTCCTGGTCTGCGGCGTCCTTCTTGCCGGTTGCGGCTCCGTCCCCGAGGCTCCCACGGGGGCGCCGCCGGTCGTGCGGGTCTGGCCGCCGTTCGACTCCAAGCGGGCCCGCCCCGACCGCGGCCTGGTGGTCACCGCGCAGGGCGGCACGCTCAGCCAGGTGCTGGTCTACCAGGACGGCGAGCCGGTCCCCGGGCGGCTCGACGCGAGCCGGACGACGTGGCGCACCGACTGGACGCTCAAGCCCGCGGCCGAATACACGGTGACCGCCACCGCCACCCGCCAGGGCGCGCCCGCCACCGTGGCGATGGGCCGGGTCCGCACCCGCGCCGCCGCCAGGACGTTCCAGGTGGCCGGCACCGCGCCGCTGCCCGGCGAGACGGTCGGCGTCGGCATGCCCGTCATCATCGACTTCGACGCCCCGATCGAGGACAGGGCGGCCGTCGAGCGGGCGCTGGAGGTCACCGCGGAGGAGCCGGTCGAGGGCGCCTGGCGCTGGATCGGCGACACCCGGGTGATCTACCGCACCCGGCGGTTCTGGACGCCCAGGCAGCAGGTCACGGTCACCGCGCACCTGGCGGGCGTGCGCGCCGGCGACGGCCTCTACGGCGCCGTCGACTCCACCTTCTCCTTCACCGTCGGCCGCAGGCAGAC
This sequence comes from Nonomuraea candida, assembly GCF_000725485.1. GTDB lineage: Bacteria > Actinomycetota > Actinomycetes > Streptosporangiales > Streptosporangiaceae > Nonomuraea > Nonomuraea candida. Next base: position 19,109 of record NZ_JOAG01000017.1, on the reverse strand, counting down.
CAGCACCATCGACACCCGGACCCACCAGATGCTCGTCCACCGCGACGGCGCGGTGGCCCGGCGCATGGCCATCAGCGCCGGCATGGCCACCACCGTCGAATACACCACGACCAGCGGCGTGCATCTGACCATGGACAAGGGCCACCCGGTCCGCATGATCTCGCCGGGCCGGGAGAAGGGCGACCCGGGCTTCTACGACCTGATGATCGACCACGCCGTGCGCATCTCCGACAGCGGCGAATACGTGCACGCCAAGGACAACCTGTGGGCCCAGGGCCGGTCAAATGTCAGCCACGGCTGCGTCAACGCCCGACCCGACCAGGCGGCCTGGTTCTACGACACCTCGCTGCGCGGCGACCCCGTCACGATCACCGGCACCAGCCGCCCCCTCGAATGGGACAACGGATGGGGTTTCTGGCAACTGCCGTGGGAGAAATGGCGTCAGGGCAGCGCGCTGGTGAAAATCGACGCCGCAGGTGGAAGGGTGCCGAAGCGCTGAAATCCGGACTACGGTGGAGGTTGGGGGGAACCACACGCGGACACGGGCCCGTTGTCTTGACAGGAGGGCCGACATGGATGAATGGATCATCTGGGTAATCCTCGCAGTCGTCCTCGGCGTGGCCGAGATATTCACGCTCACCGCCTCGCTCGGCCTGCTCGGTGTCGCCGCCCTGCTGACGGCCGGGACCGCGGCCCTCGGACTGCCCGTCCCCCTGCAGTTACTCTTCTTCGCCCTGTCCTCGGCGGGCGGCCTGCTGGTGCTCAGGCCGATCGCCATGCGCCATGTCAAGCAGCCGCCGCTGCAGCGGTTCGGCGTGGAGGCGCTCGTGGGGAAACCCGCCTACGTCGTGTCCGAGGTGACGGGGCGCGACGGTCGCGTGCGCGTCGGGGGCGAGGAATGGTCGGCGCGCGCCTACGACGAGACCCTGGTGATCCCCGCGGGGGCGACCGTCGACATCATCGAGATCGAAGGGGCGACAGCCCTCGTATATCCCCGGGAGTGACTCATGGACCCGCTGTTGCTGGTCGGACTGTTCGTCATACTCTTCGCCGTGATGACCCTGCTCAAAGCGGTCCGGATCGTCCCGCAAGCCCGTGCCCGCAACGTCGAGCGCCTCGGCCGCTACCACCGCACGCTCAAGCCGGGTCTCAACTTCGTCATCCCGTACATCGACCGCGTCTATCCCATGATCGACCTCCGTGAGCAGGTCGTCTCCTTCCGCCCCCAGCCGGTCATCACCGAGGACAACCTGGTCGTCGAGATCGACACCGTGCTCTACTTCCAGGTCACCGATCCGCGGGCGGCGGCGTACGAGATCGCCAACTACATCACCGGCGTCGAGCAGCTCACGGTCACCACGCTGCGCAACGTCGTCGGCTCGATGGACCTGGAGAAGACGCTCACCTCCCGCGACACCATCAACAGCCAGCTGCGCGGCGTGCTCGACGAGGCCACGGGCAAGTGGGGGCTGCGCGTCAACCGCGTCGAGATCAAGGCGATCGACCCGCCGAAGACGATAAAGGACGCGATGGAGAAGCAGATGCGGGCCGAGCGCGACAAGCGCGCCGCCATCCTCAACGCCGAGGGCCAGCGCCAGTCGCAGATCCTCACGGCGGAGGGCGACAAGCAGAGCCGCATCCTGCGCGCCGAGGGCCAGCGCACCGCCGCCATCCTGGAGGCCGAGGGCCAGTCGCGCGCCATCGACCAGGTCTTCCAGGCCGTCCACCGCAACGACCCCGACCCCAAGCTGCTGGCCTACCAGTACCTCCAGGTGCTGCCGCAGCTCGCCCAGGGCGAGGGCAACACGTTCTGGGTGATCCCCAGCGAGGTCACCTCGGCGCTGCAGGGGGTCTCGAAGGCGTTCACCGAGGCCCTGCCGCGCTCGTCGGCCACCCGCGAGGAGGTCCCGGAGAGCTCGGCGGCCGAGGAAGAGGCCGCCAAGGCGGCCGAGGCCGCGGCGGAGGCCGTCGCCGACGCCCAGGAGGCCGAGAGCCCGAACGGCCCCCGGCAGCTCACCCAGGCCGCCAAGGAGCCGTCTCCCTTCCCCGACCTGGACAAGAAGCCCGAGCAGGCCGAACACTGACCCCACCGCGCCGGCCCGCCCGCGGCCGGCGACCCCGGCCACCCGGTCACGCCCCGAACGGCGCCCGTCGCACGCCTGGCCCGTGCGGCGGGCGCCGGCTTGTCCGCCCTTCCTTCGCCGTCCGCCCGCGTCGCCGGGTTCCCGCCGTTCGGCTCCTTCGGCACGGCCGCGTGAAGCAGAACGGCCGCGTGAAGCAGAGCTGTGGGGGCACTTAAGAACTCCTCGATGGACAGGTCCCGGGCGGAGCGGGCACAGTGCGTTAGGTTCTTTCTGGGGGAAGTGAGGGGCATGAAAGCGCTGGTCAAGGAGAGGGCCGAGCCTGGTCTGCGGCTGGTGGACGTGCCGGAGCCGGCGCCGGGGCCCGGTGAGGTGAAGATCCGGGTGCTGCGCACCGGCATCTGCGGCACCGACCTGCACATCCGGAAGTTCGACGACTGGGCCCGGCACACGCTGGAGCTGCCGCTCATCGTCGGGCACGAGTTCTCCGGCCACGTGGTCGAGGTGGCGCCCGGCGTCGAGGACATCTCCGTCGGCGACCTGGTCAGCGGCGAGGGCCACATCGTGTGCGGCAAGTGCCGCAACTGCATGGCCGGCCGCCGGCACCTGTGCGCCAACACGGTCGGCCTGGGGGTCAACAGGGACGGCGCCTTCGCCGAATACCTCACGCTGCCCGCCTCGAACGTGTGGGTCCACCGCGTCCCCGTGCACCCCGACGTGGCGGCCATCTTCGACCCGTTCGGCAACGCCGTGCACACCGCGCTGTCCTTCCCGCTGGTCGGCGAGGACGTGCTGATCACCGGCGCGGGCCCGATCGGCCTGATGGCCGCGGCCGTGGCCACCCACGTCGGCGCGCGCAACGTGATGATCACCGACGTCAGCGACGAGCGGCTCGACCTGGCCGGCAAGCTCGGCGTCTCCCTCGCGCTCAACGTCTCCCGCTCCTCGATCGCCGAGGGCATGAGCCGGCTCCACCTGCGCGAGGGCTTCGACGTGGGGCTGGAGATGTCCGGCAGCCCGGTGGCGATGCGCGACATGATCGCGAGCATGGCCCACGGCGGCAGGATCGCCATGCTGGGGCTGCCCGCCGAGGAGTTCGCCGTCGACTGGTCCACGGTCGTGACGTCGATGCTCACGATCAAGGGCGTCTACGGCCGCGAGATGTACGAGACCTGGTACAACATGTCCGTCCTGCTGGAGAAGGGCCTCGACCTCTCCCCCGTGATCACCGACCGGTTCTCCTACCGGGACTTCGACGCCGCCTTCGACACGGCGGCCAGCGGCCGGACGGGCAAGGTGATCCTCGACTGGAGCGAGGGGGCCCTGGCCGAGGGGGCGGGGAACGAGCCGACCGAGGCCGCAGCGGCCACGACCATCGACAGGAGCGCCTGATGTTCACGAACGTGCGCGAGCAGCTGCGTACGACGCTCGACGAGATCACCGAGGCCGGGCTGCTCAAGCCCGAACGCGTGATCTCCACCCCGCAGAGCTCGCAGGTGAGCGTGGCCGGCCGCGAGGTGCTGAACTTCTGCGCCAACAACTACCTGGGCCTGGCCGACCACCCCGCGGTGGTCGAGGCGGCCAAGCAGGCGCTCGACCGGTGGGGGTTCGGCATGGCCTCCGTCCGGTTCATCTGCGGCACCCAGGAGGTGCACAAGGAGCTGGAGGGCCGCCTGTCGGACTTCCTGGGCATGGAGGACACCGTCCTCTACAGCTCGTGCTTCGACGCCAACGGCGGCGTGTTCGAGACCCTGCTCGACGCCCAGGACGCGGTCATCTCCGACGCGCTCAACCACGCCAGCATCATCGACGGCATCCGGCTGTCCAAGGCCCAGCGCTTCAGGTACGCCAACCGCGACATGTCCGAGCTGGAGGCGCGGCTGAAGGAGGCGTCGGGGGCGCGGCGGCGGCTGATCGTGACCGACGGCGTGTTCTCCATGGACGGCTACCTCGCGCCGCTGCGGGAGATCTGCGACCTGGCCGAGCAGTACGACGCCATGGTCATGGTCGACGACTCCCACGCCGTCGGCTTCGTCGGCCCCACCGGCCGGGGCACGCCGGAGCTGCACGGCGTCACCGACCGGATCGACATCATCACCGGCACGCTGGGCAAGGCGCTGGGCGGGGCCAGCGGCGGCTACGTCGCGGCCCGCAAGGAGATCTGCGAGCTGCTGCGCCAGCGCTCGCGCCCCTACCTGTTCTCCAACTCCCTCGCCCCGGTCATCGCCGCGGCCTCGCTGCGCATCCTCGACCTGCTGGAGACCTCAGGCGAGGCCCGCGAGCGGCTGCGCGCCAACACCGCCCGCTTCCGCAGCGAGATGACCAGGAACGGGTTCGACATCCTGCCGGGCGACCACCCGATCGTGCCCGTGATGATCGGCGACGCCGCCGAGGCGGGGGCCATGGCCGAGCGCCTGCTCGACCTGGGCGTCTACGTGATCGGCTTCTCCTACCCGGTCGTGCCGCACGGCCAGGCCAGGATCCGGGTGCAGCTCTCGGCGGCCCACTCCGAGCAGGACGTCGACCGCGCCGTGGCGGCGTTCGTCCAGGCCAGGGGCTAGCCGGGGCACCCAGTATCCTCGCTGCGTGATAGACACGCGGCGGTTGCGCACGCTGCGCGCGGTGGCCGACCACGGCACGGTCACCGCGGCCGCGGCGGCGCTGCACCTGACGCCCTCCGCCGTGTCCCAGCAGCTCGTGGCGCTGGAGCACGAGGTGGGCCACCGCCTGTTCACCCGTGACGGGCGCGGCGTGCGCCTCACGGCCGTCGGCACGATCATGCTCCGCCACGCCAACGAGGTCCTGGCCCAGCTCGAACGGGCCGAGGCGGAGGTGGCGGCGTACACGACGGGCGAGGCGGGCGAGGTCACCGTGGCCTGCTTCGCCACCGCGATCAGCGCCGTGCTCTCCCCCGCGATCGCCGCCCTGCGCGCCGCCGCCCCCGGCCTGTCCGTGCGCGTGCACGACGCCGAGGGCGACCAGGCGCTGACCATGCTGCTGGACGGCCGGGCCGACCTGGCGATCGCGGTGGAGTACCGGGGCGCGCCCGACGCCGCCGACCGGCGGCTGTCACGCCGTCCCCTGTACGCCGAGCCGTTCGACCTGGTGCTCCCCCGCGACCATCCCCTCGCCGAGACGGCCACGCTGGTCTCGCTGTCCGGCGAGACCTGGATCGGCCCCTATCCGGGCAACCCCGTGCACGACGTGATCACGTTCGCCTGCCAGCAGGCGGGCTTCACGCCCGGCCTCGTGCACTGCTCCGACGACTTCCGCGCCGTGGTGGCCCTGGTCGGGGCGGGGGCCGGGGTGGCGCTGGTGCCGCGGCTGGCGCTGCGCGACATGGCGCTGCCGGGCGTCGTCGTCCGTCACACGCCGGGTCCCGAGCGCCGCGTCTTCGCCGCCGTACGCCGCGGCTCCGACGCCCATCCTCTCCTGCGCCCGCTGCTGGCCACCCTCCGCACGATCGCGGAATCTCTCGGAACGGCGTGAAACACCTCCACATATCCGGACATCTCCTCAAATGTGTTCGCCGATCGGAAGGAACGCCACATGGGGCCGTCTGAGCCCGAGCAACGCTTCGAGGAGATCTACATGGCGTACTATCCCGCCGTCGCCAGCTACGTGCGGCGACGCGCCGGGTCACCCGACGACATCGCGGACGTGATCGCGGAGACCTTCACCACGGCCTGGCGGCGCCTGAGCGCCGTCCCGCAGGGCGACGAGGCCAGGCTCTGGCTGTACGGCGTCGCCAGGCGCGTGCTCGCCAACCACTTCCGCGCCGAGGAGCGCAGGATCGCCCTGGCCGTCCGGCTGCGCGAGGAGGCCGCGGCCTGGACCCAGCCCGGCACCACCTACGACCCGGCCCAGCAGGCGTTCCAGCGGCTGGCGGACGACGACAAGGAGCTGCTCTCGCTGGTCGCCTGGGAGGGCCTCAGCGGAGCCGAGATCGCGAAGGTGCTCGGCTGCTCACGCGGAGCGGCCCGGCTGCGCCTGCACCGCGCCCGCAAGCGGCTGGCCAAGGAGCTGGCCGCCCTCGACCCCGACCTCGCCGGCTACGGAAGCCGCGCCGTCTCTCTCGCGAAAGGACAGTAACCATGGGCCACAAGCACATCGACGACGTCGTCTCCCGGTTCGCCGCGCCTCCCGTCACCGGAGTCAGCGAGGGAGCCCGCGAGCTGATGCACGAGATCATGGCGGGCCCGCCCGCCCCCGAGCCCGCGCGGTCCCGCAGGCGGCTGGGCCTGCGGGTGGCCATCCCCGCGGGAGCGCTGCTGGCGGCCGGGGCCGTGGCGGCCACCACGTGGCTGCTCCCGGTCTCGCCCGCCGCCGCTCTCGACATCAAGGAGGAAGGCGGCCACTACGTCATCCAGATCAAGGACCTCTACGCCAACCCGAAGGTGTACGAGAAGCAGCTACGGGCCGCCGGGCTCAACGTCACCCTGCGCGTCATACCCGCCACCGCCGCCTTCGAGGGCCAGGTCTTCCCCACGACGCCGGACGACGAGTACGTGAACGAGATCAAGGGCATCTACCCGCCGGGCCCGTGCGCCCGGATGGACGGCTGCGCCATCGGCGTGAAGATCCCGAAGGACTACGCCGGCACCGCCGAAATCGCGGTGAGCAGGAAGGCGCGGCCGGGCGAGAAGTACCAGAGCGTCACCACGTTCGACGCCAAGGGCGAGCCCATGGCGTGCGTGCCCTACCTCAACAAGAAGGTCTCGGAGGTGCTGCCGCTGCTGAAGGAGCGCGGGGTGCGCGTCAGCGAGTACTCGAACAGGGCGCTGGTCGGCAACGACGACGGAAGTGACATGATGAGCTCCGCGCCCGCCGACTGGCACGTCGAGGGCGGATTCCTCACCGAGCCCGGCGTGGCCACCCTGTCCGTCGCGGAGGAGCCGATGACGGAGGAGGAGGTCGCCCACCGCAACAAGAAGTCGCAGCGGGTCAACGGCTGCTCCGTCTCCTGAACCCGGAGCGGCGGGGGAACAGCCTGGAGCAGCGGGGGAACGACTGCTCCGTGCCCTGCCTCCCCAAGCAGCGGTCAACGGCCACCCTGGGCCCGGGTAGCGTGTCACATATGCCGCGAAACGGGCCGGACGGCCTTCCCTACCGGAGGCTGCTCGCCCTGCCCGGGGTCCCGGCGCAGGCCGTGCTCGGGTTCCTGGCCCAGCTCACGCAGCAGGTCGCGCCCGTCGGGATCGTCCTGGTGGTGCAGGAGGCCGACGGCTCCCTGGCACTGGCGGGAGTGGCCGCGGCGGCGTTCTCCGTCGGGAGCGGCATGGGCAGGCCCGTGCAGGGGCGGCTCATGGACCGGCGCGGGGCCCGGCCGGTGCTGGCCGCCACGGCCCTGTTGCACGTGGCGGCACTGCTGGCGCTGCTGGCCTGCGCGCGGGCCGGATCGCCGTGGTGGGCCATGACGGCGCCGGCATGGGTGGCCGGGATCGGGCTGCCGCCGATCTCCGTCAGCATGCGGATCGAGTGGGGCCGCAGGACGGGCGACGAGGGGCGTACCGCCGCCTACAGCCTCGTCTACCTGGTGCAGGAGCTGGCCATGATGATCGGGCCGCTGCTGTTCGGGCTGCTGATCGCGGTGGCCTCGTCCTCGCTGGCCCTGGGCGTGGTCGCGGCGGCCGCCGGCTCCGGCACGCTGGCCTTCTCCCGGGCGCTGCAGGCGGGCCCGGGCCCGTCCTCGCGGGGGCGAGGGCGGGTCTTCGCCGACCGCCGGATGCCGGTGCTGCTGTCCGTGGTGCTGCTGCACGGCTGCACCTTCGGGGCGCTGCAGGTGGGGGTGCCCGCGCTGGCCACCTCACAGGGCGTGCCGGCCGCGGCCGGGGCGCTCGTCGCGGCGCTGTCGCTGGGCGGCATCGCGGGGGCCGCCGCCTACGGCGCGCGCTCGTGGGGCTCGGCGGTCCAGGCGCGGCTGGTGGCGCTGATGCTGGCGCTCGGGCTCGCCCTCGTGCCCGCGGCGCTGGCCGGCGCGTTGCCGGTGGTCGGGGTGGTGCTGTTCGCCGGGGGGCTGGTGCTCAACCCGGCGCTGACGACGTCGTCGCTGCTGGTGGACGAGTACGCGGCCGGCGCCGAGGCCGAGGCGTTCGGCTGGGTGTCCACCTCGCTCGGCGCGGGCGGCGCGGTGGGCGCGGCGGTCGCCGGGATGGCCGGGGAAGGCTTCGGCCCCTCCTCCCCCTTCCTCGCGGCCTCCGCCTTCGCCCTGCTGGGCGCGGCCCTGGCGACGCCGCTCCTCCTGCGCGGGCGCGGTCGAGGACCTCGGTGAGGCGGGCCTACGGGGTCCAGCTCCGCCTTCACGTACGAGCACGGTCGGGGCCTCGGTGAGGCGGGCCTGCGTGTCCGGCTCCGCCGCCGCTCACGTACGGGCGCGGGCCAGGTCGAGGGCCTCGGTGAAGCGGGCGTACGTGTCCAGCTCCGCCTGGACCGGCTCCAGCACCAGCTCCCTGCCGACCTGCCCGATCGCGGAGCGCAGCGCCTTGGCCGTACGGCGGGCCCGGCGCCGGCCGCCCGCCCAGGCCGCCAGCCGCGACAGCGCGGCGATCAGCACGCCCGCCAGCGCCCCGCCCACCAGCAGCACCGTCGGCCACGGCACGACGCCGACGGTCGGCAGCGGCGGCTGGGGCAGGCGCAGGTAGTCCATCGCGAACAGCACGCCCAGCCACGCCACGCCCGCCAGCAGGGCCGCGAACACCAGCCACTGCACCGCGTTCACGGCCCGCCACCAGCGGGGCCGCCGGGTGCCGACGGCGGAGTTGGTGGCCACCGCCCGGTCCACCGCGTCCGCCAGCTCCCCGGCCCGCGACCTGGCCGCCTGCCGCGCCGCCGCCGCCCACGGGCCCGGCAGCCCGGCCGAGGCCGCCTCGCCGACGTCCCTGACCGCCGTCTCGACCTGCGCCCGCTGCACGGCCGACGCCGCCGGCACGGAGGTACGCCCGACAACCTCCCGGCCCTCCTGCCCGGCCGGCGCGGTTTCCGGCCGCTGCCCGATGCCGATGCGGAGTCTGCGCAAGGGGTCGGGGCGGAAGCGTCGCACCCATCGGGTGACCGGCCAGCCGGTGGCGGCGATGGCGCGGTGCCGGTGCCCCTTGGCCACGGCCTCCACGACCAGCGGCACGCCGGCCGCCGTGCACAGCGCGCCGGTGAGCGCCCGCTCGGCCCCCGCCGCCCACTTCCCCGCCCCGCCCGCCGGAGCCCCGGCGTCCGTCCCCGCCGGAGTTCCGGCGTCCGTCCCCGCCGTGGCGAGGCGGCCGGCGGCGGTGGTGATGTCGGCGGCCAGGCGGGCCGACCAGGACCTGCGTTCCGAGACGCGCTCCCCCAGCAGCGCGCGCAGCTCCGCCACGCCCTGCCCGGTCCGCGCGGACACCGCGAGCGCGGGGATGCCGGTGAGGCCGTCGCCGTCCAGGAGGCGGCGCAGGTCGTCCAGGCAGCGCTCCACCGCGGGGGCGGGCAGCCGGTCCACCTGGTTGAGTACGACCACCATCACGTCCCGGTGCCCGGCCAGCGGGCGCAGGTAGCGCTCGTGGAGGGCCGCGTCGGCGTACTTCTGCGGGTCCACCACCCACACCAGCAGATCGACCTGCTCGACCAGCCGGTCCACCTCCAGCCGGTGCGACAGGCGGATGGAGTCGTGGTCGGGCAGGTCGAGCAGGACGAGCCCGGACAGCTCCGGACCGTCGGCGGTGGCCGCGTGGCGGTGCGGGACCTCCAGCCAGTCCAGCAGCGGGCCCGCTCCATCGCCGTCCCACAGAGCCGCCTGGGCGGTCGAGGTCGTGGGCCTGGTGACGCCGACGTCCGCCAGCTCCTCGCCGGCCAGGACGTTGTAGAGCGAGGACTTGCCGCTGCCCGTGGCGCCCGCCAGCGCGGCCACGGTGTGGTCGAGGGACAGCTCGCGGCGCGCGCCGGCGCGTTCGGCGACCGCCCGCGCGCCGGACACGTCCTGCTCGGGCAGCCGTCCCTCGCCCAGCGCGGCGGCCTCCAGCAGGGCGGCCAGCCGGGTGTCGAGGGAGGGCCCCTCCTTGCGGCGCAGCAGCTTCACGGCCTCTCCTCCGCACCGTCCGCCCGCCCGGTCGCGGGCAGGCCGGCCGCGGGGAGGTCGGCCGCGGGGAGGTCGGCCGCGGGGAGGTCGGCCGCGGGGAGGTCGGCCGCGGGGAGGTCGGCGCGGTGGGCCTCGATGCGCCGGGCCGCCGCGCGCAGGGCGTCCGCCGTGCCCCGGGGCGGTTCGACCGTCTCCAGGTGCGCGGTGAACCGGGCCGACTCCTCGGCCAGCAGCTCCCGTACGCGGTCCCGCAGGTCCTCCCGGGCCCGGGCGGTCAGCGTCCGCACCGCCTGGTCGCCGAAGACCGCCTCCAGCAGCTTCTGCGACAACACGCTGGTCCCGCCCGCGATCCCCACCTCGATCCCCGTCAGCCCGCCGGTGGAGGCGAAGACGGCCAGCATGAGCAGCAGCCCGGCCCCGTTCACGCCGAAGGAGGCCACCCTGGCGGCGGTCCGGCGTTCGGCTCCCTCCTCGCGCACCAGGTCCAGCACGTACCCCTGCCAGCCGCGCACCGCCGCCTCGGCCCGGCCGCCCAGTCCGGCCGAGGCGCGGCCCAGGCGGGCGGACTCGACGGCGCCGAGCCGGTCGAGCAGCCCGGCCCCGCCGGGCGCGGCCGACCAGCCCTCCAGCGCCCGCTCCGCGGCCCCGTCGGCGACGCCCCTGATCAGCGACTCCACGCCGCTCTCCAGCGCGTCCCTGAGCCGGGCCTCCGGCACCCGCCCGGTGAAGAAGCCGACGACGCGGTCACGCAGCCGGCCGACCCGGCTCTCCAGGGAGCGCATGAGGTCGCCGGTGCCGATGAAGTCCTGCCAGCGGGCCAGCACCTCGCCGCGCAGCAGCGACCCGTCCCGCAGGCCGGCGTCGAAGTCGGCCATCGCCCCCGCGTACGCGCCGGTCACGACGGAGCGCAACCCGTCGAAGGCGGCCTGCTGGCGTTCGACGGCCGTGGCCAGCGACGGCACCCGGGTGGCGAGGCTGTCGAGCGCCCCCGAGAGCGTCTGGCGTACGACGCGGGCGCGTTCGGCGGCGTCGGCGGCCAGCCCCGTCAGCCAGGCGGAGACGGGCTCGACACAGGCGGCGGGCAGCCGGGCCTTCTCGTCGGGGAGCGCGATCTCGGGGACGGTGAACAGCCGGGTGCCATCGAGCCCGTTCTCGGCCAGCAGGCGGGCCAGGTCGCGGCTGACGGGCTCGACGGCCTCGGCGGGCACCCGGTCGAGGACGACGGCCAGCGCCGTGCTGCGTTCGCGGGCCGAGCGCAGGAAGCTCCACGGCACCTCGTCGGCGTACCGGGCGGCGGTCGTGACGAACAGCCACAGGTCGGCGGCGGCCAGGAGCTGGGCGGCCAGCTCCCGGTTGGCGGTCACCACGGAGTCGATGTCGGGCGCGTCGAGCAGCGCCAGCCCGGCGCCGAGCGCGGGAGAGGTCACCACGCGCAGCGCGCCGGGGCTCTGGCCGGTCGCGCGGGACAGGCCGGGCAGCACGTTCTGGCCCATGAACCAGGAGCGGTCGGCCGGGCTGACGACGAGCGTGGGCACCAGCGTGGTGGGCCGCAGCACGCCCGGCTCGGCGACGTCGGCCCCGACCAGCGAGTTGACCAGCGTGGACTTGCCCGCCCCGGTGGAGCCGCCGACGACGGCGAGCAGCGGCGCGTCCAGGGCGCGCAGCCGGGGCAGCAGATAGTCGTCGAGCTGCCCGGTCAGCTCCCGCAGCGCGCGCCTGTCGGCCTCCGCCTCGCCGACGGCCAGCGGGAACAGCTCCCGGTCCAGCGGCCGCCGCAGCGACTCCAGCGCGCCCAGCAGGTCCATGAGGTCAAACTAACCAGGCGGCGGCTCTCTAAGCACGTATCCGACACTGCGCAGGGTGTGGATGAGCCGCGGCTCGACGTCGTCGACCTTGCGCCTGAGGTAGGACACGTACGACTCGACCACGCCCGCGTCGCCGCCGAAGTCGTAGTTCCACACGTGGTCGAGGATCTGCGCCTTCGACAACACCCGCCCGGCGTTGACCATGAAGTAGTGCAGCAGCTTGAACTCGGTCGGCGACAGCCGCACCTGCCGGCCGCCGCGCGTCACCTCGCGCGCCTCCTCGTCCAGCTCCAGGTCGGCCACCTTGAGCTTGCTGACGGGCGCGCTCTCCCCGCGCGTACGCCGCAGCACCGCCCTGATCCTGGCCTGCACCTCTTCCAGGCTGAACGGCTTGGTCACGTAGTCGTCGCCCACCCGCAGCCCGGCGATCTTGTCCTCGGTGGCGTCGCGCGCGGTCAGGAACAGCACCGGCGCCGCGATGCGCCTGGCCACCTCGAACCCGTCGAGGTCGGGCAGCATCACGTCGAGCACCACCAGGTCGGGCGAGGTGCGCAGGGCCACCTCCACGGCCTCCTCACCGTCGGCGGCGGTGAGCACCTCGAACCCGGAGAAGCGCAGACTCGCGGAGAGCAGATCCCTGATGCTGGGCTCGTCGTCCACCACCATGATCAGCGCCTCGGGTTTCGTCACCTACTTAGAGTGACGCAGCAGCCTGAGGGTTAGCTGAAGGATGACTCCAAGGCGAGTGGGAGTTCGGCGCCGAAGGACGCGTCGGAGCCGGCGCGCAGGGCCCGGCGGGCAGGGCCCGGCGGGCAGGGCCCGGCGGGCGCGAAGGGGATCACTCCAGGGCGAGCGGAAGCTCGACGCGGAAGGTCGAGCCGGCCTCCGGCGAGGTGTCCAGGCTGACGGTGCCGCCGTGGGCCTGCACGAGCGCCCGGACGATGGCCAGGCCCAGCCCGCTGCCGCGGTCTCCGGCGGTGTTGCGGCGCGACCGGGCGGAGTCGGCCCGGTAGAAGCGCTCGAAGACGTGCTCGGCCTGCTCGGGCGTGAGGCCGGGCCCGTGGTCGACGACCTCGACGAACAGCTTGTCCGTGCCCGCCCCGGCCCGCACGATGATCGGGGAGCCGGGCTCGGTGTGCACGATGGCGTTGGTGACGAGGTTGCTGACGACCTGGCGCAGGCGCACCTCGTCGCCGGAGACGATCAGGGCGGCGCCGCCGACCACGTCCAGCTTGATCAGCCGGTCGGGGGCGAGGATGCGGGCGTCCTGCACGGCGTCGGCGGCCAGCGCCAGCATGTCCACCGGCTGCATCTTCAACGGCCGCTGCTGGTCCACCCTGGCCAGCAGCAGCAGGTCGTCCACCAGCAGGCTCATCCGGGCGGCGGCCTTCTCCACGCGCTGCATCATCTCGGCGGGGTCGGCGTTCGGGTTCTGCCGGGCGTACTCGGCGAAGCCGCGGATGGAGGTGAGCGGGGTGCGCAGCTCGTGGGAGGCGTCGCCGACGAACTGCCGCATGCGGTCCTCGGAGCGGCGGGCCGCCGCCTCGGAGGCGGACCTGGCGGCGAACGCGGCCTCGATCTGGGCCAGCATCCCGTTCAGCGACCGGGCCAGGCTGCCCACCTCGGTACGCGGGTCGCCGTCGGGCACCCGGCGCCCCAGCTCGCCGCCGGCGATGGCCTCGGCCGTACGCCCGATCTCGGCCAGCGGCCGCATGCTGCGCCGCACGATCGTGATGCCCACCACGGTCAGGATGAGCAGGATGCCGCCGCCGCCCAGCAGCTCGATGAGCACGAGCCGGCGGGTGATGGCGTCCACCTCCTCCAGGTCCACCGCGACCAGCAGGGTGCGCCGCTGCACCATGCTCTCCAGCACCCGCCACTCGCCGTCTCCGCTGGCGGCGCGGGTGGTGTAGGGCTCGGGCGGGCCGGGCGAGCGCGGCAGGACGGGCTTGGGCTTGCGGTCCACGTCGCGGTCGGTCAGCATCGGCACGAACTCCCCGCCCGGCTCCCTGACCAGGGCGATCGCGTCGGACTCGATGAGGATGGGATGCTCGCCGGTCTCCCTGTCGCGCCTCCAGTCGCTCCTGACCTTCTTGTCCATGCGCGCGCTGAGCAGGTGGAGCTGGCTGTCGACGCGGTCGAGCAGGTAGCCGTGCAGCACCGACACGCTCACCAGGCCGATGAAGAACATGCCCAGGCCGAGCAGCGCCAGCATCGACGCGATGAGCTTGATCCGCAGCGGCATGCCGCGCATCAGGGGCCCGGCGGCAGGCGCAGGACGTATCCGACGCCGCGCAGGGTGTGGATGAGCCGCGGGCTCCGGTTGTCGATCTTCCGGCGGAGCACGGACACGTACGACTCGACGATGCCCACCTCCCCGCGGAAGTCGTAGTCCCAGACGTGGTCGAGGATCTGCGGCTTGGACAGGACGCGGCCGGCGTTCGTCATGAAGTAGCGCAGGAGCTTGAACTCGGTCGGCGACAGCGCGACCGCGTTGCCGCCGCGCCACACCTCGTGGCTCTCCTCGTCCAGCTCGATGTCGGCGAACGTCAGCCGCGGCGGCGCCGCCTGCGGCTCCCCGGCCGTGCGGCGCAGCACGGCGTGGATCCTGGCGACCACCTCCTCCAGGCTGAACGGCTTGGTCACGTAGTCGTCGCCGCCGATCGTGAGCCCGCGGATCTTGTCCTCGGTCTCGTCACGGGCGGTGAGGAACACCACCGGCGTGTGCAGTCCGCCGCCGCGCATCCGCCGGACGATCTCGAAACCGTCCAGGTCGGGCAGCATGACGTCGAGCACGACGAGGTCAGGGCGGTGTCGTTGGACGGCGGCCACGGCGTCCAGGCCACTCTTCGCCGTGGTCACGTCGAAACCCGCGAACCTCAGGCTCGCGGCGAGGAGTTCGAGGATGTTGGGGTCGTCCTCGACTATCAGCAGGCGTGATTCCATCACCTCCAAGGATGCCCTCATTGGACGAGTGCTGGGACAATTCCCGCGATATGCCGCGCAATGGCGAGGCTTGACGTGGCGGCCGGCGAAGGGGCGTTCCGCACCAGGACGACCCTGCCCTGCACGTCCACCACGAAGTCGTCCACCAGGCGGCCGTCCCGGGCCACGGCCTGCGCGCGTACGCCGCCGGGAGCCCTTTCCAGGTCAGCGGCGGTGAGGCCGGGGACGTAGCGGCGCGCGGCACTCAGGAAGACGTTCTTGACGAGCGATCCGTAGACCTCTTTCACCCCGGTGCGCCAGTGGGTCCTGGCCATGCGCAGCGTTCCCGGCCAACCAATAATTTGCCCAACATTACGGAAATTCGACCATCCGTAGCCTTCGTACGCGAGCGCCAGCACCGCGTTCGGCCCCACCAGCACGCCGCCGCCGATCTGCCGCGTCAGGTGCACGCCCAGGAACGGATAGCGCGGGTCGGGCACCGGGTAGATCAGCCCCCGCACCAGGTCCCGCGCGGTGCCCTTGAGCGCGTAGAACTCGCCGCGGAACGGCACGATGCGCACCTCCCCCGGCGCCCCGGCCATCCGGGCGACCGCGTCGGTGCCGAGCCCGGCGCACACCACCAGCCGGTCGAAGGCGAACCTGCGCCTGCCCGCCACCACCTCGACCCGGCCGGCCCGTTCCCTGATGGCCCTGACCGGGTGCGCGAGGCGTACGGACCCGCCCAGCTCCGCCACGTCCAGCGCGAGCCGCCGCGCGACCGCCGGGAAGTCGCAGATCGCGGTGTGCGGCGAGTGGACGGCGGCGACGCCCACCGCGTGCGGCTCGATCTCGCGCAGCGCCAGCGCGTCCAGCTCCGCGATGCCCGGCACCCCGTTGGCGCGCGCCCGCTCGGCCAGCGCGGCCAGCCGCGGCCGCTCGGCCCGCGTGGCGGCCACGACCAGCTTGCCCGCCTCGTGGTACGGCAGGCCGTGCGCCGCGCAGTACTCCTTGAGCAGCGCCACGCCCTCCCGGCAGAGCCTGGCCTTGAGCGAGCCCGGCGGGTAGTAGATGCCCGCGTGCACGACGCCGCTGTTGTGCCCGGTCTGGTGGACACCGACGCGCGGCTCCTTCTCCAGCACGGTGACCGCGGCCCCCCGGGTGATGGCCAGTTCGCGAGCCACCGCCAGCCCGACGACGCCCGCCCCCACGACTCCGATCTTCTCCGTCACAAGCCGATTTTCCGACTTACCAGCCCTCCCCGCCATATCTGGACGATCAAACGCGCGCCCTGCCGCCGTACGGGGGCTCAGTGACGGCTCAACGGTCGGGCTCTCCCCTCGTCAGCGCCTTGCGTCCCAGGTGTGGAAGGCGCCGCGCAGGTGCGCGAAAGAGAGGCACCGCCTGGCACCACGGCCTCCAGGTGATCGTCGTGGACGGGAAGCTCCTGGTGATCGTAAACGGCCGGTCCGCCTGGCGCCATGCACCCGCGCGTCCACCGGGGAGCACCCTCCCTCAGGGTAATCGAACCTATGTACGATGACCGTATGTATCTGCCGCCGGAGTGGCCGCCGGAGGTTCGTCCGCCCAGCGTGCCCGACTGGGAGACCTCGGCCGTGGCCTGGCTGCTCGACGCCGTGCCGCCCGACTACCGGGCCCACGAGGTGTTGAAACGTCATCCGATCGCGCTGGCCAGGATGGCCGCGCACCACGTGAACGCGGCCGTCGAGGCCGCCAGGGCGGGCTACCGGAGCGCGGCGGTGGAGCTCAAGGGCCACCTTCCGCCCCATGCCGTCCAGTCCGTGCTCGACGTCTACCGCGAGGAGGGGCCGCGGCTGGTGCGGCTGGCCCGCTCCGTCGCCGTGGTCGAGCAGGCCCTGCGCGGCGACCTGTTCACCGCGACCATGCGCCACTTCCGGTGAGCCCCCGCCGGCCCGGCGCGCGTCCGGTGGCCGCCGCGTAGGAGCGGGTCATCTCCAGGAAGAGCCCGATCACCAGGAGCCCCAGGACTCCGTGGTACCACCGCCAGCCCACGCCGACGCCGACGAACCCGTCCACGATCATGATCCCCGCGCCGCCGCCCACGGCCAGGAGCATCCCGGCCAGCACGAGCAGCATCGGCACGCGCGGCAGCCTGCGGCCCAACGCCGTGACCGTGGCGAGGGCGACCAGGGCGCCCAGCACGCCGGACGCGGCGGCCAGCCACTGGGCGGTGGCCGCGTCCAGGAAGTAGCTCTCGGTCTCGGCCGCCGTGACGGGCGGGCCGCCGGGGAAGCCGAGCCGGCGCTGGAGGGCGAAGGCGGCCTTCCCCACGGCGTAGCCGAGGAACAGCACCGCCACCGCGTACGCCGGCCAGCGCCGCCGACGATCAGCGTGAACCATGTCCATGCCCGTGACCCTAGGGACGGCCCGCCCGCCGTCACTCCCCCGCGCGGGGGAACCACCCTCCCCGGCGGGAGCGAGCGCCGGAAACCTCCGCCCGGCGACGGCGGGCGGCGGGGCAGACCCCAGGCCGGGAACGGCGGGTGGCGGGGCAGCGCCGCGGCTCAGCGGGTGCGGCGGGCCAGGAAGGTGATGACGCCGATGGCTGCCGCGGCGGCGGCGAGCCAGATGAGGATGTCCGTGCCCGTCAGCCCGCCGCCGCCCGCGGAGTCCTCGGCCGCCGCGCTCTCCTTGTCGTCCTCGGCCTTGGCCGGGCTCGGGGTGGGCGTGGGCGTGGGCGTGGAGTCCTGCGGGATCGGCACCCGGTAGACCGGGCTGCGCGCCCCCTCGGTGCCCGTGAGCAGGGACTTGCCGTCAGGCGTGTACGCGATCGACTCCGCCTGCTCCAGCTCCGGCATCGTGACCTTGGCGATCGTCTGCCCGTCGGGGCGGAAGAGGGTGGCCGAGAAGTAGGTGCGGACGATGTACGACGAGCCGTCGGGCGCGTAGGCGGCGTCGGTGGCCATGAGGGGCGCGCCGGCCACCTTGCGCAGCACGTTCACCCGGTCGGCGCGCAGCCTCTTGGGGGCGGCGTAGACCGAGCCGGCGAACTCCTTCGACACCACGTAGAGCCGCCCGGTCTTGGGGTGCACCATGAGCCCTTCGGCGTTGCGCGCGCCGTCGGCGTACCGGAACCGGTAGCGGACGGCGGGCAGCGTGGCGTCGGCGAGCGTGGCGGGCTCCATCACCTTGTAGACCGAGACGTCGGGCCAGGCCCCGTCGAGGTTGTCGCCGATGTCGGCGAACCAGAGCACGCCCCGGCCGGTCGCCGGGTCCCGGCTCGCGGCCATCGCCTCCCAGTCGCGCGCCTGCGCGCCGCGCAGCTGGAAGGTGGCGCGCGTGCGCCCCTGCCCGTCCACGGCGTAGAAGGTCGGGGTGGCCGAGCTGTCGTTGTGCGTGTAGTAGACGCCGTCGTGCGTCGGCGACACGGCGAGCCCGCTCGACTCCGTGATCCGCGCGTCCCTGAAGGTGAACAGTTTCTCCATCCTGTCGTCGTCCGCCGCCGCGACGGCGGGCACGGCGGGCAGCAGGAAGAACGCCGCCACGACGGCGAGCACCCTGATCACGAAGTCCCCCACCTCGCCATCATGCCCCACGCGCCGCCCCACCGGCTTCCAACGCGATCGGGCCCCGTCGCGTTGATAGTCGGGTGAGAGGAGACGCATGGACCCATATGAGGGCTTCAGGGAGTTCGTACGGGCGCGCCAGCGATCGCTGATGCGCACCGCGTACCTGCTCACCGGCGACGCCCCGCAGGCCGAGGACCTGCTGCAGACCGTGCTGATGCGGACGGCCAGGCACTGGCGGAGGCTGTCCGGGGGCAACCCGGAGGCGTACGTGCGCCGGGCCCTCGTCAACGAGCACATCTCCTGGCGGCGGCGCTTACGCGCGGAGACCCCGACCGCGTCACTCCCGGAGACCGGGCAGCAGGGCGACCCCGGCGACGAGAGCCTGACGCGGATGGCGCTGCAGCGGGCGCTGATGCGTCTGACGCCGCGCCAGCGGGCCGTGCTGGTGCTGCGTTACTACGAGGACCGCAGCGTCGAGGAGACCGCCGGCCTGCTGGGCTGCTCGGCGGGCACGGTCAAGAGCCAGACGAGCCACGCGCTCGGCCGCCTGCGTGCCCTCGCCCCCGAACTGGCCGGTCTGCTGCGTGACGTCGACCCCGAGGAGGTAGCCCGATGACACCCCCTGTGTCAACCTCACGCTGGAACATGCTCGGTCGTTTGCTTGGTAAGGGCGGCTGCAGCGCCGTGTTGATGGGGGTTGTAGGGCCTG
>NZ_JOAG01000016.1 GCF_000725485.1 Nonomuraea candida | reverse complement strand
CGCCGGCCCCGGCCCCACCTCGGCCACCCCAGAGCCCGCCCCGCCCGACCCGGCCCCCGCACCCAGCCGGTAGCACCCGACCGGCAGCACCCGACCGGCAGCACCCACCGGCTGCACCCGGCCGGCGACCCGCACCGCCGGCCCCTGCGCCGGGCGAGGGCTTCGGGAGGGGGCTTGGCGGTGGTGGGAGGGTTCGTCCTGGCTGGGTATGGAATGCGGCCACAGTACGTGATCGGCGCGGCGGCCCCGGGTGGATCAACGGCTTGTGCGGGATGAAGGTTTTCGCCTCGCGGCAGTGTTTTCTCCCCCGGTCCCCGAACATCCCCGTGGCCTGGTCTTGCTCAGGCTTTACCGTCTCCGGGACGCCTCATCTCAAGGCCGCGCCGTTTGAGGTATGTGCGTACCCGAAATCACGGAATCTCGTTCACGCCCGGAGGTCACGGAGGTGGTGTTGCATGCGTACGGTAATCGACATCGACAAGGAGCTCCTGGAAGCGGCCCAGCAGAGGCTTGGTACGCCGACCATGAGAGAAACGGTCCACGCCGCGCTGCGAGCGGTCATCGGCAGGGACGCGGAAAGGGCAGGTGCGATCAGGGCGTTCGCGTTCTGGCGCACGGAGGGGAGCCCGGATCTGCTGGATCCGGAGATCACGAAGCATGCGTGGCAACGACGGGACTGATGTACCTCCTCGACAAGAGCGCCCTGGCCCGCATCCGGGTCAGCGACGTCATCGCCAAGGCGCTGCAGCCGCTCTACGCCGCGCGGGCGGTGGCGACCTGCAGCATCATCGACCTGGAGGTGCTCTACAGCGCCCGCGACCACGGCCACTACCAGCGCATCCTGCACGCCCAGCGGCAGTGCATCCTGCTGCCGCTCGATCAGGAGGTGCAGGCGCGGGCCATGGCCGTGCAGCGGCAGCTCGTCGAGATCTCCCAGCACCGCGGCATCGGCCCGAACGAGCTGCTGATCGCCGCCTGCGCCGAGGTGCACGGGGCCACGATCCTGCACTACGGGCACGCCTTCGACATCATCTCGGAGGTGACCGGGCAGCCCTCGCTCTGGGTGGTGCCGCCCGGCTCGATCCCCTGACCGGCCGGAACGCCCGGGCTGATGGCCCCGCACAGCCGCGGGACTCACGCCGCCGGCTGCCGTACCTGGACGTATCCAGCGTCCGTTCCTGAGAGGTATGCCCACCACCGTCCGGGTCACGAGGCCGGACGGTGCGAGCACCTTTCCGTGGTGCGGGGGCGGCCTCGTCTCGCGGTGGTGCGAGGGCGGCCGGGACGAATGGCTCAGGCGGTGGGGACGACCTGGAAGCCCTCCGCGTAGTGGCCCTCGCCGAAGCCGGCCTGCTGCGCCCAGGCCGCGAAGCGGCTTCTGACGAAGTCGGCGAAGCCCTCCACGTGGGAGACCTGGCTCACATGCGACTGCAGGGCCGCGAGCTTGCGGTCCATGGTCTCGGTGATGTCCACCCAGTAGTTGGGGGTGGAGCCGCCGTTCAGCCACACCTCACGGACGGTCCACGCCTCCAGCCCCTCCTCCTTGACCAGCTCCGGGAACGCGTACGGGTTGCGCGCGTCCGGATAGACCGCGTCCAGGGCCGCGCCGCCCACCGCACGGTGGTCGGGGTGGCTGGGGGCGATGAACTGGTAGTTGCGGTCGGGGTGGTGGGTGATGACGAGGTCGGGCCGGACCTGGCGGATCACGCGGGTGATGTCGCGCCGCAGCTCCAGCGAGGGCACCACCCGCCCGTCGGGGTAGCCGAGGAAGCGCACGTCGGTCACCCCGACCGCCTTGGCGGCGGCGAGCTGCTCGGTCCTGCGCAGGTCGGCCATGCCGGAGTTGTCCAGCGTACGCTCGTTGCCGCCCGCGTCACCGTCCGTGACCAGCAGGTATGTGACCTGAACCTTTCTGTCCACGAACAGCGCCACGGTTCCCGCCGAGCCGAAATCGGCGTCGTCGGGGTGGGCGGTCACGACGAGCACGCGGTCGATCTCGCTGTCAGGCAGCATGGCTCCCCCTTCTGGACCTTCTTCGGAGGACAACCGGCACCCCGCCGGCGGCATTCCGGGCGCCGTTTGTCGGTGGAGCGTCTTAACCTAGGTGGGTGCCGACCCAAGTCTCTGTTGACCACCCCTTGCTCGATGGCCTCAACCCGCAGCAGCGCGAGGCCGTGATCCATCATGGCAGTCCACTGCTCATCGTGGCGGGGGCGGGCTCGGGAAAGACGCGGGTGCTGACGCATCGCATCGCCTACCTGCTGGCCGAGCGCGAGGTGCACCCCGGGGAGATCCTGGCGATCACCTTCACCAACAAGGCCGCCAAGGAGATGAAGGAGCGCATCGACAAGCTGGTCGGGCCGCGGTCCAAGGCGATGTGGGTGATGACGTTCCACAGCGCCTGCATGCGCATCCTGCGGCGCGAGGCCAAGCGGCTCGGGTTCCCCTCCAGCTTCTCCATCTACGACCAGGCCGACTCGCAGCGGCTCATGGCCATGGTGTGCAGGGAGATGGAGCTCGACCCGAAGCGCTACCCGCCGCGCTCGTTCTCGGCTCAGGTGAGCAACTTCAAGAACGAGCTGGTCGACTACGAGACGGCGCTCGACCGGGCGGGCTCCCACCTGGAGAAGACGCTCGCGCAGGCCTACAAGGCCTACCAGCTCAAGCTGACCGAGGCCGGCGCGATGGACTTCGACGACATCATCATGAACACGGTGACGTTGTTCCAGCTCTTCCCCGAGGTGGCCGAGCACTACCGGATGCGCTTCAGGCACGTGCTGGTCGACGAATACCAGGACACCAACCACGCGCAATACATCCTGATCAGGGAGCTGGTCGGGCACCCCGAGCTGCGCACGACCGACGGCGAGCTGGTGCGCACCGGCTCCGACATGTCCGAGCTGTGCGTGGTGGGCGACGCCGACCAGTCCATCTACGCCTTCCGTGGCGCGACGATCCGCAACATCCTGGAGTTCGAGCGCGACTATCCCGACGCCCGCACCATCCTGCTGGAGCAGAACTACCGCTCGACCCAGAACATCCTGGCCGCCGCCAACGCCGTGATCTCGCGCAACGAGTCGCGCAAGCCCAAGAACCTCTGGTCCGACCAGGGCGACGGGCCCAAGATCGTGGGCTACGTGGCCGACAACGAGCACGACGAGGCCATGTTCGTGGCCCAGGAGGTCGATCGGCTCAGCGACGAGGAGGGCGTGAAGCCGGGCGAGGTCGCGGTCTTCTACCGCACCAACGCGGCCTCACGCGTGTTCGAGGAGATCTTCATCCGCACCGGGCTGCCGTACAAGGTGGTCGGGGGCGTGCGCTTCTACGAGCGCAAGGAGGTCAAGGACCTGCTGGCCTACCTGCGGGTGCTGGCCAACCCGGGTGACGTGGTCTCGTTGCGGCGCATCCTCAACGTGCCCAAGCGCGGCATCGGCGAGCGGGCCGAGGCGATGATCGAGGCGCTGTCCTCGCGCGAGCGCATCTCCTACTGGGACGCGCTGCGCCGCGCCGACGAGGCGTACGGCATGGCCACGCGCTCGCTCAACGCCGTGCGCGAGTTCGTCGCCCTCATCGAGGAGCTGATCGCCAAGGGCGAGGGCATGCCGCCGTCGGCGCTGGCCGAGGAGGTGCTGGTCGCCACGGGCTACCGCGCCGAGCTGGAGGCCTCGGAGGACCCGCAGGACGAGTCCCGCCTGGAAAACCTCAACGAGCTCATCTCCGTGGCCTCCGAGTTCGAGGAGGCCAACCCGGAGGGCACGCTGGTGGAGTTCCTGGAGCAGGTGTCGCTGGTGGCCGACGCCGACCAGATCCCCGACTCCGACGGCGGGCAGGGCGTGGTCACCCTGATGACCCTGCACACGGCCAAGGGGCTGGAGTTCCCGGTCGTGTTCCTGACGGCGATGGAGGAC
Organism: Nonomuraea candida; assembly: GCF_000725485.1. Lineage (GTDB taxonomy): Bacteria > Actinomycetota > Actinomycetes > Streptosporangiales > Streptosporangiaceae > Nonomuraea > Nonomuraea candida. Next base: position 140,795 of record NZ_JOAG01000016.1, on the reverse strand, counting down.
GGCGTCTTCCCCCACGTCCGCTCGCTGGGCGAGCCGAAGGAGCTGGAGGAGGAGCGGCGGCTGGCCTACGTCGGCATCACCCGGGCTCAGCAGCGGCTCTACCTCACGCGGGCGGCCGTGCGCAGCTCCTGGGGCGCGCCGTCGTTCAACCCCGCCTCGCGGTTCGTCAACGAGGTGCCCAAGCAGCTCGTCGACTGGCGCACCGACCCGGAGAAGTCCGCCTGGAGCGCGGCCACCCGCCGCGAGCCGGCGCGCCAGCCCGCCCCCGCCGCGGGCGGCAGGAGCGGCGGGCGCAAGGTGCCCTCGCTGGCGCCCGGCGACCGGGTCTCGCACGACGCGTTCGGGCTGGGCACGGTGGTGTCGGTGGACGGGGTCGCGGAGAAGACCAAGGTGAAGATCGACTTCGGCAGTGGCGGGGAGAAGACGCTGCTGCTGGCGTACGCGCCGCTGGAAAAGCTCTGAGCCCTCCCATCGGAGAAGCTCTCGACCCTCCTCTGGGCCCTCCCGGAGGGGAGGGCTCCGGCGGCTACGCGCCGGTGATCAGCTTGCGCTCCAGGGCGATGATCGGCTCGATGCTGCGCAGGTCGTAGTTGCTCAGGATGACGGCCGTCCAGTCCAGGTCGAGGTAGATGGACCAGCTCGTCGAGATGCCGCCCGCACCGCCCCCGTGGGTGATGATGCGCTGGTTGTTGTAGAGGGGGGCCACCGGCCCGTACGCCTGGAAGGTCTCCCCGCGCAGCGCGCTGCCTGAGGGGTCCTCCCTGAGCGGCTTGGCGGAGATCTTGCCGTTCACGTAGAGCTCGGTGTAGGGCCGCGAGGTCAGCCGGTGCTCCTGCAGCGCGGTCGCGAAGCGGACCAGGTCCGGGGCGGTGGCGAAGCCGTTGCCGCCGCCCGTGCCCATCCAGCCGCGCGCCGAGTTGCTGCCCTGCCCCGCGTCGCCGTAGACCGAGCCCTTGTCGAGGTTGCGGACGGCGTCCACCCGCGTGCCGTCCTCCTGATACATGTACGGATGGGCGATGCGGCCGTCGGTCAGCCACTGGCCGCGGTCGTAGTAGGCGGAGTCCTCCATGCCGGCCGGCCGGAAGATGTGCCGGCGGACGTAGTCCTGGAGCGACATGCCGGAGACCTTCGCCACGAGCTCGCCGAGCAGGATGTAGCCCATGCTGCTGTACGCCTTCTTCGTGCCGGGCGTGAACTCCGGCTCGAACGTCTTCAGGTTCTCCCAGAAGGCCGCCATCTGCTCCTCGTAGCTGTGGTGGATCCGCTCCGGCGGCGGCTTCTCGCCGGGCCGCCGGGCGTCGCCGAGGCCGCTGGTGTGCGTGAGGAGATGATGCACGGTGATCTGGTCGGCCATCTCCTTCGGCAGCCCGTCCAGGTGCTTGCTCACCAGGTCGTGGAAGTTGAGCTTGCGCTGCTCGGCGAGCCGCACGACGGCGAGTCCCGTGAACGGCTTGGAGGCCGAGGCGAGGGCGTAGATGGTGTCGGTGCGGTTGCGGACCCCGCGTTCCCGGTCCGCCCAGCCGTAGGCGCGGGCCAGCACGTGGCGGCCGCGGTGCGCGAGCAGCACGGTGCCGGAGAACTCGTCCTTGTCCGCCAGCTCCTTGACGTACCGGTCGAAGGCTCCGCCGGGCCGCAGGTCCTTCGGGATGGGGCCGGAACGCGCGGGGCCGCCGGTGGCCGCCCCGGCGGCTCCCGGCGCGGCCAGGAGGCCGCCGGCCGCCAGCGGGAGGCCGCCCAGCAGCCCGAGGGCCGAACGGCGCGAGGGGGTGGGCGCGGGAGGTTGCGACGTCATGGGGTTCCTCTCGACGGGTTCGATGGGGTTCGAGCCGCGACAGATGCAAACAGGCAGCCCGTTTCCCCGCCGTTTCCCCCGGCGCGATGTCCCCATGAAAGCCCGGCGAAATGTCCCCCATGACGTCCGACGCGATCTCCCCCTGACGTCTGACGCGATCTCCCCCTGATGTCCGAGGCGATATCCCATGACGTCCGGCGCGGTGTCCCCATGACGCGGAAAGGGGCCGCTCCCGTCGCGGGAGCGGCCCCCTCGTCTCCGGGCGGCGCCGGCTCTTCGGCGCGCGCCGCCCACCAGGGTCCGGGTGCGTCAGCTCTTCAGGGCGCTGCCCTTCTTCCACTGGGTCCAGTTGAGCTGCCAGTAGCTCCAGCCGTTGTTCCACTGGAGCTTGCGCTTGGTGCCCGTGATCTTCACGACGTCGCCGCGCTGGGTGATCTGGTAGAACCACTTCGCGCCGGCCGGGGTGGCGCGCACGCAGCCGTGGCTCTGGTTGGACCGGCCCAGGTACTGGTAGTAGCCGGCGCTCTGGTGCACGTACTCACCGCTGTCGGAGATGCGCACCGCCCACGGGATCTCCTCCTTGTAGTAGCGCGGGTCCTTCGGGTCCGTCACGCCCATCCAGGAGGAGGTCATGGTCTCGACGGCCTTCTTGCCCATCGTCAGGTGCACGCCGCTGGTGGTGAGGTAGACGTCCACGCCGTTCCTGATCAGGCCGCCCTTGCCGGCGCTGATCGGGATCCGCTTGGCCAGCTTGCCGTTGCGGTAGACCTTCATCGTGTGCTTGCGGGTGTCGACCACGGAGACGTTCTTCGCGCCCACGGCGAACCGGCGGGAGACGTTCTTGGCGCCCTCGTTGCCGGGCAGCTCCGACAGCCGCGCGGTGAACAGCACCTTCTGGTACGGCTTCCAGTACGTCTTCGTCCGGTAGATGACCTTGCGGGCCGACACCCAGCGCCAGGCGCCCTCGACCGGCTCCTCCGACTCGACGTCCAGCAGCGCCTCCACGGCCGCCCTGTTCTTCACGTCGCGGTCGAAGGTGACGATGATCGGGAACCCGACGCCCACCTTCTCGGTCTTCTCCCCCATCGGGGTGATGTCCGCGATGCGAAGCTTGATCTTCTTCGCCGGGGCCGCGGAGGGGGACGCCGACGGGGACGGGGCCGGGGTGACGGCGGCGGGCACGACGACGGCGGCGGCCTGGGCCGCAGGGGTGGCCTGGGCTCGCGGGGCGGGCACGGTCTCCGCCGCACACGCCGTCGCGGCGACCAGTGCCACCAGTGCCGGAAGCATCCGGGTGACGCGCTTCAAGGGGTTACTCCTGGACTAAGTGCTTTCGACTACCTCCTTGTGTGACAACTGAGCGCCCTGATTCGTAGGCAGATGACCGATAACTATCCTGTAACGGTCCAAAAACCGCTAAATCCCGCTAAGCGGGATGTATGAGCAGATGGAGCGCGACGAGCCTCATGTCCGGAAAGTCTGGCAAGCAGAAACCGGACGATCACCCCCGGACAGCCTGAAACCCCACCGGCCCCTGGAACACCACGCGATCAGACGCCGGAACGCCCCGCGATCGGGCTCGGGGACGCCACGCGGTCGGGCAACGTGGGCTCGCGTAGCGGCGGGCCGGCGGTGAAGGGTCAGCGGGCGTTTCCTGGAGGGCCCCGCGCCGAAGTGCGGCGGGTGGCGGACCACGGCACCGCGTAAAAGAACGCGTGAAAGAAGAACGCGTAAAAAGAAGAGGGCGAGAACTCAGACCAGCCGGCGCGCGGTGGCCCAGCGGGAGAGCTCGTGGCGGTTGGAGAGCTGGAGCTTGCGCAGCACCGACGACACGTGGGTCTCCACCGTCTTCACCGAGATGAACAGCTCCTTGGCGATCTCCTTGTACGCGTAGCCCCGCGCGATCAGCCGCAGCACCTCCCGCTCCCGCTGCGTCAGCGAGTCGAGCTCGGGGTCGATGGACGGCGCCTCGGAGGAGGCGAACGCGTCCAGCACGAAGCCCGCCAGCCGCGGCGAGAAGACCGCGTCGCCCTCGGCCACCCGGCGGATCGCGTCGGTCAGCTCCTTGCCGCTGATGTTCTTGGTGACGTAGCCGCGGGCTCCGCCCCTGATCACGCCGATGACGTCTTCGGCGGCGTCGGAGACCGACAGGGCGAGGAAGCGCACCTGGGAGCCGGAGCCCAGCACCCGGCGCAGCACCTCCTGGCCGCCGCCCCCCGGCATGTGCACGTCGAGCAGCACCACGTCGGGCTGGTGCTCGGCGATCGCCCGCACCGCCGTCTCGACGTCCTCGGCCTCGCCCACGACCTCGATCGAGTCGCCCAGCTCGGCGCGCACGCCCGATCGGAACAACCGGTGGTCATCAACGATCAGTACGCGCGTCATGCCTTCTCCACCTTCATCGTCAACATCACTTCCGTGCCCTCGCCCGGCTCGGTGCGAATCCGGGCCGCGCCACCGTGACGTTCCATTCTCCCGATGATGGACTCCCTGATCCCCATCCTGTCCAGCGGCACCGCCTCAAGGTCGAACCCCTTGCCCCGATCCTTCACGAAAATCGTGACCTCTTCCCCCTCGACTTCCGCATAGACGGAGATGGACGGACTCTCAGAGTATTTGGCCGCGTTCACCATCGCCTGCCGGGAGGCCTTCAGCGTCGCGCCCAGCTTCCCGGCCGGGTCGAGGTCGATGTCGCCGACGCAGACCACCTCGATGGGCACGCCGTGCGCGTCCTCCTCCTCGGCGGCGATCCGGCGGACGGCGGCGGCGAGCGTGGCGTCGGCGTCCTGGGCCGGCTGGTAGAGCCAGTTGCGCAGCTCGCGCTCCTGCGAGCGGGCCAGCCGGGAGACCTCGCGCGGGTCGTGGGCCACGCGCTGGATCAGCGTGAGCGTGTGCAGCACCGAGTCGTGCACCATGGCGGCCACCTCGGCCCGCTCCTCCTGCCTGATGCGCTCGCGCCGCTCCAGTTGCAGCTCTTTCCACAGGCCGGCCAGCCAGGGCGCGGCGATGACCGCCAGGCCGCCGACCACGACGACGGTGAACATCAGGCTGTCCCTGATCTGGGGCAGCTCCCCCTCGGCCGCCAGGAACCCGGCCCCGCCGATCACGACCAGGACGATGCCGAGCAGGGTGCGGACCCGGTTCTTCCGCATGCTCAGCGACGCGCCGCTCACCCAGGTCTTGCGGCGCTCCGGATCGGCCTGCTGCCACAGGATCAGCGCGCCGATGCCGCCCATGGCGAACGGCAGCATGCCGATGCCGCCCTGGCTGGCCCCCGTCAGCCAGCCGAAGGCGAACAACGCCATCCCGATCGCGCTGAACGCGGCGAGCTGGCTCCAGTCCCGCTGCGGCGGCGGCCCCTCGTACGGCTGGCGCGGCGTGACCATCCACAACACCGCGTACGCCACCGCGCCGGCCCCCTGCACCACCACCGTGAGCAGCACGAACATCAGCCGGATCACCACGGGATCAAGCTTGAGCTGGGTCGCCAGCCCCTGCGCGACACCACCGAGCAGGCGCCCCTCCTGGGGGCGCATCATCCGCCGATAGGGCCTGTCGCCGCTCTGCTCGGCGAGTGTCTTCTGGTCTGCCATAACATGGCCATAGTCACACGTCGCGGGCCATGCGGGCATCAGGGAACAACCCCCGGGTCGGGTCAGGGGTGTCCCGGATGCGTGCACACCGCGCGCGGGGCCACGATAGGGGGCATGACAGAAGCTCCGCCCAGGCGACCGGCCGCCCCCCACCGAGAGCTGCGCCGCAGCGCTGAAGGGCGTTTCCTCATGGGGGTCTGCGCCGGGCTCGGGCGGCACACCGGCATCGACCCGGTGGTGTTCCGCGTGGGCTTCGCGGTGCTGCTGCTGGGCTCCGGCATCGGGCTGTTCCTCTACCTCGCGGCGTTCCTGCTGATGAAGGAGCCGAACGGCCGGCCGGGGATCATCGAGCAGTGGACGCGGCGCGACTTCGACGCCGAGGCCGTGATGGCGCTGCTGACGGCGGTGCTGGGGTTCGGGCTCGCGATCAACCTGGCGACCGTCTGGCTGGACGGCGGCACGCTGGTGGCCGCGGTGTTCCTGGCCGTGTCGCTGCTGGCCGCCCACGCCAACGGGGTGGACCTGCGCGGGCTGGTGCGCTCGATGCCCGAGCGGCTGAGCAGGCGGCGCGACTCGTGGCCGCCGGCGGCGCCGTACGCGGCCAGGGGCGCGACGCCGTACGAGACCAGGGAGGCGGCTCCCCAGGCGCCCGGCGCGCCCGCCCCGCCCGTCGCAGCCCCGCGACCGGCCCCTGGACCGGCCCCTGAGCAGGCCCCCGCGCAGGCCCCCGAGCAGGCCCCGCATCCGGCCCCGCCCACCACGGCCGTCCCCCGTCCCGAGACGCCGGCCCCGCCGACCACCGCCGTGCCCCGTCCCGAGACGCCGGCCGCCGCGCCCGGCCAGGTCGCGACGCCGGTGCACGAGGTGTCCGCGCCCGCCCGCCCCGAGGAGCCGGCCCCGCCGGAGGCCCCCGCTCACCAGGAGGCCGCCGCCGTCGAGGAGGCCGCTCCCCCGCGCGTGGCCCCCGCCGCGGACCCGGCAGGACGGGACGCCGACGCGGCGCGGGAGCGGCGGGAGGCCGATCGGGAGATGCGGGAGGCGGCCTTCCTGGCACCCCCCGAGCACCCGGACGAGGAGCGGGTGTCGCCCGAGGCGGTGACCGCGCAGCACGCCGTCCCGCCGTACGAGCAGCCGTACGAGCCGCCGCAGGCGCCTCAGGAGCCCCAGCGGCCCGCCTACCGTCCCGGCCCGTCGACCGCCGTCGACTACTCCGGTTACGGGGAGCCGTTCGCGCCGCACGGCCCGTACCGGCCGCTGGACCCGTCCAGGAGGCCGGGCGGGCCGGGCGGCTACTCGCCCTACGACCCCGCCCTGTACGGCCGCGCCGTCCCGCAGCAGCGGGAGCGCAAGCGGCGGCCGAAGTCGTTCATCGGCCTCATCACCGTTCTGCTGGCATTGATCATTGGAGGGATCGTCGTGGCCGTCCAAGCCAGGTCGGCCGCCGGAGTGAGCCCGACCATCGTCGGCGGCGCCATGCTCATCACCATCGGCGCCGGCCTGCTCGTCGCGGCCTGGTGGGGCCGGGGCGCCGGGCTGGTGGCCGCGGGCACGGCGATCACGCTGGTGGTCGGCATGGGGCTGATGCTCGGCGGCGTGCCCAGGAACATCGGTTCGGCGGAGTGGGCGCCGACCAGCCTCGCGGAGGCGAGCAGGCTCTATGACGTGGGGATCGGCGACGGCATGCTGGACCTGTCGGAGCTGGAGCTGCCACCGGGGGCGAAGGTGACGTTCAACGCCGCGGTCTCGGCGGGTGAGCTGGTGGTGATCGTGCCGCCGACGGCCAGGATCGAGGTGCACGCCACGAACAAGGTCGGGGACATCGTGCTCGACCAGTCGCTGCGGGGCGGCGTGGACATGCGGGTGGACAAGGTGCTGGAGCCGGACGTCGAGCCGCAGGGCAAGGTCGCCACGATCGTGCTGAACCTGCGGGGCGGCGTCGGCGACATGGAGGTGCGGCGTGCCGCGTGAGGTGGAGCGGCCCCGCCGCCTGCACAGGACCGACTGGATGGCCCTGCTGAGCGGCCTGCTCTTCGTCGTTCTGGGCATTTTGGTAGTGACACGCGCGATCAGGGATCCGCTGGTCCTGGTCGGTGTGATGGTGCTGGGATTGGCCTTCGCAGGGCTGGTGGCGATCGTGGCGCGGGTGGTCCGCGGCAAGTGACACAGCCGGTTCCGGCCGGGTGACGGGCGGTCTTCGGCACGTGCCGCAGGCCGTTCCGGGCGGGTGACGGGCGGTCTTCGGCACGTGGCGCAGGCCGTTCCGGGCGGGTGACGGGCGGTCCGGCGGCGGGGCGTCGCCGTGGTCCGTGATCGGTGCCCCTTGACCGGGACAAACACCGGCGTAGGTTCGGAGTGTCCGCCTTTCCCCTGCTCCTGAGGGAGGACGTATGCCCCGAATCACCGTCACTGTCGACGGGATCAAGTACGAGGAGGACGTCGAGCCGCGGCTCCTGCTCGTCCACCTGCTACGAGAACGGCTGGGCAAGACCGGCACGCCCATCGGCTGCGACACCAGCAACTGCGGCGCCTGCACGGTCATGCTCGACGGCAAGAGCGCCAAGAGCTGCTCGGTGCTGGCCGTGCAGGCCGACGGCCGTGACGTCGTCACCATCGAGGGCCTGGGCGCCAACGGCGACCTGCACCCGATGCAGCGGGCCTTCCACGAAGAGCACGCGCTGCAGTGCGGCTACTGCACGCCCGGCATGGTGATGGCCGCGATCGACCTGCTCAGGGACGACCCGGACCCGTCGGAGGAGACGATCAGGCACGGCCTGGAGGGCAACCTCTGCCGCTGCACGGGCTACTGCAACATCGTGCGCGCCGTGCGCAGGGGCGCGCAGGAGATGGGTCAGGCGGTGAACACGCCATGAGCGTCCAGGAGGTGGGGAGGCCGCGCCGGCGCAAGGAGGACGCCAGGCTGCTGACGGGGCGCACGCGGTGGACGGACAACCTCACCCGGCCGGGCCTGCTGCACGTGATGTTCCTGCGCAGCCCGATGGCGCACGCCGCGATCAGCAGGGTCGACGTGTCGGGGGCGCGCGGCCTGCCGGGGGTGGTGGCGGCGTTCAGCGGCCAGGACTTCGCGGCCGAGCAGGGCAGCCTGCCGTGCGCCTGGCCGCGCGCCGCGGACACGGTCATCCCCGAGCATCCGCCGATGGCCGTCTCGGGGGTGCGTTACGTCGGCGAGGCGGTGGCCTGCGTGGTGGCCACCGACCGGTACCGCGCGGCCGACGCGCTGGAGGCCATCGAGATCGACTACGAGCCGCTCCCGGCCGTGCTCGACATGGAGCGGGCGCTCGCCGGCGACAGCCCCAAGGTGCACGAGACGGGCAACCGGGCCTTCGACTTCACCTCCACGCACGGTGACGTCGAGGCCGCCTTCAGGGACGCGCCCGTGGTCATCGACCGGACCTACGTGCAGCAGCGGCTGATCCCCAACGCGATGGAGCCCCGGTCGGTGTTGTGCGACACCGACGGCGAGACGTACACGATGTGGTCGGCCACGCAGATCCCGCACATCCTGAAGGTCATGCTCGCCATGGTGACCGGGGTGCCCGAGCACACGCTCCGGGTGATCGCCCCCGACGTGGGCGGCGGGTTCGGCTCGAAGCTGCAGGTCACCCCGGAGGAGGTGCTGTGCCTGCTGCTGGCGCGCAAGCTGGGCCGGCCGGTGAAGTGGACCGAGTCGCGCTCGGAGGGCAACCTGACGGTCCACCACGGCCGTGACCAGATCCAGCGCATCAGGCTGGCCGCCGACGCCGACGGGCGCGTCCGCGGGCTCCAGGTCCGGCTGCTCGCCGACATGGGCGCCTACCTGGCGCTGCTGACGCCCGCGGTGCCGCTGCTCGGGGCGCAGATGTTCAACGCCATCTACAAGATGGACGCCTACGAGTTCGCCTGCACGGGCGTGTTCACCACGAAGATGCCGACGGACGCCTACCGGGGCGCGGGCCGCCCGGAGGCCACGTTCGGCATCGAGCGGATCATGGACGAGCTCGCCGCCGAGCTGCGGATGGACCCGCTGGAGGTGCGGCGGCGCAACTGGATCAGGCAGGAGGAGTTCCCGTACACGACCATCTCCGGCCTGACCTACGACTCCGGCAACTACGAGGCGGCCACGGACCGGGCGACGGCGCTGTTCGGTTACGACAAGCTGCGCGCCGAGCAGGCCGACCGGCGCGACAAGGGCGACCCGGTGCAGCTCGGGATCGGGGTCAGCACCTACACCGAGATGTGCGGGCTGGCCCCGTCCCGGTGGTTCGGCAGCAACAACGCCGGGGCGGGCGGCTGGGAGCACGGCTCGGTGCGGGTGCTGCCCACCGGCAAGGTGGAGGTCATCACCGGCTCGACCCCGCACGGGCAGGGCCACGTGACGGCGTGGAGCCAGATCGCGGCCGACGCGCTCGGCGTGCCGTTCGAGGACGTCTCGGTCCTGTACGGCGACACCGCGATCGCCCCCAAGGGCCTGGACACCTACGGCTCCCGCTCGCTGACCATCGGCGGCATCGCGGTGCTGAAGGCGTGCGAGAAGGTCCGGGACAAGGCCCGGCGGCTGGCCGCCCACCTGCTGGAGTGCTCGCCCGACGACATCGAGTTCGAGGCGGGCGCGTTCAGGGTGCGCGGCACGGAGTCGCAGAAGACGCTCCAGGAGCTGGCGCTGGCCGCGTTCACCGGGCACGACCTGCCGGAGGGGGTGGAGGCGCGGCTCGACTCCGACGCCACGTTCGACCCGGAGAACTTCTCCTTCCCGCACGGCACCCACCTGTGCGCGGTGGAGGTGGACACCGAGACGGGCATGGTCCGGATCCGCTCGTACGTGGCGGTGGACGACGTCGGCAAGGTGGTCAACCCGCTCATCGTGGACGGGCAGATCCACGGCGGCATCGCGCAGGGCGTGGCGCAGGCGCTGTTCGAGGAGGCCGTCTACGACGCCGACGGCAACCTGCTGACCACCACGATGGCCGACTACCTGCTGCCGTCGGCCGCCGACCTGCCCGACTTCACCCTGGACAGGACCGAGTCCCCGGCGACCAGCAACCCGCTGGGCGTCAAGGGCGTGGGCGAGGCGGGCACGATCGCCTCGACCCCGGCGGTGGTCAACGCGATCGTGGACGCGCTGCGCCCGTACGGGGTGAATGACGTCAGGATGCCGTGCACGCCGGAACGGGTCTGGCGGGCCCTGGGAGCGGAAGGGGTGCGGCGATGATTCCCGCGCAGTTCGACTACGTGCGGCCGGACTCCCTGGCCGAGGCGTGCGCGGAGCTGGGCTCGGACGAGGACGCCAAGGTCCTGGCCGGCGGCCAGTCGCTGATGCCGCTGCTGCGGCTGCGGCTGGCGTACCCGTCGAAGCTGATCGACATCGGCCGGCTGGACGCGCTGAAGGGCGTGCACGACCGGGGCGACCACCTGTTCATCGGCGCGCTGGCCACGCACGACGAGGTCATGCGCTCTCCCCTGGTGACCGCGGCCTGCCCGCTGCTGGCGCTGGCCGCCGGGCACGTGGCGGACCCGGCCACCCGGCACCTGGGCACGTTCGGCGGCTCGCTGGCGCACGCCGACCCGGCCGCCGACCTGCCGGCCGCGGTGCTGGCGCTGGACGGCGTGCTGGTGGCGGCCTCGGCGCAGGGCGAGCGGGAGATCCCGGCGGCGCGGTTCTTCGTCGACTACCTGGAGACGTCGCTGCGGCAGGGCGAGATCCTCTCCGGCGTGAAGATCCCGAAGCTCGGCCCCGGCTGGGGCTTCCACTACGAGAAGTTCGTCAGGACGGCGCAGGCGTGGGCCGTCGTCGGCGTGGCGGTGGCGGTCAAGCGCTCCAACGGCTCGATCGCCGAGGCCAGGATCGGGCTGACGAACATGGGGGCGACGCCGCTGCGCGCGCACGCGGCCGAGGCGGCCCTGCGCGGCGTGGAGCTGGGTGACCAGGTGCGCCAGGCGTGCGAGGAGGCGGCGGCCGGCAGCTCGCCGCCGGCGGATCTGCACGCGCAGCCGGACTACCGGCGGCACCTGGCCAGGGTCCTGACCCACCGCGCGGTCCGCGCGGCGGCCGGATCGCCCTGAGCTGTGGCGGGGGCGCCTCTTCCGGGGCGCCCCCGTGGCGACGTAGGGTCACAGGCATCCGGGAGAGGAGCGGATCGATGGCGATGCGGTTCGAGCACGAGTTCACGGTTCCGGTTCCGATCGAGCAGGCCTGGGCCGTGTTGCTCGACGTCGAGCGGGTGGCGCCCTGCCTGCCCGGCGCCACCCTGGACATCTTCGAGGGCGACGAGTTCACCGGCAGGATGAAGGTCAAGGTGGGCCCGATCACGGTCACCTACCGGGGCTCGGCCAGGTTCGAGGACGTCGACAAAGACTCCTACGCGCTCACCATCCAGGCGTCGGGCAAGGAGGCGCGGGGCTCGGGCACGGCCTCGGCCACGGTCAAGGCGCGCATGCGGCCCGCCGGCGAGGCGACGCTGGTGACCGTGGAGACCTCGTTCAACGTCACCGGCCGGCCCGCGCAGTTCGGGCGGGGCGTGATGGCCGAGGTGGGCGGCAGGCTCATCGAGAGGTTCGCCGGGAACCTGGCGGCGCTGCTGTCGGAGTCCACGGTGGAGCAGGTCGGCCCGCTCCAGGAGCAGGACGCCGCACCGGACCGGGACCGCGCGCAGGGCCCTGAGCAGGACCGGGTGCAGGACCGGGAGCAGGATCAAGGCCGAGGCCCGGAGCAGGGTTCGGCGCAGGGTTCGGCGCAGGGTTCGGCGCAGGGTTCGGAGCAGGGCGGCGGGCAGGAGGAGCGGCACCTGAGCGCGGTGCCGGCCCCGGAGCAGGACGTGCGGCCCGCGGGCACGCTGCGCACCTCGCTCTCGCCCGACGAGGAGGCGCTCGACCTGCTGGAGATCGCCGGACGGCCGCTGCTGAAGCGGCTGGCGCCGGTCGCGGGCGCGCTGGTGGCGCTGCTGGCCATCGTCTGGGTGATTCGTCGGCTTATGCGCTGATTTTCAGCAAATACTCCCTAAAGTCCGGACACTTCCTCTCAGCTCAGGGAAGTGCCATTCCCGCTGGGTGCCTAGGGGGAGGACTCGGGGAATGCCGGACTGCACCGTGGTCGTCATCACGTACAACGACGCGCCCCGCCTGCCCAGGGCGGTGCGTTCCGTGTTGCGCCAGTCGCTGAGCGATCTGGAGGTGATCATCTCCGACGACGCCAGCACGGACGGCACGCCGGAGGTGGCGCGGCGGCTCGTCCGGGCCGACCCGCGGGTGCGCTACCTGCGCAGGCGCGTCAACAGCGGCGGCTGCGGCGCGCCGCGCAACGAGGGCATGGACGCGGCCCGCTCGCCGTACGTGATGTTCCTCGACAGCGACGACGAGTTGCCCAGGCACGCGTGCAAGAGCCTGCTGGCGGAGATCGAGCGCACGGGGGCCGCCTTCGTGTCGGGACAGATCTCGCGGCTGCACGAGTCGAGCGGGCGGCTGCGGCCGTACTATCCGGCGTTGTTCGCCCGGCGGCGGGTGGTCGAGGGCATCAGGCGGGAGCCCGAGCTGTTCCTCGACAGCTTCAGCACCAACAAGCTCTACAACCTGCGCTGGCTGCGCGAGAACGTGCTGCGCTTCCCCGAGGACATCCACTACGAGGACCACGTCTTCGCCACCGAGCTGTACGCGGTCGCGCGCAGGTTCGCGATCGTGCCCTGGGTGGTCTACCACTGGCACCGGGCCGAGACGAACGACTCCATCTCGCTGAGCATCGGCGACCTGGAGAACGTGCGCCAGCGGGTGATCGCGGCCCGGCTGAGCGACGACATCCTGCGCGAGCACGGGGCCGCCGACCTGGTGCCGCACCGCCAGTACCGCTTCCTCCGCCAGGACCTGCGGGTCTACCTCAACCCGCTGCCGCTGCGCGACCGGGTGTGGGCCAAGGAGTTCGCGGCGGTGGTGCGGCCGTACCTGGAGGAGATCCCCGACGAGGTGTTCTGGCGCGTCGATCCGCTCGACCGGGTCTGCTGCCAGCTCATCCTGGACGACCGGATCGACGACCTGCTGGTGGCGGCCGGCTCGCTGACCGGGCCGCGCGCCGCGCCGCGGGCGGCGGTGCAGCTCGACGGGCGGACGTACTGGGGCGACTCGCCCTCCCCCCGGCTGGACATCACCCGGCTGCGCCTGGCCGAGCTGCCCTTCAGCGCCTCCCGGCTGCGGCACGAGGCGTCGAACCTGTCCTCGGACGGCGAGCGGGTGCGGATGACCGTGCGCACATACGACCCGTTCGGCGCGCTGCCGGCCGAGTGGACCGCGTTCCTGCAGCTCGGCAGGGAACGCGTGCCCATCTCGCCGGAGCCGTCGGGCGGCGGCGGGTACGTCAGCGAGGTCGTCTTCACCCCCCGGGGCACGTGCGACCCGCGCATCGGCTTCACCAGGACCTCCGACGGGCACACCACGACCGACCGGATCCTGGCCGACCCGCGCACCGAGCCGATCGAGCTGCCCGGCTGCACGCTCGGGACCGAGGGGTACGCGGCCTACCTGTGCGTGCGCCCCGACTCCGTCTCCCGGTCGGTGTGGCGGCGGGTCAAGGGGCACCTGATGAGGCGGTTCAACACGCCCGCGAACAAGCTGCGGGCGTACAAGATCCTGATCAGGGTGCTGCCGCGCCGCCCGAACCTGGCGCTGTTCGAGTCCGACGTCGGCAAGAGCTACGGCGGCAGCCCGCGCGCCATCTACGAGGAGGTGCGCCGGCGCGGCCTGCCGATCGAGGCGGTCTGGTCGGTGGCCAAGGGGCGGGCGAACTTCCCCTCCGACGCGCGGCTCGTGCGCCGGGGAAGCTGGCGCTACGTCTACACCATGGCCAGGGCCGGGATCTGGGTGGACAGCCACGGCTTCCCGCTCGACTACCCCAAGCCCCGCGGCACCCGCTACCTGCAGACCTGGCACGGGCAGGGCATCAAGTCGATCGGCTTCGACGCGCCCGACCTGCGCGGCGACTTCGACCGGCCGCGGGCGCTGTGGCGGGCGGCGGTGGCGCGCTGGGACGCGCTGGTGTCGCCGAGCGAGGAGTTCTCGCGGGTGTTCCTGCCGTCGAACGGCTACGCGGGGAAGGTCTACCGGTGCGGGACGCCCCGGTGCGACGCGCTCGTGCGCGGCGGGCCCGCGACGGAGGTGCGCGAGCGGCTGGAGGTGCCGCCCGGGCGGCAGGTCCTGCTCTACGCCCCGACCTACCGCGACCGCGCCAAGAACAGCGGCCGGTCCGTACGCGTGAACCTGGAGCTGCTGGCCGAGGAGCTGGCCGAGGACTGGGTGGTGCTGCTGCGCACCCATCCGGTCGAGCGTTACACCCCGCCCGAGCACCTGCGGCACTTCGTGCGCTCCGCCTCCGCCCATCCCGAGATCAACGACCTGATCCTGGCCTCCGACGCGCTGCTGACCGACTACTCCTCGGTGATGTGCGACTACGCGGTGACGGGCAAGCCCATGCTGTTCTACATCGACGACTGGGACGACTACCGCCTCTCCGAGCGCGGCGTCTACCACGACCTGCCCGCCATCGCCCCCGGCCCGTGCGTCACCACGACGGAGGAGCTGGTGGCGGCGCTGCGCGACCTGCCGGCCGTGCACGCCTCCTACGCCGCCAGGTACGCGGCCTTCCGCGACCTGTGGTGCGCCGACGAGCGCGGCGACGCGGCGGCCAGGATCGTCACCGACTTCTTCGAGGGGGCCGCGCGGTGACCGTCGTCTTCACCTGCCTGGACGCCGACACCCTGGGCGGCGTCCAGCAGGTCACCCACACCCTGGCCCAGGGCCTGGCCGGGCGGGGGCACGAGGTGCACGTGATCGGCCTGCGCCGGGCCGCCAGGCCCTTCCGGTACGTGGAGCGCCCCCTCTACCACCGGCACGTGATCGGCCGCGGACCGGCCGAGGGCCCGCTGGCCCGCCGGAGGGCCGACCGGCGGCTGCGGGCGCTGCTGCGGGAGCTCGGCCCCGGTTACGCGGTCATGACCTCGCCGTCGGTGGTGGCCAGGACGGCCCGGCTGCTGCCGCGCGGGCTGCGGCCGATCGGCCAGTACCACGGCTCGTACGACCACGCCCGCGACTGCTGGCACCTGGCCTCGATCAGGCGCCACTACCCCGACCTGGACCAGGCGCTCTTCCTCAGCGAGGACGACGCCCTGCGCTTCTCCGAGCACGCGCTGCTGCCCAACGCCGGCGCGCTGCCGAACCCGCTGGCGGACTGGCCGGAGCGGATGTCCGGCCTGGATTCGCCCCGGGTGCTCGGCGTGGGCCGGCTGGAAGGGGTCAAGCGGTTCGACCGGCTGATCAGCGCGTTCGCCCGCTCGGGCGCGCCGCCGCCGTGGGAGCTGCACCTCATCGGCGACGGGGCCGAGGCGGCCCGGCTGCGCGCGCACGCGGAGCGGGAGGGCGTGGCGGACCGGGTGGTGTTCAGGGGGCTGGTGCCGGCCGCGCACATGCCCGCCGAGTACCTGAACGCCTCGATCCTGGGCCTGACCAGCGAGCACGAGGGGCTGCCGATCGTGTTGCTGGAGTCGGCGGCGCACGGGGTGCCGGCGGTGGCGTTCGACGTGTCGGGCGGGGTGCGCTCGGCGGGGCCGGTGCTGGTGCCGCCGGGTGACGTGGCGGCGTTCGCGGCGGAGCTGGCGCGGCTGGTGGACGATGAGGAGGAGCGGCGGCGGCTGGGGGCCGACGCCCGCGCACGGGCCGAGGCGTTCCGCCTCGACCACGTGCTGGACCGCTGGGAGTCCCTCTTCGCCCACATCGAGCGCTGAGCGAGCCATATGACGCCGAGCGCTGAGCGAGCCATATGACGCCGAGCGCTGAGCGAGCCATATGACGCCGAGCGCTGAACGCGCCGCATGACGCAGGGGGTTGGCGGCACCCGCGCTAGACGGGCTCGGTGAGCTCCTTGCGCTGCTGCGGGACGCCGGCCATCGAGCGCTGGCGGGTGGTGAGCAGGGCGGCCACCGGGCTGGGCTCGCGCAGCCGGTTGAAGCGGTCGCGCATGCCCTTGCGCATCCGGCTGGCCTTGCGCTTCTGCATCGTCTTCTGGCAGGCCACGACGTGCTCCTTGGCCGGCTTGGGCGCGCCGCTCAGCTCGTACCCCATGGACTCCAGGCGGTCGCCGAGCATGTGCTCGCACAGGGCGATCTCCCAGTCGTCGAGCCGGTTCGCCCAGCTCCCGACCCGGCTGCGGGTGACCTCGCGGTGGGTGTTGCTGTGCCAGACCTTGTGCTGCGGCACCGCCACGCTGGCCGCCTCGCGCGGGGAGATCATGCTCGGCGAGAAGTCCTCCTCCAGGAAGTGGCAGAGCTTCTTCAGCTCGGTCATCGGGTCGTCGGTGAGGTCCTCGTACCGCAGCTCGTAGTACGTGTCGGCGGCCAGCGTGCGCTTGAGCCGGCCGCCGGCGTCGATGGCCTCGGCCCAGGTGGAGACGGCGTGGAAGGAGTCCAGCGTGTACCAGGGCATCTCCTTCAGCGAGGCCACGCAGTCGCGGCCGTCCCTGATGAGATGGACGAACTGGGCGTCGGGGAAGAGCCGCAGCAGCAGGTCCACCTGCTTGACGTAGCTGGGCCGCTTGTCGCCCCAGCGGGCCTTGTCGAAGCGGTCGGCGTACATGCGGAAGGCCGTGCCGATCACCGAGCCGAGCGAGCCGGGGCCCTCCACGGCCTGCCGGACGAACTCGTTCTTGTCGATCTTGAGCTCGCGGAACTTCGTGCTGCGGTCGGTCGCGATCCACTCCGCCAGCGCGCGGCGGCGCTGGGCGACGCGCAGGTCGCCCCAGGTGCGGCGCCGGTAGTAGGCGGGAATGAGGAAGCGCGTCTCCGGCGGCACCGCCATCCGGGGGTGCGAGTGGAGCATGAGCTGGAGCATCGTGGTGCCGGACCGCGGACATCCGATGACGAAGACAGGTCGGTCGGACATGTCGTAGTAACCCCCGAGGCAACTAGACGACGGAAAGATTTAGACGAGAACGTGCTCTCGGCTCTCCTGAGACGAGCCCACGCCGTGCCTGCGCGTGAAGATCCACATCCGGTAGACGAGGAAGACCTCGTTGGCCAGCAGCAGGAGCCCCGCGAGCACGGCGAGCGGGATCAGCGCCCATGCCCCCGCAAGGGGCGCGATCACGAACACCGCCGCGTGGAACTCGATGCCGCTGACCAGGTGCGAACGGACGCGGTGGCGGGCCAGGAACCGGTTGAGCCGCCTGAAGAGCCGGAAGAAGGCGCGCGGCCGGGGCCCCCGCCCCGGCGGCTCCGGGTCGTGCAGGTCCACGGTCATCGGGTCCGGGTCCGGCTCCGGCTCCTGCCGCTCCTCCCTGACGGCCTCGCGCACGCGCTTCATCTGCGGCGCGTTGACGTACCTGAACAGGTCCAGCACGGCCACCGCCGCGCCGAGCACCACGTAGCGCACGTCACCGGTCAGCGTGTACTGCCCGTACGCCAGCCCTCCGGCGCACAGCACCACCCGGATGCGGTCCCCCACGTAGTCGAGCCAGAGGCCGAAGGGCGTCCCCGTGCCCTTGAGCCGGGCTATTTTGCCGTCCACGCAGTCGATCATGAAGCTCAGATAGAAGAAGCAGGCGCCCGCTATGAGCTGGTTCGATGCGAAAAAGACGGCGGACACCATGCCGAGGACCAGCGAGAACACGGTGAGCTCGTTGGGCGTCATCCGTGTGCGGTTGGCGACGGGCAGCGCGACCCGGCAGGCGACCGGGTCCACGAAATACACGGTCCACCAGGAGTCTCTCCGCTTGCGTGTCTCGTGGACGTCGTCCAGCGAATAGGTCCTCATGGCTTCCAGCATGACCACGCGGCGCGCCGGAACGATTACTGTCTGGAACTACTGGGGCATGTCCATGCCGCTTCTTGACCAACCCGGCACGGAGAACCGCCACGCGGTGTTGGCCTCGCCGTCCCTGCACCAGCCCTTGAGCACCAGGCCGCGCAGCTCGGCCCGCACCTGCAGCCGCCAGGGCCCCGGGCCGGCGAGCCGGCCGGGGTCGATGACGGCCGTGACGCCGTGCCGGCCCCGCCGCCGCACCTCCAGGGGCACCCGGCGGCGGCCGTCGCTGAGCCACAGGTCCACCCTGGTGACCCTGCGATCGACCCGGTGCACGGCCACGTGGGCGCGCAGCAGGAACTCGGCGCCGGTCCACTCGCACTTCTCGACCCTGGCGACGACCTTGAGCTCGTCGCGGGCGTCGAACACCTCGTCCGGGATGCGCAGGCGGCGGTCGCGGAAGAAGGGGTAGTCGCCGTACCAGTTGACGGTGCGGAAACCGCGCGGCACCACGCGGGCGACGTCCTCGCGCCCGCGCCGGAACTCCCGCACGGCGCGCAGCTCCGGGAGCAGGCCGCGGCGCAGCAGGTGCAGCTCCAGGCGGCGCAGCGACGGCGCGGCGGCCGGCACGTGCGGGCCCAGCGTGTTCATCCAGTCGTGCGCCAGCTCCAGCAGCGGCCCCGGATCGCCCTCGCACCGCTCCAGCGCCTGGAACAGGAAGACCGTGTCCTTCTCCAGCACCAGCGCGTCGAAGCCGTCGAGCAGCTCGGGCGCCCGCTCGTCGAGGAAGGCGCGCACCGAGCGGATGGCCGCCAGCCGCTCGCGCAGGTTGGGCAGCTCGGAGCGGCGCTGGGTGATCGAGTCCGCCCCCTCCTCACGCTTGCGCCAGTGGTAGACCACCTCGCCCACCATGTCCACGCTGGTGGCCAGCACGTGGGCCTGCATGGCGACGGGCACGTCCTCGTAGATGCCGGCGGGGAAGGCCAGGCCCGCCCGCTCCCAGAAGTCGCGCCGGTAGACCTTGTTCCACACGGTGCGGTCGCGCACCAGCACCTGCTTGTCGGTGACGTGGGTGCACAGCTCCGGCCGCCGGAACACCTTCTCGTGCAGGATCGACTCCTCCAGGGCGCCGTCCACCAGCCGCCGCACCGCGCCGCACGCCAGGTCGGAGCCGGTCTCGCCGAGGCTGCCGACGAGCAGTTCGTACGCCTCCGGCGGCACCACGTCGTCGCCGTCGGCGAAGGCCAGGTACGTGCCGCGCGCCTGCCTGATCCCCTGGTTGCGGGCCGGCCCCGGCCCCAGGTTGCGCTGCCCGAGCAGCAGGAACCGGTCGTCCATCGCCGCGAAGTCCTCCGCGACGCGCCGGCTGCCGTCCACGGAGCCGTCGTCCACCAGGATCACCTCGATGTCGCCCAGGGTCTGGGCGGCCAGCGACTTGAGGCACTCGGCCAGGTACGGCTCCACGTTGTAGATCGGTACGACGACGCTGAGCAGGGGGATCATGCCGGATTCACTCCTTGGCTCGGTAGGGGGGTCGAGGGCAGCATGCCTCGGTGGCCCACGGGACTCCCCGCCCGATGGCCGTCCCTGATGAGCTCTTTACCGGACACGTAATCCGATACCTTCGGTGAGAGATCGAGCACGAACAGTAAGGGGGAAGCGGTGCTGAGAGACGTCGAAGATGCTGATCTGCCCGTGATGCGCCGCTGGCGGAACCATCCGCGTGTACGTGCCGCCAGCTTCACCACCCACGAGATCAGCGCCCGCGAGCACGCCCGCTGGTGGGCGGCCGTGCGCGCCGACGCGGGCCGGCGCGTGCTGGTCTACGACCACGAGGGCACGCCCGCCGGGGTGGTGACCTACACCGACCTGTCGCCGGGCAGCGCCCGCTGGGGCTACTACCTCGACCTCGACGGCCTGGAGCGGGCGGGGGCCCTGCTGGCGGCCTGGGTCGGGCTGGAGCGGGCGGCCGTCGAGCACGCCTTCGGGCCGCTCGGGCTGACCACGCTGCGCGGGGAGGTGCTGGCCGGCAACGAGCCGGTCATGCGGCTGCACCGGCGCTTCGGGTTCGTCGAGACGGGGACGTACGTGCGGGACGTGGACGGGGCGCCGCGCGAGGTCGTGGCCATCGAGCTGAGGAGGGAACAGGCGTGATCACCATCGGGGGGCGGTCGATCGGGCCCGCGCACGCGCCGTTCGTCGTCGCGGAGCTGTCGGGCAACCACAACGGCAGCCTGGAACGGGCGCTGGCCATCGTGGACGCGGCGGCCGAGGCGGGGGCGCACGCGCTGAAGCTGCAGACCTACCGGCCCGACACGCTGACCGTCGACTGCGACGCGCCCGCCTTCCGGGTGGGCGACGACCACGAGCTGTGGGGCGGGGAGACCCTCTACCGGCTCTTCGAGCGGGCCCACACGCCGTGGGAGTGGCACGAGCCGATCTTCGCGCGGGCGCGGGAGCGGGGGCTGGTCGCGTTCTCGGCGCCGTTCGACCCGACGGCGGTGGAGCTGCTGGAGAAGCTGGGGGCGCCGGCGTACAAGATCGCCTCTTCGGAGATCGTGGACCTGCCGCTGATCCGGCTCGCGGCGGCGACCGGCAAGCCGCTGATCATCTCGACCGGCATGGCGTCCGTCGCCGAGATCGAGGCCGCCGTCTCGGCCGCGCGCGGGGCCGGGTGCACGCAGCTCGCCGTGCTCTCCTGCACGGCCTCCTACCCGGCCGCGCCCTCCGAGAGCAACCTGCGCGCGCTGCCGCTGCTGGCCGCGCTCACGGGCGAGGTCGTGGGCCTGTCCGACCACACGCCGGGGCTCGGGGCCGCGCTGGCGGCGGTGGCGCTGGGGGCCTGCCTGATCGAGAAGCACGTCACCCTCTCGCGCGCCGAGGGCGGGGTCGACGCGGCCTTCTCGCTGGAGCCCGCCGAGCTGGCGGCGCTGGTCGTGGAGAGCGAGCGGGCCTGGCGCTCGCTGGGCGAGCCCGTGATCGGCCCCCGGCCCTCCGAGCGGGAGGGGCTGCGCTTCCGCCGTTCCCTGTACGTGGTGCGCGACGTCCGCGCGGGCGAGCCCGTGACGCCCGCGAACGTGCGCTCCATCCGGCCCGCCGGCGGCCTGCCCCCCGACGCCGCCGCCGAGGTGATGGGCCGGCGCTTCACCCGCGACGTCCCCTTCGGCACCCCGCTCACCTGGGAGCTGATCTGAGGCACGCGGGCTCAAGGATCGCGGGCCCGGGCCCAGGCCCGGGGCCCGGGGCTCGCGGGCTCCGGGGCCTCTGCGGCTCAGCGGCTCAGCGGCTCAGCGGCTCAGCGGCTCAGCGGAGCGCGAGCAGGGCGTCGGCGACGCGTTCGCGGCCCCGGCCGTCCACCAGGCCGCTGCCCCGCCGGCCGTGCTCCTCGCGGGCGGCGGGGTCGGCGAGCAGCCGGGCCAGCACGGCGACGGCCTCCCGCTCGGCCGCCCGCCCGAGCCCGGCCGCCACGCCCCTGCCGACCAGCTCCTCGTATCCGCCGAGCTGGTTGTCGGCCACCCACGTCAGCGCGGTGGGGACGCCGAGGTAGAGCAGCTCCCAGATGGACGAGCCGGCCGCCGTCACCACCAGGTCGGCCGCCGCCATCAGCTCGGGCAGCCGGTCGGTCGGCGGGATGACCGTGATCGGCCCGCCCGCCTCGAACGGCGCCGGGCTGACGACCGTCCCGTGGAAGGGCAGCCCGGTGTCCCGCAGGGCGCGCGCCCAGGCCGGGGCGACGCCGGCGCTGTCGGTGCCGCCGAAGAAGCACAACACCCGCGGCGCCTCTCCCCCGCGCCCGTCCCGGCCGCGCGTCCGCCGCCGCACGCTGTCCCGCAACAACACGTAACGCGCCCCTGCCAGCCGCCGCCCACCCGCCGGGGCCGGGAAGGGGCGGTGTTCGGCGCCGAGGTTCTGGTCCAGGTAGAGGTCGGCCTCCTGGCCCAGCGGGTCGCCGTCCACGATGGCCAGCACCGGCAGGCCGGCGGTCCTGAGCGCCGCCCCCGTCTCCCGCGGCAGGTGGTAGGAGTCGAGCACCACGGCGTCGAGCCGCAGCCGGCGGGCCAGCGCGGCCAGCTCGCCGGGGCCGCGCGGCGCGGGGATCAGCCCGAGCCCGCGCTCGCGAAGCTGGTCCCGCGCCCACGGCGAGCCGCGGACCTCGCCGAGGAAGACCACCTCGACGCCCCGGCCGCACAGTTCCTCCGCCAGCGCCACGCACCGCACGAGATGGCCGACCCCGCTGCTCACCCCGGCGTCGCAGCGGAACCCCACCCGGCGGCGGGCGGGGCGGTGCGCCACGCCCGTCACGCGTCCTGCAATGCCTTCTGCCGCACGTGGGCGTTGAGCCCGCACACCTCCGGCCGCTCGCGCAGCCACTCCACCAGGGTCCTGACCGGCAGGCAGCGGTCGCCCAGCTCGGCCACCACGGTGGAGATCAGCCGCCAGTCGTCCTCGGTGTCGAGCGTGACCCGCAGGTCGTCGGCGACGGGCCGGTAGGCCAGCCCGAGCAGCCGCGCGTCGCCGGGGTGCTCGTAGATGTAGGAGGTGACGTGGGTGCGGTGGAAGCCGGTGGCCTCGGCGTCGGCCCTGGCCAGCGCGGCGCGGCCGGCGATCTCGACGTCGAGCCCGCGCGGCAGCGTGCGCGCCAGGCTCGTGCTCAGGTAGTCGAGCCCGGGCACGGCGCGGTGGACCAGCGCCGCCTCCCTGATCACGGCCGGGTCGAGCAGCGGGCAGTCGGCGGTGAACCGCATGACGGCGTCCCACCGCCGTCTCTCCAGCACCTGCACGAACCTGGTCAGCACGTCGTCCACCGGCCCCCGGTGCCAGGCCACGTCGAGCCTGCGGCACTCGGCGGCCACCGCGTCGTCGGCCGGCTCGGTCGTGGTGGCCACGACGAGGTCGTCGAGCGCCCCCGCCTCGCGGGCGGCGCGGACCACCCACCCCAGGACGGAACGGCCGCCCAGCTCGCGCAACACCTTCCCCGGCAACCGCGTCGAGCCCATGCGCGCCTGAATAATGCCGACAATACGCACCGAATGCCCCATTCCCCCGTGTGACAGCGCGTGATTGACCGATCGCGCTATGCTACCGCGTGCCACGACGACTACAGCGCGACCGCGCTACTCAGGGGGCCACGTGAGCACACTCAGTGGATCGTCGATTCTGATCACCGGAGGAACGGGGTCCTTCGGCAAGGCGTTCATCCGTCACGCGCTCGACTCTCTCGCCGTCCGGCGCCTGGTCGTCTTCTCGCGCGACGAGCTCAAGCAGTACGAGCTCAAGCAGCTCTTCGGCGACGACGAGCGGCTGCGCTGGTTCATCGGCGACGTCCGCGACCGCGACCGCCTGACCCGCGCCATGCACGGCATCGACCACGTCGTCCACGCCGCCGCGCTCAAGCAGGTCGACACCGCCGAATACAACCCGTTCGAATACGTCCGCACCAACGTCGCGGGCTCGCAGAACGTCGTGGAGGCCGCGATCGACTGCGGCGTGCGCAAGGTCGTCGCGCTCTCCACCGACAAGGCGTCCAGCCCGATCAACCTCTACGGCGCCACCAAGCTGGTCGCCGACAAGCTCTTCATCTCCGCCAACCACTACGCCGCCGCCCACGAGACCCGCTTCTCCGTGGTCCGCTACGGCAACGTCGTGGGCAGCAGGGGCTCGGTGGTCCCGCTCTTCCAGCGCCTGGCCGAGCAGGGCAGCAGCCTGCCGATCACCGACAAGCGCATGACCAGGTTCTGGATCACGCTGGAGCAGGCGGTCAGGTTCGTGGTGGACTCGTTCGACCTGATGCAGGGCGGCGAGCTCTACGTGCCGCGCATCCCCAGCATGCGCATCACCGACCTGGCCGAGGCGCTGGCCCCGCGCAGCCCCATCTACGAGATCGGCGTGCGCCCGGGCGAGAAGCTGCACGAGGAGATGATCGGCCCCGACGACGGCCGCAGGACCCTGCGCCTGGCCGACCGCTACGTGGTGCAGCCGACGATCGCGACCTGGGGCTACATCCCTCCCGACGACGGCGAGCTGCTGCCCGAGGGCTTCTCCTACCGCTCCGACACCAACGAGCAGTGGTTGTCGGTCGACGACCTGCGCGGCATGGTGGCGGGCTGATGCTGCCCTACGGACGGCAGTCGATCACCGAGTCCGACGTCGAGGCGGTCGCCGCGGTGCTGCGCGGCGACTGGCTGACCACCGGGCCCGCGGTCGGCCGGTTCGAGGCGGAGCTGCGCTCCTGGACGGGCGGCGTGCCCTGCGTGGCGGTCACGTCGGGCACCGCGGCCCTGCACGTCGCCTACGTGGCGGCCGGGCTGCGGGCCGGCGACGAGCTGGTCACCTCGCCGCTGACGTTCGTGGCCACGGCGGCCACGGCCGCGCTGCTGGGCGCGCGGGTGGTCTTCGCCGACGTGCAGGACGACACGGGCAACCTCGACCCCGACGCCGCCGCCGCGGCCGTCACCCCCAGGACCCGCGCGATCACGGCCGTCGACTACGCGGGCCATCCGGCCGACTACGACGAGCTGCGCGAGGTCGCCCGGCGGGCGGGGGCGCTGCTCGTGGCCGACGCGGCGCACTCGATCGGGTCGGCGTACAAAGACCGGCCGGTCGGGTCGCTCGCCGACCTGACGACGTTCTCGTTCTTCCCGACCAAGACCGTGACGACGGCGGAGGGCGGGGCCGTGGCGGCCACCGACCCGGGCCTGCTGCGGCGCGCCGCGCTGTTCAGGAACCACGGCCTGGTGCGCGACCCGGCCGAGCAGCGCACGCCCGGCGAGGGCGGCTGGCACCAGGAGGTGCACGCGTTCGGGCTCAACTACCGGCTGCCCGACGTGTTGTGCGCGCTCGGCGTCAGCCAGCTCGGGCGGCTCGCGCGCTTCCGCGAGCGGCGCGCCGACCTGGTCGCCCGCTACCACGCGCTGCTGCGCGACGTGCCGGGGCTGACGCTGCCCGCCCAGCGCGCCTACGTGCGGCCGAGCTGGCACCTCTACCCCGTCAGGGTGCGGGACGGGCGGCGGCGCGAGGTCTACGACCGCATGCGCGCCGCCGGGATCGGGGTTCAGGTCAACTACGTGCCGGCATACTGGCACCCGGTGTTCGAGGACCTCGGCTACCGGCGCGGCCTGTGCCCGCGGGCCGAGGCGTACTACGCCGAGGAGCTGTCGCTGCCGCTCTTCCCCGCGCTGACCGACGACGAGCAGGACCGGGTGGTCGAGGCCCTGACCGCCGCGCTCCGATAGCCGGCCGTCCGGCCCCGCCACCCGCGCGCCACCCCGCGCGCCACCCGGCCCGGGGCGGCCCGGCCGGCGGTCCTTCAGGTGGTCAGCGCTCGGCGAGCAGGAGGCAGCCGTCCTCGCCCCGGTCGATGAGGAAGCGCCGCTCGGCCACGGTCGCCACCGCCCGCTGCCGCGTACGCACCAGCGGGCGGATGGCCGTGCCCTGGTCGATGACCACCTCCCACCACGACTCGTGCCCCACCCGCTCGTCGATGTCGGCCAGCGGCACCCGCGCCTGGAAGCCCTGCCCGGACAGCGCCACCGGGAAGTACATCTCCTCGCCGTCGCTCCTGCGCTGCAGCCGCAGCACCGGCTCGCCGTCGCCGACGTCGCGGATCTCCCCGGAGAACACCAGGTCGCCGCCGTCCACGCGGTACTCGCCGATGACCGCCTCCGCCGTACGCAGCCGCACCCCCCAGGCGCCCTTGGCGTTGCGCGCCGGCACCACCCACACCCCCGACCTGCGCCGCGGGGCCGGGATCAGCGGCGGCAGCCAGCGCGGCCCGGCCACCCGGCCCGTCAGCCGCAGCCCGTGCCCCTTGAGCCCCACGCACAGGTCCCAGTGGCCGTGCCTGGCCAGCTGCGCCCGCGACAGCACGGCCGGGTCGAAGGCGAACCGGAACGGGAACGCGTGCTCCGGCAGCGGCCCCCCGTCCTCCTGCTCGGCGTCCTCCCAGACCGGCGCGCTCTCCTCCTCCGACAGCCGGACGGTCTGGCCGGTCCCGCGCTCCTCCAGCCAGCTGCGCACCCGCACCCGCCGCAGCTCCCCCACGTCGAAGGTGCCCACGGCCACCCGTCCCGACCCGTGCAGCACCCCGTCGCGCCAGTCGAGGCTCACCAGCCTGGCCAGCAGGCTCAGCTCGCCCGAGACCTCCGACAGGTGGACGGGCATCGACGGGTGCCGGCCGTACCAGCGCTTGCGCAGCAGGCCGGCCGAGCCGACCCTGGGCCGCAGCCGGCCCGCGCCGACCTGGGCGAAGACGTCGGCCAGCTCGTCCAGGCGGCGCCGGTGCAGCAGGTGCACCAGCAGCCGCTGCTCGAACGGCAGGCTCCGCCAGGCCGGCGCGGACACGCCGTCGAGGTAGCGCACGATCAGGTCCACCAGGCCCGGGTCCGCCGACGGGCCCATGGCGGCCATGGCCTCCACGGCGACGGCCATGTCGATGTCGAGCGTGTCGCGGTCGAAGTCGGGCTTGAGCTTGGGCGCGCCGTGCGCGAGCAGGTCGGCGGTCTGCAGCACCGACAGCAGCCGGTCGCGCAGGTTGCCGGGCTCCAGGCGGCGCTGGGTGATCGAGGCGTCGGGCTCGTCGCGGTGACGCCAGTGGTAGACCACCTTGGCCAGCACGTCCACCGACTCGGCGCCGATGTGGGCGGCCATAGCGACGGGCTGGTCCTCGTACATGCGCTCGGGGAAGCACAGGCCCATCGCGTCCCAGAAGGAGCGGCGGTAGACCTTGTTCCAGAGCATGCGGTCGCGGATCAGCATCGGGTGACGGGTGATGTGGGTGCGCCTGGCCGGCTTGGCGAACGCCTGCCGGTGCGCCCACGAGGGGACGAGCAGGTTGCGGTAGAGGCGCATGACGTTCCCGCAGGCCAGGTCGGAGCCGGTGGACTCCAGCGAGGCCACCAGGCGCTTGAACGCGTCGGGCGGCACGACGTCGTCACCGTCCACGAAGGCCAGGTAGTCGCCGCTCGCCCGGCGCACCCCGACGTTGCGGGCGTGGCCGACCCCGTGGTTGGCCTGCCTGATGAGGCTGATCCGGGGGTCGTCCGCCCGCCTGGACTCGACGGCGATCCAGCCGTCGTCGGCGCTGCCGTCGTCCACGCAGATCACCTCCAGCTCCGCCAGCGTCTGGGCGGAGATGGAGTCAAGACAGGGCCCGATGTACTTCTCGACGTTGTGGAACGGGACGATCACCGAAAGAACCGGCACATGCACTCCTCATCGTTGGGACGGGCCATCGGGCGGTCAGCCGGACAACAGGCGTATGACGCGGCGGGCGACCTTGCGGGGACGGGCCAGGCGGCGGGAGAGGCGGTATCCGAGCGTCCTGCGGTAGGCGGTGGCCTTGCGCTGGGTCCTGCGCAGCTTGGCCTTGGCCCGCACCAGCTCGCGCTCGCGGTAGGACAGCTTGGTCTCCAGGCGGGAGATCCTGGCCAGCGCCGCGGTGAGCTGGTCGGCCAGGCGGTCGCGCGCGCCCAGCAGGTCGCGGTAGGCCGGGGCGTGCTCGGCCAGCTCGGCCGGCCGGCCCAGCTCGGCGTCGAGCTTGCGGGCCTGGTCGAGGTCGCCCTGATCGCACGGCCGCCCGGCCATGCCGCACAGGGTCAGCGTGAGCTGGTCGGCCTCCAGCGGCCACGGCCACGGGTGGTGGTGGCCGGCCGCCAGCAGCCTGACCGCGAAGCGCCACAGGATGCGGCAGAGCACGACGCGCGGCTCCTGGCGCACCGGCGCGGGGCCGGGCGGGCCGACCGCGGCGAATCGCCGCCCGTCGTAGACCAGGCTGTCGGTCGCCGCCGTGGCGTCACCCCCCGCCTCCAGCCAGCCGGCCAGCGCGGCGAGCAGCTCGCGCACGGTCTTCACGTCCTCGCGGGCGCACGCCTCGACGAGGATCTCCTCGACCACCCGGCCCGCCGGGATCGGCCGCTCCTCGCCGCCGGGCAGGCGCCTGGCGCCCGTGGCGGTGAGCTCGTACAGGGCGTGGCCCTCCTCGATGAGGCCCAGCGGCAGCTCCACCGGCCGGACCGCGTCGCCGCCGAGCGGCGGCCTGGTGGCCACGACCAGCCAGAGCGGGGCCAGCTGCTCCCCCAGGCGGTGCCGGAACACCAGCCTGGTCAGCCGCAGCGGGTCGGCGACCAGCATCCGCTCGCCCTCCCTGGCGCTCAGCGCGAACGTCAGCGCCTCCGGCAGGTCGAACGCCAGCGCCTCCCTGGACAGCAGCGCGCGCGGCGCCTGCCGGTCGGGGAAGGCCGCGTAGCGGCGTTGCACGCTCAGCCCGGCCGTCTCCAGCCCGGCGTCCAGCGCCTCGGGGCCGCCGGGGTAGCTCGGGTCGAAGCCGTGCGGCGCCCACTGGTCGTCGGCGCCCTCGCGGTCGGCGGGCCTGGCCTCGATGAAGCGGTCCACGCCCAGGTCGTTGCGTACGCCGAGGAGCAGCAGGCCGCCGGGCGCGACCAGGGCGGCCAGCGCCTCCAGCGACTCGGCCCAGGCGGCGGCCGGCGCCTCGGCCGAGTGCGTGCGCGACAGGCCGTCCAGCGCCAGCACCAGATCGTACGGCTCCCCGCCGTCCTCGGCGGCCTCCAGCGCCTCCAGCCGGCCGCAGAAGATCGTGAGCTCGGGGTGCCGTTCGCCCAGCGCGCAGGCGTCGGGGTAGGAGCGCAGGAGCACGGAGGTGGCGCGGGCCCGGCCGGCGACCTCGTCCACCAGGGCCTGCGGATGGGGCCCGACCAGCAGCACCCGCCCGTCCGCCGGGACCACGCGGCCGGCCAGCTCCAGCGCCGTGCCCCGCCAGTCCGTGACCCCGCCCAGGGCGGTCGCGTCGGACCACAGCAGCATCTCCCCGCCGATCAGCCGGACGTTCCCCGGCGCCTCGCGCGTGCCCGGGCCCGGGCTCGGGCTCGTCTCCGGCGTGCTCGCGCCCGGGTTCGTCTCGTTCGTGCTCGTGTTCATGGCCTCACCCCGTGAGGCGGGCTCGGTCGCCATGTGCCGCCGCCTTCCTCCGTTCCGGTCGCTTCGCTCCCGCCGCACCCCCGGGTGACGGCACTCCCTCGCGCATCCGCTTCCAACCGAACATCCGCCGTAGCTCCTCCGGTGTCGCCTGATATTCGAATCCCAGCTCGCGCCGGGCCACCTCGGCGGCCAGCCCGGGATCGACGCTCGTGCCGTGCAGCTCGGGCCAGAGCCGCATGCGGCGGGCGGTGCCGCCGTATTCGGGGCGTTCGTCCTCGAACTGCATCGGATCGCCGTACACGGCCACCTCGCAGCCCACCGAGGCCCCGTAGAACAGCGCGCTGCCGAGCCTGTTGGAGGCCACCCTGCGGTGGCGCCGCAGCTCGACGAGCTGCTTACGCAGGAAGTCGCGGCCCTTGCTCTCCCAGCGTGACCCCCGTTCGCCATGACAGATAACCCGGAATCCCCTCGATTCGTACGAACGCCGAATGTCCGGATTCGCATATTCCAGCCAATAAAGGCAGACCGTGACCGGACCAGTCTCGACATCTCGTATTTCGTCGGCAAGCCGGGCATGGTCCCCGCTGACGGAATGTTTCTCCCACCCATGAAAGGGATACCAGATCGTCCCCTTCCGATCACGTCGCACCCCCAGGTCGGGCTCAAGATGAAGGAGATAGATCCAGGGCGCGCCGATCAGATAGTGCCCCCTCCGCCCCATCGACCAACCCCTGCGCCGCAGCACGTCAGACCAGATGAAACGGGGATATCCGGGGCTGCACCAGTGGTCGTTCGGCGGAAATCCGTGCAGATAGTTCCAGCCGTGCTGAAGGAAGCCCTGGATGCGCCTCGGCGTCTCCTCCGGCATGCCGCAGTATCGGCCGAGTATGCGGGAGTGCCCGTACCAGTGATTGGATTCGTCCATCATTCCCCCCGTACGGTTGCCGTGTCCCATCCGACATTCCCAGCCCTCATCGCGGGTCACGCCTCGTTATACGGTTCCATTACTGAGGGCGGGGCCTTGGTTTCTCCTCGCCACGAAATTCCCGCTACACTTCGTCATGGCTTGAGGACAGAGAGTGAGTGATCATGAGTCATCTCGACCGCCTGCGGGCCGTGTTCCGCGTGGCGCTCAACCTTCCGCCCGACGCCGGCGTCGACGACCTCGAATACCGCGCCATCCCGCAGTGGGACTCCCTGGCGCACATGGCGCTGATCGCCGCGATGGAGGACGAGTTCTCCATCATGATCGACACCGACGAGATGATCGACATGAGCTCGTTCGCCAAGGCGGCCGAGCTGCTGGAGAAGCATGGCATCGGCGCCGCCGCCGTCTGAGGACCAGGAGCGCAGGGTCGCCCTGGTGACGGGTTCGACGACGGGCATCGGCCGCGCCGTCGCCGTCGCGCTGGCCGCGTCCGGCCACACGGTCGTCGTCCACGGCCGCGACGACGAACGCGCCGCCAAGGCGGCCGCCGACGTGGCCGCCGAAGCCCTCGCGCAAACCCCGCCCGGCACGCCCCCGGGGCCGGAGGGCGGTTCGGCCGGTGGTGTGGTCCCGGAGATCCGTGGGGTGGTCGATTCCGTGGTCGATTCCGTGGCCGGTGACGTGGCCGATCCCGGGCAGGTCTCCGCGCTGATGCGGGCGATCTACCAGCGGCACGGCAGGCTCGACGCGCTGGTGGTCAACGCCGGCGTGCACGCCGCCGGGCCGCTCGGCATGACGGCCCACGACACCATCGCCCGGCTGTTCCAGGTCAACGCCATCGGCGCCACGCACACCCTGCAGGCCGCGCTCAGGCTGCTGCGCAGGAGCGCCTCGCCCGCCGTGGTGCTGGTCTCCTCGGTCATGGGCCGCGCGGGCGGCCCCGGGCAGGCGGTCTACTCCGCGACGAAGGCCGCGCTCCTCGGCCTCACCATGGCCGCCGCGAAAGAGCTGGGCCCCTGGGGCGTCAGGGTCAACGCCGTGGCCCCCGGCTACATCCGCACCGACCTGCTCGCCACGCTCGACGACGAGGCCCGCGCCGCCACGGTCGCGGCGACCCCGCTCGGGCGGCTCGGCGAGCCGGGCGACGTGGCCGCGGCCGTGGCGTTCCTGCTGTCGCCCGCGGCGGCCTTCATCACCGGCCAGGTGCTCGGCGTGGACGGCGGGCTGGTCCCGTGATGTTCCCGCACCCGCAGGCCCGGCTGATCCCGTCGGGGGCCGAGAAGGGCATCGGCGGCGACGAGCTGGCCCACTACATCAAGCGCGCCGCGGAAAACCTCGACGGGCTGCGTCCCGGGCCGCTGTTCTGCGCCATGCGCAACACCCTGGCCTCCGTGTTCTGCTACCTCGGCGCCTGGCACGCCGGCCGGCCGGTCGCGCTGCTCGACCCCGACCTGCCTCCCGCCGCGCTGGCCGACCTGGCCGAGCGGTTCAGGCCGGCGGCGCTGCTGGGGTTCACGCATCCGCTCGACGGCCCGCCGCCGCCCCGCACCGACGTGCCCGATCCCCATCCCGACCTGGGCCTGCTGCTGGCCACCTCGGGTTCGACGGGCAGCCCGAAGCTCGTGCGCCTCTCGCGCCAGGCGGTGCTGTCCAACGCCGCCGCCATCGCCACGGCCCTGTCGCTCGGCCCCGAGGAGATCGCGCCCACGAGCCTGCCCCTGCACTACAGCTACGGCCTGTCGGTGCTCAACAGCCACCTGGTGGCGGGGGGCGCCGTGGTGCTGACGGAGGCGGGGCTGCTGGAGCGCTCGTTCTGGGCCGACCTGCGCACCTACGCGTGCACCTCGCTGGCCGCCGTCCCCTACCAATACTCCATGCTGCGCCGCCTGCGCTTCGACCGCTCGCAATACCCGTCGCTCACCACGCTCACGCAGGCGGGCGGGCGGCTGGCGCCCGAGCTGGTCGAGGAGTTCGCCGCGCAGGCCGAGCGCTTCTACGTGATGTACGGCCAGACGGAGGCCACCGCGCGCATCGCCGTCCTGCCGCCCGACCGGCTCGCCGACCGGCCGGGCTCGGTCGGGGTCGCCATCCCCGGAGGGCGGCTGGAGATCGAGGACGGCGAGGTCGTCTACTACGGGCCCAACGTCATGATGGGCTACGCCGAGCGCGCCGAAGACCTGGCCAGGGGCGACGACCTGGGCGGCCGGCTGCGTACGGGCGATCTGGGGCGGCTCGACGCCGAGGGGTTCCTGCACATCACCGGGCGGCTCAAGCGCATCGCGAAGGTCTTCGGCACCCGCGTCAACCTCGACGACGTCGAGCGCCTGCTCCGCGGCTCCGGCCCGATCGCGGTCACCGCGGGCGACGACCGGATGACGATCTGGACCGAGACCGCCGACCAGCCCACCCGGGCTCGCCTGGCCCGGCGGCTGGCGGCCGAGCTGCGCCTGCACTGGAGCGGGTTCGACGTGCGCCACATCGAGCACCTGCCGCTCCTCCCGACAGGCAAGATCGACTACCGGCGGCTGGAGTCCCTGACGTGAGCGCCGGTGTCTTCACGTTGGGCGGGGCCGAGCGGGAGGCGGTGTTGCTGCCCGAGCTGGCCGGGCTGACCGAGCGGCACCGGGCGGCGTGCCCGCCGTACCGCAGGATTCTCGACGCGATCGGGGCGGCGCCGCCCTACGAGCGGGTGTGCGACCTGCCGTGGCTGCCGGTGCGGCTGTTCAAGACGCACGAGTTGCGCAGCGTGCCCGAGGAGCGGGTGTTCCGCGTGCTGACCTCTTCCGGCACCACCGGGCAGCGGCCGAGCCGGGTCTTCCTCGACCGGGAGGCGGCGGCGGCGCAGACCCGCATGCTGGCCGCCACGGTCAGGGTGGTGCTGGGCGAGCGGCGGCTGCCGATGCTGGTGGTCGACAGCCGTTCGGTGGTGCGCGACCCGACGCTGAGCGCGCGCGGCGCCGGTGTGCTGGGCATGATGAACTTCGGCAGGGACCACACCTTCGCGCTGGACGAGCGGGGCCGGGTGGACGCCGAGGCGGTCAAGGGCTTCCTGGCCCGGCACGGCGGCGAGCGGTTCCTGGTCTTCGGGTTCACCTACATGGTCTGGCTGCACCTTCGCGGGCTGGGCGCGGACCTGTCGCAGGCGGTGCTGATCCACTCGGGCGGGTGGAAGCGGCTGGCCGAGCAGGCGGTGGACAACGCCGAGTTCCGGCGGCGGCTGGCGGCCGAGTGCGGGCTGAGCAGGGTGCACAACTTCTACGGCATGGTCGAGCAGATCGGCACCGTCTTCCTGGAGGGCCCCGACGGCGACGGCCTCTACTGCCCCGACTTCGCCGACGTCGTGATCCGCGACCCGGAGACGTGGCAGGAGACGCCGGTCGGGGTGCCGGGGCTGATCGAGGTGGTCAGCACGCTGCCCACCTCCTATCCGGGCCACGTGCTGCTGACCGAGGACCTGGGCGTGGTGCGGGGCGTGGACGACGGGAGCTGGCCGGGCAAGCGGTTCGAGGTCCTCGGCAGGCTGCCGCGGGCCGAGGCGCGCGGCTGCAGTGACACCTTTGGGCAGGGCTGATGCTGGACGACCGCACCATTCTCGACGCCTGCGCCGTGGACGTCAGGTTCCCCGCCGGCGGTTCCGTACCTGTCGAGGCGCTGCTCGGCGCCCTGTCCACGCACGGCGTCCCGCCCCGGGCGGGCGACCCGGACAAGAGCCGGCCGTCCCAGGCGGGGGCCGCGGGCGGGAGCCGGCCGTCCCAGGCCGGCGGTGGCGTGCTGGAGGTGGGGGACGGGCGGGTGCGGGAATTCCTCGCGGCGTTCGGCCGGCGGCTGCTGCGGCCCGCGCTGGCGCGGCGCCACCCCGAGCTGGGCTCGCTCGGCTTCTTCCTGCGCCCCAGCGAGCTGGCCCGCACGGTCGAGGGGCTCGGCCACGACCACATACGCGTCCCGCGCGGCCTGGTCTTCCACGTCCCGCCCGCCAACGTCGACACCGTCTTCGTCTACTCCTGGGCCCTTTCCGCGCTGATGGGCAACCGCAACGTCGTGCGCCTGTCGCCCCGCTCGGGCCCGGTCGCCGACGCCATCGTGGAGACCCTGCACGAGGCGCTGGCCGACGCCGACCCCGTCATCGCCGCCACGCAGCGGGTCATCTCCTACGACCGCTCCGACGCCGTGACGGCCGCGCTGTCGGCGGCCTGCGACCTGCGGGTGGTGTGGGGCGGCGACCGTACGGTGCGGGAGATCAGGCGCTACGCGCTCGCCCCGCACGCGCGTGACCTGACCTTCCCCGACCGGTCCTCGTTCGCCGTGCTGCGGGCGGCGGCGTGGCTCTGCGCGCCGCGCGCGGCGCGGGTCACGGTCGCGGAGGGGTTCGTCAACGACACCTACTGGTTCGACCAGGCCGCCTGCTCCTCCCCGAGGACCGTCTACTGGGTCGGCGACGCCGACGACTGCGAGGCGGCGCGGGCCGACTTCACCGACCACGTGGCGCGGGTGGTGACCGTGCGCGGGTGGGGGGTCGACGCGGCGATGGCCGTGGAGAAGCGGGTCTCGACCTACGGGCTGGCCGCCGACGGGCTGGCGGAGAGCGTGGAGTTCCACGGCAACGCGCTGGCCAGCGTGCGCCTGTCGGCCGCCGCCGCGGCGCCGCGCCGGTGGCTGGGGGCCGGCACCTTCGCGCACGCCAGGCTCGCGGCGCTGCCCGAGCTGGTGGCGCTGGTCGAGCGGCGCGACCAGACGATGACGCACTTCGGGTTCGACCGGGCCGAGCTGGAGGAGCTGGCCAGGGGGCTGGCCGGGCGCGGGGTCGATCGCATGGTGCCGGTGGGCAGCGCGCTGAGCTTCCACCGGGTGTGGGACGGAGTGGATCTGCCGGCCGAGTTCACGCGCCTGGTGACCGTCGTCAAATGACGCCGGCGCCGCCCGCGCGCGGGCCCGTCCGGCTGGAGGGGCCCGCCCGGTCGCGGGGGCGCGGGCTGGTGCCGGCCGCCGTCGTGTGCGTGGCGGCCGTGGCCGTCTTCGTGTGGTGCGGGGTGTCCTGGCGGGATCTGACCGCCTTCGCCGCCTATCTCGGGATCGGGCTGGCGCTGCCGGGGACGCTACTGTGGCGGGGGCTGACCGGCGGCGGCAGGTCCCTGCCGGAGGACGTGGCGGCGGGGCTGGCGCTGGGATACGCCGTCGAGGTGCTGGCCTACCTCCCGGCCCGGGCGGCGGGGCTGCCGCTGCTCGTGCTGGCGCCGCCGGCCGTGGTGGTGTGCGCGTTCGCGGCCGTGCCGCGCCTGCGGCGGCACTGGCGGGGCGCGCGGCGGCGCGAGCGCCTGCCGGCGTGGTGCGCGTGGGCGCTGGCGGGGATCGTCGCCGTCCTGCTCGCGTGGGGCGCGCTGCACGTGTACGGCGTGCCGATCGCCGCCGCGTACGTGGACCTGCCCTACCACCTGGCCCTGGTCGGCGAGGTCAGGCACCACGTCCCGCCCACGATGCCGGCGGTGCTCGGCGAGCCGCTGTCCTACCACTGGTTCGTGTACGCCGAGCTGGCCGCGACGAGCTGGGTCACCGGGATCGAGCCGGCGACCCTGCTCTACCGGTTGTCCATGCTGCCGATGGCGGCGGCCATGGTCGTGCTGGTGGCGGTGCTCGGGCGGCGGCTGGGCGGGAGCTGGGGGGCGGGGGTGGCGGCGGCCGGGGTGACGTACTTCCTGTTCAGCCCGGCGCTGGTGGAGGGGGTGGTGTTCAGCTCGCGCTCGATGTTCACGGTCTCGACCAGCCCCACGCAGACGTTCGGGGCGCTGCTGTGCGTCCCCGTGGTGCTGCTGCTGCTCGGCGGGGCGCGATCGCGGTGGGTGGCGCTGGCGGTGCTGGTGGCGGTGCTGGCCGGGGCCAAGGCCACCTATCTGCCGTTGCTGCTGGCGGGGCTGCTCGTGGTGCTGGCCGGGCGCGGCGTCGTGGCGTGGCGCGGGTCGGCGGGCCTGCCCTGGCCGGCGCGGATGCGGATGATCGCGGGGCGGGGGCTGCGCGGGCGGTGGGCCGGGGCGGCGGCGCTGACGCTGGCGGGGCTGGCCTTCGCGCATCTCGTCCTGTTCCGGCAGGGCGGGCAGGGGACGGTCGTCTCGCCGCTGGCGACCGTGCGCGCGTTGTGGGCGACGGTGGCGGGCACGCCGGAGCCGGCCCCGGTGCCCCTGGCGCCGCTGGTGGTGCTGGCGGGGGTGCACCTGTTCTGCCTGGCCTGCGTGTGGGGCGGCGTGGCGGGGCTGGGCCGGCGCGTGCTGGAGCCGCCCGTGCTGCTGTTGCTGGGCATCGGGGCGGCGGGCATCGGGGCGGCCATGGCGCTCGGGCATCCGGCGCAGTCGCAGCTCTACTTCCTGGAGGCGGCCCGGCCCTACCTGTCGGTCGCCGCCGTCTGCGGCGTGCTGTCGGCGCCGCGCGTGCCGTGGCGGCGGGCCGCGTGCCTGGCGGGGCTGGGGGCGGGAGCGGCGCTGGTGGTCTCGGGGCTGGAGTTTCCCGGCGGGGCGCTGGTGCGGGTCGTGACGCCGTACCTGGTGCTGGGGGTGGCGGCGGTGCTGCTGTGCGGGCGCGGGCCGGTCGTGGGGATGGTGGCGGTGCTGGCGGGGTACGCCGTGCCGGGTTCCGCGATCGACGTCGCCGTGCACGTCATGCCGGCGCGGGAGAGCCGCGAGCGGCTGGTCCCGGCGGGGGCGCTGGCGGCGGGGCGGTGGTTGCGCGCGCACTCCTCCCCCGGCGACGTGGTGGCCACGGACCTGCACTGCGTGCACGAGTGGTGGCAGGTGTGCGACAGCCGGCACTTCTGGGTGTCGGCGTTC
This sequence comes from Nonomuraea candida, assembly GCF_000725485.1. Lineage (GTDB taxonomy): Bacteria > Actinomycetota > Actinomycetes > Streptosporangiales > Streptosporangiaceae > Nonomuraea > Nonomuraea candida. The sequence goes on along the minus strand of NZ_JOAG01000016.1, from coordinate 103,973 downwards.
AGCGAGCGGCGGGTGCTGGTCGAGGGCTGGGCCTACGCGGAGAGCACGCTGTCGCGGGCCGGGCCGTCCGGCCCGTCCTACCTGACGCTGCCGTACGCCGACCGCGCCCGCCTCGCGGCCAACGACGCGGTGTTCGCCGCGCCCACGGCGGAGAACGTCCGCCGCCTGGCCACGGAGCACGGCGTCACCTGGCTGTTCACCCGCCCCCGTCCCGAGCTGGCCAGATTCGCCACCTTGCGGTTCAGGAACGCGGCCTTCGCGATCTACCGGCTTCCCGGCGGGTAAAACCCTCCCCAGCTCCGGGAATGCCGCCCGGAAACCGCGCCCGCCACTCCGGACGCCCCTTGGACCATTTCCGTGGACCCACGGCCACGAGCGAGATCAGGGGAGTCTATGGACACGCGTGCCGCCATGGAGCCGCGCCCCCGCGTCCTCGACCGGAGGGTCCGGCCGGCGAGCGTCGACATCGTCATCCCCGTGCTGAACGAGGAGCGCGCGCTGCCCGGCTGCGTCCGCACGCTGGCCCGCTACCTCGACGGCTTCCCGCTGCCGTGGCGCGTCACGATCGTGGACAACGGCAGCACCGACGCCACCTGGCCGGTCGCCTCGGCGCTGGCCGGGGAGTTCGAGCGGGTGCACGCCCGCAGGCTGGACGTCAGGGGCCGGGGCGCGGCGCTGCGCGCGGCCTGGCAGGACAGCCCGGCCGACATCGTGGCGTACATGGACGTCGATCTGTCCACCGACCTCGACGCCCTGTTCCCGCTGGTGGCGGCGGTGGCCAGCGGCCACTCGGAGATCGCCATCGGCACCCGGCTGGCGCCCGGCGCGCGCACCCGCCGCTCGCTGCGCCGCGAGGTGGTCTCGCGCGGCTACAACGCGCTGCTGCGGTACGGCTTCGGGGTCCGTTTCAGCGACGCGCAGTGCGGTTTCAAGGCGGCCAGGACGGACGTGGTCAGGCCGCTCATGGGCCGGATCGAGGACGACTCCTGGTTCTTCGACACCGAGTTGCTGCTGCTGGCCGAGCACAACGGGCTGCGGGTGCACGAGGTGCCGGTGGACTGGATCGAGGACGGCGACTCGCGCGTCCGCGTGGTCAGGACGGCCGTGGACGACCTCAAGGGGCTGGCCAGGGTCGCCTGGTCGATGGCGACGGGGCGGGCGCGGGTCGAGGTGCACCGGCCCGAGCCGACGCCCACGCATCCGGACGCGGTGCTCACCCGCTCGCGCGCGGCGGCGGTGGCCACGTTCTGCTCCATCGCCTGTTTCACCCTCCTGTACGCTCTCGCCTACCTCCCGTTACGGCACCTCTGGGCGCCGGCGGCGGCGAACCTCGGCGCGCTCCTCCTGACCGGGGTCGCGCACGTCGTGGCCCAGCGCCGCGCGGCCGGCCGGCGGCGCCGCAGGACGCGTTCCGGCGCGGCGCTGCTCCTCGCGGCCACCTATGTCCTCACCACCACGACCGTGCTCGCGCTGCCCGCCGGCACGGGGCCGCCGGGCGAGGCGGGCGTGGCCGCGGCCACCTACTGCCTGCTCCGCTGGGCGCTGTCGAAGTCAAGGAAACGATGAATGGACGACTCTGAGATCCGCCGCCTGATCGCGCTGGAGGACACCCACTGGTGGTACCGCGAGCGCCGGGCCGTGCTGCGCAGGGAGGTGCGCGGGCTGGGCCGTCCCGGGCGGGCGCTGGACGTCGGCGCGGCCGGCGGCGGGAACACCAGGGTGCTGGCCGAGGCGGGCTGGGACGCGACGGCGGCCGACCACTGTGACACGGCGGTGGAGACGGCCAGGCGGCGCGGGCTCAAGGCAGTGCGCGCCGACGCGCGGGCGCTGCCGTTCGAGAGCGCCAGCCTGGACCTGGTGACCGCGCTCGACGTGCTGGAGCACGTCCGCGAGGATCACCTGGTCACCGAGGAGATCGCCCGGGTGCTGGCGCCCGGCGGGCACGCGCTGATCGCGGTGCCGTGCGACATGGCGCTGTGGTCGGCGCACGACGACGCCGTCGGCCACGTACGCCGCTACGACCGCGACTCGCTCACCGTCGTCGTCGAGAAGGCCGGGCTCACCGTCGAACGCGTCTGGAGCTGGAACGTCCTGCTGCGCCCGCTCGTGGCCCGGCACCGGCGCCGCTCCAGGGGCAGCGACCTGCGCAGGACGCCGTCCCTGGTCAACGCGGGGCTGGCGGCGATCGTCCGCGCCGAGCGCTGGCTGCCGGTCAGGTCACTGAAGGGCGTGACCCTGTTCCTGCGCGCCAGGCGCGGCGAATGACGGGCGCGGCCTCCGGCGCGCTTCGGTGACGCCCGCGGCGGCCGGCGCGCTTCCATGACGCCCGCGGCGGTCGGCGCGACCGGTGCGACCGGTGCGACCGGCGCGTCCGCGTGACGGGCGGGGCGGCCTCGGCCGGGTGAGGGGCGGGGGCGGGGGACCGTGCCCAGAGCGAGACCTGGGCCGCCGTTGTGGCGGGCGGCATTGGCTCTAGGCTTTGCCATGTGGTGATTCATGCCCTTCTCGCTGTTTCCTTAGCTTTTACGTCGGTGCCCGCCCAGGCGGCTCCCGTCGACTGCGCCCGGGTCAAGTGCCTGGCGCTGACCTTCGACGACGGGCCGGGCGCGCACACGCCGGCGCTGCTCAAGACGCTGGCCAAGGCCCGCGCCAAGGCCACGTTCTTCCTGGTCGGCAAGCGGGTGGAGGAACGCCCCGAGATCGCCAGGCAGATCGTGGCGCGGGGGCACGCGATCGGCAACCACACCTACTCGCACGCCGAGCTGACCGCGCGGCTCGACGGCGACATCCTCGACGAGCTCAAGGTCACGCAGGAAGTGATCGAGAAGGCGACGGGACGGCGGCCGGACATGTTCCGCCCGCCGTACGGGCGCACCGACGAGCGGGTGCTGCGCGCGGCCGGCGAGGCGGGCCTGTCGGAGATCCTCTGGACGCACACCACGCTCGACTGGAGCCTCAAGGACACCGCGAAGATCAAGGCCACCGTGCTGAAGCAGGCCAGGCGCGACGGCGTGATCCTCATGCACGACGTGGTCCCGCAGACGGTGCGGGCCATGCCGGGGATCCTCAAGGAGCTCAGGAAGCGCGGCTACCACCTCGTCACGGTGCCCGTGCTGCTGCGCGGCGAGCGGCCGAAGCCCGGGGTGAGCTACTTCTGACCGGCTCCGGCGCGGGCGGGACTAGAGGGAGCCCTCCTCGCCGATGCCGTAGTCGCGGCCACGGCCAGGCAGGCGGACCACCGTGACGAAGAACTCGTCGATCTGCCGGATCACGGCCATGAAGCGATCGATGTCGACGGGTTTGCTCACGTACGCGTTGGCGAACAGCTCGTAGCTGCGCAGGATGTCCTCCTCGGCCGAGGAGGTCGTCAGGACGACGACGGGGATCGACCTCAGCTCGGGGTCGCTCTTGATCCTGCCCAGCACCTGGCGGCCGTCGTACTTGGGCAGGTTGAGGTCGAGCAGGATGAGGTCGGGGCGCGGCGCGTCGGCGTACGGGCCGCGCCGGTAGACGAAGTCGATCGCCTCCAGGCCGTCCCTGACGACGTGGAGGTTGTTGCGGATCTTGTTGTCCTCGAACGCCTCGCGAGTGATCAGCTCGTCGCCGGGATCGTCCTCGACCAGCAGGACTTCGATGGGTTGCCCGGTCGTCATGAGCCGTTTCCTTCGTGATCGGCGCCGGCGGCCGCGAGCTGCGTCCGCTGACGTGCGGGGTCGTCGGCGGGCAGGGTGAAGCAGAGCCGGGCGCCGCCCGTGTAGGCGGTGTCCAGCCAGATCCGGCCGCCGTGGTTCTCGACGATCTTCTTGCACATCGCCAGGCCGATGCCGGTGCCGCTGTAGGCCTCGCGGCTGTGCAGGCGCTGGAAGATGATGAAGATCTTATCGGCGAACTCCGGTTCGACGCCGATCCCGTTGTCCGACACGGAGAACTGCCAGCCCTCCAGGTCGGTGGCCGGCTCGCAGCCGATGCGGATCACCGGCGCCCGGCCCGGGTCACGGAACTTGATCGCGTTGCTGATGAGGTTCTGCCAGAGCAGGCGCAGCATGGTCGGATCGCCGACGACGACCGGCAGCGGGTCGGGGCGCTCGAAGCGGGCGCCGGACTCCTCGATGGGCGTCGAGAGGTCGTCGATCACCTTGTTCAGCGCCTCCTCCAGCTCGACGGGCTCGCGGTCGTCGTAGACCCTGCCCACTCTGGAGAACCTCAACAGGTCGTTGATGAGGACCTGCATCCGGGTGGCGCCGTCCACCGCGAAGTTGATGTACTGCTTGCCGCGCTCGTCCAGCACCTGCCCGTAGCGCTTGTCGAGGAGCTGGCAGAAGGTGGCGACCTTGCGCAGCGGCTCCTGGAGGTCGTGCGAGGCCACGTACGCGAACTGTTCCAGCTCGCCGTTCGAGCGGCGCAGCTCGACCGCCTGCGCGTCCAGGTCGGCGGCCTGCTCGCGCAGCTCCACCGCCTGCGCGTCGAGGTCGGCGGCCTGCTTGCGCAGCAGCACCTGCTGGTCGTGCGAGTCGGCCAGCGCCTGCACGATCCGCCTGCGCATCAGCTCCACGGCCGTGGCCACCTCGCGGATGTCGGCGGGGCCGCGGGCGGGGATGGCGTGGTCGAAGTCGCCGTCCGCGATGCGGCGCGAGGCGGCGTGCAGCTCGTCGAGCGGCCGGCCGACGGCGTGCCGCAGCAGGATCGCCATGGCCGCGCCGGCCAGCGGGAAGACCACGAGCATGGCCAGGAAGGCCCAGTTGCGGATGCGCTCGGCCGCCTCCAGCTCGCGCTGCGCCCGCTCGCGGGTCTGGGCCAGCCGTTCGTCCTGCCGCTCCAGCAACGCCCTGATCTGGTCGAACGCCTGCTTGCCGCCCTCCACCGTGGCCGCCGGGACCCTGCTGTCGCCCTCCCGGTCCGCCGTCATGGGCTCGGCGTAGTCCCTGCGCCAGGCGGCGGCCCGCGCGGAGATGGCGTCCAGCTCGGCGACGAGGTCGGGGTGGTCCGACAGGAGCACGGCCGCCTGCTGACGGCTGCGCCGCTCGGCCGTCACGCCCTCGGCGTACGGCCGCAGGAACTCCTGGCTGCCGGTCAGCAGGAAGCCCCTGACCCCCGTCTCCTGGTCGATCAGCGCCTTCTGCATCACGCCGACCTCGATGGCGGCCGGGGAGATGCGGGTGGTGAGGTCGTCGGAGAGCTCTCTCGTACGGTCGAGCATCACGGCGCCGATCGCCCCGCAGACCACCACCAGGATGGTGATGGCCACGATCACCAGCACGAACCAGCCGTGCACCGTCAACCGCCGGAACCCGACCACGGGCACTTCACTCACGAGGGATCTCTCCACCTCGAACACAGGGGACTCATGCGGGATCTTTCCAGCGCAGGTGCACCACGGCGAGGTCGTCGGCGGGGGCGTCGGGGGCGGTGACCGACTCGACGTCGGCGATCAGGGCGTCGAGGAACCGCTCCCCGTCGAGGTGCGCGTACCGCCGTGCCAGCTCCAGCATCCCCTCCTCGCCCAGCCAGCGCGCCGGCGCGCCGGGCAGGCGGCGCTCGAAGAGGCCGTCGGTGTAGAGCGTGATCCCGCCGCCCTTCGGCAGCTCCAGCACCTCCTCGTGCCAGTCGACCTCCACGGGCAGGCCGAGCGCCGGCGTGTGCCGCGGCTCGGCCAGCTTCACCCTGTCGCCGTCGTGCAGGAGCATGCCGGGATGGCCGGCCCGCCAGATCCTGACCGTGCGCTGGTCGGGTTCGAGGACGAGCGTGGACATCGTGACGAAGATCTCCGTCCCCGGCCGTTCGGCCTCCAGGAGGCGTTCGAGCTGGCGCAGCAGCGCCGCGCCCGTCACGCCGCTGAGCACCAGCGCCCGCCACGCGATGCGCAGGCAGACGCCGAGCGCCGCCTCGTCGGGGCCGTGGCCGCAGACGTCGCCGATCACCGCGTGCACGACCTTGTCGTCGGACTCCACGACGTCGAAGAAGTCGCCGCCCAGCGTGGCCGAGGCCCGGCCGCGCAGGGCCGCCCCGCCCGGACCGGGCGTGGCCGAGCCCCTGCTGGCGCGGTAGCGGGAGGCGACCTCGATCGGCATGCTGTGCAGCAGCGGCGTGGGCAGCAGGCCGCGTTCGAGGCGCTCGTTCTCCTTGGCGCGCATGCGTTCGGCGTGCAGGGCCACGGCGGCCTGCTCGGCCTGCTTGCGCTGCATCGCGTAGCGCAGCGTGCGGCCCAGCCACTCCGGCTCCACCCGGCCCTTGACCAGGTAGTCCTGGGCGCCGGCCGTCAGCGCCGCCATGCCCGCCTGCTCGTCGGCCAGCCCCGTGAGCACCACGACGGCCGCGTCGCCGGCCTCCTCGATCACCGCGGACAGCGCGGAGAACTCGTGCGCGTCAGGCAGGCCGAGGTCCAGCAGCACGCACTCGGGACGCAGCGCGGTCAGCGCCCGCCGGGCCTCGTCCACCGAGCGCACCCACTCCAGGCGCACCGACAGGCCGCTGTCCGCCAGCAGCTCTTCGACGATGAACGCGTCCTGCGGATCGTCCTCGACGAGCAGCACTCTCGGCTGTCTGCCGTACTCGCTCGCATGGGCCATGCAGGCCTTGCCATCCTTCCAGACCGTGTGCGCCGAACACCCCGTCCGTGGTGCACCTCAGGTGTCCCACTGCCAACCACGGTCGCGAGTTGGCCCAGGAGTGACGTCTCTTCCCATCATCGCTCCTTATATGCATGGATTCGAACGCACCATGCATGAACGGGGCCGGCGCGCACGGTCCCGGCCCGCGTACACCGTCCTTGCGGCAACGCGAACGGCCCGCCCAGGCGTGGGCGGGCCGGGCGGGCCGGGGGCCGGGGCGGGACGCGCGGGGTCAGGCGGCGTCGAGGGCCTCCGTGATCTTGCGGGCCATCTCCACCATGGCGGGGCGGGGGTCGCCCTTCTCGTGCCGGCCGGCCGACTCGACGGCGACGGTGACGGTGCGGCGGAAGTTGTCGGCCTCGGCCGGGTCCTGCTCCTTCAGCAGGCTCATGGCCGCCGTCAGGGCGGGCAGGACCTGGTCGGCCAGCTCCGCCGTGGACTTGCCGCCCAGGCCCTTCGGCGCCTTGGCCAGCGCGTGCCCGACCACGCCGGTCGCGGAGGTCAGGGCGATGGAGGCCTCGGTGGCGGCCTTGTGGGCCGAGCCGGCCGCGCCGGCGGCGGCCATCAGCGAGACGGCGCCCCACGCGGCGGTGCGGAGGGTCTGCGTGTCCTGCTCGGAAAGGGTGATCGACATGATGGGGTTCTCCTCGGGGTCTTGGTGGGTTCGGGTGGACGGGCTTTCGCCGGTCAGTCGTCGAGAGCCTGGTAGAGCGTGGTCCAGAAGTCGTTCATCAGCCGGGCCGGGCTCGGCACCGAGTAGCCGACCTGGGTGAGCAGGATTCCGGTGAGCTGGTTGGCCGGGTCGGCGTACGTCGAGGTGCCGGCTCCGCCGTCCCAGCCGAACTGGCCGATCGGGGCGTAGTCGCCGCGGTAGGTGCGCACCGCCATGCCGAAGCCCCAGCCGCCCTGCTGGCCCTGGCCGAAGGAGATGTGCACGTTGTTGACCGCCAGGGCGTGCCGCGCGGCCTGCTGCTCGGGCGTGAGGCGGTTGGTGGTCATCAGCTCGACGGCCGCCCGCGACAGGATCCGCCTGCCGTTGTGCACGCCGCCGTTGAGCAGCATCCGGAAGTAGGCGTGGTAGTCGTCGGCCGTGGAGACCAGCCCGCCGCCGCCGCCCTGGAACGCCGGGGCCTCGCTCCAGCGCCCGCCCTTGGCCTCGTCCCAGACCAGGAACTCGCCGCTGGCGGGGTCCGGCGCGTACAGCGTCGGCAGGCGGTCGATCTGGTCGGCGGGCACGTGGAAGCCGGTGTCCTTCATGCCGAGGGGCTCGAAGACGCGCTCGCGCAGGAAGTCCTCGAAGGAGCGGCCGGTGACCCGGGAGACGAGCACGCCGACCAGGTCGCTGCTGATCTGGTACTGCCAGTGCTCGCCGGGCTGGTGCATCAGCGGCAGCTCGCCCAGGCGGCGCATCCACTCGTCCTGCTCGGGCACCGGCACCGGCAGGTTGGGGGTGAGCCCCCTCTCGAAGATCGCGTTCAGGATCGGGGTGCCCAGCGCGGTCATGTCCATGCCGAGCCCGAACGTGGAGGTCAGCACGTCCCGTACGGTGATCGGCCGGCGCGCCGGCACGGTGTCGTCCAGCTCCGCGTCGAGCCGCGTCAGCACGCGGCGGTCGGCCAGCTCCGGCAGCCACTCGTCCACCGTGTCGTCCAGCCGCAGCCGGCACTCGTCCAGCAGCACCATCGCCGCCGCGATCGACACCGGCTTGGACGTGGACGCCATCCGGAAGATCGTGTCCCGGCGCATCGGCGCGCCACCGTCGTGCCGCATGGTGCCGAGCGTCTCGACGTGCGTCTCACCGCCCCGGCTGAACAGCGCGACCACGCCCGGGATCCGCCCGGAGTCGACATGCCGCGCCAGCACGTCACGCACCCTGCGCAGCCCCGCCACCGAGAAGCCGTTGTTTCCCATCGTCAATTCTCCTTGCCATCGTTGTCGTTCTGGTGAAACCCGCCGGCGATGCTTGCGGGACTTGTCCGCCATCACCCGGCGGCTGATGTCATTCAGCGTCGCCGATCGCCCTGATACGGGACCGTCACCGTCCTGACGCCATCACTGACACGGGCACCGCGGGGCATGGCGGTGCCCGTGACCAGGGAAAAGGGATGGCGAAACGGGGCAGCGAACGGGCCCGGCACGGCCTGACCGGCACGGCCTTGACCGGCCGGAGCGGCCGGTCCCGTGGTCAGTCCGTGATCGGGGAGATCCACTCGATGAGCTGGATCGTCACGCCGTTGGGGTCGGTGAGCTGCGTCAGCAGCTCACCCCACGGCTCCCGCCGGAGCGGGATGGTGATGGTGGCGCCTTCACGGCGCAGCCGCTCGTACTCGGCGGCCAGTCCGGTGACCGTGAACACCACGCGCACGTCCGCCGGCCCCTGCCCCGGCCGCCACCGCTCGGGGTCGCGCTCCTCCAGGACCAGGTCGGCGGCCCCGTCGTCACGACCGAGCACGATGAACCCGTCACCGGTCAGGATCTCCCGGAAGCCGAGATGGCCGGTGAAGAACCGGCTGGACGCGGCCGGGTCGGCGACGGTCAGGGACACCGCGGAAGAGATGATGTTCACCCCACGGCACCAGAAAAGTGCATGTCCCCATCCACCTCCCAGAAGGTCTGTTCTTCGGACGGGTCAAGCATCCTGCCGGGCGGCACCGCGGATCAACGACGACTGTCGCAATGGTCGTTAACCCACGGTTGACGGTCTCAGCCGGGCAGCGGCCCCAGCTCGCGCACCACGCGGGCGAGGGCCGTGATCATGTCGTTCTCCGCCTCGGTGCGCCACACCAGCGCGTACGGCAGCGCCTCCATGTCCGTGACGGGCAGGTACACGATGCCGGGCTGCGGGTAGTAGCGCGTCATGTGGGCCGGGAACAGGGAGACGGTCTCCCCCATGGCCGTGTGGATGAAGATGTCCTCGACGCGGTGCACGACGGTCCCGCGTTCGATCACCCGGCCCTTCGGGGTGAGCTCGGGAACGTATCGGTTGAACCATTCGTCGGGCGCCGGCTCCACGGCCACGTGCCGGTGGTCGCCGAGCGCGTCCAGCCGTACCGTGGACCGCTTGGCGAGGGGGTTGTCGGCGGCCACGGCCAGCACCCTCGGCTCGGCGCACAGCAGCGGCCCCACGGTCAGGTCGGGCTCCTCCCCGGGCGGCCAGGTGACCAGGACGTCCGCCTCCCCGTCGCGCAACTGCGCGAACGGGTCCGAATAGCTCGACATCCGCAGCCGCAGCTCCCACTGGGGGTGCCGGGAGCGGAAGGTCTCCCAGTAGCGGCGCAGCTCCTGAACGTTGATCGGGAACAGGCTCACCCGGAGCGTACCGGTCTTGCCCCTGGCCGCCAGCCGGGCCCGCTCCAGGCTCTGCGTCAGCCCTTGGTACAGGTGGCGCAGGTCGTCGCGGAGCCGCTCGCCCACCGGCGTCAGCCGTACGTTGCGGCTGTTCCGGGCGAACAGCTCGGCGCCGACGGCGCGTTCCTGCTTCTTGAGCGCCTTGCTGACCGCCGCCACGGAAACGTGCAGCCGCTCGGCCGTACGACCGAAGTGCAGCTCCTCGGCGAGGGTCAGGAAGATCTCGATGTCGCGCAGCTCCACACGACCCCCCTCCCGTCGATCCCACCACCGAGACCGTGTATTCGGGGCGTAAGTATGACATGTCGACCACCATGGGGGCGGCATATCTGCCGCTGCGGTGGGAGGCCTACGCTCCGGGTCTCACGCCGAACACGAAGGCGAACCGGTCCGGGAACCGTACGTCAGGGTCCCCGGTGCTTGCGGCGCATCTCCGAGCTTCCGGCTTCGAGTCCCTCGTCGTCGAAGCTGGTCATCTCGCCTTACCGTCGAGCAGCTTGCGCCACAGTTCCTCTGCTTCGTTCGTCTTCAGCGGACGGCTCTCCCACACCAGCGACCCGCTCTCGAACCGGTCGGTCTTGCGCACCCAGGCCACCCCGCCGGCCGTGCAGAGCTCCAGGATGCGGGCCTTGCAGTCGCACGTGTGACGCCTGATCCGGACGCGGTCGAAGCGCGGCTCCGGCTCCCGCCAGTCGACCAGCTCGGCGTCGCGGCGGTGGGGACCGATGTGCGGGCCATGGAAATCAGGGGATTCCGTCATGAGTCCAATATAGGAGCGGCATAGAGCGGTGTATAGCGGTAGGCCGCTACGTGCATATATATGCTGCAGGGCATAGTTCTACTGTTGTGAGGCATGAGCAGCACCGTGCCCGCCTTCGACCCCGACGCAGCGGGCCCCGGCTACGTCTATGTCCAGGTCGCCGACCACATCGCCGCCCGGGTCGAGGCAGGCGAGCTCACTCCCGGCACACGCCTGCCGGGCGAGCGCGATCTGGCGCAGGAATACGGCGTCGCGATCGGCACGGTGCGCCGGGCCGTACAGGAGCTTCGGGATCGCGGGCTGGTGGTCACACTGCCAGCGAAGGGCACCTACATCGCACGCCCAGAGCGGCCTCCTACGGGTTGACCACCCTCTCGGCCGGCGTGGCGGAGTCGGGGGCGGGGGCGCCGCAGGCGCGTAGGAGGGTGGCGTGGAGGGCGCGGGTGGCGTCCTCGCGGGACATCCGCCCGGCCGCCGTCTCCTCGCTCGCCGCGTGGGCGAGCCTGACGATGACCGTGACCAGCCAGCCCGGCGAGACCCGTTCGTCGAACTCCCCCGCCCGCTGGCCGCGCCGGATCACCCGCTCCAGCCGGTCGGCGACCGGCGCGTGGCGGTCGTGGTCGTCCTGCGCGGTCACGGGCAGCGTGCCGATCTTCTGGAGCAGGACGGGGTACCGCCCGGCCGTGCGCTCACTGGCGTCCAGCAGGCGCAGCAGGGCCTCGGCGGCCGGGCCGCTGTCGGGGTCGGCGGCGTCCATCGCGGCGACGGTCTGCTGGGTGAGGTGGTCGAGCACGCCTGCCAGCAACTGCTCGCGCGACGGGAAGTGGGCGTAGACCGTCTGGCGGCTCACCCCGGCGGCGGTGGCGATGGTGTCGACGCTGGCGTCGGCGTCGGCGTTGAGGACCTGGACCGCGGCGTCGAGGATGGCGGCCCGGCTGCGGCGGGCATCGGCACGACGCTTACGGGTGCCGCCACGAGCGGCACTTACGGAGGTGAGGCCGACGGCGCCGTCCCCAACCGGGCCAGCCGTACCGCCCCCAACAGTGCCGTCGCCGGCGGAGCTGCCGGCGAGAGGGCGGTCAGCGGCGTCGCGGGGCGGCGAGGAGCTCATCTCTTACACCTTGTCCAAGTTAGCGGGGTGTGTATATCTTACAGCGCGTAAGAGTTATGGCGCGACAGGAGTACCGTGAACACCCTCCACGACACCGACCCCGCCGAGTTCATCACTGGCTTCCTGACCTCCTTCTCCGAGGAGTTGCTGAACAGCGACGAGGACGCGGGAGCGATCGTCGACCGGTACCACACGCCCGACATCGTGCAGATCGCCGACGGGCACCGGATGGATCGGGACAAACTCATCGCCCACACCCGCCCGGTGCGCAAGAACCGGCCGGAAGGCCGGCTGGAGGTTCACGAAGCGCTGGTGAACGGTGACCGGCTCGCCGCCCGCTACACCCTGCACGTACGGCAGCGCGGCAAGCAGTTCGCCATGGACGTGCACTTCTTCGGCCGGTTCGCCCCCGACGGCCGGATGCGCAGCGCCCACATGCTCACCCGCACCCTGCCCGAGGCACCCGCCGAACAGGAGGGAACGCCGGCATGACCACGCGCACCTACACCGTCAGCGGCATGGCCTGCGGACACTGCGCGGGCTTCGTCACCGAGGAACTCGAACGCCTCCCCGGCGTCACGGCGGTCACGGTGGACGTCGCCAACGACACGGTCACGCTGACCAGCGCCACCCCCCTCGACCTCACCGACGTACGAGCCGCCGTCGAGGCAGCAGGCTACGAGCTCACGCCCACGACCGACGCGTAGGCCATTGCTCTCGACGGCGCCCAGGGCGTGACTGGCGGAGCCACCCGGTGCACGCGTCCGCAGATGGCGGCCCTCGGTCAGCCGCCCGTGCCCCGATCCCGCACCGACTTCCAGAAAGCGCGCAACCGGCCGAGAGCAGTGGACAGGTCCGGCTCCGCGTGCGTGACGCCCTCTGCGAGCTTCGGGTAGTCCCACTCCCAGGCCGGTGGCGGATCGGGGATGAGAAGCGGAACGAGGTGGGTGCCTCGTACGGCGAAGACGTGTTGCACCACTTCCAGCAGCCCGCCGTCAGGGGGGAGGCCGTCCTCGATGAGCAGGATCAGATCGACGAGGTCCTTCACCCTGGTGTTGGGACGTGAGTCGTAGTCACGGGTGAGGGCATGCAGCTTCTCTGCGAAATGCTGGCGGCGATCGACCGATTCGATCGTACGGGCGGGCACACCGGCGAACGCGAGCACACCGGGCAGGAGGATGCGTTCGACGGCCGCGAGTTCCTCGTCACGCCGCACGATGTCCAGCCGGATCTGCGCGAAGGTCTTGCCGGCAAGAGTGCTGTCGACCGAGAACCTCCAGCCTGGCCGTCCGGCCGCGTCAACGTCCAACGCGATGGGCCGTCCGACCGAGAACATGAACCCATCCCGATCGACATCGTTCGCCAGAGTCTCGATCAGCTCTTCGCGCAGGGCCTCCCCATCGCAGGAGTCGTCCCGCAGCGCCAGGTCAAGGTCCTTCGTGGCACGTGCCCGCCCTCCGAGGCGAAATTCCAGGGACGTGCCGCCCTTGAGGACCCAGCGGCCTTCGACGACACTCAGCCTTGCGGATATCCGGTCGAACACCGCGATTCTTCGCAATCGGCTGAGGTCGGTGGCACTTTCGTCGGCCTGGCGCTTGAGCCTGGCCTCCAGAGCCCGCCGGAGGTCGGTCGAGTTCGCGTAGCGGCTCACGCCGACTCTTGACGCATGGCTCGCTCCACCGCGAGTTCGGCGCGGGACCCGACGCGCTGGGCCGCGCGGACCAGCTGGGCCTTCGTGGCGGACCCACGTTCGAGCAGCTCGGCGACGGCCGAGTCGATCACGTCTTGGTCCGCACCGTCCCCCGCGGACTCCGCGATGGCGCGCACAGGTCTTGTCACCCGAAACCCCTCGTGCTCTTCCACATCATCACTGCTCAACTCGGCACGGTGGAGAGCCACGGAGGAGTGCCGCCGGCGGAATCCCGGCGGAACCGTCAGATGAATCCGAGCCGGATTGGCTATCCCCAGATCATGGACGGCGAGTGCCGTGGTGTGTGACACGACCGCCTGCCCTTGGCCCCACAGCGCCCATCGTACGAGGTGATCGTGTTCGCCCGCGGGGAGATCGGCGAACTCGGCGAACCGATAGACGCCGCGATCGACCCGCTCCCAATGGCCGCTCACGACCTGGAAGCGTTGTGATTGGTAGGAGAAGCCGTCCTCTAGCGCCTGGGCCGCAGTGAAGTAGCCGCGCTGACCCGCCGCCCGTCGCCAGAGCCGGGCGCGAGGCTTGTCGTCACTTGCCCCCATACTGGCCCACCCTAACTCCTACAAAAAATTTTTAGTTTGGCGTTCGCCCGTGCACCAAACTAAAAATTTCTTGTAGTTAGACGTCGGGAGCGAGGACAGGGACCGGGGTCACTCCCACTCGATGGTGCCCGGGGGCTTGCTGGTCACGTCGAGGACGACGCGGTTGATCTCGCGCACCTCGTTGGTGATCCGGGTGGAGATGCGGGACAACACGTCGTACGGCACCCGCGCCCAGTCCGCCGTCATGGCGTCCTCCGAGGTGACCGGCCGCAGCACCACCGGGTGCCCGTACGTGCGCCCGTCGCCCTGCACGCCCACCGACCGGACGTCGGCCAGCAGGACCACCGGGCACTGCCAGATCGTGCGGTCGAGGCCGGCGCGCGACAGCTCCTCGCGGGCGATGGCGTCGGCCTCGCGCAGGAGGGCCAGCCGCTCGCGGGTGACCTCTCCGACGATGCGGATGCCGAGGCCGGGGCCGGGGAACGGCTGGCGCCAGACCATGGCGGACGGCAGGCCCAGCTCCTCGCCCGCGCGGCGCACCTCGTCCTTGAACAGCGCCCGCAGCGGCTCGACCAGCTTGAACTGCAGGTCTTCCGGCAGGCCGCCGACGTTGTGGTGGGACTTGATGTTGGCGGTGCCGGTGCCGCCGCCCGACTCGACCACGTCGGGGTAGAGCGTGCCCTGGACCAGGAACTCCACGGGCCCGTCGGCCATGATGGCGCGCTGCTCGTCCTCGAAGACGCGGATGAACTCGCGCCCGATGATCTTGCGCTTCTCCTCCGGGTCCGTGACGCCCTCAAGGGCCTTCAGGAAGCGGTCGGCGGCGTCGACGACGCGCAGCTTGACGCCCGTGGCGGCCACGAAGTCGCGCTCGACCTGCTCGGCCTCGCCCTTGCGCAGCAGGCCGTGGTCGACGAAGACGCAGGTCAGGCGCTCGCCGATGGCGCGCTGGACGATCGCGGCGGCCACCGCGGAGTCGACCCCGCCCGACAGCGCGCAGATCGCCCGGCCGTCGCCGACCTGGCGGCGCACGGCCTCGATGGAGTCTTCGACGATGTTGAGCATGGTCCACGACGGGCGGCAGCCGGCCGCGTCGAGGAAGTGCTTGAGCACCGCCTGCCCGTGCTCGCTGTGCAGCACCTCGGGGTGGAACTGCACGCCGTAGAGGCCGCGCTCGGTGTCCTCGAACGCGGCGACCGGCGTCTGGCTCGTCGAGGCGGTCACCGCGAAGCCCTCGGGGGCCGCGGCCACGCTGTCGCCGTGGGACATCCACACGGTCTGGCTGGCGGGCAGGCCGGCGAAGATGACGCCCTCGTCGAGCACCTGCAGCGCGGTGCCGCCGTATTCGGCGACGCCGGTGCGGGCGACCTCGCCGCCCAGCGCCTGCGCCATGGCCTGGAAGCCGTAGCAGATGCCGAACGTGGGCACGCCCGTGGCGAACAGCCCGTGCGGCACCGGCGGCGCGCCCTCGGCGTAGACCGACGAGGGGCCGCCGGACAGGATGATCGCCTTGGGGTTTTTGGCCATCATCTCCTCGACCGGCATCGTCGAGGGGACGATCTCGGAGTAGACGTGGCACTCGCGCACGCGTCTGGCGATCAGCTGCGCGTACTGCGCGCCGAAGTCGACCACCAGAACCGTGTCGAACTCAGACACCGTGAGAACCCCCCAAAGGCGAAATGCGGTAACCCCAGTGTATCGGCCTTGGGTCTTACACCTGGCCTGGCACGAGCCGACGTGCTAACACAGAACAATGGATCTTGTCTGGCCGGCGGCGGCGTGGGCCCTGTGGGCCGCCACGCTGGCCGCCGCCTTCAAGGTGTCCAGCCGGGACAGGCACCTGCGGCCCTCCGGGGAGCCGGTGGCCGTGCCCGTGGCCGAGCTCTTACGCGGCATGCGGGCGCAGGAGGTGTTCCACGCGACGGTGTTCGAGCTGGCCGGGCGCGGCTGGCTGCGGGCCGAGGGCGACCGCTTCTCCCTGGGCGATCAGGGCCCGGGGCAGGAGGAGCCGCCGGCGGCGTACGAGAGGTGGGTGCTCGAACGGGTGCGCGCCCGCCTGGCCGGCGCGCCCGACACCCCGGAGATCGAGCTCATGCCCCACGAGGCCGAGCTGGACGGGCAGTTCGTCCCCCTCGTCCGCCGGCGCGCGATCGAGCTGGGCCTGGCGCGGCGGCGCTGGCCGAGCATGCTCGTCCCGGTGCTGCTCGCGGCCGGGCTCGTCGTCCCCTGGTACGCCACCATCGCGGCGGCCGGCCTCGCGTGGCCCGGCATGATCGCCACGATGGTCTCCCTCGTGGCGGGCATCGGCCTGCTCATGGGCGGGCGCGGCTTCCTGCTCACCGAACGCGGCCGCGAGATCGCCAGGACGGGCCCCGCGAACCCCCGGCAAGAGTGGATCTTCACGGGCAGCGGCTGGCAGGGCGGCGAGATCGTGCCCGCCGGGCCCCCGCCGCAGGGCTCGGGCCGGCAGGAGGTCGCCGGGTACGTCGTCAAACGGTGGACGGACGAGACGGGCGAGCACCACTACGTGGCGTTGCACGACGGCAGCTCCCGCACGGCCACGGCGTTCGAGGTCGAGCAGGCGGTCTATCAGGACGTGCTGCCGGGCGACCAGGTACGGCTGCTAGTCCGGCCGCGCACCGGCATCGCCGTCCGGATGCTGGCCCACGACCGCCACCGGTGAACCGTCACCGTCCGATGCCGGTCCGGCCGCGCACCGGCATCGCCGTCCGGATGCCGGCCCACGACCGCCACCGGTGAACCGTCACCGTCCGATCGTCACGGGGGCACGTCGCCGGTGAGCAGGGTCTCGGTCTGGGCGCGCAGCCGGTCGGCGTACCGGGGGTCGGTCAGCAGCAGGAACCGTTCCTCATGGATGGCCTTGACCGCCAGGTCGGCCACCTCCGACGGCTCGATGCCGCGCTCGGCCGCCCGTCCGGCCCGCTCCCGCGAGTCCACCTCGTCCGGCGTCGGCGTGGCGGGCAGGCCCGCCGGCCGGGACCGGTCGGACTCGGCGATGCGCGTCCTGACCGCCCCCGGGCACAGCGCGGTGACGCGCAGCCGGGAGCCGGTGGCGGCCAGGTCCTGGGCCAGCGACAGGGACGCGGCCAGCGCGGCGTGCTTGCCGACCGCGTACCCGCCCGTCCCCGGGGAGGTGAACAGCCCGGCCACGGAGACGGTGTTGACGATGTGGCCCTCGGTGTCCTGCGCGATCATGCGCGGCACGAACTCGCGGATGCCGTGCAGCACGCCCCACACGTTCACGCCGAGCAGCCAGGCGAAGTCCTCCTCGCCGCGCGTCCACATGTGGCCGCCCTGGAAGACGCCGGCGTTGTTGCACAACACGTGTACGGCGCGCAGCTCGCCGAAACACCGGTTGGCCAGGTGGCGCACGGCCCAGGCGTCGGACACGTCGGTGATCTGCGTGAGCACCCTGGTCTCCCGGCCGGCCAGCGCGGCCGTCCGCGCGAGCCCGCCGTGATCGACGTCGGCGAGCATCAGCGTCATCCCCTCGGCCGCGAACCGGAGGGCCAGCGCCCGCCCGATGCCGCTCGCCGCGCCCGTCACCACCGCGACCTTGCCGGAGAGCTCGCGCACGGACAAACCTCCCTGGCGACTCGACGCCACAGGCCGTTCCCGACCGATCCCCGAAGACGACCGGCCCCGGAGACGCCGCGGGGCCTTACCATCGACCGGCCCCGCAGACGCCACAGGTCGTTCCCCAACCAGTTTCAGGAGACGCTACAGGATGGCGTCGATCAGGCCCAGGGGCGGCGAACCGAGGTCGAACAGCGCCTTGTGGAAGCGCTGCAGGGTGAAGCCCGCCCCCCACTCCGCGCGGGCCCGCTCGCGCAGGTCCTGGATGAGCAGCTTGCCCCAGGTGTAGCGCCCGTACGTCGGGTCGAACGAGGCCCGCCGCGCCTCCGACAGCGCCGCGGGACCGGCCAGGTGCGTGTCGGACTCGAAGCGCCGCGCGGCCTCCTCGACCGTCATGGAGCCGGTGTGCACGCCGATCGCGCAGGCCAGGCGGGTGACGCGGATCAGCGCCTCCACCCAGACGCCGATCTCGAAGCGCGGGTCGCCGTCCTCGAAGCCCTCCTCGACGCACAGCTCCTCGGCGTAGTGCGCCCAGCCCTCGATGAACGCCATCGACTGCAGCAGCCTGCGCACCTCGGACGGGGCCCGCCGCAGCGCCCTGGCGTGCGAGAAGTGCCCGGGGGCGACCTCGTGCACGTTGATGGCCGGCAACGTCGTACGGCTGAAGACCTCCAGCCACTCCTCCTGGTCCCGCTCCGGCCAGGACGCCTCGGGCGGCGTGATGTAGTACCAGGACGGGCCCTCCGGCTCGCCCGGCGAGTTCCACGCCATCATCGCCATCGCCCAGCGGCGCGACTCGGGCGCCAGGCCCACCAGGCACTCGCCGTCGTGGTAGGGCACGAGGTCCTTCTCGCGGGTGAACGCGATGGCCTTCTCCGTGCCGATCCGCGCGGCCTCGATCACGCCGTCGGCGTCGGGGTGGTCCTTGACCAGCTCGCGTACGACGTCGAGCGGCGGCCTGTCCTTCTCCCCCAGCTTGGCGCAGGACTCGGTGAGCAGCGCCATCAGCCGGTCGCGCTCGGCGTCGGCCCGCTCGGCCAGCGCGCCCAGGTCGACGGGCAGCCCTTCGGCCGTGCCCATCAGCCGGGCCAGCGCCGCGCCGCCGAGCGACGCGTCGGGGTCGCCTTCGGCGGCGGCGTGCTCGATGTGGGCGACGAGCCGGCCGTGCGCGCGCAGCGCGGCCTCGTCCGTGACGCCCGCCGACAGGCCCTTGACGGCCCCGAGCAGGGATTTCGCGACGGGGGCCGGCACCTGGTCGAGCGAGGCGAGCGACTGCTCCACGGCCTCGGGCCAGAGCGCGAGGTGGGCGGCCTTGGCGGCGGCGCGCTCCTCCTCCGGGGCGTAGTCGCGGTCGTAGCAGGCCAGGTCGAGGTTGGACAAATGGATCAGCGGGTTCTTGCGGTGCAGCTCCAGCTCGCCGAGCTGGGTGCGCAGACTCTCCTCGAACACCTGGAGGTGCCTGGCGTCGTGCGCGTCCTCGGGCGCGGGGTCCTGGCCCAGCCGGGCCAGCCCGGACCGTACGCCGCCGGGCGACAGGTCCTGGATACGGCCGTCGTACTCGTGCCTGCCGCCGCCCTCGCGCGCCTCGGCCACGATCAGGTCGGTGATGGCTCGCAGCCTGGCGTCAAGTTCTGTCATGCCGCCGACGCTAGCGCACGCGAAGCGCCAGAAAAGGGCACGCGCCCGGTCGGTACGAACGGGCAGGATGATGCCCATGGCGCTACAGATCACGACACTGGCCGAACGTCCGGAATTCACCGCTTCGCTGTGGGACATGGACCACACCTGGCAGCCGTTCGTCCTGAACGACCCCATCGCCGATCTGTTCTACGCCTTCGCCACGACGACGTACCGCGACCACGTGCTCGTGGCCGACGACGACAGCGAGCCGGGGCGGCTGGTGGCGCGGGCGTGCATGATCCCGTTCGTCCGGGAGGGCGGCGAGCTGCCCGACGACGGATGGGACGGCGTGATCCGGTCCGGCCGGCTGGCCCGCGAGCGTGGCCTGGCGGCCGACGCCGTCTCCGCGCTGGAGATCACCGTCCGCCGCGACCTCCAGGGCAAGGGCCTGTCGTCGGTGATGGTGGCCGTGATGCGCGACCACGCCGCCCGCCTGGGCCACCGCGAGCTGGTCGCCCCCGTACGCCCCAACCACAAGCACCTCGAACCGCACACCCCCATGAGCGAGTACGCCTTCAGAACCCGCCCCGACGGCCTCCCCCACGACCCGTGGCTCCGCGTGCACGTACGCGCCGGCGGAACGATCGTCAAGGTGGCGCCCCGGTCGATGGTGGTCCCGGGCACCCTGGCGGAGTGGCGCGCCTGGACGGGCCTCCCCTTCGACCGCACGGGCCCGGTGGAGGTGCCCGGCGCCCTGACCCCGGTCCACTGCGACGTCCCCCACGACCACGCCGTCTACGTCGAACCCAACGTCTGGGTCAGCCACCCCCTGACCTGACCGCTCCATTCCCGCGCAAGTGTCGGGTGTTCGCCTGACGCGGGTTTCGTGCCGGCGTTCATAGGCTCGGCGCGGGGCGCGGGCTCAGTGGCACCGGAGCCCGCCCCGAGGCAATCGGGAGTCGCGAGGAGTGCGGATGAGGATGCGTAGGCTGGCGGGGAAGGCGACGATCGCCGCGGTGCTCGCGGGGGGAGTGCTCGTCTCCGGCACCGGGGTCGCGCAGGCGGAGGTCTGGCACCTCAAGGGGTCCTACACCACCGAGGCGAAGTGCCGGGCCGCCGGCAAGCTGCAGAAGCTGAAGACGGGCTTCCCCTGGTCCTGCGTCAAGAGCAGCAAGTACGTCTACTACTACCTGTACGTGTGGCACTGACCGGAACCCCGGTCCGCACGCACCATCACGCTCGCAGCCGTCACCTCAGCCGTCACCTCAGCCGTCACCGCGGCCGTCACCGGAGCCGTCCGGGCCGCCGGGTGGGGCCGTTGGGGCGGGTGGGGATTCGGGGGCTTACTGGCGGGTAGTTTTTGCGGATTCGTGGCATAGGGCCAGAATCCCTTCATGGCAACCTTCGCACCGCTCCGACCCGGAGACCCACAGCGGCTGGGGGGTCTCGAACTCCTCGGCCGTCTCGGAGAGGGCGGTCAAGGCGTCGTCTACCTGGGCAAAGACCACGCGGGCGGCAACGTGGCGGTCAAGTGGCTGCGGCCCGACCTGTCGGGCGACCAGGTGAGCGTGGAGCGGTTCCTGCGCGAGGTCCAGGTCGCCCAGCAGGTGGCCCCGTTCTGCACCGCCGCCGTCCTGGGCACGGGGGTCGAGCAGGACCGGCCGTACATCATCAGCGAGTTCATCGAGGGCCCCTCCTTACAGCGCGTGGTGCAGGAGGAGGGGCCGCGTACGGGCTCCGTCCTGCACCGGCTGGCCATCGGCACCGCCACGGCGCTGGCCGCGATCCATCAGGCCGGCATCGTGCACCGCGACTTCAAGCCGGCCAACGTGATCATCGGCTCGGACGGGCCGCGGGTGATCGACTTCGGCATCGCGCGGGCGCTGAACGCCACCTCCACGATCAGCAGCATGGTCGTGGGGACGCCGTCGTACATGCCGCCCGAGCAGATCATGGGGCATACCGTCGGGCCGGCCGCGGACCTGTTCGCCTGGGCCGGGACGATGGTCTACGCCGCCTCCGGGCGGACGCCGTTCGGCAGCGACACGATGCCCGCGGTGATCAACCGGGTGCTCAACCAGCAGCCCGACCTGAGCGCGCTGGGCGAGGGCCCGCTGCGTGACGTGGTGGTGGCCTGCCTGTCGAAGGACCCGGCGCAGCGGCCCACGGCGGAGCAGGTGATCATGCGGCTGCTCCAGCAGCCCGCGGCGAACTCCGGCATGCTGGCCCAGGGAGCGGCCGAGGCCGCCCCCGGCCGGCAGCCCCCCGGCCAAGCCGGCCCCAGCCAAGCCGGCCCCGGTCAACCGGTCCCCGGCCGGCCCGCCGCCGGGCAACCCTTCTCGCCCGCCGGCGGCCCGGCCTCGGGCCCGCCGTTCGGATCGTCCTCGGGTCCCACGTCCGGCCCGCCGTTCGGATCGTCCTCGGGTCCCACGTCCGGCCCGCCGTTCGGATCGCAGGCGGGTTCGGGCCCGGTCTCGGGCCCGCCGTCAGGGCACCTGTCCGGCCCGTCGCCCTACCCGGGGCAGGCCCCGCAGGCCGCCTACCACCCCTTCCCCCAGCCGCAGCAGCACCAGCCCACGCCCCCGCCGTACGGCCCCGGGAGCCACGGCGGACCGGGCGGGCCGGGCGGGTACACGCACGTGCCACGCAAGAACGGCAAGGGCCCGCTGATCGCCGGCATCACGGTGGCGGTCGCGCTGCTGCTGCTCGTCGGCGTGATCGTGGTCATCCAGATCGACCGCGCCTCGGTGGCGGGCCCGGAGACCACCGCGACGTCGCGTACGCGGGACACCTCCGACCCCGAACGGACGGGAGACACGGACCGCCCCAGCCCCACCGACACCGCCCAGCCCGACCCGACCGCCACGCGGCAGGTCGCGGTGCCGCCGAGCGGCACCAGGCGCACGCTGCCCGGCGGCCGGATCTCCCTGTACGAGAACCCGGCCGACGCCATCGTCCTGACCTCCTACGAGGTGTTCGACGAGAAGAAGGACGACTGGATCGACTACGCCAGGGGCTCGCTGAAGGGCAGCTTCGGCAAGTACGCGGGCAACTGGGAGACCCTGACCTCCCCCGACGGCCGCTACCTGGTGTCCAGGGGCCGCAGCTACAGCTCCGACGACTACGACTTCGTCGTCCTGACCGACCGGGAGAGCGGCGACCGCGCGACGATCAAGACGGTCAAGGAGCCGCTGATCAGCAGCATCCGGGCCTGGTCCAGGGACAGCTCGAAGATCCTGCTGAACATCGAGAAGAAGAACGGCGACAACTGGGTCTACCTCGGCTTCGTCATCGTGGACGTGGCGACGAAGGACGCCGAGGTGGTCAATGTCGCCGACACCTCGATCCGCGAGACCGCCTTCGGATTCGACGGCGACGACGAGGGCGTGGTGAACGTCTCCGGCGACGAGAAGAACCTCGACCTGCGCTTCTTCGACACCTCGGGCAAGGCCACCCGCTCCCTGCCGGAGATCGGCACGATGTCGGCCGGCACGCAGGACATCTTCTCGCCCTCGGGCGGCGAGTTCGTCACGAACTGCCCCAAGGGCGGGGACGGTGACCACTGCGTCTGGGACGCGGGCTCGGGCCGGCGCCTGCACAAGTTCTCCTCCGACTGCGACAAGGTGCTCGGCTTCTACGACGCCACCCACCTCTACTGCTGGGAGAACGACAACGGCGACAACGACGAGGTCCAGGTGGTCGACTTCAAGGGCAGGCTGGTGCGCAAGCTGCTGGAAGTGCCCGACGACCTCAGGTTCAGCCCCGCGTTCACCGTCAATCCGGCCAGAGGCTCCTGAACCATCCCGCGCACGCAGCCGTGATGAGGGCATGAACACGTTGATCCGCACGGCCGCGACCGCCGCGGCGCTGGCGACGGTGGCGGCCGCCTGCACCTCTTCGACGGGAGGGGCCCCGGACCGGCCGCCGCCGCGGGTCGAGCTCGGCGCCGTCCGTCTGGTGGCGTACGACAGTTGCGACGACCTGCTGGCCGGCCTGCGCGAGAAGGCCGCGCGCAACGTCGGCCCGTACGGCCTGGGCAACGTCATGCCGTTCGCGGTGGCGGAGGACGCCATGGCGGGCCGCCCCCAGCTCAAGGCCAGGGCCGACACGCCGGAGCACTCCACGACCAACGTGCACGAGGCCGGCGTGGACGAGCCCGACCTGGTCAAGACCGACGGCAACCGGGTCATCACGGCCTCGGACGGCACCCTGCGGATCATCGACACGGCCACCAGGAAGGTCACCGCGTCGCTCAGGCTGACGGAGGGGGAAACCGGCCCCGGCGTCCCCGCCGACCTGCTGGTCTCGGGCGACCGGGCGCTGGTGCTGATGCGCGGCGGCGACATCATGTACAAGACCGCCGGCCCGCCGCCGCCCGGCGACACCCGGTACGTGCTGGTCGACCTGGCGGGCGAGCCCAAGGTGCTGAGCACGATCAGGCCGCAGGGCTCGTACGTGGACGCCAGGATGGTCGGCACCACCGTCCGGCTCGTCACCCGCAGCCAGCCCGAGATCACCTTCCCCGAGCTGCGGCCCGACGCCTCGGAGGCCGAGCGGCTCGCGCGGAACCAGGACGCCGTCCGGCAGGCGCCCGCGTCGGCCTGGCTGCCCAGGATCGAGGTCACGGACGCGTCGGGGAACGTCACCAAGCAGTCGGTCCCGTGCGAGCGGGTCAGCCACCCCGCCGACTACACCGGCACCTCGATGCTGACCCTGCACACCATCGACCTGGCGCGCGGCGTCACCGCGGCCGGCACCGACCCGATCAGCCTGGCCGCCGACGGCGACATCGTCTACGGCACCGGCCAGAGCCTGTACGTGGCCAGCAACCCGCGCTGGTGGTTCCCCGTCGTGCGCCCGCTCCCGGTCGAGGAGCCCCAGGTCACGACGACCTCGCCGGCCTCGCCGGGCGACGACGCGGTGGCCCCGGCGGTGGAGCCCACCCCGGAGGAGCCGAGCGTGTCCGCCACGATCTCGACACCCGCGGACCCGCGCCCGCGCCCGACCCCCACCGTCCCGCCGGAGGAGACGGAGATCCACCGGTTCGACGTCGCCTCCCCCGGCGCCCCCAAGTACGTCGCCTCCGGCAAGGTGCCCGGACGCCTGCTGAACCAGTACTCCCTGTCGGAGCACGACGGCCACCTCCGCGTCGCCACCACCGACGACTCCGCCGACGAGCGGTCCAGCTCCAGCGCCGTCTACGTGCTCAAGGCCGACACGCTGGCCAAGGTCGGCGAGGTCGGCGGCCTGGGCAAGGGCGAGCGCATCTACTCGGTCAGGTTCATCGGCCCGGTCGGCTACTGCGTCACGTTCCGCCAGGTGGACCCGCTCTACACGCTCGACCTGCGCGACCCGGCCGCCCCGAAGGTGACGGGCGAGCTGAAGATCACCGGGTACTCGGCGTACCTGCACCCCGCCGGCGATGGCCGGCTCATCGGCATCGGGCAGGAGGCCAGCGAGAAGGGCAGGACGCTGGGCACGCAGGTCTCGCTGTTCGACGTCGGCGACCCGGCCGCGCCGCGCCGCCTGTCGCAGCTGTTCCAGAAGGACTCCGGCTCGGAGGCCGAGTGGGACCCGCACGCGTTCCTGTACTGGCCGAAGACGGGTCTGTCGGTGATCCCGCTGACCACGCAGAAGGGGTCGGGCGCGCTGGTGCTGAAGATCGACGACTCGGGCGTCAAGGAGGTCGGCATGGTCCGGCATCCGACGCAGCGCGGCGACTACCCGTACCAGCCGGGCATCCAGCGCTCGCTGATCATCGGTGAGTCGTTGTGGACGCTCTCGTACGAGGGCGTCCAGGTCAATGACGCGACGACCCTCACCTCACAAGCCTGGATCCCACTCCGTTAAGCAACCAAAGGGTGCCGTTTCGTAGCGAATCGGCACCCTTTTTATGGACTTATCCCAACAAAGGGGGAAAACTCTGCTTACACCCCAGTGTCGGACCGGTTGGTTCGTGTCATAACGGGCCCCGGTCCCAGATCGAGGAAGGGCCCACGCTGCCATGCGACCAAGCACCCCCCTGCTCGCATCGCTCGTCGGCGCGCTGGCGTTATTCGCCGCGCCGCTCCCCGTCTCAGCAGCCGCCCCGCCGGAAGGCACGTACATCGTCCAGCTCGACCCGGCGACCCGCGGGACCCACGGCGCCGCCCAGGACCAGGTGGCCGAGCTCGGCGGCGACCTCGTCGGCGTGTACGAGCACGCATTCAAGGGCTACACCGCCCGCCTGAGCGCGAAGGCCGCGGAGGAGCTCAAGCACGCGCCCAACGTCATCAGCGTGGAGCCCGACGCCGAGGTCAGGGCGTTCGTGCAGACCGTCCCCACGGGCGTGCGCCGGATCTTCGGCCCCAGTAACCCGAACCTGGACATCGACGGCGTCGACGACGTCCGCATCGACGTGGACGTGGCCGTGGTCGACAGCGGCGTGGACCACACCCATCCCGACCTGAACGTGGTCGCCCGCGCCAACTGCCTGACGGGCCTCTGCGTCAACAACTCCGGCACCGACGACAACGGCCACGGCTCGCACGTGGCGGGCACCGTCGGCGCCCTCGACAACACGATCGGCCCGGTGGGCGTCGCGCCCGGCGCCCGCATCCACGGCGTGAAGGTGCTCAACGCCTCCGGCTCCGGCTCCCTGTCCGGCATCGCCGCCGGCATCAACTGGGTGGTGGCGCGCGCCTCCACGATCGAGGTCATCAACCTGAGCCTGGGCTGCCAAGGCTGCTCCAGCAGCGCGATCAGCACGGCGATCACGAACGCGGTCAACGCCGGCATCGTGGTCGTGGTGGCCGCGGGCAACAGCCGCGCCAACACCTCCTCGTTCTTCCCGGCCAACCACGCCGACGTGGTCACCGTCTCCGCGCTGACCGACAACGACGGTTTGGCCGGGGGCCTCGGGGGCAGCACGCTCTCGTGCCGCAGCGAGACCGATCAGGACGACACCTCGGCGTTCTACTCCAACTACGGCTCCAGGGTGGAGATCACGGCGCCGGGCACCTGCATCTACTCGACGTACCGCGCGGGCGGCTACGCCACGATCAGCGGCACCTCGATGGCCAGCCCGCACGTCGCGGGCGCGGCGGCGCTGCTCACCTCGGGCGGCAACAAGCCGACGACGCGGGCGGGCTCGCTCGCGGTGCGCGGCACGCTGGTCTCGACCGGCAATTTCAACTGGACCGACGACTCGGGCGACGGCGTCAAGGAGCCGCTGCTCGACATCCACGACGCCACGCGCTACCCGCCGTCGTGAGCTAGGGGAACCATCCAGGAACGGGCGGTCCGCGGATCCCGCAGCGCCGCGGGCCGCCCATCCCCCTCCGGCACGGCGGGGGCTCAGGTGTGCTCGGGCACGACGACGGGGACGATCTCCGGCGCGCCGAGCCTGATCGCGTCGGCCTCGTGGTCGGAGTCCTGCTCCTGCGAGCGGCGCTCGGCCTCCACCCGCTTCGTGTAGTACTCCACCTCCCGCTTGACCTGCTCGCCGTCCCAGTCGAGCGGCCCCGCCATCAGCTCCGCCGCCTCCCGCGCCACCGCCACCCCCCGGTGGAAGGTCTCGATGGAGATGCGCGTGCGCCGGGTCAGCACGTCGTTGAGGTGCCGGGCCCCCTCGTGGGTGGCGGCGTAGACGATCTCGGCCCGCAGGTAGTCGTCGGCCCCCGACAGCGGCCGGCCCAGCGAGTCGTCCTGCTCGACCAGCTCCAGCACCTCGTCGATCAGCGTGCCGTAGCGCTGGAGCAGGTGCTCGATCCGGGCCACGTGCAGCCCGGAGTCCTGCGCGATGCGGTGGCGGGAGTTCCACAGCGCCTGGTAGCCCTCGGCGCCCACCAGCGGGATGCGGTCGGTGCACGAGCGCGGCACCCGCTGGTCGAGCCCGTGCGCCACGGCGTCCACGGCGTCCTTGGCCATGACCCGGTAGGTCGTGTACTTCCCGCCGGCGATCATCACCAGCCCCGGCACGGGATGCGCGACCACGTGCTCCCTGGACAGCTTGGAGGTCTCGTCGGACTCGCCCGACAGCAGCGGACGCAGCCCCGCGTAGACGCCCTCCACGTCGTCGCGGGTCAGCGGCACGGACAGCACCGCGTTGACGTGGTCGAGCAGGTAGTCGATGTCGGTGCGGGAGGCGGCGGGGTGGCTCTTGTCGAGCGTCCACTCGGTGTCGGTGGTGCCGATGATCCAGTGGCGGCCCCAGGGGATCACGAACAGCACCGACTTCTCCGTACGCAGGATGATGCCGGTCAGCGAGTGGATGCGGTCGCGCGGCACGACGAGGTGGATGCCCTTGGAGGCGCGGACGTGGATCTGGCCCCGGCCGCCGACCAGCTCCTGGATGTCGTCGGTCCAGACGCCGGTGGCGTTGACGACCTGCCGGGCGCGGATCTCGAAGTCCTCCCCGCACTCCAGGTCGCGCACCCGCACGCCGGTGACCCGCTCGCCCTCGCGCAGGAACCCCACCACCTGCGCCCGCTGCGCGACGTGCGCGCCGTACGTGGCCGCGGTGCGCAGCGCGGCCACCACGAACCGCGCGTCGTCCACCTGGGCGTCCCAGTACTGGACCGCCCCGGTGAAGGCGCTCTTCTTCAGCGCCGGGGCCAGCCGCAGCGCCCGCGACCTGGACAGGTGCCGGTGGCCGGGCACGCCCCTGGTCAGCCCCGTGGCGAAGCCGAGCGTGTCGTAGAGCGCCACGCCCGCCCCCACGTACGGCCGCTCCCAGCCGTAGTGCGTCAGCGGGAACAGGAACGGCACCGGCCTGACCAGGTGCGGCGCGAGGCGCTGGAGCAGCAGGGCGCGCTCCTGCAGCGCCTCGCGCACCAGCTCGAAGTTGAGCTGCTCCAGGTAGCGCAGGCCGCCGTGGATCAGCTTGGACGAGCGCGAGGAGGTGCCGGAGGCGAAGTCGCGCGCCTCCACCAGGCCCACGTCGAGCCCGCGGGTCACGGCGTCGAGCGCGATCCCCGCCCCGGTGACGCCGCCGCCCACCACGACCACGTCGAGTTCCCGGGCCCGCATGCGCCGCAGCGCCTCTGCCCGCTCCGCGGGCCCGAGCCTGGCCGCGCTCTTTGCCGACGTCATAACTCCCCCTGGAACGGCCGTCGCCTGCGTTACGTACCTACCCGCGCAAGGCTTGTCCTGTAACCGCCGGTGAGGAGCTGATCAGGGCATACGCCGGGATTAGGCGCGTACGACCTTGACGCCCGCGTCTGTCAGCTCGCCCGCGAGCGCGTCGGAGAGCTGCGCGTCGGTGACCAGGGTGTCGATCCGGCCGATCGGGCAGATGCGGGAGAAGGCCCTGCGGCCCACCTTGGAGGAGTCGGCCACGACGACGACCTGGGCCGCCCGGCTGAGCAGCAGGTTGTTGACGCTGGCCTCGCCCTCGTGGTGGGCCGAGGCGCCCAGCTCGACGTCGAGCCCGTCGACGCCGAGGAAGGCCACGTCGAGCGTCACCTGCTCCAGCACCCCGCTCGCCAGCGGCCCGATGAGCTCGTAGGACTGCTGCCTGGCCACCCCGCCGGTCACCACGATCTTGACGTGCTGGCGGACGGTGAGCTCGGAGGCGATGTTGAGCGCGTTGGTGACGATCGTGAAGCCGCTCTCCAGGGAGGGGATGGTGGCCAGGGTGCGCGCCAGCTCGGAGGTGGTGGTGCCGCCGTTGAGCCCGATCACCGCGCCGGGCGTCACCAGCTCGGCCGCGGCCAGCGCGATGCGGTGCTTCTCGTCGGCGTGCCGGGCCGTCTTGTAGCGCAGCGGGAGGTCGTAGCTGACGCTCTGGGCCACCGCGCCGCCCCGGGTGCGCATGAGCATCTGCTGCTGGGCGAGCTGGTCGAAGTCCCGCCTGATCGTCGCGGTGGAGACGTCGAGCGCCTGTGCGGCCTCCTCCACCGAGAGCCTGCCCTCCTGCGCCAGCAGCTCCAGGATGGCGTTCCAGCGGTCATAGCGGGACACCAGGGCCTCCCTAGGGGATGGGGGAACAGGAGCAAGCGTGGCACAACCTGGGGCACCAGAGCCACCGATGTTCAAAGCTGCCGTGTTCTGCTATAAAAAAGTCAGAAACAATCAAACATGGGAGGCATGTGGTGACCACCCACACCGAGGCCGAGATCGCGTCCCAGCCGTCCTGCTGGCGGCGCGCCGTCGCGAGCGTCCCCGTCGACGCGCTGCCGCGCGAGGGCGAGCGGGTCGCCGTCGTCGGCTGCGGCACGTCGTGGTTCATCGCGATGGCGTACGCGACGCTGCGCGAGCGGGCCGGGCACGGCGAGACCGACGCGTTCGCCGCCTCCGAGTTCCCCGAGGGCCGCCGCTACGACCGCGTGCTGGCGCTGTCGCGCTCGGGCACCACGACCGAGGTGCTCGACCTGCTCGGCAGGGTCTCCACCCGGACCACGGCCATCACCGCCGACCCCGACACGCCGATCATGTCGGCCGCCGACGAGGTCGTCGTGCTCGACTACGCCGACGAGCGCTCGGTCGTGCAGACCCGGTTCGCCACCACGCAGCTCGCGCTGCTGCGCGCCGCCCTGGGCGAGGACCTCACGCAGGCGATCGACGACGCCGAGCGCGCCGTGTCCGAGCCGCTGCCCGACACGCTGGTGACGGCCGAGCAGTTCAGCTTCCTCGGCGCCGGCTGGTCGGTCGGCCTGGCCCTGGAGGCGGCGCTGAAGATGCGCGAGGCGTCCCGGTCGTGGACGGAGGCGTACCCGGCGATGGAATACCGGCACGGCCCGATCAGCATCGCCGCGCCCGGGCGGGTGACGTGGATGCTCGGCGCCGCCCCCGAGGGGTTGCGCGCGCAGGTCGAGCAGACCGGCGGCACCTTCCTGGAGAGCACGCTCGACCCGATGGCCGAGCTGATCAGGGCCCAGCGGGTCGCCGTGGCGCGGGCCTTCGCCCGAGGGCTGAACCCCGACGAGCCCATGCACCTCACGCGATCTGTGATCCTTTCTTCATGAGCCTTACTCTTGCCGACGCCAGGATCGTGACGCCCGAAGGTGTGCACGAAGGGTGGCTGACCATCGAAGACGGCCGCATCACGCACGTCGGCCACGGATCTGCCCCCGGTCCCGGCCTCGGCCTGGGCGGCCGGCACGTCGTGCCGGGCTTCGTCGACCTGCACAACCACGGCGGCGCGGGCGGCTCCTTCCCCACCGGCGACCTCGACCAGGCGCGTGCGGCGGTGGCGCTGCACCGCCGCCACGGCACCACGACCACCATGGCCAGCCTGGTCACCGACTCGGTCGAGGGCCTGGCCAGGGCGGCGTCGGCGCTGGCCGAGCTGTGCGAGGAGGGGCTGCTGGCCGGCATCCACTTCGAGGGCCCCTACATCTCGGGGGCCCGCTGCGGCGCGCACGACCCGGCGCTGCTGCGCGAGCCCTCGCCCGAGGAGTTCGCGGGGCTGGTGAAGGCCGGGCGCGGCCACGTGCGCATGCTGACCATCGCGCCCGAGCTGCCCGGCGCGCTCGACACGATCAGGGCGGCCGTCGCGGAGGGCGTGATCGCCGCCATCGGGCACAGCGACGCCGACTACGAGCGCACGATCGAGGGCATCGAGGCGGGCGCGAGCGTGGCCACCCACCTCTACAACGCGATGCCGCAGCTCGGGCACCGCGCGCCGGGGCCCATCGCGGCGCTGCTCGACGACGAGCGGGTGACGGTCGAGCTGATCAACGACGGGGTGCACGTGCACGCGGCGATGTTGCGGCTGGCCTACGAGGTGGCCGGGCCCGGCCGGACCGCGCTGGTCACCGACGCCATGTCGGCCACCGGACTCGGTGACGGCGACTACGTGCTGGGCCCCATGGCGGTCCGGGTGCGCGAAGGCGTGGCCCGGCTGGCCGAGGGCGGCTCGATCGCGGGCTCCACGCTCACCATGGACGTCGCCTTCCGGCGCGGCGTGCGGGAGATGGGCCTGTCACTGCCCGACGCGGTCCAGGTGGCCTCGCTCACGCCCGCGCGGGTGCTGGGCCTGGCCGACCGCATCGGCTCGATCGCCGTCGGCAAGGCCGCCGACCTGGTGGTGCTCTCCGACGACCTGGAGGTGGACGGCGTGCTGAAGGACGGCGTCTGGACCACGGAGCCCTGATGATCCTCACGGTGACGCTCAACCTCGCCCTCGACGTGACCTACGAGGTGCCCGGCGTCGACTGGGACGGAGTCAACCGGGTCGGCTCGGTGCACCGGCGCGCGGGCGGCAAGGGCGTCAACGTGGCCAGGGTGCTGGCCGCGCTCGGCCGCGACGTGCTGGTCACGGGCCTGGCCGGCGGGCCGACCGGCCGCGCCGTCGAGGCCGACCTGCGGGCGGCCGGCCTGCCCGCCGCCCTGCACCCCATCGCCGCCGACTCCCGCACCACCCTGGCCATCTGCGACCTCCCTCCCCCCTCCGGCGGGCGGAC
This sequence comes from Nonomuraea candida, assembly GCF_000725485.1. Classification (GTDB taxonomy): domain Bacteria; phylum Actinomycetota; class Actinomycetes; order Streptosporangiales; family Streptosporangiaceae; genus Nonomuraea; species Nonomuraea candida. The sequence goes on along the minus strand of NZ_JOAG01000016.1, from coordinate 72,293 downwards.
GGGCGACGCTGGGCTGCCGGGCGGCGGCCCGCCCGACTACGACGACGGCGCGGCGGACGGCGCCGGTTCGCCGGGCGGCGGCCCGCCCGACGAGGGCAGCGCGCCGGGCGGCGGCGGGGCGCGGCGGACGGCGTTGTTCAACGAGCCCGGCCCCGAGGTGACGCCCGCCGAGCTGGCCGGCTTCGTCCGGCACTACGAGCGGCTCCTGGCCGGCGCCGGCGCGGTCGTGCTGTCGGGCAGCCTGCCCCGGGGCGTCCCCGCCGACGCCTACGCCACCCTGGCCGCCCTCGCGGCCGACCACGGCGTGCCCGCCATCGTGGACGCCGACGGCGACCCCCTGCGCCACGCGCCCGAGGGCCGCCCCGCCATCCTCAAGCCCAACGCGGAAGAGCTGGCCAGGGCCGTCCCCGGCGGCACCCCGGAAGAGGGCGCCCAGGCGCTGCGCGACCGGGGCGCGGCGGCCGTGGTGGTGTCCATGGGCGCCGCCGGGCTGCTGGCCGTCACCGGGGAGGGCACCTTCTCCGCGCGCATGCCGTACACCGTGCGCGGCAACCCCACGGGAGCGGGTGACTCGCTGGTCGCCGGGCTCGCGCTGGGCCTGGTCGAGTCGGAGCCGTGGCCCGACCGGCTCAGGCGGGCCGCGGCGCTCGGCGCGGCGGCCGTGGCCATGCCCGTGGCCGGGGAGTTCGACCCCGGCGTCTACTCCGCCATCCACCCCCAGATCGTCATCACGTAAGGAGCCCGCCATGCCCCTCGCCGCCATCGGCGACATCGTCAGCCAGTCACCCGCCGGGGTGGGCGCGTTCAACGTGATCCAGCTGGAGCACGCCACCGCCATCGTGGCCGGCGCGGAGGCCCTCGGCCTGCCGGTCGTGCTGCAGATCAGCGAGAACTGCGTGCGTTACCACGGCGCGCTGGAGCCGATCGCGCTGGCCGCGCTCGCGGTGGCGCGCCGGTCGGAGGTGCCGGTCGCGGTCCACCTCGACCACGCCACCGACCGCGCGCTGGTCGAGGAGGCGGTGACGCTGGGCCTCGGCTCGGTGATGTACGACGCCAGCGCCCTGCCCGACGAGGACAACGTCGCCGCCACGGCCGAGGTGACGGCCTGGTGCCACGAGCGCGGCGTGTGGGTGGAGGCCGAGCTGGGCGAGGTCGGGGGCAAGGACGGCGTGCACGCGCCGGGCGCCCGTACCAAGCCGCACGAGGCGGTGGACTACGTGACCCGCACCGGCGTGGACGCGCTGGCCGTGGCCGTGGGCACCTCGCACGCCATGACCAGCAAGGACGCGGTCCTCGACCTGGAGCTCATCGCCGAGCTGCGCGCGGCGGTGCCCGTGCCGCTGGTGCTGCACGGCTCCTCGGGGGTGCCGGACGACGTGCTGCGCGAGGCCGTGCGCCGCGGCATGAAGAAGATCAACATCGCGACCCACCTGAACAAGGCGTTCACCGGCGCCGTGCGCGACTACCTGGCCCACGACGAGCGGGTCGTCGACTCCCGCAAATACCTCAAGGCCGGCCGCGACGCGGTCTCCCGCGAGGTCAGCCACCTGCTCGGCGTCCTCACGGGGTGAGCCGCTTGCGCATCAGCACGGCCGAGCGGCCCTCGATGCCCCGGCGGCCGGTCTCGACGTAGCCGAGAGACGCGTACAGGGCGATGTTGGCGGCCATCTTGACGTTGGTGTAGAGGCACACGGCGGGCAGCCCCAGCCGGCGCGCCTCCTGCTCGGCGTAGGCCAGCAGGGCCCGCCCGATGCCCCGGCCGTGCAACTCGGGGCGGACGGCGACGTTGTCCACCAGCAGCGCGCCGTCCTCGGGGACGAGCACGATGAGCCCCTCCAGCCCGTCGGTGACGTGCACCCGGCCGGCGGCGATGAGCGCCGCGTAGTCGGCTTCGAGCGGCAGCGGCCGCATGCCGACGATCTCGATCCACGGCGTGTAGGCGTCGTGGACGAGCCGCTCGACGGCGTCCCTGTCGCTTGCCTCCGCGATTCTCACGCGCCCAATGTAGCGAGCAGGTGTTCGGCCCGTCCCCCGGCGCCCTCCGATCTCAGGGGACGCTCCGCTGCGCGGACCGGCGCAGGAACTCCCGCTCCGCCGCGTTGCCCGCCCGCTCGATCGCCGCCGCGTACGCCCGCGCCGCCTCCTCCTCCCGCCCCAGCCGCCGCAGCAGCCCGGCGCGTATGGCGTGGAACAGGTAGTAGCCCCCGGCCCCGGTCTCGTCCACCAGCCGCAGCGCCGGCTCCGGCCCCTCGACCTCGGCCACGGCCACCGCCCGGTTCAGCGCCACCACGGGCGTCGGCGTGAGGGTCAGCAGCAGGTCGTACAGGCGCAGGATCTGCTCCCAGTCGGTCTCCTCCGCGCGCGCCGCGTCGCCGTGCACCGCGTTGATCGCCGCCTGCACCTGGTACGGCCCCGGCTCGTCCCGCCGCAGGCACCACCGCACCAGCTCCTGCCCCTCCGCCAGCAGCGCCCGGTCCCACCTCCCGCGGTCCTGCTCCGCCAGCGGCACCAGCTCGCCGTCCGGCCCGGTGCGCGCCGCCCGCCGCGCCTCGATGAGCAGCATGAGCGCCAGCAGGCCCACGGCCTCGGGCTCGTCCGGCAGCAACGTGGTCAGCAGCCGCCCGAGCCTGATGGCCTCCGCGCACAGCTCCTCGCGTACGAGCCGTTCGCCGGAGCTGGCGGTGTACCCCTCGTTGAAGATCAGGTAGATCACGGCCAGCACCGAGCCCAGCCGCCCGGGCAGCTCGTCCTCCCCCGGCACCCGGTACGGCACCCGCGCCGCGCGGATCTTGCCCTTCGCCCTGACCAGCCGCTGCGCCATGGTGGGCTCGGGCACCAGGAACGCGCGCGCGATCTCGGCGGTCGTCAGCCCGCCCAGCAACCTCAGCGTCAGGGCCACCCGGGCGGGCATGGCCAGCGCGGGATGGCAGCAGGTGAAGATCAGCCGCAACCGCTCGTCGGGCACGGCCCCCTCCGCCACCGGCTCGGCGGGGGCGTGCAGCAGCGCGGCCTGGGCGTGTTTGCCGTGCCGCGCGGCCTCCCTGCGCAGGCGGTCGACGGCCCGGTTGCGCGCGGTGGTGATGATCCAGCCGGCCGGGCTGGGCGGCGGGCCGGCCTGCGGCCACTGGCGCACCGCCACGGCGAACGCCTCCTGCACCGCCTCCTCGGCCAGGTCGATGTCACCGAAGACGCGGACGAGCACGGCCACGGCCCTGCCGTATTCCGCGCGGAACACCTGCTCGACATCCGGCATAACGCCCCACCGTAGCCGCGCGGTACGACACTCGGCGCCTGTGGTGTGCTACTCGATGCTCCTGGCCTGCTTGGCCATGGCCTCCACCGCGTTCTTGGCCACGAGCAGGGACGACCCGGTGGCCTCGCGGTAGATCTTGATGGCCTTGACCAGCTTGCCCCTGCCCAGCTCGCGGTAGAAGTCGGGCGGCAGCGACGGCCCCTCGGCGAGCGAGTCGATGAACCTGGGGTCGATGCCGAGGTGGCGGTTGAGGTAGGCGACCTGCTTCTCCAGCCGGGCGACCCGGTCTTCGAGCGATTCCATGCCGAAACCCTACGTCGGCCGCCGCCCCGCCAGCGGAGGCGCCGCCCCGCCAGCGGAGGCGCCGCCCCACGGGCGGAGGCGCCGCCCCACGGGCGGAGGCGCCGCCCCGCGGGCGGAGGCGGCGGCCCGGCACGGAGGCGGCGGCCCCTGGGCGGGCGGCTCAGCGCTGGATGGGCGCGACCACGACCTCGACCCGCTGGAACTCCTTGATGTCGGAGTAGCCGGTGGACGCCATGGTGCGCTTCAGCGCCCCCATGAGGTTCATCGACCCGTCGGCCACGCTCGACGGCCCGTGCAGGATCTGCTCCAGAGTCCCCACGGTGCCGAACTCCACCCGGCGCCCGCGCGGCAGGTCGGGGTGGTGCGCCTCGGAGCCCCAGTGGAACCCGTGACCCGGCGCCTCGGCGGCGCGGGCCAGCGGCGAGCCCACCATCACGGCGTCGGCGCCGCAGGCGATGGCCTTGGCGATGTCGCCGGAGGTGCCCATGCCGCCGTCGGCGATGACGTGCACGTAGCGCCCGCCGGACTCGTCGAGGTAGTCGCGGCGCGCGGCGGCCACGTCGGAGATGGCGGTGGCCATCGGCACGGCCACGCCCAGCACGTTGCGGGTGGTGTGGGAGGCGCCGCCGCCGAAGCCCACCAGCACGCCCGCCGCGCCGGTGCGCATCAGGTGCAGGGCGGCGGTGTAGGTGGCGCAGCCGCCCACGATGACCGGCACGTCGAGCTCGTAGATGAACTGCTTGAGGTTGAGCGGCTCGGCCCGCCCCGACACGTGCTCGGCGGAGACCGTGGTGCCGCGGATGACGAAGATGTCGACGCCCGCGTCGATCACGGTCTTGTGGTACTGGACCGTGCGCTGCGGCGACAGCCGCACGGCGGTGGTCACCCCGGAGGCGCGGATCTCCTCGATCCGGCGGCCGATCAGCTCTTCCTTGATCGGCGCGGCGTAGATCTCCTGCAGCCGCCTGGTGGCCGCCTCCTGGTCGAGGGCGGCGCACTCTTCGAGCAGCGGCAGCGGGTCCTCGTAGCGCGTCCACAGCCCTTCGAGGTCGAGCGGGGCCAGGCCGCCGAGCCGGCCGATCTCGATGGCGGTGGCCGGCGAGACCACGCTGTCCATGGGAGCGACGACCACGGGCAGCTCGAACCGGTAGGCGTCGATCTGCCAGGCGATCGAGACCTCCTCCGGGTCACGCGTGCGCCGCGACGGCACGAGGCCGATCTCGTCCAGCGAGTACGCCCGCCGCCCGGCCTTGCCCCGGCCGATCTCCACCTGCTGAGTCATGAACTTACCTTCTGTGATAGTTCGGAGCTTCCACGGTCATCTGGATGTCGTGGGGATGGCTCTCCTTGAGGCCCGCCGCCGTGATCGGCATCAGCTCGCAGTCGGTGTGCATCTGCTCGATCGTGCGGCAGCCGGCGTACCACATGCCCTGGCGCAGCCCGCCGACGAGCTGGTGGGCGACGGCCGCGACCGGGCCGCGGTAGGGCACCTGGCCCTCGATGCCCTCGGGGATGTACTTGTCCTCGCCGCCGACGTCGGCCTGCGCGTAGCGGTCCTTGCTGAAGGAGGTGCCGCCGCGCTCGCGGTTGCGCACCGCGCCGAGCGAGCCCATGCCGCGGTACGACTTGAACTGCTTGCCGTTGATGAAGATCAGCTCACCGGGCGACTCCTCGCACCCGGCCAGCAGCGAGCCCAGCATGACCGTGTCGGCCCCGGCGGCGATCGCCTTGACGATGTCGCCGGAGTATTGCAGGCCGCCGTCGCCGATCACCGGCACCCCGGCGGGCGCGCACGCCTTGGAGGCCTCGTAGATGGCCGTGACCTGCGGCGCGCCGACCCCGGCCACGACGCGGGTGGTGCAGATGGAGCCGGGGCCCACGCCCACCTTGACGGCGTCGGCGCCCGCGTCGACCAGCATCTGGGCGCCGGCCCTGGTCGCGATGTTGCCGCCGATGACCTGGACCTTGCTGTTGGCCTTGATCTTGGCGATCATGTCGGCCAGCCCCTTGGAGTGGCCGTGGGCCACGTCCACCACCACGACGTCGACCCCGGCCTCGATGAGGGCCTTGGCGCGCAGCTCGGCGTCGCCGCCGACGCCGATGGCCGCTCCGACGATCAGCCGCCCGTCGGCGTCCTTCGTGGCCAGCGGGTACTGCTCGCTCTTGGTGAAGTCTTTGACCGTGATCAGGCCGCGCAGCCTGCCGTCGGCGTCGACCAGCGGCAGCTTCTCGATCTTGTTCTGCCTGAGCAGGGCGAACGCGTCGTCACGCGAGACCCCGACCGGGGCGGTGACGAGCGGCATCTTGGTCATGACCTCGCGCACGGGCCGCGTCTGGTCGGTCTCGAAGCGCATGTCGCGGTTGGTGACGATGCCGACGAGAGTGCCGGACACGTCGGTCACGGGCACCCCGGAGATACGGTAGGTGGCGCACAGGCGCTCGACGTCGGCCAGCGTGTCGTCGGGGCTGCACGTCACCGGGTTGGTGACCATGCCGGCCTCGGACCGCTTGACCAGGTCGGCCTGCTGGGCCTGCTCCTCGACCGACAGGTTGCGGTGCAGGATGCCGATGCCGCCCTGGCGCGCCATGGCGACGGCCATGCGGGCCTCGGTGACGGTGTCCATGGCCGCGGAGATCAGCGGGATGGACAGCGTGATGCCCCGGGACAGGCGCGATCGGGTGTCGGCCTCCCCTGGCTGGAGATCTGAATAGCCCGGCACCAACAGCACGTCATCGAAGGTCAAACCCATCTCGGTGAACTTGGACATGCCGCGGCCCCCTCCTGCCTCGCACTGATTCCACCAAGTCTAGGGCCTGCCTCCAAACCGCACGGAGGGCGGGCGCGCACAAGCCGTGACGAGCGTCAGGAGCGAACAGGGCCAGGACCCCGGATACCGGGACGAAACCCTGGAGCACAGCTCCCGGACGGACGCCCGGGCCCCAGGAGATTCCGGAAACGGAAGGCCGGTCCCAGAAACGGAAGGCCGGGACAGGGAAAAGGCCGGGACAGGGAAGCGGGTCCCATCGCGGAAGGCCCGGGACAAAGATGCCGGGAGCACGCGTGAACCCCCACGGTCCGACGTGCTCCCGGCATCGCCAAAGTGCCGGGGGATGGGACGGTCGGTGATCCGTCCCATCCCCCGGCCACCGGCATCCGGGCGGTGGCCGCGCAACGCAACCACCGAACCCCCCTCCGCGTCCTGATGGCCGGCGCGACCGCGCCCTTGGCTGGATGCCGACGCTGGGTAAAGCCTGCGTCACTCAGCGGCACACCGCAATGTGCAAACGTGCAATTGCACGAAGTTGCACGGTGGTTGGAACGAGTCGGCGCAACATCCGGACAGCGGCGCAATGCGGGGTTATCCTCACCGCACGCCCGTGTCCCCCCGACGGAGCCGCCCAGAATGCGCAACGAGCCCCGAATCGCGTCCGACCCGTTGGAGACGCTGGGTCTCGACCCGGCCCAGACCGAGCTCTACTCGGCGGTGCTGCGCCTGCACAGGGCGACCCGTTCGGATCTGGCGCAGGCGATGGACGATCCGGTCGAAAAAGTCGGCCGCCAGTTGGACGATCTCGTCAAACTGGGCGTCATTGACGAACAATCCGGTCAATATCTCGCCCGGCATCCCGCCGCGGCGCTCGGCCGGCTGATCGCCGAACGCCTCGACCGGCTGGCGGAGGAGAGCCGCAGAATCGACTCGGCGCTCGGCTCCATCCGCGGGCTGATCCGCGACTATGACGCCGGCCGTGACTATCGCAATGGCGCTTTCCCGGTGGAGATGGCGAGCGGGGCCGACATCCTGTACGAGAGCGTGATCGGCATCGCCGTACAGTGTCAAACACCACCGATGTCATTACTCACCGCACTTCCCGACGAACGCACAATGGTGGATTTTGCCCGGAAATTTGCGGATCCATGGATTGATGCGCAAGAACGAAACCTGCTTACCGTTCAGGCGATCATCCCGGTCTCCACCCTCCTGCTCCCCGGCGTCCGTGACCAGCTCACCCGCCTCGTCGAGGCCGGCGGCAGGGTGCGCACGCTGGACCGGGTGCCGAGCTGGTTCATGACCATGGGCCCCGAGGTGGCCGGCCTGCCCGCGCACTGGGGCGGCAACCTGCCCGACCACGCCTACCACTTCTACCTCGTGCGCACCTCCGTGGTGGTCGGCGTGCTGACCTCGCTCTTCGACGAGTTGTGGGCGCGCGCCCTGCCCCTGCCCTGGAGCCGCAGGGGCGACGGCGTGATCCAGGTCATGCGCCTGGCCGCGCAGGGCATGTGCGACGAGTCCATCGCCCGCCAGCTCGGCCTTTCGGTCCGTACGGTACGCGCCAGGTTCGCCGACGCCATGACCGAGTTGGGCGCTCAATCCCGCTTCCACGCTGGGGTCGAGGCCGCCAGACGTGGATGGCTGAGGTAATCCCCACCGCGCGGGCCGCTTCGGTCATATGGTGGGAAGGTGCTGGAAGACGTCCCCCGCGATCCGTTCGCGGACGACCCCAACGACCCCTCCGCCGCGATGGGCGCGCTCGACGACGCCGAGCCGCTCACGGCGGCCGAGCGCGACGAGGCCATCACCGACCTCGCCGATGTCGAGGTCTTCCGCTCCCTGCTCGAACCGCAGGGGGTGCTGGGGCTCGTGCTCGACTGCCCGGAATGCGGCGAGCAGCACTTCTTCGACTGGGAGCTGCTGCGCGGCAACCTGAAACAGATGATCGAGAAAGGCCAGCCGCAGGTGCACGAGCCGGCCTTTCACCCGGACCCGGCAGACTATGTCAGCTGGGATTACGCCCGAGGCTACGTCGACGGCGTCATCGACACGGAAGAGCGCCGCTGAGACCTCTGCGGGCGCCGCTGATCGACGTCGTCGAGCAGCGCGGCCAGCAGGCGCACGGCCGGATCAGCCGGGTCGGGCACCTGTCCGCGACCGAGCGCGTCGAGCAGCGCCTCGGTCTCCTCCTCCGGCGTCAAGCCGACTCCAGCTCCGCCATCTGCCGCAACCTGGCCAGCGCCCGATGCTGGGCGACGCGGACCGCACCTGGTGACATGCCGAGTACATTACCGGTCTCCTCGGCCGACAACCCTGACACCACTCGCAACAGCAGCAACTCGCGCTGGTTGTCGGGCAGCCTGGCCAGCAGCCGCCTGGCGTGCTCGACCTCGATGTAGCGGACCACCGTCTCCTCGGGCCCCGGGCCGTCGTCGGGCCCGTCGGGCAGGTCCTGGGTCGGCACGGCCGAGCGCACCGAGCTGCGCAGCGCGTCGGCCACCTTGTGCGAGGCGATCCCGAACACGAAGGACGCGAACGGCCGCCCCATGTCGCGGTATCGCGGCAGCGCGGACAACACCGCGATGCACACCTCCTGGGCCACGTCATCGGCAATGTGATATTGCCCTGAAACCCTGCCCAGCCGGGCGCGGCAATACCGCACCACCATCGGACGCAACTCACCGAGCAGAGATTCGATCGCACTGCGATCTCCCTGCACGGCGAGGCTCGTCAGTTCCCTAAGGTCGGAGTCATCCGTCCGTGCCGGAAGTCTCGACGCGAGCCTTACCCCAATTTTGGCGTCGGCGACGCTTCCCTCGCTCACGATAGGCATGATGCCCGCACTGATCCGGCCTGTCGTCATAGCGAACGGCTACGGATTGGTCACATTGAAGCGGCGATAACGAGGAGTAATCGACCGACCACACTAAGCCTTAATAGTGACATAATGTTTCAGCTGATAACCCGGAATGCACGACATTTGTCAGACCTCAGACGCTTATCGCGTACCTCCGGTTTACTCCAATAATCCACCCTTTTCCCCCACTTCCCCCCAAACCCGGCTGTTCCTCCCAGCCTCCCGAAAGCCTTCCCATGGACCGAAACCCCCCGCGGCCCTCGGCTCACGAGCCCCGCCGGTCCCTTTTCCCGGGCAAAGGTCGGAGGTGTCGGCTCATTCGTCCCGCGCGTCGAGCAGATCCAGATATCCCTGGACGGCCTCCCACAGGTGGTGCTCCGGATACCGGCCCAGCCCCCGGTGCTCCCGCCGCCACCGCCGGTCCCAGTACTGCCCGTGCACGGCCCGCAGGTGCGCCAGGGCGCGCTCCAGGTCCTCCTCCGTCCGCGCGGCCCGCTCCCGCTCCCCGATGCCGGTCACGGCACCGCCCAGCGCCTCGAACCGCCGCTCGCGCAGCGCCTCGAGCACCCCCTCCTCGATCCCGTCCAGCGACCAGAACCGTACGGGCTCCCGGATGCGATGGTTGGCCACCGGGTCCAGGTGCGAGCGCCACCAGTACGCGATGCCGCCCTTGTCCAGCCGCAGGAAGTCCACCAGCCACGCCGTGCCGGGCGGCTGGGTCTCCCAGGTGACCTCCTGCGGGGGCAGGTTGAGCTGGAGGACGACCTCGATCGCCTCGATCGGATCGGCCCCGGCCGTCAGGTCGCCGAAGACGTACGCGCCGCGCAGGAACGGCTCGTCCATCGGCACCCGCCGGGTCTGCTCGCACGCCTCGGCCAGCATCCGCAGCCGCTCCACCGCCCGTACGTACCGCACGCCCGTCACCTCTCCGGCCCCGGCCCGCGCTCCAGCCCGGAACGCCCCACGCACCCCACCGTAACGTCGCCCGCCGTCAGGCCGTCGCCCGCCCACCCCCGGCCTCCGGCCCCGCCGTGGAAGGCCGCCCACCCTGGCCGCCCCATCCTGGCCGCCCCATCCTGGCCGCCCGCCATGAACGGCCGCCAGGAACGGCCGTCCGCCCGCGCCCCGGCCGTGAAAAGCCGTACGGCCCGCACCCCCGACGGGGCACGGGCCGTACGGACGGCGGAAGGATCGGTCAGTGGCCGTGGCCGTGACCGTGACCCTGGCCGGCGGCCGGGGCCTCCTCCTCGGGCTTGTCCACCACGAGCGCCTCGGTGGTGAGCAGCATGCCCGCGATCGACGCCGCGTTCTGGACGGCCGAGCGGGTGACCTTCACCGGGTCGATGACGCCCTGGTCGAGCAGGTTGACGTATTCGCCGGTGGCGGCGTTGAGGCCGTGGCCCGCCTCCAGCTCGGCGACCTTGTGCGTCACCACGTAGCCCTCGAGGCCGGCGTTCTCGGCGATCCAGCGGGCCGGCTCCACCAGCGCGCGGCGCACGATGCCGACACCGGTGGCCTCGTCGCCGGTCAGGCCGAGGTCGTCGAGCTCCTTGGAGATGTGGATCAGCGCGGAGCCACCGCCGGAGACGATGCCCTCCTCGATCGCGGCGCGCGTCGCGGAGATCGCGTCCTCGAGGCGGTGCTTCTTCTCCTTCAGCTCCACCTCGGTGGCGGCGCCGACGCGCAGCACGCACACACCGCCGGCGAGCTTGGCCAGGCGCTCCTGCAGCTTCTCGCGGTCCCAGTCGGAGTCGGACTGCTCGATGGCAATCTTGATCTCCTTGACGCGGTCCTCGATGGCCTGCGGGTCGCCGGCGCCGTCGACGATGGTCGTGGCGTCCTTGGTGACGACGACGCGGCGGGCCGTGCCGAGCACCTCGAGACCGACGTGCTCCAGCTTGAGGCCGACCTCCTCGCTGACGACCTGGCCGCCGGTGAGGATGGCCATGTCCTGCAGCATCGCCTTGCGGCGGTCGCCGAAGCCCGGGGCCTTGACGGCCACGGAGGTGAAGGTGCCGCGGATCTTGTTGGTGACCAGGACGGCCAGGGCCTCGCCCTCGACGTCCTCGGCGACCACGAGCAGCGGCTTCTTCGTCTGGGCGATCTTCTCCAGCAGCGGCAGGAAGTCCGCGATGGAGGAGATCTTGCCCTGGGTGAGCAGGATGTAGGCGTCCTCCAGGACGGACTCCATCCGCTCGGGGTCGGTCACCATGTAGGCCGACAGGTAGCCCTTGTCGAACTGCATGCCCTCGGTGAACTCGAGCTCCATGCCCATGGCGTTGGACTCTTCGACGGTGAGGACACCGTCCTTGCCCACCTTGTCGAACGCCTCGGCGATCAGGCCGCCGATCTGCGCGTCCTGCGCGGAGATCGTCGCGACGTTGGCGATCTCCTTCTTGTCGCCGACCTCACGGGCGCTGGCCAGCAGCTTGTCGCTGACGGCCTTGGCGGCCTTGTCGATGCCGCGCTTGAGCGACAGCGGCGAGGCGCCGGCCGCCACGTTGCGCAGGCCCTCGCGGACCATGGCCTGGGCCAGGACGGTCGCGGTGGTGGTGCCGTCGCCCGCGATGTCGTTGGTCTTGGTGGCGACTTCCTTGGCGAGCTGGGCGCCGAGGTTCTCGTAGCGCTCCTCCAGCTCGATCTCACGAGCGATGGTCACACCGTCGTTCGTGATCGTCGGCGCACCGAACTTCTTGTCGATGACCACGTTGCGGCCACGCGGGCCGAGGGTTACCTTCACGGCGTCCGCGAGGGCGTTCACGCCGCGCTCGAGCGCGCGGCGGGCGTCCTCGTCGAACTCCAGGATCTTCGCCATGCTGAAAGTCCTCTCCTAGCGTCGAAAGCCCCGGCCGCCCTCAAGAGCGCCCGGGGCTCGACACATCCGGCTTACTTCTCGATGATCGCGAGAACGTCGCGGGCGGAGAGCACGAGGTACTCCTCGCCGCCGTACTTGACCTCGGTGCCGCCGTACTTGCTGTAGAGGACGATGTCGCCCTCGGAGACGTCGAGCGGAATCCGCTTGTCGCCGTCCTCGTCCCAGTTGCCGGGGCCCACCGCGAGGACCTTGCCCTCCTGCGGCTTCTCCTTGGCGGTGTCCGGGATGACCAGGCCGGAAGCGGTGGTCTGCTCGGCCTCAAGCGGCTGGACCACGATGCGGTCGCCGAGCGGCTTAACGGGAACCTTGGTGGCGGTCGTCACGATCGGACCTCCCCTTCAGATTTGAATGATCAGAAGAGGCGACCAGCGGGGCCTGCCGTCGCGGGTGTCAGACCTGCCTCGTCGCACGTTGGCACTCTCAAGGGGAGAGTGCCAACAGGAAACATATGCAAGAGGGGCTTGACAGTCAACACGAACGCCTCCGCTGAGAGCGATCAGACACGTAAAACCGCGGCGGCGGTCCCGCGAGTCTGCCACGTGCGCGCACTTCCGGCCCGGCTTCCGGCCCGGCGGCGGGCCGCCCGGCCGTCCCCCCGTCCCGGGCGTGGCGCTAACGTCAGGTGACGTGGACCTCGACGCCTTCACCGAGTTGCTGACCCCGCGCGGCAGGCGCGCGCTCGCCGAGGCCGGGGAGCTGACGGGCGCCGACCCGGTCGCCGCCGCCACCGCGCTGCGCCGGACGTACGACGCGGCGCTCACCTCGGCGGCGCTCACCCAGGCCGGGCTCAGGGAGCGGGCCAGGGCCAAGTTCGGCGCGGACGCCGCCCTGATGTACTTCACGCCGCACGGCCTGGAGCAGTCCACCCGCGCCGAGGTCGCCGCCCACCGCGCCCGCCGCCTCCTCGCCCTCCACCACCCCCCGTCACCCACCGGCTCGGGGCCGCGGGTGGTGGACGCGTGTTGCGGGGTCGGCGGGGACCTCGTCGCGCTGGCCCGCGCCGGCTGCGTCGTGACCGCCGTGGACACTGACCCGCTGACCGTGGCCGTGGCCCGGGCCAACGCCGAGGCGCTCGGCCTCTCCGGCCGCGTGACGGTGACCGTGGGGGACGCGGCGGGGGTCGCGCCGGAGGAGTACGACGTGCTGTTCGCCGACCCGGCCAGGCGCACGGGCAGGGGCAGGACGTTCGACCCCATGGCCTACTCGCCGCCCTGGCCCGTGGTGCTCGGCCTGCTCTCCCGCGCCCGGCTGGCCTGCCTCAAGGTCGCCCCCGGCATCCCGTACGCGTTCATCCCCGAGGGCGCGGAGGCCGAGTGGATCTCGTACAAGGGGGAGGTCAAGGAGGCGACCCTCTGGACGGGCGGGGGCGGCGGCAGGCGGGCCACCCTGCTGCCCGGCGGCCACAGCCTGACCGCCACCGGCGTGCGGGCCCCGACCGGCCCTCCCGGCCGCTACGTCTACGAGCCCGACGGCGCCGCGATCCGCGCGCACCTCGTCGGCGAGGTGGCCGAGTTGGTCGGCGGCCGGCTGCCCGACCCGCAGATCGCCTACATCGCGGCCGACGAGCCGGTGGACACCCCCTGGGCCACCCGATACGAAGTAGAGGACATTCTTCCGTTTTCTCTGAAAAAGCTGCGTGCCGCCCTCCGCGAGCGACAAATCGGCAATGTCACCATCAAAAAGCGCGGCTCCGCCCTCGACATCGAACGCCTGCGCGCCGACCTGCGGCTCAAAGGCCCCGCTTCCGCGGTCATCATCCTGACCAGAATCGCCGACAAACCCTCGGTTCTCATCTGCAAACCGCTCTCACCTGCCTGAACCACCGAATCCGGCCATCGGCGCGTTAACCGCGATCTTTCAATTCAGCCCTGACGGACCTTGATCGAAAGGCTAAGGTGGGCGGGCGGGAGTTCTCCTCCTTATTGCGGTTAACCGCGTTCTTCGCCTTGCACCTATAAACCGGACCTATCCCACCGCTGCGCGGCAGACCGTCGGCGAGCGAAGGAGCTTTCGGTGGACCATTCCAACCACACCGCCGTTCTTCAGGCAGGCGCCCACGACGCCGTGCCCAAGAGGATGCGAGACCTGCTCGCGCGTGCCGCCCAGGACCACGTCTACGAGCAACGCACCCAGGGCGCGGTGCTCGACGAGATCCGCCAGCGGCTCGAAGGGATGGAATGGCTGCTGCGCGAGGTGCGCGAGCGCGAGCTGGGCGGGCTCAGCGGCACGCTGGAGTCGGTCAGCGGCCGGCTGGAGGAGATCTCCGCCAGGCCGCCGATGTGGGCCGAGGGGCTGGCCCAGCACGTGGAGGCCGTGCGCGACCACGTCGACGCCGTCGGCGAGCGCGTCGGCCACGTGGACGCCCGGGTGGCCCCGGTGGCGGAGCTGCCCAGCCTGTGGGCCGACCTGGGCACCGTGGGCGAGAACGTCGACGAGGCGCTCACCCGGCTGCAGTCGGTGCTCGACACCACCGACGGGCTCACCAGGGGCATGACCGACTTCGCGGCGATGCTGGCCGGGCTCAACTCCAGCATGGAGGCCGCGGCCAGCCGGTTCACCCGGCTCGACAAGTCGATGGCGGAGCTGGTGGGCCGTACCGACCGGGTCGAGCTGGTCATCAGCGACCTGTCCGAGAGCGTCAACGACCGGATCGCCGGCACCGCCGAGCAGCTGTCCGAGAAGGTCGACGCGGCCGAGCGGCACGTCACCGCGCGCCTCGACGAGACCGACGGGCGCCTGTCCGCCAAGCTCGACGCGGCCGACCGGCGCCTGTCCGCCAAGCTCGACGAGACCGACGAACGGCTCACGTCCCGGCTCGACGAGACCGGGCAGCGGCTGGGCGCCCGCCTCGACGAGACCGACCAGCGGCTCGGCGCCCGGCTGGCCGAGACCGACCAGCGGCTGGCCACGGCGCTCCTGGAGGCCGACGAGCGGCTCGTCGTCCGGCTCAAGGAGGCCGACGAGCAGCTCGGCGCGCGGATGTCCGAGGTCGAGCAGCGCCTGACCACCCGGCTCGACGAGACCGACCGGCACCTGGCCGTGCAGCTCGGCGAGAGCGAGCAGCGCCTGACGGCCCGGCTCAGCGGCGTCGACGCCCGGCTCGACCGGGCCGAGGGCAAGCTCACGGCCCTCGACTCCCGGCTCACCGGGTTCGACAGCCGGCTGGAGTCCGCCGACGAGTGCCTGGCCGACATCGACACCCGGCTCGACGGGCTCGACGGCAGGATGAGCGGGGTGGACAAGCGGCTGGTGTCCATGGACGGGCAGCTCGGCGCGGTCGACAAGCGGCTGGGCACCCTCGACGGCCACCTGGGGCGCCACGACGACCGGTTCGACGCGCTCGACGTACGCGTCGACGCCCGCTTCGCCTCCCTCGACGAGCGCATGGCCGCCGCCGACCAGCACGCCGGCGAGATCGCCACCCGCAACGAGGGCCGCTTCAACAAGCTCGACAACCAGATCGACGCCATCGACGAGCGGCTGGTCGAGGCCGAGGAGCACCTGAGCGGCCGCTTCGACGCCATCGACGGCCACTTCGGCGGCCTCGACACCCGCTTCAACGGCTTCGACACCCACCTCAACGGGCTGGCCGCGCGCGCCGAGCAGGCGAGCGCGCACCTGGAGTCCGTGGACGAGCGCATCGAGACGGTCACCGAGAGCGTGAGCCGGCTGCCCGCCGACCTGGCCATCCAGGAGCGGGTCGGCGAGGTGCTCCAGGCGCACGCCGGCGAGCAGGCCGACCGCCTGACCGCCGCCACCGAGGCGCTCACCGAGCTGGTCAGGGCCCGGCCCGACGGCGACGAGCTGGCCGGCACGGTGACCGGCATCGTCCAGCCGGCCGCGGCCGACCTGAACAAGCGGCTCGACGCGCTGGAGGAGACCATGCTGGCCCTGGCCGAGGCCCTCCTGCGCCCGACCCGGCCCAAGGACTGACGCGCCGCGGGCCAGAGCGACCCGGGCCAGGGGCTGACCCCTCGGTCCGCGCCTGTGGTGGCGCGACGTGATCGCGGTGGTGCTGGCCGGATATGTGTTCACCAACACCTTCCACGCCGTCAACCACCTGCTGGACCGGCACCTGGGCGGCCGGGACAGCGACTGGTGGCAGCTCGCGCTGTTCTCGGCGCTGGCGACGGTGGCCCTGGTGATGCGCCTGCGGGCGCTCTCCCACAGGCGCTCACACGTGCACGGTCGTGATCGGCAGCGAGGAGTCGGCGGGGATCTCCAGCGTGGACGGCGTGACGCCGGCCGCGACCAGGTCGGAGCCGAGGGCGGCGACCATGGCGCCGTTGTCGGTGCACAGGCCCGGCCGGGGCACCCGCAGCCGCACGCCGGCCGCGTCGCAGCGCTCCTGGGCCAGCGCGCGCAGCCGGGAGTTGGCCGCCACGCCGCCGCCGATCAGCAGGTCGTGCACGTCGTATTTCCGGCACGCCTGCAGCGCCTTGCGGGTCAGCACGTCCACCACGGCCTCCTGGAAGGAGGCGGCCACGTCGGGCACGTGGATGGACTGCCCCGACGCCTCGCGCGCCTCGACCCAGCGCGCGACGGCCGTCTTGAGCCCGGAGAAGGAGAAGTCGAGCGTGCCGTCGTCGAGCTTGCCGCGCGGGAACGCGATGGCCGTGCCCGAGCCCTCGCGGGCGGCCCTGTCGATGTGCGGCCCGCCGGGGAACGGCAGGCCGAGCACGCGGGCGACCTTGTCGAACGCCTCACCCGCGGCGTCGTCCACGGTCGAGCCCAGCGAGATCACGTCTTCGGCCACGTCGGGCACGAGCAGCAGCGAGGAGTGGCCGCCGGAGACGAGCATGGCGATGCACGGCTTGGGCAGCGGCCCGTGTTCGAGCTGGTCGACCGCGACGTGGGCGGCCAGGTGGTTGACGCCGTAGAGCGGCACGCCGAGGCCGAGCGCGTAGGACTTGGCCGCGGCCACGCCGACCAGCAGCGCCCCCGCCAGCCCCGGGCCCGCCGTGACGGCGATGGCGTCGATGTCGGCGAAGCGGAGCCCGGCCTCGGCCAGCGCGGCCTCCACGGTGGGCGTCATGGCCTCCAGGTGGGCCCGCGAGGCGACCTCGGGCACCACGCCGCCGAACCTGGCGTGCTCGTCCATGCTGGAGGCGATCGTGTTGGCCAGCAGCGTGTGGCCCCTGACGATGCCGATGCCGGTCTCGTCGCAGGACGTCTCGATGCCCAGGACCAGAGGTTCGTCAGCCATCCAGCTTCCTTCTCATCATGATCGCGTCGGTGCCGTCGTCGTAGTAGCGGCGGCGGGTGCCGATCTCCTCGAACCCGAAATGCCGGTAGACCGCCTGCGCGCGGGGGTTGTCGGCGCGTACTTCCAGGAAGATCTCCCGCGCGCCCCTGCGGCGCGCCTCGGCCAGCAGCTCGGTCAGCATCGCGCTGCCGATGCCGGTGCCCTGGTGCCTGTCGAGCACCGCGATGGTCTGCACGTCGGCCTGGTCGGCGGCGGCGGCCAGGCCCGCGTAGGCCACGATCTCGTCGTCGACCAGGGCCACCACGTAGTGGCGCGAGCGGGGCATCTCGGCCAGCTCGCCGCGCATCATGCCCTCGCTCCACGCGTCGAGCGGGAACGTGGCCCGCTCGATCGCCATGACCGCCGGCAGGTCGGCCAGGGTCATCGGGCGCAGCTTCACGCCGTCACCTTCTTGGGCGCGCCCGGCACGACCGCGTCGGGCCTGCGCAGGTAGATCGGCCGCGGCGGGTCGAGCGGGACGCCCGCGGCCAGCCGCTCGGCGGCCAGGGAGGCCAGCGCGCCCGCGTAGGGGTAGGGGGGCGCGTCGCCGCCGTCGCCGAGGAGGTCGGGGTAGAGCCCGGCGCCGGCGCCCACGACCGGCAGCCCCTCGACCGGGACGTCGGCCGGCCGGTCGACGAACGGGCCGTCGAGGCGGGTGCGCAGGTCGGCGTAGCGCGCCCAGAACACCTCCTTGCGCCGCGCGTCGGTGGCCACCAGGAAGGGCTCGGTGCGGCCGCTGCCGTAGGCGACGGCGTCGAGCGTGCAGATGCCGTAGGAGGGGACGCCCAGCGTCGTGGCGAGCCCCTGGGCCGTCATCAGGCCGACGCGCAGCCCGGTGTAGGGGCCGGGACCGCTGCCCGCCACGATGGCCGTCACCTCGCGCAGCGGCGCGCCCGCCTGCTCCAGCACGCGCTCGATGGTGGGGACGAGCAGCTCGCCGTGGCGCCGGGCGTCGATCGTCGTCGACTCGGCGAGCACGCGCTGCCCGTCGTGGAGCGCGGCGGTGACGGCGGGCGTCGCGGTATCAAAGGCCAGGACCAGCACGACTGTTTAGCCTACCCGCCGCACGACTCGCACCCGCCCGCTTCACGCACACCGCCCCGCCCCGCCCGGGCGAGGCCGTCAGGACCAGCCCGTGCGGTGTTTCAGCCAGTCGAGGGCCACCACGCCCTGGGCCCGCTGGAACGCCCGGAGCGTGGGCATGCCCGGCGGGCCGGGCATGCGCCCCTGCCGCACGAGGTAGCCGGTGATCGCCGCCAGCACCTTGGTGACCTCGGGGCCGGGCAGGTCGACCAGCTCGTACGCCGCCGGCCCGCCCTGCATCCCGACCGAGGGCAGCATGGCCAGCAGGTCGAACCAGGGCGCGCCCCGGCAGGCCCACGGCCAGTCCACGACATAGACGCGCTCGCCGGTGAGCAGGATGTTGTCGGCCCGCAGGTCGCCGTGGACGAGGCTGTCGCCCGCCGCGGCCTCGACCCAGCCGTCCTCCAGCTCGGCCAACTCGTGGAGGTGGCGCAGCGCCCACGGGTCGAGCCCCGTGGTGTCCTCGCCCAGCAGGTCGCGCCACCCCTGGAGCTTGCCCCCGAACACCTCCGCGATGGCCGGGGCGTCGATCGGCGCCGGGGTCAGCGCCGCCGACATCTCCCGCACCGCCGTCAGCACCCGGTCGAGCTGGTCGCGCCGCCAGGGCAGATCGGGATGCCGGCCCTCGACGTCCTCGAAGACGAGCGTCACCCAGCCTGCCAGCTCGAACCCGGTCAGCAGCCTGGGTGCGGGCACGGACGCGGGCAGGGCGGCGGCGATCCGCAGCTCGGCGCGGTAGATGCCGGCGGTGAGAGGGTTGGGCCCGGGGCCGACGGCCTTGACGAAGGCGCGCCCGCCGCCGGCCGTGCGCAGCCGCACGGCGGCGGCCGGGGAGAAGCCGCCCGGCTGGGTGACGGCCTCGGTCACGGGGGCGCCGAGGAAGTCCTCGACCGCGGCGCGCACCCGCGGGTGCACCTCGTCCCAGGGGACTCGGGAGCCGGACGCGGGCAGGTGGTCCACGCTGGTCATCTCACCTCAGACCTGGGACGCGTACACGATGACGTTGTCAAGGTACTCGCCCGTGGCGTAGTCGAACCTGCCGCCGCAGGTCACCAGCTTCAGCCCGTCCTCGATGTAGACGCGTTCGGCCGGGAAGCGGTCCTTGTGCACCTGCTCGATCGCGTCCACCTCGAACTCCACGACCTTGCCGTCGCTGCGCTCCACCTTGACGGTCTCGCCCTTGCGTAACTCCTTGAGCTTGTAGAACACGGCGGGCGCGGTCTTGGTGTCGACGTGGCCGATGATCACCGAGGCGCCCTTCTCGCCGGGCACGGCGCTGCCGGTGTACCAGCCGGCCACCTTCGGCTTCTCGTACGGCGGCAGCTCGACCTCGCCGTTCTTCTCCAGGCCGAGCTTCATCAGCGAGGCTTCGACGTCGATCGAGGGGATGTCGATGCTCTTGGGCACCACTCCGGCGGCCGCGGGAGTGGTCGTGGTGGTGGTCTGCATGCCCTTGCCGAAGGCGACCAGCAGCAGGCCGGTCACGGCGCCGGCGAGCACCACCCGTCCGGGGCGGGCCATGGCGTTATGCCCGGTTGCGCCGCTTCACGGCGAAGCCGATGCCCGCGGCCAGCGCCAGCCCGACCACCACGCCGGCCGGGCCGAACGGGATCGAGGAGTCCTCGGCGGCGTCCTGGGCGTAGGTGCCTCCGCCGCCGGCCCTCGGCGCCCCGGTCGGAACGGTCCTGGTGGGCTCGGGCTCCGGGTCGGGCTCGGGCGAGACGACCCTGAGCGTGGCCCGGCCCATGTCGTTGGTGCCGTCGCACTTGACGTCGACCCGGTAGTTGCCGCGCCGGATCGTTCCCGAGACCTGCGCCTCGCCGCGCACCCAGGGCGAGCCGGCGGCGGACGTGGCGTTGCCGGTGGGGCTGGCCGAGGCGGCGGGGACCGGGTTGAGCGTGACGCCGTTGACGAACGCCCGGGACGTGGCGGTGCCGGTGTGGGCGGGGCCGCCGGTCGGGACCGGGCAGTTGGCCAGGATCCACACGGTGGAGGTCTCGCCGGCGTTGACGCGGTCGGGGTTGAGCTGGACGGAGATGGTCTGCCTGGTGGTGGTCGTGCGCGGGGTGGCGGTCGGGCTGCCGGTCGGGCCGGCGGTCGGGGTGCCGGAGACCGACGTGGTGGGGGTGGGTGTCGGATCAGCCTCCGCTGTTGCTGTGCAGCCGGTCACACCGACCATGACGATGGCTCCCGCGTACGCGACTCGCCTGACCCTGAGCACCGGCCGCACCCCACTCCGCCGTCTTGCAACCCAGCATCCACCAGAAATATGGATGTCGCCCCTCCTGATACCCAGAAATTCTGGGCGAATCCCAGACCAACGATCATGTTTTATATCTCTGGCCTGGTATGTCCAGGGTGCCAGCCGTACCGGGGTTTTACCGAGGTTTCACTCTTGTAGCGAATCAGACGGCGTGTCGGCCCACCTGGAGCCCACGCCGCGCAGCGTCACGACGCGGGCCTCGTCGCCGGCCTCGCGGTCGATGTGGATCTCCAGCCGGTCGTCGGCCAGCCCTTCGACGAGCCCCTCGCCCCACTCGACGACGGTGACCGACTCGTCCAGCGAGGCGTCGAGGTCGAGGTCGTCGACCTCCAGGTCGCCGCCCAGGCGGTAGGCGTCGACGTGCACCAGCGGCGGGCCCTGCCGCAGCGACGGGTGCACCCTGGCGATCACGAACGTGGGCGAGGTGATCGGGCCGCGGACTTTGAGCCCTTCGGCGATGCCCTGCACGAGCGTGGTCTTGCCCGCGCCGAGCGGGCCCGACAGGACCACCAGGTCTCCGGGGCGCAGGTGGGCGGCCAGGCGGGCGCCGTAGACCCGCATGTCCTCGGGTGTGGGCAGGCGCACTAGAGATCCACCCTCTTCAGCAGGTCGCGCAGCGCGTCGTTGACGATTCCCGGACGTTCGAGCTGGATGAGGTGCGAGGTGTCGGGCACCTCGGTGAGCTGGGCCTTGGGCAGCGCGGCGGCGATGGCCTTGCTGTGGTCGGGCGGGGTCAGCCAGTCGCGGTCGCCGACCAGGATCGCGGTGGGGACCGGGTCGAGCACGTGGAGCGCGGAGAGCTTGTCGTGGTTCATCAGGGCCGGGTAGAAGTTGGCGACCACCTCGGTCGGCGTCGCCCTGATCATCGACTCGGCGAAGTCGACCACGGTGGGGCTGATGTTCCTGGAGTCGCCGAAGCCGATGAGGCGGGTGATCAGGAACGCGATGTCGCTGCCCGCGTGGCGGGTCCGGTCGATCAGCGAGCCGCGCTTGCCCAGCAGGGAGACCGTGCCGGGGGCCACCTTGTGCACCACCTTGGACAGCGCGGCCGGCAGGCCCAGCGTGAGCTCGGCCAGCTTGCCCGCCGAGGTGGCGATGAGCGCCACCGCGCGGATCTTCTCGCCGAACAGCTCGGGGTGCCGGTCGGCCAGCGCCATGATCGTCATGCCGCCCATGGAGTGGCCGACGAGCACGCACGGGCCCGGCACGAACGTCTCCAGCACCTCGGCCAGGTCTTCACCCAGCCGGTCGATGGAGGAGTCGTCGGCCCCGACGCGCTGGGAGCGGCCGTGGGAGCGCTGGTCCCACAGCACCATGCGGTAGTTCTCGCGCAGGTCCTTGCGCTGGTAGTGCCACGACTCCAGGCTGAGGCAGTAGCCGTGGCAGAACACCACGGTCAGCGGCGCCTCGTCCTCCTGGCCGCCGGGCTCCTCGGGGCCGTCGATCTCCACGTGCAGCGCGTAGCCGTCGGAGGTGACGAGCGTGCGCTCCCTGCCCCGCAGCTCGCCGAAGGGCTCGCTCGCCTCGGTGTCGGGGCGCAGCCTGATCCGGCCGACCGCGTAGCGCTTGGCCAGTGCCGCCGCCGCGACACCGGCGGAAGCCGCACCGACGAGCGCGCCGGCGATCCCTGCCCTGCGCCGTGCTGGCGTCGTCGTCATGTCCCCGATCCTTCTCCGCTCATGGCCGCCGCGAAGTGCCCGTCGTCACGTTCAGGTGGACCCGTGGCACCCGCGAGCCGATCCTCGTCACGATCTCATGCGTGATCGTGCCGAGGGTATCCGCCCATTCCTGCGCGGTCGGCTCGCCCCCGTCGCCCGGCCCGAACAGCACGACCTCGTCGCCCGCCGCGATGGGGTCGTCGCCCATGTCGATCATGAACTGGTCCATGCACACCCGGCCGGCGATCACCCTGCGGCGGCCGCCCGCCAGGACCTCGGCCCGGCCGGTCGCGTGCCGGAGTATGCCGTCGGCGTAGCCGAGGGGGACGAGGCCGAGCGTGGTCTCCCCGCCGGTGGTGTAGAGGTGCCCGTAGGAGACGCCGGAGCCCCCGGTGACACGCTTGGCCAGGCCGATCCTGGCCACCAGCGTCATGGCCGGCCGCAGGCCGAAGTCGCCCAGCTCGGGGATGGGGCTCAGGCCGTACATCGCGATGCCGGGCCTGACCAGGTCGTAGCGGGCGGCGGGGAGCGTCATGGCGGCGGCGGAGTTGGCGATGTGCCTGATCACGTGGGAGCCGGCCGCGCCGGCCTGCTCGGCCAGCTTCAGCGCCTCGGCGTACGCCTCCAGCTGCCGCTCGATCGACGGATGCCCCGGGAGGTCGGCGCAGGCGAAGTGGGACCAGAGCCCGACGATCTCGACGACCCCCTCGGCGCGCAGCTTCAGCGCCCTGGCCAGCAGCTCCGGCCAGGCGGCCAGCGGCGCGCCGCCCCTGCTCATGCCGGTGTCGGCCTCCAGGTGCAGCCGCGCGACGCGGCCCGTGCGGCGGGCGGCGGCGGCGATCTCGTCGAGCAGCCGCGCGTCGGCGGCCGACAGCTCGACGTCGGCGGCCAGCGCCTCGTCGAGCGGCTCCGCCGGGGTGATCAGCCAGGCCAGGATCGGCGCGGTCACGCCGCCGGCCCGCAGCTCCAGCGCCTCGCGGACGAACGCCGTGCCGAGCCGGCTCGCCCCGCCCTCCAGCACCGCCTCGGACGTGCGCACCAGCCCGTGCCCGTAGGCGTCGGCCTTGACCGCGCCCATCAGCTCCGCGCCGCCGGCCCGCTCCTTGAGCAGGGCCACGTTGTGCCTGATGGCGGCCTGATCGACGCGGGCCTCCGCGGGCGTCGCCACTGAGGAGTACATCCTTCTAGTGTGGCAGCTCCGGCACGTGGTCGAGAGCGGTTTTCCCGCTCGCGGGCCCGGCCAGCGCCCGGACGGCGGCCGGGATCGCCGTGGCGACGTCGGCCGCGGCCAGGGGCGCGCCGCCGGCCGCCAGCCGGCCCGCCAGCCCGTGCAGGAAGGCGCCGGCGGAGGCGGCGTCGTAGCAGCTCAGCCCCTGCACGAGCAGCGCGCCCGCGAGCCCGGACAGCACGTCGCCCGTGCCGCCCGTGGCCAGCCAGGGGGTGCCGGTGGTGTTGACCCGCACCGGCCTGCCCTCCTCGGCCACCACCGTGGTCGAGCCCTTCAGCAGCACGGTCACGCCCAGCTCCGCCGCCGCCCGCCGGGCGTGCGCCAGCCTGGCCGCCTCGATGTCGGCGCGGTCGGCCCCGATGAGCCTGGCCAGCTCGCCGGCGTGCGGCGTGATCAGGACCGGCGCGGCGCGCCGCAGCAGCGCGCGGTCCTTGGCGACCAGCGTCAGCCCGTCGGCGTCGATGAGCACCGGCACGTCGGAGCCGAGCACCGCGGCGGCCAGCTCGTGCGCCCAGTCGCCGGTGCCCAGCCCCGGCCCGAGCACCCACGCCTGCACCCGGCCCACCTGGTCGAGGCAGGGCTCGTCGAGCTGCGTGACCACGGCCTCGGGCCAGTGCGCGCGCACCTGGGCGACCGGGGCGGCGCGCCCGGCGTATCTGACCAGGCCCGCGCCGCCGCGCAGCGCGCCGCCCACGGCCAGCACGGCCGCGCCGGTGAACAGGTCGCCGCCAGCCGCGACGCCCAGCACGCCCCTGCGGTATTTGTCGGACTCGTTGCCGGGCCTGGGCAGCAGCGCGGCCACGTCGCCGCCGGTGAGCGCGGTGGCGTCGGGCTCGGGCAGGTGTGGCGCCAGCCCGATGTCCACCAGCTCGACGCGCCCCGCACAGGAGGCCCCGGGATCGACCAGCAGCCCCGTCTTGTACGCCCCCATGGTCACGGTCACCCGCGCCCTGACGGCCGCCCCTTCGACCCGCCCGCTGCCGGCGTCCACCCCGCTCGGCACGTCCACGGCCACGATCGTGCCCCCGGCGGCGTTCGCCCGTTCGGCGAGCCGCGCGTACGGCTCCCGCAGCGCCCCCGAGGCCCCGATCCCGACGAGCCCGTCGATGATCAGGTCGGCCCCCTCGATCGCGGACGCCTCGACGACCCGCCCGCCGGCCTCGCGCAGCGCCCGCAGGCCCGCCTCGTGCGTCTTCGACCCGGCCAGCACCGCGCCCACCCGGGCCCCGCGCCTGGCCAGCCGCTCGCCCGCGTAGAGCGCGTCGCCGCCGTTGTCGCCGCTGCCGACGAGCAGCACCACGCGGGTGCCGTAGACGCGGCCCAGCAGGTCGGCGCAGGCGGCGGCGAGCCCGGCGGCGGCCCGCTGCATGAGCGTGCCCTCGGGCAGCGTCGCCATGAGCGCGTGCTCGGCGGCCCTGATCTGGCCGGCGGTGTAAGCGGTGCGCATGAGCTATCCCTCCGCGATCACGTAGGCCACGGCCACGCCCGCGTCGTGGCTGAGCGAGACGTGCCAGCGTTTGACGCCCAGCTCGTACGCGGCCTCGGCCACCTTGCCCGTGACCCGCAGCTCGGGCCTGCCCAGCTCGCCGCGGCACACCTCGGCCTCCAGGTGGCCCAGCCCCCGGGGCGAGCCGAGCGCCTTGGCCACGGCCTCCTTGGCGGCGAACCTGGCCGCCAGCGACTGCGCGGGCAGCGGCCGCTCGGCCTCGGTGAAGAGCCTGTCCCTGAGCGCCGGTGTGCGCTCCAGCGCGGCCTCGAAGCGCGCGATGTCCACGATGTCGACGCCGATACCCAGGATCATCGTCCCAGCCTACTCAGAAGGGGCCGCGTTCCCACGGCCCCCAGATGGCCAGCGACATGCCCTGCTTGGCCTGGATGTTGACGTAGAGCGTGTGCCCGCCGGGGCCGAACGTGGTGCCGGCGAACTCGGCGCCCGGGTCGCCGGGGATCGGCTGGAGGCGGCAGAAGTCGAACAGCTCCCCCGCCCGGGTCAGGCCGCGCAGGAAGTTGGCGCCGTCGCCGTCCTCGCACAGCACCAGCGTGCCGCGCGGGCCGGCCGTCACGTTGTCGGGCAGGTCGAGCACCGACGAGCGCGGCGACTCGTAGACGAGCTTGAGCCGCCCGCTCCACGTCTCGTACGCCCACACCTGCCCCCGCCCGTCGCCGAACCCGTCGGGCGGGGTGTCGCCGGGCGCGGTGGCGCCGCCCTGGGTGGAGACGAAGTAGATCGTGCCCTGGTGGTGCACCGCCCCCTCCAGGCGGGAGAAGATCGCCGCGCCCTTCTTCCTGCCCTGCGCGCCCACGGCCTGCGCGGCCCTGTCGTAGGACGGCCTGCCGGAGAAGGCGGGGTCGGGGTCGTCGATGTCCACCCAGACGGTCGCGTACGCGGCGCCGCGGCGCTGCCCGGCGGACAGGTCCTTGCGCTCCTCGTCCGCGACGGCGAGCATCTGCAGCCTGCCGCCGTCGAGCAGCCGCCCGGCCCGCAGCGGGTGCTCGGGCGGCAGGTAGCGGTAGAAGCCGGAGGGGAAGGCGAAGTTGTCCTCGGTCAGGTAGACGGCGCCCGAGGAGGGGTCGAAGGCGGCCGACTCGTGCGGGAAGCGGCCCGCCGCCCGGATCGGCCTGGCCGTGGCGGCGCGGCCGAGCGGCACCTCGAACAGGTAGCCGTGGCGGCGCGCGAGCCTGGAGTTGTCGGCGCCGGTGTGGTCGTCGGCCACGTCGGGCCCGTTGACCGTCTCCTCGCAGCTCACCCAGGCCCGCCAGGGCATGGGGCCGCCGGAGCAGTTGTTCAGGGTGCCGTTCAGCGAGGGGAGGCTCCTGATCATCTCGCCGTGCCGGGTGACCTGCAGGGTCGAGGTGCCGCCGCCGGCCATCGGGTCGTAGGCCCGCCTCTTGTCGCCGAACGCGCCCACGGGGCCGGGCACCTCGTGGTTGCGCACCAGGATGGCGCTGCCCTTGGGCCCGGCGAAGGCGGCCATGCCGTCGTGTCTGCCCGGCACGGTGGAGCCGTCGCTGAACCTCTCGCCCGCGGCGCTGAACGAGCGGTAGCTGAAGCCGCCGGGCAGGTGCAGGCGCACCTTCCCGTCGCGCAGGTCGCGGACGGGGCGCAGGGGGCCGTACCCCCGCACGGGTCTGACCCCGCCCTGCGCGCCGGCGCAGGCCACGCCGGTGAAGGGGCCGGCGATGCCGGCGGCGGCGACGTTGGTGATGAAGCGACGACGGTCCACGGAATACCTC
Source organism: Nonomuraea candida (assembly GCF_000725485.1). Classification (GTDB taxonomy): domain Bacteria; phylum Actinomycetota; class Actinomycetes; order Streptosporangiales; family Streptosporangiaceae; genus Nonomuraea; species Nonomuraea candida. The sequence continues at coordinate 45,523 of NZ_JOAG01000016.1, read as the reverse complement.
CCGTCGGGACAGTAGCCCCCCGTGACCGACCGCATACCCGATTCGCCGAGACCCATCTTCCTTCCCCGAACTGGTTCTCGGTAATCCCACGATTTTGTCCACAGGTTGTGGACGCCGACCCGCGGAAATCCGGTTCGGCCGCCGTCGCTACGCTGCCTAGGTGAACAACGGCTACGTGGAACTGAGCAGGGAGCAGTGGAGCGAGCTCCGCAAGAACACGCCCTTGACTCTCACCGCAGCAGAGCTGGAAGAGCTTCGCGGCGTCGACGACCCGATCGACCTGACCGAAGTCACCGACATCTACCTCCCACTGACCCGGCTGCTCAACCTGCACTTCACCGGGTCCAAGCAGCGCAGCAGCGTGCTGAGCGCGTTCCTCGGCCACCCCGGGCAGCGCGTCCCGTACATCCTGGGCATCGCGGGCAGCGTCGCGGTCGGCAAGTCGACCACCGCGCGCCTGCTGCACACCCTCCTGGCCCGCTGGCCCGAGCACCCGCACGTGGAGCTGATCACCACCGACAGCTTCCTCTACCCCAACGCGGTGCTCGAGGCCAAGAAGATCATGCATCGCAAGGGCTTCCCCGAGAGCTACGACCGGCGGGCGCTGGTCAGGTTCGTGGCGGAGGTGAAGGCGGGCGCGGCGGAGGTGCACGCCCCCATCTACAGCCACCTCGAGTACGACATCGTCCCCGGCGCCACCCAGACCGTGAAGAACCCCGACATCCTGATCATCGAGGGGCTCAACGTCCTCCAGCCGGCCCCGCCCACGTCCCTCGCGGTCAACGACTACTTCGACTTCTCCATCTACGTCGACGCCAAGGTCGAGGACATCCGCACCTGGTACGTCGAGCGGTTCCACAAACTCCGCCGGACCGCCTTCGAGGACCCGAAGTCGTACTTCCGGCACATCGCCGAGCTCTCCCACGAGGAGGCGACGGAGTTCGCGCGCAACGTCTGGCGCGACATCAACGAGCGCAACCTGATCGAGAACATCGCCCCCACCAGGGGCCGCGCCGGCCTCGTGCTCAAGAAGGGCGCCGACCACTCCGTACGCCGGGTGCGCCTGCGCCGGACATGACCGTCTCCTCCAGCACATATCTGCCGAACCTGCCCGCGCACTCCTGGTCGTCGAGGTCGGCGAACCAGCACTCCTCACCATGGTCATGGCACACGATCCAGATCATGCGAGGGAGCCTGGCGTATCCCTATCAACACCTCGTCAAGGTCCGATCGACGACAATGTGCCCGTGCTACATCTGCGACTGATCATCCCGGCCGCGCGCACCGAAGAGGCGACGGCGGTGCTGGAGGACTGCCCCGGCGTCACCAACATCGTCGTCCTGCCCGGCGCGGCCCGCGAGCCCCGGGGCGACGTGGTCCTCTGCGACGCGGCCAGGGAGGCGGCCAACGAGGTGCTGGGCCGGCTCAAGTGGCTGGAGACCGAGGGCTCCATCGCCGCCGAGCAGATCGATCTGTCGTTGTCGAGGGCGGCGGAGGAGGCGATCCTGGAGGCGCCGGGCGAGCCCGACGACGCGGTCATCTGGGAGGAGCTCAGCCAGAAGGTCTACGCGGAGTCGCGCATCACGTGGGCGTACCTGACCTTCCTGGCCATCGCCACCCAGCTCTCCGGCATCGCCGTGCTGCAGAGCTCCGTCATCCTCATCGTCGGCGCGATGGTGCTGGGCCCGGAGTTCGGCGCGATCGCGGCCATCTGCTTCGGCCTGCTGCACCGCAAGTGGCACCTGATCGCGACCGCGCTGCGGACGCTGGTCATCGGGTTCGGGGTGGCGATGGCGATCACGTACGCCTGCGCGCTCGCCTCGTACGGGCTGGAGTGGATCGGGCCGGAGAACCTGCGCGTGACCGAGGAGTTCCAGTTCATCGTCAAGCCCGACCGCTGGTCGTTCATCGTGGCCCTGCTGGCGGGCGCGGCCGGGGTGTTGTCGATCACGGCGGGCAAGTCCTCGGCCCTGATCGGCGTCTTCATCTCGGTCACCACCGTGCCCGCCGCCGGCTACGTGGCCGTCGCCTCGGCGCTGGGCCACTGGAACGAGGTCGCGGGCTCGGTCGCGCAGCTCGCGCTCAACGTCGCGGGCATGGTGATCGCGGGCACCGTCACCCTGTTCGTCCAGCGCAGATTCTGGCCTCAAGTAGGACGGCGTTCATCCGTATGACCGAGGCGTTGGCCGGGTTCGCCCCGATAGGGTCCGGCTCATGCACATCCTCGCCACCGAGGGGCTGACCAAACGTTTCCCCACCGTCACCGCGGTCGACCAGCTCACGCTCACCGTGGGCCCCGGCGTCACCGGGCTGGTGGGGGCCAACGGCGCCGGCAAGTCGACGCTGATCAAGATCCTGCTCGGCCTCCTGCCGCCCACCGGCGGCACCGCGCGGGTGCTCGATCTGGACGTCACCGCGCAGGGCTCCGAGATCCGCAGGCTCGTCGGCTACATGCCCGAGCACGAGTGCCTGCCCCCCGACGTCTCCGCCACCGAACTGGTCGTCCACCTCGCGCGGATGTCCGGCCTGCCGCGCGCCGCCGCGCGCGAGCGCGCCGCCGACGTGCTGCGCCACGTGGGCCTGGCCGAAGAGCGCTACCGTGCCGTCGGGGGCTACTCGACCGGCATGAAGCAGCGGGTCAAGCTGGCCCAGGCGCTCGTCCACGACCCCAAGCTGATCTTCCTCGACGAGCCCACGAACGGCCTCGACCCGCGCGGCCGCGACGAGATGCTGACGCTGATCAGGCGCATCGGCACGGAGTTCGGCATCAGCGTGCTGGTCACCTCCCACCTGCTCGGCGAGCTGGAGCGCATCTGCGACCACGTGATCGTCATCGACGGCGGGCGGCTGCTGCGCTCCTCGGCGATCGGCGACTTCACCCAGGTCACGCAGACCGTGACGGTGGAGGTGGACGAAGGGCTCGACGAGCTGGCGGCCCGGCTGTCCGGCGGCGGGCAGACCGTCTCGCGGCAGGGGCGCCTGCTGGTGGTCAAGGTTGCGGGGCCGGAGACGTACGACGTGATCCGCGACGCCACCGCCGAGCTGGACCTGTGCCTGATCCGCCTCGAACAGGGGCGCCACCGCATCGAGGACGTCTTCAGGGAGGAGGCCGCGGGTGTCTGAGATCTACGACATCGGATATCGCCACTACGACGGCGTGCGGCTCGGCCGGGGCCACTCGACCAGGGCCCTGGCCGTGCACAGCCTGCGCGGCATCTTCGGCCTCGGCCGCCCGGCGCGCAGCAAGATCGTGCCGTTCTCCCTGGCCGCCATCATGATGCTGCCCGCCGTCGTGAACATCGCCATGATGGCCCTGCTCCAGCAGCGCGGCATCGCCTACAGCGGCTTCGCGGTCGTCATGCAGGCCGTGGTGGCGATCTTCCTGGCCGCGCAGGCGCCCACGGCGGTCGCGCCCGACCTGCGCCACCGCGTGCTGCCGCTCTACCTCTCCCGCCCGGTCTCGATCACCGAGTACGTCGGCGCCAAGGTGGCGGCGATGACCGTGGCGGTGTTCGCGCTGATCGCGGTGCCGATCACGCTGATCTACGTGGGCGAGCTGGTGGTCGACATGCCGGGGCCGCCGGCCACCGGCGAGTACCTGGGCGCGCTGCTCATGGCGCTGGTGCTGGCGGTGCTGCTGTCGGCCTTCGGGCTGGCGCTGGCCTCGTTCACGCCGCGGCGCGGGCTCGGCGTGGCCTCGGTGATCACGGTCTACCTGCTGTCGTCGGCCTCGGTGCCGATCATCTACGCCACGCTGGCCTCGACGGGCGACGAGGCGGGGGCGGCCTGGGCGTGGCTGGCGAACCCGTTCTGGCTGGTCGACTCCGTACAGCACTGGTTGTTCGGCACGCCGCCGCACTCCATCGAGGGCGACTACCCGAGCGGGCCCGTCTCGGCGCTGCTCGTGGTGGTGCTGATCGGCGTCGCGCTGCTCGGCCTGGCCCTGCGCTACCGGAAGGCGGCCGCGCGATGAAGATCGAGCTCTCACAGGTGTCCCGCTGGTACGGCAACGTGGTGGCGGTCAACGACGTCACCATGACGATCGGGCCGGGCGTCACCGGCCTGCTGGGCCCCAACGGCGCGGGCAAGTCGACGCTCCTGCACATGATGGCCGGCTTCCTGGCCCCGTCGAACGGCACGGTCACCCTCGACGGCACCCGCGTCTGGAAGAACCACCACATCTACCGAAATATCGGCCTAGTCCCGGAACGGGAGGGGGTGTACGGCTTCCTGACCGGCTGGCAGTTCGTCCTGTCCGCCGCCCGCCTCCACAGCCTGCCCGACCCGGTCGAGGCCGCCCGCAAGGCCCTGGCCACGGTCGAGATGGAGGAGCCGAAGGACCGGCGCGTCGAGACGTACTCCAAGGGCATGCGCCAGCGCGTCAAGGTCGCCGCCGCGCTCGTCCACGACCCGGCGATCCTCCTCCTCGACGAGCCGTTCAACGGCATGGACCCGCGCCAGCGCCTGCACCTCATGGACCTGATCCGCGCCATGGGCACGGCGGGCAAGACGATCCTGTTCAGCTCGCACATCCTGGAGGAGGTCGAGCGCGTCGCCCAGCACATCGAGGTGCTGGTCGCGGGCCGGCACGCGGCGTCGGGCAACTTCCGCGAGATCCGGCGCCTGATGACGGACCGGCCCCACCTGTTCATGATCCGCTCCAGCGACGACAGGAAGCTCGCCGCCGCCCTCGTGCGCGACGGCTCGACCGGCGGCATCACGCTGCGCCCCGACGGCCTGGAGGTCCAGGCCACGGAGTTCCGCCGCTTCGCCCGCCTCCTGCCCCGGGTCGCCCGCGACGAGGGCGTACGCCTCCACCAGGTCTCCCCCGCGGACGAGGACCTGGAAAGCGTCTTCTCCTACCTGATCAACCGGAGCACCTGAATGCACACCCCGACCGAGCCACCGAACGGAGCCAGGCCATGAACACCGTGGTGGCGGGCATCACCTACCGCGCGCTCCTGGGCCGCCGGCGGATCATCCTGCTCCTGCTGCTGCCGCTCGCGCTGATCGGCCTGGCCGTGCTGTTCCGCGTCTTCGGCAACGGCGACCAGCGCACGGCCGTGCTCCTGCTGCAGAACTTCGCCATCGGCACCATGCTGCCGCTGCTGGGCCTGATCGCCGGCACGGGCGTCATCGCCCCCGAGATCGACGACGGCACCATCATCCACCTGATGTCCAAGCCGATCTCCCGCCCGGTCATCGTCCAGACGAAGTTCCTGGTGGCGGCCTCGCTGCTGGCGCTCTTCGCCGCCGTGCCGACGTACGTGTCGGGCTGGCTCCTGGTACGCGGTGAGGACGGCATCGCGGCCGGCTTCGCCGTCGGCACCCTGGTCGCCGGCATCGCCTACGCCGCCGTCTTCCTGCTGCTCGGCATCGTCACCCGGCACGCGGTCACCATCGGCATCGTCTACGCCCTGGTCTGGGAGAGCCTGGTGGGCAACCTCATCCCGGGGGCCCGCAAGTTCTCCATCCAGCACTGGGGCCAGTCGATCGCCGACCAGCTCACCGACTCGCCCTTCTTCAAGTCCGACGTCACGCTGGGCTTCGCCGTACCGGCCCTGCTCGCCGTCACGGTGGCCGCCGTCCTGTGGGCCGGCCACCGCCTGCGCTCCTTCTCCCTCACCGGCGACGAGTAAAGCGGCGACGGCCCGCGGAACGTTCCGCGGGCCGTCGTCGGCAGATCTCAGACGCAGGCCGTGCGTACGACGTCGGCCAGGCGGCCGGCCACCTGGGTGGCGTGTTCCTCCGAGGCGGCCTCGACCATGACCCGGATCATCGGCTCGGTCCCGCTGGGACGAATGAGCACCCGCCCCGTCTCCCCCAGCTCGGCCTCCGCCTCGGCGACGGCGGCGACGAGCTCGGGCACGGAGGCCTTGCCCTTGTCCACGCCCTTGACGTTGATCAGGATCTGCGGCAGCGGCGTCATCACCGAGGCCAGCTCCTTCAGCGGCACGCCCGACTTGGCCACCACGCCCAGCAGGTGGAGCGAGGTGAGCAGGCCGTCGCCCGTGGTGGCGTGGTCGAGCATGATGACGTGCCCCGACTGCTCGCCGCCCAGGTTGAAGCCGTCGGACTTCATCCGCTCCAGCACGTAGCGGTCGCCCACCGCGGTCTCCACCACGGTGATGCCCGCGTCGCGCATGGCCAGCTTGAAGCCCAGGTTGGACATCACGGTCGCGACCACGGTGTCCTTGGCCAGCAGCCCGTCGCCGTGCATGGCGGCGGCCAGGATGGCCATGATGTGGTCGCCGTCGACGATCGCGCCCGTGTGGTCCACGGCCAGGCAGCGGTCGGCGTCGCCGTCGTAGGCCACGCCCAGGTCGGCCCCGCGCGAGACGACCACCTGCTGGAGCTTGTCCAGGTGGGTCGAGCCGTGGCCGGCGTTGATGTTGAGCCCGTCGGGCCGGGCGCCGATGGCCTCGACCCTGGCGCCCGCGCGCACGAGCGCCTCCGGGGCCACCATGTGGGCGGCGCCGTGGGCGCAGTCGATCACGATGCTCAGGCCGTCGAGCGGCGCCGTCATCGTGGTCAGGACGTGCGAGATGTAGCGGTCGGCCTCACCGTACGCGTCGCGCACGCGGCCCACGCCGGAGCCGACGGGGAAGCTCCACTCCTCGCCGAGTCGCCGCTCGATCTCGTCCTCGACCGCGTCGGACAGCTTGAAGCCGCCGCGCGCCAGGAACTTGATGCCGTTGTCGGGCGCCGGGTTGTGCGAGGCCGACAGCATGACGCCGAGGTCGGCGCCGAGCGCGGCGGTGAGGTGCGCGACGGCCGGGGTGGGCAGCACGCCGAGGCGCAGCACATCCACTCCAGACGCCGCGAGGCCGGCGACCACGGCGGCCTCGAGGAACTCTCCCGAGGCACGCGGGTCCCGGCCCACGACCGCCACCGGACGGCGTCCGGTGGCGGCGAAAGCGCCTGCATCGCCGAGGACGTGGGCCGCCGCCACGGACAGATCCATGGCGAGCTCGGCCGTGAGGTCGCGACCAGCGACCCCGCGTACCCCGTCGGTGCCGAAAAGGCGCCCCAATTTAGCGCTTGCTGTACTGCGGAGCCTTACGGGCCTTCTTGAGGCCGTACTTCTTCCGCTCCGTGGCGCGGGCGTCACGGGTCAGGAAGCCGGCCTTCTTCAGCGGCGGGCGGTTGACCTCGACGTCCAGGATCGCCAGCGCGCGGGACAGGCCCATGCGCAGCGCGCCGGCCTGGCCGGTCACGCCGCCGCCGTCGATGCGCGCGATGACGTCGAACGCCTCCTCGGCGCCGAGCACCACGAAGGGCTCGTTGACGATCTGCTGGTGGACCTTGTTCGGGAAGTAGACGTCCAGCGAACGACCGTTGATCGTCCACTTGCCGCTGCCGGGGACGATGCGCACGCGGGCGATCGCCTCCTTGCGGCGGCCGGTGCCGTACGAGTTGCCCGTGGTGACGGGCTTGCGCACGGGAGCGTCAGCGCTGGCGGCGGACTCGGTGGTGTACTCGGACGGGAAGTCCTCGCCGGAGAGGTCCTCCAGCTCGGCCTCGACGACCGTCTCGACACCGGTGGGCTCAGCCACGGTTCTCCTCTAAATCTTTCGAAACTCGGTAACCCCGGAGGGCGCGGAGGGGTGTCCCCCCGCAGGTCTACTACTGGGCGATCTGGGTGATCTGGAACGGCACCGGCTGCTGGGCCTGGTGCGGGTGCTCGGAACCCGCGTAGACCTTCAGCTTCTTGGCCATCTTCCGGCCGAGGGAGTTCTTGGGCAGCATGCCCTTGACGGCCTTCTCGACAGCCTTCTCGGGCCGCTTCTCCATGAGCTCGCCATAGCTGACGGAACGCAGACCGCCGGGGTAACCCGAGTGGCGGTACGCCTTCTTCTGCTCAAGCTTGTTGCCGCTCAGCGCGATCTTGTCCGCGTTGATGACGATGACGAAGTCACCGGTGTCAACGTGGTTGGCGAAGATCGGCTTGTGCTTGCCGCGGAGCAGGGTCGCGACGTGGCTGGCCAGCCGGCCCAGCACGACATCGGTCGCGTCGATGACGTACCACTGACGCTGGACGTCGGCGGGCTTCGGTGAGTACGTGCGCACGGTCGTAGCCTTCTTTATGCTCGCGTCTTCGGCGCTGTCGGATGCGACAGCTACATTGGTCGGTCGGTGCGGGCACACGACGGCCCGGACCTTCCGTCTCCGCAACACGGGAGATGACGCCGGACGCGCCGCGCATTGGTCACGCTGGACCTATGCACACAACAGACGACTACGTTACCCGCCCGAAGGCGTGCAGGTCAAAAGACCGGTAACCGCCGATGAGTCTACCTGACGCAGAACGGTTCGGTTTCGTTTCCCTGGGACCCCTTCTTTCCCAGGACCAGACATCTCTATCGTTAGCGGCGGTATGTGGCGGAACACTCACACCCGGCAAACCCAGCGCGGCCTTCGGCGCCGGAGCCACCTGGGGATGCTCGTCTGCCTCATGCTGGCCGTGCTCTTCACGGGCGTGCTGATCGGCCGGATGACCGACGACGCGGAGCCCACCGGCCACATCTACCTCCACGAGACCGCCCCACCCGCCGCCGCCTCCGCCAACCCCGCCCCGACGCCGGCCAGGAAGGCGCAGCCGCAGGCCGAGCGCATCCCCCGGGGCGTCACCACCAGGAAGGTCCCGCGCGGCACCACCCCCACCCCCAGGCCGGCCAGGTCGTCGCAGGACCAGGTGCCCGGCTTCAACGCGCACGACGATCCCGCGATGCTCGACGAGGGCGGCGAGGGAGGCGAGGAGGTGCGGGTGCTGACGGGCATGGCCTCCCGGGTCGTCACGCTCACCAACTCCGCCAGGTCCAGGCACGGGTGCGGGCCGCTGCGGGTGAACGGAGGGCTGACCCGCTCGGCCCGTACGCACTCGCTGGAGATGGCGCGTACGGGGCTGCTCGACCACAACTCCCCCGACGGCTCCACGCCCTGGGACCGGATGGAGCGCGCCGGATACCACTGGGGCGCGGCCGAGAACATCGGCGCCGGATACACCACTCCGGACGAGGCCATTCGCGGCTGGATGGACAATCCCGCCCACCGCCAGAACATCCTGAACTGCCGCCTGAAGGCCATCGGCGTCGGCGTCGCCTCGGGGCCCGGAGGTCCATGGTGGACTCAGGACTTCGGAACCCAATGACGAACATCACGGTAATGTCGCCGCATGGTTTCCAACGGTAGTGGGGAACGCGACCACGGTACGGGCAGCGCCCCTTACGGGATGGGCGGCGCCCAGAAGCGCCCCGGCGGCGCGCCCGACGGTGACCCCTTCACCAGCGGCACACCCGCCGGCGGCCCCTCGGGCACGCCCGGCGGCGGCCCCGGGACCGACGCCTTCCCCGGCGCCCCGGCCGGCGGCGGGTCCGCCGGCAGCCTCTTCATGAGCGGCGGCCCGTCGAGCGGCGGCCCCGCCGGCGAGCCGGGCGGCGACTTCTTCTCCGGCGGCGCCCCTTCCAACCGATCCGGCGACGACTTCTTCTCCCCCGCCGCCTCCCAGGGCGGTTCCGGCGCCTCCCAGCGCGGCGCCGGCGCCGGCGAGCCCGGCGGCGGCCTCTTCGGCGGCGGCGCCCCTTCCAACCGGCCCGGCGACGACTTCTTCTCCCCCGCCGCCTCCCAGGGCGGGCCCGGCGCCGGCGACTCCGGCGGCTTCTTCTCCTCGAACGGCGGTTCCGCGGGCGGGCCCGGTGCGGGTGAGCCCGGGGGCGGCTTCTTCGGGCCGGGCGGGTCCGGGGAGGGCCGGAGCGACGGCCGTACGGGAGGGCCCGGGGGCGGCGAGTCCGCGGGCAGCCTCTTCATGAGCGGCGGGGCCTCGGGCGGCGGCGCTTCGGGCGGCAGGCCGTACGGCGGCCCCGGCGGCTCTCAGCCCAGTGGCCCTCAGCCTGGCGGGCCTCAGCCCGGCGGGCCTCAGCCCGGCGGGCCTCAGCCCGGTGGACCCCAGCCCGGCGGGCCCCAGTCCGGCGGCGGGCCACAGTCGGGCGGCCCTCAGCCGGGACGCCCCTTCGGTGGTGACCCGTTCGGCGGCGACCCCTTCGGCATGCCCGGCGCCGGCGCATCCGGAACCGGCACGGGCCCCGGCCCCGACGGCCGCCCCTCCGGGCCTCCCGGCGCCGGCCCTTCCGGCCCCGGCTCCTCCGGTTCCTCCGGCCCTGGCCCCTCCGGCCCTTCCGGCCCCGGTTCCTCCGGGCCCTCCGGTTCGGGCCCCTCCGGCCCCGGCGCTCCCGGGGACGACACCCCCGGCTCCGCCTCCGGCCGGGGCGGCGAGGGCCGCAAGCCCGGACGCCGCCGCGCCGGCAACGCCGGCTCCGACCCCTTCGGCGCGGACACCTCCGGCCCCGGCGCGTTCGGGGCGGACGCCCCCGAGCCCGACCCGTTCGCCGACGACGCGGGCTCGACCGGCAAGGGCCGCCGCTCCCGCAGGGACCGCAAGGCGGCCGACGAGGGCGCCCCCGGCGACTCCACGCGGGCGCCACAGAGCAAGGTCGGCTGGAGCCCCTACGACGAGGGCCACCGCTCGCGCGGCCCGCTGTGGGCCTCCATCGGCGGTGTGGCGGTGCTCGGCCTGCTCGGCGGCGGCCTCTACCTGATGTACAACGTCGAGGACCCGGTCACCGCGCAGACCGCCGCGACCCGCCCGACCAGCGCTCCGCTGCCGTCGGCCCCGCCCGGAAAGTACGGCTTCGCCGCCGAGCGCAAGACCGACCCCGACCCGATCTCGGTCAAGGAGCTCTTCGGCTCGAAGAAGAAGTTCACGGTCTCGAAGCGCGGCTACGAGATGACGATCACCAGCAAGGACAAGAAGTGCACCGACGGCGCACTCGGCGACGGCCTCCAGAAGGCGCTCAAGTCCGCCAAGTGCACCCAGTACGTACGCGCGAGCTTCCGCGACAAGGACGGCAAGATCATCGGCACGGTCGGCGTGGCCAACCTCAGTTCGAGCAAGCAGGCGAGCAAGGTCGCCAAGGTCGGCGACTCCAAGAACTACGTCAAGCCGCTGGCCGGCAAGGACACCGTGACGAAGTTCCTCGGCTCGGGCAGCGGGGGCGCGCAGATCTCGGCGTTCGGCCACTACGCGGTCCTGGTCTGGTTCCAGAACAAGGACGGCACGAAGCCCGACTCGGAGGGGGCGAAGCGGATCTCCCAGGCCATAAACGACATCACCAAGTCCACCGTGTTCGTGGCCCTGGAGCATCGTGCGATGACCGGCAGCGCGCTGAGCTGACCGGCTTTGCGCGCCAAAAGTGACGAACGGGACGCCTGATGCTCCTGGGAACATCCATACCGACATAACGATCTCGCTACTCTCGCTAGGCTCCAGCTATGCGTGGCCAGGAACCCGGGTCTGAGCACGATCGCAGGCAGGCCGATGGCTCGGCCGTCCCCGCGACGCCACCGCCGAGCTTCGGTCAGACCCACGGGCGAGACGTCCCACCGGCGATCACTCCATCCGACGAGGCGGCGGATGCCGAGACGCGCTCCACCGTTCCCGCCTTCCGGGGAGCGCCGTCCGACATGCCCGATCAGGAAGAGCCGCCCGGCACCCCGTCGTGGGAGGTGCCGGGCGGCGACGCCGCCTACGACTGGTTCTCCGACCCCACCCACCCCAACGTCGCTCCCCCTCTCCTCACCTCGGCCACCACCCAGGCCCCCTCCACCCCGGCCCAGGGCCCCTTCACCCCGCCCTCGGGCCAGGGCCCCTTCGCTCCGTCCTCGGGCCAGGGCCCCTTCGCTCCGTCCTCGGGCCAGGGCCCCTTCGCCCCGGCAGCCCAAGGGCCGTTCGCTTCACCCCCGGCCCAAGGAGCATTCGCTCCACCCGCCGGTCAAGGACCGTTCGCTCCGCCCGCAGGCCGGCAGCCGTTCGCTCCCCCCTCGGGCGAGGAGCCGTTCGGCCCACCCGCCGACCAGCAGCCATTCGCCGCACCCACGGGTCAGGGGCCTCTCGCCGCACCCGCAGGCCCGGCCCCTTTCGCCCCGCCCGCAGTTCCGGGGCCGTTCGCTCCTCCCGCGGGCGAGGAGCCGTTCACTCCGGCCACAGGCCGGCCGCCCTTCGATCCGCCCACAGGCCAGGGACCGAGCGGCCCGGCCGCCGCCCCCGGGCACTTCTTCACGTCTCAGGCCGACCACCCGCCCTTCGGGGCGCCCCAGGCCCACCCGCCATCGGGTGCGCCCGAGGCCGGCCATCCACCGTTCGGGACACCCGAGGCAGCCGACCACCCACCGATCGGCGCGCCCGAGGCCCACCCACCATTCGGCACATCCGAGGCCCGCCCACCGTTCGGCGCGGCTGAGACGGCAAGTCACCCACGATTCGGGACGGCCGAGGCCCACCCACCATTGGGCGCATCCGAGGCAGCGGGTCACCCGCCGTTCGGGACGCCCGAGGCCGGCCGGCCTTGGCCCGGACAGGCCCACTTCCAGGCCCACCCGGCCCAGCCACACCCAGGTCACCCGCAGCCCGATCACCCGCAACCCGGTCACCCACAGCCGGGCCACCCACAGCCGGGCCACCCGCAGTCCGGTCACACGGAGCCGCGTCAGGTGCGTCCTGCCCAGGCTCCGGCCCAAGGGGAGGACGACCGGACCCGGCCGGGACGCCTGCGTGACATCCGCCCGTGGAACGAGCCCATGGAAGACCATGGCCGGCAGACGAGCCGCTGGCCGGCGAACCCGGTGCCGGGCGCTCCGTCCTGGGAGCCGCCGCCCGCGTTCACCGCCGCCGCGGCCGGCATGCCGGTGTGGCCCGCACCCGTCACCGACCCGCACCCCATGCCGCCCTGGCCCGCCGCCACGGGCGAGTTGGAGGCCGAGCCGGACGAGCCGAGCCTCCCTCCGCCCTTCGACCCGAACGCCACCGCCTCAGAAGGCTTCACCGGCCCGGGAGCCCAGGACGCCACCCGACCGGCAGGCCAGGGCCCCGTCCGACCCGAAGCTCAGGGTGCCGTCCGACCCGAAGCTCAGGGTGCCGTCCGACCGCCGTCCCCGCGCCCGGGCGCCCCCGACCAGCAGGACGCCTACCCCACCGACCCCACGGAGACCGGTCGCCCCGGCGCCGAGGGCGGGCAGAGCGGTGCCCCCCTCGCAATCCCCGTGGCGGCGGCCGACCAGGACGAGGCCGAGTCCTACACGCACGAGGACATCACCCGCCCGGCCCTGCCCCAGCCAGGCAACCACCCGGCCCACTACTTCGACCCGGAGGCGGCCAAGCGCGGCGCCGCCACCCCGGCCGCCACCCCAGCCGGCACCCCAGCCGGCACCGCAGGCGCCGGCCCAACCACCACCCCAGCCGGTCCAGCCGCCCCGGCCACCACCCCGACCGGCCCAGCCGACAGCCCCACCGCAGGCCCGGCCACCGCTCCAACCGCCCACCCCACCGACCCGGCAGCGGGTCCGACCGGCCACCCCGCCGAGCCGGCCACCGGCCCCGCCGGTCAGCCGAACGGCCCCAAAGACTCCAAGGAAGACAAAGACCTCAGAGGCGTCAGAGCCTCCGAAGGCCCCGCCAACCCGGCCGACCCGACCGATCCGGACGGCCCGCCCACCGACCCGGCGGGCCGGCCGCCGGTGAATCCGTCCACCCGTCCACCGGAGCCAGGCGACGTACCCGTCTGGCCCCCCACACCCGCAACCGGTGACAAACTGCCCGAGCTCCCGTTTTCCAGAGACACCTGGGGCCAGCGCCCCTCCACCTCCCTGAACCTGCCCGCACAGCAGCAGAAGGGCGCCCCGGCCTTCCCGGCGGGCGCGTTCAAGCAACCTCCGTTCCAGACCCAGCCCCCACCTCCGCCCCCGCCGCCCAAGAGCAAGCGCGCCCTGCTGGTGACGGTGGGCGCCCTGGCCCTGGCGGGCGTGGCGACGGGCGGCTTCTTCGCCTTCCAGGCCGTCAGCGCGCCGACGCCCACGGCCGCCGCCGGCATCACGACGTCACCGACGCCGGCGGCGAGTTCGACGCCGGCCGCCACCCCGTCCACCGACGCGTCCGGCACGGCAGCCGGCACGTCCGTCCTCGACTCGGAGGCGACCGACCCGCAGAAGTTGTCGCTGTCGGAGGCGTTCCCGAAGAAGAAGGTGAGCGCGGCGGGCACGACGTTCACCCGGGTCAAGGCCGACATGGAGACGACCTGCGAGAAGGCGGCCACCGGCGCGTTCGCCGACGCGCTGAAGGAGCAGAAGTGCAGCCGGGTGCTGCGGGCGACGTACGTGGACGGCAAGCGCCGCTACGCCGTCACCACCGGCATCGCGGTGCTGCCCGACAACAACGCCGCCGCCACCGCCGACGGGGCGAAGGACCTCGGCCGCAACGTCTGGTTCCGCGGGCTGCCCGGCGCCGCGGGCTCGGGCGGCGAGCGCGTGCACATCGCGGGCGGTTACGCGGCGGGCCTGGTCTGGGGCAGGTACATCGTGTTCAGCTACGCCACCCACGCCGACGGCCGCACCCCGAAGCCGGATGACAAGACGCTGCCCAAGGTCAGCGGCGCGTTCAGGGACGAGCTGTCACTCGTCCTCGAGCGCCGCGCCACCAAGGGCTGAGCCGGCCGTACGCACTCGCCGCGTGGCCAGGGCCCGCGCGGCGAGTTCCGGCTCCGGCGGATAGCCCACCTCTTCCAGGCACAACCCGTGCGCCGGCGCGACGTGCACCCCCGAGTCACGCACGCCCCGCGCCAGCACCTCGCCCGGCCACTCCACCGGCCGCCGCCCGTCGCCGGCCGCCAGCAACGACCCGACCAGCGCCCGCACCATCGAGTGGCAGAACGCGTCCGCCACCACGGTCGCCTCCAGCACCCCGTCGGGCCGGCGGGCCCACTCCAGCCGCTGCAGCTCCCTGATCGTCGTGGCGCCCTCGCGCCGCTTGCAGTACGCCGCGAAGTCGTGCTCGCCGAGCAGCAGCGCGGCGGCGGCGTTCAGCGCGGCGAGGTTCAGCGGCCGGTTGTGCCAGACCACCTCGCGCCGCAGCAGCGGGTCCACGCCGCCGGCGGCGTCGCTCACCCGGTACGCGTACCGCCGGAACATCGCCGAGAACCGGGCGTCGAAGCCCTCAGGAGCCACCGTGACCCGGTGAACGCGTACGTCCGGCTCCAGGACACCGCCGAGCCGCCGCACGAGCGCAGAGAGCCGCTCGTCCACGCCCAGGGGCCCCCGGTTCCCGTCGAGCTCCCCCAGCGCGGCCTCCGGCACGTCCACGTGGGCCACCTGCCCGCGCGCGTGCACCCCCGCGTCCGTGCGCCCGGCCACGGTCAGCATGGCGGGCCCGCCCAGGCGCAGGATCCGGCCGAGCGCCTGCTCGATCTCCCCCTGCACGGTGCGCAGCCCCGGCTGCCTGGCCCAGCCCGAGAAGTCGGTCCCGTCGTACGCGAGATCGAGGCGGAGCCGTACCACGATGATCCTCCTAGGAATGGCGACGGGCCCGAACCCCCGTCAGGGGGTCCGGGCCCGTCTCATGCGGCCTCAAAGATCAGGCACACTCACGCGGCCTGACGGATCAGGCCTCGTCCTTCTTCGCCTCGGGAGCCTCGGCCTTGGCCTCGGAAGCCTCAGCGGACTCAGCGGACTCGGCGGACTCGGCGGCCGGAGCCTCGGCGGCGGGGGTCTCCTCGGCGGCGGCCTCGGGGGCCTCGGCCTTGGTCTCCTCCTCCGTCGCGGCCGGCGCGGCGGCGGCCGGGGCCTCGACGCGGCGGGTCGTGACGCCGTTCAGCGGCTCGGTCACCAGCTCGATGACCGCCATGGGCGCGTTGTCGCCCTTACGCGCACCGATCTTGGTGATCCGGGTGTAACCACCGGGCCGCTCGGCGAACGTCGTCGCCAGCTCGGTGAAGAGGTGGTGCACGACGCCCTTGTCCCGAACGACGGTCAGGACCTGACGCCGGTTGTGGATGTCGCCCTTCTTCGCCTTGGTGATCAGGCGCTCGGCCAGCGGACGCAGGCGCTTGGCCTTCGCGACCGTCGTGCGGATCTTGCCGTGGCGGAACAGGTCCGTGGCCAGGTTGGCCAGGATCAGCCGCTCGTGCGCCGGGCTGCCGCCAAGACGTGCACCCTTGGTGGGCTTGGGCATGGTCTTTCTCCTCCTGGGTTAACCCGCCCCGGCCGTACCAGGTACCGGAGTCGGGCCGGACCGCGGTCGCAGGCGCGGTCCGTTATTGAGCCCCCGCGATCAGACGCGGGGGCTGACGGTGAATCAGTACTGCTCGGTCTCGACGTACGCGCTGTCGTCGTCGTCGTAGCCGCCGCCGGCCACCGCGCTCGGGTCGAACCCGGGCGGGGAGTCCTTGAGCGCCAGCGACATCTCGTGCAGCTTCTGCTTGACCTCTTCGATCGACTTGGCGCCGAAGTTGCGGATGTCGAGCAGGTCCTGCTCACTGCGGGCGACGAGCTCACCCACGGTGTGGATGCCCTCGCGCTTGAGGCAGTTGTAGGAGCGCACGGTGAGGTTGAGCTCCTCGATCGGCAGCGCCAGGTCGGCGGCCAGGGCGGCGTCGGTCGGCGACGGGCCGATGTCGATGCCCTCGGCCTCGACGTTGAGCTCGCGGGCCAGGCCGAAGAGCTCGACGAGCGTCTTGCCCGCGGAGGCCACGGCGTCGCGCGGCTTCATGGCGGGCTTGGTCTCGACGTCGAGGATGAGGCGGTCGAAGTCGGTGCGCTGCTCGACTCGGGTCGCCTCGACCTTGTACGTGACCTTGAGCACCGGGGAGTAGATGGAGTCGATCGGGATCCGGCCGATCTCCTGGCCCGGCTGCTTGTTCTGGGCGGCGGAGACGTAGCCGCGACCGCGCTCGACGGTCAGCTCCATCTCCAGCTTGGCCTTGCCGTTGAGCGTGGCGATGCGCAGCTCGGGGTTGTGCACCTCGACACCGGCCGGCGGCGCGATGTCGGCGGCGGTGACCTCACCCGGGCCCTGCTTGCGCAGGTACATCACGACCGGCTCGTCGTGCTCGGACGAGACGACGAGCTCCTTGAGGTTGAGGATGATGTCGGTGACGTCTTCCTTGACCCCGGGAACCGTCGAGAACTCGTGCAGCACGCCCTCGATGCGGATGCTCGTCACGGCCGCGCCCGGGATGGACGACAGCAGCGTGCGGCGCAGCGAGTTGCCGATGGTGTAGCCGAAGCCCGGCTCCAGCGGCTCGATGACGAAGCGGGACCGGGTCTCGTCGATCGACTCTTCGAGAAGAGTCGGGCGCTGAGCGATCAGCATGTGCGGGTTCTCCCCTGTTTCGTGTGGCGACCGCTATATGACGCCACTCCGATATAAAGCGTAGCCGGGGTGCGGAAATCCGCACCCCGACCGAGGCTCACTTCGAGTAGTACTCGACGATGAGCTGCTCCTGGACCTGGGTGTCGATCTGCTGGCGGACCGGCAGCTGGTGAACCAGGACGCGGAGCTTCTCCGGCACGACGCCGAGCCACGCGGGGACCGTGCGCTCGCCGGCGGTGGCGCGGGCCACCTCATACGGCATCAGGTTGCGCTTGGTCTCGCGGACCTCGATGATGTCGTGCTCGCGCACGCGGTAGGACGGGATGTCGACCTTCTTGCCGTTCACCAGGAAGTGCCCGTGACGGACCTGCTGGCGGGCGGCGTCGCGCGACTGGGCGAAACCGGCGCGGTAGACGACGTTGTCGAGACGGCTCTCCAGGATCTGGAGCAGCACCTCACCCGACTTGCCCGTCCGGCCGGCGGCCTCCTCGTAGTAGTTGTGGAACTGCTTCTCGAGGACGCCGTAGATGCGGCGGGTCTTCTGCTTCTCGCGAAGCTGAAGCTGGTACTCGGACTCCTTGGGGCGTCCGCGGCCGTGCTCACCCGGGGGGTAAGGACGGATCTCGATGGGGCACTTGGCGGATTCGCACTTGCTGCCCTTGAGGAAGAGCTTGGTCTTCTCGCGACGGCAGAGCTTGCAGTCCGCGCCCGTGTAACGAGCCATTTCTCTGTATCTCCTGGGCTAAATCAGACGCGGCGGCGCTTCGGCGGCCGGCAACCGTTGTGCGGAACCGGGGTGACGTCCTGGATCGAACCCACCTCCAGGCCGGTGGCCTGCAGCGAGCGGATCGCGGTCTCGCGGCCGGAGCCGGGACCCTTGACGAAGACGTCGACCTTGCGCATGCCGTGCTCCATGGCGCGGCGGGCGGCGTTCTCGGCGGCCATCTGGGCGGCGAACGGGGTGGACTTACGGGAGCCCTTGAAACCCACGTGGCCGGCGCTGGCCCAGGAGATCACGTTCCCGTTCGGGTCGGTGATCGAGACGATCGTGTTGTTGAACGTGCTCTTGATGTGGGCGTGCCCGTGAGCGACGTTCTTCTTCTCCTTGCGGCGCACCTTCTTAGGCGCACCCTGGCGGCTCTTAGGAGGCATTGCTTGCCTTCACTCCTGAGGTCTTCGGTCCCGCGGCTGCGTGGACTACTTCTTACCGGGCTTCTTCTTGCCGGCGACGGTCTTCTTCTTGCCCTTGCGGGTGCGCGCGTTGGTCTGCGTGCGCTGACCGTGCACGGGCAGGCCCTTGCGGTGCCGGATGCCCTGGTAGCAACCGATTTCGATCTTGCGACGAATGTCGGCCTGGACCTCGCGGCGCAGGTCACCCTCGATCTTGAAGTTCGCCTCGATGTAGTCACGCATCGGGACGAGCTCGGTGTCGCTGAGCTGGTGCACACGCAGGTCGCCGCTCACGCCGGTCGCCTGGAGGATCTCCTGGGCGCGGGTGCGGCCGATTCCGTAGATGTAGGTGAGAGCGATCTCCAGCCGCTTGTCGCGGGGGAGGTCGACGCCAACCAGGCGAGCCATGGTCGGGCATTCTCCTTCTTTGTGGCGGAGGTCTTACGCCGCACTACCCCTCCCCATGCCCGGGGTGAGGGCCCCGGCCTCCGACCGGGGGTCTCCTGAACGGTTCGGCACGCGGCCCGGTGATCCGGGCCACCGGGCTCCGCTCGCGCGGGGCGCCGTGGTGCTCGCCGCCTGTTCAGGTGTGAGACGCGCCAACTGTTACAGGCTCCTCATGCGTCGAGCCCGCACCCTGACGGGGCGGACTCGGAGAAGCCTTGCGGCGACTAGCCCTGACGCTGCTTGTGGCGCAGGTTGTCGCAGATCACCATGACGCGACCGTGCCGGCGGATCACCTTGCACTTGTCGCAGATCTTCTTGACGCTCGGCTTTACCTTCATTGTCCTTTGTTCCTCAGACGTCTTACTTGTATCGGTAGACGATCCGCCCACGACTCAGGTCGTAGGGGCTCAGTTCAACGACGACCCGGTCGTCGGGGAGGATTCGGATGTAGTGCATCCGCATCCGTCCGCTGATATGGGCCAGGACTTTGTGGCCGTTGTCGAGCTGCACCCGGAACATGGCGTTCGGGAGCGATTCGACCACAGTGCCCTCGATCTCGATGGCGCCGTCTTTCTTGGCCAAAATTCCTCGCGTTTCACTGATCGGTCGTCTGAGGCTCCGGTTCACTACGCAGCCGCGACCTTCACGCTTCGAAGAGAGCGGCGATCGGCAAAGACCGCCGACGCGTGACAAGTCATAGTGAGCCGACTAAGGAGTGTACGACACCTGAGCCAAAAACGCGAAACGCGTGCCAGGTGTCCTGACACAACCATGTCCGAGTGTACCCCACGCCGGTCATGCCCGACGCCCCTTGACGCCCGCCCCGCCGCACCTCTCGGCACCCGCTCGACACCCGCGCCTCTCGACACCCGCGCCTCTCGACACCCGTGCCTCCCGACACCCGCGCCTCCCGACACCCGCGTCGCTTGACACCCCGGCCGCCCGACGCCTCTCCGGACATGACCGAAGGCCCGCCGCGAGCAGCTCGGCGGGCCCTGACGGTGACGGCCGGGTCAGTAGATGCGGTGCGACGGGCCGCAGAACGTGGCCTTGCCGCCCCAGCAGGTGTAGGTGTAGAGCTTCTTGATCCCCTTGATGCTCCACTTGTGCTGGTACGACCCGTTCCACCCGTAGAAGCGCTTGCCGGTGCCGCCGTTCTTGAACTCGTAGCGGAACCAGACGTAGCCCTTCCTCGGCGAGAACTCCTTGCCGTGCCAGTGGGTGTGCACCCGGCCGCCCGACCGGAACGTCTTGCCGAACGTGTACGCCTTCTGGTTGCCGGAGTGGTACGTGCCCCAGCCGCCCAGCGAGGCGCCGGCCCGGGTCGCGCCGGCGGAAGCCGGGGCGGCCTGCGCGGCGGGGGCGACGGCGAGACCGGTGAGCGCGATCGAGCCGGCGAGAGCGGTGGCTGCGAAGACCTTGCGCATGTCGTTTCCTCCGTGAGTCGTGTTCCCGACACCGCTCACGTTAGGAATCCGGACATATCCGCACTGCGCACGAATGCACACAGTGCACTAGTGCACAAACCCCTAGGCGTTCTTCGGCTTGTTGTCCCCGAAGATGGTGCTCATCAGCAGGATCATGCCCCACGGCCCCATGACCCACAGCGGCCACGGGTAGACCAGGTCACCGGACGTGATGCTGATGATTAACCAGATGACCCAGTTGATGCCGCTGGCCGCGGCCCACGCGGCCCACGCGGCCCGCATGCCGGGGTGCATCCCCTGCTTCTTGGCCGGGTCGGCGGCGGTGGCCTTGACGGGCAGGTGACGCAGGTCCACCTCAGGCAGGTCGGCCGTCAGCTTGGCCAGCTCGCCGTAGGTCTTGGTCTTGTAGAGCGCTTCGAGCCGCTCGTTGAACTCGTCCATCGTGATGCGGCCCTGCGCGGTGTGCTCGCGAAGGATGGCGGCCACCCGGTCACGGTCGCCGTCGGAGGCACGCATCTCGGGGCTGTTGGCCATCCCACCCACTCCCGGGGTCAGTTCTGCAATTGCGCCAGGCGCTCCTCGCCGCCGTCAAGAGCGGTCAGCACCCAAGGACCATTATGTGTCACGGCGACGCTGTGCTCGAAGTGTGCGGAGTGCTTGCCGTCGATCGTGACCACGGTCCAGTCGTCGGCCAGCACGCGGGTCCGCTCGGTGCCGAGGTTGACCATGGGCTCGATGGCCAGGCACATGCCCTCTTCGAGCGCCGGGCCCCGGCCGGGCTTGCCGTGGTTGGCGATCCACGGGTCCATGTGCATCTCGGTGCCGATGCCGTGGCCGCCATACTCCGGAGGGATGCCGTAGCGGCCCTGAGACTTCACGTAACGCTCGATCTCGTGCCCGATGTCGGACAGGTGCCGCCCGGGCCTCAGCGCGGCTATGCCGCGCCACATGGCCTCCTCGGTGACCCGCATCAGCTCGGTCAGCTTGGGGTCCACCTCGCCGACGGGGACCGTGACGGCGGAGTCGCCGTGCCAGCCCTCCAGGATCGCGCCGCAGTCGATCGAGATGATGTCGCCCTCGCGCAGCTTGCGGGCGTTGGTCGGGATGCCGTGCACCACCTCGTCGTTCACCGACGCGCAGATCGTGGCGGGAAAGCCCTGGTAGCCCTTGAACGAGGGGATCGCGCCGGCTTCCCTGATCGCCTTCTCGGCGATGACGTCGAGGTCGAGGGGCGTCATGCCGGGCTCGACCGACCGCTTGAGCAGGTCGAGCGTGCGCCCGACCACCAGGCCGGCCGCGCGCATCTTCTCCAGCTGCTCCGGCGACTTGATCTGGATGCCGTGTCTGTTGCGTTTGAACATCTTCTGCCCCCCAGGGTCTCAACGGGCCACGATGGGGGCCCAATTCCCCCACAATAGCCGCGAGGTGGCACGGAAACCCGTGCCACCTCCGCGAATCCGTCGTGCTTCGTCAGCCCATGAAGGGCCGGATCGCGTCCATGGCCCGCTGAGTGACTTCTTCCACCGGGCCGGTCGCGTCGACGCCGACCAGGATGCCCTCGTCCGCGTAGTAGGAGACCAGCGGCGCCGTCTGCTCCTGGTAGACCTCCAGGCGGTGCCGGACCGTCTCCTCCTTGTCGTCGTCCCGCTGGAACAGCGCGCCCCCGCACGCGTCACACTTGTCGTCTTTCTTGTCGTCGAACTCCACGTGCCAGATGCGGCCGCACTGGCTGCAGGTGCGCCGGCCGGCCAGTCTCCTGACCACCTCGTCGTCGTCGACGACGAGCTCCAGCACGAGGTCGAGTGCCTGGCCCCAGTCCTTGAGCATGTCGCGCAGGATCTCCGCCTGTGCGACGTTTCTCGGGAAGCCGTCGAGCAGGAACCCGTCCTGCGCGTCGTCTTCGGACAGACGGTCGCGGACCATGGCGATGGTGACCTCGTCGGGCACCAGGTCGCCGCGGTCCATGTACGTCTTGGCCAGCTTGCCGAGGTCCGTGCCGCCCGAGACGTTGGCACGGAAGATGTCACCTGTCGAGATCTTCGGGATGGACAGGTTCGATGCGATGAACTGGGCCTGTGTCCCCTTACCCGCTCCGGGGGGCCCGACCAGAACGAGACGCACTACCGCAGGAAACCTTCGTAGTTACGCTGCTGCAGCTGGCTCTCGATCTGCTTCACCGTGTCCAGGCCGACGCCTACCATGATCAGAATGCTCGTCCCTCCGAACGGGAAGTTCTGGCTCGCACCGGCGATCGCCAGCGCGACGATCGGGACCATGGAGATCAGACCCAGATAGAGCGCGCCGGGCGCGGTCAGACGGGTGAGCACGAAGTTCAGGTATTCAGCCGTCGGACGGCCGGGGCGGATGCCCGGAATGAAACCACCGTACTTCTTCATGTTGTCGGCGACTTCAGTGGGGTTGAACGTAATGGACACGTAGAAGTACGTGAAGAAGATGATCAGCAGGAAGAACGTGGCCATGTAGATCGGGGTGTCGCCCGTGGCCAGGTTCTGAGAGATCCAGGTGATCACCACGTTGTCGCTGGTCGAGAAGAGGGACGTGACCAGCTGTGGCAGGTAGAGCAGCGAGGAGGCGAAGATCACCGGGATGATGCCTGCCTGGTTGACCTTCAGCGGGATGTAGGTCGAGGTGCCGCCGTACATCCTGCGGCCGACCATGCGCTTGGCGTACTGGACCGGGATGCGGCGCTGGGCCTGCTCGACGAAGACCACCGCGGCGATCATGAAGACGCCGACGACCATGACGACCGCGAAGGTGAACTTGTTGGCCTGGAAGATGTTGGCGAGCTCGGACGGGAAGACCGCCACGACCTGCGTGAAGATCAGGATGGACATGCCGTTGCCGACGCCGCGGTCGGTGATGAGCTCACCGAGCCACATGATCACGGACGTGCCGGCGGTCATGATGACCACCATCGTCACGATCATGAAGATGTTGTCGGGGTCGAGCAGGACGTCCTGCTGGCAGTTCGGGAAGAGCTGACCGGTGCGGGCCAGCGCGATGAAGGCCGTGGACTGCAGCACCGCGAGCCCGATGGTCAGGTAACGCGTATACTGCGTGATCTTGGACTGACCGGACTGGCCTTCCTTTTTCAGCGCTTCGAGCCGTGGGATGACCACGACGAGCAGCTGGAGAATGATGCTCGCGGTGATATAAGGCATGATGCCCAGCGCGAACACCGAAAGCTTCAGCAGCGCACCGCCGCTGAAGAGCTGGACCATCCCGTAGATGTTGCCGGTGTCGCCGCTACGGGCTTGGTCGAAACAGGCGGCGAGGTTCTGGACGTGGACTCCCGGGGTCGGCAGAACCGAGCCGAGACGGAAAAGCGCGATGATGCCCAGGGTGAAGAGCAACTTCTTGCGCAGGTCCGGTGTCCGGAACGCCCGGGTAAACGCGGTCAGCACGGTCCCTCCTGCGCGCCTTTACGGCGGTGTGAGTAAGCGATGGTGCGGGGATCTGCCATCTGAAGTCTCATGTCAAACGAGCCGGACAGAAGCCTGCCGTCTCGCGAACTCTAACGCACTACGGGCGTGGGGGCCCATTGTCAAAGCCCCCACGCCTCGTAATAGCTCTTACAGCTCGGTAACGGAACCACCGGCGGCGGCGATCTTCTCCTTGGCGGAGGACGAGAAGGCGTGAGCCGTAACGTTCACCGCGACGGAGATCTCGCCGGTGCCGAGCACCTTCACGAGCTGGTTCTTGCGAACAGCACCCTTGGCGACCAGCGCCTCGACGGTGACCTCGCCACCCTCGGGGAACAGCTCGCCGATCCTGTCAAGGTTGACGACCTGGTAGGTCGTCTTGAACAGGGCGTTGGAGAAGCCCTTGAGCTTCGGCAGACGCCTCTGCAGCGGCACCTGGCCACCCTCGAAACCGAGGGGGACCGTCGTGCGGGCGTGGCTGCCCTTGGTGCCGCGACCGGCGGTCTTGCCCTTCGACGCCTCGCCGCGACCCTTGCGGATCTTGGCCTTGTTGGCGCCGGGGGCGGGACGCAGGTCGTGAATCTTGAGCGGAGCCTTGTCAGTCATGACTAGTCGACCTCTTCCACCTCGACGAGGTGCGTCACCACGGCGACCATCCCGCGAATCTCGGGCCGGTCCTCCTTGACGACGACATCGCCGATTCGCTTCAGGCCAAGCGAACGCAGCGAGTCACGCTGGTTCTGCTTGCCACCGATCTTCGAGCGAACCTGAGTGATCTTCAGGCGTGCCATGACTAGCTCACCGCCTTCGCAGCCGCCGCCTCGGCCAGGCCCTCGCGCTGGGCCTTGAGCATGGCCGGCGGGGCCACGTCCTCGATCGGCAGGCCACGGCGGGCGGCGATCTCCTCGGGCCGGGACAGGCCCTTCAGAGCCGCCACGGTGGCGTGCACGATGTTGATCGGGTTGTCCGAGCCGAGCGACTTGGACAGCACGTCGTGGATGCCCGCGCACTCCAGGACCGCGCGCACCGGGCCACCGGCGATGACGCCGGTACCGGCCGAGGCCGGACGCAGGAAGACGACGCCGGCCGCCTCCTCGCCCTGCACGGTGTGCGGGATGGTGCCCTGGATCCTCGGCACCTTGAAGAAGTGCTTCTTGGCCTCTTCGACACCCTTGGCGATGGCCGCGGGGACTTCCTTGGCCTTGCCGTAGCCGACGCCGACCAGGCCGTTGCCGTCACCGACGACGACGAGGGCGGTGAAGCTGAAGCGACGACCACCCTTCACGACCTTGGCCACTCGGTTGATCTTCACTACGCGCTCGATGTACGAGACGCCCTTGTCGGCGGCGCCACCGCGGCGATCGTCACGACGGTCCCGCCGCTCGCCACCGGTGCCGCCACCGCGACGCGGAGCTGCAGCCATCAGTGGTTCCTCATCTCAATTGCGGTCATCAGAATTCGAGCCCGCCTTCGCGGGCGCTGTCCGCCAGCGCGGCGATGCGCCCGGCGTAGCGGTTGCCACCGCGGTCGAAGACGACCTTGGTGATCCCGGCTTCCTTGGCCCGCTGAGCGAGGAGCTCGCCGACCTTCTTCGCCTTCTCGGTCTTGTCCGCCTCCAGCGAGCGCAGCGAGGCGTCCATGGTGGACGCGCTCACCAGCGTGTGGCCGACGGAGTCGTCCACGATCTGGACGAACATGTGACGGGTCGAGCGGTTGACGACCAGGCGCGGACGCTCGGCCGTACCGACGACGAACTTGCGGACGCGGCGGTGACGGCGGGCCCGCGAGACGGTGCGGGCAGCCGTGTGCTTGCTGAACGCAGTCTTCGGAGCCATGCCTACTTACCAGCCTTTCCGACCTTGCGGCGGATCTGTTCGCCCTGGTAACGCACGCCCTTGCCCTTGTACGGGTCAGGCTTGCGCAACTTGCGGATGTTGGCCGCGACCTCGCCGACCTTCTGCTTGTCGATGCCGTCCACGTGGAACAGGGTCGGCTTCTCGACGCGGAAGGTGACGCCCTCGGGGGCGTCGACGATGACCGGGTGACTGAAGCCCAGAGAGAACTCCAGCTGCGTCGGGCCCTTGGCCTGGACGCGGTAACCGACGCCGACGATCTCCAGGGACTTGGAGTAGCCCTGGGTGACGCCCTGCACCATGTTGGCGATCAGCGTCCGGGACAGGCCGTGCAGCGCACGGACCTTGTTCTCGTCGTTGGGCCGGGTGACGGCGATGGCGCCGTCCTCGTCGCGAGCCACCTTGATGGGCTCGGCGACCGAGTGAGTGAGCGTGCCCTTCGGGCCCTTGACCTGGACATCCTGGCCGGTGATCGTGATGTCTACGCCGCTGGGCACAGGGATGGGCAGTCGACCGATTCGCGACATGCTGTGTTCCTCCCCTCTACCAGACGTAGGCGAGGACTTCCCCGCCCACACCACGCTTGCCGGCCTGCTTGTCGGTCATGAGGCCGTGGGACGTCGAGATGATCGCGACGCCCAGTCCGCCCAGGACTCGAGGCAGGTTGTCCTTCTTCGCATAAACCCGCAGACCGGGCTTGGAAACCCGGCGCAGGCCCGCGAGCGACCGCTCACGGGTGGGCCCGAACTTGAGCTCCACCACGAGGTTCTTTCCGACCTTGGCGTCTTCGACGGTCCAGGCCTGAATGTAACCCTCCTGCTGGAGGATCTCGGCGATGTGCGCCTTGATCTTCGAGTACGGCATCGACACGCTGTCGTGGTACGCCGAATTCGCGTTGCGCAGACGCGTGAGCATGTCTGCGATCGGGTCGGTCATCGTCATGGCCAGTGGCCTTCCTCGCCGCGGTTTCCAGTCGGCCAAGCAGTTCTCATGGTCGAGTCCGCCTTTCGGCTACCTCTCCCTGCTCTGCCGGTGGACCTTCGGCGTGGTCACGAACGCCCTTCCTTGTGAAGGACGTCCTGTTTCTTCTACTGAAATATGAGTGCCCGATGGGCGGCACGAGGGCCGCCCACCAGGTTACCTACCAGCTCGACTTGGTGATGCCGGGCAGCTCGCCCCGGTGCGCCATCTCGCGGAAGCACACGCGGCAGAGGCCGAACTTGCGGTAGACCGCGCGCGGACGGCCGCAGCGCGAGCACCGCGTGTACGCCCGGACCTCGAACTTCTGCTTGCGCCCCGCCTTGGCGATCAGCGACTTCTTCGCCATGATCAGGCCTCCTTGAAGGGGAACCCGAGGAGCTTCAGCAGCGCCCGGCCCTGGTCGTCGTTCTTCGCGGTGGTCACGATCGTGATGTCCATGCCCCGCGGGCGGTCGACCTTGTCCTGGTCGACCTCGTGGAACATGACCTGCTCGGTCAGACCGAAGGTGTAGTTGCCGTTGCCGTCGAACTGCTTGGGCGACAGGCCGCGGAAGTCCCGGATACGGGGCAGGGCCAGCGCCAGCAGACGGTCGAGGAACTCCCACATGCGGTCGCCGCGCAGCGTGACGTGCGCGCCGATCGGCATGCCCTCGCGCAGCTTGAACTGCGCGATGGACTTGCGCGCCCGGACGACGGCCGGCTTCTGGCCGGTGATCGCGGTGAGGTCGCGGACGGCACCCTCGATGAGCTTG
Source organism: Nonomuraea candida (assembly GCF_000725485.1). GTDB lineage: Bacteria > Actinomycetota > Actinomycetes > Streptosporangiales > Streptosporangiaceae > Nonomuraea > Nonomuraea candida. The sequence continues at coordinate 18,257 of NZ_JOAG01000016.1, read as the reverse complement.
GAGTCGCGAGCCGCCTCGCCGACGCCCATGTTGACCTTGATCTTGGTCAGCGCGGGGATCTGCATGACGTTCTCGATGCCGAACTGCTCGCGAAGCTGGGCCGCGATCTCCTCGCGGTACTTCGTCTTGAGTCGCGGCGTCGGGCGCTCGGTCTCAGTGGTCGTGGCAGTCATCAGCTGTCCTCACCCGTCTCGTCGGCCTTCTTCTCGTCGGCCTTCTTGTCGGCGGGCTTGTCGTCCTTGAGCTTCTTCACGTTCGAGACGTGGATCGGAGCCTCCATGGTCTGCACGCCGCCTGCCTTGGCGCCGCGCGGACCCTGGTGGGTCTCCTTCGAGTGCTTCTTGATCATGTTGACGCCCTCGACCACCACGCGGTCCTCGCGCGGCAGCGTGGCGATCACACGGCCCTTGGCACCCTTGTCCTTGCCGGCGGTGACCTGAACCAGGTCACCCTTCTTCACATGCAGCGACTTCGGCATTACAGCACCTCCGGGGCGAGCGAGATGATGCGCATGAACTTCTTGTCGCGCAGCTCCCGGCCGACCGGGCCGAAGATACGAGTGCCGCGAGGGTCACCGCTGTCCTTGATGATGACCGCGGCGTTCTCGTCGAAGCGGATGTAGGAGCCGTCGGGCCTGCGGCGCTCCTTGACCGTGCGGACGACGACGGCCTTGACCACATCGCCCTTCTTGACGCCCGTGCTGCCCGGCAGCGCGTCCTTGACAGTGGCGACGATGACGTCGCCGATACCGGCGTAGCGTCGGCCCGAGCCACCGAGAACGCGGATGCAAAGGATCTCCTTCGCGCCCGTGTTGTCGGCGACCTTGAGCCGCGACTCCTGCTGGATCACGTCTTCTCCTGATAGTCGCGCCGGTTCTCACGCGGGGGCTCGCCCCTGCGACCCCCCGACAAAGGCATCGTGCTGCGCCCGTGTCTGAGGGCGCGAAAGCGGGCTTTCGCGCAGCCTGGCGGAACCTGGCATTGTCTTGTTCCCACGGCCACAGCGCCCCTCAGGGCGCCGCACCGCAGGCGACGCGGGGCATGGGCCCCGCGTCCTTGGACGCCGTCATGGGGGCTCTGAGAGCCCCCACGAGGCGCGGTATATCCGAGAGGGCCTTACTTGGCCTTCTCGAGGATCTCCACGACCCTCCACCGCTTGGTGGCGGAGAGGGGGCGGGTCTCCATCAGCAGCACGCGGTCGCCGACGCCACAGGCGTTGGCCTCGTCGTGCGCCTTGTACTTGGTCGTACGGCGGATGACCTTGCCGTACAGGCGGTGCTTGACGCGGTCCTCGACGGCGACGACGACGGTCTTGTCCATCTTGTCGCTGACGACGAGGCCCTCGCGCACCTTGCGGAAGTTCCGCTGGTCGCCGGCCTCGGCGGCCGCGGTGGTCTCGGTGGTCTCAGTTTCAGCCATCGCTCGTCTCCTTCTCGACCGTGACGATGCCCAGCTCGCGCTCGCGCATCACGGTGTAGATACGGGCGATCTCGCGGCGGACGGCACGCAGCCGCCCGTGGCTCTCCAACTGACCGGTCGCCGCCTGGAAGCGGAGGTTGAACAGCTCCTCCTTCGCCTCCTTCAGCTTCTGGACGAGGGTCTCCTCGTCCTCGAGCCGCAGCTCGCCGGCGGTCAGGCCCTTAGCCATCACGCCTCACCCACTTCACGCTTAACGATCTTGCACTTCATCGGGAGCTTGTGGATCGCACGCTGAAGCGCCTCGCGAGCGACCGGCTCCGCCACGCCCGACAGCTCGAACATCACGCGTCCGGGCTTGACGTTGGCGATCCACCACTCCGGAGAACCCTTACCGGAACCCATGCGGGTCTCGGCCGGCTTCTTCGTGAGCGGACGGTCGGGGTAGATGTTGATCCACACCTTGCCGCCACGGCGGATGTGACGGGTCATGGCGATACGAGCGGACTCGATCTGGCGGTTGGTCACGTAGGAGTGCTCAACGGCCTGAATGCCGAACTCGCCGAACACGACCCTGGTGCCGCCCTTGGCGGCTCCGCTGCGGTCAGGCCGGTGCTGCTTGCGGTGCTTGACCCTGCGCGGGATCAGCATGGTCAGCTCCCTTCAGCACCCGGCTGCGCAGCCGGGCCGGTCTCGGGGGCGGCCTGCGAGGCCGCCTCATTGCGGGGGGCGCGGTCGCCGCGGCCGCCACCACGACGGGGGCGGTCACCGCCACCACGACGCGGACGGTCGCCGCCGCCGCCACCACGACGGTCGTCGCGGTCACGACGCTGGCCGGCGCGAGCGCCGGCGGCGGCCGCCTCGCGCTCGGCGCGGCTCGTCGGAGCCTCGCCCTTGTAGATCCACACCTTCACGCCGATGCGGCCGAAGGTGGTGCGGGCCTCGTAGAAGCCGTAGTCGATGTCCGCGCGGAGCGTGTGCAGCGGCACGCGGCCCTCACGGTAGAACTCCGACCGCGACATCTCGGCGCCGCCCAGACGACCGGAGCACTGGACACGGATGCCCTTGGCGCCGGACTTCATGGCCGACTGCATCGCCTTGCGCATGGCGCGGCGGAACGAGACACGGCTGGACAGCTGCTCGGCGACGCCCTGCGCGACGAGCTGGGCGTCGATCTCCGGGTTCTTGACCTCGAGGATGTTGAGCTGGACCTGCTTCTTGGTCAGCTTCTCCAGGTCACCGCGGATGCGGTCGGCCTCGGCGCCACGACGGCCGATCACGATGCCGGGACGCGCGGTGTGGATGTCCACCTGGACGCGGTCCGTCGTGCGCTCGATCTCGACCTTGGAGATGCCGGCCCGCTCCATGCCCTTCTGCAGCATGCGGCGGATCGCCACGTCCTCGGCGACGTACGACTTGTACAGCTTGTCGGCGTACCACCGGCTCTTGAAGTCGGTCGTGATGCCGAGGCGGAACCCGTGCGGGTTAACCTTCTGGCCCACTATCGGGTCCTTCCCTTCGGCTCGCGGGACTCCACGATCACAGTGATGTGGCTCGTCCGCTTGTTGATCCGATAGGCGCGACCCTGTGCACGCGGGCGGAACCGCTTCAGCGTCGGGCCCTCGTCGACCCACGCCCGGCTGACGACGAGCGTCTGCGGGTCGAGGTCGAAGTTGTGCTCAGCGTTCGCCATGGCGCTGCTGAGAACCTTGTAGATCGGCTCGCTCGCCGACTGGGGAGCGAACTGCAGCACGGCCTGCGCCTCCGAAGCGGGCAGCCCGCGAATGAGGTCCACCACACGGCGGGCCTTCTGGGGCGTGACACGGACGAACCGCGCCTGAGCCCTGGCTTCCATCGCTTTCTCCTACTTCCGGGACGCTTACCGCCGGCTGCGGCGGTCTTCCTTGACGTGGCTGCGGAACGTCCGCGTCGGGGCGAACTCTCCGAGCTTGTGACCGATCATGGACTCGGTGATGAACACCGGGACGTGCTTGCGGCCGTCGTGCACGGCGATCGTGTGCCCGAGCATGTCGGGGACGATCATGGAGCGCCGCGACCACGTCTTGATGACGTTCTTGGTGCCCTTTTCGTTCTGGACGTCGACCTTCTTCTGAAGGTGCTCGTCCACGAAGGGACCCTTCTTAAGGCTACGTGGCATTTCGGCTGCTCCTACCGCTTCTTCCTCTTCGACCGACGGCGGATGATCAGCCTGTCGCTGGCCTTGTTCGCCTGACGGGTACGGCCCTCGGGCTTGCCCTTGGGGTTCACCGGGTGACGACCACCGGAGGTCTTACCCTCACCACCACCGTGCGGGTGGTCGACGGGGTTCATCGCGACACCACGGACGGTCGGGCGCTTGCCCTTCCACCTCATGCGGCCGGCCTTGCCCCAGTTGATGTTGGCCTGCTCGGCGTTGCCCACCTGGCCGACCGTCGCGCGGCAGCGCACGTCGACCATGCGCATCTCGCCGGACGGCATACGCAGCGTGGCGTAGGTGCCCTCCTTGGCGAGCAGCTGGATCTGGGCGCCGGCGGAACGGCCGAGCTTGGCGCCACCACCCGGACGGAGCTCCACCGCGTGGATGAAGGTACCGGTCGGGATGTTGCGCAGCGGCAGGCAGTTGCCGGGCTTGATGTCGGCGGCGGGACCGTTCTCGATGCGGTCACCCTGCTTGAGGCCGGTCGGCGCGATGATGTAGCGCTTCTCACCGTCGGCGTAGTGGAGCAGAGCGATGTTGGCGGTGCGGTTGGGGTCGTACTCGATGTGAGCGACCTTGGCCGGGATGCCGTCCTTGTCATGCCTACGGAAGTCGATGATCCGGTAGGCGCGCTTGTGACCGCCGCCCTGGTGGCGAGCGGTGACTCGGCCGTGTACGTTGCGGCCGCCCTTGCTGTGAAGGGGCGCAAGCAGCGACTTCTCAGGGGTGCTGCGGGTGATCTCGGAGAAGTCCGAGACACTCGATCCGCGGCGACCCGGAGTCGTCGGCTTGTACTTACGGATGCCCATCTTTTTCGTTCATCCTTCGTCGGTTACATGGGTGAGCCCGCCGCACCTGAGTGCGACGGTCTCAGCCCCGCGCGAGCCGATCCGGCCCGCGCTCACTTCTATGGCCGCTAGCCGATCTGACCGAAGATGTCGATCCGATCGCCCTCGACCAGGCTCACGATCGCGCGCTTGGTGTCGGGACGCTTGCCGAAACCGGTCCGGGTCCGCTTGCGCTTGCCCTGCCGGTTGATGGTGTTCACGCTGGTGACCTTGACCCCGAAGATCTGCTCAACGGCGATCTTGACCTGGGTCTTGTTCGCGGTCTTCTTCACCAGGAACGTGTACTTGTTGTTCTCGTCGATCAGACCGTAGCTCTTCTCGGAGACAACCGGCTTGATGATGACGTCGCGCGGGTCGGTGACCCGCTTCATCCGCCCCTTGACCTCGGACTCGGCGGCCTGGGCGACGTCCTGCGGTTCGGTGGTGTTCTCCATCAGGCGTCTTCCTTCCCGCCACTCAGCCGCGCCACGACCTGGTCGTACGCCTCCTGGGTGAAGACCACGTCGTCGTGCACGAGCACGTCGTAGGTGTTGAGCTGCCCGGCGTCCAGCAGGTGGACCTCGGGAGCGTTGCGCAGGCTCAGCCAGGTCAGCTCGTCGTCCGCGTCGACCACGACGAGGACGCGCGGAGCCTGGGTGATCTTGCGCAGGGCCTCCAGCGCGGCCTTGGTCTTGGGCGTCTCGCCCGAGACCAGGGAGCTCACCACGTGCACGCGGTTGCCGCTCGCCCGGTCCGACAGGGCGCCGCGCAGGGCGGCGGCCTTCATCTTCTTGGGCGTGCGCTGCGAGTAGTCGCGCGGCACGGGGCCGTGGACGGTGCCACCGCCGGTGAACTGCGGCGCGCGGGTCGAGCCCTGACGGGCGCGGCCGGTGCCCTTCTGGCGGTACGGCTTCTTGCCGCCGCCGGAGACCTCACCACGGGTCTTGGCCTTGTGGGTGCCCTGCCGGCGAGCGGCGAGCTGGGCCACGACCACCTGGTGGATCAGCGGAACGTTGACCTTGGCGCCGAAGACGTCTTCGGGCAGGTCAACCGTGCCGGCCTTCGCGCCGCTGGCGTCGAGGACGTCAATAGTGGTGCTCACTTGGCAGCCCCCTTCTTGGCAGCGGTGCGGACGAGGACCAGGCTGCCGTTGGCGCCGGGGATCGCACCCTTGATCAGGATGAGGCCCTTCTCGGCGTCCACGGCGTGAATCTTGAGGCTCTGCACGGTGGTACGGACGTTACCCATCCGGCCAGCCATGCGCAGACCCTTGAAAACGCGGCCCGGGGTGGCGCAGCCACCGATGGAACCCGGCGAACGGTGCTTGCGCTGCGTACCGTGCGACGCGCCCAGACCACCGAAGCCGTGCCGCTTCATGACACCGGCGAAGCCCTTGCCCTTGCTCTTGCCCGTCACATCGACGAACTGGCCCGCCTCGAAGGTGTCGGCCAGCAGCTCCTGGCCCAGGGTGTAGTCGCTCGCGTCGTCGGTGCGGATCTCCGCGAAGTAACGGCGCGGGGTGATGTCGTGCTTACGCAGGTAGTCGCCGAGCGGCTTGTTGACCTTCCGGGGGTCGACCTGCCCGAAGCCGAGCTGGATGGCGGAGTAGCCGTCCTTCTCTGCGGTGCGGACGCGGGTCACCACGCACGGACCGGCCTCGACCACGGTGACCGGAACCATCCGGTTGTCCGCGTCGAAGACCTGGGTCATGCCGAGCTTCTTGCCCAGGACACCCTTGATCGTCTTAGCCATGTCAGTGCGTTCCCTCAGAGCTTGATCGAAATGTCGACACCCGCGGGGAGGTCGAGCCGCATGAGCGAGTCGACGGTCTTGGGGGTCGGGTCGATGATGTCAATCAGCCGCTTGTGCGTGCGCATCTCGAAGTGCTCGCGGCTGTCCTTGTACTTGTGCGGCGAGCGGATGACGCAGTACACGTTCTTCTCGGTCGGCAGCGGCACCGGGCCTGCGACCTTCGCGCCAGTCCGCGTCACCGTCTCGACGATCTTCTTGGCCGAGCTGTCGATGACCTCGTGGTCATAGGCCTTGAGCCGAATGCGGATCTTCTGTCCCGCCATAGTGGCCTCGGTGTCCTTCGCTGTCGTCTGAAAAAGTATCGTGCGGCCTGTGCCGCTGTGTGTTCATGCAGGTGAAACCCCGCATTAACCCCACGAGGCAGACGTAGTCGATCTGCCTTTTCTTCCGTGATCCGGCAGTGACTTCGGTCACTCGCCTTCGCTCGTTGGCCGAAGCGACTGCTGGATCACGGCGCCTTGCATGGGGCCCTACACGGTGCGGCGGCCGGCCCGAAGGTGCGGGGCCGACCGCCGCCCCGACGGTCTAGCTACTTGATGATCTTCGTGACCCGACCGGCGCCGACGGTGCGGCCACCCTCACGGATCGCGAACTTGAGGCCTTCCTCCATGGCGATGGGCTGGATCAGCTCAACGCGCATCTCGGTGTTGTCGCCCGGCATGACCATCTCGGTGCCCTCGGGGAGGTTCACAACACCGGTCACGTCAGTCGTACGGAAGTAGAACTGAGGACGGTAGTTGTTGAAGAACGGCGTGTGGCGGCCGCCCTCGTCCTTGGACAGGATGTAGACCTGGCCGGTGAACTCGGTGTGCGGGGTGGTCGTGCCCGGCTTGATGATGCACTGGCCGCGCTCGACGTCGTCGCGCTTGATGCCGCGGAGCAGCAGGGCGGCGTTGTCACCCGCGTGACCCTCGTCGAGCATCTTGTTGAACATCTCGATGCTGGTGACGGTGGTCGTGGTCTTCTCCGGCTTGATGCCGATGATGTCGACCTGCTCGTTGACCTTGACGATGCCGCGCTCGATACGGCCGGTGACGACGGTGCCGCGACCGGTGATCGAGAAGACGTCCTCGACCGGCATGAGGAACGGCTTCTCCGTCTCACGCGGGGGCTCGGGGACGTTCTCGTCGACGGCGTTCATCAGCTCGATGATGCTGTCGGCCCACTTCTCGTCGCCCTCAAGAGCCTTGAGCGCGGAGACGCGGACGACCGGCAGGTCGTCGCCGGGGAACTCCTGAGCGGACAGGAGCTCACGGACCTCGAGCTCGACGAGCTCCAGGATCTCCTCGTCGTCCACCATGTCGGACTTGTTGAGGGCCACGACGATGTAGGGAACGCCGACCTGGCGGGCCAGGAGGACGTGCTCCTTCGTCTGCGGCATCGGGCCGTCGGTGGCGGCGACCACGAGGATGGCGCCGTCCATCTGAGCGGCACCGGTGATCATGTTCTTGACGTAGTCGGCGTGACCCGGGCAGTCAACGTGCGCGTAGTGACGCTTCTCCGTCTGGTACTCGACGTGCGCGATGGAGATCGTGATGCCACGAGCCTTCTCCTCGGGCGCCTTGTCGATCTTGTCGAACGGGGTCGCCTTGTTCAGCTCGGGGTAGCGGTCGTGGAGCACCTTGGTGATCGCCGCGGTCAGCGTGGTCTTGCCGTGGTCGATGTGCCCAATGGTGCCGATGTTCATGTGCGGCTTGGTCCGCTCGAACTTGGCCTTAGCCACTGGTTCTCTCCTTGAGAATCTGACTGACTTTCGTCTACACACTCGGGCCCGGGAACTCCCGAACCCCTTGGCGGCGGGGTGGCTCGCACCACCCCACCAGGGACCAGGACAGAAGTCCCGGCCCGATCCCTCGCGGGATCGGATCGGAAACTACTCGCCCCGGGCCTTCGCGACGATCTCCTTGGCGATGCCCGGAGGCACCTCAGCGTAGGAGTCGAACAGCATGCTGTAGCTCGCGCGCCCCTGCGTCTTGCTACGCAGGTCACCCACGTAGCCGAACATCTCAGACAGCGGCACGAGCGCTCGGACGACCTTGGCGCCGGCCCGGTCGTCCATCGCCTGGATCTGCCCGCGGCGACCGTTGAGGTCACCGATGACGTCACCCATGTAGTCCTCGGGCGTGGTCACCTCGACAGCCATCATCGGCTCGAGGAGCACGGCGTCCGCCTTGCGCGCGGCCTCCTTGAAGGCCATCGAACCGGCGATCTTGAACGCCATTTCCGAGGAGTCAACGTCGTGGGCCGCACCGTCGGTCAGCGTAACCTTCACGCCCACCATCGGGTAACCGGCCAGCACGCCGAACTCGGCGGCCTCCTGCGCGCCGGCGTCGACCGACGGGATGTACTCCCTCGGGACGCGGCCGCCGGTGACCTTGTTCTCGAACTCGTAACCGTCGTTGCCCTCGCCCAGCGGCTCCAGGTCGATGATCACCCGCGCGAACTGACCGGAACCACCGGTCTGCTTCTTGTGGGTGTAGTCGACCTTCTCCACCTTGCGGCGGATGGTCTCGCGGTAGGCGACCTGCGGGCGGCCGACGTTGGCCTCGACCTTGAACTCGCGGCGCATACGGTCGACGAGGATCTCGAGGTGAAGCTCGCCCATGCCCCAGATGACCGTCTGGCCGGTCTCCTCGTCACGGCGGACCTGGAAGGACGGGTCCTCCTCGGCCAGCCGCTGGATCGCGGTCGACAGCTTCTCCTGGTCGCCCTTGGTCTTGGGCTCGATGGCGACGTTGATGACCGGAGCCGGGAACGTCATCGACTCGAGCACGACCTGGTTGGCCGGGTCGGAGAGGGTGTCACCCGTGGTGGTGTCCTTCAGACCCATGACGGCCACGATCTGACCAGCGATCGCCGACGGGCGCTCTTCGCGCTTGTTGGCGTGCATCTGGTAGATCTTGCCGATCCGCTCCTTCTTGCCCTTCACAGAGTTGATGACCTGTGAACCGGACTCGAGCGTGCCCGAGTAGATGCGGATGTAGGTGATCTTGCCCAGGTGCGGGTCGCTGGCGATCTTGAAGGCCAGGGCGGAGAACGGCTCGGTCGGGTCCGCGTGACGCTCGATCACCTTCTCCTCGTTGCCGACCGCGTGGCCCTTGAAGGCCGGGATGTCGGTCGGGGCGGGGAGGTAGGCGACGATCGCGTCGAGCAGGGGCTGCACGCCCTTGTTCTTGAACGCGGTGCCGCACAGGACCGGGTTGATGGCGCTGGACAGCGTCGCGCGGCGGATGGCCGCGATCAGCTGCTCCTCGGTGGGCTCGGTGCCCTCCAGGAAGAGCTCCATCAGCTCGTCGTCGTTCTCGGCGACGGTCTCGACCAGCTTGTCACGCCACTCGCGAGCGGCGTCGGCGTGGTCGGCCGGGATGTCGACGATGTCGTACATCTCGCCCTTGGCCGCCTCGGCGCTCCAGATGAGGCCCTTCATCTTGATGAGGTCGATGACGCCCTTGAAGTCGGCCTCAACGCCCCACGGAAGCTGGATGACAGCCGGGGTCGCGCCCAGACGGCCGATCATCATGTCGACGCAGCGGTGGAACTCCGCGCCGACACGGTCCATCTTGTTGACGAAGCAGATCCGGGGCACGTTGTAACGGTCGGCCTGACGCCACACCGTCTCCGACTGCGGCTCGACGCCGGCCACACCGTCGAACACGGCGACGGCGCCGTCGAGGACGCGCAGCGAGCGCTCGACCTCGATGGTGAAGTCGACGTGGCCCGGGGTGTCGATGATATTGATCGTGTGACCGGCCCACTCACAGGTCGTCGCGGCAGACGTGATCGTGATGCCGCGCTCCTGCTCCTGCTCCATCCAGTCCATGGTGGCAGCGCCCTCATGAACTTCACCGATCTTGTAGTTGATCCCGGTGTAGAACAGGATGCGCTCGGTCGTGGTGGTCTTGCCCGCGTCGATGTGGGCCATGATCCCGATGTTTCGGACCTTGGCCAGGTCAAGAGCGGTCTGCGTGGCCACTTCTCTCGCGTCCTCGTCGTCTCGTCGATCCCACTACCAGCGGTAGTGAGCGAAGGCCTTGTTGGACTCGGCCATCTTGTGGGTGTCCTCGCGCTTCTTGACGCTCGCCCCGAGGCCGTTGCTGGCGTCGAGGAGCTCGTTCATGAGGCGCTCGGTCATGGTCTTCTCGCGGCGGGCGCGGGAGTACTGCACCAGCCAGCGCAGGGCCAGGGTGGTGCTGCGCGCGGCGCGCACCTCGACCGGCACCTGGTAGGTCGCGCCACCGACCCGACGGCTGCGGACCTCAAGGGTGGGCTTGACGTTGTCAAGCGCGCGCTTCAGGGTGACGACCGGGTCGTTGCCCGTCTTCTCCCTGCAGCCCTCAAGGGCGCCGTAGACGATCGACTGCGCGATGGAGCGCTTGCCGTCCAGGAGCACCTTGTTGATCAGGGCGGTCACCAGCGGCGAGCTGTAAACCGGGTCAGACATGAGCTGACGACGGCCAGGAGAACCCTTACGAGGCATTGTTAGCTCTTCTCCTTCTTCGCGCCGTAGCGGCTGCGGGCCTGCTTGCGGTTGCGGACACCCTGGGTGTCCAGCGAACCACGGATGATCTTGTAGCGAACACCAGGCAGGTCCTTCACACGACCGCCACGCACGAGCACGATGGAGTGCTCCTGAAGGTTGTGGCCGACACCGGGGATGTAGGCCGTGACCTCGATGCCGTTCGTGAGCCGAACGCGGGCCACCTTGCGCAGTGCCGAGTTGGGCTTCTTCGGAGTCGTGGTGTAAACGCGCTGGCACACGCCGCGCCGCTGCGGACTCCCCTTGAGGGCAGGAGTCTTGGTCTTGGCGACCTTGTCCTGCCGGCCCTTGCGGACCAACTGCTGAATAGTGGGCACTGCCACTCCGTTTCGTGCCTTGGCCGGTGTTACGTCATCAGGTCTTGCTTTTCGCAGGTGCTGCCGGTGTCATGACCTGCTGGTTTTTCTTGTCTCGGTGCCCCCGCGCTCGGGCGTGTCGCGCTAGTCGCACAGACACGTCCGCGAGGATTACGAGCCAGGAAGCCGTCCCGCGCCCGTAATTGAGCGCACGGTCGAGAGCCCGTTAGAAGACGGGCACGATGCTCAAGACTACCCAGCCCCCAGCGACACGTCAAAACGGCGCGACAAGACCGACAAGTCTTGCCACTCCGGGTCGCCGGGGCCTTTTCATCCAGCCCATCTACAGCTCCGCCGACCATGATATCGGCCTTCGCGACCAACTCGCGAGCTCTTCGCCGAAGCTCCGGCATCGGAAAGGTGAAGACTCCACGGCCGGGGCTAGGGTGATCCCTAGGTCACTCCCTGAAGCGGTCGCCTCACTGTCCGGATACCGTCATCTGGCGACACGTCGAGAGGGATGACCCCCATGTCGATGCTCCTTGACCGACGCCTCCGGGACGACCGCCCAGACCCCCCGCACCACCGAGACCACCCAGGCCGCCCAGACCCCCCAGACCACCCGGGCCGGCAGTGCCGACCGGCGATCGGGCGGCGTCGGAAGCTCCGGCCACGCCGGCGTGGAGGGCTCCTTGTCTGAGGCGGCCGACCGGCCCTGGCCGGGCTCCCCCATCTCCCCCTTCGAACTCGTCCTCGTCCGCCCCCGCGAGCTGCGCGGCCTGCGCCTGCCCGTCTCAGAGGTGCCCGCCGAGATCGGCCGCACGGCCCCGCTGCGCATCGACTCCCAGGAGATCAGCCGCAGGCACGCCAGGGTCTGGCTGGCCGGCGGCTCGGCGTGGATCGCCGACTGCGACTCCACCAACGGCACCTGGGTCAACGGCACCCGCATCCACCAGCCCGTACGCCTGCCCGTCGGCGAACGCGTCCGCATGGGCGGGGTCGAGGCGGTGCTGCAGATCCAGGGCGGGGGCGTCCCGGACGAGCACCACACCACCTCCGCGCCGATCCAGCGGCCCACGAACACCACCCGTTACCTGTGCGCCGCCGCCCACATCAGCGAGCCCTTCGCCCGCGCGGTCATCGACGAGACGCTGGGCCACCCCTTCCGCGCCTGCGCCCCCTCCTACGGCGTGGACCTGCCCGCCGTGCTCAAGCACGCGCTGGCCGCCGAGCGCCGCCGCACCGCCCGCGACGTGCTCCTGCTGCTCATCGGCGCGGGCACGATCGCGCTCCTGGCTGCGGGCGTGGCCGGCGCGCTGCCCGACCTGGACGCGCTCGACTCCGTCAACGACCTGGACGACCTGGGTGCTCTCGGCGGCTCCGGGCTGCTGCGGCTCGCGCCGCTCGTCCTGTTACCGCTGGCGCTCGCCTGGCTGGTGGTGGCGGCGCACGTCTTCCACACGCGGGTGGTCGTGCTCGGCCGGCGGCTGTCCGCCCGCCGCTTCTCCGTGGCCGAGGCGCCCTCCCCGGTCTCCGCCGCCGCCCGCCGCGAGGTCGCCCGCCTGACCAGGGCCCAGCGGGGCAACGTGGTGGTCTTCACCGACTACTTGCCCTTCGTCGGCTGCGGGTTCCCGCACGACCACGGCTGGTCCTTCGCCATCGACATCACCAAGGTGGCGCAGGAGGGCAAACCGCCCAGGCCCTTCCACTCCGACGACGTGCACGCCTGCCTGGCCAGGGAGATCGCCGCCACCGGCCTGCCCAACCTGGGCATCTCCGAGCGGCTGTTCATCAACGGCGTGGACATCAACCACGCCTCCGAGCTGCTGCCCGACCGGCTGGCTCCGCCGGTGACCACGGTGGACTCCGAGCTCGTCCGCGCGGTGTCCCGCGCTCCCGAGTCCTCGGCGCGCGCCTATCTGTGCGTGGAGGTCATCGGCTGGGGCGGCCAGCTCGTCGTGACGATCTTCCTGCGCGCGGTACGGCTGCGCGGCTCCCTCTTCCTGGAGGGCTCGACGTACGAGCTGTATCCGCTGGCCCCGGAGTACTCCCTGGTCGACAGGGTCTCCTCGGACCTGCTGACCGGCCTGTTCGTCGCGCTGACCCACGGCGCCGCCCAGGCCGTCCCCCGCCTGGTGACGGCCCCGCTGCGCCTGGCCCGCCTCTGGGGGCGCGGCGCCGCCAGACGCCGCCAGGAGCGCGACGACCGCGCCGTCATCCAGGGCCACGGCCTGTACGACTACGGCGCCCATTACAGCGTGCGCGAGATGGCCATGGGAGACGACCCGCGGCGCTTCTTCATCACCCGCGACGTCGAGATGTTCGACAAGGTCGTGCTCGAAGCCGTGGACAAGGGCCTGGCCAGGTTCCTCGCCGAGCACAACATCGACACCGGCGAGGCGGCCGCGCGCATCACCCAGATCACCAACAACAAGGTCACCATCAGCGGCGGCCAGCAGCACGGCATCAACTTCGGCAAGGCCGAGGCCGGCTCCCACTTCGGCGCCAGAACCGGCCAACCTCAGAAGGGCGGCACCCCATGAGCGAAGACCCGTCACGCCACCGCGAGGGCGTGCACTTCACCGGCGGACAGCAGCACGGCATCAACTTCGGCACCGCCGAGTCCGGCTCCCACTTCGGCGCGACGTACAACTACGGCGGCCCCACGACGCAGCAGGAGGAGCTGCGGGCCCTGATCGGCGAGCTGAGCACGCTGGTCACGCGCTACCGGGCCCATCTCGCCGACCCGCAGACGGCCGCGGACGCGGTGGAGGCGCTCCAGGAGGAGACGGAGTCGGAGCAGCCGAGTCCCAGGCGCCTGAGCCTGTTCCTGAACAGCCTGACGATGGCCGCGGGCAGCGTGACGGCCGTCACCGACGCCATCACCAAGATCAAGGGCCTCTTCTGACCGGCTCGGACCACGGAACCCGGCCGGCGTGGCGCCGTGACGGCGGCCCGCCGCTGAAGGGCTCAGCCCGCGTCTCCCTGGAAGGTCCTCAGCCCCGTACGGCGTCTGGGGGAACCACGGCACCGCCGTAACGAACCGAGAGCCCGCGTCTCCCCGCAAGATCCTCAGCCTCCGCCGGAACGACCCCCGAAACGCGACGCGCCCGGCCTCTCAAGGAGAGAGGCCGGGCGCGTCACTCAGCGCGATTACCGGTTGTACTGGCCGAAGTCGTACTCCTCCAGCGGCACGGCCTCGCCGCTGCCGGTGCCGAAGGTGTAGTCGGCCGCCGAACCGTCGTAACCACCGACGGTGTACATGGCCGCCTTGGCCTCCTCGGTCGGCTCCACCCGGATGTTGCGGTACTGCGGCATGCCGGTACCGGCCGGGATGAGCTTACCGATGATGACGTTCTCCTTCAGGCCCAGGAGCGAGTCGGACTTGGCGTGGATCGCCGCGTCCGTCAGGACCCTGGTCGTCTCCTGGAAGGAGGCCGCCGACAGCCACGACTCGGTGGCCAGCGACGCCTTCGTGATGCCCATGAGCACCGGACGGCCGGCGGCGGGCGAACCGCCCTCGGCCACGGTCTCGCGGTTCATCTGCTCGAAGCGCGGGCGCTCCACGAGCTCGCCGGGCAGCAGGTCGGTGTCACCGGACTCCAGCACGTTCACGCGCTTGAGCATCTGCCGCACGATGATCTCGATGTGCTTGTCGTGGATCGACACACCCTGCGAGCGGTAGACCTGCTGGACCTCCGCCACCAGGTGCAGCTGCACGGCCCGCGGGCCGAGGATGCGCAGCACCTCGTTGGGGTTGACCGCACCGGCCACGAGCTGCTGGCCGACCGTGACGCGCTGGCCCTCCTGCACGAGCAGGCGCGAGCGCATCGAGACCGGGTAGGCGATCTCCTCCGACCCGTCGTCGGGGGTGATCACGATCTTCCTGGTCTTGTCGGTCTCGTCGATGCGGACCCGGCCCTCGGCCTCGGAGATCGGGGCGACACCCTTGGGGATGCGCGCCTCGAACAGCTCCGTGACACGGGGCAGACCGTGGGTGATGTCGGCGCCGGCCACACCACCGGTGTGGAAGGTCCGCATGGTCAGCTGCGTGCCCGGCTCACCGATCGACTGGGCGGCGATGATGCCGACCGCCTCGCCGACGTCCACGAGCTTGCCGGTGGCCAGCGAACGGCCGTAGCAGGTCGCGCAGACACCGATCTTGGCCTCGCAGACGAGCGCGCTGCGGGTGCGGACGGTCTCGACGCCGGCCTCGACCAGCTTCGTCACGTGGGTGTCGTTGATGTCGACGCCCGCCGGGACGATGACCTTGCCGTCGACCTCGACGTCCTCGGCCAGGATGCGCCCGTGCACGTTGGACTCGGCGTTCTCCGCCTTGACCAGGTTGCCCGAGGCGTCCCTGTCGCCGACGTGCAGCGGGACCGCGCGGTCGGTGCCGCAGTCGATCTCGCGCACGATGACGTCCTGCGCGACGTCCACCAGACGACGGGTCAGGTAACCCGAGTCGGCGGTACGCAGGGCGGTGTCGGCCAGACCCTTCCGCTGGCCGTGGGTGGAGATGAAGTACTCCAGCACCGACAGGCCCTCGCGGAACGAGGCCTTGATCGGCCGCGGGATCGTCTCACCCTTGGTGTTGGACACCAGGCCGCGGATGCCGGCGATCTGCCGGACCTGCATCTTGTTACCGCGGGCGCCGGAGTTGACCATCATCCAGACCGGGTTGGTCGCCGGGAAGGCGTTGACCATGTCGGTCTCGACGTCGGCCGTCGCGTGCGTCCAGATCTCGATGAGCTCCTGGCGGCGCTCCTCGTCGGTGATCAGACCGCGCTCGTACTCGCGCTGGACCTTGTCGGCCCGGCGCTCGTAGTTCTCCATGATGTCCTGCTTGTTGGGCGGCGCGACGACGTCCTCGATCGAGATCGTGACACCGGAGCGGGTCGCCCAGCGGAAGCCGGCGTCCTTGAGCGCGTCGAGCGAGTTGGCGACCTCGATCTTGGGGTAGGTCTCCGCCAGCTCGTTCACGATCGTGGACAGCTGCTTCTTGCCGACCTGGAAGTCGACGAAGGGGTAGCTGTCCGGCAGCGTCTGGTTGAACAGGCACCGGCCGAACGTGGTCTCCAGCCGGATCGGGTCACCCTGCTCCCAGCCCTCGGGGGCCACCCAGTCGCGCGGCGGCAGGACGTCCTTGAGCCGGATCTGGATCTTCGCCTGGATCTCCAGCTCGCGGCGGTCGAAGGCCATCTGCGCCTCGGCGATCGAGCCGAACACGCGGCCCTCGCCCAGCGCGCCGTCCTTCTGGGTGGTCAGCCAGTAGAGGCCGATGACCATGTCCTGGGTGGGCATCGTCACGGGCTTGCCGTCGGCCGGCTTGAGGATGTTGTTGGTCGAGAGCATCAGGATGCGCGCCTCGGCCTGGGCCTCGGCCGACAGCGGCAGGTGCACGGCCATCTGGTCGCCGTCGAAGTCCGCGTTGAACGCGGTGCAGACGAGCGGGTGGATCTGGATGGCCTTGCCCTCGACCAGCTGCGGCTCGAACGCCTGGATGCCCAGGCGGTGGAGCGTCGGAGCGCGGTTGAGCAGCACGGGGTGCTCGGTGATGACCTCTTCGAGCACGTCCCACACCACGGGGCGGGCGCGCTCGACCATCCGCTTGGCCGACTTGATGTTCTGCGCGTGGTTGAGGTCCACGAGCCTCTTCATCACGAACGGCTTGAACAGCTCCAGCGCCATCTGCTTGGGCAGACCGCACTGGTGCAGCTTGAGCTGCGGGCCGACGACGATGACCGAACGGCCGGAGTAGTCGACTCGCTTGCCCAGCAGGTTCTGGCGGAAACGACCCTGCTTGCCCTTCAGCATGTCGCTGAGGGACTTCAGCGGCCGGTTGCCGGGACCGGTGACCGGGCGACCGCGGCGGCCGTTGTCGAACAGCGCGTCCACGGCCTCCTGCAGCATCCGCTTCTCGTTGTTCACGATGATCTCGGGCGCGCCGAGGTCGAGCAGACGCTTGAGGCGGTTGTTCCGGTTGATGACCCGGCGGTACAGGTCGTTGAGGTCGGAGGTCGCGAACCGGCCACCGTCGAGCTGCACCATCGGGCGCAGGTCCGGCGGGATGACCGGGATGCAGTCGAGCACCATGCCGCGCGGCGAGTTGGTCGTGTTGAGGAACGCCGACACGACCTTGAGCCGCTTGAGCGCGCGGGCCTTCTTCTGGCCCTTGCCGCTGCGGATGGTCTCGCGCAGGTTCTCGGCCTCGGCGTCGAGGTCGAAGCTGATCAGGCGGTCCTGGATCGCCTGCGCGCCCATGCCGCCCTTGAAGTAGCGGCCGAAGCGGTCGCGCATCTCGCGGTAGAGCAGCTCGTCGCCCTCGAGGTCCTGGACCTTGAGGTTCTTGAAGCGGCTCCAGACCTCGTCGAGCCGGTCCAGCTCGCGCTGGGCCCGGTCGCGGAGCTGACGCATCTCGCGCTCGGCGCCCTCACGGACCTTGCGGCGCTGGTCGCCCTTGGCGCCGGCGGCCTCCAGCTCGGACAGGTCGGCCTCGAGCTTCTTCTGCCGGGCCTCGACGTCGGCGTCACGGCGCTGCTCGATGTGCTGCCGCTCGACGGAGATCTTCGCCTCCAGCGAGGGCAGGTCACGCTCACGCATCTCGGTGTCGACATGCGTGATCATGTACGCCGCGAAGTAGATGACCTTCTCCAGGTCCTTCGGGGCCAGGTCGAGCAGGTAGCCCAGACGCGACGGGACGCCCTTGAAGTACCAGATGTGCGTGACCGGCGCGGCCAGCTCGATGTGGCCCATCCGCTCACGGCGGACCTTGGCGCGGGTCACCTCGACGCCGCAGCGCTCACAGATGATGCCCTTGAACCGGACGCGCTTGTACTTGCCGCAGTAGCACTCCCAGTCGCGGGTCGGACCGAAGATCTTCTCGCAGAAGAGCCCGTCCTTTTCCGGCTTGAGAGTCCGGTAGTTGATCGTCTCCGGCTTCTTGACCTCGCCGTGCGACCACTGACGAATGTCGTCGGCCGTCGCCAGCCCAATCCGAAGCTCGTCGAAGAAGTTGACGTCTAGCATTGTGTGCGATCTCCCCCTCAGACTTCTTCCACGCTGCTCGGCTCACGCCGGGACAGGTCGATACCGAGCTCCTCCGCGGCGCGGAAGACGTCCTCGTCGGTGTCGCGCATCTCGATGGACATGCCGTCGCTGGAGAGCACCTCG
>NZ_JOAG01000015.1 GCF_000725485.1 Nonomuraea candida | reverse complement strand
ATGAACTCTCAGCAGCCGATGCCATTCGACCTATTATACGTGTAGAGGCGGTTGACCACCGAGGTGACGGCCGCGTGATAGGTGTAGACGCGGTAATCGCAGGTGCCTTCCCCGAAGCGCGTCACGTTGACGTCGGCGTCGGCGAAATTGCTCCAGAAATTGGTTTCGCTGCCGGTGTCCAACACTTCCCAGCCGTACCACCGGGAGCGCTCGAGTGCGGCTCTCTTCCAGGAATTGCATGCGAGCCGGGTTTGCGGCAATTCGCAGCAGCTCCGACCGCACCGACTGCGACCCCGCCTCCGTGGCGATCACCAGCGCGCCGCTGGCCGTCTCCGCCGCCGTGTCCGGCGCCCCGGAGGCCCTGCCCCCAACCGGTATGCCGATAGGCAGAGCATGTGTTGTTCGCTATATTCTATGTCAGCCAACATAGATGCGAGGAGGTTCGCCATGCGTTGGGTGACCTACGCGACCGGCACCGGCGACCGCGCCGGCGTGCTCGGCGAGAACGTGATCCACCCCGTCCCGCCGGGTGCCGGCCTGATCGAGCTCATCAGCCGGGGCGCGGACGAGCTGCGCGCGGCCGGGGAGGCCGCGCTGACGTCGGGCGAGCGTCCCGTCCCGCTGGCCGGCGCCCGGCTGCGCGCGCCCATCCCGCGCCCGCCCTCCGTCCGCGACTGCCTGTGCTTCCTGGAGCACATGCGCAACTGCCAGCAGGCCGCCGGCGCGCCCCGCACGCTCAAGGACGTCTGGTACGAGATCCCCGCCTTCTACTTCGCCTCCCCGGCGACGATCGTCGGCCCGTACGACGACGTGCCGGTCTCGCCCGGCAGCGCCTGGTTCGACTTCGAGCTGGAGATCGCCGCGGTCATCGGCCCCGGCGGCCGGGACCTCACCCCCGAGCAGGCCGAGCGGCACATCATCGGCTACACCATCTACAACGACTGGTCGGCTCGCGACCTGCAGTTGCGCGAGTCGCCGCTGGCGATCGGCCAGGCCAAGGGCAAGGACGGCGCCACCACCCTCGGCCCGTTCCTGGTCACCCCCGACGAGCTGGCGCACCGCGACGGCCGGCTCGACCTGCGCGTCGAGGCCAAGGTCAACGGCCGCACCATCGGCTCGGGCCGTACCGGCGCGATGGACTGGAGCTTCGGCGAGGTCGTCTCCTACGCCTCGCGCGGCGTCGACCTGCTGCCCGGTGACGTGTTCGGCTCGGGCACCGTGCCCGGCTGCTGCCTCATCGAGCACCTGTCGCTCGCCGACCCGGCCTCCTTCCCCGGCTGGCTGCGCGACGGCGACGTCGTCGAGCTGGCCGTCGAAGGGCTGGGCGCGACCCGGCAGACCGTGCGCGCGTCGGCGGCGCCGTACCGGCTGGCCCCCAGGCACAACCCCGACCGCCGGCCGCCCCGCCCGCGCGTCAACCGCGCCCCGTCGCGGCTGCCCTACACGCGCGGCCTGCACGAGGTCGGCGCGGGCGTGTGGGCCTGGCTGCTGCCCGACGGCGGGTACGGCTGGAGCAACGCCGGCCTCATCGCGGGCGACGGCGCGTCCCTGCTGGTCGACACCCTCTTCGACCTCCCGCTCACGGCCGAGATGCTCGCCGCCATGCGCGCCGTCACCGACCGGCACCCGATCACTCGCGCCGTCCTCACGCACGCCAACGGCGACCACACCCACGGCAACCAGCTGCTGGGGGAGACCGTCGAGATCATCGCCGCGGCGGCGACGCACGCCGAGATGCGGCACGAGATGGCGCCGGAGATGCTGACCGCCACCCAGGTCGTGGACGTCGGCCCGGCGACGCCGTACTTCCGGGAGCGCTTCGGCGCCTTCGACTTCAGCGGCATCCGCCTGCGGCTGCCCGACCGCTCCTACGAAGGCGAGCTGGTCCTGAACGTCGGCGGCCGCGAGGTGCGCGTGATGGACCTCGGCCCGGCCCACACCGCCGCCGACTCGGTCGTCCACGTGCCGGACGCGGACGTGCTGTTCGCGGGCGACCTGCTGTTCGTCGGCTGCACCCCGATCGTGTGGCGCGGCCCGATCGCCAACTGGATCGCCGCCTGCGACCGGATGATCGCCACCGGCGCGGCCACGATCGTCCCCGGCCACGGCCCGGTCACCGACCCCGACGGCGTCCGCGCGGTACGCGGCTACCTCGCCCACGTGGTCGAGCAGGCCGACGCCGCCCACGCCCAGGGCCTGTCCTTCACCGAGGCGATCGAGAAGGTCGACCTGGACGAGTACGCCACCTGGCTGGACGCCGAGCGGATCGTGGTCAACCTCCACCGCCGCTACCGCGAGCTCGACCCCGCCGCCACCCCCGACCTCGACCAGCTCACGCTGCTGGCCATGATGGCCGAGGCAGGTCTGTCATGAGGCTCCCCGCGTCCGCGCACACGTCCCTCCCCTGGCGCATCCACGAGCTCACGCGGGACTTCTCGGTCGAGGACGTGTGGTCGTTCCGCACGCCGGGAGCCGGTCCCGGCGACTTCCCGGCGATGCTCGCGGCCACGCGGGCGGCCGGCGGGCCCGCGACGCTGAACGGGCCGGCCCGGTTCCTGTTCGCCCTCCGGTGGCGGCTCGGCGCGATCTTCGGCTGGGACGGGGCGTCGGCCGGGTTCGGCACGCGGGTCGCCTCGCTCCGCGACCGCCTGCCGGACGACCTCCGCGCCGCCCCGCACGGCCCGCACAGCCCGGCCCTGCCCCTCGAACCGGTCTACGAGCTGGACCGGGAGTCGGCGCGCGAGCTGGCGAACGGGACCGTGCACGCGGTGATGCACCTCGGCTGGGTGCCGGGCGAGAACGGCGACCACGAGCTGCGCATGGCCGTCCTCGTCAAGCCCAACGGCCGGTTCGGCCGCCTCTACCTGGCCGCCATCGCGCCGTTCCGGTACCTGGTCGTCTACCCGGCCCTGACCCGGCAATGGGAGCGCGCCTGGCGCGCCCACCGGGAACGGACGTCACCCCGCTGAGCTGTGTGGATTCTGTGTCAAGCAAGTGTGCAGGCAGGCCCAACGACATTGCGGCCGCCCTCCTGCAGGCTGACTCGTGGCAACCGCGGGCGACTGCCCGAACATCCCTTGAGATCCGGAGATCCTCATGTCATCGGTCAGCATTCGAGCCAGAGTCACCCGGTCGGCGTGCGCGGCGGTGGCCGCCGCGGTCGCGTTCGCCACGCCGCTGCTGGTGTCGTCGCCGGCGCAGGCGGCCGGATGGACCTGCGACGCGCAGTGGAGCACCAGGGACTTCAGCCTGCCGGGCAAGCCCGACGTCAGAGCCTGGGGACGGTCCTGCATCTACAAGGACGGCAACACCCGGAGAGGGCGCGTCCAGATCAAGTGGAAGGCGACGTCGAGCGCCGACCTGGGCAAGAGGTTCGACAAGTTCTCGATCCAGGCGCGCCTCGAGCGCAACGACAAGGTCATCGCCGGCCAGTGGTGCGACATCACCGGCGCCCTCAACGGGGAGGACGAGGGCTCCGAGACCTGCACGACCAGCTACGTGACCAGCACCAGCCAGTACGAATGGACCGGCGACGGGAAGGTCGTCTACAACATCAACGACGACGGCCTGGACGACTACGTGTGGAACCTGCACGGTTCCCCTGAAGTCAAGATCGCGCCCAGCGGCCTGGAGGCGGGCGACGAGCCCGAGCCCGCGCCGCAGCCCGACCCCGCGGACACGCCGGATCCCCAGCCCGCTCGGTAAGGGCCGCGGCTCGGGCCGGTCATCCGGGAACCCGGGGTGAGCCCCCCGGACAACCTGCCCACGACGGTTTCCCGCCCTCTTCGGCGGCGACCGGCGGCCCCCGGCCCGTCATCCCCGTCCCGCTCACCGCCCTCCGCCGGCCGGCAGGACCGGCGGAGGGGAGCTACAGGCGGGTGATGATGGGCTCGCGGCGGAACCGTCCCGCCACCGTGCGGAAGACCGCGACGTCGATCACGAGGAGCGTGACGGCGGCGACGCTCGCGATCCGGGCGTCGAACAGCATGAGCCCGGTCGACTGGCCCGCGATCAGCGCCAGCACGGGCAGGACGATGAGGACCACCGAGCCCTGAGCGCCCTGCATGGTGGTGGACCGCCCGGAGATCGCCACGATCAGGCACGTCGCCAGGAACGCCACCAGCGGCGCCAGCGCCACGATGACGATCGCCCAGGCCCAGGTGGGGAAGAAGACGCCGCCCATCAGCGGCGCCCCGAGAGCGTTGACCAGCACGGCGTACACCAGGAAGGACGCCCAGGTGAGCAGGACGGCGGGGATCACGGAGGCGAGCACCTTGCCCAGCACCAGCTCGCGGTCGGTGAGCGGCGTGTAGAGCAGCCCCTCGATGGTCCCGCGCTCCTTCTCGCCGACGAAGCTGGAACTGGCGGTGAGGCTCGCCACCATCACCGGGATCAGCAGGAAGAGTGGCGCCATGAAGTAGACGATGATCGCGTACACGGTGAGCTGCTCGGCGGAGTAGCCGGCCGGCAGGGCGTGCACCGGCAGGTTCTCGATGAACCCCGACAGCCCGGCGACCGTCGTCGTCAGGAGCGCGGGGCTGCTCCCCAGCAGGAGCACCGCCCCCGGGATGAGGACGACGAAGACCAGCGGCACGATGACGAGGGGCGCGATGACCTCGCGGGCCGAGGCGGGGTCGCCCTCGACCTCCAGCAGGTAGCGGTGCTCCGGCCAGCGCCGGCGCAACACGGCCTGGACCTCGCCGGTGACGACGAGGCGCCCCTGGTCGAGG
This sequence comes from Nonomuraea candida, assembly GCF_000725485.1. Taxonomy (GTDB): domain Bacteria; phylum Actinomycetota; class Actinomycetes; order Streptosporangiales; family Streptosporangiaceae; genus Nonomuraea; species Nonomuraea candida. The sequence continues at coordinate 430,255 of NZ_JOAG01000015.1, read as the reverse complement.
ATGCCGACGTCGTCGCAGAGCGTCTCCAGGCCGTGGAGCTGGTGGGTGCAGATGACGACGGTGGTCCGCGCGGTCCTGACCATCTCGCGGACGTAGCCGATCAGGTCGATCGCCGCCTCGGGGTCGAGCCCGGCGGTCGGCTCGTCCAGGAAGAGGAGGTCGGGCTCGTGCAGCACGGCCCGGCCGACCGACAGCTTCTAGCGCTTGGCCGAACAGGGTCACCGAGCCGCGGGTGGGGGTGAGCATGCCGGTCAGCAGGCGTACGGTGGTGGTCTTGCCGGTCCCGTTCGGCCCGAGGAGCCCGAAGACCCGGCCGGCGCGCACCTCGAAGGAGAGGTCCGAGACGGCCGTGCGGCTGCCGAACCGCTTGGTCAGGCCCGTCGCCGACAGCGTCCGGTCCGGGCCGCTCACGCTCATCCGTACGACTCCTTCACCAGGCGGGACAGGGTGTCGGCGGAGATGCCCAGCTCGCGCGCCTCGTTCACGAGCCGTCGTACGGCGGCCGACAGCAGGGTCAGGCGCTCGGCCTGGGCCGTGACCGTCGCCCCGCGCCCCCGCCGCAGCTCGATCAGCCCCTCGTCGCGCAGCCTCTGGTAGGCGTGCAGCACCGTGTTCCGGTTCACGTCGAGGGCCGCGCACAGCTCCTTGGCCGCCGGCATCCTCTCCCCGCTGCGGATCGAGCCCTCGGCGATCCCCGAACGGACCGCGGCGGCGATCTGCTCGAACAACGGCGTGCCGTCCGTGTGGTCGATGGCGATCAGCATCGGCGACCCGCACCTCCCTGTGACTTGTCCCCATAGTCCTACCACAACTAGGACTATTGGGGCGCGTCGCGTCATCTCGGCCGGGACACAGGAGGCCGGTGGCCCACGAATGATCCGCCCGCGGTCAGCAGGTCGTGTTGTGGCGGGGGAGGTGTCCGGTGGTCAGGAAGGCGGTGACCGCCCGGTCGCCGCAGGCGTTGCCGTTGGCGAGGTAGACGCCGTGGCCGCCGGAGTCGACGCTGACCATGCGGGCCCGCTGCCCGAAGGCCCGCAGCATCTGCAGCGCCCCGCTGTGGGGCGTGGACGGGTCGCGCAGGTTCTGGATGAGCAGGACGTTGGCGGGGCCCCGCGAGGTGACGCGCACGGGAGGCTCGGCGGGCTCGAAGGGCCAGAACAGGCACGGCCCCACGTTGACGGGCATGCCGCCGGTCAGCGGGTAGGCGGCGCGGTTGCTCTTGACCTGCCGCTGGTAGTGGCCGGCCGAGCCCGGCCAGGCGACGTCGTTGCACATGGTGGCGCCGGCGTGGGCGGCGGTGTTCTGCATGACGGCCGCCGGGGGAGTGCTCGCCGGGGGCAGCTCTGCGCCGGTGCGGGCGGCGCGCATGAGCGTGGCGAGCATGGGGAAGTTCGCGTCGGCGTACAGGGCGTTGAGCAGGGTCTCCCGCAGGAGGTTGCCGTCCAGCACCTCGGGGTTGGCGCCGGGCCAGGGCAGCGGCCTGCGGTCCAGCCCGGCCGCGAGGTCGAGGAAGGTGCGGCGGAGCGCCGCCGGGTCGGCGCCGAGGCCGTACTCGTCGTGGCGGGCCGCGGCCCAGGCGGCGAAGTCGGGGAAGCGGTCCTCCACGCCGACGGCGTAGTTGGCCAGCCACTGCCGCGCCACCCGGCGCGGGTCGGGGTCGTCGTTGCTGTCCAGCACGACCCGGTCGGTACGGCCGGGGAACAGGGTGGCGTAGACGGCGCCGACGTAGGTGCCGTAGGAGACGCCCCAGTAGGAGATCTTCTTCTCGCCCAGCGCCTGGCGGATGCGGTCGATGTCCCGGGCCTCGTTGCGGGTGCTGATGTGCCGCAGGAGAGGCCCGCCGTTCCTGGCGCAGGCCTCGGCGATCCTGCGTGACCAGGCGAGGTTCTCCGCGATGCCGCCGTCGGCGTCGGGGTAGGGCTTGAGCCTGGTGACGGAGAGGTCGCGGGCCTCCAGCCCGCAGGAGACGGGCGAGCTCTGCCCCACGCCGCGCGGGTCGAACCCGACGAGGTCGTAGCGGTCGAGCACGTCCCGGGGCAGCTTCCCGACCTGGACGCTGGGCCGGTTCAGGCCGGGGCTGCCCGGCCCGCCCGGGATGATCAGCAGCACGCCGCGGCGCGTCGCGGGCTTGGCGGTCTTGATCCGCGACACGGCCAGCGAGATCGCCGGCCCGCCGGGCTTCCGGTGGTCCATGGGGACGCGCAGGGTGGCGCATTCCTGGCGCGGGTCCACGCCGGGCCCCGCGGGACAGGCCCGCCACGAGATGCCCGCCGCCTGGGCGGGGGCTGTGGCGGGAACGGACGTGGTCGCCGCCCGGGCGGGAGTCACGATGGTGGTGGCAAGGACGGCCGTGGCCGCCGCGGCGGCGGACAGTTTCGCAAGGTCTCGCATCAGGGTCCCTCTTCCTCAGGTGTTCAGCGGATGCATCGACTCTGCCGGGGCGCCGGACCGCACCCCAGAGACCGCGTCACCGAAGACCCATGACCTCATCACAAACTCGACAAAACGCCACAGTGTGGCCCATGCCATGAACGCAACGCACTCACCGGCGCCGGCCTCCGGGACCGGGCCCACACCTGGACCGCATTCGTCTACCTGTCGCTCGCCCGAGGCCACGTCCGCCGCGCGGCGCAGTGACCGAAGGGGTGGTGCCAGGCCGCGAACGGGCCCGAGCCGGGCGACGGTCGCGCCCAGCGCCGTGGACCCATCGCCGCGCCCCATGTCTGCGTCCTTGCGCGCTTGGGGCGATCGAGTGGTCTCGCTCCGTTCGCCGAGCCCGGTCATGATCCCGGCCTTGGCCGCGACCCACGGTGAGGACGTGAGCCAGGCCCGGCTCTTGGCCGCGACCCACGGTGAGGACGTGAGCCGGGCCCGGCTCGACCGTCAGAGGGGCGCGCCGGCCCAGCGCCGGCAGATCGCCAGCACCTGCTGCTCGGTGGGCTCCTCCACCAGCGGCGCCCTGTCCGGTGCAGCCCTCAGCCCGTCGAGCAGGACCTGGAGATAGCGGCGGTACAGCCGCGGACGGACCTGGACGGAGTGCTGCGCCAGGTCGGTCACCAGCCACAGGATCATCATCACGTCGTCGCCGGCGACACCGTCCCGCAGGTCGCCCTCGGCCCGCGCCCGGTCGAGCAGGTACCGCAGCACGTCCGCGACGCGTTCGACGGTGGACCTGCCGAGCCGCCATCCGCCGCCGCCGAGCGCCACGTCCCGCAGCCCGAGGTTGTCCACCAGCAGCTCGGTGATGCTTCCCAGGAGGAGTTCGAGGCCGTCCCAGGCCCGCTCGGCCTCACCTGCCCGCCGCGCGGCCTCCGCCAGTTCGCCCAGCGGCTCCGCCAGCGCCGCGTGGATGAGCTCCTCCTTGTCGGCGAAGCGCCGGTACACCGTGCCCACGCCCACACCGGCATGGTGGGCCACCTCGTTGAAGCCGACCGCGAGGCCGCGCTCGGCGAACAGCTCCTGTGCGGCGCGCACGATGCGATCCCGGTTGCGCTCCGCGTCCCGGCGCAGGGTGCCGCGCCGCGCCGGCTCGTGGTCGGGTCGCGGTGTCACGCCTCGAAGCGTACCCCTAACCGGATAGATGGGATCAACATCACAGCCCGCAGGTCTGGTTGAAGCGGATGCACGCTATCCGCTTCTCACTAGACTGCGGAAACGGATACGTCTCATCCGGTTACTTGGAATCCCCGCGTCAGAAGCAGAAAGCGAGTGCACGATGGCCGAACTGCTCTACCGGCTGGGCCGGTTCACCGCCCGGCGGGCCTGGTGGGTGATCGCCGTCTGGGTCATCGTGCTGGCGCTGGCCGTCGGAGCCTTCCTGGCCTTCGGCGGGGCCATGAGCTCGACGATGACCATTCCCGGCACGCCCACGGGGCAGGTCACCGACCGGCTCAAGACCGAACTGCCCGTGGCCAGCGGCGGCACCGGCCAGGTCGTCATCCACTCCAGGAACGGTGCGGAGCTCACTGCCGACCAGCGCCAGGGCGTCAGCGCCGCGCTGAAGAAGGTCGCCGGCCTCGACGGCGTCGACCAGGTGGCCGACCCGTTCACCTCCGCCGACGCGCGCGCGGACCAGACGAAGAAGATCACAGACGGCCTGGCGCAGATCGAGGACGGCCGCGAGCAGCTCGACAGGGGACAGAGGCAGCTCGACCAGGCCCGTACGCAGACCGAGGCGGGCATCGAGCAGGCCGAGGCCGGCATGGCGCGGGCCGGTCAGAACCCGCAGCTCAAGGCGACCCTCACCCGGCTCAAGGCGACCCTCGCCCAGCTCGGCAAGCAGCAGGCCGAGCTCGACGAACAGAGCGCCACCCTGGAGAAGTCCGAGCAGCGGCTGCTCGTCGGACGCGACCTGCTGACCCTCGCGGAGGGCATCCGCACGGTCTCCTCCGACGGCTCGACCGCGACCGCGACCGTCGTCTTCGACCTGCCGCAGCAGGAGATCGCGCCGGAGACCAAGGAAGCCGTCACCGAGACCCTCGACGCGGCGCTCCCTGAAAGCGTCACCGCCGACTACTCCGCCGAGATCACGCAGGGTGAGATCCAGCTCGGAGGCGTCGGCGAGGCGGTCGGCCTCATCGTCGCGGCCCTCGTGCTCATCATCATGACCGGCACCCTCGTGGCCGCCGGGCTGCCCATCCTCAACGCGCTCTTCGGCGTGGGCGTGGCCGTCGCGGGAGCCATGGCGCTGTCCGGCACCATCGAGATGACGTCGGTGACCCCCATCCTGGGCGCCATGCTCGGCCTGGCCGTCGGCATCGACTACGCGCTGTTCATCCTGCACCGCCACCGCCGCCAGCTGAAGGCGGGCATGGCCGTGGAAGAGTCCATCGGGCTGGCCAACGGCACCAGCGGCAACGCCGTGGTCTTCGCGGGCAGCACCGTGCTCATCGCGCTGCTGGCACTCAACATCACCGGTATCCCGTTCCTCGCGCTGATGGGAACGGTCGGCGCCGTCGCCATCGCCGTCGCGGTGCTCCTCACCGTGACCATGACCCCGGCGCTGCTCGGCCTGCTCGGGCACCGGCTGCTCCCTCGGCGCGACAGGAAGGCCGCCGAAGAGGCCACCGGGCAGACCGCGCCCCTGGCTGCGCCCAAGCACGTGCAGCCGATGAGCGTCGGCAGCGCCGTCCTGCGCATCGTGATCGGCGTCGGCGCGCTGGCCCTCATCGCGCTGCCCGCCGCCTCGATGCGCCTCGGTCTGCCCACCGGCGCCTCCGAGGCCGCCGACTCCACGCAGTACCGCGCCTACACCGCCATCACCGAGAAGTTCGGCGCCGGCGCCAACGGGCCCCTGATCGTGGTCGCGGACCTCGACCACGGAGTGAGCGGGGACGACCTCACGGCGGCCCAGGCCGGCCTCGGCAAGCAGCTCATGGACGTCGACGGGGTGACCGCGGTCGCGCCCATCGGCGCCAACGACCAGGGCACCGTCCTGGTCTTCCAGGTCGTCCCGACCGGCGGGCCGACCTCGGAGTCCACCGAGAACCTCGTCCACGACCTGCGTGGCCGCACCCTTGAGCTCGGCTCCGGCGACGTCTCCCTGTCCGTCGCGGGCAGCGCCAGCGCCAATCTCGACATCTCCGAGAAGCTCGCCGACGCCCTGCCGGCCTACCTCGCGGTCGTGGTCGGCCTGTCGCTGCTCATCCTGATCGTCGTGTTCCGCTCGATCCTGGTGCCGCTCATCGCCACCGGCGGCTTCGTCCTGTCGCTGTTCGCGGCGCTCGGCGGCGTCACGGCCGTCTACCAGTGGGGCTGGCTCGGCAGCGTGTTCGGCGTCACCGACCCCGCGCCGATCCTCAACTTCCTGCCGACCCTGCTGGTGGGCATCCTGTTCGGGCTGGCCATGGACTACCAGCTCTTCCTCACCTCGGGCATGCGCGAGGCCTACGCGCACGGCGCTCCCGCCCGGCAGGCGGTCACCGAGGGTGTGCGGGCGGGCCGGGCCGTCGTCACCGCCGCCGCCATCATCATGATCTCGGTCTTCGGCGGGTTCATGTTCTCCCACCTGACGATGATCCGGCCGGTCGGCTTCGCCCTGGCCTTCGGCGTGCTCATCGACGCCTTCGTCGTGCGCATGCTGATCATTCCGGCGGTCATGCACCTGGCGGGCGACAAGGCATGGTGGCTGCCGCGCTGGCTCGACCGGATCCTGCCCGACGTGGACGTCGAGGGCGCCAACCTGGAACGCCACCACCAGGCCGCGCCGGTACGGGTCCCCGAGACCGCCGCGCGCTGACGGCACTTGCCGGTGGTCTGTCACAGCCGATGGAACAGGGCTGGTAGGCCATGCGGGAGCGGTGCTGCTGCACAAGCCCGCCGACCGGGCCGCCATCATCACCGCACTGCTGGGCCGAGTCGTCCCTCACGTGGCACGGCCGGCCGGGACCAGCGTCGGGTGAGCGAGTCGATGCGACAGGCAGCCCCCGCACACCGGACGTCTACGTGCGCTGACCGGGGTCCGCTCCGTGCTCTGCGCGCGCCCTGGCCAGCGCGTGCAGGGCACGGGGGTAGCCGTCGAGGCGATCGGCCAGCGCGTCCAGTGCGGCCGGCACCGCGGCCTCGGGGATGTCGCGGGCCGAAAGCACGCCGGTCATCCAGCCCACGAAGGAGGAGAAGAGCTCCGGGTCGTCGACGTACAGGGCGGCGCGCAGGAAGTCGACGAGGTAGGCGACGTCCTCCGCCGTCCGTCCGAGCTGCTGCTCGCTGTAGCCCGCGAGCTGCGGCATGCGGCGGGTGAGGTCGGCCACGATGTCGCGCACCAGGTCCCCGGCGGACCGGGTGAGCTCGGTGTACTCCCGGTCGGCCAGCGGTGGCCGCTCCTCGCGGGAGGTGATCCGGCGCGGCAGACCGGCGGCCAGGAGGTCGGCGGCGGTGCGGGCGTCCGGAGCCCAGGCGTCGGCGCCGAGCAGGCGGGCGTAGCGGCCGTCGGGGCCGAAGGCGGCGCCTCCTGCCACGACCGGCGTGCCCGCCGCCTGGCAGGCGCTGATCGCGGCGTGCGCGGCCGGCAGCCGGATCGCCAGTGAGCTGGACAGCGCCACCGCGTCCGGGTTCGTCAGGTGCAGGTGGGCGACCAGGTGCGGCGTGGGGACCTGCGCGCCCAGGTAGTCGACCTGCCAGCCCCGCGCCTTCAGCACCTCGGCGAGCAGCCGGGCGGGGAACGCGTGCCACTCGCCGTCGATGCAGGCCACCATGATCCGTCCCAGGGCCTGATCCGCCGGACGGGACGAGCGGTGCGCCAGGGTGGCCAGCACCCGCTCGTTGACCGCCGTGGCGGTGTGCTCCTGGGCGACCGAGATGCGGTTGGCCGCCCACTCGTGGCCGACGCGCGCCTGCACGGCGGCCACCACGTCCAGCAGCAGGGTCTCCATGGGCATGCCGGCGTCGAGCGCGTCCATGGCCACGCCGGTCGCGGCGGACTCGTCGCCGGCCGTCGCCGCCGCCCACAGCGCTTGCGCCCGCTCCTCGGCGTCGGCCGTCACAGGTGTCCTCCTCGTGGTGCGCGGGGGGCCGAGATGGCGACCACCGCCATGTCGTCGTGCTCACCTGCGCCGACCCACTGGGAGGCCAGCATCTGCACCCGCTCCGCCAGCGCCTCGGGAGGCATGCCCGCGCACTGCCCGAGCTGCTCGCTCAGCCGCTCCTCGCCGAAGAACTCGTCGCCGAGCGGGCCGCCTCTGGCCTCGATGATGCCGTCGCTGTAGAGCAGGCAGGTCTCGCCGGGCTCCAGCACCACCGTGTCGGTGACGCTGGTGATCTCGTCCAGCACCCCGATCAGCGTGCCGACGGCCGGGACCGCCTCGACGCGGCCGTCGGTGCGCATGATCAGCGGCGCCGGATGCCCGGCGCTGGTCAGCCGCATCTCCACCCGCCGGCCGCGTGGCTGGAACGAGGCCAGCACGAGGGTGACGTAGCGCGTCGTGGCGCTGTCGTTGAGCAGCACCCCGTTCAGCAGCTCCAGCACGCGGTGGTGGTCGTCGGCCAGCGGCAGCAGGGCCCGCAGGGTGTTGCGGATGCGGCCGGTGAGGACGGCGGCCTCCAGGCCCTTGCCCGCCACGTCGCCGAGCACCACCAGCGATTCGCGGCCCGAGCCCGAGACCGGGTACACGTCGTAGAAGTCGCCGCCGACGCGCTCGCTGGGGCCCGCGGGCCGGTAGCGGGCCGCCAGCTCCACCCCGTCCAGGATCGGCGTGGGCGGCGGCAGCAGCTCCGACATCAGGGTCTCGGTGATGACCGCCTGCTCGACGTAGAGGCGGGCGACCGCGATCGCGGAGCCTGCCCACAGCGCGAACAGCCGCGCGAACATGCGCTCGTCGTCGGAGAAGCCGTCCCGCGAGCCGCGCAGCAGCACCAGCGCCCCCGCGGGCAGCCCGTGGCCGGGCAGGGCGATCACCGCCACGGAGCCCACCTCACCGGACCCGTCACACAGCGCCCAGCCGGGCACGTCCTCGGGGGCGCTCCAGCGCGCGGGCACCGGCGGGAAGCCCTGCAGCGCCTCGGTCAGGCCGGGCAGCGTGCCGGGGTCGATGACCGCGTCCTCCCTGACCGCCTGGCCTCCCCTGGCGCAGCGGGCGATCGCGTAGCGGCGTCCGGGCCTCGGCAGGACGACCAGCGCGGCGCCGGCCAGGCGGCGGGCGGCCAGGCAGGCGGTCACCTCCAGGCAGCGGTCCAGGTTCAGCGAGGGCAGCAGCTCGCTGGAGGCGTCGGCCAGGAACGCGGCCCACTCGCGCAGCGAGTCCGCCTCGTGCCGCCTGCCGGTGACGTCGATGAGCCACCAGACGGTCCGGTCGGCCGTCGCGTGCACGGCGTGCGCCTGGTACACGCGGTCGCCGATCTCGCCGTGCCGCTCCGAACCGCCGCACCCGAAGTGCGCCCGCGACAGCCATCCGGGGGCCGAGTGCTCCAGCCGCGCGCCGACGAGAGGTTCGGCGAACAGCAGCCGGGCGGCCTGGTTCGCCTGCTCGACGACCCCCGTGGTGCTGATCGCCAGCATGGGGTACGGCGCGTCCTCCCACACCATCTCGACCATGGCACCATCCCGCGAGATCCCCCGGATTTCTCACGCTACCGGCGCGGCACCGGGGCTCTCTTTCCGCCATATCGCTTCTTTGCAGGATCTTTCCTCCGCTGGGCGAGCGTGACCCGGGCGACGCAAGCCGGACCGATGAGGAGCCCATGCACCGCCGGCGTCCCGGGCTGGCAGATTCCGATCGTGGTCTCCACCTACTCCGTCATCGCGGCCGGTTTCATGGCCGAAACCGGCGGCGACCTGGCCGGTCTGCTCGGCCGGGCCCCGCGGTCCGCGCTGGACGTGATCGCCACCGCCGTGGCATAGGCGTTCTCGTTCCTGCCCCCACGCGACTCATGACGCCGTCTCATCTGCCGCTTCACGTTGGGGCCTGAACCATGACTCCACTTGGCTCAAGTTTCATCGAGGTTGTCCATCCAGGTGCTGATGAAGGAGCCGTCAAGCCCCCATCGGCGGAGAAGATCTCGCGGTCGCCGGCTCGGGTGACTGGTGTCGGAGGTCAGGATCTTCCTTTGGCGCGCGGGCGGGGACGTGAGGCGCGATCGGCAGGACGGCCGCCACAGCCCTTGTGGCGGCCGTCCGCGCCACCCGACGACGCCCGCACCTGAGGAGCGCTCCGCCCGGACGTCCTCCCCAGAGTCGCCGGGCTCACGCGCACGGGGCCGGAGAGGTCATCCCGTGAAGCTGGTGCACTTGTCGTAGCCCCCGCCGATGACGGCTTTCTTGATACATGACTTGTAGGTCTTTCCTGAGATCAGGCGGTAGGCCTTGGTGTAGCTCGTGCCGTTGATGTCAACGTCCGTGGCGGTACCTCCAGCGACGAAGGCGAGCACGTAGCTCTTGTTCGCGGTGCTGGTCGGGTTGGTGATCCGCGCCCACACCCACCATTTGCCGTTCCACTTGCCCTTACGCAGTTGCAGGGTTCCAAAGGCGCTGCTGATCTGGATGCGCGTGGACACCTCGGTGGCGGAGGTCGGGGGATTGGAGTTCCAGTTGGACGCGGCGGTGGCCGGAGCCGAGCCGAGAACGGACAGGGCCAGGCCGGCCGCTGCGACGACGCTCGTCTTCTGCAGAAATCTCACTACCGTTTCGCTCCCAAGTCGGGGGTTCGTCGATCGGAACGTCACGGTAGTGACCGTGGGTATGTCCGAGGTATGCGCCGGTCTCTCGGCCGGGATCGGCCCGGCGAGGAGCTCGACCCGGCGACGCCCTGACAGGCGGATTGGCTCACCATCCACTGTGACCTGAAAATGGACCGAGAAGACCGACGTCGAGAACCTGCAGCGGATTCACCATCGTGAACGTGGTGAGGCGGAACAACATACGCGAGCCATAACGCATGCCGCGGATATGCCGGTCGTCACCAGAGTCTCTGTCGTCCTCGGGTGCTCTGCTCCGGACCTTCTTATCGTGCCCACGTGGAAAGAATGGTTCTGCGATGCGGAGTATTCGTGCGCAGTCGGTCGCTGGTCTCCCGGCCGTACCACCGCTTGCGCTGAAGCTGGAGCGTGACGTGGCCGGTGCAGCGCGTGTCCGGCTTGTCGGCCTTGGCGGGGAACGGGTGCGCGGCTCCGGGCCGGCCGGTGCTCGCCGGGCGGCCACGTTGTGCATGAACGCGCCGGAGGCGTGGCCGACGCTGCATTGGTCAGCCGGTTTGCCGACGGCATATATATCTGTCGCGTTCGGGCGGAATTAACCGTCTATTCAATCCCTGAAATGATACTCGTCGACCAGTGGAACGACAGCGCCTCATTGGCACGCGAATTACCCTGGCAAATCGAACCAAGTGGCGGGCGGAAAATGTGCGAAGGCTCTGCGTGTTCGACCCGGTGAAACCACTTGCGCCGCAACGCGGGTTACGCCGGTCCGGTCACGTCTTCGAGGTGAAGAAGGCATGACCGCCGTCGCGGGAACCGACGAGGACATGCAGACCGCCGTGGCCGTCATCGGAATGGCCGCCCGGATACCCGGCGCCGCGGACATCGACGAGTTCTGGGCCGCGCTCGTCGCCGGCCGCGATCTGACCACTCGCCTCGACTCCCGGCGCACGTACGGGGTGGTCGCCGACACCGAAGGGTTCGACGCCGCCTTCTTCGGGGTCCCGCCGCAGGAGGCGCGGGCGCTCGATCCGCAGAATCGGGTGTTCCTCGAGTGCGCCTGGGAGGCCCTGGAGCACGCCGGTTACGATCCCCACACCTACCCGGGCGCCATCGGCGTGTACGCCGGGAGCGGCGAGACGGACCACCTCGCCCTCGTGCGCGCGCAACGGCGGCTGTTTCCGGACATGACGGACGGCCAGCTCCGGCTCGCCAGTAGCCGGGACTTCCTCACCGGCCAGGTGGCGTACAAGCTGAACCTGCGGGGCCCGGCCGTCACCGTGCACACCGGCTGCTCCACCTCTCTCGTCGCCGTTCACCTGGCGAGCCAGGCCCTGCTCACCGGCGAGTGCGACATGGCCCTGGCAGGCGGGATCACGCTGCGTGGCGCCTCGGGCGCCGAGGAGGACGACGACCTGCTCTCACCGGAGGGCTGCTGCCGGCCGTTCGACGCGGACGCCGACGGGATGGTCGGCGCCGATGGGGCAGGAATCGTCGTGCTCAAGCGGCTGCCCGACGCGCTCGCCGACGGGGATCACATCGACGCCGTGCTCCGAGGGTGGGCGCTCAGCAACGACGGCTCCGGCAAGATAGGCTTCACCGCGCCGAGCGTGGCGGGACAAGTGGCCGCGATCCGCTCCGCGCACCTCCTCGCCGGCGTCTCCCCGGAGACGGTCGGCTACGTCGAGGCGCACGGCACCGGCACCACCATCGGCGACACGATCGAGGTCCGCGCGCTGTCGGAGGCGTTCGGGCCGGGCACGCCCCAGCGGTGCGTGCTCGGCTCCGTCAAGTCGAACATCGGTCACACCGACACCGCGGCAGGCGTGATCGGCCTCATCAAGGTGGTGCTGTCGTTGCGGCACGGCCTCATCCCGGGCACAGCGCACTTCCGCCGCCCCAACCCACACCTCGATCTCCCGGCCGGCCCGTTCGTGGTGACGAACGAGGTGACGCCGTGGCCCCCGGGCGACCGTCCCCGCCGAGCCGGGGTCAACTCCACCGGGATCGGCGGGACGAACGCCCACCTCCTCGTGGAGGAGGCGCCCGCCGTACACCTGCCGCCCGACGACGACCGCTACCACCTGTTGCCGTTGTCGGCGCGTACCGCCAGAGCGCTCGCCGAGTCGGCCGAGCGGCTGCGCACCCGGCTCGAACGTGACACGGTCGCCGTCGCCGACGCGGCATGGACTCTGCAGACCGGGCGTGCCGCGTTCGCTCACCGGGCCTTCGTGGTGTGCCGCGACCGCGATGAGGCCGTCCGGGCCCTGACCGCTCTGGCCGAGCGGCCGCAGGACCCAGGAAACCCCGCGGCGGGGACGCCGCAGGTCGCCTTCCTCTTCCCCGGGCAAGGCGGCGGGCACGTGGGCATGGCACGCGAGCTGTACGCGCAGGAGCCGGTCTTCCGCGCGGCCATCGACGACTGCGCCGCTCGGGCCGGCGCGGACCTCGGGCTGGACCTGCGACAGGTGCTGTACCCGGAGCCCGGCGCCGAGGCCGGGGCGGAAGCGCGGCTGGCCACGATGGCCGTGCGCCTGCCCGCGCTCTTCGCCGTGGAGCACGCCATGGCCGAACTGTGGGAATCTCGTGGCGTCAGTCCGCACGCCGTCCTCGGGTACGGCCCGGGCATGTACGCCGCCGCCGTCTCGGCCGGGGTGCTCACCAGGGCCGACGCACTGTCGCTGGTGCTCACGCAGGGGCGGCTCCTGCCCGCCGGCTCCGCGGCCCACTCGGTCCTCGCCGACGACGTCATCGACGAGTACGCCGAGGCCGTGGCGTCAGTGCGACTGCGCGCACCGCGGCTACCGTGGATCTCCGACCGGACCGGCGCGCCCGTCGCGGCGCGCGACGCGTGCGACCCGGCCTACTGGGCCGGTCACCTGCGCGGCACCATCCGCTTCTCCGACGCCTTGCAGACCCTGCTCGCCGACTCCGCCGGGATCCTGCTGGAGGTCGGCCCCGGCCGTACGCTCGGGAGCCTGGCCCGGCAGCACCCCGGCTGCGGACCGCGCCACACGATCGTGCAGAGCCTGCCGGACGCGCCCGCAGGAGCCGGGAGCGCCGCCGAGTCGCTCCGCGCCACCGGGGCGTTGTGGCAGGCCGGGGTGCCCGTGCGCTGGTCCGCGCTGCATACCGGCCGGCCGCCCCGGCGGGTCCCGCTGCCCACGTACCCGTTCCAGCGTGAGCGGTTCGCGCTGGGCGCCCCCGCGCCCGTCGCGACACCCGCGGCGCCGGGCGCGGCGGAACCCGTGCCCGGACATGCCGCGGACCGGGTGGCGGCCGACCCCCGTACAGCGGACCGGGTGGCGGCCGACCCCCGTACACCGCTCGAGAAGACGATCGCCGGAGTATGGCGCGAGGTGCTTCGCGTGCCGCACGTGGGCATCGACGACGACTTCTTCGAGCTCGGCGGCCACTCCCTGCACGCCACGCGCATGCTGGCCCTGCTGGGTCCGGCGCTGGGCCCGGACGTCCCGCAACTCACGATCATGGACGTCTTCGACCACACCACGATCCGCGAGCTCGCCGCGCTGGTGAGTGGATCCGACCCGCGGGAAGGGGCCGGCCCGCCCCCCGCGGCCGCGGACCCCGAGCCCCCGGCCGCGCCGGACGCGTCCGGTGGACGGCTCAGATGACCTCCGGAGGACATCCTGTGAGCGACCTGACCGAGCTGCCTGCGACACCGGCGACGATCCCCGTCGTACCCGACGGGGAACCCGTGATGTCGTTCGCCCAGGAACGCCTCTGGTTCATGGACGCGTACGCGCCGGGCACGACCGCGTACACGATCCCGGAGGCCTGGCGGCTGCGCGGCCCGCTCGATCCGGCCGCGCTCGCCGCGGCGTTGAACCGGGTCGCGGCCCGGCACGAGCCGTTGCGGAGCCGCTTCCCCGCGACCGGGGACGGCCGGCCCGTCATGGTCGTCGACGACGCCGGCACGATCCCGCTCACCATCGCGGAGGCCGTGTCCAGTGACGGCGTGTCCGGTGACGGCGTGTCCGGCGATGACGTGGGGGCGCTCGTCGACGCCTTCATGGCCGAGCCGTTCGACCTCGCCGCCGGCCCCGTGGCGCGGGCGTTGCTGATCAGGATCGCCCCCGATGAGCACGTGTTCGCGCTCGCGGTGCACCACATCGCGGCGGACGGCTGGTCCACCGAGCTCCTCCTCGGCGAGGTGCTGGCCTGCCTCGCCGGCGATCCGCTGCCGGACCTGCCGGTGCGCTACCGCGACTTCGCCGCGTGGCAACGCGCCCGGCCCGGCACCGAGCGCGATGTGGCGTACTGGCGCGAGCAGCTCGCCGGCGTCACGCCGCTCGAACTGCCGACCGACCGGCAGCGGCCACCGGTGCCGACCTACACCGGCGCCGCGCACGAGTTCTCGGTGGCGCCGGGCGTGCTCGCCGAGCTGTCCCGGCTCGGACGCAAGCACCGGGCCACGCAGTACATGGTGCTGCTCGCGGCGTTCGCGGTCCTGCTGGGCCGCCGGGCGCGGCAGGACGACGTCACGATCGGGTCGCCGACGGCCGGCCGATCGGTGCCCGAGCTCGACGACCTCGTCGGCTGCTTCGTCAACATGGTGACGATGCGGGTCGACCTGTCGGGCGACCCGACGTTCGCCGAGCTGCTGCAGCGGGTCCGCGCCACGGCCGGGCACGCGTTCACCCACCAGGACCTGCCGTTCGAGCGCCTGGTCACCGAGCTGAACGTGCCGCGTGAGGTGTCACGTTCGCCGCTGTTCCAGGTGGTCTTCTCCCTGCAGAGCTACGAGTCGGCCCTGCCGAGCATCCCGTCGCTCACCGCCACCGCGGACGTCGCCCTGTCGCACTGCGTGACCCGGTTCGACCTCGAGCTCCACACCGCCGGCGACGGCAGCTTCATGATGATCTACAACACCGCGCTGTTCAGCGCGGACTCGATCGCCCGCATGGGCGACCACTTCCGCGTCCTCCTGGAAGGCATCGCCGCAGACCCGCACGCCCCGATCTCACGCTACGAGCTGCTCACGGCCGGCGAGCGCGCGCAGCGCGCACACTGGAACGACACCAGCGCCGACCTCGGCCCCGACCAGTGCCTGCACGCCCCGGTCGAGGCGCAGGCGCGCAGGACGCCCGGCCACCCCGCTGTGCTCCACCCCGGCGGCCGGCTCTCGCACGCCGAGGTCGACCGGAGGGCCGATCACCTCGCGGCGCGGCTGATCGCCTCCGGGGTGACGAGGGGCGACCTGGTGGCCGTCGTGATGGAGCGGGGATGGGAGCAGGTGGTCGCCGTGCTGGCGATCAACAAGGCCGGCGCCGCCTACCTGCCCGTCGACGCCGATCTGCCCGAGCGTCGCCGCAACGAGCTCATCGCGCGCGGCGGCTGCGCCGTGGCACTCACCCAGCCGGCGCTGTGTTCACGGCTGACCTGGCCGGACGGGCTGGCGACGCTGCCCGTCACCGAGGTGTCGGGCGACCCGGCGCCGGCCTGCCCCGCCGAGCCCGGCGACCTCGCCTACGTGATCTTCACGTCGGGCTCGACCGGCACGCCGAAAGGCGTGATGATCGAGCACAGGGCCGCGCTGAACACCGTCCGCGACATCACCGGACGGTTCCGGGTGGGACCCGGCGACCGGGTGTTCGCGCTGTCCGCGCTGAGCTTCGACCTGTCGGTCTACGACGTCTACGGCACGCTGGCCGCCGGCGCCACGCTGGTCATGGGACGGGCGGCGGAGGACAAGGACCCGGCGGCGTGGGCCCGGATCGTCACGGACCAGCGGATCACCGTGTGGAACTCCGTACCCGCACTGATGGAACTGCTGGTCGAGCACGCCGAGCGGGAAGGCGCCGACATCAGCTCGCTGCGGCTCGTCATGATGTCCGGCGACTGGATCCCGCCGGCGCTGCCCGACCGCATCCGCGCGCTCGCCCCGTCCGCCGAGATCGTCAGCCTCGGCGGAGCGACCGAGGGGTCGATCTGGTCGATCTTTCATCCGATCGGGCACGTCGATCCGTCGTGGACCTCGATCCCGTACGGCCGCCCGCTGGCCAACCAGCAGTTCCACATTCTCGACCCCGGGATGTGCGACGTCCCGGCCGGCGTGCCCGGCGAGCTGTACATCGGGGGCGCCGGAGTGGCGGCCGGTTACTGGAAGGACCCGGAGCGGACCGCGGCGGCGTTCGTCACGCACCCGCGCACCGGCGCCCGCCTCTACCGGACCGGTGACCTCGGCCGGTACCGGCCCGATGGCGTGATCGAGTTCCTCGGCCGGGCCGACGCCCAGGTCAAGATCCGCGGCTACCGGATCGAGCTCGGCGAGATCGAGGCACATCTGACCCGCCATCCCGAGGTCGCCGAGTGCGTGGTGACCACGCACGGGACCGGCAGCCTCGCCCAGCTCGTCGCGTATGTCGTGGCCGAACCCGGGCACGCGCCCGACCCCGCGCGGCTGCGGTCGCACCTCGCCGCGGCGCTACCGGCCTACATGATCCCCAACTCGTTCATCACGCTGCCCCGGCTGCCGCTGACCGCGAACGGCAAGGTGGACCGCGGACGGCTGCCCGCGCCCGAGGCGCCCGCCGGCCGGGACGCCGGGCGGATGCCACCGCGCACCGAGCCGGAGCGGGCGATCCACGCGGTGTGGGCGGACGTGCTCGAGCGGGCCGATGCCGGGATCGACGACGACTTCTTCGACCTGGGCGGCCACTCCCTGCTCGCGATCAAGGTGGTGGAACGGCTGCGCCGCTCCGTGCCGGGTGGCGCCGGGATCGCCGTGATGGACCTGTTCACCCACCCGACGATCCGGCGGCTCGCCGCCCTGCTCGACGGGAGCACGGCGGCGGCGCGCGGGATTATCCACCGGCTGACCCCGGAGCCGGCGGCCGAGCCCGAGCTCAGCTACGTCGCCGTTCCGTACGGCGGAGGCGGCGCGATGGTCTACAAGCCGCTGGCGGACGCGCTGCCGGCCACGTACGCGTTGTGGTCGGTCGCCATCCCCGGCCACGACGTCGGGATCGACGAGCAGCACGCGCCACTGGAGGATGTCGCCGAGCGGTGCGTGCGGGAGATCCAGGAGCAGATCACCGGGCCGATCGCGCTGTACGGGCACTGTGGTGTCGGCTCGGCACTCGCCGTGGAGATCGCCAGGAAGCTGGAGGCGGCGGGCCGCGTCCCGGAAGCGGTCTACATCGGCGCGATCTTCCCCTTCGCCCGGCCGAACCTCGGCCTGCCCGCCGCGCTGGGCCGGCTCACGAATCCGGACGCGTCGCGCAGCGACCGCTCATACGCGGACGGGCTGACCTCGCTCGGGCTCGACCTGAGCGACATCGACCCCGCGCAGGCGCGGCGCATCGTGCGCAACACCCGCCGCGACACCGAAGCGGCGGAGGAGTACTTCACGGAGCTGTTCGGCACCTCGGTGGAGCGGCTACGGGCGCCGATCATCAGCGTGGCCGGGGAGCACGACCCGGCCTCCGAGTACTACCAGGAGCGCTTTCGCGAGTGGCACTTCCTCAGCGACACCACCGCCGTGGTGCTGCTCGACGAGGCGGGCCACTTCTTCCAGAAACACCGCGCCGGCGAGCTCGCCGAGATCGTGACGACCACCCACCCGGCCCTCTCCACCGGAGAGCCTCCGGTGGGTGCCACCGGTCGGACAGGCCCGAGGGGTGAACGGGGCCCGGCGGGCCCGCGTGGCGAGGCGGCGGTCGGCGGGGACGGGTGGCGGCTGCTCGACGTCTCGCACGCGGGGCCGCCGGACGCGCCCGACGGGCCCCGCCCGGGGATGCGCCGGTTCCTCGCGGTGGCGTTGGGTCAGCTCTTCTCGATCAGCGGCTCGATGCTGACCGTGTTCGCGATCCCGATCTGGATCTATCTCGCCACCGGCTCACTCGTCCAGTTCGCCCTGTCCGCCGTCGCCGGAGTGGTGCCCGGGCTGCTCGTCGCGCCGGCGGCCGGCACGGTGGTGGATCGCCGCAGCCGTCGCGCGATCATGCTCGCGGGCGCCGCCGGCGCGGGCGGGGCCCACTTGCTGCTCGGCCTGCTGCTGTGGACCGGAAACCTGCAGAGCTGGCACGTCTATCCGCTGCTCGCGTTCCTGTCGGCCGCGCTCGCGTTCCAGCGGCTCGCCCACGACTCCGCCGTGCCGCAGCTCGTCCCCAAGCGGTACCTCGGCCACGCCACCGGTCTCGTCCAGCTGGCCACGGGGGCGAGCCGGCTGATCGTGCCGGTCGCGGCCGCCGGGCTCATGGCCGTCGTGGGGCTGGAAGGCATCACCGCCCTCGTCGTGCTGAGCCACGCGGTCGCGATCGCCGTCACGCTCCTGGTCCGGTTCCCGCCGACGATGGCGGGGCGGCGAGGGGAGCCGGTGACGGCCGAGATCAGGGCCGGGTTCCGGTACTCGTGGGACGACCCCCGGTTGCGCCGGATGCTGATCTTCTTCACGGTGCTCAACGTCTTCCTGTCGCCGCTGTTCCTGCTGATCCCACCGCTGGTTCTCGCGGTCGGGACGCTCACCGACGTCGGTTGGATCCTGCTCGGCTCGGGACTGGCGGGCACGCTGGGCGCTCTCGTCATGAGGATGTGGGGCGGCCCGCCGCGGCGCCGGATGCGCGGCGTGCTGCTGTGCACGCTCTGCCTGGGCGCGTTCTGTCTGGTGACCGGCCTGCGGGCGGACCTGGTGACGATCGGCATCGGCGTGTTCGGCATGTCGCTGACGCTGACGGTGCTCAACGGGATCCATGCCGCGATCGTGGAGGTCAAGGTGCCGCAGCGGTTCCACGGCCGGGTGCTCGCGCTCAACACGATGATCTCGTGGCCGGCGCTGCCGATCGGCTTCGGGCTGGTCGCGGCCTGGGCGTCGCTGCTGTTCGAGCCGCTGCCCCTCGGCGGGGCGCTCGTCCCGGCCGCCGGCGCGGTGGCGGGCGGCGGGCCGGGGCAGGGGATCGCGCCGCTGTACGCGCTGTTCGCGATGGCCATCATGCTGCTGGCGGTGGTGGCGCTGTGCTCCGGGCTGCCCCGGCTCCTCGACGACAGCCCCGACGCCACCCCCGATGACGTGATCGGGCTCCAGGCGTTGGGCCGCGCTCCCCTGACCTCAGCGCAGGACGCTCCTCCGCCCGCGGCTACCGGCCCGACGCGTCGATGAGACTCTTCGGGCGCAGGTCGGTCCACGACCGGTCGACGTACGCGAGACAGTCGTCGTGGCCGGCGGGGCCGAAAACGGGTGACCATCCCCCGGGAATGTCCACCGGCGCCGGCCACAGCGAGTGCTGGTTTTCGTGGTTCACCACCACGACATAGGTCGGCGTTTGGTCATCGAAAGGACTGGTAATGCCGGTGTTCGTCACCGCAGCATTCGAGCACCCGACGCAGAACCTGTCAAGCAGGCCGGTGGCCGCCAGTTCGCGTCCGCCCCCATTGATATTCGCGACTCCTGTCGTTCGGATCGGATTGATCCGCCGAATCTTTACCTGCAAACAGGCGGTTGGAATATGCAACGGAGTCGAGGGAGAAATGTACGTTGGCACAGCGAGATTCTGACGTTCACGCAAATGAAGTGCACGGCACGGCGGTAACCGGCACCGAGAGGGTTTCCGAGCCGGACGCCGACGCCGGGATCCCCCTGTCACTCCAGCAGGAACAGGTCTGGTTCCTGCATCGGCTCGCTCCGGACAGCATCGCTCACCATGCGCAGACGACGATCCGGGTCGCCGGCGCCTTCGACCTCGACCGGCTCGACCGTGTCATCACGGAGATCAGCCGGCGGCACGAGATCCTGCGCACCACGTACCCGGAGGTCGGTGGTAAACCGCGGCAGGTGGTGCACCCGCCGCAACCGGTCCGGGCCAGGCGGCTCGACGTCAGCCACACCCGCGAAGGACAGCACGAACTGCTGGACGAGATCGTGGCCCGGGAGATGCGCAGGCCGTTCGACATCGAACACCTGCCGCTGATCCGCTGGACCGTGGTGCGGCTGTCGGCGGAGGCGCACGAACTCATCGTGGTGGAGAACCACCTGCTGCGCGACCGGTGGTCCTTCTCGCGGTTGATGCGCGAGTTCGAGACGCTGTACAACGCGTTCGCCGAAGGCGTCGAGCCGCCCTTGGCCGAACCGCCCATCCAGTACCGGGACTTCGCACGCCGGCAACGCTCGGCGCTGGAGACCGCGCCCATGCAGGCGCAGCTCGCTCACTGGCAGAACCGGCTCGGTGACCTCCCGCCCCTCCTGGAGTTGCCGACAGACCACCCGAGGCCCGCGATCCAGAGCTTCCGCGGGAAGACCCTGCGGATGGACCTGCCACCTGGGCTGCCGGCCCGGCTGCGCTCATTCTGCCGATCTCACCGGGTGACGTTGTCCAGCACCCTGCTCGCGGCGTTCTACGCACTTCTGTACCGCTACACCGGGCAGCGGGACATCTGCGTCGGGTCCGCGTTCGCCGGCCGGCAGGCGCCCCTGACCGCGGACCTGCTCGGCATGGTCGCCAACACGGTGCCGTTGCGGTGCGACGTCGACGCCACGCTGGGCTTCGCCGACCTGGCCGAGAAGGTGCACGGCGTCGTGCTGGACGCGACGGCCAACGAGCTGCTGCCGTTCCCGGAGCTGGTGCGGGTGCTCAACCCCGACCGGGAGCCGGGCCGCAACCCGCTGACCGACATCCTCTTCAGCGTCGACGACTCCACGATCCCGGACCTCGACCTCGCCGGAGCGACCGGGACGATCGTCGAGCGCGGGAACGGCGGGGCGAAGACGGACCTGAACGTTGTGGTGATCCCGCGCGCGGAACGGCAGGCCGGTGACGCCGAACAGGCCGATGGCCGGATCACCATGCTGTGGGAGTACGTCGCCGACCTGTTCGACGAGGCGACCGTCCAGCGGATGGCCGACGGTTACCTGCGGCTGCTGGCTGATGCGATCGCCAGGCCGACGGCCCCGCTGTTCCAGCTTGCCGTGCTCAGCCGGCGGGATCGCGACATGGTGCTGAACGACTGGAACCCCGAACGCCATCCTCCCGCCGACGTCGGCCCGCTCGTCCATCATGCGGTCCGGGCGCAGGCTCGGAGAACACCGGCCGCTCCGGCCATTCGCGACGGCGCCCGCGAGATCGGCTACGCCGAGCTGATCCATCGCGCGGACTCGCTGGCCGGCATCCTCCGCGCACGTGGTGTCCGGCCTCGGACGGTGGTGGGTGTCTGCCTGCCACGCGGCGCGGACCTGGTGATCGCCGAGCTGGCCGTGCTCTGCGCCGGGGCCGCCTACCTGCCCCTGGACCCGGAGAACCCGCCGGCCCGCCTGGCAGGCCAGTACGCCGCCGCCGGCGCTGTTCTCATCATCACCCACAGTGCGATCGCCGACCGGCTCCCCGGTGAGCTCGCACAGCTGTCGATGGACCGCCTGCCGGACGCCCCCGATGCGGTCGCCGCCGATGTGGTCGCCGCCGATGTGGTCGCGGCCGATGTGGTCGCGGCCGATGTGGTCGCCGCCGATGTGGTCGCCGCCGATGTGGTCGACGCCCGTCCGCCGGACCCGACGACACACGACGACCTCGCCTATCTCATCGCGACCTCCGGTTCGACCGGCCAGCCGAAGATCGTCATGGTCGCCCATCGGTCGCTGTCCAACGTGGTCACCTGGCGTGCGCGCCGCTGTGACCTCGGGCGGGCCGACCGGGTCGCCCAGGTCGCCTCCCCCGGGTTCGACACCTCCGTGACGGACATCTGGCCCACCCTGGCCTCCGGCGCGACCCTGTACGTGCCGGACCAGGAGACCCGGCTCGATCCGGAGCGCCTGCGCTCGTGGCTGGTCGAGGAGGGGATCACCGTGACCGAGCTGCCGACGGCGCTGGCCGAACGCGTGCTGGCGCTGACCTGGCCGGCCAAGCCGGCCCTCCGGGTGCTGATCACCGGGGGTGACCGGCTCCGGGTCCGGCCGGCCGCCGACCTGCCGTTCCGGGTGCTCAACGAGTACGGCCCGTCGGAGGCCACGGCGACCACGACGGCGGGGGAGATCGCCCCCTCCGGAACCGCGCCCGGGCCCCCCGACATCGGGCGCCCGATCACCGGCGTCAGCGTCTACATCTTGGACGTGTGGCGGCAACCGGTACCGCCCGGGGCGACCGGTGAGCTCTGGATCGGCGGCGTCGGTGTCGCACGCGGCTACCACGGTTCGGCGGGGCTCACCGCGGACCGCTTCGTCCCCGACCCGTTCTCCGGTGTCCCCGGGGCGCGGATGTACCGTACCGGCGACCTGGCCCGGCATCTCCCGAGCGGGCAGATCGCCTTCCTCGGCCGCCGGGACCGCCAGATCAAGCTGCGTGGCTACCGGATCGAACCGGCCGAGATCGTCGAGGCACTGCGCGCACACCCCGCGGTCACTGACGCGGTGGTGCTGGCCACGACCGACGGAACGGGGGAGAAGCGTCTGGTCGCCTACCTCGAGGCGGAGGACCGGCCGGCGCTGCGGCAGCAGCTGCGTGAGCACCTCGCCAACCGCCTGCCGCGGTACATGATGCCCGCCGACTTCGTGCTGCTGGACTCGTTGCCGCTCAACCGGAACGGGAAGGTGGACGAGCGTGCCCTGCCGGCCCCCGGGCCGGCCGAGCCCGATCCCGACTTCCGGGCGCCCGGCACCGTCACGGAACGGTGGCTCGCCGAGGCCTGGTGCACGGTGCTGCGGCTGGAACGCGTCGGCCTCGACGACAACTTCTTCGACCTCGGCGGGCACTCGCTGCTGCTGGCCGAGGTGCAGCGGGAGCTGGCCGGACGGGGTCACGACCTGTCGATCGTGACGTTCTTCGAGTACCCGACGATCCAGCATTTGGCCAGGTATCTGGACGAACGCGACGTGGTCGCCGGTGCGGACGCCGGCCACTCCGACGCCGACGAGTCCGGCCGGATCGCACGGCGGAGTGCCGGGCGCGCCCGCCTGGACCGGCGCCGGGCAGCCCTGCGCCCGGCCGAGCCGGACTGATCTCGTTACCGCCGGCCCGCCTGGGGTTCTTCCGGGTGGGTGGGGGACGGGCCGGCCGCTGTCTCCGCGGCCGGCTTCTCCGCACTGTGGTGGACGACCTCGCGAAGCCGGGGGATCCTGGACAGCAGCAGCGGCAGGACGGACAGCGCGTTGAGCCCGGCGGCCAGCCAGAACACGCCCGGCAGGCCGACGTACTCGGCCAGCAGTCCGCCGCCGGCGGCGCCCAGCGGGATGACGCCCCAGGTGACGAACCGGAACACCGCGTTCATCCGCCCCAGCAGGTGCGGCGGTGTGACGGCCTGGCAGAGGCTGACCTGCAAGACGTTGAAGACGAATGCGCCGACGTACGCGACGAACATCCCCATCGCGAACGTCACGGGCCCGATGGACATCGGCAGGATCGCCGAGCCGGCGGTGAACAGGACGATCGACACCATGAAGGCGGTTCCGGTGCCGAAGCGCCGTGCGAACGGCTCCGCCACGAGCGCCCCGAGCACGCCGCCGCCGGTGCCGGCGGCGAGCGCGACACCGATCGCCACGGGGCCCATGGAGTGCACCTCGGCGGCGTAGACGACCTGCAGGGCCTGGATGACCGCGGAGCCGATCTCGGCGAGCGTGGCGCACAGCAGCAGCGGGCGCATCAGCGGGTGACCGAAGACGAAGCGCATGCCCTCGCGGATGTCCCGGCCGAGGCCGGCGTTCCCGACCGGCCGGTCCACCGGTGCGGGCCTGCGGATGCGGAGGACGTAGTACGCCGACAGCAGGTACGTGACCACGTCGGCGAGCACCGCGAGCGGGGCGGTGAGCAGCTGCACCATGAGACCGCCGACGGGCGGGCCACCGATCTGGGACACCGAGCGCGACAGCTCCAGCTTGCCGTTGGCGTCGACGAGACGGTCCTCGGCGACCAGCGAGGGCAGGATCGACAGCTGCGCGACGTCGTAGAAGAGCGTCCCCAGTCCGATCAGGAACGTGACGACGTAAAGCAGCGGCATGCTCAGCACGTCCAGTGCCAGCGCGATCGGCACGGCGAGCAGCGCCACCACCCGCAGCAGGTCGGCCCCGACCATCACCGCGCGCAGCGGCAACCGGTCCACCCAGACGCCCGCGGGGAGACCGACCAGCAGGATCGGCAGGTACTCGGCCGCCCAGAGAAGGCCGATCTCCGTGGGTGACGCGTCGAGGGCGAACAGCGCCACCAGCGGGAGGGCCAGCAGGGTGATGCCGGTGCCGGACAGGCTCACGGTCTGGGACATCCAGAGGTTGCGGAAGTCCGCCGCGCCCCACAGGCTCCGGGACAGGCTCCACCGCCGGTCGGTCGTCATCCCGGACATCGGTTCACGGTCGTATCGGGCATGGTGTCCTTTGGGGGGGTGGGAAATGCGCGACGAATAACGCCCGCGGTGTCCCGCGCAACGGCTTGGCGGCCTGAATTCGCGCATGGCGAATCATACGAAGATCGGCTGGCGGGCGAATTCAGTAGACCGAGCGGGCCGAGTATTTGTCAAGGCGCCCGACCCGGCCGATCGGCGCGTCCCGCCGGGCCATCGGAAATTTGTCTGACGTTCACCCGTTCCTTTCCTGTGATCGCGCGGACGCATGGTTACGCTGATGATCGTCGTCCCGTACGGGCCGCTCATTATTTCCTGCCCGACATCACTTCCGCCGCGCTGACGTCGCGATCGATTTCGACGGAGACCGAGCTGCATGATTATCGACGACGTTGACGACAGCGGTTTCGTCGCCGTCACGGCCATGGCGGGTCGTTTTCCGGGAGCTTCGGACGTCGAGACCTTCTGGGACAACCTCTGCGACGGCCGGGAATCGGTGTCGGTGCTGTCCGACCAGCTGCCGGCGGCGGCAGACCGGTACGTGCCGTCCTACGGACTGCTGAGCGATCCGGAGCTCTTCGACGCCGGCTACTTCGACTACTCGCCCGAGGACGCCCTGATCATGGATCCGCAGCACCGGCTGCTGCTGGAGTGCGCCCACGAGGCCCTTGAGCGGGCCGGGCACGGCGGCCCGGAACGCCTGCCGACCGGCGTGTTCGTCGGGGGATCCGTCACCGACCATGGAGCCCTGGTCCGGGCATGGGGGCACGCCCGGGGCGTCCCGTTGCCGGACACCCGGGTCCAGCAGGCGAACGACATCGACTTCCTCGCCACCCGGATCGCCTACAAGCTGGGCCTGACCGGGCCCGCCATGGCGGTGCAGACGGCCTGCTCCTCGTCGTTGGTGGCGGTCCACCTCGCCATCGGTTCGCTGCTCGCGGGTGACTGCGCGATGGCGGTCGCCGGCGGCGCCTCGGTGCCGGCCACGATCCCGACGCTGCGGCACGACCCGGACGACATCTTCGCCGACGACGGGCGGTGCCGTCCGTTCGACGCGCACGGCCGCGGCACCGTGCGGGCGAGCGCGGTGGGCCTGGTGGTGCTCCGCCCGCTCGCCGAGGCGCTGGAAGACGGTGACCACGTGCACGCGGTCATCCGCGGTACCGCGGTGAACAACGACGGCCGGCGCAAGATGGGCTTCCACGTCCCGAGCGTGGCCGGGCCGGCCGAGGCCGCCCGCACCGCTCAGCTGGTGGCCGGTGTCGGCGCCGACGAGATCGGCTACGTCGAGGCGCATGGCACCGGCAGCGCGCTCGGTGACCCGGTCGAGGTCGCCGGGTTGACCAAGGCGTTCCGCCAGAGCACGGACCGGACGGGGTACTGCCGGATCGGATCGGTCAAAGCCAACATCGGCCACGCCGACGCGGCCGCGGGCATCGTGGGACTCATCAAGACAGTGCTCTGCGTGGAGCATGGCGTGCTCCCCGCCAGCCTGAACTTCACCGAGCCGAACCGGGAGATCGACTTCGCGTCCTCCCCGTTCGTCGTCAACGACCGGACCGTCCCGTGGGAGTCCGCGGGACGGACCCGGATCGCCGCCACGAACGTGCTCGCGTTCGGCGGTACCAACGCACACGCCGTGGTGGCCGAGGCGCCCGCCGCGCTCCCGACGACCCCGGGGCGACCGGAGCACCTGCTGGTCTTCTCGGCCCGGACCCGGCCCGCGCTCCAGAACGTCGCCCGCAGGCTGGCCGACCACCTCGAACGGCACCCGGACGCCGATCTCGCCGACGTCGCATGGACTCTGCAGACGGGCCGGGCGATGCATCCCGAACGCCACTTCGTGGTCGCCGCGGACGTGCCCGAGGCGATAGCGGCCCTCCGCGGGAGCCCGCCGGCCGGGAACGGTCCGGGACACCCGGGCCGGCGGCGCACCGTGTTCCTCTTCGCCGAGCCCGGCGACGACCGCGCGGGCTCCGTCGCCGCGATCCACGGCGCTGAGCAGGTGTTCCGCGCCCACCTGGACGAGATCGCCGAAGCTGCGCACCCGCATCTCGGCCACGACTTACGCCGGGCGCTGCTCGCGGCTCCGGACCTGGAGAGCACGCCCGCGGGGCCGGCCGCACACCTCGCCGTGCAGTACGCGACGGCCAGGCTGCTGATGTCCTGGGGTCTGTACCCCGACGCCGTGGCCGGGCATGGGCGCGGCGCCCACTGCGCGGCGGCCATCGCGGCGGAGCTGAGCCCCGCCGACACCGCCCGCCTGCTCGTCACGCTCACCGGAGCCGGCGCGGATGTGGCCGACGGCGCACCGGCGCGGCCCGGCCGGCCAGTGCTCTGCGACGTCCGGGCGGCGCTGGACGGCGCACCAGGGCAGATCGTCGTGCACATCGGGGCGGAGCGACCGGCGGCGCCCGCCACCGGCGCCGCCGAGCCGGTATACGTCGACGCCCTGGACGGGCCCGGTCGGCCACCGACCGGTCTTGAGCCGGTATACGTCGACGTCCTGGACGAGCCCGGTCGGCCACCGACCGGTCTTGAGCCGGTATACGTCGACGTCCTGGACGAGCCCGGCCGGCCACCGACCGGTCTCCGGACGGCGCTCGCCGCGGCCGGCCGGCTCTGGGCGGCCGGCGCGACGGTCGACTTCGCAGCCCTGCACTCCGGCGAACGACGGCGCCGCCTGCGCCTGCCCACCTATCCGTTCGAGCGACGCCCCTACCTGGTGCCCCGCCACCCGACTTCCCCGAGCTACGGAGAGACTCCCGTGAACGACATCGAGCGAGCCATCGGATCCATGCTGGTCACCAACCTGTTCGTCGAGGTTCCCGAGTCCCGGTTGACACCTGACGACCGGCTGCGCGGTGATCTCGGACTGGACTCCCTCGGCTTCGTCGAGTTGCGGGTCCAGTGCGAGGACACGTTCGGCATCACCATCTCCGACGCCCATTTCACCCCGGAGAACTTCACCAGCATCCGCACCGTCGCCGACCTCGTTCGCACCCTGCAAGGCAGCTCCCTGACCGCCGGCGACTGAACGCCCGGCCGGCCCTTGCCCAACGCCGCCGAGAGGACACACCCATGTCAGCCACCGACGTGATCGGGCTTCCGGGGAGCGAGCCGACCCGGACCTGGTCCGATCGCGATATCCAGTTCGACCACTACGGAGGGGACCCGCTGCCTTTCGGCTGCACCGGGGCGACCGGCATCGTCCAGCACTTCGTCGAGCTGACGGGCAGCCGGGCCGGCCGCTCCTTCGACGTGCTGGACGCCAGCGGCGGGTACGGCTCGGCCTGCCTGGGCGCCGGGTCGGCGGTGATCGCCGAGGCGCTGGCGACCTCGGTCCGGGAGGCCGGCTACGTGACCGACGAGATCGCCTCCTCGGAGCGTTCACTGCTGCTGGAGCGGCTGTTCGGCGCCGGCGGGCTGTTCGCCGGCCGGTTCCCCGCGACGGACTACCGGGTCAGCGGCCGCAACTCCGGCTCGGAGGGCATGGAGCTCGCCCTGCGCCTCGTCCTCGAGTCGCGCTTCGACCAGCGCCGGTTGCGGGCCGTGCCCGGGGCCGAGCAGCGCGACCTCGTGCTCGGGTTCGAGGGGGCGTGGCACGGCTGGTCGGGCGGACTGCTCCCGCTGATCAACCGCCGCCACTACCGGGTCGGCCTGCCGGCCATCGCCCCGGAGCAGTTCGGCTTCAGCACCGACCACATCCCGTTCGGCGATACCGGGGCGGCGCGGGAGTGGTTCGCCGCCAACGGGCACCGGGTGCTGGCGGTCGTGGTCGAACCGGTCCAGGGCGACGCCGGCATCCTGGTGCCGGAGCAGGGCTACCTGCGCGAGCTGGCCGCGCTCGCCGAGCGGAGCGGCGCCCTGCTGGTGGCGGACGAGGTCCTCACCTTCGCCAAGACCGGCCGGTTCTTCGCGATGACCGACGACGAGGGGCCGATCCCCACCGACATCACCGTGATCGGCAAGAGCCTCGGCATGGGGGCGCTGTCCACCTCGATGGTCATCGCCCGCCGCAAGCTGGGCGTGCGCCCGACCGGCGCCGTGTCCACGTCCGACCTGCGCCCCCTCACGTGCGCGGTGATCCGGGCCGGAATCGAGCACATCGTCGCGGAAGGGCTGGTGGAGCGTTCCGCGGAGACGGGCGCCCTGCTGGGCCGGCTGCTGCGCGAACACGTGGTGGCGGAGTTCCCCGACCTGTACCGGGAGACTCGCGGCGCGGGCCTGCTGCACGGGATCGAGCTGACCGAGCTCGCCGCCGCCCGCATCGGCGAGCTGCGCAGCTGCATGATCCGCAACGGCGTGTACGTGGAGTTCATGTCCGGGGCCGGCCGCCGTTCGCGCGGCCTGCGCTACGTGTACCCGACGATGCGGGTGGCGCCCCCGCTCGTGGTGAGCGCCGCGGACGTCGAGACGATCGTCGCGCGGCTGGCGGCGGGGTCGCGTGCCCTGCGGAAGCTCGCGGCATGACGGCCACCCCGTCGGCGCCCCCGGACCCGCGGCTGCTGCCGGTCCACCGGCGCGTCGAGCATGCCGACACCGACGCGTCCGGCGTGATGCACTTCGCCCGGTATCCGAACCTGTTCGAGGTGGCGCTACTGGCGAACCTCGAACGGCTCGGCGTGGGCCTCGGTGTGCTCGCGCGTGAGGGGTTCGACCTCGTCATCACGGAGGCGACGACCCGGTACCGCGCCCCGGCGCGATACCCCGACGAGCTGAGCCTGAGACCCGTCGTCGGGCACCTCGGCGCCGCGCGGGCCCGCATCGACACGACGATCCAGCGGGCCGCGGACGGCGTCGAACTCGCCACCGGCTCCCTCGTCGTGGCCCTGACCGACCGCGTAACCGGTGCGCCCTGCCCGCTTTTCCCCGCCTTGCACGCCGTCCTCGAGGAGAGCCGTTCCGATGTCCACCGTTGAATCCGAAGCCGTGCCGGCCGGCGCGCCCGGCCGGGACACGCCGGCCGAGCCGGGCCGGACCATGGGCTTCACCGAAATCAAGAGCTGGCTGCGACACCGGCACCCGATGCTCTACCTCGACCGCGTGCTGGACTACGAGCCGGGCGTGCGGCTGGTCAGCAGCCTGTCGGTGTCGGCGCAGATGGACGCGATCGCGGGGCACTTCCCGGAGCGCGCGATCTTCCCGGCCAGCCACCTGAGCCAGGCGTTCGCGCAGTCCGGGATCATCCTGTTCCAGCTCAGTACCTCGCGCCTCGCCGACGACGAGCTGACGTTGATCGGTGCGATGAACTCCCGCTTCTTCCGCATCGTCGCCCCCGGTGACACGGTGACGATCACCATCGAGGCCGACCGCCTGCTGGGCGCCACGTTCTTCTTCTCCGGCCGGGCGGCCGTCGACTCCACGACGGTCGCGGCGTTCCGCGCCAGCCTCGTCCGGCGCAAGGCCGCCGACATGGGACACCAGTGGTGGTGACCGGCGCGCTGGTCACCGGCATGGCCTGGTCCACGGCACTGGGATCGGGCCTCGACCAGGTGTGGCGGGCGTTGCTGGCCGGGGCGAGCGGGGTGACGACGGTGCCGGGCGACCACCCGCTGCGCAACGACCGGGCGGCCGTCGTGGCGGACCTGCCGATGGAGCTCGACCCGGTCGTACGCCAGCGCGAACTCGGCGCCCGGACCCTGCGGGCCGCCGTGGCGGACGCCGGGCTCGACATCACCGACCCGCGGCTGCGCCTGGTGGCCGGCACCAGCTTCGGCTCACACCTGGACGTTCCGCCCGACGGGCTGGACCGGTGGGGCGACGTGCTCGCGACGACGGTGGGCATGGCCCGCCGGCCGTTGGTGGTCAGCACCGCCTGCTCGGCCGGTTCGGACGCGATACTGGCCGGAGCCGCCCTGATCGCCGAGGGCGAGGAGGAGATCTGCGTCGTCGGCGGCGTGGACGTCCTGACCCCGGCCAAGCGACTGGGGCACTCCGCGCTCGGCACCATGTCGCCCACCGCGCTGCGGGCCTTCGACGAGAGCCACGACGGCACGATCCTCGGGGAGGGCGCGGCCTTCCTCGTGCTCGAGCGCGCTCGCTCGGCGCGGGCGCGCCGGGCTCGCGTGCGGGGCCGGCTGTCCGGCACCGGCTCGGCGAACGACGCCGCCGGCCCGACGGCCCCGGACCCGAGCGGCGGCACCATCCTGCACGCGGCGAGCGCCGCGCTCGCCGCGGCCGGCCGCCGCACCGGCGAGGTCGGTGTGCTCAACGCGCACGGCTCCGGCACTCCGGTCAACGACGAGGCCGAAAGCCGCGGCTTCGCGCGCACGTTCCCGAACGGGTCGGGGCCCGTCGTGTTCGCGACCAAGGGCGCGTTCGGCCACACGCTGGGAGCCACCGGGGCGCTGGAGGCCGTCGCCGTGCTTCTGGCCCTGCGGGACAAACAGGTGCCACCCGTGCACGGGCTGAGCACGGTGATGCCGGGATTCCCGCTGCCCCTCCCCACCGGCGCCGCGCCACTGCCGTTCACCGGTGACGTCGGGCTCAGTGTCACGCTCGGGTTCGGCGGGTTCACCACCTGCCTCGCGCTGGAGGTTCCCGCGTGACGGGTCACGAAGGCCACACGCCGGTCGAGGACCTGCCGGCACTGCAGGCAGACGGGCTGGTCCCGCTGGCCGCGGCCCGGCTCGCCCGGCTCGCGACGGCGCCGCCGCCCCGGCGTATCCCCTCCTTGTACGCCGACCCGGCTTCGTGGGCGCTCCTCGAGGCCGTCGACGAACTGTGGGCCGGGTGCCCGGAGGCGGCACAGGCGGCCGAGACCACGGCGATGGTCCTGGTCAGCGCGTACGGCACGGCGGAGACGATGTCGGGGATCGCCCGCGCGGTCCCAGGCGGGCGTCTCTCGCCGATGCGGTTCGCCGGTGCGAGCCCCGGTGGACCGATCAGTCTCGTCTGCATGGTGCACGGCCTGCGAGGACCCACCCTCGTGATCACCACCGATCCGGCGGAAGGGATGCCCGCGGCCCGGACGATGGCCCGGCACTGGCTGCGGACCGGCGCGGCGAGCCAGGTCGTGGTCGCCGTCCACCACCACGATCCGCTGCGGGGGCACGAGGTGTGGTGCGTCATGGCCGGGCCCGCACCGGCCCTGCGTCCGTCCGGAGCACCGCGGTGAGCGCGAGCGCCCCGGGCGTCCCGGAGCGCGCCGCCGTGCTGGCCTTCCTGGCCGCGTCCGTGGACGCCGGACAGGGGCCCGGCAGCGCGTCCGGCAGCGCGTCCGGCAGCGCGTCCGGCAGCGTGTCCGGCAGCGTGTCCGGCGATGGGCCCGGCGGGCCCGGCGGGTCCGACGAGCCCGGGGCCGTCGTCGACGCGATCGCCGGCCTGGACCTGCCGCCCGGCTCCCCGCTGCTGATCGCGATGCCGAACGGCAGGATCGCCCTCGCCGCGTTCTTCGGGGCGCTGCTCGCCGGGGCGGTCCCGGTGCTGCTCCCTCCGATGGCGGGAGCAGCGCGCATCGCCGAGATCCGCCGGCATCTGGGCGGCGCGGCACTGATCGCGCCCCGGATCGACCCGGCGCGGTACGGGGCGGTGGCGGTGCACCCGCTCGGCGGCCGGTGTGAGGCGGCGCTGCTGGAGAGCGGGGCGCGCCGGCAGTACCGGCCGGGCGAGGTCGTGCTGATGACCTCGGGCACCTCCGGGATCGCCAGCGGCTGCCTGCACGGCTTCGACGCGTTGCTGCGCAACGCCGGCCGCCACGCCACCGCCATCGGCCAGCGCCCGGACGACACGGTCCTGGTGTCCCTGCCCCTGTACTACTCCTACGGCCTGGTCGCGCAGGCGCTGGCCGCGTTCGTACGGGGCTCGCGGCTGGTCGTCTCCGGACCGCCGTTCACCCCCCGGTCCTTCGCCGAGACCATCCGCGCCCACGAGGTCACGGTGTCCTCGCTGACGCCCAGCGCGGCGGTCCGGCTGGCCACGGAACCGCCTGCCGGGCCCGCCCTGCGCGTGCTCACCGTCGGCGGCGACGAGCTGGCCCCGAGGCACGTCGGCGCCCTGCTGGCCCACGGCGTGCAGGAGGAGCTCTACCTCACCTACGGCCTCACCGAGGCCGGCCCGCGGGTGACCACGCTCGCCGCGCACCGCGAGCCCGAGCACCGCTGGGGCTCGGTCGGCCGCCCGCTGCCCGGGGTGCGGACGTACCTGCGCGACGCCGCGGGCGACGGGCCCGGTGCGGAGCTCGTCGTCGAATCCGACACGGTGCTGCGCCGGCGGCTCCCCGGGGGCGCCCCGACCGCCGCGAACACCATCAACACCGGCGACCGCTTCGACATCGACGCCGACGGCTACCACTACTTCCGCGGCCGGTCCGGCGAGTCGGTCGTCGTCGGCGGGGAGAAGATCTGGCTGCCCTCGGTACGGCGGATCGTCGCCGGGGTGCCCGGCGTCCGGCGCGCCACCACCACCGTCTACCGGGACGAACGTCACGAGCTGCGCTACGGGCTGGACGTCGCGGTGGACGACCCGGGGCCGCGGCAGGCGGCCGAGATCGAGCACGCGCTCAACCGCGTCCTGCTGCGCGCTGAGCGACCGCACCGGATCACGTTGGTCCAGGCGACGACTGAGGAGTGGCGTAAATGAGTCCCGATTCCGGCACCACGGTCCCGGTGCTGCGCGCGGTCGCCGAGCACGTGCGGCGGACGCCGGACGCCGCAGCGGTCCGCTCGGCCCGCGAGGCCCTCGACTACCGCACCCTGTGGGAGCGGTCCGCGCAGGTCGCGGCGCGGCTCGCGCAGCTCGGCGCCGCTCCCGGCACGGCCGTCGGCGTGCACCTGGAACGGTCGGCGGACCTGGTCGTGGCGCTGGTCGGGCTGCTGCGCTCCGGCTGCACCGCGGTGCCGCTGGACGTCGGATACCCGGCCGAGCGGCTGCGGTTCATGTGCGCCGACGCCGGCGTGGAGCTGGCCGTCGGCCATCAGGGCCCCCTCTCCCGGCTGGGCGGCTTCAGCGTCGTCGCGACCGACGGGGAGGTCTGCTACGCCTCCGCCGGTCCGTCCCGGCCGGTGCCGGACCCCGCTCCGGCGTTCGAGGCTCCCGAGGTGGCCGGCGACGACATCGCCTACATCGTCTACACCTCCGGGTCCACCGGCCGTCCGAAGGGCGTGCGCTACGCCCACCGCAACCTCGCCAACCTCGTGGCCTGGCAGGCGGGCGCCAGCGGGTGCGGGCCGGGCGACCGGACGCTGCAGTTCGCCCCCGCGTCGTTCGACGTGACCTACCAGGAGGTGCTCACTGCTCTCGGGGAGGGTGGCACCGTGGTCTGCTGCGACGAGGACGAGCGGCTGGACCCGCAGTTGCTCTGGGACATCATCGAACGCGAACGGGTCAACCGGCTCTTCATCCCGTTCGTGATGATCCAGTCGCTCGCCCTGTTCGCCGACGAGGCGACCCCGCAGCGGCACCCGCTGCGCGAGATCCTCACGTCGGGGGAGCAGGTGCAGTGCACGGCGGCGATTCGGGCGATGTTCACCCGGCTGCCGGACTGCCGGCTGGTGAACCAGTGGGGCACGACCGAGACCCACGTGGCCACCTGGTACGAGCTGCCCGCGGACGTGACCACCTGGGTCGACCTGCCCTCGATCGGCAGGCCGATCACCGGCACCGGCGTCCGGGTCTGCGATCCGGACGGCAGGCCGGTGCCGGACGGCGAGGTGGGCGAGCTGTGGATCACCGGTGCGGCCGTCGGGCCCGGATACCTCGGCCTGCCCGAGCGCACGGCGCGCAGCTACCGCACCGACCCGCTGGACCCGGCGGTGCCGGCCTACCGCAGCGGCGACCTCGGCCGGGTCACCCCGGACGGTCTCCTCGAGTTCCTCGGCCGGGAGGACACCCAGGTCAAGGTGCGGGGATTCCGGATCGAGCTGGGAGAGATCGAGAGCGTGCTGGCCGCCGACCCGTCCGTCGCGCAGGCGGTGGTGGTGGTCGCGGGCTCCGCGGCCGAGGACCGGAACCTCCGTGCGTTCCTCGTGCCGAAGGCGGCTCCGGAGGACGCCTCGGCCTGGACGGCGGGCCTGCTCGCGGGCCTGCGCGACCGGCTGCCCGCCTACATGGTGCCGGTCCGGGCAGACGTCGTCGGGTCGTTGCCGCGCACCCCCAGCGGGAAGGTCGACCGGCTCGCCCTGGCCACCGAGGGAGCAGCATGATCGAGAAGATCACCGTGGCGGCGCCGGACCACATCCCGGCGCTGGACCGGTCGGCGGGGCCGCCGCCGCTGTCGGGTGCCCAGCGGGCGCTGTACCTGGTCGAACTGCTCCACCCGGGTACGCCGATGTACAACATCACGGTGGCGGTCCGCCTGGAGGGCCCGCTCGACGTTCCGCGGCTCCGCGGCGCCATCACGCGCGTCGTCGCGCGGCACGAGGCGTTGCGCACGACCTTCGTACGCGGCACCGCGCCGCCGTTCGAGCCCGTCCAGCGGATCGGCGCCCCGGACACGGAGGCGCCCGTCGCCGGCCTGCCGGTCGTCGATCTGGACGTCGACGGGACCGAGGACGTGGACGCCGCGGCGCTCCGCGTGGCCCAGTCGTGGGCCGACGAGCCGTTCGACCTGGAGCGCGGACCGCTGCTGCGCACGCGGTTGCTCGTGGCAGGGCCCGAGCACCACCTGCTCGTCGTCACGATGCACCAGCTGATCTCGGATGGCCCGTCGCTGCAGGTGTTCTTCGGCGAGCTGGGGGAGGAGTACGCCGGTGGGCCCGAGCGCGCCGCGCCGGCCCTGCAGTTCGCCGACTACGCGGCCTGGCAGCGGGCCCGCCCCGTCGACGCCGAACAACTCGGCTGGTGGCGAGACCGCCTCGCCGGGGTACCGACGGTGCTGCGGCTGCCGACCGACCGGCCCCGTCCGGCGGTCGCCGGCCCGCGCGGGGGCAATCACCGGCACACGCTGCGCGCGGCGGTGATGGGACCGGCGTTGCGGCTGGCGCAGGACCTGCGGGTGACACCGTTCGTGCTGGTGCTGACCGCCTACGCCACCTTCCTCTCCCAGCTCGCCGGCGCCCGGGACGTGCTGGTGGGCGTCCCGGTGAGTGCCCGCGACCGCGCCGAGCTGGAGAGCGTGATCGGGTTCTTCGCCACGACGCTGCCGGTGCTCGTCGAGGCCCACCGCGACCGGAGCTTCGCCGACCTGTGCCGGTCCGTCCAGTCGGAGCTGCTGGACGTCCTGACCTACCGCGACGTCACCATGGAGCAGCTCGCGCAGGAGCTCGCGCCGGACCGCGACCCCGGGCACGCCCCGCTGGTCCAGGCGTTCTTCTCCTTCGAGCAGGAGCCGATCGTGAGCCCACGCCTGGCGGGGCTGCGCGCCACGGCCATCGACCTCCCGCCGACCGGGGCGAAGGTCGACTTCGACATGGTGGTCTTCCGCTCGGCCGGGGGCGGGGACGACTTCGACCTGACGCTCACCTACCGGGTCGACCTGTTCGAGGCCGACACCGTGGCCCGGATGGCCGCGCACTTCGAGCGGCTGCTGGTCGCGGCCGTCGCGGAGCCGGCGGCCCCGATCCGGTCCCTGCCCAGCCCAGACGGGGTCGTCGTCCCCCGGCCCCCGGGCCCGGCGCCGGCGGCGGCGCCCCGCCCCCTTCTCACGACGTCGGCCCGCGCCGGCTTGGAGCAGAACCTCATCCAGATCTGGCGGGAGGTGCTGGGCCGCGACGACATCGGGCTCGACGACAACTTCTTCGACCTCGGAGGCACGTCCTTCACCCTCGCCGCCGTACACACCCTGATCGGTGCTCGCACCGGAGAGGAGACGTCGCTGGTGTCACTGCTGGAGTTCCCGACGATCGCCACGCTTGCGCGGCACCTGGCCGGCGACCCCGGAACGGGACCTGCGGCAGCCGAGCCGCCCGACCGGGCGCGTGCGGCCCGGCTGCGCGACCGCCGGAACCGGTTGCAACACCTTCGGTCCGGGCGGGGGACCGCCGAATGAGCGAGTACTCCGAGAGGGCCAGGAGCTCCACCGCCGGGGACGGGTCCGACGGCGTCCGCATCGGAACCGCCGGCGTCGTCGCCGCGATCTGGTGCGAGCTCTTCGAGGTGCCGCGAGTCGACCCCCATGACGACTTCTTCGCCCTGGGCGGGCATTCGATGCTCGCGGTCCGGATGGCGTCCCGACTGCGGACCGAGCTCGGGTTACGGGTGCCGGTGCGCACGATCCTGGAGAACCCGACGCTGGACGGCCTCTCCCAGCTGCTGGCCGAGGCCGTCGACTCCGCCACCGATCCGGCCGGCGACCGAACCCGCCCGTAGCCGCCCGGGGTGTCGCTGCCGGGCATCTCGGAACGCCCGAACCAGAAGAGGGAACAAGGCCGACACTATGATCAGCGGTGCCCGAACACCGCGGGACGCCCGGAAGTGAAACATCCTGCTCCGCCTTCCGGCTGCCGGACCACAGAAAATGAGTGCCCATGCTGACAGAGTTCCTGCGCGACCTGTGCTTCACCACGGCCTGGTTCGGGCTGATGGCCTTCGTGTGGTTCGGATGGTCGCAGGAGGACCCGCCCCGGAGCTGGCGGATCTCGCTGGGCGTGGGGTCGGCCCTGGGGGTCGGGCTCGCCGTGGCCTTCGGGGTGCTGACCGTCGCGAACTGGGACCAGCCGAGCGCGTTGGAGGGAAAGTACGCATGGTTCGGCCTCCTGGTCGCGGCCGAGGTCCTCGCCGCGGGAGCCGGGTGCCTCGTCCTGGCCAGGCGCGGGGCGCCCCGGTGGATGGCGTGGTGGGTCGCGATCGTCGTGGCGGCGCATTTCCTGCCCCTGGCGCTGCTGCTGAACGACATCGGGGTGGCCGTCGTCGGCGTCGTCCAGCTGGTCGTCCTCGGTGTGGTGGCGCGGCGCCTGCGCGGCACCACCACACCGAGCAGCCGGTTGGCCGGACCGGCGATGGGCGTGACTCTGCTGCTGAGCGCAGCGATCAGTGCGGTGATCGCGGCCCCCGGGCTGTGAGGTGACCCTGGCCGGAGCCGCACCGTTCCCCCGAGCGTGGGAGCGGTGAAGGCGTCCGGCACCCACGGCCATCGCGGTGGTCCGCGTGCGCGGTGTGCTGCCCGCCACCTGGACGATCTGGTCGAGTGCGGAGCCGCCCGGCGGGTGGAGCGTGCCGGGGCGGCGGTCAGGCGGGCGTGTCCCGCGGGTCGTCGCCGAGGTCGAGGGCGAATCCGCCGGTGGCCGGCTCGGCCAGGAACGGCACGGGGTCCACGAGCTGCTCGATGTGGGCGGCCCCGGGCGACGGCCGGTCGGCCGGCCAGTGACAGCAGCCGGGTGACCAGGCGCGAGTCCAGGCACAGCCCGGTGCGGGCCGAGGCGACGCCGAGGGTGGCGGGCAGGGTGTACTGGTCGGAGAACGGGAAGCGGTGCACGGTGCGCTCGCCGTACGGCTCCGGAGAGCGCACCGTCCACGAGCCTTCGAGCTGTCCCAGGCCGTCCAGCGCCTCACCAGCGTCCTCGACCTGGCCGTCGCCGGCGACGACGAGCCCGTCCCCACCTTGGAACGGCAGTGGGTGCGCGACGCGCTCGCCGACCCCGATCCGCTCGGACAGCTGCGCCGCCCGCCGCCGCCCGCCGCCCGCCGTCCGCCGCCGCCGGT
Source organism: Nonomuraea candida (assembly GCF_000725485.1). Classification (GTDB taxonomy): domain Bacteria; phylum Actinomycetota; class Actinomycetes; order Streptosporangiales; family Streptosporangiaceae; genus Nonomuraea; species Nonomuraea candida. The sequence goes on along the minus strand of NZ_JOAG01000015.1, from coordinate 392,275 downwards.
CAGGCCGACGTCAGGTAGCGGGTGAACATCGCGACGAGCTCGTCCTCCAGGCGCTTCAGGTCCACGGGCTCGCGTTCGGCCACGACCTGGTGCACGACCAGCTCGATCGTGGCGTTGATGATCCGGGCGGCCGTCTCCACGTCGGACACCCGCACCTCGGGGTAGCGGCGCAGCAGGTCGCGGGTGTAGGCGTTGCGCCGGTCCTTGTCCTGGTAGACGCGTTGCAGCAGCTCCGGGGAGCGCGGTGCCTGCTCGACCATGACGCGCAGCAGCCGCGGGTCCTCCAGGTGGTTGGCGATGGCGGCCTGCACGAAGACGCGCATGAGGCCCTCCGCCGTGCCCGGCAGCTCCCCGGACTGGCGGCGGGCGGCCTCGGCGGCGCCGCTGTCGAGGTGGGCGAGCATCAGCTCCAGCAGGATGGCGTCCTTGTTCGGATAGTACTGATACAGCGATCCGATCGACACGCGCGCCCGCTCGGCGATGCGGTTGGTGGTGCCGGCGGCGTAGCCGTACTCCGCGAAAACCTGAGCAGCCGCCTCCAAGATGCGCCGGCGGGTGAGCTCGGCGCGGAACTGCCGCGGCTGTTTGCGCGGGTGGAGCCGTGGGTCCCTCGACACCGCTGACCTCCCGGGGAAGAACGCAAAAGCGAGTAGCGCAAGAACTGAATAATTGCTCATAATGGTGCCATGACCAGGCAAAACGCGCCAGTCGCCGAGCGGCGGCCGCGCCGGGTGTCCATGGAACAGGTCCGCGAACGGCTCGGCGAGCCCGACGCGATGATCAAGAGTAAGATCCAGGACCACATCGGCGAGCACACCCGCCGATTCATCGCGCACTCCCCCTTCCTGACGATGGCGACCGCCGACGCGTCCGGCCGCGCCGACTGCTCGCCGCGCGGCGACTACCCCGGTTTCGTGAAGGTCCTCGACGAGCACCTGCTCGCCATCCCCGACCGGCCCGGCAACAGGATCGCCGACTCCTTCCGCAACCTCGCCGAGAACGACGGGATCGGGCTGCTGTTCTTCGTCCCCGGCTCGCGGGAGACGCTGCGCGTCAACGGCCGCGCGTACGCCACCGACGAGCCCGACGTGCTGGCCCGCATGCAGACCGAGGCCAGGACGCCGGAGCTGGCCATCGCGGTGGACGTCGAGGAGGTCTACTTCCACTGCGGCCGGGCGCTCATCCGCTCCCGCCTGTGGGACCCGGCCGGCCAGGCGCTCGCCGGCGAGCTGCCGACGCTCGGCGAGATGGCGGTCGCGCAGTTCGGGCTCGACGTCGATCCGCGGCTCCTCGAGGCTCGCCTCGAAGAGGGCTACCGCAAGCTGTACTGACCGGGACGGAGGCAGACCATGCAGCTCACCATCCTCGACCGCATCGACCGTCCCGCCGAGGACGTCGTCGCCCTCATCCTGCGCGGCGCGCACGGCCCGCTGGCCCCCTGGGAGCCGGGCGCGCACGTGGACCTCGCCCTGCCCAACTGGCTGACCAGACAGTACTCCCTGTGCGGAGACCCGCGGGACCGCGAACGCTACCGGATCGCGGTGCGCCACGAACGGCTCAGCCGGGGCGGCTCCGACTACGTTCACCGCTATCTCCGCGAGGGCCGCACGCTGGAGGTGTCGCTGCCCCGCAACACCTTCCGGCTCGTCCCCGCCCCCTCCTACCTTTTCCTCGCGGGCGGGATCGGCATCACCGCCATCGTGCCGATGCTGCGGGCCGCCGCCGGCGCGGGCGTCCCCTGCTCGCTGGTGTACGCGGGGCGCACGTACGCGTCCATGCCCTTCGCCGGTGAGCTGCGCGCCGCCTACGGCGACCGGGTGACGATCGTGGCCACGGGGCACGACGGCCGCCCCGACCTCGCCGCGCTGGCCGCCGGCCTGGCGCCGGAGACCGTCGTGTACTGCTGCGGCCCCGCCTCCCTGCTGGCCGACTGCGAGGCCGTCTTCCCGGCGGAGCGGCTGCACGTCGAGCGGTTCCGCCCGCAGCCCAGGACGTTCGGGCCGGACACCGCGTTCGACGTCGCGTGCGCCCGGTCGGGGCGGACGGTACCGGTGCCCGCGGACGAGTCGCTGCTGGACGCGCTGAATCACGCCGGGCTGCCCGTGCCGGCCGGATGCCGGGAGGGCGTCTGCGGCAGTTGCGAGGTGACCGTCCTGGAGGGCGAGCCCGAGCACCGCGACGACGTGGGCGCCGCGCCGGGCCGCATGTACGCGTGCGTGTCCCGCTCGCGCTCCCCCCGCCTCGTCCTGGACCTGTGAATCCACCATGAAAAAGTGTTTCAGGCGCTGCCGAAGGTACGCGGCCGGCGGTTCCGGATCGGCACGGCGCGCTGCTCGGGCACCACGGTGCGCATGCGCACGTCCGAAGGCCGGGTCGGTGACATGCCCGAGCCTTACTGCCACTGCTCGTCCTCACGGTCCTCGTCGGGGATCGGCCCGAGGAGCGCCCACCCCGGCTTCAGCGCCCGGCTGCTCCGGAACCCGCGTTCCTTCGCGTACGCCGCCACGTCCGTGCCGTCGGTCACGTGCATGATCGTGTAGCGCGGCGGGTCGTCCCCGTAGAAGCGGAAGAACGTGCGCCCGTCGTCTTTCGCCTGGCGCACGATCACGTCGGCGCCCGGCAGAGCCTCGTACGCCGCCTTGTCCTCCGGAGTCGTCGGCTTGCAGGCTTCAGCCTCTCCGGCCTCGCGCACGCAGATCAGCGCCTGGCTCCAGCCGATCCGTCCGGCCCGCGGGTGGGCGGCCGCCAGCTCCCGCATCCGGGCGCCGGCCTTGGCGAAGGCCGCCTGCCGGCGATCGAATTCCGTCTCCAGCCGGTCGAACCGCCGGTCGTCGAAGCCGCTGCCGACATGCGCCTCCGTCGACAGGACGACGGCGACCCGGAAGGCCAGGAAGAGCGTCGCCACGACGATCAGCGTGACGATCAGGACCCGGCCCGGCGAGCGCGGCCCGCCGCGCCGCTGTGACCCGGCCGCGTCAGAAGGAATCACTGCGGGGGCGGCCGGTTCAGCGGTGCAGGGAGCGGAGGGTGTCGGCGGTGAAGTCGTCGAGCGGGTAGAAGAGCTCGATCGCCAGCTCCGACAGCGTCACGTCGGCCGGGGCGCCGAAGGTGGCCATGGTGCTGAACATCGCCAGCTCGCCGAACGGAGTGCGCATCCGCAACGGCACCTGGATCGGGCTCGGGCGGTGTCGCGAGGCTGCGTCGCCGGGGGTGTCCCCGTCCGGGGGCAGGGGATAGGCGGACACCTCCTCGTACAGTGCCTGGAGGTCGGCGTCGCCGGTGGCGTCGGCCTGGCGCGAGAGCCGTTCGAGGAAGAGCGCCCGCACCTCCCCGAGGTTGGCCAGCCGCGCGGCCAGGCCCTCGGGGTGCAGGGCCAGCCGGAACACGTTCGGCCGCGGCTGCAGCAGGTGCGGCGGGATGCCGTCCATGAGCACGCCCATGGCGCGGTTGCCCAGCAGCACGTTCCACAGGCGGTCGACCACGACGGCGGGGTACGGCTCGTGCGCGGTCAGCATGGTCTCCAGCGCCGCGCGGATGGAGGCCATGTAGCGGTCGTCGAGGCTGCTCTCCTGGTAGGCCGGGGCGTAGTCGGCGGCCAGCAGCAGGGTGTTGCGCTCGCGCAGGGGCACGTCGAGCGCGGCCGACAGGCGCAGCAGCATGGCCCGGCTCGGGCGGGCGCGGCCGTTCTCCATGTAGGACAGGTGCCGCGCGGAGGTGCCGGCCAGGTTGGCCAGGGCGAGCTGGCTGAGCCTGCGACGCTGCCGCCACTGCCGCAGCAGCGCCCCCACCCGGGACGGTTGTTCCATGCCGAGGAGGATAGGGCACCGCCAGGTGGGCGCGGTCATGACCTCCGAGGTTATTGATCTCGTGACCGCCGCGGTGACAGGGTCGTATCCGGTCAGGGACCATTCCGGATGAAGGAGATCCATATGAGCACGCCGACCGGGACCGCCCGGCGCCCGCAGAGCGACGCGGCCGCCCCGCTGCGCACCGTCCTGCGGATCGACGGGTGGAGCACCGCCGTCTTCGGGGTGGTCATGCTCGCCGCCGCCAGGCCGCTCAGCGGCCCGCTCGGCCTGCCGACCGCGTGGTCCATCCCGTTCGGCGTGGCCATGCTGGGCGGGGCCGCCGCGCTCGGCCTCATCGCCGGCTATCCGCGGATCCCCGCGCGGTACGTGGCGCTCGTCGTCGCCGGCAACGCGCTGTCGTGTGTGGCGCTGGTGGTCCTGGCGTTCGCGGGCGTGATTCCGCTGACCGGTCTGGGGGTGGCTTTCCTGCTGGTCGGGGCGCTGGTGGTGGCCGTCTATGCCGGGCTGGAGCTCAGGGGGCTGCGGCGGCTGGTACGCCACGGCGCGGCGGCCTGAGCGCCGGTCGAGGAGCGGGCACAACGGACTGTTCGATCAGCGCCGGCGGGAACCCCGGCCGCGGTGTCTTTCTCCCGTATCGCCAGTGTGCTGCCCCTGTGCGGCCCCGCACGCCCTGGGTAAGATCATCCGTGTCTTGGGGCGGCTTTCTGCGGGACCGGGGGTCTGCGATGACCGACGCGGTGTTACGGCCCGAGCTGGTGGGGCGGGCCGGAGAGAGGTCCTTGGTGGAGGCCGCGATCGCCGGCGGCCACCGCCTGGTGCTCATCGACGGGGAGCCGGGGGTCGGCAAGACCCGGCTGCTGGAGTACCTGGTCGAGCGGGCGGAGGCGGCCGGGCGCACGGTGCTGGCCGGCAGCGCCACCGAGTTCGAGCGGCTCGTCCCGTTCGGCGTCTACGTGGACGCCTTCACCCGCCTGTCCGACACCGCTCCCGAAGGCGGGCCCGCGGAGGCGGCGCTGGGCACACTGCTGTCGGCGGGCAAGGCCGACCAGCTCGATCGCTACCACACCTACCGCGGCATCCGGTCGTTCCTGGCCCGGCTGGCCGATGACTGCGGCGCCGTGGTGGCGCTGGACGACCTGCACTGGGCCGACGCGCCCTCGCTCGAACTGACCGAGTTCCTGCTCCGCCGCCCGCCGGCCGCTGGGTTCACGCTGGCCCTCGCCTGCCGCACGGGCACCGTCCCGCCCGTGGTCGCCGAGGCCGTCGCGCGGCGGGACCCGCACGTCACCCGGCTGAGCCTGGCCCCGCTCGACGAGGACGCGGCGGCGCTGCTGGTGCCGCCGCAGATGGACCCGGGCCGTCGGCGGCTGATGTACCGGGCCAGCGGCGGCAACCCGCTGTTCCTGCGGGCGTTGCTGGACGCCGACGACCGGCTCCTGAGCGAGCTGGCCGAGGGGCGGCCGGGCGCCACGCTCGCCCTCGAACAGACGCTGCTGGCCGTGCTGCGCCGGGAGCTGGACCGGCTCACCCCCGCCGGCCGGCGGGCGGCCCACGCGGCGGCGGTTGCCGGGGAACTGGCCTCGCCCGTCGTCATCTCCCACGTCGCCGAGCTGGACGCGGCGAGCGCCGCCGCCGCCGTGGACGAGCTGTGCCGGCACGGCCTCGGCACGCTGGCGGGCGCGCGGTTCGCCTTCCGGCATCCGCTGGTGCGGGCCGCCGCGTACGACACGTGCGGGGCGGCCTGGCGGGTGGCCGCCCACGCCAGGGTCGCCGGCCACCTGCGCCGCACCGACGGCTCGCTCGCGCTGCTGGCCCACCACACCGAGCGGTGCGCCGAGCCCGGTGACGAGCGGGCCGCCAGGACGCTGGGCGACGCGGGCATCGCCTACCTGGACTCGGCTCCGGCGACCGCCGTACGGCTGCTCCGCGAGGCGCTGCGGGTGCTGCCGGAGCGCGACGACCTCGTCCCGTACCGGGGCAGGCTGCTCACCGGGCTGGCGCGCGGCACCGGCGTGATGGGCTCGCTGACGGAGAGCCGGCGCATCCTGCACGAGGTCATCCACCTGCCGCCCGAGGTGGCCTCGGCCGCGGTGGCCTTCTCTTCGGTGATCTCGCGCATGCTCGGGCGGCTGGACGAGGCGCAGGCGCTGCTGAGCGCGCAGACCCGTAAGGCCGAGGGGCGGGTACGCGCTCAGCTGCTGGCCGAGCTGGCCGCCGTGGCGATGCTGCGCTCGGACCCCGGGGGCGCGAGGCGGCATGCGCGCGAAGCCCTCGCGCTGGTGTCGGAGAGGGCCGATCCCGCGCTGGAGGCGGCGGCGTACGCGCTCATGGGGGTGGCCTGCATGCAGGACGGCGACCTGGCGGCGGCGCGGGCGCACAGCAGGCGGGCCGGCTGGCTGATGGACAGCGCCTCCGACACCGCCCTCGTGCCGCACGTCGAGCTGATCGCGCCGCTGTCGTGGAGCGAGATCTTCCTGGACCGGCCTGCCGACGCCGAACGCCATCTGACCCGGGGGGTCGAGCTGGCCACGATGTCCGGGCGCAGCTACGCGATGCCGTACCTGCTGATCGGGCAGGCGCAGCTCAACGCCAGGGCGGGGCGGCTGGCGGAGGCCATCGAGATCGCCGAGCACGCCGCCGCGGCCTCCGAATACATCCGTAGCAGCGAGACGCTGGCGATGGCGCGGTGCGTGCTGCTCCTGCCGGTCCTGTGGCGGCACGGCATCGAGGCCGCCCTGGCGCTGGCCGGCTCGCTGGCCGCCGACGGACCCGGGTCCGCGTGGTGGCAGGCGATGGCGTACGTGCCGGTGGCCCGCGTACGGCTGGCCGGGCGGGCCGGGCCCGACCCCCGGCTGCCACCGGTCCTGACCCGCGACACCGAGGTGGAACGGCTGGCCGTGCAGTCGATCCGGGCCGGCGCCGACGGCGACGTGGCCACCGCGCTGGCCCGCTCGGCGGCGGCGGTCGAGGCCGCCGGCGACCTCCCGTACCGGCTCGGGCTCGCCCACGACGCCCGCGCCCGCGCGTTGAGCGGTCACGACGACCTGCCCGGGGCCGTGACCGCCGCCCGGATCTCCGTCGAGCGGTTCGCCGAGAGCGGCGCGGTCGTGGAGCGGGGCCTGGCCCATCAGCTGCTCGCCACCCTCCACGACCGGATGGGCGACGCGGCGGCCGGCCGCGCCGAGATCGGGCGGGCCAAGGCCGCCTATCGGGAGTCCGGGGCGGACTGGCTGGCCGGGCGGCTGACCCGGGTGGAACGGCGGCTGGCCGCCAGGGGGCAGCGGCACGCGGCGCGGGAGACGGCGCTGACCGGGCGGGAACGGGAGGTGGCCGAGCTCATCAGCCAGGGGCTGACCAACCGCGAGGTGGCCGAGCGGCTCCAGGTCAGCCAGAAGACGGTGGAGACGCACGTGTCGCGGATCTTCAGCAAGTACGACGTGCGGTCACGGGTGGCGCTGGCCCGGCGACTGGCCGGCGGCGACCTCCCGGCCGGACGGCCGGAGCCGCCGGCCGGCTCGTGACCGTCCGGCGGCTCCGGGGCGTTCCTACGCCCATTCCTCGTTGGTGATCTCTGTGATGTCGTCGTTGATGTGGATGCTGGGCGAGCAGGGGTCCGGGTGCGACTTGGTCTTGGAGAACTGGATCCAGAAGAGCTGGAGGGGCAGCCGGAGGCCGCCGCCGCTCACCACGGACGTCGAGACCTGCATGGAACCACCGCCGCCAGGCTCCACCTGGGTGGGCTTGCACGGGTCGCCGGTGGGCGTGTTCGTGGCCCCGCCGGTGCCGCCCGTCCCGGTCCCGGTACCGGAGCCGCTGCCGTCGCCCGAGCCGCCACCGTCGCCGGTACCGCCACCGTCGCCGGTACCGCCACCGGTGCTTCCGCCAGTGCCGCCGCCGGTGCCGCCGCCGGTGCCGCCGCCGGTGCCGCCGCCGGTGCCGCCACCCGAACTACCGCCGGTGCCGCCGCCAGGGACGGTGCTCGAACCGCCGTGCTCGCCCGGCTCCCCGGTCGGGTACGTGTACGTGGCCGGAATCCAGCTGTAGCCGCTTCCGTAGCCACCACCACCGCCGATGCCACCGCTGACCACCTGCGCCCCCGGAATCGCGGGGAACGGGATCGGGTCGGTCACGATGGTCACCGGGAACTTGGTCTCGCCGTTGGGGCGGATGTAGTGACAGATGCTGTCGATCTCGGCCCCCTCGCACATCAGCTCGGGGTGAGCAAGCGCCCATTCCTCGAATTCCCGCTCCGCCTCCGGGTCCTGCGCGTCGGCGATCGGGTTGGCGTGCACGTTGGTGAAGTCGGGCCCGTTCGGGAACAGGTCGGGGAACGCGCCGGCCATGAAGGTCGCCAGCGCCTTGCCGATCGCCACCGCGCCCGGCTCGTTGGGGTGGAAGCTCTCCTGGGCGATCTTGAAGACCTTGGTGTTGCCGATGAGCTCCTTGCGGACCTTCAGCCCGTTGAAGTACGGCGCCGCCTGACCGAGCTCATGTCCGGCCACCACGCTGGTGCCGTTCGGCCCGGCCGTGTTCGGGTCGAAGACGTGCAGCTTGACCGAGGGGTACCTGGCGCGGAAGTTCGCGACCGCGTCCTTGATCGCCTGGTTGACGGCGGCGGCGAACGGATACATCTGGTCCAGCGCGGCGCCGGTGATCTGGGTGATGCCGGCGTTGCCGGACGCCTTGACAGCCAGCGGATAGAGCGCCACGACGATCGCCGCCTTGCCCGCCTTGGCATGCGTGTCGACCAGGGCCTGCTCGACGTTCGCCGACACCTGCGGGATCCGCTTCAGCAGCCGCTTCACCTCGAGCTCCACGTCGCGCGCCTGGTAGTTCGGCATCGACGGATCGTGGATGTCCTCCTTCAGCCAGCCGACGTAGTGCGAGGCGATCGCGGACGACAGCAGCGACCCGAAGCCGGCGTCGTTGCCGCCGAGCCCGAAGTAGACGATGTCGGTGTCTGCGGGAACGCCGTCGAGCTGGGGCGGGTTGCGTACGACGCTGCAGCTCTTGTTCTCGCATTGCTGCTGCTTGAGGTGCTTGGTCTCGGCCCCTGACGAGGCGTTGAAGTGCATCTCGTCGCCGCCCCAGGTGGAGCGGATCTCCTGCGGCAGGATCGTGTACGAGCCGATCGGATAGCGGCCCTGCTGCAGGTAGGCCCAGGCCAGATGGGCGGGGGCGTACCCGGACTGGTGCTTGAACGACTCCGTGGGATAGCCGACGTAGACGCTGCCGTGGCTGGCGCCCTCGCCGCTGGTGTAGCTGTCGCCGACCGTCGCCCACTTGTAGGTGCGCTTCGTCGGCTCGGTGGTCGGTTCGGTGGTCGGTTCGGTGGTCGGCGGCGGAGTCACAGGGGGCGGGGGAAAGTTCGGCACCGGCTTGAGCGTCGGCTTGATCGGCCCTGTGGTCGGCCGGGGCAGGTTCGGCCCGGCGGAGGCCGGCCCGCCGGCCAGCACGGTCGCGACGATGGCGGCCACGAGCCCGACAAGGCCCAGCCGCCCGAGCAGGAGCCAGCGCCGTAACCGGTGGGGAGGTCGCATGGAGGCAGTTTCCTTTACGCCGGAGGGGACGAACGGGATGTCATACCGCAGGCATCCTCCGCCCCCGCGCGCTCCCTAACATCGGGTGCTCCCCACCCGACCACCCCGACTTTTGCCCTCAGGGGAGGGCGACCGGAGGTTGTCATCGTTCTCGGCTCACGACACCAAGACGCGTGGGCGGCCCGCTGCGGCGTCATTCCCCGTGAGCGAATCCTGGCCTTTACCACCGCTCCGCCCCGTCGGCTTGGTTGCCGTGGCAAGTCGGTCATCGTTTCAGGCAGCCCGCGCGGGCTGCTTCGCCGAAGCCGGCCCCTCACCGGTCCGTGCCCGCCGTTACCTGGTCTCGTACCGGACGGTTTCCGGGTAGACGGAGCCGCCTATGACGTCGGAGCGCTTGCACGTGGCGGCCGACACTCCCGGAGCGGACACCCAGGGACCCTCGGCGGTGTAGAACCTGTACCGGGGATAGATGGTGCCGACGATGCCGACACAATCGGCCAGCACCCTGAACTCGCCCGATCCGCCCGAGCAGGTGTAGCTGAAGTCGCTGGAGCCCGAGACGCCGGGCGAGCAGGTCGCCGGAGTGGCCATGGCCGGTGCCGGAAGGGCCGTGACGACCAGGGCCGCCTGCGCCGCGACGAGCAGGGCCACCGCGTGTCCTTTTCGTTTCATGCCGCCAGTGTCCGAGAACGACGACGGCCGCGTGAGCTCCTTTCCCCGCCCGCGAAAGACCACGGTCAGCCGGCGGGCCACCGGGGCTTCGGGCGTCCCGCGGGGTGCCGCGTATCCACCGTTCGGTGGAGGCGCGGATCAACCTCACCGCGGACGTCACGGTCGATGTGGCGGGGGGTGGTGCGTCCGTACCTTCGCCGTATGACCGCCTTGGACGTACGAAATCTGCACAAGCGCTACGGGGAGCACGTCGCCGTCGACGACGTCTCCTTCACCGTCGAAGAGGGGGAGATCTTCGGCGTCATCGGGCCCAACGGCGCCGGCAAGACGACGACCGTCGAGAGCATCGCCGGCCTGCGGACGCCCGACTCGGGCTCGATCTCCGTGCTGGGATTCGACCCGGTCAGGGACCGGGCGGAGGTGCGTGAGCTGCTCGGCGTGCAACTGCAGGAGAGCGGCTTCCCGGACGCGATCAAGGTCGCCGAGGCGCTCGAGCTCCACGGCTCCTTCTACCGGGACCCCGCCGACTGGCGCGAGCTGATGGAGCTCCTCGATCTCGGCGACAAGCGCGACACGCAGTACAAGGCCCTCTCGGGCGGGCAGAAGCAGCGGCTGTCGATCGCGCTCGCTCTGGTCGGCAATCCGAGGGTCGCGATTCTCGACGAGCTCACCACGGGACTGGATCCGCAGGCCAGGCGCGACACCTGGAGCCTCATCGAGCGGGTTCGCGACACGGGCGTCACGATCCTCCTGGTCACGCACTTCATGGACGAAGCCGAGCGCCTCAGCGACCGGATCGCGGTCATCGACGGCGGCCGGGTCGCCGCGGTGGACACGCCGGCGGGGCTGATCGCGCGGTCGAGCGCGGTGCAGCAGGTCCGCTTCCGGGTGAGCCGGCCGCTGGACAAGAGGGTGCTGACCGAGCTTCCCGACGTGACCGGGGTCGAGATCAGCGACGGCCGCTGGCTGGTGACCGGCAGGGGACAGTTGTTGAGCAGCGTCGCAGGGGCTCTGGCCAGGGCGCAGGTCGTGGCCGAGGATCTCCGCGTCGACCGGCGCAACCTCGATGACGCGTTCGTGGCCTTCACGGGACGCGCCCCGGAGTACCGCAACCTCTCCGAGCGGCGGGGTGAGCGATGAGCGCGCTGCTGAAGCTGGTCAAGGTCGAGACGAGACTCTTCCTCCGGGACTCCGCCACCGTCGTCTTCGGCGTGCTGTTCCCGACGGGGCTCCTGCTCGGGCTGGGCTCCATCCCGGCGCTCAGAGAGCCGTCGCCGGAAACCGGCGGGCTGCGGTCCATCGACGTCTGGGCGCCGACCGCGCTGGTGTTCGGGATGGTGATGATCGCCGTGCAGCACATCCCGGCGGTGATCGCGACGTATCGGGAGCGCGGCATCCTGCGCAGGCTGTCGACCACTCCGGCGCATCCGCGGAGTGTGCTGCTCGCGCAGATGATCGTCGCGTTCGCCTCCGTGGTCGTCTCGGCGGCACTCATGATCCTCCTCGCGTGGGCGGTGCTGGACATCGCTCCGCCCGAGCGGCCCCTGCAGCTCGCCGTCGCCTTCGTCGCCGGCTACGCGGCGCTGCTCGGGATCGGCATGATCTCCGCGGCCGTGGTCCGTACGAGCAGTGCCGCGAACCAGCTCGGAACCCTCCTGTTCGTCGCGCTGATGTTCTTCGGCGGAGCCTTCCTGCCCCGGGCCCTCATGCCCGAAGTGCTGCGCGAGGCCGGCGAGTTCATTCCGCCCGGGCTGCAGGCTCTCACCTCGGCGTGGTCCGCCGAAGCGGGCCAGATCACCGCCACCGCCGGTGGCCAGCCCTTTTGGCTGCAGATTGCGATAATGGCGGGGATCGCGGTGGCCGCGAGCGCGGTCGCCGCCAAGCTCTTCCGCTGGGAGTAGATGTCGATGACGCGGGATGCCGGGGCCGATGAGAGCCCGAGCTCCGGGACGCAACGGTCCGCCATCGCGGAAGAGGTGGAGATCGCCCATCGCTCCCGGCTGGCCTGGAAACAGGAGCAGCTACGGGTCTGGGACCTGCTGCACCTGATCACGCCGTGGCTGCTGCTGACGATCTCGACGGTGATCTATTTCTCGGGAGTGCTCCCGGCCTCCGGCGAACGCTTCTGGCCCCGGGGCGCCTCCGTCCTCGGGCTGGTCGCGGTCTCGGTGTTGTGGGTGCTGTTCGGTCACACGCTGCCCATCAAGAGGAGGAGGCTCCGGCCCGTGCCGGCGGGCGTCTTCCTCGTCGGGCTGCTGGTGCTGTGCGTCATCCTCATGACGTACTCCGACATCTTCCTCGTCTTCACCATCGCGGGTTTCTTCCACGCCTACCTGCTCAGGCCGTGGCCGTTGGGGGTGCTCGGGGTCCTGGCCACCTCCGTGGTCCTCAACGGCTCGGCGATGCGCGGGGCCGGCCCGGTGCCGGGCGTGCTCGCGGAGTTCATCCTGATCGTCACCGTGCAGACGGCGGCGATCGGGGTGGGCATCCTGCTGACGGCGCGCACGGAACCGGAGGAACGCAGGCGGGAGGAACTCGTCGAGCGGCTTGAGGCGGCACTGCACGAGAACGCCGGGCTCCACGCGCAACTGGTCGCCCAGGCCCGCGAATCCGGGGCGCAGGACGAGCGGCAGCGACTGGCCCGCGAGATCCACGACACGCTGGCCCAGGGGCTGGCCGGCATCATCACGCAGCTCCAGGCGGCGGAGCGGTCCGCGAGCGTGCGGGGCGAGCCGGAGGAGCACGTCGCGCGGGCACTCCGGCTCGCGCGCAGCAGCCTGACCGAGGCCAGGCGCTCCGTGCGGGCGCTCGCCCCCCGGGAGCTCGGGCGGGCGCACCTCCCCGACGCGCTGCGCACGCTGACCGAGCGCTGGTCGCAGGAGCAGGGGATCAGCGCGCGGGTGGAGGTCACCGGCGCCCGGGAGCCGCTGAGCCCGGCGATCGAGGTGTCGCTCTTCCGGGTCGCGCAGGAGTCGCTGACCAACGTGGCCAAGCACGCGCGGGCCTCGCGCGTCGGCGTCACGCTGTCGTACACGGGCGCCGAGGTGCTGCTGGACGTGCGGGATGATGGACGCGGGTTCACGAACGGGGCCGGCGCCGGCTTCGGCCTGACGAGCATGCGCCAGCGCATCAGAGGGGTGGGCGGTCACGTGGAGGTGCAGAGCGCGCCGGGTGAAGGCACCTCCGTCAGCGCGCGCGTCCCGGCGATCGCCCCCGGGGGCACGAGAACCGGAGGGGAGAACGGCCGATGATCCGGCTGGTGATCGTCGACGACCATCCGATCGTCCGGGGCGGTCTTCGCGACATGTTCGCCGACGCCGAGGACATCGTCGTGGTCGGTGAGGCCGGTGACGGCGCCGAGGGCGTCGAACGCGCGACGGCGCTGGCGGCGGACGTCGTGCTCATGGACCTCCGGATGCCCGGGATGGACGGTGTCACCGCGACCGCGGCCCTGCGCGAGCGGGCCCCGGGCGCCCGGGTGCTGGTCCTGACCACCTTCGACAGCGAGAGCGACGTACTGCCGGCGATCGAGGCGGGTGCGATCGGATACCTCCTGAAGGACGCCCTGCCCGACGAGCTGATGCGAGCCGTCCGCGCGGCCGCGCGGGGCGAGCCGGTGCTCGCGCCGTCGGTGACGCGGCACCTCATGGGGCAGGTCCGCAGGCCCGGCGCCGGCACACTCACCGACCGGGAGAAGCAGGTGCTGCAACTGGTCGCGAACGGGAGTTCCAACCGGGAGGCCGCCGCGGCGTTGTTCATCGGCGAAGCGAGCATCAAGACCCATCTGCAACACATCTACGACAAACTCGGCGTTCGTGACCGAGCGTCAGCGGTGGCCGAGGGCTACCGCCGCCGCCTGCTCACGTAGGTTCCTCTCCGGCTGTCCGATCGGGACGGGGACGCTCGTAGAAGAGGTGGGAGGCCGCCCGCGAGGGGCGCCCTCAACGAAGCGGCGAGAAGGGCGACGATCATGAAGCTGACGACTGTCACGAACGTTCGCCGGCGGGCCATCGTCGCCGCCGGATCGCTCGCCCGCGGCGGGGGAGGAGTGGCCGCCTGCTGCGCGCCCTCATGCCGGAGGACGGTGAGGTGGCCGGGCTGCCGGCGCTGATGCTCCTCACCGAGGCCCGCCGCGGCGCCCGGGTCTCGGCGGGCGGCGAGCTGGTCGCCCTGGACGAGCAGGACCGCGCGGCCTGGGACGCGGCGCTGATCGCCGAGGGGCATCGGCTGGTGCGCGAGCGCCCGGCCACCGGGACGCCACCGGGCCGCTACCAGATCCTCGCGGCGATCAACGCCGTGCACACCTCCGCCCGGCACGTACGCGACACCGACTGGCCGCAGGTCGTCGCCCTCTACGACCAGCTCGTCCGCCTCGCCCCCTCGCCGATCGTCGCACTCAACCGGGCCGTCGCGGTCGCCGAGCTCGACGGCCCGGAGGTGGCGCTGGCGATCGTCGACCGTCTTGACGGTGACCTGGCCGGCTATCATGCCTACCACGCCTACCACGGGACCCGCGCCGACCTGCTGCGCCAGCTGGGCCGGGGCCGGGAAGCCGGGGCGGCGTACGACAGGGCCATCGAGCTGGCGGGCACAACGCCGGCCTGGAGGGCTTCGTCCGCAACGCCGCCGCCGAGCTGCCGCGCGGGCTGCGCATCAACGTGATCAGCCCGGGCTGGCTCCGCGAGACGCTGGAACAGCTGGGAATGGACGGTTCCGACGGCACCCCGGCCGCCGAGGTGGCCCAGGCGTACGTCAAGGCGATCGAGGGCACCATGCAGGGCCGGACCATCGTGCCGTGAGGACCGGCCACTCCTGGTCCGGCACCAGCCGGGTCGCCCCCATGGCGAGGCGGGGCCGAAGGTTCGCGAGCGGATCGACGGGGTGATCGATTTGTGAGCGCGAAAGAAGGGCCTGGTCACTGACCCAGACCGTGGCGCTCGCTCGTTGCGCTCGGCGCGGGGCAGCTCCCGAAGTCGGCCAGGAGCGCCGCCCCCATGCGGTTGAGCGCCAGGATGTCCAGCACCCCGGTCATCAGCAGCGCGGGCGCCTGGCCGGGCATGTCGAGCATCATCCGCACAAAGCAAGTACTCCGGCGGGGCCGGAGAGACTTCCTGCCGGTTAATCGGGCCGGGATTCGCCTGCACGTCCCCCAATGTTCACAAATGCCACATAAGTTACCAATCCATGGCAATCAATGACGCATCTTCCGCCCTTCTGTCGCGCAGATCCCTCCTCACCGGCTTCCTGTCAGGAGCAGGGATCACCGTCCTGGGCGGCACTTCCGCCCAGGCGGCGAGCCGGCCGGAAGGGATCCGGCCGCGCGTCCTGATCGCGACGAACGAGCCGTGGGGCACGTACCACACCGCGCCGCTGCTGCCGCAGGCACGTCGGCAAGGGTGGGAGATCGTGCACCTGGTTCCCGACCGGTCCCAGATCAAGCCGGGCGACCCGGTCCCCGTCGCGACGCCCGACGAGGTCTCCCGGGCCGACCTGCTCGTGGTGACCGGGGCCGGCGACTGGCCCGCCGACTGCGCCGCACGCTTGCGCCGGTTGCCGCTCGTCGCCTCCTCGCTGGCCTACCAGCTGCCGCGGGAGGCGCCGCGGGCCGGGGAGTTCCGCGACCGGCTGCGGGCGATCACCGCGTCGTCGCCGGCCGAGGCCGAGGTGTTCGACGACTACCTGGGCACCCGCCGCGCGATCTCGGTCGTGGGCACCCCGCAGACCGACGCCCTGCCCAGGCACCGGCCGGAGGCGGGCACCGTCCTCGTGCTCACCAGCGTCACCAGGTCCGGCCAGACCGGCGGCTCGGCCCCCGGCACCGAACTGCTGCTGGCCGCGGCCGAGCGGCTCGCGGCGGCCGGCCGGCACATCCTGGTCGGCCTGCACCCGCGCGAGGACCGCTCGTTGTGGGAGAGGTACGAGATCAGCACGGTTCCGTCGGTTCAGGCGGCGGCGCGGGCCGAGGTCGCCATCGGCATCCCCGGGACCGTCTTCCCCGTGGTGGCGGCGGTGGGCGTGCCGCTGGTGGGCTGCACCGACCCGGCGCTGCAGATCCCCGGCTACCTGCTGAGCGTCTGCGCACGCACGATCACCACCGCCGACGAGGCGGTGAACGCCGTGGAGACGGCCGGGCCCGTCTCGCGCGAGGTCCTCTACGAGGCGGTGGGCCCGGTGGGCGGCTCGGCCAGGCGGCTGCTGAAGATATGGCGCAAGGCCGGGATCCGCGCGCACGTTGCAGGCTGACCGTTTCGGTGCCGGAGCGCGCCAGGCGTCGCCCAAGCCGGTTTCCCAAGGCATACGGGCAAGGTGACGGGGGTAGGAGCTGAACCGCGCCGGGTTTATGGAGGCTCCATGAAACCCGGACCGGTTCAACGATGGCACGCGAGGTTGCGTAGCCGAAATTCCTGCTTGTGAGCGGGGAACAATTTGTCGCACCGCATTTCCAGCAATGAGGGGACCTCACGGGCACCGTGACCGAGCCTTCAGGCCAGTACCCGAGCCGCCCCCACG
Organism: Nonomuraea candida; assembly: GCF_000725485.1. Taxonomy (GTDB): domain Bacteria; phylum Actinomycetota; class Actinomycetes; order Streptosporangiales; family Streptosporangiaceae; genus Nonomuraea; species Nonomuraea candida. Next base: position 375,744 of record NZ_JOAG01000015.1, on the reverse strand, counting down.
GCACCTCGTCCACCCCCTCTGACACCACATCACCTCTCTTCAGGCCATGCTGCGCAAGCGGTGCTCACGTGGCTGGGCTTCGGCTGCACCGAGCGGTCGCCGCCGCGACGACCGCTCGGTGAGCGCGAATGGCCTGAGGCCGGGCAAGGTAGGCGGAGATGGTTCTGCTCTGCGCGAAGCCGGCGGAACGCGAACGCGCCATCGACCTATGGTGAGGTATGGCCTCATCCATGCCGTCGCGTCCAGCGATCAATCGGACCGTCCCCGAGCCGTCTCCGGCTCGCGAGCCGCTGTGGCGGCAGGCGCTCGGTGAGTGCTTGAGAGGGCTTCGCCATGAGCGGGGCGAGAAGCTGAGCGAGACGGCAAGCCGCGCCGGAGTCTCGCCGCAATATCTCTCCGAGATCGAACGAGGCGTCAAGGAGCCGTCGAGCGAAATGATCGCCGCGGTCGCCGGGGCGCTGGACGTGACCCTGGTCGATCTGACCCTTGCCGTTGCCGAGAGTTTGCGGCCTGCTCAGCAGGGCGCGTCGAGAGGCGCCACCTGCTCGGCGGCCTATGCTCTGGCCGCGTAGCGCGGCTTGCCGGGGTTGTTCACGGGCCTATGAACGCTCCTCGATGATCTGATCGATGAGCCCGTACTCCAAGGCCGCGGGAGCGGTGAACACGCGGTCGTGATCGGTGTCGGCGCGCAGGGTCTCGACCGTCTGGCCGGTGTGCCGTGAGAGTATGCGCTCGATGTCCGCCCGGACGCGTACGACCTCGTCGGCCTGCAGGATGAGATCGGGGATCGCTCCTCGCCCCTGGGCTGCCGGCTGGTGCAGGATGATCCGTGCGTGCGGGAGAGCGGCACGTTTGCCTTCGGCGCCCGCGGCGAGAAGCACGGCACCCACCGCGACGGCCTGTCCCACACAGGTCGTCGAGACCCGCGGGCGGATATGGCGCATGGTGTCGTAGATCGCGAGCATCGCGCTCGGGTCTCCGCCCTCGCAGTTGATATAGAACTGGATCTCCGCCTCGGGATTGTCCGATTCCAGGAAAATCAGCTGCGCGATGAGGGCGTTCGCGACGCCCGCGTCGATCGCGGTGCCCAGGTAGACGATCCGCTCGGTGAGCAGGTGCGAATAGACATCCATGATCCGCTCGCCACGAGGATTCGAGGCGATGACGTTCGGGATCGTATATGTGGTCACTGGCCGACTCCTTGGGTGACGCCGAATCCGAGCCGTGGGCGGTTTTGCGGTGCGATTTCGTCGAAGTTCTGCACGATGGCGTCGATGAAGCCGTAGTCCAGTGCTTCCTGTGCGGTGTACCAGCGATCGTGCAGAGAATCCTCGAATATGCGCTCGACAGGCTGGCCGGTGTCCTCGGCAATCAGACCGAGCACCGTGTCGCGCGTATGCCGAAGGTCGCCGGCCTGCAGTTCGATGTCGACCGCGGTGCCGCCGATTCCCGCCGAACCCTGGTGCATCAGGACGCGTGAGTGCGGCAGAGCGCGGCGCTTCCCACGCGCCCCCGACGACAGCAAGAACTGCCCGGCGCTGTAAGCGATACCCAGGACGAGGGTCGATACGTCACAGGGAATGAGGCGCATGATGTCGCGGATCGCAAGCATCGACGGGACCGAGCCACCGGGAGAATGAATCCACAAGGCGATATCGGACGACGCGTCCTCCGTGGCGAGTGCCATCAGCTGAGTGGCCAGGAGTGTGCCATTGTCGTCGTCGAGAGGGCCGTCGAGAACGAGAACACGCTGCTCATAGAGTTCGCGTCTCATTCGTGTGTTGAACAGCGGAAGTTTCGATTCTTCGCTCATGCGTCCATCTTGTGAGGTGATCCGGACCGGCGTCGACACGATCTGCCTGGGGCAGATCTGCTCTGAGCAGCGCGAGCTCCTGAGCAGGGACAACGCGTTACCGGCCGGAAGACGTCGGTCATCTGCGGCGTGACCTCGGAGATCGTGGTCCCTCACACCGCGCTCGACGCCCTGGCCGACGGCTATGACGTGATCGTCCTGGACCGCCTGGACTGCCTGGACTGCCTGGACTGCCTGGACTGCCTGGGCCGCCTGGGCCGCCTGGGCCGCCTGGGCCGTGCGCCGGCGACGGCCGCCCGGCTCGGCGAGACCGCCGGCCGCAGGGCCAGGGGACTTCCCGGCGTCACGGTCGAGGTCGGATGCGCCGGCGGTGGAGGCTTGCCCACGCTGCGCTGAACCCGGGTGGGCGCCGCCGAAAATGCGTTGCTGCGTCCATGATCGGTACCTACACTTCCCCCGTGCTCACGCCCGACTACCCGATCATGACCGAGCGCCTGCTCCTGCGCCCCTTCACGTCCGGCGATCTCGACGCCGTCAACGCCTACGAATCGCGCCCCGACGTCACTCGCTACCTCTACTGGGAGCCGCGCGACCGTGACACCAGCGCCGCTTTCCTCGACAAGAAGACCACCCGCAGCGCACTCCACGACGAAGGCGACGTCCTCGACCTGGCCGTCACGCTGCGCGACACCGGCGATCTCATCGGCAACTGCCTGCTCATCTGGACCAGCAGGGAACATCGCCAGGGCGAGCTCGGCTACATCCTGCACCCCGACCACCACGGCCACGGCTACGCCCCCGAAGCCTCCCGCGCCATGCTCCGCCTCGGCTTCGCCGGCCTCGGCCTGCACCGCATCGTCGGCCGCCTCGACGCGCGCAACACCGCCTCCGCCCGCGTCCTGGAGAAGCTCGGCATGCGCCGCGAAGCGACCCTCATCGACAGCGAGTTCGTCAAGGGCGCCTGGGCCAGCGAAGCGATCTACGCCATCCTCGAAACCGAATGGACGCCTTGACCGGCCCGGCACAGTTCTGGGCCCCGATCGCGTGAGCCGGGTGAGACTCATGATCACCACTGGCGAGTGAAAGGCCCGGCCCTGGCCACCACCACGCTGGCGACGACCGCCATCCCGGCGGGCGAGTGCCTGGCGCTGCTCCGGGAACAAGGGCCCGGGCGGCTCAGGGCTGGGTGTCGAGCCACTCCTGGAAGGTGGGTCCGGCGAGCTTGGCGTGCGGACCGGGCAGGAAGGCGCCATTGGCGGCGAGCTCGGCATCGGGCATGCCGGAGCCGTCGACGGCGACGACCTTGATGCCCCGGCGGGCGCCGAGGAGCCGGCCCGCCTCGGCCATGATCTCCTTGCGGGGTCCGGCGATCTCGGGGATCGGCGCACCGGGAGCGGTGGGGGCGGTGGGGGCGGTGGGGCTGGTGGCCAGGTCGACCAGTTCCTCGGCCACGGTGCGGCAGGCGACGAGCTGGGTGGGCAGGGCCGGGAGGTAGGCGACGTCACCCTGCCGCCAGTCCAGGAGCTGGCCGACGAACTCGTGGAACTGCGCCGCCCGCAGGATGCGGACCGGGAGCGGGCCGGGCAGGAGGAGCTCCTCGTGCGCCTTCTTGGCGGCGAGGAAACCGGCGGTGGCCTGATCGGCGCCGATGATGGACGCCATGGTGATCCGGGCGACCCCCGCCTTGCGGCCGTACTCGTGCAGGTTGCGGGCGGAGGCGCGGAAGAAGTCCGTCGCGGCGTCCTGGTCGGAGGCGTGCCACGAAGCGACGTCGATGATGGCCTCGGCCCCGGTGAGGGCCTCGGCGAGGCCCTCACCGGTGGTGATGTCCACGCCGGTGGCGCGGGACATCGGCACGACCTGCTGTCCCCTCTCGGTGAGGACGTCGACGACGTGGCGGCCCAGCCGTCCGGTCGCTCCCGCCACCGCGAACGTGGTGCTGCTCATGCTGCTCGCCTTCTTCACTTGTTGTAGTTCCGGCCGGGGGGCATGCCGGGGATCGGCTTGGCGATGAGCGCGGCGGGGGTGAAGAAGCCGATGTGGGCGATGGCCATGATGAGCGACCACATCGCCTTGTCGTCGTAGTGCGCGGACGCCCTGGCGTACAGCTCGTCGGGGACGCGTTCCCCCGACGGGTTCGGGGTGAGGACCGCCTCGACGAGCTCCAGCGCCACCCGTTCGGCGTCGGTGAAGTAGGTGGCGTCGCGCCAGGTGGCCACGGCGGTGATGCGTTCCTCCGATTCCCCGAGCCTGCGGAGGGTGCCGGTTTCCCGGATGGTGAAGTACGTGCTGCCGAGGAGCTGCCCGGCGCGCAGCTGCAGCAGGCTGATGGTCGTCGGGGGGATGACGCCGTTCTGGAGGGCCTTGTGCAGACCTTCGCCGACCTCCGCCATCTCGGGGAGGAAGGGGAGGGGGTTGGGCATACGCGAGCGCTGCTGCTCGGTCGTGGTGGGCGTGGACATGGGGAAGACTTCCCTTCTCACTCAGTGCGTCGTGGTGCCGTACGGATCGGTCGCACAGCGTTCTGACGACCACGAGACGCCGGCGCCCCGGTTGCCGTAACAGCGCGGCCATGTGACATGGGCCACCCGCCGTGGGTGTTACACAGCGGCGGGGATCGACGTCTTGTGGGTGCGGCAGTGCCGAGCACGAACGGGCGGCCGCCACGATGTCCCAGGCCCGGTGAAGAGCCGGTGACCGGTCACAGCGCGGCCAGCCTCCGGAGCGCGCGCTCGGCCTCCGCGTCGCGCCGCTGCGCCTCATACCGTTCGAGGGCCTGCTCGAAGGCGTGGCGGGCCCGGGAGAGGTCGCCGAGCGCGTGATGAACCTCGCCCATGTGCTCCAGCACCCTCGGCTCCTCGTAGGCGTCACCGTACTCATGGCAGATCGCCAGAGCCCGCCGGTAGTGGGCCATCGCCTGCTCATGCCGCCCCGTGAGGCGGGCGATCCACCCCAGCGTGGTCAGCGTGGCCGCCTCGGCGGTCGGGTGGTGGTGGCGGCGCAACAGCCCCAGCGCCTTCTCGCCATGGCGACGCGCCTCGGCGTGCTCTCCCCGTTTGGCCAGCAGCCACCCCAGGGAGTTGAGCAGCTGGGCCTCCAGCACCGGGTTGCCGAGGGCCGGCGACAGCCGCAGGGCGCGCCGGACGGACTCCACCGCCTGCTCGTCGTCGCCCTCCGCCTCCCAGACCCAGGCGAGGTTGTGATGGATGGACACCTGGCCGGTGAGGTCTCCGGCGCGCTCGGCCAGGGCGAGGGCCTGCTTGAGGTGGGCCGCGGCCTCGGCGTACTGCTCCGCCCGGGCGTAGGCCGGTCCGAGGAGCCGGTGGGCCAGGGCCTGCGCGGCCCGGTCGCCCAGCTCCTCGGTGGCGGCCAGCCCGGCCTGCCACATCGTGAGATGGTCGTACAGGTGGCCGCGCCGGTAGTCGAAGGAGGTCAGCGACCAGGCCAGTTGCCATACCTCGACGTGCCGGCCCTGCTCGATCGCCAGCCGCTGGACGGCCAGCAGGTTGGAGCGCTCCGCCTCGAACCAGGCCAGCGCGGCCGGTTCGTCGGCGGGCGGGTCCGGGTGAGCGCCGGGGACCGCAGGGCCGAGCTCGATGGGCGGGCGGCTGGAGTTCAGGACGCGCTCGGCGGCGTGGGCGGTGCGCAGGTAGAAGTCGACCAGCCGCCGCGTCGCCGCCCGCCGTTCCTGCTCGGGCAGGCTCCGGGCGTGCTCGGCGGCGTAGATGCGGATCAGGTCATGCATCCGGTAGCGGCCGGGCAGGTGCTGCTGGACCAGGTGGTCGCTCTCCAGCCGGCGCAGCAGCAGCCGTACGCGCCGGACGGGCAGGGCGGTGAGGGCGGCGACGGCCGCGAGGCCGGCGTCCGCTCCCACGGCCAGGCCCAGACGGGTGAACACGCCGGCGACTTCGGCGGGCAGGGCGGCGAAGGAGCAGGACAGCACCGCCCGCAGGTTCGCGGCCGGCTCGCCGAGATCCAGGGCGTCCAGCCGGTCCGCGGCCTCGCGCAGCTCCCCGGCCAGCGCGGCGAGCGGCAGAGCGGGGGACGCGGCGGCGCGGGCCGCCACGATGCCCAGGGCCAGCGGCAGGCCGGCGCAATGGCGCACCAGGTCCTCGGCCGCGCGCGGCTCGGCGTCGATCCGCGCGCGGCCGAGCCTGCCGGACAGCAGCCGCCGGGATTGGTCGAGGTCGAGGACGTCCAGCGCCACGGGCCGCGCGCCGTGGCCGGCGACCAGGGCGGTGAGCGCGTTGCGGCTGGTGATCAGGACCGTGCAGGTGGGGCTGCCGGGCAGGAGCGGCAGCACCTGGTCGCTGTCGCGGGCGTTGTCCAGGACGATGAGCAGCCGTTTGCCGGCGACCATGCTGCGGTACAACGCCGCCCGGCCCTCGGCGTCGGCCGGGATCGCCTGCGGGTCCACGCCGAGCGCGTCCAGAAAGCCCCGCAGGGCCGCCGCCGGCGGCACGGGCTGGGCGGAGGGGTCGAAACCGCGCAGGTTGACGTGTAACTGCCCGTCGCCGAAGCGCTCCAGGTGCCGGTGCGCCCAGTGGAGGGCGAGCCAGGTCTTGCCGATCCCGCCGGCGCCGCCGATCGCGGAGATGACCACCGTGGCGCCGGCGCCGGCCCGCAGCGCCGTGGTCAGCCGGCTCAGTTCCCGCTCCCGGCCGACGAACGCGCCGGGCGCGGCCGGCAGCTGGCGCGGCACCGCCACCGGCCGCGCGGGCGCCCCCACCGCCGCCGCCACCGCGGCCGGCGAAGCGGACAGAGCCGGATCGCCGGTCAGGATCTGCTGGTGCAGCCGGCGCAGCGAGGGGCCCGGGTCGATGCCCAGCTCCTCGACCAGACGTCCGCGTACGCGCTGGTAGTGCTCCAGGGCCTGGGCCTGATGACCGCCGCGGTACAACGCCAGCATCAGCTGACCGGCCACCCGCTCGTCCAGCGGATGATCGGCGCTCAGCGCCGACAGGCCCCCGGAGATCTCGGCGTGCCGGCCGCAGGCGAGCGCGACGTCGAAGTAGTCGAGCTGCGCGGCGAACCGCTCCCGCTCCCACAGGGCGCGGGTCTCGGCCAGCCAGGGGCTGTCCAGCCCGGCGAACGGCTCGCCGCGCCACAGCGCCCAGGCCTGCTCCCACACCGCCAGGCTCTGCTCGCCCTCGGTGGCGCGTGCCTGTCTCACCAGGCGGCGGAACCGGTGCACGTCCGTCGCCTCCTCGTCCACGACGAGGACATAGCCACCCGCCCGCTGCGCCAGCACCTCCTCGCCCGCGCCGGCCAGGGCGGCGCGTAAGCGTGACACGTAGCTGCGCAGCGTGGCACGAGCGGTGCGCGGCGGGTGCTCTCCCCACACCCGCTCCACCAGCCGGTCGGTGTGCACCGGGCGGTTGGCGTCGGCCAGCAGCACCGCCAGCACGCATCGCTGCCGGGCCGGCCCCAGCGGCACGAGGACACCGCCGACGGCGGCCTCGATCTCGCCCAGTACCCGTAACTCCACCGCCATGTGCTCCCCCTCGCCGTCGCGGCTCTCCGACGTACCGGATATCCCAGGCGGCCGGCTGATTCAACGGCCTTACAACAATCGTCCAACCTCCGCGGCTCATGCTGGTCCCAACGACAACCGGGTCACGGTGTCGGGCGAGCAGTGCCAGATCACACCCAGTGGAGGAAGCACATGATGAAAACGCTCAGCCGGTTCCAGGAGCGTCTGCTGGCGCGGCTGCTCCCGCAGGAGAACGTCAGCGCCGCCTGCGGCGGCTGGCGGAACTGCGGCTGCATCTGGAGCGACTCCCACGGGGGTTACGTCAGGCTGGTGATGAGGTACGACACCGACCGCGGCAACGCCTGCACCAATTGCTACGTCTCCGGCTACTGCTGATGATCCCGGCGGCGTCGCCCGGTTCTCTCACCGGCGACGCCGCCGGCAAGGAGGCGACACGATGACGTACCTGTCACTCGGCTCCCGCTGTTTCGTCGCGGTGGTGTTCGCCCTGGCCGTGCTCGGCAAGGCGCGCAACCGCCGGGAGCTCGAAGAGTTCGTGCGCGCGACCCGATCGTTGATCGCGGCCGCGGCGCCCCGGCTGCGCCTGGGCCGGCGCGGGTTGTGGGCCGCCGCCCTCGGCGTGCTCGCGGTGGAGGCGGCGGTGTGCGTGCTCGTCCTCCTGCCGTCATGGTGGCCGCTCGGCCTCGCCCTGTCCGCCGTGCTGCTGGCCGTCTTCGGCGCTGCGACGACGCTCGCTCTTCACCGGGGCGTGCGAGCGTTGTGCCACTGCTTCGGCGGCTCGGCCGTGCCGCTGAGCAGGTGGCACGTGGTGCGCGACGCGGTGATCCTCACGGTCGCGGTCGCCGGGATCGTCGTGCCGGACCGGCCGGGAGGCGAGGCGGCGGGGTTCGCGGTCACCGTCGCCGTGGCGGCCGTGGCGGCGATGGTGACGAGCCGGCTCGACGACATCCTCGAGCTCTTCACGTCCGGCGCGGATTCCCTTTCCTGATCTTTCCGGTTCCTGATTCTCTGACGAGGAGACGACCCGTGGCTGTCCTCGCCGCTTCCACCGTCGCGGTGGGTCTGCTGTGCCTGCTGAACCTGTTTCTCACCTTCGGCCTCATCAGGCGCCTGCGCCGGCGCGGCGGCATCGGCGCCGGCCCGCCGGCGGAAGCCTGGGACCTCGGCGCGTCCCTCCCCGGCCCCGGGCACGAGATCGGCCCCTTCCTCGTGCCCACCACCGACGGCCGGTCGCTCTCCGGCAACCGGCTGCTCGACGGGACGCTGGTGGCGTTCCTGGCCCCCGAGTGCAAGACGTGCCGCGAGCGCCTGCCGGAACTCGTCGCATGGGCGCGGGAGCACGACCGCGAGCGCGTCATCGCCGTGCTGGACGGTCAGGTGTCGGACGTGTCCGGCCTCGCCGCGCTGCTCGACCCGGTGGCGCGGGTCGTGGTCGAGACCAAGGGCAGACCGTTGCGCGAGCTGTTCCGGGTGTCCGCCTTTCCCGCCTACTGCCTGGTCTCCGGCGGCAAGGTGCAGGCGGCCTCCCTGGACCTCGCGCAGCTCCCCGCGGTCAGCCGGTCGTGAGGCGGCGCACCGATCCGGCGGTCGGGCACGACCGGCGGGCGTCGGCCGCCGCCGCGCGCATGGTGTCCTTGATCTGGTCGTCGGCCCCGTTGCCCTTCGCCGGATACCTGGTCGTCACGCTGGCCGGCGCGGCCTGCCCGGTGGCGCTGGCCTGGGCGACGAAGCTGATCCTCGATCGGCTGACGCGGCCCGGACCCGCGGAGGCGCTCACGGGCCCGGTGGTGGCGCTGGCCGTCCTCGGCGTCGCGGCCGGGGTGCTGCCGCAGGCCGGCCGGTACCTGCTGGCCGAGCTGAGCAGGCGGTCGGGTCTGCGGGCCAAGGACGACCTGTTCGCCGCCGTGGAACGGAACTTCCGGGGCATCGGCAGGTTCGAGGACCCCGCCGTGCTGGACCGGCTGCGGCTGGCGCAGCAGAGCGCCTCGGGAACCGCTCCGATCATCGACACGTCGTTCCAGGCACTGCGCGCGGTCGTGACGACAGGCGGGTTCATCGGCTCGCTGGTGGTGCTCAGCCCCTGGTACGCCGCCTGCGTGATCGCGGCCGGCGTGCCGGCTCTCCTGGCCGAGCGCCGGCTGTCGCGCGGACGGGTGTCGTTGTCGTGGCGGACGAGCCCCGCCATGCGCCGCGAGCTGTTCTACGCCGGGCTGCTCAGCACGGTGGACGCCGCCAAGGAGATCCGGCTCTTCGGCGTGGGGGCCTTCCTGCGGGCCAGGATGAGCCGGGAGACGCGGGCGACGAACGCCCGCCAACGCCGGTTCGACCGGCGCGAGCTCGCCGTCCAGGCGATGCTGACCCTGCTGGCCACGGCGGTGTCGGGCGCGGGCCTGCTGTGGATGATCTCAAGGGCCGCCCAGGGCCACTTCACCGCCGGAGACGTGACGATGTTCGTCGCCTCCGCCGCGGGCGTGCAAGGGGGCCTCAACACGCTGGTCGCCGCCGTCACCTCGGGCCAGGAGCACCTGCTGCTGTTCGGGCATTACCTGGCGATCGCCGACGCGGGCCCGGACCTGGCGACGCCGCCTCGCCCGCGCGCCCTGCCCGCGCTGCGCCGTGGCATCGAGCTGCGCGACGTGTGGTTCCGCTACGACGGCAGCCACCCCTGGGTGCTGCGCGGCGTGAACCTGACCATCGAGCACGGCAGCTCCGTCGCGCTCGTCGGCCGCAACGGAAGCGGCAAGAGCACCCTGGTCAAACTGCTGTGCAGGCTCTACGACGTCACCGAGGGCCGCATCCTGTGGGACGGCGTGGACATCCGCGAGGTGCCCGTCGACGAGCTGCGGTCCCGGCTCGGCGTGGTCTTCCAGGATTTCGTGTCCTACGACATGAGCGCGGCCGACAACATCGCGATCGGTGACCTGACGGCCCGGGCCGACCGCGACCGCATCGAGGCCGCGGCCCGCCGCGCGGGCGTCCACGAGACGTTGCGGGCGCTGCCCCGCGGCTACGAGACCCTCCTGTCGCGCATGTTCGTCGGCGACCACGGCGGCGACCACGGCGACGATCACGGCGGCGACCACGGCGGCGATCACGGCGGCGACCCGCACAGCGGGGTGGTCCTGTCCGGCGGCCAATGGCAGCGGCTGGCGCTCGCGCGGGCCTTCCTGCGGGGCGAGAGCGACCTCATGATCCTGGACGAGCCCAGCGCCGGGCTGGACGCCGAGGCCGAACACGAGATCCACGCCCGGCTGCGCTCGATGCGCGCCGGACGGACGAGCCTGCTCATCTCCCATCGCCTGGGGGCCGTCCGTGACGCCGACGCGATCGCCGTCCTGGAACACGGGGTGATCTCCGAACGGGGGGACCATTCGACCCTTCTCGCCGCCGGCGGCACCTACGCCCGCCTGTTCGCTTTGCAGGCCGCCGGCTACGACCGCGAGCCGGACCACCCGACGACCGCGGAAGGTGACGGAACGGATGACCATGACGGCCCTCGTCCTCATCACCACGGCCGGGCTCCTCACCTTCACGGCGCTCCGGCTGCGGCGCCGCTGGGTGATGGTCACCGTCCGGGGTGAGAGCATGAGCCCGACCTTCCGCGACGGCCAGCGGCTGCTGGTGCGCAGGCGCGGCGGCGACCGCGTGAGAGCCGGGGAGTGTGTCGTGTTCACCGACCCACCTCCGCCGGCCACCCCGCCTCCGACGGCCGGGCGGGGGAGCGGCGCTCCGGCGGCGATCCCCGGCCGGCTCGCTCCGTGGACGGTCAAGCGCGTCGCCGCCGCGCCCGGCGATCGTGTCCCCGAGGGCCGGTTCCCGGTGGACGACGACACCGTTCCCCCGCGCCGGCTCCTCGTCGAAGGGGACAATCCCCCGCATTCACATGATTCTCGGCATTACGGCTACCTCGCCGCCGGCCGTGTCATAGGCGTGGTCGTGCGCGCGGCCCCGCCCCGTCCGGAGGCGCTCAGGCCAGCGGCTCGTGGTTGACCCGGATCGCCTTGTACGGGTGGCGAGCCTGCCGGCGCTTGATGAGGTCGGCGGCCCCGGGCATGGTGGAGGTCGCGTTCAGCGCATCGAGGGCGGCCAGACGCAACTGCAGGACGGCGCCGGCGATGGCCACCGGGGCGTGGTCGTCACCCGGGACCCGGATGTGGTGCCGGGCCGCGAACGACGCACCATCGCGATCCTGCCTCGCTCGCTGGTCCGGCCCGTGCACCCCGACCTCGTCTACCGGCCCGTGACCGGTGCCCCCAGCAGCGCGCTTGTCGTCGCGTGGGCGCGGGACGACCGCCGCCGCCTGGTCGCCTCCTTCGTCGCCGCCGCCGTGGAGGCGGCGAGGGCGACGTGAAGACGCGCCTGCGACAGCCCGCACGCTGAGCCGCAGGCCGAGGGCTGGCGGGCCGCTGCGGGAAAGGGCACGGCCGGAGCGGTTCCGGCCGTGCCCTTTTCGCGTCTCAGCTCGTCACGGCACCGCCACCTTCGCGGTCAGCGAGCCGGCCTTGTCGGCCTGCGGGTTGAAGACGATCGTGTACGTGCCCGTGGCGGGCAGCGTCGTCGCCGCGATGGTGCAGTTGCGGCCGCAGTAGGGCGAGCTGCCCAGCGCCGTGCCGTCGGGCTTCAGCAGGCCCACCCGGACATCGGTGGAGCCGGTGAAGCTCGTGCCGGTGAAGGCGACGGTCACCTGCTGCCCGGCGGTGCCGCTGAAGGTCCAGCTCCCGTTCTGGCCCGGGGTCGTGGTGGTCAGCGTGACCGCCGTGCCGCCGATGGTGACGGCGGCCGGGGCGAGGTCGCGGACCGCGTGCACCCTGAGGGCCAGCTTGCCGACCTTCTCGTCCTGCGGGTCGAACTCCACCGCGTAGGCGCCGGTCACGGGCAGTGCCACCGGCTCCAGAAAGCAGTTCTTGCCGCAGTAGGTGGCCGAGACCAGCGTGGTGCCGTCCGGCTTCTTCACCGACACCCGCGCACCGGTGCTGGTGGTGAAGTTCGCGTCGGTGAGGTTGAACGACACCACCTGCCCCGCCGTCCCGGCGAGCGACCAGGCGCCGTTCTGGCCGGGGACCGTCGTGGTGATCGTCGAGGCGGCGCCGCCGACGGTGACCGTGCCGGGCAGGTGGGTGACCGCGTACGCCGCCAGGGTCAGCTTGCCGGTCTTGTCGTCCTTCGGGGTGAACTCCACCGTGTAGGTGCCGGTCACGGGCAGTGCCACCGGCTCCAGGAAGCAGTTCTTGCCGCAGGAGGTGGCCGGCACCAGCGTGGTGCCGTCCGGCTTCTTCACCAGCACCTGGGCGTCCAGCGAGCTGGCGAAGCTCGCGCCGGTGAGGTTGAACGACGCGAGCTGCCCGGCCGTCCCGGCGAACGACCAGGTGCCGTTCTGGCCCGGAGTGGTGGTGGTCAGCGTGGAGGCGGGGCCGCCGAGCGTGACGGTCGCGCTCAGGTGGGTGACCTCGTGCAGTTGCAGGGTGATCGAGCCCGTCTTGGCGTTCTGCGGCCTGAACTCGACCGTGTAGGCGCCGTCGACCGGCAGCACGGCCGGGTCCAGCAGGCAGTTCTTCCCGCACGCGGTGTCGTCGATCAGGACGGCGCCGTCCGGCTTGCGCACCGCGACGTAGGCGTCGTAGGTGCCGGTGAGCGTCGAACCGGTGAAGTTGTACGACACCTGCCTGCCCGCCGTCCCCGTGAACGTCCAGACGGCCTTCTGCCCGGCGCCGACGGTGGTCAGCGTGGAGGCCGGGCCGCCGACCGAGATCGTCCCGGTGACGTCACCCTCGGTGAGCTGCGCGGTCAGCGAGCCGGCGAGGGCCTTGCGCGGGTCGAACAGGATCGTGTACGTGCCGGACGCGGGCAGCGTGATCGGGTCCAGCACGCACAGCTTGCCGCAGGAGGTGTCCTCCCGCAGGACGGCGCCGTCCGGGCCGCGCACCGAGACCGCGGCGTCGGAGGCGCCGGCGAACGTCCCGTTCATGAACGCGAGGTTGACGTAGCGACCCTCGGTCCCGGTGAAGGTCCAGGCGCCGTTCTGGCCCGGGGTCGTGGTGGTCAGCGTCGAGGTGGCGCCGTCCACCGCGATCGTGGCGGTGACGTCGTGCACCAGGTACGCCCGCAGCGTCAGCGCGCCCGTCTTGGCGCCCTTGGGCCGCAGGTCCACCTGGTACGTGCCGGTCGCGGGCAGCGTGACCGGCTCCAGCAGGCACCCCGTGCCGCAGTTGGTGTCGGCGATCAGGTCGGTGCCGTCCGGCTTCCTGACCCTGACGGTGGCGTCCGAGGCGTAGGTGAACGTCGAGCCGGTGAAGTCGAACGACACCCGCTGCCCCGCCGTCCCGGCGAAGGTCCACAGGCCGCGCTGCCCGGGGATGGTGGTCGTCAGCGTGGACGCCGGACCGCCCACGGCGATCCGCGCGGTCACGTCCGGCGGGACGAGGTTGAGCTGGGCCGAGATCGAGCCGGTCTGGATGCCGGCCGGGTCGGCCACCACCTGGTAGGCGCCGTCCACCGGCAGCACCGTCGTGTCGAAGTAGCAGGAGCTCGGGCAGAACGTGGACGGCACCAGGACCGAGCCGTCCGGCTTGCGCATGGAGGCGTACGCGCTGGAGAAGGTGCCGCCCGAGAAGGTGACCGAGATCCGCTGCCCGGCCGTCCCGTCGAAGGTCCAGGCCGGGTTCTGCCCCGGGCCCCTGGTGGTCAGCTCGACCGCCGCGCCGCCCGCCGTGAGCGCCGCCGTGACGTCGCCCACGGTGACCTGCGCGGAGATGGAGCCCACCGCCGTGCCGGAGGGGTCCAGCACCACCGTGTAGGTGCCGTCCGCCGGCAGCGACACCGTGTCGAACGCGCACGACGTCTTGCAGAAGGCGGAGTCGAACAGCTCCGTGCCGTCCGGCTTGCGCACCAGGGCGTAGGCGCTGCCGAACGTGCCCTCCGTCAGCGCGAACGCGGCCCGCTGGCCCGCCGTCCCGGCGAAGGACCAGGTGGCGGCCTGCCCCGGGCCGGTCGTGGTCAGCTTGACCGGGCCGCCGCCCGCGGTGAGCGTGCCCGTGACGTCGCCCTCGGTGACCTGCGCGCTGATGGAGCCCACCGCGGTGTTGGACGGGTCGAGGACGAGCGTGTAGGTGCCGTCGGCCGGCAGCTCGATCGTGTCGAACGCGCACGACGTCCTGCACCAGGTGGAGCGGACCAGGTCCGTGCCGTCCGGCTTGCGCAGCGACGCGTACGCGCCGCTGAACGTGCCGTCCGTCAGCGCGAACGCGACCCGCCGGCCCGCCGTGCCGGCGAACGTCCAGTACGCCCGCTGGCCGGGCCCCGTGGTGGTCAGCCGCACCGGCTCGCCGCCGACGGTCAGGGCGCCGACGACGTCGCCCTCGATCACGGCGGCCGTGACGGGCCCGGTGTGCACGTCGCTGGGATCGACGAGCAGCGTGTACGTGCCCGTCGCGGGCAGCGTGGTGGTGTCGAAGGCGCAGGCCTTCGGGCAGTGGGTGGAGCCGAACAGCCGGGTCCCGTCCGGCTTGGTGATCGAGGCGCTGGCGGTGCCGGCCAGGCCGCTGACCGCGAACGCGACCCGCCGGCCCGCCGTGCCGGCGAACGTCCAGGACGCGTTCTGTCCCGGGACGGTGGTGGTCAGCGTGGACGGCGCGCCGATCGCGACCGTCCCGGTGACCGCCGGGGGCACCGCGTGCAGGCGCAGCGCGATCGAGCCGGTCTTGGCGTCCTTCGGGTCCCACACCATCGAGTATGTGCCGGTGACCGGCAGCGTCTCGGTGTCGACGTAGCAGGCCGCGCCGCAGGACTCCTGCGCCAGCACCTTCCCGTCGGGCCCGCGCAGCTGCAGGGTGGCGTCGCTGAGCGAGGTCAGCGTGCCGCCGGCGAGCTCGGCGGAGATCTGCTGGCCTGCGGTGCCCGTGAACGTCCAGGTGCCCCGCTGGCCCGGGTCGGTGATCTGCAGCGGCACCTGCGGCCCGCCGATCGCCGCGGTGGCGGTGACGTCGGTCCCCAGCGTGTTCACGCTGAGCTTGTAGGGGCCGAACACGTCGTTCCACGGCCACACGCGCAGCCGGTAGGCGCCGGCGGGGAGCCCGTCCACGCGCTTGGCGCCGCACAGGTAGGAGGTGGCGACGCTCGCGCCCGCGGCGTCGGCCAGCTCCCACCGGAGCCCGAACCCGGAGCCGGGGCACTTCTGCGCGTTGACGAAGACCGAGGCCGGCTGGTCCAGCGTGAACCGGTACTCGTCGACGGCGACCTCGCCCTCCAGGTTGCCCGCGCCCTCGCCGGGCACGCCGTCCGAGGCCGTGAACGGCAGCGAGACCGGGAACGTCTGCGGCGGGGTGACCTCCAGGTCGAGCGCCACGTTGTCGAGCCCGTACGCCTGGTTGGACAGGCCCGCCGTGCCGGTGGCCGAGACCTTGACCTCGATCTGGCTGTTCTTGTGCGTGATCGGCACCGTGACGCGGTACTTCGCCCACGGCAGGCCGTTCGCCAGCGTCCCGGAGGCGACGGGCGTCAGCTCGCCCGGCGTGATCGTGTGCGGGTCGTCGCGGTCGGTCTCGACCTTGATCGTCTCGTTGTCGGTGTCGGACGTCCAGTCGCCGAGGGCCAGCAGGTCGAAGCTGAGCGTGCCGGCCTTGTGCAGCGGCAACGACTGCACGAAGAACCGGTAGGAGTCGCTGCCGCTGAACGGCCCGGCGAACGAGCTCACCGCGGGGTCGGCCGACACCCGCGAGGGCAGCGTGTTCTTGCCGAGCGTGCCCTCGAAGTCGATCGTCAGGTCGCCGTTGGCGTCCACGGCCTGCGCCGCCGGGTCGAGGCTCACCGTCTTCTGCTCGGCGGCGGCCGCGGCGAACGAGGTGTCCGCGGTCAGCGCGATGTCCAGGACGCAGTCGTTGAACGGCACGCCCGGCGCGACGCCGCTCTCCTCGCACTGCGCCGTCGCGAGCTGCATCTGCTCGGGCGTCAGGTCGTGGATCGTGACGATGCGAGAGGGGAACTGCAGGTTCGTGAAGGTCGCGGTGCTCTCGCCCGGGCCGTAGGTGAACAGTGACTCGGTGTCGTCCAGCCGCCAGGAGTTGGCGTAGTCGGTGTGCAGCTGGGCGGGGGTGGCGTTGGCGGGCAGCTGGGTGCCGTCACGCAGCTTCAGGTCGTTCTTCGGGTCGCCGTCGGCGTTGCCGAGCAGGCCCTGCAGGTCGCTGTCGGTGGACGGCGGCAGGTAGAGGCCGGCGGCGCCCCGCCTCCAGGACAGGACGGGCCCTTCCAGGCCGTCGAACATGACCAGCCACTTGCCGTCCTTGCGCAGGACGAACGCTTCCTTGCCCAGGTAGAGGATCTTGTCGGGGGCGAGCGTGAACTTCTGGCCGTCGATGTAGAGGTCGTCCTCGTGGAACTCGACCTTGTGGTCACCGGCCTCCATCGCGGCGTCGAACATCACCGACACGTCCCGGCCGCCGCTGGCGGGGCTGAGCCGGCCGTGGATCTCCAGGCCGTGCCTGTCGCTGCTGGCGAGGACGAACTCGCCGACGGACTGCAGGTCGTAGCCCAGGCCGTCCACGGTGGTGAAGTGCGGCTCGCCCTTGACCAGGCCGCCGTGCTCGGAGAAGTACCACAACAGGATGAGGACGACCAGCGCGCCCACGCCGAGCGCCAGCGCCATCTCGATGGTGGCGAAGCCGGCCGCGCGCAGGAAGAGCGCGCCCTGCGGGCTGCGGAGGAACACCATGACGGAGGCGGTCAGCGCGGCCGCGGCCGCCGCGGCGCTGCCGTACTTGGCCACGTCGTTGTTCCGCGAGTCGTTGGAGTCGTTGCTGGGGGTGGTGAGGCGGTCGAGGAGCTGACGCAGGCCCTGCGGGATCGGCCAGTCGCGGTCGTCGTCGTTCTCGTCCGGCTCGGGAATGTCGGCGGGCGGGCTGCCCGGCGGGGGCTGCCGCTTGCTCTCCTCGCACTTGCGTTCCTTCTTCACCTCCTCGATGTGCAGCAGGCCGGGAACGGGCGACAGCGCCCGGTACGTGGAGAGCTGGTAGCCGTCCTTGCCGTCGACCTTGCAGGAGGGGTTCTTGCTGTAGACCTGGAACCAGTCGTCGTAGGTGCCCCAGCGGTTGAGCACCGTGCCGGCGGTGACGTTCTTGACGCCGTCATTGGTCAGCACGCCGACGTACCGGACGACCTGCCCGCCCCAGCCGGAGTAGTCGGGGTTGCCCTCGACCTTGGCCTCGATCACCTGGCCCCAGTTGCTGCCGGCGCGGTCGTAGTAGACGATGTCGGGCCGGTCGCTGCCGCCGCTGAGGGTCGGCTCCCACTGGATCTCGGGGTTGATGAGCCCGCCGCTGCCGCCGATCTGGTCGCTCAGGTACTTGATGGCCCGGGCCTGCCCGATGGCCTCGATGCCGCCGGACGGGCTGCACTCGTTGGGCTGCTGGTAGATGTGGGTGCCGAGCACCGGACGGTCGCGCAGGCACGCCTCGTTGATGCGGCGGCGCGTGGAGTACATGTGGTTGAAGACGCAGCGTTTCTGGCCGCTGCGGCCGTTGGACCAGTCGCTGCTGTTGGGGGAGCAGGCGGTGGCCGCCTCCGCCCACCTGGTTAACAAGAAGTCGGGCACGGGAACGAGGAACCCGGCCACGAGCACGGCCACCATGAACAGACGAAGACGCCGCACGCATTCACCCCGAATAAAGAGAACATAAGTCGAAGCGGGACGGTACACCCAAAAGATCGTTGCGCGATAGAGATCACCGGCTCCCCTTCCGTGTGATCTTTGACTAGGCTGCGCACCGGATCAGCAACAGGAGGTGCCGTGGTCGTCGACCGGTCATGGGAGATCGCATACGATGGGCCGGCCGCGCGGCCGGTGCGCGCGGCCCGGATGGCGCTCGCGGCCACCGGGCCGGGCGGGACCGCCGTGATCGTGCTGGACGCCGACAGCGACACGTTCGCAGCCGTGCCCGGCCTGCCGGCGCACCTCGCGCCGGAGACGGTGTCGCTGTCGTCCGACGGCACCCGGCTGGTGCTCACCGCGCGCCAGGATGACGGCGCCGGCCCGCCGCGCGTCGTGCTGCACACGCTCGCCACCGGGGCCCGCCAGGAGTTCGTCTCCGACGACTACCTGCGCGCGGCGCTCTCCCCGGACGGCACCCGCCTGGCCGTCCTGGCCGACCTGTCCGGCGGCCCCGGCATCCCCGGCGTCGGCGACGCGCTCGCCGGCATCGAGCTGATCGACACCGGCACCGGCTCCCGGCAGCGGCTCTGGTGGGCCGAGGGCTACTGGGAGGAGGCCTCGATCAGCTGGTCGCCCGACGGGCTGCTGCTCGCCGCGACCTATCTCACGCCGGACGACGTCCTGACGACCGTCGTCCTCGACCGTGCCGGCAAGGAGCTCGCCGCCTACGCCGAACGCGTGGCCCTGCCCGGCCCGCACTCCGTCTGGGCCTCCGGCCACGAGCTGCTCGTCTACCCGGAGCCCGACGACGAGAGCCCGCTGATCCTGATCGACGTGCGGACGGGCGGCGAGCGCCGCTTCACCCGGCGCACCTTCGACGGCTACCTCGCCGTCAGCGCCGGCCGGGTCGTCCGCCCCGGCTCCGCGCCCGGGCGGCTCGTCACCACCGACCTCGACGACGGCGACGAGCGCCCCTTCCTGGCCATCAGCCCGGCCGTCTCGATCGACGCCCTCGACATCGTCGCCTGACCTTCAGCCCCGCGGGCGCCGCCGCCCGGGAACCGCGCGGCCGGCCGACCGGTCCCGCGAAACGACCGTCAGCGGAACGGCCTGCGCGACCAGCCGCGCCGGGCCGGGAGCCGGGCCAGGAAGGCGGCCATGTCGTACCTGTTCTCCGTCTGCTCGTCCAGCTCCCGCGCGGCGTCCATGGCGGCGGCCGAGTCGCCCCGCACCCGGCGTTCGACGAGGCCGGCCAGATAGGTGAGGAAATCCGCCTCCGGCGGACGGGGTTCCTCGATCCGCCCGCAGATCTGGACGAGCTCCGCCGTCCGGCGTCGGATCTCTCGTCTGGTGCCATGGACGCACACCTGTTGGAAGGCCTCGACAACAGGATCGAGCAGGCCGCTGAACACCTCGACGTCCGCGACGGCGAAGACCCGCAACGCTTCGGTCACCACGAGCCAGAGCCGGTCGAGGTCGCGCGCCCGTGTGGCGCTGTCGGCCAGGTACCAGATGAGGTTGGCACAGTCGGCCCATCGCTCGTTCTCGCCATAGAGCGCCAGCGCGGCGGCGAACTCGATCGCGGCGCGTCCGTGCAGTTCCCGGCGGGCCAGGACCAGGCCCAGGTCGTAGGTGAAGGCCGCCTCCTCCACCGGGTCGGACAGCTCACGCGCACGTTCCAGGCCGCTGCGGATGCGCTGCTCGGCCTCGTCCAGCGCGCCCGCGGCCAGCAGTGCCTGGCCGAGCAGGCCGTAACTCTTGAGCTCTCCGCGCTCGTCGAGCGCCCCGCGCGCCAGCCGTACCGCTTCCTCGGCCGCGCTCCTGGCCGTCTCCGTGTCGCCCAGCCGGAGCGCGGCGATGGATTCGTCGGCCTTGAACCGACGCCGGCGCCGGACATCATCGGCCCGCTCGGCCAGCGCGTGACCTTCCCTCGCGTATCGCAACGCCTGGTCGTGTCGCCCCATGCGGCCGTAGAGCTGACCGAGGGTTCCGGCGGCGATGAGCAGACCTTCCTCGTCGCCGTCCGCGGCGTAGGCGTCGTACCCCTGCTTGGCGTGGTCCAGCGCGCGGGCGTGCTGCCCCCGACCGGAGAGGATCTCGGCCGCGTTCAGGTGGAGCATCGCCGGGTCCGGACACGCCTCCCCGAAGGAGAGAGCCTGTTCATAGGCGGCGAGTGCCGCCTCGAACTCTCCGCGCGTCCGGCGACGGTCGCCGGACAGGGACAGGTTGAGTGCCCGGTGCCCGTCCCTGGACCGGTCGCTGATCTCCAGCCGGTCCAGGAGCCCGTCCAGACGCCCCGCCAGGCGCTCGGCCCGATCGACGTCCGCGGCCCGCAGGACGGGCAGGGTGTTGGTGAGGATCAGGGCGGCGATGAGCACATCGCCGTAGGCGGTCGTGGAGCCGTACGGCGTGCCCTCGACGGCGTCGAGGTGCCGGTCGAGCTCACGCAGGAACAGACGGGACAGCGCGGGAGGGCTGTCTTGCGCGGCGAGTCGCAGGCTCGTGCAGGCGGCGGCGGCGTCCTGTCCGGGCTCGACCGGTCGCCCGGCCCAGTGGTCGAGTGTGGCGTTGGCGGTGCCGACGAAGAGGTAGGAACGGGTGATCTGGGCCGGCAGTTGCGTCCTGACCATCGCCTCGGCCACCGGGGTGGCCTCCATGGCCAGATGGCGCATCACCCGGCGGGCGAACTTCGCGGCCAGGCCGGAGGGCACGCTCCACAACGAGCCGATGTAGGCGCGTGCGCCCGAGCGTACGAACTCCCTGCCGACCCCTGTCCACGACTCGCACGAGTTGTTGAAGACGATCGGCGTCGTGGGCAGGGAGACGAGCGCGGGGATGTGCGTTCCGGGCAACGCGAGGTCGGCGAGGAGGATGGACTCGTCGTTCCCGTGGGTGTTGAAGAAGATCAGCTCGACGGGGAGGCGCTGCGGGAGCGAGGTGAGCGCGACGGCGCTCGCTTCATCGTCGGCCAGGACGAGCGGATGCGTATGGTGCCCGGACAGTGACTCCAGGACGTCAGCGGTCTCGGAGGTCGTGAAGAAACCCGGATCGAAGATCAGGCTGAACGCGGCAGGGGCGCGCGCGGAGCCGGAGCCGTACAGCTCTGCCAGCAGAATCAGCAAGGGGTCGCCGATCACGTGCCCGATCGGCTTGGCCGACCAGTCGATCTCGCCGTCCCTGACGAACGAGTACGGCAGGCCGTGCGTGAACGCGGTCAGCCGGCGATCTCCCACGTCGGCCACCGCGTCCCGCGGCACCTGGGCGGTCACCGCCGCCTCGATCGCGGTGAACCGCCGGCCGGAGCCGTGCAGGACGCTCTCCTGATGGGCGGCCACGGCCTGCCGTACGGCCGTGAGGTCCGGGGGCGGAACGGTCACAAGGCGGGCGCCGCGATGGTGGGCGTAGAGAGCGGCGAGAAGCTCGTCGGCCTCGCCGCCGGCCTCGGCGAGCACGGCCTCGTCCGCGGCGATCCGCCTGTTGGTCTCGGCGAGCAGGTCGCGCAGGCCGGTGCCGGGTCCCGGCCGCAGCGGCAGGCCGGCGTGCCTGGCCACGAACAGCCCCGGCACCCACGCCGAGCGGTCATCGGCCGGCGCCTCCACCCACGCGACCGGGTCGGTGCCCGCATCCGCGAGGTAGGACCACGCCAGCCGTGCCAGCTCGTCCAGATCGCGATAGAACACCCGCCCCGCCTCAGCCGCACCCGGGTCGCCGGGCAGGAGGTGGAGCCGGCCCGCGGCGCCGACGACGTCGGGATCCGCGTCGTCCGGCTCGAACAGCAGGACGGCCCGCCGCACGCCTGCCGCCGAGATCAGGGCGGCGATCTTCTCGTGCCGCCGGAACCAGGACGCCTGCGGCGCGAGGTCGCGGCGCAGAGAGGCGGAGGCGGTGAGGTTGTCCAGCACCGTCTCACGCAGGTCCCGTTCGCCCGCCAGCACCTCCCGGAGACCGAGCGAACCGCCGATCAGCCGCATGGCCGACTCGCTCGCGGCCTCCTGGCGCGCGATGAGATCGTCGAACGCCTCCATCGCGATCGGCGGTGGCGTCACCGTGACGATCGGCGTGAAGCGGCCGGCCGGCAGGCACGCGGCCACGATGGCCGCCTCCCTGACCTGGTCCGGCCTGCACACCACGATCGTGTCGGCGATCGGGAGATCGGGATTGCTGACGACGGCCAGCGAGAGCCGCGACTCACCGGCCGGCAAGCGTACCCGGACGACGCTGTCGTCGTATGCCGCCATGGGCGCCGTGACCTTGAGATAGACGTTCCGGCCGCAGGCGAGCCGCAGATCCGCGTCCGGCGCGCCGGTCACCGGGACGCCGTCCACGGCCAGGCTCCAGTCCAGCGCGTCGGTCAGGACGAAATCCAGAGCCAGCGCCGTCACCAAACGGCCTGCCTGGCTCCCGATTCCCGTCGACTGCAGCTGGGTGAACGTGCGTTCTCCGATCCCGAGCCGCTGCACCATCCGGATCATGCCGATCAGCCGCGCCTCCTCCGTGTCGGGCGCTGGGAGGGTGCCCACGAGTTCGGGCGTGAGCGGGCCGACGTCCAGCTCGCCGCCGGCCACGGTCGTGAGGGCTTCCACCGCCGGCACGTCCTGCTTGCGATGCGCGTCCAGCCCGATGGCCGCCAGCAACCCGTCCGCTGCCCGCCAGCGGAGGCCGTGTGCGGCGCCCAATTCCATGGTCAGAGCGCCGAAAGGTAGGAATCGAAGGCGGAGAGCTGCCTTATCGGACCCTTCAGCTCCGTCTCTGCCATCTCGCGGCCCTTGCGGACCAGCGAAGTGACGAGAGCCGGGGTGGCCACGCCGACGTAGAGGGCCGCCCACGGGGTCGTGGCAGGCAAGGCCACGGCGAGCGCCCCTCCCAGCAGTGCGAATGCGGCCGACGCGCCCAGATAGAACCAGGACCAGCGAAACCGGCGAGGGTTACGCCGGATCGAGTAGAGCCGGACGATCTCGGGCGCGAGCGCACCGAGCATTCCCCATAACATGACGTGGACAGCGTTCACCCGGGGCACCCTCGATGAGAGAAGCGGCCGTTTCTCGCATTTTCTGCGGGGCCCGGCCGGTTTTCAAACGAGATCGGCATTTCCGCGGAAGTCGATGGGCGGCACGGCGTGCGTGAGGGCGCTGGCGGGACGTTGCCCCGCCCTCCCGTGCCCGGGTCCGGCCAGTACCACCCTCGGGACCGGGCACCGCGTCAGGCGCCGCCTCCGGCCGTCACGAGCCCGAACCGTCGCGCGAAAGCGGTCAGCTCGGCGCGTTGCCCGGCCGGTTCGGTGGCGGCGGCGTTCACGACGATGCGGGTCACGCCTTGTGCGGCGAACTGCTCGACCCGCTCGACCGGCATGTCGATCGAGCCGAAGCGGGTGTACTCCAGCGCCTCGGGGTCGCGGCCGGCCTCGGCGGCGCTCTCCCGGGCGAGCCGCCACTGCGCGGCCCGCTCGTCGGAGGGCAGCGCGCCGCCGGGGAAGTAGCCGTCGCCGAGCCGGCCCGCCCGGCGCGCCGCCGCCCGGCTCGATCCTCCGACGTGGATCGGCAGGCCCGTGGCCTGGTGCGGGTGGGGGAAGCTGCACAGGTGGTCGAAGGCGAAGAACTCGCCCGCGTACGAGACGCCGGCCTCGCCGCCCGCCCAGAGCAGCCGCAGCACCTCGATGGCCTCGTCGGCGCGGCGCCCGCGGGTGGCGTAGTCGACCCCCACCGCGCGCGCCTCGCCCGGCAGCGCGCCGAGCCCGACGGTCAGCAGCCGCATCCGCCCCTTGGACAGCACGTCGATGGTGGCCAGCCGCTTGGCGAGGGTCACCGGATGGTGGTACGGCAGCAACAGCACCGCGGTGCCGAGCAGGATCCGCTCGGTGGCGGCGGCGACGAAGCTCAGGCAGTCGAGCGGATCGAGGTACGGCAACGACGGCGGCAGCTCGTAGGGCCCGACCATGGCGCCCGGGTAGAGCACGATGTGCTCGGGCAGGTGCAGCGAGTCGAAGCCGCACTCTTCGGCGAGCCGGGCGAAGGCCGCGAGTTTGTCGGGGTCGGTGCCGTAATGGGGCGCGCTGTAGCTGATGCCGAACTTCATCCGGGCATGCTAGAACCCTGCCACCAGCGTCAAGGCAACCCGGCCGATCGGCCGCATGAGGGCCGCCAGGACCTGGAGGAGCCAGAGGAGGACGTTCATCGGAGCCTGCCTTTCGCCGGTAGGCGGCGGTCAGGGTTCGAGGCCGGTCATGGCCCTGCCGCTCTGGATGTCGATCGGCAGCGAGACCTGGTCGTGCGTGATCCACCAGGCGCCGCCGATCTTCCGGAAGCCGAAGGTGACCCGCACCCAGGTGCCGCCCGTCGCCGGCCCGCCCGCCAGAGTGCCGCTGAGCCGGCCGAAGGCGTGCCCGAAGGCCACCTCGTCGCCCACCGTGAGCGTCAGGTCGCGGAGCTCGTAGTCCACGCGCTCGAAGAGCGTGAACACCTTCGCCCAGTTCCTGAGCTTCGCCTCGATCCCCACGTCCTGGAGTGGCGATTCGATGTCGAAGGACACGATGTCGGTGGAGTAGAGCCGCTTCAGCGCTTCCAGATCCTTGGCACGCAGCCCCTCGACGATCTCGCCGATCCGGCCGCGGATCTCGGCCTCGTTCTTCTCACGCCGCGTGGTCATGGCCACCCCTCCTCGGGGTCGAAGTCCGTCTCTTGCACTCAGGCGACGAACGAGGACCGGCCGGGGGGACGGCCCCGGCCGGAGAATTTCGCGCCGCCGGGCGGGAGGCGGAGGCGCCGGAGCGCGGCGGACCGGCCGCCCTCACCGGCCGGTCCCACGCTGCCGGGTGACCGGCCGCACGGTCCGAAGGTCACATGCTGCCGGATGAGCGTCCCGTGCGCGTGAGCCCCGCGGCGAGGCCGGACAGGCGGCCCGCCGCCTGGCTCAGGCCGTGGTACAGGCGGGGCGGGAGGTGGGGCAGCAGGGCCGAGTGGCGCTGGTTGAGCAGCTCGATGAACGTCCCCGGCGGCAGGTCGATGTAGCGCGGGACGTTCTCGTACCAGCGGGCGCTGCGGCGGGCCGCCCGCTGGGAGGGCCGGATCGCGGACTTGCGCTCGCGTTCGTAGCGGGCGAGGGCCGGCGCGAGCGTGTCCCCGTGCAGCGCCTCCACCAGGAAGGCGGCGTCGCCCAGCGCCAGGGCGGTGCCCGCGCCGACGGAGAAGTGCGTGGTGTGCGCGGCGTCCCCTATCAGGACCAGGTTGTCGCGGAACCACGTGCGGTTGGTGAGGGTGCGGAAGCGCAGCCACTGCGGGCCGCCGCCGGCCTGCGGGCGGCCGATGAGCGGATGGCCCTCCAGCACCTCGGCGAAGAGCTTCTCCAGCAGGCCCAGGCTGTCGGCCTCGGTCATCCGGTCGAGCCCGAGCCCCCGCCAGGTCTCCGGGGAGCACTCGGCGATGCAGGTGCTGTGCCCGTCGCTGTACGGGTAGCCGTAGCACCAGATCCAGCCGTGCTCGGTCTCGGTGAAGGCGAAGGTGAAGGAGTCGAGGACCTTGGTGGTGCCGAGCCAGATGTAGGGGTTGCGCCCGACGTGCACCTCGGTGCCGAAATGCTCGGCGTGCTGCTCGCGCAGCACGCTGTTGACGCCGTCCCCGGCCACGACGAGGTCGGCGTCGGAGACCTCCTCCTGGGAGGTGATCTCCCGCTCGTACTCGATGCGCACGCCCAGGGCCTCGGCCCGCTCGGTGAGGATGCCGAGCAGCCGGTGGCGGCCGATGCCGAAGCCCTCGTCGGCGTGCTCGACCGTCACCGTCGCCCGGTCGTGGACGTGCACGACCCAGCTGTCCCAGCGGGCCGAGACCTCGCTGATGGCGCCGGCGGAGCCGGGATCGACGTCGAGCAGGTAGCCGAGCAGCTCGTCCCAGTAGGTGACGCCCCAGCCGTACGTGGAGCCGGCCGGGTTCCGCTCGTAGACGGTGATGTCGTGGGACGGGTCCACCCGCTTCATCAGGATCGAGAAGTACAGGCCGGCGGGTCCGCCGCCGACGCAGGCGACCTTCACAAGAGCTCCTCACCATCCGAAAAGTGATCAATATGTTACGGAGAGTAGCAGGAAGTGACGTCGCGTCAGCGGAGGAACCGCCCCGTGTCGGCCCTTGGGTCCCGAGCAGGGCCGGCAGGCGGTCCGGCGGATGACGCGTTCCCGGGGCCGGGTCCGCCCGATCCGGTTCGGCAAGGGTCCGAACCGGGGGGCGGCGGCGTGCGTACCTCAGCACATGCGGTGGAAGATGACGATCGCGGCGCTGCTGGGCCTGCTGCTGGCCGTGGCGGGATGCTCGGCGGCGGCGGACTCGAACGCGGCGCACGGCGAGGCCGACGTGGCCTTCAGCACGGACATGATCCGGCATCACCAGCAGACGATCGACCTGGCCGAGGCGGCGCAGGGCCGGGCGACCAGCGCGTACGTGCGCGAGCTGAGCGCGCGGCTGCCCGCGCGGGAGCGGGCCGACATCACCATGATGGAGTCGTGGCTGCGCTCCTGGGGAGAGCCGGTGCCCATGGGCGCGCCCGCCAAGGTGGACCTGCCGGGGGAGGGGCCCGACTTCGACCGGGCCTGGCTGACGGCGCTGTCGGAGCACCTGCACCACGGCCTGCTGATGGCCGAGACGGTGCGGAAGTCGGGCCGGCACGGGCCCACGCTGGAGCTGGCGGAGAAGATCATCCGTGAGCAGGGCGTGACGCAGCAGAAGATCGCCGAGCAGTTGGCCTGAGATACGGACCTGGGGAACCGGCCGGGAATCCGGTTGAACCGGCGGGGCGGCCGGAAACGTGGTCGGCACAAGACGTCCTATGACGCCGGGAAAAGGGTGCCGGGGAGAAAGCGCCACCTGGTCGTGGACACCTTCGGCCTGCTCATGATGGTCATGGTCACCGCAGCCGGACAGCCCGACCGCGACGCCGCCCGGGAGTTACTGGCCCGGCTGCGGATGCTGCACCCGCAGCTCACCCTCATCTGGGGCGACAGCGCCTACGCCGGGACGCTGGTGGAGTGGGCCCGCCGCTTCCTGCGCCTCACCTTGAAGATCGTGACTAAACGGCCTGGTCAGACCGGGTTCAAAGTACTCGCGCGAAGGTGGATCGTCGAGAGGACGATCGGGTGGTTGATGAACGCCCGCCGCAACGTGATCGACTTTGAACGCAAGCCCTCGCACAGCGAAGCCCACCTGACCGTTCCCTCGATCACCCTCATGACCAGACGGCTGACCAGGAAGAGGCCGCCGGCATGGACCCGAGGCCCAGTGTCTGTTCCGCAGGCCGCCCGAAGAGGGCCGCCAGCTCAGGAAGCCGCCGCCTCGTGGTCCTGCTCGAGAGCAACGCCCTCTAGCATGGCCAACCGCGTCACGAGCCGGGGCAGTTCAGGACCTCCTTGCCAGCGATCGGAAGAGACCTGTGCGCATGCCTGGCCCGCAGCCAGCATCGCGGCCAGTGCCGAGACCGCGTTCTCGTAGATCTGCTCACCCTCGTACTTGTCCATCAGGTCGGCAACGTGGGACGGGGCCTCCCCGCGCGCCTTGTCCCACTCAGCGCCGACCAGACGGTTCGCCTCGGCCCAAGGTCATTGCCGGGCCACAGGGACACCAGTTCCACGGCGTGCTGAAGCGCCATCTAGGGCGCCCACGGCGACGCACGCGGCGATCGAACGGACGAACTTGGCTCCAGGCAATGGCGACGACGACCCGCGCGAGAGGCCAGGAGGCCGAGTTGACGGAGATCGTGGACGTCAATACCCTTTTACTAATCTAATAGGAAAAGGGTATTGCGATGATCAAGTTCCGCCTCGATCCAAGCTCTGGTGTGGCGACATATCTGCAACTGGTGCATCAGGTCAAACACGCCTTGCGGCTCGGTGTGCTCGTGCCGGGCGATCGGCTACCGACGATCAAAGAGGTCGTCAGCGACCTCGCGATCAATCCGAACACCGTGGCCAAGGCCTACCGCGAACTGGAAAACGAGGGCCTCGTCGTCGGCCGGCCCGGGTTGGGCACGTTTGTGCGGCGGTCCCTGGGTGGCGGATCCACGGCCGATCACAGCCGGTTCCGCCGCGACCTCGCCCAGTGGGTGCGCGGTTGCCGTGAAGCGGGGCTCGACCAAGAGGATATGGAGGCGTTGTTCGCCTTGGTGCTCGCTGACTTCCGTCAGGAGGGGATCGCGTGACGGTGGATCGGACAGTGGGGATGTTCGGCGGCGGAGCCGGTGAGTTCACCGCTCCCGCACAGAGCCCGACGGCTCTGGAGGCCGTGAGGCTCGCCAAGCGGTATCGGGGCACGTGGGCGTTGCGTGACTGCACGCTGTCCGTCCCCGCCGGCCGCGTCATCGCACTCGTCGGACCGAACGGCGCGGGCAAGTCCACGTTCCTGCACCTGGTCGCCGGGCTGATCGCCCCCACCCGGGGCAGTGTGCGGATCTTCGGCGAACCGGTCGGGCAGCGGGCGGAGGCCCTCGCGCGGGTGGCGTTCCTGGCCCAGGACAAACCCCTCTACGACGGCTTCACCGTCGCTGAGATGCTCCGCTTCGGACGCCATCTCAATCCGGGGTGGGACGACGCCCTAGCCAGGCAGCGGCTGGCGGAACTGGACATCCCGTTGAACCGCAAGGTCGGCAAGCTTTCCGGAGGTCAGCAGGCACAGGTCGCGCTGACCATCGCCGTGGCCAAACGGCCGGATCTGCTGGTCATGGACGAGCCGCTCGCCAACCTCGACCCAGTGGCCCGGCACGACATCATGCGCTCCCTGATGGCAGCGGTGGCCGAGACGCAGCTGACCGTCGTGCTGTCCTCCCACGTGGTGTCCGACCTGACCAACGCCTGCGACTGGCTGGTGGTGCTCAACCGCGGCCAGGTCCAGATCAGCGGCGAGGTCGACGAGCTGCTCGCCACCCACCGGATGCTGTCCGGTCCGACCGAGCTCGCCGACGGGATGGCGGCCCGGATGCCGGTGATCAGCGACAGTCGCAGCGAACGGCAGGCTGACCTGCTGGTCCGCACCGGCCCGGGAACGCCGTTGCGCGACCCGCGATGGAAAGTGTCCGGCGTGAGCCTGGAGGAGCTGGTACTGGCCTACCTGCGCCGCCCCGACGCCACGGCGCTGCCTCGTCCGACCCTGACCACTACCTGACCGCTTAGGAGACATGGAAGTGTTGTGGCTTACCTGGCGGCAGCACCGCATGCAGGTGCTCCTCACCACGGCGCTGCTGGCCGTCCTCGGCGTGGTTCTGCTCATCAGCGCTCTGGGCACAGCCGAGTTCGCCGCCCAGAACGCTCCGGCGCCCGAGTGCGTGGCGGACACTCCCGCGTGCAGCGCTTACCTCGGGGAGATGAACGAGCGCATACGGACGGTGGGTGAACTCCTCGGATGGCTTTCGCTGCTGGCTCCGGCGGTGATCGGCGCTTTCTGGGGCGCTCCGCTCCTGGCCCGGGAGTTCGAGCAGGGCACACACCAGCTGACCTGGACCCAGTCGGTGACGCGGCGCCGCTGGCTGGCGGCCAAGATCGTCGGGCTCGGCGCCGCGGTCACGCTCGGCGGGCTGGTGCTGGCCGGCATGGTGGAGCCGTGGCTGGCCGCCTTCGACGTTCCCCCTTACAACGTCGACCGCTTCGACATGAGTTGGTTCCGCCTTGTCGGTATCCTGCCGGCGGCGTGGTGGCTGTCCGCGTTCGTGCTCGGCATGGCCACGGGCGCGCTCTTCCGGCGGACCCTGTCGGCGATGGCGGTGACCCTGGCGGTGTGTGCGTTGGCATTCTTCGGACTCCTCAGGGCGCCGTCCTCCTACGCGACACCGGAGCGAGTCGTGCAGGCCACGGTCATGGACGACCCCGCACCGGATGACTCGCTGTACGTGACGAGCTACTGGATCGACGGAAGCGGCGTGAAGTACACCTCTCAGGAGAGAGAGCTCGCGCTCGCTGGCCCCTGTGGGACAGACCAGACGACCAAGAAGTACGCCAAGTGCTCCTTCAGCCACGGCTATCGACAGGTGACCGAGTTTCACCCCGCGGACAGGTTCTGGCAGTTCCAATGGACCGAAGCGGGAATCCTGCTCATCCCCGCTCTCGCATTGGGCGGCGTCGCTGTTCGGCGCACCCTTCGGCCCCGCATCTGAAACCAGTTATCGCCTCATCGCGGTGACGGGACGGCCTGGAGCCGGACCGTCACCGTCTTCTGCAGGGCGTCCAGCAGAGGGCGAGCAGTGGATCGTGCAGGATCGAGAGCAACGAGTTCTATGTGGCAGCGGTCGGCCCTTTGCGACCGGACATTTTCGGGAAGTCAACAAGATCACTTATAGTGACGGGGTTCAAAGACACCTTCTTAGCTTGTCATTTAAGTCCTGATCTTCGCATTCCACGCTTTCTTCTCGAAGCGGCCGTCGCAGTAGGTAGCCGAAGTCAGGCTCGACGCCGGGGCTTGGTCATGATGCGGTGGTGAGCTGAGCGTTTGAAGGCCTCGCCGGTGGCCAGACACACCTGCGCGCCGGTCGGCCCATCACCCCACGCGGAGCCGTGCCAGGTGGTAGTCGAGCGCCGCCACGACCTCCTTGGGCGTGTAGTGCCCAACCAGGGTGGCGTTCACGATGCCCTGCGCGAAGGCATGCAGGATGCTCGCCTCTTTGTCGGCATCCAGGTGGTCGGCGAGTTGCCCAGCAGCCTGGGCGGCCCTGATCTGCTCGGCGAGGAAGGACAGTAGGTGCGGCAGCCCGAGCCGCATCGCCGCCGCCTGGTCGTCGGCCACTACCGAGCTCGCCTGGAACGCCAGCCCGATGCGGTTCAGGTAGCTGCGCTCGTCGTCCAGCGGTAGCAGCTCCAGCACGGTCCCTCGCAGCAGGTCGAGCGGCGTGGACTGGCGCTCGGTTACGGCTGTTATCCGGATCCCGATCCAGACCCTGAAGTGCTCCAGCGCCAGTAGCAGCATCTGGTCCTTCGTTGTGACGTAGTACTGCACTGTCCCCATGGACATTCCGGCCTCGGCGGCGACCTCCCTCAGGCTGACGCTCTCCATGCCCTTGTCGTGGATGATGCGGTGCACGGCTTCGGCGATGTGCCGCCGCCGGGCGTCGTGGTCAACGATCTTTGGCATTTTCCATCACTTTCTCATGCGAGTGCATGGTAAAAACCGGCCGCCGCCGTTTATCATGCAGTCGCATGATAAACGAGACAGGGTGATGAGGATGCGGGTTCTGATCGTCGGGGTCGGCACACGGGGGGACATGGCACCGTACACGGGGCTGGGGGCGCGCTTACGCGAGGCCGGGCACCAGGTGGCCATCGCCGCGCACGAGCCGTACGCGGAGTTGGTGACCGATGCGGGCCTGGAGCATCTACCACTTCCCGGAGACCCCCTCCCCATGCTGACCGGGCGCTTCTCCATCAACGCCTTCAAGGAATACGGCGAGCAGGTCATGGAGGGCTTGACCGGGATCGCCGAGCAGAAGGCCGACCTGCTCCTGCTGGGCGTGGCGGGCGCGCTGGGCATTCACGTCGCCGAGGCGATGGGCGTGCCGAGCATGGGGGTGCATTTGCAGCCGATCGACCCCACCGGTGACTTTCCGCCGGTCATGAGCTTGTTCCGCCGGTCGCTCGGGCGGTGGGGGAACCGCAGGGCGGCCCGGCTCGCGTTCGAGTTACCGCTGCTCACCGGGGCGAGTGCGAAGATGCGGGCCCGGCTAGGGCTGCCCCCGATGAGCGCGCGGGCCCTCTACCGGCGCCGGGAGAGCACGCGCTGGCAGGTCTTCCACGGGGTCAGCCCGCTGGTGCTGCCGCGCCCGGCCGACTGGCGGCCGGGCTTGGAGATCACAGGTTACTGGTGGCCGCTCCGGCCGCGGGGCTGGCAGCCGGATCCTGTGCTGCGCGACTTCCTGACCTCAGGGCCCACACCGGTCTTCGTCGGCTTCGGTAGCCTGGCGGGCACGCGGGCCGAGCAGTACACCGAGCTTGCCGTGCACGCGCTGCGCCGGGCCGGGCTGCGCGGCGTGCTGCAGACCGGCCTGCGGGGACACATCTCGGACGACGTGCTCGCGGTCGGCGACGTGCCGCACGACTGGCTGTTCCCCCAACTGTCCGCCGTCGCCCACCACTGCGGCAGCGGCACCACCGCCAGCGGGGTACGGGCGGGGGTGCCCGCCGTGGCCGTGCCGGTCATGAACGACCAGCCATTGTGGGCGTCTAGGCTGATGGCACTCGGCGTGGCGCCGGCCGCGATCCCGTTCCGCCGCCTGACGCCCGCACAGCTGGCCGCTGCGCTCACTACCGCGGTCACCGACCCGGCCTATCGGCAGCGGGCCCAAGCCCTCTCGGCCCGGATCTCGGCAGAAGACGGCGCGGCCCCCGTCATCGAGGCGGTGAACCACCTCCGGGTCACCCTCAGGCCCGACCGCCGATCAGGGTGACAGGTCGGACTGGAGGCGCGGTTCAACCATGCATTGGGGATCTATCACACATAGCGGGCTGTGGCTTCTAGGTCACCCTGATTCGCCTGACAGGCGGGCGGCCACCGGCTCATCTTCGGGGTTGTCGAAGAACCGAGGAGAGGCGGTGGCCGTGGTGTCCACTCTGGCACGTCTGACGGCTGGCCGAACGGATACGGCCCCTGATGGTGCTGGTGAGAGTCCTCTGGCAGGGTTGTCGAAGTTCCGGCGGGAGTCCTATGCCTGCCTCACCGCGCGCGGCGATGAGCTGTTCGAGCTGGCCGAGGCGGTGCTGTGCACAGATGGGCCGGTCAAGACACTGGTGGATCTAGCGCTGGCGCCCGAGCACCGGCGTGGTCACGGCGCCCTGTATGACGGGCTGAACCACGGCCGCATCGAGGTCGGACGCTTGCGTACGACGCTGGCCAGGCAGCCGCTGCCACGCGCGGCCGACGAGCGACTGGTGCTGGCCACCGACATCAGCCCGTGGCTGCGCCCGGACGCGGCCACCAGCCCAGATCGCTCGTTCTGTCACACCTACGGGCGTGGCCAGTACCAGCACGTGATGATCCCTGGCTGGCCGTACTCGATCGTCGCGGCGCTGGAGACCGGCCGCACCTCCTGGACCGCGCTGCTGGATGCGATCCGGCTCGAGCCAGGCGCCGATGTCGCTGCGGTGACCGCCGCCCAACTGCGAGACGTGGTCGAGCGGCTCATCCAGGCAGGGCAGCACCACTTGAGCGAACCCGACATCCTGATCGTCGTGGACGCCGGCTACGACGTGCCCCGCCTGGCCTTCCTGCTGGCCGACCTGCCGGTGGAGGTCCTGGGACGGATGCGCTCGGATCGGGTGCTGCGCCGGGCCACGCCCTCGCGTGAGGAATTCTTCCTGGCTAACCCTGGCGGCGGCCGGCCATCCAAGCACGGCACCGAGTTCGTCTTCGGCGACCCCGCCACCTGGCAGGAGCCGCAGGCTCGCACCGTCACCGCCACCACCCGCTACGGCAGCGCCATCGCGACCGCCTGGGACCGGCTGCACCCGCGCCTGACCCGGCGCTCGGCCTGGGATGACTACCCCGGCGACCTGCCCATCATCGAGGGCACGGTGATCCGGCTGCAGGTGGAGCACCTGCCCTCCGGCGGCAACCCCAAGCCGGTCTGGTTATGGTGGTCCAAGGTGGATGCCACGTGCGGCGATGTGGACCGGCTCTGGCAGGCGTTTCTGCGCAGATTCGACCTGGAGCACACCTTCCGGCTGCTCAAGCAGACCCTCGGTTGGACCACACCGAAGATCCGCGCTCCGCAAGCCGCCGACATCTGGACCTGGCTCATCCTCGCCGTCCACACTCAGCTCCGTCTGGCGCGTGGTCTGGTACAGGACCTGCGCCGCCCATGGGAGAAGCCCGCGGATCCCGACCGACTCACCCCCGCCCGTGTTCGGCGGGGGTTCCGGAACATCCGCACGAAGACGGCACTGCCAGCGCATGCGCCCAAACCCTCTGCCCCGGGCCGCGGCCGTCCCCCGGGTTCCAGAAACAAGCCCGTCCCTCGCCATGAGGTCGGCCGCGTCCTGGCCACCGGCGAGGTTTTCAAACGCCCAGCTCACCACCGCATCGGAACAAAGCCCCGGCGTCGAGCCTGACTCGGCTACCTACTGCGACGACCGCTTCGAGAGGAAAGCGTGAAACGCGAAGATCAGGACTTAAATGACAAGCTTAGGGATGAAGCGACTTTCTGTCAGGGCAGTCAAGGGCGTGCGGGTGACCTGCGACCGAACGGCGGGCGCTGCCCGAGGAGCATGGAGGTGAACAGCGCCCGAGATCACCGATTTGTACGATTTACTGAGGGACGGTCCACCGGCATCGTGGGTTCACAGGAGGGGTGAGGATGCTGCTGCGCACGTGGTTGACCGAGCGGTTCGGGGTGGACGTCCCGCTGGTGGGAGCGCCCATGGCGGGCGTGGGCGACGGGCGGCTGGCCGCGGCCGTGTCGGCGGCCGGCGGGCTGGGCATGTTCGGCGTGCCGGCCGGCGCCTCCGCCTCGTGGATCGCCGAGCAGGCCGCCGTCGCCGCCGCGAGCGGCAGGCCGTACGGGATCGGGCTGATGGCCTGGGCCCTGGCCGGCAACCCGGAGCAGCTCGACGCCGTGCTGGCGGCCCGGCCCGCCCTGGTGTCGGTGAGCTACGGCGACTTCGCCCCGTACGTCGAGCCGCTGCGCCGCGCCGGGATCACCGTGGCCACCCAGGCGGGCACCACCGGGGAGGCGCGCGCGGCCGAGCGGGCGGGCGTGGACGTGGTGGTGGCCAGGGGCGGCGAGGGCGGCGGCCACGGCCGCGCCGAGGTGGCCACGCTGCCCCTGCTGCAGGGCGTGCTGGCGGCCGTGCGCGTCCCGGTGCTGGCGGCCGGCGGCATCGCCACGGCCGCGGGCCTGGCCGCCGTGCTCGCCGCGGGCGCGGAGGGCGGCTGGGCCGGCACCGCCTTCCTGGGCTGCGCCGAGACGACCCTGCCGGAGGCGGCCAGGACCCGCGTGCTGAACGCCTCCGAGACGGGCACGGCGTACGGGCGGGTCTTCGACGTGGCGCAGCGGCTGGCCTGGCCGCCGGAGTTCGGCGGCCGGGCGCTGCGCAACCCGTTCTTCGACCGGTGGGACGGGCGCGAGGACGCCCTCGCCCGCGACGAGGCGGCCCGCGCCGAGCTGGCCGACGCCCGCGCGGCCGGCGACTTCGACACCGCCTACGTCTACGCCGGCCAGGCGGTCGGCCTGGTGGAGCGGCAGCGCACCGCCGCCGAGGTGGTCGCCGATTTCGCCACCGCCGCCAAGCTCCTCACCCGCTTCACCACCCCGTAGCGGTCCCCGGCCGCACGGTTAAGATCCGGGAATGTCGCGTTTCGAGGTGAGCACCCTCGTGCTCGCACCCCCGCAGGTCGTCTTCGCCGCGTCGTTGTCCGTGGACGTGCACGCCTCCTCCATGCGCGGCTCGGGCGAGCGGGCGGTCGCGGGCGTCACCTCCGGGCAGCTCACGCTCGGCGACCAGGTCACCTGGCGGGCCCGGCACTTCGGCCTCACCTGGCACCTGACCTCGGCCATCAGCGCCTGCACCCCGCCTTCGTCCTTCGTGGACGAGCAGGTGGCGGGCCCGTTCCGGCGCTGGCGCCACGAGCACGCCTTCGAGCCGGCGCACGGCGGCGAGGCCACGCTCATGACGGACGTCGTCGACTTCGCCGCGCCCGCCGGCCCGCTGGGCGCCCTGGCCGACGCGCTCGTGCTGCGGCGCTACCTGACCAGGCTCATCCTGCTGCGCAACGCCCACATCAAGGAGATCACCGAAAGCCCGCCCTGACGCGGCCGCGGCGGGGCGGGGTGCGGGGCCGTGGGGCCGTGGGATCTCACTCGGCGGGGCAGGTGGTGCCGGGAGGCGGGAGACGCAGGTCGGTCAGGTACGCCGTGGCGTGCGCGATCGGGCACTTCTTGCCCTGGAGGTACATCACGTGCCCCGGCCCCTCGTAGCCCACGACCACGGAACCCGGCACCATCTTCGTGAAGTGCTCGGTCACCGGCAGGTCGCCCTCGGTGGTGCCGACCCCGAGCACCGGCGGCACCCCGCGTACGTCCAGCGGGCGGGGCGGGTTGGCGACCGGCTCGGGCCAGCCCGTGCAGCCCAGCGCGTCGGCCGACACGGAGGGGAAGTCCGGCGCGATCTCGCGCATCTGCCTGCGGTAGTCCCGCAGCTCCGCCCAGCCGGTGTAGCCGCGCTGGTCGCCGCAGGTCATCGCGAGAATCGCGGGCATCGCCCACACCCGCATGTTGCCGAGCACGGGCTCGGCGAAGCCCGACCCGTCCCCGCGCCGCGCCTTGTCCACCGCCTCGGCGAAGGCCAGCCAGCGGACGTGGCCGGGGCCGGGGTCAGGGCCGAAGCCGAAGCTGCGCAGGTGCCAGCCCGTCAGCTCGCCCGGGCCGAACTGCTCGGACGTGACCGGGATCGGCTCACGGTCGGCGGCGCGGGTCAGCTCCCGCCAGACCTCCGCGGCGTCCTCGCCGTGCAGGGCGCATTCGGGCGTCCGCGCGCACCAGCGGCCGAACCGCGTCAGCGTCTCCTGCGCGTTGCCGTACGTCAGCAGGTTGAACGTGGGCCAGCCCTCGATCTGGTTGGCCACCCCGTCCACGTACATGGCCCGGATGCGCTGGGGGAACAGCCTGATGTACGCCGCCGCGGCCACCCCGCCGTACGAGTTGGCCATGAAGCTCAGCCGCTCCTCGCCCAGCGCCCGGCGGACGGCGTCCATGTCCCGGGCGACGGACAGGGAGTCCAGGTGGGAGAACAGGCCGGTGCGGTCGTCGTCCCGGCACCGCTCGAACGCCTTGCGCATCGTCGCGGCCAGGGCTTCGAGCTGCCTGCGGTGGCGCGGCTCGTACAGCGTCGCCCCCGGCCGCGCGCACGACGCCGGCGAGCTCGCCGCCCAGACGGAGGTGCGGGGGCGGTAGGCGAGCAGGTCGAAGCGGCGGCGCAGCTCGGTCAGGCCGCCGGCCGCGCGCTTGAGGTCCTCGATGCCGTCGGAGCCCGGCCCGCCGGGCACGCCGAGCACACCGCCGATCCGGCGGGCGGGCTCGGTGGCGGGCAGCCTGGCCAGGTCGAGCCTGACCTGCTTCCCGCGTGGCCTGGCCCAGTTCACGGGCACCTCGATCGAGCCGCACTCCATGTCTTCGGGGACGCCCTCACCCGTGCAGGGCCGCCACGTCACCGGGGCCGCCACGCCCGGGCCTAAGGATGTGCCCGCCGCCGGGGCCGATGCCGGGGCCGCCACGCCCGGGCCTGAGGACGTGCCCGCCGCCGGGGCCGATGCCGGGGCCGGCGTGGACGCCGCCGCCGGAGCGGCCGTCGTGCCCGCCAGCGCCGTCAGCGCCAGCCCGGCGGCAAGGCCTGTGACCCTGGCCGTGAACCCGCCCGCGATCCTGCCTGTGATCTTGCCGTTCATGCCCGTCTCCTCCATCCTGTTCGCGTCATGGGTCCACCCTCGCCCGCGCCCCCGCCCGCGCGCCTAGGGAAGCTCCGCCGTCCCGCCCTCCGGACATCCCCCAGGGGTGCACCGGGTGGCCGTCCCGGCGCCGGCTCGGCACGCTGGACGGAGGAGCGGAAAGGAGCAAGCCGGTGCGGATCTGGCGCGAACTCGCCTACGCCCTCAGCGCGGCCCTGATGGCCGTCCTCGGGCTGGGCTACCTGCTCGTCGTCGCGTTCGCGGTGCTGGCCTCGGCCAACATCGTCGGGCTGCCGCTGCTGGCGGGGCTGGTCGTGGGCGCCAGGCGCCTCGGCGCGGCCAACCGGGCGCTGGCGCGGGCGCTGGCGGGCGTGCCGGTGCCGGCGCCCGCGCCGCACCGCCCGGGCCGGGGGCTGGTGAACCGGCTGGGCGTGGCGCTCGGCGACGTGGCCGGCTGGCGGGCCGTCATCCACGCCCTGGTCCGGCTGCCCGCGGCCGTGCTCGCCCTCGCCGCCGTTGCCGGGCTGTGGGGGCTCGGGCTGGTGCTGCTCTCCTGCCCGCTGTGGTGGCAGTCGCTCTCCTTGCCCGCCCTGGCGCCCGGCAGTTGGCCGGCCGCGCTGCTCCTGGCCCTGGCCGGGGCCGGGCTGCTGCTCCTCGCCCCGTGGGGGGTGCACGCCGCGCTGGCCCCGGAACGGCTGCTGGCCCGTACGCTGCTCGGCCCCGCCCCCGGCCAGGCCCGCATCCGCACCCTGGAGGAGACCCGGGCGCTGGCCGTGGACGACGCCGCCGCCGTGCTGCGCCGCGTCGAACGCGACCTGCACGACGGGACGGCCGCCCGCCTGACCGCGCTGGCCATGACCCTCGGCATGGCCCAGGAGGAGCTGGACGCCGCCGCCGAGCCGGAACGCCTGGAGCGCGCCCGCGCCCTGCTCGACAGCGCGCACCGCAACGCCAAGGAGACCCTGTCGGAGCTGACCGACCTGATCCGCGGCATCCTGCCGCCCGCCCTGGACAAGGGCCTGGAGGTCGCGCTGGCCACGCTCGCCGCGCGCAGCCCGCTGCCCGTGGACCTCGACGCCGACCTGCCCGAGCGCCCCTCGCCGGCGGTGGAGGCCATCGCCTTCTTCTGCACCGCGGAGCTGCTGGCCAACGTGGCCAAGCACAGCGGCGCGGGCCAGGCCGCGATACGGGTGCGGGCCGAGGACGGGCGGCTGCGCCTGCGCGTCTGGGACGACGGCGACGGCGGCGCGGCCCTCGGCAGGCGGACGAACCCGGCGGCCGGCTCGGGGTCGGGGCTGCGCGGCCTGACCGACCGCGTACGGGTGGTGGACGGCGTCCTGGAGATCCACAGCCCCGCCGGAGGGCCTACCGTGGTCACCGTCGACCTGCCCCTGCGCGCCCGAACGGACACCGCATGCGCATCGTGATCGCCGAGGACTCCGTCGTGCTCAGAGACGGCCTGAGCCTGCTGCTCACCACGCGGGGCCACGAGGTGGCGGCCGCCGTCGGCGACGGCGAGGCGCTGGTGGCGGCCGTGGCCGAGCACGATCCCGACGTGGCCGTGGTCGACGTGCGCATGCCGCCCACCCACACCGACGAGGGCCTGCGCGCCGCGATCCGGCTCCGCGGCGACCGGCCCGAGCTGGGCCTGCTCGTGTTCTCGCAGTACATCGAGACCCGCTACGCCGCCCGGTTGCTGGCCGGCGGCGCGCGGGGGATCGGCTACCTGCTGAAGGAGCGGGTGGCCGACGTCAAGGACTTCATGTCCGCGCTGGAGCGGATCGCGGCGGGGGAGACCGTGCTCGATCCGGAGGTCGTCACCCAGCTCATGGGCGCCAGCGGCCGCGCCGACGCGCTCGCGCTGCTGACGCCGCGCGAGCGCGAGGTGCTGGCCATGATGGCGCAGGGCCGGTCCAACAGCGCCATCGCCGAGACGCTGTTCCTGTCGTACGGCTCGGTGGAGAAGCACGTCTCCCAGATCTTCACCAAGCTGGGCCTGGCCCCCTCCGACGGCGACCACCGCCGCGTGCTGGCCGTGCTGCGCTACCTCCAGGGGTGAGGCCCGGCCGGGGGTGGACGGGCGGGCGGGTGAGGGCCGATGCTGGGAGGCGGCACTGCCGTGACGATCGGCCGACTGGGAGAGTTCAATGAAGACCCGTTCCTGGATCCACCGTGCTTCCGCCTCCGCCGCCGCCCTGGTCGCGGTGCTGGCGCTGGGCACCGTTCCGGCGCAGGCGGACGACGGGCCGTGCGCGTCCACCGACGCGACCGTCGTCCGCACCCCGCAGGGCGTGACGGTGCTGGCCGACGGCGAGTCGGGCACCAAGCGCCCCTTGTGACCGGCCGGGCGCGGATTCCCCGTCCCGCAGCGGGCGGGGGATCCTTTGCGCCGGCTTTGCCGCACGCCGCCCTCGTGCGCGCGGGGTCCGGCAAGCCCGGGCCGGCGTGCGTCAAGCCCCGGTCCCGGGGCTGGTGAGGGGCGGGCGGGCCAGGGTTTCCGGGTGGGCGCGCGGGGCAGGCGGGTCGCAGGACCGTAACGACGAGCGGCGGTGATCTGCGATGACGCTTCCCAACGGCGCCGGCGGGCAACCGAGCGAGCAACCGTTCGGCGAGCTGGAGCTCGTGCACGCCTTCACCGCGGGCCCGATGCCCACCGGGGTCACGGTCTCCCGCCGGGGGCGGATCTTCGTCAACTTCCCCAAGTGGGGCGACGACGTGACCGCCACGGTGGTCGAGCTGCGTGACGGGGAGGCGGTGCCGTACCCCGACGAGCGGTGGAACGGCGAGGCCGGCGACGAGGCGGGCCGGCTGGTCTCCGTGCAGAGCGTGGTCGTCGATCCGCTCGACCGGCTGTGGATCCTCGACACCGGCAGCCCGCTGTTCCGGCCGCCCCGGCCCGGCGGTCCCAAGCTGGTCCGCGTCGACCTCGCCGACGACACGGTGGCCCAGGTCGTCCACCTGCAGCCGGACGTCGCGCTGGGGACGACGTACCTGAACGACGTGCGCTTCGACCTGCGCAAGGGCGAGAGCGGGTGCGCCTACATCACCGACTCCTCCGACAAGGGCCCGAACGGCATCATCGTCGTGGACCTGGCCACCGGGCAGGCCCGGCGCCGGCTGCACGACGATCCCACCACCAAGGCGGAGACGCCGCCCGGCTTCGTGCCGCTGGTCGAGGGCCGCCCCTTCATGGAACGGCCCCCCGACGGCCCGCCCAAGCCGGTCACCATGGGCGCCGACGGCATCGCCATCTCCGCCGACGGCCGCCGCCTCTACTACTGCCCGCTCCTGTCGCGCAGCCTCTACAGCGTCTCGGCCGACGCGCTGACCGATCCCTCGCTCAGCGAGGAGGAGATCGCGGCCACGGTCGCGTACGAGGGGGACCGGGGCGGGGCGGCCGACGGGCTGGAGTCCGACGACGCGGGCCGCGTCTACATGACGAACTGGGAGCACAACGCCGTCCTGCGACGCCATCCCGACGGGACGATGGAGACCCTCGTGCACGACCCGCGGCTGCTGTGGCCGGACACGCTGTCGGTGACCGACGGGTACGTGTACGTCACGGCCAACCAGCTGCACCGCCAGGCCCGGTTCCAGAACGGCCGCGACCTGCGCCGCCATCCGTACGCGCTGTACCGCATCCCCATCGACGCCGGCCCGGTGCGCCTGCTGCCCTGACCCCCGCGCCGCCTGCCCTCGCCGCCTGCCCTCGCCGCCGGACCCGCGCGCTGTCTGACCCGCGCGCTGTCTGGCCCGCCCGTTGTCTGACTCGCGCGCCGCCGGGCCCGCGCGTGCGGGCCGGCCGGCCGTTCGCGGGTGGCGGAACCGGATTGACCGGCACAGGGCCGATTCCTAAAGTGGGCGCATGCCCACTTCAGCTCAGCCGGGGACGCCGACGTCCCCGCAGGAACCCCACAAGGCCAGGCACGTGGCGGAGTCGTTCGGCGAGGACGCCGAGCGTTACGACCGGGCCCGGCCCCGCTATCCCGACGCGATGGTGCGGCGCATCATCGCCGCCAGCCCCGGCCACGACGTCCTCGACGTCGGCGCGGGCACCGGCATCGAGGCCCGGCAGTTCCAGGAGGCCGGTTGCCGGGTGCTCGCGGTCGAGCCCGACGCGCGCATGGCCGAGGTCACCCGGCGCGGCGGCACCGAGGTCGAGGTGGCCACGTTCGAGGCGTGGGAGCCCGCCGGCCGCACCTTCGACGCGGTCATCGCCGGGACGGCCTGGCACTGGGTCGACCCGGTCGCCGGCGCGGCCAAGGCGGCGCAGGTGCTGCGTCCCGGGGGCAGGATGGCGGCGTTCTGGCACGTGTCCGACCAGCCTCCCACCGTGGCCGCCGTCGTCACCGAGATCCTCCGCCGGGCGGCCCCCGACCTGCCGATCGTCCCGCCGCGCGAGGGTCAGACGGCCGTGCAGGCCTACCAGCCGCTGCTCACCAAGGCCGCCGGCGGCCTGCGCGAGGTGGGCCGCTTCGGCGAGCCGGAGCAGTGGCAGTTCGACTGGCAGACCTCCTACACCCGGGCCGAGTGGCTGGACCTGATGCCCACGTTCGGCCTGCTGACCCGGCTGCCGCCGGACACCCTGGACGAGGTGCTCGCCGGGGCCGGCGCGGCCATCGACGCCCTGGGCGGCCGCATCACCGTCGACTACGCCACGGTGGTCGTCACCGCCGTCCGCACCCCCTGAAGACCCGCACCCCCTGACGACCCGCGCCCGCCGGCGGCCGGCGAGGAGTGCCGGCTTCCCGCCCGAGTGCCGGCGCGCCCGCGCTCGGGGCGACGACCTCAGCCTTCGTGGAGGAAGTCGCTGATCTCGGGGATGAGCCGCTCGTGCGCGTCCTCCAGCACGTAGTGGCCGGCGTCGGGATAGACGTGGGTGCGGGCGTGCGGGAGGGCGTGGCACCAGTAGGTGAGCATGACCGGGTCGAAGACGGGATCGCGCAGGCCCCAGCCGATGAGGGCCGGCCGGTTCGCGAACCGGTCCAGCTCCCGCCCCGTGTCGTACACGATCCGCCAGGCCGGGTCACCGGGCCGCAAGGGGATGTCGCGGATGAACCGGTGGATCGCGATCCGGTGCTCGGGGCGGGCGTAGGGGGCGAGGAAGGCGGCGCGGACGGAGGCGGGCATGTGGCGGCGCACGCCGAAGGGCCGCCAGGTGGCGCCGCGGGCGAAGAGGTTGTGCCGCAGAACCAGCCGGGCGCCGAGGGCGGTGTCACGCAGCAGCCAGAGCGGGAGCCGCAGGGGCAGGCGCGCGCGGGCGCCGTGCGGGTTGGGGAAGGCGGCCGTGTTGAGGATGACCAGCCGGGCGACGCGGCCGGGGTGGCGGCGGGCCCAGGCCATGCCGATCGGGCCGCCCCAGTCGTGCATGATCAGCGTCCAGCCGCGCTCGGGGGCTCCCCGCTCGGCGACGAGGTGGGCCGTGAGGGCGTCGAGGTCGTCGACGCGGGAGGCGAGCGTGTGAGGATAGCCGGCGGCGGCCGGCTTGTCCGACAGGCCCATGCCGATGTGGTCGGGTGCGATGCACCGGTGGCGGTCGCGCAGCGCGTGGATGGGACGCCGCCACAGGTAGCTCCACGAGGGGTTGCCGTGCACGAACAGCAGGGGCGGGCCCTCGCCTTCGTCCACGTAGTGCTGGCGCAGCCCGGCCCGGGCGGAGTGGACGAACCAGCGGGAGCGGAACGGGTATCCCTCCAAGCGGCTCATCGGCCGGCCTCCGCGAGGTGGGCGGCCAGGCGGGCCAGCCCTTCGGCGGTGCTCACCCGCGGCCGGTAGCCGAGGTCGCGGCGGGCGGCGGACAGGTCGAACCAGTGCGCGGTGGAGGCCTGCTCCACCAGGAACCGGATCGGCGGCGGCGCGAAGGGCAGGCCGAGTGCCCGGGCGAGCGTGCGGCCGTGCTCCAGGAACGCGGCCGCCGCCTTCACCGGCCCGAGCGGCATCCGCCGCCGCACCGGCGGGTGCCCGGCGGCGGCCAGCAGGGCGTTCACCCACGCGCCGAACGTGCAGGGCTCGTCCTGGGCGATGAAGTACGCGCGTCCGCTCAGCGGTGAACCGGCACGCAGCCGGTCCAGGGCGAGGAGGCAGGCCTCGGCCGCGTTGTCGAT
The DNA here is from genome assembly GCF_000725485.1 of Nonomuraea candida. GTDB lineage: Bacteria > Actinomycetota > Actinomycetes > Streptosporangiales > Streptosporangiaceae > Nonomuraea > Nonomuraea candida. The sequence continues at coordinate 332,306 of NZ_JOAG01000015.1, read as the reverse complement.
GTAGACGGTGTCGATGGTCTTGTCGGCCGGGCCGAGTAGCCACAGCAGGCGCCGGTTGGCGGCGAACCGGGGCAGGAAGTGCGGATCGCCGGGGCCCCAGATGAGGTGCGGGCGCAGCGCGAGCGCCGGCAGGCCGCGGCCGGCGGCGGCCAGGACGAGCTGTTCGGCCAGGGCTTTGGAGCGGGGATAGGCCCCGGGGAAGCTGCGCGCGTACGGGATGGTTTCGTCCACCCCCTCCAGGTCGCGCCCGTCGTGGACGACGCTGGGCGAGGAGATGTGGATCAGGCGCGCGCCGTGGCGGGCGCACGCGTCGAGCACGTTGCGCGTGCCGGTCACGTTGATCTCGTGGTAGTCGCGGTCGCGGCCGAGCACACCGGCCAGGGCGGCGCAGTGCACCACCGCCTCGCAGGCGGAGATCGCGGCGTGCACGGCCGCCGGGTCGCGAAGGTCGGCCAGGTGCTGGGTGAGGCCGAGCGCGTCCAGTTCGGGGTGGCGGCGGCGGTGCAGGGTGTGCACGGTGTCGCCGCGGGCGGCCAGCCGCCGGCACACGGCCCGGCCGAGGAATCCGCTCGCCCCGGTGACCAGGACGTTCATCGGAGTCCTGCCCGCAGCCGGCGGGAGGCCCAGGCGGCGAGGACGTGGCGGCGGATCTTGCTGTTGTGCCGGGCGTCCACGGGAAAGCCCGGATGGAACAGCACCTCCTGGATGCCGGCGCTGTGGGGGTGGCGCGCGGCGTGTTCGAGGACGGCGGCCCGGACGCCGGCACGCCGGGCGCCCGGCTCGCGCTCCACCACCAGGATCGGGCGCTGCGCGCCGGCCGGGCCGACGCCGACGAGGGCGGTGCGGCGCACGCCGGGCAGGGCCGCGAACAGCGGCTCGACGTGTTCGGTGCACAGGTCGCCGCCAGGGGCGCGGACGCGCTCGGACCTGCGGCCGGCGAACCAGAGCCTGCCGTGGCCGTCCAGGTGGCCCAGATCGCCCATGCGGTGCCAGACCCGGTTCCCGTCGGCGATCCTGGCCAGGGAGGTGGCGCGGGGATCGTCGAGGTACGGATCGCCGAGCGCCGGGGAGGCGACCAGGATCTCGCCCAGCGTGCCGACCGGCACGAGGAGCTCGTCGCTCCACAGGCCGATCGCCTGGTCGGTGACGCCGATGACGCGCACCTGCACGCCCGTCACCGGCCGGCCCAGGCAGGTGCCGGTCCCCGGGTGCTCGACGGCGGCGGCGCGCAGGTCGGCGCCCTCGATCGCGGCCACCGGCAGGCACTCGGTGGCGCCGTAGACCGACAACACCCGGGCCGCCCGGGGCAGGCAGCGGCGCACCCGCTCCAGGGTGGGCAGCGGCAGCGGGGCCCCCGCCACCGCGACGGTCTCCACCGTGTCGAGCACCACGCCCCGGGAGACACAGTGCCGGGCCAGCCGGTCCAGCAGCGCCGGGGCCGCGAACACGGTGGTCACGCGGTGGCGCAGGATGTCGGTGGCCAGGGCGGCGAAGTCGGCGCGGATCGGCCGCCGCGGGTCCACGTCGGGGATCACGGCGGTCGCTCCCAGCGCCGTGGCGGCCAGCGCGAACGGCAGGAACGTCGACAGCACGGATGTGTCCGGCCGGATGAGGCGCAGCCCGCCGAGCAGCTCCAGTTGCGCGGCCAGGTGGCGGTGCCGCAGCGGCACCCCCTTGGGCGGGCCGGTGGACCCGGAGGTGCAGGCGATCAGGGCGACGTCGCCCGCCGCCGGCGCGTACGACGGCGAGCCGGTCGCGGGCCCTCCTGCCGGATACTCGCGCGCAAGGCGGCGTGCGGCGGCCTGCGGCCCTGCGCCCGTGAGCCGGCCCGGAGGCTCCGGCGCGTGGCGGCGTGCGGCGGCCCGCAGCGACGCGAGGGTGTGACCCGGCCAGAACCGGCGTGGACCCACCGTGATGGTGACGCGGTTGCTGCGCCTGGCCCAGCCCAGCGCCAGCCGCGCCGCCTGGGCGAGCGGAACGCCGATGAACGCCTCGGGGGCGGCCCGCTCCAGACAGCGCCGGATGGCGGCGTACGGCATGCCCGGATCGACCAGCACCGGCACCGCGCCCAGCCGGAGCAGTGCCAGCGCCAGCGCCACGAGGTCCACCCCGGGGTGCACCAGCAGCACGGCACGCATGCCGTGGCGCACCCCGGCCAGGGCCAGGGCGGCGGTGGTCTCCTCCACCGTCCGCGCCAGCCGGGCGTTGCCGACGGTCAGCGGCGCGCGGCCTCCGATGTGGCAGGCGATGCCGTCCGGCCGGTCATGGAGGTGATGGCCGAGGAGGGCGAGGAGCTCGCCCGCCGCGACGCCGGCCGGCCCGGCAGCGCCGGGCCTGTTCGGCGTCACCACCTGACCACGACGATGCCGGCGCTGAACCCGCTGGCCAGCCCGACCAGAGCGACCAGGTCGCCGCGCCGCACCCGCCCGGCCGCGACCGCCTGGGCGAGCTGGACGGGCAGGGTGGCGGCGATGAGGTTGCCGTGCTGGGCGATGGTGACGACGACCTTGTCCGGCGGGATTCCCACGTGCTCGCAGAACTTCCACAGCGCGGGCAGCGACGCCTGGTGCACGCAGATGGCCGCGAAGTCGTCCCACGCCAGGCCGAGCTCGGCGATGGCCTTGGGCAGCACGGTGAGGTCGGTTCGCTCCAGGCTGCGGGCGAGCTCGACGCCGTTGACCGTGAGCGGCTCGATGACCGGCCAGTCGGCCTCCGGGTCGGTGGTCAGGTTCAGGGCCCGCACGGTCGCCGCCTCCCAGCCGGCCGGGTAGGCGGTGAACCGGTGGCCGAGCACGCCCGGCTCCGCCGCGGCCTCCAGCAGCAGGGCGGCCCCGGCGTCGCCGACGGTGTAGGCGGCGGCGAAGGAGAAGAACTCCTTCGTACCCGACAGCGTCCACGGCATGAACGCGGTGGCCATCTCGCCGGAGCAGATCAGCACCCGCCGGTGCCGCCGTGCGGCGATGAGCGCGTCGGCGACCTGGATGGCGTTCAGCACGCTGTTGCAGGCGTTGCGCACGTCGAACGCCAGGCAGCCAGCGCCCAGCTTCGCCGCCACGATAGGCGCGGTCGCGGGCTCGATCACGTCCATCGTCACGGCCGCGAAGATGATCAGGTCGAGGTCGTCCGCCCGCAGGTCCTGCTCGGCGAGCAGCGTCCGGGCGGCGTGGACGGCCAGGTCCGAGGGCTTCTCGTGCGGCGCGGCGATGTGCCGCCGCCGCACCCCGCTGCCGCTGTGGATGACGCCCCGGGGCAGTTTCAGGGCGGGGTTGCGCGCGGCGAGCCGGTCCTCCAGCTCCGCCGTGCTCATGGTGGCCTGCGGCAGGTGGGCGGCCACGCCGGCCAGCCGGGAGTGGACGGCGGTCATGGCGCGTCCTTGGCGGCGGATTGGAGGCCGAGGTGCAGCAGCGCCGTACGGGTGATGTCGTTGATCGTCCCGGCGCCGCGGGCCAGCTCCATGGGCGGGATGTCCACGCCGAACTGGTGCCGGATGGACACGAGCAGGTCGGTGGCCATGAGCGAGTCCATGCCGTACTCGTCCAGCCGCCGGTCGGGGTCGATGTCGGCGGCGGGGATGAGCAGCACGGTGGACAGCAGCGCCGTGAGGTGTTCGGCGACGTAGGCGTGCATCTCCTCGCCGCTCATCGTCGCCAGCTTCGCCAGCAGGTCGCCGGTGTCGAGGTCGAGGTCGGCGCCGGGCGGCAGCACCGCCGACAGCCAGGGCCTGCGCAGCCCGGGCAGCAGCTGTCGCATGCGGGCCCAGTCGCAGCGGCCCACGGCCGCGACGTCGGCGTGCTCGGCGAGCATGTCGTCCACGGCGGCCAGCGCCTTGCCGGTGGCCAGGGAGTGGATGCCGAGCTTGGCCAGGGCCTCGGCCTGGGTGCCGTGGGCCAGGACGCCGGTGCCGGCGAGCGCGCCCAGGCAGACCGCCAGCGCCGGCCGGCCCTGCGCCCTGCGCCGGCGGGCCAGCGCCTCCAGGAACAGGTTGGCCGACACGTAGGGCGCCTGGCCGATGTTGCCGATCGTGGTCAGCGACGAGTACAGGATGAACGCCTCCAGGGGCAGGCCGGCGGTGAGCTCGTCGAGGACCAGGGCGCCGGCGATCTTGGGGCGCAGCACGGCCCTGATCCGGTCGTCGGACAGGTCGGCCAGCGCCCCGTCGTCGAGGTGCATGGCGGCGTGCACGACCCCGCGCACCAGGTGGCCGCCGGCGTCCAGCTCGCGCAGGATCTCGCGCATGGCGTCGCGGTCGGCGACGTCCGCGGCGTACGCGCGGGCCCGCGCCCCGAGCGCCGCCAGCTCCGCCAGCAGCGCGGGCGCCTCGGGGGTGTCCGCGCCGCGGCGGCCGACGAGCGCCAGGCGCCGGACCCCGGCGCGGGCGAGGTGACGGGCGGTGGCCGCGCCGAACCCGGTCAGCCCGCCCGTGATCAGGTACGTGCCGCCGGAGCCGCGGCCCGGCGGGACCGGCCGCGTCCGCACCATGACCGGCTCGTCGCGCGGATCGAGGGAGACGACCACCTTCCCGACGTGCCGGGAGTGCCGCATCAGCGCGAAGGCGTCGGCGACGCGCTCGGCGGGATACACCGTGTGCGGCAGCGGGCGCAGGCGGTCCAGGAGGGAGCCCGCCACCCTGCCTTCGGCGACCACGGCCGGGTTCTTCCACAGCAGCGTGCCGACGTCGACCCCGAAGAAGGAGATGTTGTCGCCGAAGGGCCGCAACGGCAGGTGCCCGCTCTGGTAGATGTCACGTTTGCCCAGCTCCACGAAGCGGCCACCGTGCCCCAGACACTCCAGGCCGCGGCTGATGGCCTCGCCCGCCAGCGAGTTCAGCACGACGTCCACGCCACGGCCTCCGGTCAGCTGCCTGACCTGCTCGGCGAAGCGCAGGCTGCGCGAGTCGAGCACGTGGTCGGCGCCGAGCGCGCGCAGCAGGTCGCGTTTGGCGGGGCTGCCGGCCGTGGCGATCACGCGTGCGCCGGTCAGCCGCGCGTACTCCAGCGCGGCCAGCCCGACACCGCCCGCACCGCCGTGGACCAGCACGCTCTCCCCGGGCTTGAGGCGGGCACAGTTGTGCAGCGCGTGGTAGACGGTGGAGCAGGCCATGGGCAGGGTGGTGGCCTGGGCGAACGTCATCCCGTCCGGGATGTGGCCGGCCACGCTCGCGTCGATCAGGGCGTGGCTGCCGAACCCGACGGGCCCCGGCGCCGCCACCCGGTCACCGGGCTTGACCCGGGTGACCTCCGGCCCGACGGCGACGACGGTGCCGGCGCATTCCAGGCCCAGTTCGTGGCCGCCGAAGACGGCCTCGACCGCCTCGGCCGGCAGCAGGTTCACCACGAACATCACGTCGCGGAAGTTCAGCCCGATCGCCCGCACCTCGACCAGCGCCTGTCCCGGGCCCGGCGCGGGCATCTCCGCCTGTTCCCAGCCCAGCTTGTACGACAGGCCGGGGTCGGACACGGCCAGCCGGAAGGCGTCCGGCTCCGTGGCACCGGCGGACGCCGGGACGGCGGGGGCGGGCGTCTCCACCAGGCGCGGGACGAAACGGCCCCGCCGGGTCAGCAGGAGCTCGTCCTCCTCGCCGGGGGTCAGGAGCTCGGCCGTCAGCCGCGCCGCGTCGGTCTCGTCGCTGCCGGTCCGGTGCAGGCACAGCCGCCGCAGGTCGATCCGGGGCTGCTCGTTGGCCAGCGAACGCGCGGTCCCCCAGGTGGCCGCGTCCTGCGGATGGACGGGCCCGCCCGCGAGGCCGGGCTCCGGGAGCGCGCCACTGGGCCGGCTGACCAGCCACAAGGTGATCCGCGCATCGGGGGGCAGCTCCTCACAGGCCAGGGAGACCGCGCGCAGCAGGGCGGCCCGCCGGGTGACCTGCTCGACGACCGCCTCGGTCACAGGCCCGGACGGTGCCGCGGCGATCGTCTGGGTGGCGGGTTCGGAGGGTGCTGCGGCGATCGTCTGGGTGGCGGGTTCGGAGGGTGCTGCGGCGATCGTCTGGGTGGCGGGTTCGGAGGGTGCTGCGGCGATCGTCTCGGTCGCGGGCGAGGACGGTGCTGCGTCGCACGCGTCGCCGAGGACGATCGTGAGCGTGACTCCGTCGGTTGACGCGTGTATCCGCGCGGTCAAGCCGGCCGGGTCGTCGCTGAAGGGCGACACGCTCACGTGCGCCCCGTGGCTTTCCAGTGACGTGGCCAGCGCGGCGGGCAGAGCGTCCCGATCGTCCTCGGCGAGGATGATCCAGGTGCCGGTGCCGGCCGCATCGGGTGATGCCTGCTCGGGACGTGCCGAGACGGTGGTGGGGGCGGTGGCCAGCAGCACGGAGAACTCCTCGGCGTCAGGATCGCTCTCCAGGCCCGCCTGCACGATGTCGGTGTAGCCGGTCGCGGTCAGCACCTGCGACCAACCCCGCCGCGACAGCAGCGGCGAGACCGGCCGGACGTCGACGTCGGTGAAGTCCCAGAACTCCGGCATCAGGCCGGCGAAGGGCAGCAGGGCCTCCACCCGGTGCGGCTCGGCGATCAGGAGCTTGCCGCCGGGCCCGAGCAGGGTGGCCAGCCTGCGCAGCGCGGCGGTCACGTCTCGGGCCAGGTGCACGCACCCGGCGGCCACCACCAGGTCGTAGCCGCCGGTGAGGTGCCCGGTCAGGTCGCCGCTCGGGTCGGCGTTCGGGTCGGCGTTCGCGGCGGCGTTCGGGGCGCCGGTCACGTCGCCGGTCACGTCGCCGGTCACGTCGCCGTTCAGCTCGCCGTTCGGGACGTCGTTCAGGTCGAGGAGGCCGTACTCGACGAAGTCCACGCCGGAGAAGCGTTGCCGGAGCTGGGCCAGCGCCGGTTCGGCGGCGTCGGTGATCGTGTAGCGGGTGCGGTCGGCGGGCAGGACCGGCAGCAGCGACGCGGTGGTGCCGCCCGTTCCCGCCCCCACCTCCAGGATGCGCAGCGGCCGGTCGGCGGGCCACTGCCGGACGATCTGCTCCACCAGCGCCCGGGCGGTCCGGTTGGCGAACAGGCTGATCGGCCCGATGTCGTGCACCTGGTCCAGCAGCTCGGCGGCGCCGCCGGAGGTGAGCACGTCGGCCGCCGTCACCTCGCCGCGCAACAGCCGGGGCAGGTGCAGGCAGGCCCGCGCCGCCAGCGCCGTCTGAGCCGTGAACGGGGTCCCGGCGAACAGGTCGCGCAGCGCCTCGGCCGGGTTCCCGCCGGGCGCGGCGAGCCGCACCTCGTGCTCGCCGAGGCGTTCGAGCAGGCCGTGCCGTTCCAGGAGCGGCAGCGCCGCCTGCAGCATGCGCCGGTGGTGCGGCTGCGCGCAGGTGGCCGGCAGGTCATCGGTGGTGAGGTGGCGCGCGTCGTGCCCCGTGGCCTCGGCCTCCTCATCCCCTTCGGCGTGGGTCGGCCGCATCAGCGCCGTGGCCAGCGCGCGGGCGAAGGTCTCCTCCAGCCGTGCCGTGTAGTCGCCGTGACCGACCTCCCGCCAGGCCGCCCGCAGGGTGGCGAGCCGCTCGGCGGCCCCCGCCAGGAGCCTTTCCGGATCGGGCGCCGGCCATGCTCCCACCGGCTCGCCGGGCCGGGGCGCCGCCCGCAGCTCGACGTGGTACCGGCTGACGGGTGTGGCGTGGACGCCGGGAATCCGGCGCAGCCTGACGCCCGTCAGCTCGGCCGCCACCCGTCCGTCGCCGTCGGCGACCGTGATGTCCCAGCAGACCTCCTCGAAGCTGCCGGAGGTCTCGCGTACGTGAAGCAGGCCCTCCGGCTCCGGCCGGGACCACAGCCGGACCGCCCCGATCGCCGCGGGCATGTAGCCGGTGCCCGACCGCAGCGCCTCCACCAGCCGCACCACCCCTGCCTGCAGCCCGCTGTCCAGCAGCACCGGATGGGCCTGGTAGCGCTCGTCGCGCTGCTGCGGGCAGGCGTAGGTGGCCAGCACTTCGCTCTCGGCCGTCCACAGACCGGTCAGGACCTGGAACTCCGGCCCCCACACCATGCGCCCCTCGGCGGCCCGCGCGTAGTAGTCGGCCACGTCCACGGGCGTGGCGACGCGGGCGCGCAGTTCCGCCACGTCCAGCGGTGGCGGGGCCGGGCGCAGCAGCGGGCGTACCCGTGCCCGGGCGTGCTCGCGCGGATGCTGCCCGCCCAGCGTCGTGCTGGCCACCGTGAGCAGGCCCGTCTCGGGCCACAGCGACGTCTGTACGCACGCCTGTTCCGCGCTCGGCCCCGGCACCGCCAGAGCCCGGGTGATGGCCATCTGGTCGACCTCGACCGCCTCGCCGGCCTCCGGTATCGCCAGCCGGCCGGCGGCCAGGGCCATCTCCACGTAGCCGGTCGCGGGCATCACCGCCACCCCGCCCGTCCGGTGTTCGGTGATCCAGGGCGCCCGCACCTGGTTCAGCTCGCCGTACCAGGTGGGGGCGAGCATCGGCAGCCGCTGGCCGAGCAGCGGATGCCGGATCGACGGATCACCGATCGTGCGCGTCCAGGAGAGCGGAGTGCCGATCCAGTGCCGCTGCCGCTGCCACGGATACGCCGGCAGCGTCCGCACCTCGCCGCGGCGGGGAAAATAGCGGTCCCAGTCGATCTCGGCTCCGGCGGCGATGATCCGGGCGACCGCGCGCCGCACCGCGCGCACCCCCGGCTGCGCCACCGAGGGGCCGCCCACCGAGGGACCACCCACCGAGGGGCCGCCCACCGCGGCCGGCGTCGCGTCCGCTGACCGGCCCTGCTCGGGGCGTCGCAGCGTGGGGATGACGGCCGCGCGCACGCGGCTCGCGCCGGAGGTCCGGCGCAGGTAGGACTGCAGCACCGGGTGGGGGCCGACCTCCACCAGCACGTCGAACGCGTCGGCGAGCGCCCGCTCCGCCGCGGCCGCGAAACGCACCGGACGGCGTACGTTCTGCCACCAGTACTCCGCGTCCAGCTCCTCACCGGTCAGGACGTCGCCCGTCACCGTGGAGATCATCGGGATCCGCGCCCGCGACGGCCGCAGGTCCGCCAGCGCCCCGCACAGCCCTTCGCGCACGCCGTCCATGGCGGCGCTGTGGAAGGGGTAGTCCACGTTCAGCTCGCGGAAGAACACCTCCCGTGCGGCCAGGCTCTCGCCCAGCAGGCGCAGCGACTCCTGCGGCCCGCTCACCGTCACGTCCCGGTCGGAGTTCACGGCCGCGATCTCCAGCAGCGGATGGCCGGCCAGGACCTGCACGGCCGCCGTCTCCGGCAACCCGACCGCGGCCATGCGGCCCTGTCCGCGGGTCGCCGCCTGCGCCCGGCCGCGTTCGGCGATCACCTGGGCCGCCTGGCTCAGCGACAGCGCTCCGCAGGCGTAGGCGGCGGCCACCTCGCCCACGCTGTGGCCCAGCACCGCGCCCGGCCGCACGCCCGCCGCGGCGAGCAGTTCCACCAGGCCGGCCTGGACGGTGAACAGCAAGGGCTGAGCGATGTCGGTCTCCGACAGCCGCCACTGGTCCGGCGGCGCGGCCAGCTCCTTCGACACCGACCAGCCCAGCCTGGGCGTCAGCTCGGCGTCCAGCTCCTCGACGACCGCCCGGAAGGTCGCGTCGGCCAGCAGGTCGGCGCCCATCCCCGCCCACTGCGATCCGTTGCCGCAGAACACCAGCGCCACCCGGCCGTGGGCCATCGCCTCTCCGGCCACTGCCCCTGCCACGTCGGCCGCCTGCCCCAAGGCGGTGCGGCTTGCGGCGGCGACGGCCGTCCGGTCCAGGGAGCCGTGCCCGTTGGCGGACACCGCCGCCTGATCCGGGGCGGCCTGCCGGCCTGGGGAGGTGACCGCTTGGTCCGGGGCGCCGGTGCGCAGGCCGGACAGACCGGCGGCGGCCTCGGCCGCGGACGGGGCCAGCACCACGGCGCGATGCGGATGAAGAGCGCGCCGCCGGGTGGCGGTGTAGGCCACGTGGTAGAAGTCGTGCTCGTCCACGGACTTCAGGTGCTCGGCGGCACGGGCCACGGCCTCGGCCAGCGCCGCCGGGCTGCGCGCCGAAACCACGAACGGCAGCTCACCCGCCTCCTGACCCGCCGATCCGGACGACGGCTGTGTCTCCTGGGCCGCCGGTCCGGCCGGAGGGCGAGGTTCCTGGCTCGCCGGTTCGGCCGGAGGGTGAGTCTCCTGGCCCGCCGGTTCGGTCGGCGGGTGAGCTTCCTGGAGCGGGCCGGCAGGACGTGCGGAGATGACCTGATTGTGCTGACGGCCGGGGGAGGGGCGGGCGGGGATCTCCCCGGGCGCGGGGGCGAGGGCCACGTGGACGTTCGCGCCGCCGAATCCGAAGGAGTTCACTCCCACCACGATCCGCCCGCTCACCTCGGGCAGCGCCCGGGCCCGGGTCGCGACGCTGAGCCCGAGCCCGTCGAAGTCGATGTCCGGATTGAGCGATGCGGCGTGCAGCGAGGGCGGGATCGTCCGGTGCCGCAGCACCAGCAGGGCCTTGAACAGCCCCGGCATGCCGGAGGCCGGCTCCAGGTGCCCGACGTTGGTCTTGACCGACCCGATCGGCAGCCTGCCGGCCCGGCGCATGCCCAGCGCCCGCCCCAGCGCCCGGCATTCGGCCGGGTCGCCCACCTGTGTGCCGGTGCCGTGCGCCTCCACGTACGCCACCTCGTCCGGGCTGATGCCGCACGTGTCGTACACCTGCCGCAGCAGCGCCTCCTGCGCCTCGGCGTTGGGCAGCGCGAGCCCCATCGTGTGGCCGTCGTTGTTGGCGGCGGCACCGATGATCACGCCGTGCACCCGGTCGCCGTCGGCGAGCGCGTCGGCCAGCCGCTTGAGCACGACCACGCCGCCGCCCTCCGCGCGGACGAACCCGTCGGCGTCGGCGGAGAAGGCCCGGCACCGGCCCGTCGGCGACAACATCGACGCCTGGCTGAACCCGATGAAGCCCATGGGGCCGAGCAGCACGTTGATCCCGCCGGCCAGCGCCGTCCGGCAGGACCCGTCGATCAGCGCCCGGTAGGCCCGCTCGACCGCCTGCAGCGAGGACGAGCACGCGGTGTCGATGGACATGCTCGGCCCGCGCAGGTCGAAGGCGTGCGACAGCCGGTTGGCCACGATCGACAGCGTCGAGCCCGACATCGTGTACGGGCCGACCGCGCCGGGCTCCATCGCCTGCAACGCGCCGTACGAGGGGTCGGACACGCCGACGAACACCCCGGTGTCGCTGCCGGCCAGGCGCGCCGGGTCGATGCCGGCGTCGTCGAAGGCCTCGGCCGCCATCTCCAGCATCAGCCGCTGCTGGGGGTCCATCGCGACGGCCTCCTTCGGCGTGATCCCGAAGTAGGCGGCGTCGAAGGTGGCGACGTCGTCGAGGAAGCCGCCCGCGCGGGTGTAGCTCCGGTTCGGCCTCGGGATGCTCTCATCGACGTACCGGTCGGTCTCGAACCGGTCCGGCGGCACCGTGCTGACGAGGTCGTCACCGCGGATCAAGGCGCTCCACAGCGCCTCCAGACTCATGATGCCGCCGGGAAGCCGGCAGCCCGTGCCCACGATGGCCACGGGCTGCCCGGGCCGGGGACGGCCGGTCTCTTCCGCTGCGGTCCGGCGGTGGTCTGCCTCAGCATCACGCATGCTGTCGCCTCTCGGTCGCTCCTTCCTTCACGCAACCATAGCTTTACGTAGTCTTGAAGTTACTATGGGCTGTCACGGGTGGAAAGGAAGTCTCCTGCGGAGGTAAGGGGGCCTGGTGTGAGAGGTGAGGTAGACGCGGAAGCGGGCGGCTCTGCTCTCCTGGACTGCGCGGGCGGGCGCTGGCGGCACAGGCCCGGCCTCAGGCCGCCCTTGTCACCGGGGCTCTCGCGGCATCCAGGCGAAGCCCAGCGACGCGCCCCCGATGGCCAGCAGCGAGCCCACCAGGAAGCCGCCCAGGTTCGACAGCACGAACGCCGAGAGCGCCGCCATGACGGACAGCACCGCGAGGACGAAGCGCTGCTCGGGTGCGAACCACAACCCCGCGCCCATGGCGGCGAGGAAGAAGCCCAGCAGAAAGCCCGCGTAACCGCCCACGCCGGTATGGATGATCACCCCTGTGCCGATCACCGGAATCAGCGCGATCTCGGCTCCGGAGGCGATCAGCAATCCTCCGGCCCAGAACGGCCGCCGCCCCGTCCAGGCCGCCGCCGCATCCCGTGACCTGGCCAGCAGGCGCCGAACGCTCAGAAGCACGGCCGAACGTCCCGGCCGATCTCCACGCTCAAACCGTCCACCAGGAACGACCCTCCCATCACCATCCAGGCGTCCGCGGCGACGTTTCGCGCGGAGAACGTCAGCACTTCCACTCCGTAGTCGCCCCGCTCGCCTTCCGGGACGTTTCCGCCGCCCAGCATTCCGGCGTCACGGTTGAGGACGACCGAGCCGAGGTCCACGTCGGCGTTCAAGGAGGTGGCCGAGATGCCGAGCCGGCCGACCTGTGACGGCTTCTCGCGATCCCGTGCGCCGAGCCGCACCGTGAACGGCCCCAGCGGGGTGTCCACCTCGGCCGACTGGCACAGCCCGTACACCCGCGCGGTGCGCAGGGACAGATGCAGCACCACATGGGGGCGCCCGTCGATCGACCGCACCACGCCGGGGACTATTCCCACGCCCCGCCCCGACAGCGTGGTGGCCGACACCTTCATCTGCCGCCCGGACACCGCGAACGAGGCCGGCACCGCGCCCTGCGCCATCCCGGCCGCCAGGACGGCCAGCGCGGCAAGCGAGGGCGCCAGCATCAACCAGAACCGCTTCCACCTCATGCGACCCCACGCCACCTTTGCTCTGTGCGAGCAACCATAACGCAAAGTAATGGCATGGGTACTGTCAAAGCGGGGAGCGGGCCGGGCGGCGCGTCAGGCCGTGGCGGCGACGGGCACGAGCGTGAAGCCGGTGACGATCTCCGGCTGGATGCGGATCACCTGGTCCATCTCGCCCGCCACCCACGGGCGCAGCAGCGCCTTGAACCTGGCCGTCTCCCGCGGATCGGTCACGAGCCGCGCCACGCCTGTGATGATCACGCTCCACCCCAGGTGGGCGTGGCCGTCCAGCTCGTCGGCCTCGTAGGCCACGACCGACTCCGCCGCCGCCACGTGGGCGCTGACGATCGTGCCGGGGTTGGAGCGGATGATGATCTGCCCGTCCGAGACGAGGTGGTTCACCGGCCGGATCGCGGGCGTTCAGCGGGGCCGACCGGCAGATGTTGCAGGCGTTCGCGGGCCAGGCGGCGCTGGCGCTGGAGCTGGCCGAGGCGCGCAGGGACGCCGAGCGGCTCGGCCTGCTGGAAGACCGCGACCGCATCGCCAAGGACCTGCACGACGTGGTGATCCAGCGGTTGTTCGCCACGGCCATGACGCTGATGAGCACGGTCCGGCTGGTGGACCATCCGCAGGCGTCCAAGCGGCTGCAGCACGCGATCGACGAGCTGGACGAGACGATCCGGCAGATCCGCTCGTCCATCTTCGCGCTGCAGGGCCCGCACGACGACGTCGCGCCGAGCCCGCGCGGGCAGATCGTGAGCCTGGTGGAGGGCACGGGCAGCCACCTCGGCTTCATGCCCGGCCTGCGCGTGGAGGGCCAGATCGACACGCTGGTGCCGGAGCCGGTCGTCGAGCACCTGCTGGCCGTGTTGCGCGAGGCCCTGTCGAACGTGGTGCGCCACTCCCGCGCGGGCCGCGCGGACGTCTCGGTCGAGGTCGCCGGCGGCCGGCTGGCCCTGGTGGTGACGGACGACGGCGTCGGGGTCCGGGAGGCGGGGCGCCGCAGCGGGCTGCGCAACATCGAGGAGCGGGCGCAGCGGCTGGGCGGCGCCGCGCGCGTCGAGACGCCGGAGAGCGGCGGCACCCGGCTGTGCTGGGAGGTTCCGCTCCAGGTCCCGGCGGGGTCCTGAGCCGCCGCCCCCGGTCCCGGACGCGGCCCGCCCGGCCGGAGACCGGGTGTACGGTCGGTGCAAACGTGACATCCGTGCACATCAAGGGGGAGACGTGACGACACTCGAGAACCGGCCGAACACCGCGCTGCTCGTCATCGACGTGCAGAACGGCATCGTCGCGACGACCCACGACCGTGACGCGGTGGTTGCCAACGTGCGCAGCCTCGTCGAGAAGGCACGTCAGGAGCGGGTGCCCGTCGTCTGGGTCCAGCACTCCGACGAGGAGCTGCCGAAGGGCGGCCGGGCGTGGCAGATCGTCCCGGAGCTGAGCCCCGCCGCCGGCGAGCCGATCGTGGAGAAGCTGTACGGCGACTCCTTCGAGGCCACCACGCTCGAAAGCGTGCTGGACGAGCTCGGGGTCGGGCGGCTCGTGGTCGCCGGCGCGCAGACCGACGTCTGCGTGCGCTCGACCCTGCACGGCGCGTTCACCAGGGGATACGACGCGCTGCTCGTCAGCGACGCGCACACCACCGAGGACCTGACGGCGTGGGGCGCGCCCGCGCCCGAGCAGGTCATCGCGCACACCAACCTCTACTGGCGCTTCCAGTCGGCGCCCGGCCGCACGGCCGGCACGATCGAGACGAAGGACGTCGACTTCCGCGACGCCGTCATGTCCTGACCGGCCGCCGGGGTCCTGACCGCACGCCGGGGTCCTGACCGGCCGCCCGGGTCCCGATCGGGCGCGGCGCCGCGCTCTGATCGGGCGCCGCGCTGCGGGCACGGCGAACCGGTGTCGCCGTGCCCTCCGAGGTCACCAGGTGACGGGCAGCTCGTGCATGCCGTACACCGTGGACTCCTCCTTGAACGTGAGCTGGTCGGCGGGGACGGCCAGTCGCAGGCCGGGGACGCGCCGGATCAGGGTCTCGAAGACGATCTCCAGCTCCACCCGGGCGAGGTTCTGGCCCAGGCACTGGTGCGGGCCGTAGCCGAAGGCCAGGTGGTTGCGGGCGCCCCGGTCGATGTCGAACCGCTCGGGGTCCTCGTACACCTCGGGGTCGCGGTTGCCGGCGTTGGCCAGCATGAGCACGCCCGACCCCGCCGGGATGACGGTGCCGCCCAGCTCCACGTCCTCCAGGGTCACCCGCGCCATGGCCAGCTCGGCGATGGTGAAGTACCGCAGCAGCTCCTCGACCGCGTTCTCGGTCTTGCCCGGGTCCGCGCGCAGCGCGGCCAGCGACTCGGGGTGCCGCAGCAGCATGTACGTGCCCAGCGAGATCATGTTCGCCGTGGTCTCGTGCCCGGCGATGAGCAGCAGGAACGCCATGCTGATCAGCGCGGAGTGGTCGGCGCCGCCGTTCTCGCGCTGCTTGACGATCTGGCGGCCGAGCAGGTCCTCGGTGGGCTCCCGCTCCTTGATCTTGATCAGCTTGTCCAGGTAGACGGCCAGCTCCAGGACGGCGTGCTGCCGTTCCTGCTCGGTGGCCGTCCGGTCGAGCAGCTTGGCGGAGTTGACCTGGAAGAAGTCGTGGTCGTCGTACGGCACCCCGAGCAGCTCGCAGATCACCAGCGACGGCACCGGCAGGGCCAGGCCGCGCACCAGGTCGGCCGGGCGCGGGCCGGCGAGCATGGCGTCGATGTGCTCGTCCACGATCTGCTGGATGCGCGGGCGCAGCGCCGCGATGCGGCGGACGGTGAACTCCCCGAGCACCGCGCGGCGGACCGGGCCGTGCTCCGGCGGGTCCATCTCCAGCATCATCCTCGGCAGCGGCGAGGCGGCGTCCGGACCCTCCGGCCCGCCCGTCAGGCGGGGCGCGGCCGGGTGGCGGCGGTTGGCGCTGAAGCGCGGGTCGCTCAGCACCGTGCGGATGTCCTCGTAGCGGGCGGTCACCCAGGCCTCGCTGCCCGTCGGCAGGGTGACCTTGGCGACCGGCTGCTCGCGCAGGAACCGCAGGTGCTGCTCCGGCGGGGCGAACGGGCAGCTGCGCGTGGTCTGGAGGGTCGCGGCGGAGTCAGTGGTCAAGGGCTTTCCCCATTCGGCGTGGTCGTCCGATCGGCACAGCTTCCGTACATGTGTAGCCTAACCTGCATCTGTACGAGACGTTACACTGAAGCCCGTGGTGACAACGAGAGAGCAGGTCGATCCCCGGGTGCGGCGCACCCAGGCGGCGCTGCGGGCCATCCTCATCGAGCTGGTGCAGGACCGGGAGCTGTCCAGGATCAGCGTGGCCGACGTCGCCGAGCGCGCCGGGGTGAGTCGCTCCACGTTCTACGACCACTATCGCGACGTGCACGAGCTGGCCGAGGCCGCCTGCACCGCGATGATCGACGAGCTGATCGAGTCCATTCCCGAGCCCGCGGGCGCGTTGTCCGAGGCCGCGCGCGACACCCTGCTGACCTTCTTCGCCCACCTCGCCGAGCACGCCGGCCTCTACCGCGGCGTGCTGGGGCCGCAGGGGAGCGCGCGCGTCATCGACCACGTCCGCCACCGCGCCACCGTGGCCACCTACCTCGGCGCCCGCCGCGGCGCCACGGCCGGTCCGGCGGCGGACGACGCGGTGGACGAGACGGTGGACGAGACGGTGGACGAGACGGCGGGCAACGCGGCGGGCGGCGCCGCAGACGGCGCGGCGGACGAGACCCCGCATGACGTGACGGCCGCGTTCACCGCGGGGGCGCTGCTCGGCGTGGCCACCGACTGGCTCAATCGCGGCTGCCCGCGCTCGCCGGCCGAGATGGCCGACCTGACCCGGCCCCTCCTCATGGCCCTCTACCGGGAGGACGCCTGAGGGTCAGGGCGCGCTCGGCCTGAAGTGGCGGGCGACCACGTAGGCGGCGACGTTCCGGCCGATCTCCGCGCCCGCCAGGTCCGCCGGCCGGGTGTGGATGCCGCCCCGGACGCGGGCCTCGATGACCTCGGCCCCGCGTGATCTCCTCGGCATGACGGCAAATTACGCGCCCCGCGGCATTCGTCACAGGGGCCGAGCGGTCGAAACGACGGTAATGGCGTAACCGAAAGTGCCGCCCCGGGTATCCGCTGAAAAGGACTGGACCGATCTTCCGGTGGCGATAATCATTTAGGTAGAATGGCTCCGGCGAACTCATGCTGGTCCGCCCCGTCCACGCTCAGGAAATGTCGGCGAATCCCGTCAGGATTACGGATGAATTGGAGTTCCAGCATGGCCAGGAGGCTCATTGAGACGATCACGGATGACTTCGACGGCTCTCCGATGGAGGCGGAGAACCCCGTCTCTTTCAGCATCAAGGGTGACCGGTTCATCATGGATCTCACGCCCGAGAACGAAGACCGGCTGCGTGCGGCCCTGGCGCCGTTCATCGCCAAGGCCCGGCGCGACGGCGCGCCCCCGGTGACACGCTCGCGCGCCCGGCGCGCGGCCGGCGGTGCGACGCGGGCGATGAGCAAGGAGAAGAATCAGGAAATCCGGCAGTGGGCGAAGGCGCACGGTCTGCCGGTCAGTGAGCGGGGCCGCATCGCCGCCACGGTGATCCAGCAGTACGACGCCGCCCACGAGAAAGCCGGGGAAAGGCCCGTCGTGTAATGGGCCTTTCCTCTTGCTCGTGACACGGGCGATTGCCGGCGGCCGGCCGGGCCCCGAATAAAGTGCCCGGCCCGTTTTCAAAGGACGCCCTTCCCGGCTTCCCGGGCCCGCCGGGGCCCATACGCTCGGCCTTTCCTGCGCGGCTCCGGCTCACGGCCCGCCACGGCCGCCGGGCGGGGCGGGGGTGGCCTGAAGGTAGGCCAGGACCGCCATGACCCGGCGGTTGTGGTCGTCGGACGGGGGCAGGCCGAGCTTGGCGAAGATGTTGTTCGTGTGTTTGCCGATCGCCTTGTCCGTGACCTGGAAGCGGGCGGCGATGGCCAGGTTGGACAGGCCCTCGGCCATCAGTTCGAGCACCTCGCGCTCGCGCGGGGTCAGCGTGGCCAGCGGCTCGTCCCTGCCCCGCCGGGTCAGCAGCTGGGTGACCACCTCGGGGTCCATCGCGGTGCCGCCCGCCGCCACCTGGCGGACCGCCTCGACGAACCGGTCCACGTCACCCACCCGGTCCTTCAGCAGGTACCCGACCCCGCCCGAGCGGTCCGACAGCAACTCCCTGGCGTAGAGCTGCTCCACGTACTGGGAGAGGATCAGCACGGGCAGGCCGGGCACCCGGCCGCGGGCCTCCAGCGCGGCGCGCAGGCCCTCGTCGGCGAAGCCGGGCGGCAGCCGCACGTCCACCACGGCCACGTCGGGACGGTGCGCGAGCAGCGCGCGCAGCAGCATGGGGCCGTTGTCGACCGCCTCCACCACCGTGAAGCCGTGCGCCGACAGCAGGCGGACCAGCCCGTCCCTCAGCAGGGCGAGATCTTCGGCGATGACAACGCGCACGGCACCTCCATGGTCAGTTCGGTCGGCCCGCCGGGCGGGCTGCTCACGGTGAGCGAGCCGTCGAAGGCGGACAGGCGGCTCTCGATCCCGCGCAGCCCGCTGCCGCCCCCGCTCGCGCGGGCGCCGTCGCTCGCACCTGACGCACCCCGCGTGCTGCCGGCGATGCGGGCGCCGCCGCGGCCGTCGTCGCCGACGGTCAGGCGCAGCACGCCGGCCGTGTGCCGCAGCCGCACCCAGGCGCGGGAGGCGCCGCTGTGCTTGGTCACGTTGGTCAGCGCCTCGGCGACGGCGAAGTACACGGCCGACTCGACCGGCGGCTGCGGGCGGCCCGGCAGGTCGAGGTCGAGCTCGACCGGCATCGGGCACAGCAGCGCCGACGCCTCGATCGCGCCGGTCAGGCCGCGGTCGGCCAGCACCGGGGGATGGATGCCGCGCACGAGGTCACGCAGCTCCGTCAGCGCCTGGCCGGCCACCTCCCGCGCCTCGTCGATCAGGCGCAGGGTCTCGCCGGGGTCGGGGCAGCCGCGGGCCAGCCCCAGCTGCATGCGGATGGCGATCAGCTTGGCCTGCGCGCCGTCGTGCAGGTCCCGCTCGATGCGGCGCAGCTCGGCCTCGCGCGCGTCCACCAGCGCGGCCCGCGAGGCGGTCAGCTCCCTGATCCGGGCCTCGGGGGCGGGCGGCGGGTCGAGCAGGGCCCGGGTCAGCCTGGCCTGGCCGATGCGGAACAGGAGGACGGAGACGAGGACGACCACCGCGAGGGCCACGATGGACGTGCTGAGCGCGAACGTGTTCAGCGTGCTGCGCTCCAGCGGGTGCAGCCGGAACAGGACGTAGTGCAGCGCGGTCATCAGCCCCCACACCGCCGCCACCGGGGCAGGCCCCGCCAGGCTGTGCACCCCCAGCCACACCACCAGCCGCCGCCTGCTCGGCTCCCGGACCGGCTCCGGGATGCCGGGGTCCCACGCGGCGTCCGAGGCCGGTCGCCGGGTGCCGGGGTCTCGCGTCTGGCCCGGGGGCGGGCGCCGGGTGTCCGGGACGTGCTCCGCCCAGCGGCGCCGGTACGCGGCCAGCCGGCGGGCGGGCCCGTACGGCCAGGCGGCCAGCCGGCGGGCGGGTGCGCGCAGCCGGAAGAGCGGCCCGCCGCCGTTGGCCGGCAGGAGCGCGGCGGCAGCCCGCACCGGCGCGAGCAGGGTGATCAGGACGAGCAGGACGAACGCGGCCAGGCCGGTGACGGCGCTCACGACGAGCGCCACCAGCCCCGCCAGCATGCCCCTCGCGAACGACCCCAGCCGCGCCTTCGCGGCCCCGGGGAGACGGGCCGGCGCGACCTCGGCCGGGCGGGCCCGCGGGCTCTCCGCCGCGTCCGCAGGCGGCGTTCGCGCGGCCGTTCGTGCTGGGTCGAGGGGATCGGGTCGGGTCCGGGTCACAGATGAAGTCTGCCCTGTTCGCGAGAGGAGGGCGGTAGGGCCAGACCCACCTTCGGCCGGCTACGCGGGCCGTCCCTTCGGCGTCGCCATGATCAGCCGGCCGCCGGTCACGCTGCCCGCCAGGAGCACCACCCCGGACAGCACCCCGCTGAGGATCGGCACCCACTCCGCCGCGGACGACCACGCCAGCGCGAACCCCGCCACGCCGAGCAGGGTGAGGAGCGCGCCGGGCACGGCGATGGCCCACTCCTTCCAGATCGGCGCCAGCGCGACGAAGTGCACCCCCACCACGAACGCCACCCACGCCACGTTCGCCTGCTCGGGCACCTCCCAGGCGGCCAGCAGCCGCAGGCCGCCGAACAGCAGGATCACCTCGGCGGCGACCACCGCGAGATAGCCCCGGCCGTACATGCCCGGAGGCGGGGACACTGTGGAGTCCGCTGTGGAGTCCGCTGTGGAGTCCACTGGGGAGCCCGCCGGGGAGCCCCCCGGGGAGCCCGCGTGCCGCGCGGCGGCGATGCGGTCCGCGCGGGCGGCGGTGAACCACATGGCGGTGAAGGCCACGGCCAGCAGCACGGCGAGCACCTTGAGCACGACCGCGACCACGGAGTTCAGCGGCTCGTGCGCGTTGACCACGACGAAGACGGCGCCGAAGACCGCGCCGACGAGTAACCCTGTCATACGTTGCATGGTGATCATTCAAGCGTGCCGGCAGCCGCCGCCACACGGGCCCTGGTACGACATCGAGGTGGGGCTGGCACTACCCGGCGGCGCCGTGCGGACGGCCGGGACCACCCCGGGTGGAGCGTGCCGGGCGCGCGAGGCCCGGCTACCTGGCCGTGCCGCGCAGGTAGGCGAGCACCGCCAGCACCCGGCGGTTGTCGTCGGCCGTGGCCGGGATGCCGAGCTTGGCGAACACGCCGGCCACGTGTTTGCCGACGGCCGCCTCCGTGATCGACAGGGCGCGGGCGACCGCGCTGTTGGAGCGCCCCTCGGCGATCAGCGCGAGCACCTCGCGCTCCCGCGCGGTCAGCTCGTGCGTGGGCTCGGTGACCTCCCTGGCCCTGGCCCAGGTCTGCTCGAACAGGTCGATCAGGGCGGTGATCAGGCCCTGCTGCCTGATCACCAGGGCTCCCGGCGAGCCCGGCACGGGCGTGGGGCTCAGGAACGCCACCGTGCGGTCGAAGACGAGCAGCTGCTGCATCGGCTCGTCGACGACCCGGTGCAGGTCGCCGGCGGCGTGCAGCTGCCTGATGCGGGCCGACTTGAGCGGGTCGCCGAGCACGCTGGTGTGCACGATCGTGCGCATCGTCATGCCGCGCCGCAGCGCGTCGAGCACGGCGCCCCTGCTCCGGTGCTCCTCGCTGCCCGTGTCGGTGGAGCCCACCGGTTGCATGGCGCGCAGCTCGGCGGACGACTCGACGACCTGCGCGATCCGGCTCCGGATGTCCCGGCGGTCCTCCACCCGCTCGACGTCCACGGGGAGCCCGCGCAGCTCGCTGACCACCTCTTCCAACCGGCGGGTGAGCCGGGCCAGCGACGCGCTCTCCTCCACGGGCTCCCCTCACGCAGATCAGGCCGGCGACCGGGCCCAGTTTAGTCGAACGGACCTTCGGAACCGGGCCTGCGGCGCGGCCCCGTACGTGGTCGTCGAAGGAGAGCGAGATCCGGTGCCCGTCCGCTCGACGGCAGGGCAGGCACCCGCCAGCACTTGTCGCCCGCCGTTCCCCCGTGCGGCGGCGGGCGGCAACACCGAGGAAACAACGGCGGTGGTGTACTGGCCCGGCTTGCCCGGACCTTCGCCCGGCGACGGCCCCGATCGAGAGCCGAGCGGGCGGGGCCGATCCCCGACGACCTCGAAAAGGAGTCGACCGTGTACGAAGAGAGAGTTTCCCGAGAGCCGGATCGCCGGGAGTTCCTGCGGCTCGCGGGGCTGGCGGCCGGAGCGGGAACGGTGCTGCCGCTGCTGGGCGCGGGCGGTGCGACCGCCGGGGCCACCACCGCACCGTCGTCCGCCACCGACCCCGACCAGCTGTTCAAGGACGGGGAGTTCAGGCGGGCCGAGCGGGGCTACCGGCGGCTGCTGGAGGAAGACGATGGCAACGCGCACGCCGCGGCGCAGATTGGCTACATAGCCCTGCTGTCCAACCGGTTCGCCGACGCCGAGAAGTTCCTCAAGCGTTCCGTCACGCTCCGACCCGATCCGTTCTACCTGTATCAGCTGGCGGACTGCTACGTCCGCCAGGACCGGCTGCGCGAGGCGATTCCGTGGTTGCGGGAGACGGGGAACGCCACCCACGCGGCGTACGCCACCCTCTACGAGCGCATCGAGGGCGGGCCGTGGCAGGTGCACGGCCCGCAGAGCACCCGGGTGCCGCTGCTGGGCATCGATCCGCTGCCGCATCTGCGGGTCTCCGTCAACGGCCGACCGCCGACGACTTTCCTGCTCGACACCGGCGCGACCACGGCGGGCTTCACCGAGCAGGTCGCCATGGACGCCGGGCTGGAGGTGATCTCCACGAGCGTCGGGCGGGTCGAGGACCAGGAATACGAGATGTACCACGGCATCGCGAGGTCGGTGCGGGTCGGGGACATCGAGATGCGCAACGTCCCGGTGCACTGGAACAACGCCGAGCGACCGAAACTGCCCGACGGGTCCGAGCCGCAGGGCACCCTCGGAACCGTGCTGTTCTACCACTTCCTGACCACCATGGACTACGCCCGCGGACAGTTCGTCCTGCGTCGCAAGACTGACGCGAACCTGCGGCGCTTCCGTGCCGAGGCCGCTCGGTCGAAGGGCGACGTCCTGCCGTTGTGGCTCGCCAAGGACCACTTCCCCTGCACGCTGGGCTCGCTCGGCGACTTGGGGCCCCGGGTCGTCACGTTCGACACCGGCGGCCCCGGCCGGGGCATCGGCACCTCCATCGCCTTCGCCGAGCGCGCCGGGATCGCGCTCGGCGAGCCGGAGGAGACCAGGGGCGGGGTGCGTTATCCCATCGCGCCGGAGCGGAGCAGTCTCGGCAAGGCGACGCGGCGGCGGATCAAGGGGTACGCGAACGAGAATCCCAAGGTCGGTGCCGGGATGAGATTCGACACGATCGCCAACTTCACCCACGAGTTCTTCGAACCGTTCGCCATCACCTTCGACTACGCCCACATGAACCTGTACGTCACCGGAGACACCATGGACCCGGACGGCCACTAGGAAGGCGCAAACCATGGCATGGCACGAACCCGCACACCCGTTCCGCTCTCGCCCTGCTGGGCACCGCCTCTCTGGCCGGGGGCGGTGTGCTCGCAGGTCCCGCCACCGCCGCCACTGCGGCCCGGGCAGGGCGCGTGCCCGAGGAACTGCTGCCCGGCGGAGAGTTCGACGAGTATCTGGCGCGCCGCGCCGAGCAGGATCAGTTCTCCGGGACCGTCCTGCTCGCGCACCGGGGTGATCCGGTGCTCACCCGGTCCTACGGCATGGCGGACGCGTCCCGATCGATCCGCAACGGCCGCTCCACCGTCTTCGGCCTCGCCTCGGTGACCAAGATCTTCACCGCCGTGGCCGTGGGACAGCTCGTCGAGGACGGCAAGCTGCACCTGCACGAGACGCTGGGCGCGTATCTCGACGGCTTCTCGGAGGCGGCCAAGCGGGTCACCGTCCACCAGTTGCTGACCCACACCGCCGGCATGGGCCACTACCCGGCCTCGCCGGACTTCTCCGAGGGCATCAAGAACTGGACCAGCGCCGGCGAGATGATGGACGGCGTCATGGCCATCATCCGCGAGATGGAACAGCAGCCGGATCCGGTGCCCGGCACCCGGTACAAATACAGCAACTCCGGATATTTCATGCTGGGAGCTCTCGTGGCGGCCGCCTCCCGCCAGACGTATCACGACTACGTGCGCCGCCACGTGCTCGGTGCGGCCGGCATGAAGCGCTCCGGCCTCTACACCCGGCCGCAGGTCCTGGCCGACCGCGGCATCGCGCGCCCCTACTACACCCAGAAATCGGGAGAGCGTGCCGACTTCACCGCCACCGAGCACTTCGGATTCGTCGGCGGCCCCGCCGAGGGCGTTTACGCCAGCGCTCCCGACCTGCTCGCCTTCGTCAGGGCGCTGCACGCGGGCGAGCTCATGAGCGAGGCGTTCACCGAGCTGTTCACCGGTGGCAAGGTGGTCCTCGGTCCGGCCGACCCACCCGTGACCGCGGGCCTGTGCCGGTTGTACGGATACGGCTTCCGCGAGACCATCCTCGGCGGCCGGCGCATCCTCGGGCACTCCGGCAGCGGCCCCGGCCGATCGACCAACATCGACATCTACCCCGGCCTGGACTGGATCGCCGTGGTCCTCAGCAACTACGACACCCCCGTCCAGCCTCTCGTCGACAAGGAACGCGACCTCATCACCCGCCTCGCCGCCGGGTAGCGGCGACCGGCTCCGGCCTCGTGGCCGTCAGCCGAACGCGCCGGCGGCGCCGGGATCCTCCGGCGCCGTGCGGCGCAGCAGGTACGTGTCCATGATCCAGCCCTTGCGGGCCCTGGCCTCGGCGCGCAGCTCGCGGATGCGCTCCCCGACCTCGGAGACCGGCCCCGACACCAGGAGCTCGTCGGGCGTGCCCAGGTAGGCGCCCCAGTGGATGGAGTAGTCGTCGAGACCGGCGAACGAGCAGTGCGCGTCGAGCATGACCACCACGTCGTCGGCCGTGGGGCCGTGCTCGGCCAGGCGGCGGCCGGTGGTGAGGTGCACGGGCCGGCCGACCCGGGTGAGGCTGGTGCGGTGGGCGGCCGTGAGCGCGGCCACGCTGCTGACGCCGGGGACGACCTCGTAGTCGAACGTCACGTTCCCCCGGTCGAGGATCTCCTCGACGATGGCCAGCGTGCTGTCGTACACGCCGGGGTCGCCCCACACCAGGAACGCCCCGGTCTGCCCGTCGGCCAGCTCGTCGCGGATGAGCGCCTCGCACGCCAGCGCCCGCCGCGAGCGCCAGTCGTCCACGGCGGCGGTGTACGCGGCGGCGTCCCGGTCGCGCTCCGGGTCACGCGCCTCCGCGATCCGGTACGGCGCCCGCCCGTGCTCGGCGATCAGGTCCAGCCGCAGCCGGACGAGATCGTGCTTGACCTCGCCCTTGTCGACGATGAAGAACACGTCGGTCGCGGCGATCGCCTTGACCGCCCCCAGGGTCAGATGGTCGGGGTCGCCGGCGCCGATGCCGATGATGAGTAGCCGCTTCACCCGAAAGAGTGTGCCAGAGCGCCACCGGCCCGCCCCCGCAGGGACGGCGCGGTCAGCGGGACGGCTCGGGCGCGCCGGCGCGGATGTGGTGGCGGCCGATGGGGAGCATCAGCGGGCGGCCGGTCAGGGGGTCCTCGATGATGCGGCTGTCGAGGCCGAAGACGGCGCGGACGCACTCCTCGGTGAGCACCTCGGCCGGGCTGCCGGCGGCGTGCAGGCGGCCGCCGGCCAGGGCGATGAGGTGGTCGGCGTAGCGGGCGGCGAGGTTGAGGTCGTGCAGGACCATCACGATGGTGGTGCCGCGGCCGCGGTTCAGGTCGGTGAGCAGGTCCAGCACCTCGATCTGGTGGCTGGCGTCCAGGAACGTGGTCGGCTCGTCGAGGAGCAGCAGGTCGGTCTGCTGGGCCAGCGCCATGGCGATCCACACCCGCTGCCGCTGCCCGCCGGACAGCTCGTCCACGGCGCGGTCGGCCAGCTCCGTCGTCCGGGTGGCCTCCAGGGCGGCCGCCACCGCGGCGTCGTCCCTGCCGTTCCAGCGGGAGAAGAGCCGCTGGTGGGGGTGGCGGCCGCGGCCGACGAGGTCGAGCACGGTGATGCCCTCGGGCGCGACCGGCGACTGGGGCAGCAGCCCGAGCGTGCGGGCCAGCTCCTTGGCCGGCATGCGGTGCACCTGCTTGCCGTCCAGCACGACCCGGCCCTCGCGCGGGGTGAGCAGCCGCGACAGCGAGCGCAGCAGCGTCGACTTCCCGCAGGCGTTCGCGCCGACGATGACCGTGATCTCGCCGGGCGGCACGGCCAGGTCGAGGGACTCGACGACGACGCGGTCGCCGTAGCCGAGGGTGAGACCCTCGGCCGCGAGGGAGTGCGAGGTGGTCATAGCGAGCCTCCGGCCCGATGAGTGCGGACGATCAGATAGACGAGGTACGGCGCCCCCAGCACGCCGGTGACGACGCCCACCGGGTAGCGGGTGCCGAAGGCGTACTGGCCGGCGAAGTCGGCGACGAGCACCAGCAGGGCGCCGACCAGCCCGGAGGGCACGAGCAGGGAGCCGCCCGCGCCGAGGATCCGGGCCGCGATGGGCCCGGACAGGAACGCCACGAACGCGATCGGGCCGGCCGCCGCCGTGGCGAAGGCGATCAGGCCGACGGCGGCCACGATCACCACGACACGGGTGCGTTCGACGCGGACGCCGAGCGCGGAGGCGGTGTCGTCGCCGAGCTGCAGCGCCGACAGGTCGCCCGCCCGGACCAGCAGGACGGGGGTGAGGACGACGAGCGCGACGAGGGCGGGCAGGACCTGTTCCCACGTCGTGCCGTTGAGGCTGCCGGTCAGCCAGCGCATGGCCTCCTGGAGGTCCCACTCGCCCGCGCGCGACAGGACGTAGGAGGTGACGCTGTCCAGGATGGCGGCGATGCCGATGCCGATCAGGATGAGCCGGGTGCCGACGACGCCATCCTTGAAGGCCAGCGTGTAGACGAGCAGGGCGACGGCCAGGGCGGAGACGATGGCCAGGACGGACACCTGGGTGCCGCCGAGCGACAGCGACACGATCGCGATGGCCGCCGCGGCGCTCGCCCCCGAGCTGATGCCGATGATGTCGGGGCTGGCCAGCGGGTTGCGGAGCATCGTCTGGAAGGTGACGCCCGCCAGGCCGAAGCTGAACCCGGCGACCACGGCCAGCACGGCGCGCGGCAGCCGGAGCCGCCCGACCGTGAAGGACGCCCCCGGGACCTGCTCGCCGAGGATGACGCGGAGCACGTCGCCGGGCGGGTAGAAGCGCTGCCCGGCCATCAGCGTCACGGCGAAGGCGGCGACGACGAGCACGGCCAGCGTCGTGATGATCAGCCGCCGGCGCAGGGACCGCCGGCGGCGGCCACGGGCGACGGCCCGTACGACGCTCTCGACGGCGTCCTGGGTGACGGTGGGGGCGCTCAAAGCTCACGTACCTTCTGACGGCGGACGATGTGGATGAAGAAGGGCGCGCCGATCAGCGCGGTCACGATGCCCACCTCGACATCCGAGGGCCGCGTCACCATGCGGCCGACCACGTCGGCCGCGGTCAGCAGCGCCGCCCCGGTCAGCGCGGAGAACGGCAGCTGCCAGCGGTGGTCCACGCCGACGAGCAGGCGGCACGCGTGCGGGACGACGAGCCCGACGAAGGCGATCGGCCCGGCGGCGGCCGTCGCCGCGCCGCAGAGCACGACGGCGCCGAGCGCGGCCACGGCCCGGATGACGGCGACCCGCTCGCCGAGCCCGGCCGCGACCTCGTCGCCGAGGGCGAGGGAGTTCAGGCCGCGCGCCGACAGCAGGCAGATGGCGAAGCCGACGGCGAGGAACGGCAGGATGTGCCCGATGCGCTCGTACGAGGCGCCGCCGACCCCGCCGATCTGCCAGAGCCGGAAGCCGCCCGCGATGTCGTTGCGGGGCAGGATGACGGCGCTGACCAGCGACGCGAACGCCGCCGAGGTGGCCGCGCCGGCGAGCGCGAGCTTGAGCGGCGTGGCGCCGCCGCGCCCGAGCGACCCCACGGCGTACACAAACACCGCCGCCAGCGCGCCGCCCGCCATCGCCACCCAGACGTAGCCGGTCGGCGAGCCGAGCCCGAAGAACGCGACGGCGACGACCACCGCGAGCGAGGCGCCCATGTTGACGCCCAGGATGCCCGGGTCGGCCAGCGGGTTGCGGGTCACGCCCTGCATGACGCCGCCGGCCAGGCCCAGCGCGGCGCCGATGAGCACCGCGAGCAGGGTGCGCGGCACCCGCTTGGCGACCGCCGCCTGCTCCAGCGAGGCGTCCGCGCCGCCGAGGGCGGCCCAGACGTCGGCCCAGTCCACGTCGCGCGAGCCCAGGGCGACGGAGGCGACCATGGTGGCGGCCAGGACGACGACGGTGGCGAGCAGCCACAGCAGGCGGACGCGCGCCGGACGCCGCACGAATGCGACGTCCGGCGCGCGCCCGGTCCCCGGATCGGTCCCCGGATCGGTCCCCGGGCCTGTCCCTGGGCCGGTCCCCGGGCCGGTCCCTGGGCCTGTCTCGGTGTCGGCCGAGGTCATTTCACCTTGTCCGCGGCCTCGGCCAGCGCCTTGACGTAGTCCTCCAGCACCCACGAGATCGACAGCGGGGTCGGGTTCGCGGCGGTGCCGAGCGGCTTGCTGTCGGGCAGGAGGTAGACCGAGCCGCGCTTGATGGCGGGGATCTTCGACAGCAGCGGGTCCTTGCGGATCTTGTTGAGCAGGTCGGCGTTGTCGCCGCCGTACCCGGTGATGATGTCCACGTCGTCGAACACGTCGATCTGCTCGGCGCTGCGCGTCAGGGCGAACTTCTCGGTGCCCTTGGACGCCTCGGCGATGCTGCCCGGGATCTTCAGCCCGAGGTCCTCGAAGAACAGCGTGCGGGTGTCGTGCGCGGTGTAGAAGCCGATCTCGCTCACGTCGTTGGGGTCGACATGTGTCATGAACATGATCGACTTGCCCTGGAGCTGCGGGTACTTCGCGACGACCGTCTTGATGTCGCCCTCGATGTCCCCGATGAGCTTCTCACCCTCGGCGGCCAGGCCGATGGCCTTGCTGTTCAGCCGGATGATCTCGCGCCACGGTGTCGACCAGGCGGCCTCCGGGTAGGCCACGGTCGGGGCGATCTGGCTCAGCGTGTCGTAGTCCTGCTGGGTCAGGCCCGAGTACGCGGCCAGGATCACGTCCGGCTGCGTGTCGGCCACGGCCTCGAAGTCGATGCCGTCGGTCTCGTCGAACAGCACGGGCTTGGGCGCCTTCAGCTCCTTCAGGCGCTCCTCGACCCAGGGCAGCAGCCCGTCACCGTTGTCGTCGCCGAAGTTCGCGGCGGCCATGCCGACCGGGACGACGCCGAGCGCCAGCGGCGCCTCGTGGTTGGCCCAGTTGACGGTGGCCACCCGCTCGGGCTTCTTGTCGATGGTGGTCGTCCCCAGGGCGTGCTTGATCGTCATGGGGAAGGCGGCGGCGCCGCCGGTCGTGGGAGCGGCCGTGGCGCCGGTCGCGGTCCCGGGCGTGGTCTCCGCCTTGGTCTCCGGGGCGGCGCCCGTCGAGCCGCCGCAGCCCGCGAGGCCCAGCAGGACGGCCGCCACGGCGAGGATGCGAAGGCGATGGGGTCGTTTCAATCCGTGCTCCACTTTCGTGATCCGCCGGTGCCGGTCCTCGCACGGCTGGATCGCGCTCTGCGTCCGTGGAGTGGTGCACCGTACCGCTCGAGTACCAAAGTTAGGTAAGGCTTGCCTTTGGTCGCACCTTAGGAGACATGGGCGACTTGTCGCAATCAATCGTTTGAGACACGCGTTGTAGAGATCGGGACACGCGGGGCGCGGACACGACCGCCAGGGCCCGCTGGTCCGCGCGTGATCGTCAGGGCCCGCTGGTTCGGCGGGAGCGTCAGGGCCCGCCGGCTCGGGCGGGAGCGTCAGAGGCGGTGGTCCGGGCGGGTGCGGAAGGCGCCGGGGGTCAGCCCCGTCGTCCGGCGGAAGGCCGCGCCGAACGAGCTCGCCGAGCGGTAGCCGACCTCCTCGGCCACCGCGTCGACCTCCCAGCCCCGGGTGAGCAGCGCCACCGCGTGCTGCGCGCGCACCGCCGCGACCCAGCGCGCGAAGCTGGTGCCCGTCTCGGCGTTGAACGCGCGGGTGATCGTACGGGCGCTCACGCCGAGGTGGCGGGCCCAGTCGGTGAGCGTACGAGGGTCGCCGGGGTCGGCCTGCACCGCCTCCACGATCGGGCGCAGCAGGTCGGAGGTGGGCACCTGCAGGAGCAGCTCGTGCGAGGAGGGGGTGAGCACGTCGAGCACCATCGCCTCCGTCACCGCCCGCGAGCTCATGGGCAGCTCCGTGTCGGCCAGCCGCTCCAGCAGCAGCCGCAGCAGCGGGGTGATCTCGACGCCGACGGGCGTCAGGGAGATCGAGGTCACCGCCCCGAAGCCGAAGAAGCTGGCGCGGCACCAGGTGCCGGTGGTCGCCGAGCCGGAGTGCAGCGTGCCCGCCGGCATCCACAGGCCCAGCGAGGGGGTGACCGTCCAGACCCGCGTCCCGACCACGGCCGTGGACGTGCCCCGCTCGTTCCACAGCAGCTCGTGGAAGGGGTGGGAGTGCTCGTTCCAGGTGGTGTCGCGGTCGAAGACCTCGCTCCAGCTCAGGATCGTGAACGGCATCTCGACCGGCCCCGCCTCGACGACGGGCAGCGTACGGATCTCCCTGGTCATGACACGACGAAACATGACACGAGCGGCATTCCTTCACCATACCGACGGTGCCGGCCGCCACGCCCTTGCCGGAGGGCGTCCCCCCGCCACCCGAGACGCAGGCGGGCTCGGGGTGTAAGGACTACCAAGGCGACGAGGCGCACCCGATCGCCCGGCTGGTACCACACAGGCGGGTGGGGCCCGCGGAAGCCGTTCGGGCTCGGCGCGCTCGTCGCCGTTGATCCGCGCCGGCAGGCCGGCCGATTCCGGTCGTGGCGACCGGTGAAGGCGCGCGCACGGCGTCAGGGGCAGTCGGCAGGTGGGAAGGGTGGGGCTGGGCGGTTGCGGCAGGGGGGTGGCTGTCACAATCTAGTGCCCCCAGTAGGCACACCCCGAGGAGGATCGTGGACCTGGTCGAGCAGGGCGGCGCGTTCGCCGCCTTCTGGCGGGAGCGGCACCTGTGCACGCTCTCCACCGCCCGCCCCGGCGGACCGCCGCACGTGACACCGGTGGGCGCGACGCTGGACCTGCCGACCGGCATCGCCCGGGTGATCACCTCGGGCTCCTCGGCCAAGGCCCGGCTCATCGGGGCCGCCGGCGCGCCCGTGGCGCTCTGCCAGGTGGACGGCCGCCGCTGGTCCACGCTGGAAGGGATGGCGGTGGTGCGTACCGAGCCCGACCAGGTCGCCGACGCCGAGCGCCGGTACGCGGCCCGCTACAAGCCGCCCCGCGCCAACCCCTCCCGGGTCGTCATCGAGATCCGGGTCACCCGCGTGCTGGGCAACGTGTGATCACCGTCGTCGGCCTCGGCGCGGACGGCTGGGCGGGGCTGCCCGAGCCGTCCAGGCGCGCGCTGGAGACGGCCGAGATCGTCATGGGCGGCGCCCGGCAGCTCGGCCTGCTGCCCGCCGCCTGCGCCGCCGAACGCGTCGCCTGGCCGTCGCCGCTGCTGCCCGCGCTGCCCGCGCTCCTCGACCGGTACGCCGGCCGCGAGGTGTGCGTGCTGGCCAGCGGCGACCCCATGTTCTACGGCATCGGCTCCACGCTGGTGCGGCTGCTGGGGGCGGCGGCCGTGCGGGTGCTGCCGCACGTCTCGTCGGTGTCGCTGGCGTGCGCGCGGCTCGGCTGGCCGGTCGAGCACGTCGAGGTGGTCAGCCTCGTCGGCCGCCCGCCGCAGGCCCTGAACGCCGCCGTGCTGCCCGGGCGGCGGATCATCGTGCTGGGCGCGGGCCGCGAGTCGCCGTCCCTGGTCGCCGGGCTGCTGGCCGGGCAGGGGTACGGCCCCAGCCCCATGACCGTCCTGTCCGACCTGGGCGCCGGCACCGAGACGCTGCGGCAGGGCACCGCCGAGACCTGGACGGGCCCCGCCGGCTCCGCCCTGAACGTGATCGCCGTCGAATGCGCCCTCGCGCCCGGGGCCGAGCCGCTGGCCCGCGTGCCGGGACTGCCCGACGCGGCGTACGAGCACGACGGCCAGCTCACCAAGCGGGAGGTCCGCGCGGTCACCCTGTCACGGCTCGCCCCGCTCCCCGGCGAGCTGCTGTGGGACGTGGGCGCGGGCGCGGGCAGCGTCGCGATCGAGTG
This sequence comes from Nonomuraea candida, assembly GCF_000725485.1. Taxonomy (GTDB): domain Bacteria; phylum Actinomycetota; class Actinomycetes; order Streptosporangiales; family Streptosporangiaceae; genus Nonomuraea; species Nonomuraea candida. Next base: position 300,666 of record NZ_JOAG01000015.1, on the reverse strand, counting down.
GATGCGCAGCCACGCGTCCTGCGCCGCCGTCGCCGTCGAGCACCGGGCCGACCGCGCCGCCGCGCTGCGACGCAACGCCGACCGGCTCGGCGTGCCGTCCCTGCGCGTCGTCGAGGGCCGCGCCCCGGCGGCGCTGGAGGGCCTGCCCGAACCGGACGCGGTGTTCGTCGGCGGCGGCGTCACCGCCCCCGGCCTGCTCGACCGCTGCTGGGAGCGGCTGCGCCCCGGCGGCAGGCTCGTCGTGAACGCCGTCACGCTGGAGTCCGAGGCCCTCGTCGGCCAGTGGTACGGCCGGCTCGGCGGCGAGCTGGTGCGCCTGGCCGTGCAGCGGGCCTCACCGGTGGGCGGCTTCACCGGCTGGCGCCCCGCCATGCCCGTCACCGTATGGTCCGTGACCAGGAAGGACGCCTGATGACCAGCGCGCTCCGGCGGCCCGCGACGCCCATGTGCTCCGTGACCGGGAAGGACGTCTCATGACCGTGTACTTCATCGGGGCGGGGCCCGGCGCCGCCGACCTGATCACGCTGCGCGGGCTGCGGCGGCTGGAGGCGTCGCCGGTCTGCCTGTACGCGGGCTCGCTGGTGCCCCGTGAACTCCTCGGCTCCTGCCCGCCGGGGGCCCGGCTGGTGGACACCGCGAACCTCACCCTCGACGAGATCGTCGCCGAGTTCGCCGACGCGCACCGCGACGGGCTCGACGTCGCGCGCCTGCACTCCGGAGACCCGTCGGTCTTCAGCGCGGTGGCCGAGCAGATGCGCCGGCTGGACGCGCTCGGGGTGCCGTACGAGGTCGTCCCGGGCGTGCCGGCGTTCGCGGCGGCGGCGGCCGCGCTGCGCAGGGAGCTGACCGTGCCCGGCGTCGGCCAGACGATCATCCTGACCCGCACCTCCGCGCGCGCCACGCCCATGCCCGAGGGCGAGGACCTGGCGACCCTGGGGGCCGGCGCGGCCACGATGGTGCTGCACCTGGCCGTGCAGCGGATCGACGCCGTCGTGGCCGAGCTGCTGCCCTCCTACGGGGCCGACTGCCCGGTCGCGGTGGTGGCGCGGGCCAGCAGGGCCGACGAGGTGATCCTGCGCGGCACTCTGGCGGACATCGCGGCCCGGGTGCACGAGGCCGGCATCCGCCGTACGGCGGTGATCGTCGTCGGACGCGTCCTGTCCGCCTCCCAGTTCCCCGACAGCCACCTCTACAGCGCCACCAGGGACCGGACGTGCGGCGCGTCCTGATTCTGGGGGGTACGGCCGAGGCGCGGGCCCTGGCCGCCGCGCTGGCTCCCGACCCCGGCCTGCATGTGGTGTCGTCGCTGGCCGGGCGGGTCACCAACCCGCGCCTGCCGGTCGGCGAGGTGCGGGAGGGCGGGTTCGGCGGGGCCGAGGGGCTGGCCGCCTGGCTGCTGGCCGAGCACATCGACGTGCTGGTGGACGCCACCCATCCGTTCGCGGCGCGGATGACCGCCTCCGCCGTCGCCGCCTCCTCGGCCACCGGAGTGCCGCTGCTGGTCCTGCGGCGGCCGGGGTGGCGGGAGGGCGAGGGCGACTCCTGGCGGCGGGTCGCCTCCTTGCAGGCCGCCGCCGCCCTCCTGACCGACGGCGCCGGGGGCGCGGCTGGTCGGGGCGCGGAGTTCGCCGGTGGGGCGCGGGTGTTCCTGACGACGGGACGCCGTAGCCTGCCGGTCTTCACGCCGGTGCCGGGCGCGTGGCTGCTGGCCAGGTCGGTGGACCCGCCGGAGCCGCCGCTGCCGCCCCACGTGCGCGTGCTGCTCGACCGCGGCCCCTACACCGTCGCGGGCGAACGCGCGCTCATCCGCGAGCACCGCCTGAACGTGCTGGTCACCAAGGACAGCGGCGGCGCCATGACCGCCGCCAAGCTCGTCGCCGCCCGCGAGCTGGGCCTGCCGGTGATCATGGTGGACCGGCCGCCGCTCCCGCGCGGCGCCCGCCTGGTGGACAGCGTGGAGACGGCGGCGGCCTGGGTCCGGACCGCGTAGCGGCACGGGACCCGGGCGCAGGCCGGGTGGTGGCGCGGGCCTGAGGGGCAGGCCGGGTGGTGGTGCGGGGCCTGAGGGGCAGGCCGGGTGGTGGTGCGGGGTCCTCAGGCCGGGTAGCGGCGTGGGGTGTAGACGAGGCCGCGTTCGGTGATCCGGGTCGTCGAGGAGCCGACGATCAGCAGGCAGCGCATGTCCACCTGCCCGGGGTCCAGCTCGCCGAGCGTCGTGACGGTGACGCTCTCCCGCTCGCCGCCGACGTCCCGGCCGATCACCACGGGCGTGGCCGGGTCGCGGTGTTCGAGCAGCAGGTCGCGGGCCGCGCCGAGCTGCCACGTACGGCTGCGCGAGGCCGGGTTGTAGATCGCCAGCACCAGGTCGGCCCGGGCCGCCGCCGCCAGCCGCTCCGCCACCACCTCCCACGGCTTGAGCAGGTCGGACAGCGACAGCACGCAGTAGTCGTGGCCCAGCGGCGCGCCCGCCCGGCCGGCCACCGCCTGCGCCGCCGTCAGCCCCGGCACGACCCGCACCGGCACCTCGGGGAAGTCGGCCGCCGCCTCCATCACCGCGCTGGCCATGGCGAACACCCCGGGGTCGCCGGACGACACCACGGCCACCCGCGCGCCGTCGCGGGCCAGCTCAAGAGCGTGCCTGGCGCGTTCGGCCTCCACCCGGTTGTCGGTACGGTGCCGGCGCTGGCGCGGGTTCGGCGCCACCCGGTCCACGTACGGGCCGTAGCCGACGAGGTCGGTCGCGGCGGCCAGCGCCTCCTGGGCCTCGGGCGTGAGCCAGGGCCGCCCGGCGGGCCCGAGCCCCACCACGACCACCTCACCCCCGGTCTCCCCGGCCCCGGCGCGCGCCGGCTCGGGCACGAACGTGGCCTCGGCCGGGCTGGTGAGCAGGGCCAGCGAGAAGTACGGCACGCCGTCCTCGTCCACGTCCTTGAGCGGCGCGACCCGTTCGGCGCCCATGGTGGCGCGCTCGACGTACCAGGCGTCGTCCAGCCGCCCCGCCTCCGCGAGCGCGTCGCGCACCTTCCCGAACGTCCTGCCCAGCTTGAGCACCGCCGCCGAGTCCGTGTCGCGCAGCCGCTCGGCCAGCACGTCGGCGGGCAGCGTGCCGGGCAGCACGGTCAGCACCTCGTCCCGCTCCACCAGCGGCCGGCCGAGCACGGCGGAGGCTGCGCTGACGGAGGTGACGCCCGGCACCACCTCGGTCGGATAGCGGTGGGCGAGCCGCTTGTGCATGTGCATGTACGAGCCGTAGAAGAGCGGGTCGCCCTCCGCCAGCACCACCACGGTCCGGCCCGCGTCCAGGTGCGCGGCCAGCCGCCGCGCGCAGTCGGCGTAGAAGTCGTCCAGCGCGCCCTGGTAGCCGCCCGGGTGGTCGGTGGTCTCCGTGGTCAGCGGGTAGAGCAGCAGCTCCTCGATCTGCCCCTCCCGCATGTACGGCTGCGCGATCGAGCGCGCGATGCTGCGGCCGTGCCTGGCGGCGTGGTAGGCGATCACGTTGGCCTCGCCGATCAGCCTGGCGGTCTTCACCGTGACCAGCTCGGGGTCACCGGGGCCGAGGCCGACCCCGTACAGGCGTCCCTGCATCGTGCTCACTCCGTCTCGCTCGCGATGGCGTTGACCGCCGCCGCGGTCATCGCACTGCCGCCACGGCGGCCGTGCACCACCAGGTGTTCCAGGTCGCTGTCCGCCAGCGCCTGCTTGGACTCGGCCGCGCCGATGAACCCCACCGGGATGCCCAGCACCGCCGCCGGCCGGCCCGCGCCCTCGGCGACCAGCTCCAGCAGCCGGAACAGGGCGGTCGGCGCGTTGCCGATCGCCACCACCGCGCCGTCGAGGCGGTCGCGCCACAGCTCCAGCGCGGCGGCGCTGCGCGTGGTGCCGAGGCGTTCGGCCAGGCCGGGCACGCGCGGGTCGGGCAGCGTGCACAGCACCTCGTTGGCGGCGGGCAGCCTGCGCCTGGTGACGCCGGAGGCCACCATCATGGCGTCGCACAGCACGGGCGCGCCCCGGCGCAGCGCCTCACGGGCCCGCGCGACCACGCCGGGGGACCAGGCCAGGTCGGCGACCAGGTCGGTCATGCCGCAGGAGTGGATCATCCGCACCGCGACCTGGGCCACGTCGGGCGGCAGGCCCGTGAGGTCGGTCTCTGCGCGGATGGTCGCGAACGAGCGCCGGTAGATCTCGGCGCCGTCGCGGATGTAGTCGGTCACGTCTGCCTTTCTCGGTGACGGTCGGTCCTCATCGTGGGCCCGGTTCGGCGGGGGCCGTCACCGCTGTCGCCGCCGGTAGCCGTCGCCGGTGGCGATCAGTTCGGCGACCGGGCCGCGCGGCAGGCCGCAGCGGCGTTCGCAGCCGGCCCAGTGGACGGGGGTCTCGGGGGCGGCGTCGAGGCTCTCCACCCAGCGCCGCGCGTCCGCCCGCACGTCCGCCAGCGCCTTCGCGCAGCCGGGGCGTCCCGTGCAGGCCGTGACGCCGGCCCAGGGGGAGGCGGGGTCGGTGACGAGGCCGGCGGCGGTGAGCACGCGCTCCGCGCGGTCCGCGCCGGCGGGGGAGAGGTCCAGGAGGACGGCGGTCCGCCAGGGGGTGAGCCGCACCTCGGGCCCGCTGCCGGCCAGCGCCCGCGCCTGGGCGGCGGACAGCCGGCCGAGCGGCACCAGCACCTCCAGCGCCACCCGCCCGTCCCGCTGCCCGACCCGCCCGGCCCGCCGCGCCACCGCCCGCGCCGAAGGGACTGACGGCGCGGGCGGGGCGGCCTGTGGCTCGTCCGGCCGGTCGCGCAGGCGGGCGGAGACACGGGCGGTGATGCGGGCGGGGCCGTCGGTGAGCTCGTGGATCCGCCAGGCGGCGGTCGCGTCCTCGGGGGCCTGCTCGCGGCGCTCGTCGAGGAACGCCCCGGCGGCGGCGACCATGAGCGCGACGGCGGCGTCCGGGCCGGCCACCAGCCCCGTGTCCCGGCCCGCGAGCAGCACCCGGCCGGTGCCGGGCTGCCCGGGCGGCGAGGTCATGGTCCCGGCGGGGGGGAACGGGGTGTAGGTGACGTCGGCGCCGAGGGTGGTCACGTCGCCGGTGCCGTCGTCGAGGGCGAACAGGAAGCGTCCCGGGAGGGCGGCCAGCTCGGGGCGGGCGCACAGCGTACGGTCCAGGGCCCGGGCCAGTGCGAGCACGTCGAGCACCCCCGCCGCGCCGCGCCCGCTCAGCGGGGAGGCGACGATGTTGCGCACCCGCTCGTGCGCGGCCGACGGCAGCAGGCCGGCGGCGGCGACGCGGGCGGCGAAGGCGGCGGGCGAGCGCAGCCCACGCACCTGGACGTTCGCCCGCGAGGTCAGCTCGATCACCCCCGAGCCGAGCCAGTCCGCGCAGGCGGCGAGCTCGCGGAGCTGGGCGGTGGAGATCGCGCCGCCGGGCAGGCGGACCCGGGCGAGAGGACCGTCGGCGGCCTCGTGTACCTGTAGCGCGCCCGGACAGGCGTCAGGACGCATCCGCCCGGAAAAGTCGGCTATGGACACGAAGAGGATGGTAACGCCAGTTCTGTGAAGGCCGCTCTTGCCGTAGTCTCCTGGTAGGCGATGGCAAAGGGAGGAAGCCGGTGCGAAACCGGCGCGGTCCCGCCACTGTGACCGGGGAGCGAACCCCACCGCAGGCCACTGCCCGGCGACGGGTGGGAAGGCCGGGGTGAGCGCTGATCCGGGAGCCAGGAGACTCCTGCCGTCGCGTCACCCACGACCGGGGCGAGGACCCCGAGGGAGGAATGCGCCGTGCCTGGCGACAGCCGTACCGACCACCCGCGCCCCGACGACGGCCGTGCCGTTCATCCGCGCTCCGGCGACCGCCCTGCCGGCCACCCGCGCCCCGACGGCGGCCGTACCGGTCACCCGCGCCCCCACGACGGCCGTGCCGTCCATCCGCGTCCCGGCGAGCGCGCCGCGAGCGGCGAGGACGGCCCCGCCGTCCTGCTGCTCTCCACCTCCGACACCGACCTGCTGAGCGCCCGCGCGAGCGGCGCCGCCTACCGGCTGGGCAACCCGGCCAGGCTCCTGCCCGAGGACCTGCCCGCGCTGCTGGAGGGCGTCGGCCTGGTCGTGGTGCGGCTGCTCGGCGGGCGGCGGGCCTGGGAGGACGGGCTGGACGCGCTGCTGGCCGGCCCCCGGCCGGTCGTGGTGCTGGGCGGGGAGCAGGCGCCGGACGCCGAGCTGATGGAGCTGTCCACGGTCAGCGGCGGCGTCTGCGCCGAGGCCCACGCCTACCTGGCGCACGGCGGGCCCGCCAACCTGGCCGAGCTGCACGCGTTCCTGTCGGACACCGTCCTGCTGACCGGGCACGGGTTCGCGCCGCCCGCGCCGACCCCGTCGTGGGGGCGGCTGGAGCGGGCGGCCAGGTCGGAGCGCGGGCCCGTGGTGGGCGTGCTGTACTACCGGGCGCATCACCTGGCCGGCAACACCGCGTTCGTCGAGGCGCTCTGCGCGGCCATCGAGGACGCGGGCGGCCGGGCCCTGCCGATCTTCTGCTCCTCGCTGCGCACCGCCGAGCCCGAGCTGCTCGACGCCCTGCGCGCCGCCGACGCGCTGGTGGTGACGGTGCTGGCGGCGGGCGGCGCGCGCCCCGCCGACGCCGGCGCGGGAGGCGACGACGAGGCGTGGGACGTGGGCGCGCTGGCCGGCCTCGACGTGCCGATCCTCCAGGGCCTCTGCCTGACCACCGGCAGGACGGCGTGGGAGGAGAACGACGACGGCCTGTCGCCGCTGGACGCCGCCTCCCAGGTGGCGATCCCCGAGTTCGACGGGCGGATCATCACGGTGCCGTTCTCGTTCAAGGAGATCGACGAGGACGGGCTGACCGTCTACGCCGCCGACCCCGAGCGGGCCGCGCGGGTGGCCGGCATCGCGGTGCGGCACGGCCTGCTGCGCCACGTCCCGCCCGCCGAGCGGCGCCTGGTCGTGATGCTGTCGGCGTACCCGACCAAGCACTCCCGCGTCGGCAACGCCGTCGGCCTGGACACCCCGGCCAGCACCGTACGGCTGCTGGCCCGGCTCGCCGAGGCCGGCTACGACCTGGGCGAGGGCTTCCCCGGCGTGGCCGAGCAGGACGGCGACGCCCTCATCCACGCGCTGATCGCGGCCGGCGGGCAGGACCAGGACTGGCTGACCGAGGAGCACCTGGCCGGCAACCCGGTGCGGATCTCCGCCGCCTCCTACGAGCGGTGGTACCGGACGCTGCCCGAAGAGCTGCGCGCCGCCATGGAGCGGCACTGGGGCCCGCCGCCCGGCGAGCTGTTCGTGCACGAGGGCGAGCACGGGACGGACATCGTGCTGGCCGCGCTGCGCGCCGGGAACCTCGTGGTCATGGTGCAGCCGCCGCGCGGCTTCGGCGAGAACCCCATCGCCATCTACCACGACCCCGAGCTGCCGCCCAGCCACCACTACCTGGCCGCCTACCGCTGGCTGTCGGCCGAGTTCGGCGCGCACGCGATGGTGCACGTGGGCAAGCACGGCAACCTGGAGTGGCTGCCGGGCAAGTCGGCCGGCATGTCGGCCGCGTGCGCCACGGACGCGGCGATCGGGGACCTGCCGCTGGTCTACCCCTTCCTGGTCAACGACCCGGGCGAGGGGACGCAGGCCAAGCGGCGGGCGCACGCCGTGCTGGTCGACCACCTGGTGCCGCCGATGGCGCGGGCGGAGACGTACGGGGACATCGCCCGGCTGGAGCAGCTCCTCGACGAGCACGCCACCATCGCCGCCATGGACCCGGCCAAGCTGCCCGCCATCCGCGCGCAGATCTGGACGCTGATCCAGGCCGCCCGCCTCGACCACGACCTGGGGCTGGCCGACCGGCCGCACGACAGCGAGTTCGACGACTTCCTGCTGCACGTGGACGGCTGGTTGTGCGAGGTCAAGGACGCGCAGATCCGCGACGGGCTGCACGTGCTCGGCCAGGCGCCCGCCGGGCGGGTGCGGGTCGACCTGGTGCTGGCCATGTTGCGGGCCCGGCAGATGTGGGCGGGCCGCGAGACGCTGCCCGGCCTGCGCGAGGCGCTCGGCCTGGCCGAGGACGGCACGGCCGGGCTGGGCGCGGTGGACCGGGCCGAGGCGGTCGCCCGCGCCCTGGTGGAGGGCATGGAGGAACGCGGCTGGGCGCCGGAGGCGGCCCCGGAGGTGGCACGCTCCGTGCTCGCCCGGACGGCTCCGCAGACCGCCTTCGCGGAGGCGGCTCCGCAGGTCACGGAAGCGGCCCCGGCCCGCGAGACGCCGGAAGTCGCGGAGGTTCCGGAGGCGGCTTCGGAAAGCGGGCCGGCCGGGGGTCATGACGTCGGGCTGGTCACCCGCGTGCTCGCCTTCGCCGCCACGGAGATGGTGCCGCGCCTGGCCCGAACCACCGACGAGCTCGACCACGTCCTGCACGCCCTGGACGGCGGCTACGTGCCGGCGGGGCCGAGCGGGTCGCCGCTGCGCGGCCTGGTCAACGTGCTGCCGACCGGCCGCAACTTCTACTCCGTCGATCCCCGCGCGGTGCCGAGCCGGCTGGCGTGGGAGACGGGGCAGGCGATGGCGGAGTCGCTGCTGGAGCGCTACCGGGCCGACACGGGGGAGTGGCCGCGCTCGGTGGGCCTGTCCGTCTGGGGCACCAGCGCCATGCGCACGGCGGGCGACGACGTGGCCGAGGTGCTCGCGCTGCTGGGCGTGCGCCCCGAGTGGGACGAGGCCTCCCGCCGCGTCACGCGCCTGGAGCCGATCCCGCTCGCCGAGCTGGCCCGGCCCAGGATCGACGTGACGGTGCGCATCAGCGGCTTCTTCCGCGACGCCTTCCCGCACGTGGTGGCCATGCTGGACGACGCCGTACGCCTGGTCGCCGGCCTGGACGAGCCGCACGAGCACAACTACGTCCGCGCCCACGTCGCCGGCAGCGGCGCCGACGAGCGCACGGCCACGATGCGCGTCTTCGGCTCCGCGCCCGGCGCGTACGGGGCCGGGCTGCTGCCGCTGATCGACAGCCGCAACTGGCGCGACGACGCGGACCTGGCCGAGGTGTACGCGGTGTGGGGCGGCTTCGCCTACGGCCGCGACCTCGACGGCGTGGCGGCCCGCCCGCAGATGGAGGACGCCTACCGCCGCATCGCCGTGGCCGCGAAGAACGTCGACAGCCGCGAGCACGACATCGCCGACTCCGACGACTACTTCCAGTACCACGGCGGCATGGTCGCCACCGTCCGCGCCCTCACCGGCAGGGCTCCGGCCGCCTACATCGGCGACAGCACGCGTCCCGACGCCGTACGCACCAGGACCCTGTCGGAGGAGACCGCGCGCATCTTCCGCGCCAGGGTGGTCAACCCGCGCTGGCTGGCGGCGATGCGGCGGCACGGGTACAAGGGCGCCTTCGAGCTGGCCGCCACCGTCGACTACCTGTTCGGCTACGACGCCACCACCGGCGTGGTGGCCGACTGGATGTACGACAAGCTGACCGAGACGTACGTGCTCGACCCCGAGAACCAGGCGTTCATGGCCGAGTCGAACCCGTGGGCGCTGCACGGCATCGCCGAGCGCCTTCTCGAGGCCGCCGAGCGCGGGATGTGGGAGCACCCCGACCCGGACGTGCTGCGCGGGCTGCAGGAGGTCTATCTCAAGACGGAGGGCGACCTGGAGGACGACACGAGCCGCTGAGCGTGCCCGGGGCCGCCCGCCCAGTGCAGGTGCAGGTACGACGCCGTCACCAGGGCGTCGCCGTACCCGTCGGCGCCCTCCGCGCCGGGGCGGGCGGGGGTGTTCTCCCAGCGGAACAGCGGCGCGGCGGCGTACCGCACGGCGGTGCGGTGGAACTCGTGGCCCCGGTAGCGCTCGCCCGGCCTGGTCAGCGGCGAGCGGCCGAGCGCGACGGCCTCCCGGTAGCCGAGCGTGAGCCGGGAGGTCATCGACGCCCGTCCGGGGACGCGCCCGCACATGGGCCGCCCGTCCAGCTCCTCGCACAGGTACAGCAGGCCCGCGCACTCGGCCGCGATCGGCCCGGCGAAGGCGGCGACCCGCGCGCGCAGCGGCTCGTTGGCGGCCAGTTCGGCGGCGTACACCTCGGGGAAGCCGCCGCCGAACACCAGCCCGCCGGTCCCGTCGGGCAGCCGCTCGTCGCGCAGCGGGTCGAAGGTCACGACGTCCGCGCCGGCCGCCCGCAGCAGCTCGACGTGCTCGGCGTAGCCGAACGTGAACGCCGCCCCGCCCGCCACCGCCACCACGGGCCGCCCTCGGCCCCCGCCGCCGGCCCCGTCACGGCCGTGCCCGGCCCCGTCACCGGTGCCGTGTGTCACGGCGTCGCCGGGGCTCCAGGGGGAGGTGGCCAGCGGGGGCGCCGACCCGGCCAGGCGCAGCAGCGCGCCGAGGTCGCACGTACGGGACACCAGCGCGCCCAGCCGCTCCACCGCCGCCACCGCCTCGGCCCCCCGCTCCGCCGCCGGCACCAGCCCCAGATGGCGCGAGGGCGTGAACACGGCCTCGTCGCGCGGGATCGCCCCCAGCACCGGCACGCCCGCCTCGGCCAGCGCCGCCCGGCACAGCTCGGCGTGCCGCTCCGACCCGACCCGGTTGAGCACCACCCCGGCCACCCGCACCCGCGCGTCGAACGTGGCGAACCCGTGCACCACCGCCGCCACCGACCGGCTCTGCCGCGCCACGTCCAGCACCAGCACCACGGGCGCGTCCAGCAGCCTGGCGACGTGCGCGGTGGAGGCGAAGTCCGTCTCCCCGCGCCCGTCGAACAGCCCCATCACGCCCTCGACCACCGCCACGTCGCACCCCGCCGCCCCGTGCAGGAACAGCGGCGCCACCCGCTCCTCACCCTGCAGCCACGGGTCCAGGTTGCGCCCGGGACGGCCGGTGGCCAGCGCGTGGTAGCCGGGGTCGATGTAGTCGGGGCCCACCTTGTGCGGCGAGACGCGCAGGCCACGGGCCCGCAGCGCCGCCATGAGCCCGGTGGCCACCGTCGTCTTGCCGCTGCCGGACGACGGCGCCGCCACGACGAGCCGGGGAATCACCACTCGATGCCCTTCTGGCCCTTCTGCCCGGCGTCCATGGGGTGGCGTACCTTGCCCATCTCCGTCACCAGATCGGCCGCCTCGACCAGCCGCTCGGGCGCGTCCCTGCCGGTGATCACCACGTGCTGGTTCCCCGGCCGCCGCGTGAGCGCCGCCAGCACGTCGTCCAGGTCCAGCCACCCCCACTTCAGCGGGTAGGTGAACTCGTCCAGCACGTAGAACCGGTACGTCTCGGCCGCCAGGTCCCGCTTGATCTGCTCCCACCCCTCGCGGGCGTCGGCCGCGTGGTCCTCCTCGGCGCCCGGCCGCTGGATCCACGACCAGCCCTCGCCCATCTTGTGCCAGGTCACCGGGCCGCCCTCGCCGCTGTCGCCGAGCACCCTGAGCGCCCGCTCCTCGCCGATGCGCCACTTGGCCGACTTCACGAACTGGAACACCCCGACCGGCCAGCCCTGGTTCCAGGCCCGCAGCGCCATCCCGAAGGCGGCGGTCGACTTGCCCTTGCCCGGACCGGTGTGCACCATCAGCAGCGGCCTGGTGCGGCGCTGCCGGGTGGTGAGCCCGTCGTCGGGCACCATGGCGGGCTTCCCCTGCGGCATCCTCAACCAGCCTTCCTGTAGTTACGGGGCCTGTCGCCCTGCATCCTGTCCTCACGCGTCCTGTCACCATGTGATCCGCCGTCGCGCGATCTGCCGTCGCGCGTCCGGTGGCCGCGGGTGTCGTGGTTCCGCGTCCGCCGGCCGCCCGTCCGCTGGCCGCCCGTCCGCCGGCCGCCCGTCAGCTGGCCGCCTGTCCGGTGGTCGCGGACGACCGTGCCGAGGTCGGCCAGCTCGTCGAGCGGTACGAGCCGCCCGCGCAGCCGCGCCGCCAGCCGTACCGCGAGGCCGAGCCGCACGGGGCCGCTCTCGCAGTCCACGACGACCACGGCCGTGCCCGCCAGCAGGGCGGCGGCCCGGTCCACGTCGCCGCCCGCCGTCGCGCGGCCGTCGGTCACCAGGACGAGCAGGGGCCGCCTGGAGGGGTCGCGCAGCCGTTCGACGCGCAGCACCTCCGCCGCCCGCACCAGCCCCGCCGCCAGCGGCGTGCGCCCGCCGGTCGCCAGGGTGCGCAGCCGCGCCGCCCCCACCTCGACCGACGACGTCGGCGGCAGCGCCACCTCCGCGCCCGAGCCCCGGAACGTCACCAGGCCCACCTTGTCGCGCCGCTGGTAGGCGTCGAGCAGCAGGCTGAGCACGGCCGTCTTGACGGCGGTCATCCGCTTGCGGGCCGCCATCGAGCCGCTGGCGTCCACGGCGAACAGCACGAGGTTGCCCTCCCGGCCCTCCCGCACCACCTCGCGCAGATCGTCCCCGCGCAGCACCAGCCCGGGCCCGGTGCGCCCGCGCTCCTTCTGGTACGGCGCCGCCGCCCGCACCGTCGCGGCCACGTGCAGGTCGCGCAGCCGTCCCGACGGGCGCCGCGAGCCGGTGGCCCGGCCGTGCGGGGTCCGCGAGCGCGACCGCCGGCCCGCCGCCCCCTCACCGATGCCCGGCACGTCCAGCAGCGGCACCCGGTACGGCCGCGCCACCCCGGCCACCCGTCCTTCCCCGCCGGGCCCTTCGCCGCCGGTGCCCTGTTGCGTGCCGTCCCCGGCGGCCTCGGACCCCTCTCCCCGCCCGGCCCCGCCTGCCTGCCCGGCCCCGCCGCCGCCCTGCGCGTCGGTCCCGGACCCGAACGGGTCCGTCCTGGCTCCGAACGCATCCGCGCCGTCGCGGCGCCCGCTGTCGCCCCCGCCGCCCGGCCCGCGGCCGGCCTGACCGCCATGCCGGTCCGGCGCGGAGCCCTCGCCCGGACCGCCGGCGCCGTCCGGCCCGGCGCCCTCGCCCGGACCACCGTCAGGACCGGCACCTCCGTCGGAGCCGCCGCCGGGACCGGTGTCATCGCCCGCGCCGGGGCCGCCGGGCGGGTCGTCGTCCGGGTCGTCGCCCGACGTGCGCTCCAGCAGCTCGTCCAGCAGCGCCTCGTCCAGCCCCGGCGCGTCGAACGGGTCCCGCCGCCGCCGGTGCGGCAGCGACAGGCGGGCCGCGGCGCGCACGTCCTCCGTCGTCACCCGGTCCCGGCCCTGCCAGGCGGCGTGCGCGATGGCGGCGTTGGCCGTGACGAGGTCGGCGCGGAGCCCGTCCACCTCGAACGCCGCGCACACCGCCGCGATCTGCCGCAGCCGCGCGTCGGGCAGCCGCACCTCCGGCACCCGGCTCCGGGCGGCGGCGATCCGCGCGGCCAGCGCCGCCTCCTCGGCCGCCCACCCGGCCGCGAACTCCTCGGGCGCGGCGTCGAAGGCGAGCCGCCGGCGCACCACCTCGGCCCGCTCGGCGGGCTCCCTGGACGCCCTGACCTCCACGGTCAGCCCGAACCTGTCGAGCAGCTGCGGGCGCAGCTCCCCCTCCTCCGGGTTCATGGTGCCCACGAGCAGGAAGCGGGCGGCGTGGCGTACGGAGACGGACTCGCGCTCCACGTAGCACGTGCCCAGCGCGGCGGCGTCGAGCAGCAGGTCGACGAGGTGGTCGTGGAGCAGGTTCACCTCGTCCACGTACAGCACGCCGCGGTGCGCGGCGGCCAGCAGGCCGGGCTCGAAGGCCTTCACCCCGTCCGTCAGCGCCCGCTCCACGTCGAGGGAGCCGACCAGCCGGTCCTCCGACGCGCCCACCGGCAGCTCCACCAGCGCGGCGGGACGGCTGACGCCCCCGCTCCCCGGCTCGTGCGGGCCGTCCGGGCAGTCGGGGGCGGGCGCGGCCGGGTCGCAGGCGAAGCGGCAGCCGGGCACCACGTCCACGGCGGGAAGCTGGGCCGCCAGCGCCCGGACGATCGTGGACTTGGCCGTGCCCTTCTCCCCGCGTACGAGCACGCCGCCCACCCTGGGGGAGACGGCGTTGAGCACCAGCGCCAGCTTCAGGTCGGTGAGCCCGACCACGGCGCTGAACGGATAGGTGACGATCACAACTTCCAGACCTTTCGATCGGCGCGCCCTGCCGGCCGTCTCTCGCGAGGGCCGGCGCGGTGGGCAGGGACGCGGGGTCTTTCCTGGGTCAGGGGTACGGCTGTCGGCCCCGCCGGAGGCACCACCGGCCCCGGCCACCGGCCACCGGCCCCGGCCACGGGGCACCGGAGACCGGCCATGGCCGCGACCGGCCCCGCGACCGGCCCCGCGACCGGCCCCGCGACCGGCCCCGCGACCGGCCCCGCGACCGGCCCCGCGACCGGCCCCGCGACCGGCCACTGCCGCCGGACACGTTTCCGGTTCGGGATCTGTCGATCGCGTCCCGTCCGGAAGCGGTCGTGCCCGGTGAGAAGTGCCGGCACCGGCGGATCTTGACCGGCGGGGTGCCTGCGGGGACCTCAGCGGCCGGGCAGGCCGACGAGACGCCGCCCGTCGCAGGGGACAGCGCCGGCCCGGGAGATGGCACCCGCCCGAGAGAAGGCACCCGCCCGGAAGATGGCACCCGCCCGGGAAACGACGCGGGCCCCGGAGGTGTCACCCGCCCGGGAGACGGCGCTCGTCCGGGAGGCGGCGCCGCGTGCCAGGAAGGCGAGACGTGGCGGCGCGATGGCCGGGCGGGGCACGGGAAGGGCGGAAGGAGTGGTGAGCCCACTCATGGGAACCTCCTCAGGGTTGACGCGTCCCATGTCGTGAGGTCACGGTCGCCAAGCGACCTGGCTCCCGGGATCTGGGTCCCGGATACAGTGGCGCGTCCGCACCGGCATCTCACCGGATTTCCCTTGGACAACCGTGAAATCTACCGGAACGTATCCTTTCATCCGGTTCGCGTCAACAGTGACGCATGATGATGATCCACCCCCGCTGGATCAGGGCCCGCCGCCATCAGGGCCGCCGCCCCGGCTCGTCCACGATGCCGCTCGCCACGACGCTGCCCCAGCCGAAGAGCCGCCCCTTCTCGACCGAGCCGAACGCCCCCGGCTCCTTGTGGTCCCGCACCGCGATCGTGCGGTACCCCAGATACTCGTACGTCTCCCGATCCACGAAGATCTCGTCCCGCAGGTACCCCTCGTGGACCCGGTACAGCGTCACCCCCGGCCGCCCCGCCAGGTCCTTGGCCCGGGCCTCGTACCGGACGCCGGGGATGCGGGCCAGCGCGCCGTACATGGCCGCGCGCAGCGTACGGGGCAGCACGGCGTCGCGCATGCCCTGCACGATGTGCTGGAACGCCCACGCGTCGCGCCGCTCGGCCGTCAGCGGCGGAATCCTCACCCCGCGAGGCGCGCCGGCCCGCCGCTTCGCGTCCTCGGCGGCGACGTCCGCGTAGACGCGGGCGAGCAGGGCGTCCGGGTCGGTCGGCAGGGAGAACAGGTACGGGTACGTCACCTCGAACTCCGACCCCTTGACCACCTTCAGCCGGCCGTCCTCCAGGTAGGCGGACTTCTTCTCGTCCGCCCGCCGCCACAACTCGTAGGTTTTCGTGCCCTTCCTGTCCTCGGCGACGGCGACGCTCTCCGTCTTGATGTACACCCACTGGTGCGGCTCCGGCCTGGGATCGGGCCCGGCCGCCGCCAGCGCCGCCGCGTTGCCCGCCAGGTCCGCCGCGCTGGAGACCTTGCGCAGCCGGAGCGGGCCGCCACTCGACGACGGCTCACCGCTCGGCGGCGCGGTGCCGGTGCCGGTGCCGGTGGGCGGTGCGGTGGCGCCCGGCGGGCGGGGGCCGGCCGTCGGGAGCGCGCCGGGCCGTCCCGCGTCCCCCGGGTCGCCGGAGCCGCGCACCACGGGAACGATCACGACCACCGCGGCCGTCATCGCCGCCGCCAGGCCCAGCCCCCACGTGAAGGGGAAGCGGCGTGCCCGTGGCCGCCGCCCGGACCGGTGCACAGACCGGTGCACAGACCGGCGCCCGGACCGGTGCGCGTGGGCGAGCAGGCGGGCGCGCGCCGCGGCGACCGTACGCTCGTCCGGGCCGGGCAGCGCGTCATGGCGGTCCTTCAGCTGCCGCAGCTCATCCACGGTCGCCCACCTCCTGCGCCGGGAGGCCGAGGGTCGTGCGGAGCCTGCGCCTGGCCCGGGTGACGCGGGAGCCGACGGTGCCGATCGGGATGCCGAGGGCCCGCGCCACCTCCGTGTAACTGAGCTCGGCGCACACGACCAGCAGCAGCGCGTCCCGGTCGCCCCGGGACAGCGCGGCCAGGGCCGTGGCCAGCGCGGGCGTGAGCTGCTGCGCGCTGACCCGCTCGGCCACCCGGTCGGCGTGGTTCTCCACCTCGCCGGGGGTTCCGGCCCGGCCGAGCGCGCGGTAGAGCCGGAGCTCGGCGCGGCGATGGCGGCCGATCAGGTTCGTCGCGATGCCGTACAGCCACGCCCGGGCGCTCGGCCAGGCAGGGTCGTAGCGGTGCCGCTGGTCGAACGCGGCCAGGAAGGTCTCGGAGGCGACGTCGTCGCCGGTGCCGGGCTCCAGCCGGGCGCAGGCGTACCGGTGGATCGCGGGATAGTACCGATCGAAGATCACCGAGAACACCTCGGGCTCGTCGCGGGACCGCTCGATGATCGACGCGTCGGTCGTCTCCTCCGGCGCGCGCCCGGTTCGCGCAGGTCGTACGGGAGCACTGGGGTCGGGGTCATACACCGGCAGCCTTTCTACGGAAGTCATCGGAGCTGATTGCCCGAACCCGCGTTCCTTCTTCGCGACCCTCCGCGAAGAAGGCGGCCGCTCCCTCCCGCCGATCCGCCTCCCGGCCGCCGCGGCCCGTCACGGCTTGCGCGCGATCCCGCCGAACATCAGCCGCTGCCCCACGGTCAGCTCCCCGGCGACGGCCGCCTCCGGACGCCACAGGGGCAGCGGCACGACCCCCGGCTCCACCAGCTCGAACCCGTCGAAGAAGGAGGTGATCTCCGCGACCGTGCGGAACCTGCCGGTGCCGAGCAGGGCGAGGTATTTCCGCTCCGCGTCGCGCGACTCCTGGCTGGAGGCGCAGAAGTGGGTGATGAACAGGTGGCTCCCGGACGGGACCGCGTCCATGTACGCCTCGACGATCCCCCTGGGGTCCTCGTCGTCGTGCAGGTGGTGCAGGATGCCGACCAGCATGACGCCGACGGGACGCCCGAAGTCGATGAGCCGCCGCACGGCCTCGTGACCCAGCACGGCCGCCGGCTCCCGCAGGTCGGCGGGCACGATGGCGGTCAGCGCGTTCTCCGCGAGCAGCGCCTGCCCGTGGGCCGGCACCATCGGGTCGTTGTCGACGTAGACGACGCGTGAGCCGGGGTCGGCGCGCTGCGCGACCTGATGGGTGTTCTCCACCGTCGGCAGCCCCGAACCGAGGTCCAGGAACTGCGTGACACCCTGGCCGACCAGGAAGCGCACGCCGCGCCCGAGCATCTGGCGGTTGTACGTCGCCACGTCGTAGATCTCCGGCACCACCTTGGCGATCTCGGCCACGAAGGCGCGATCGACCTCGAAATTGTCCTTGCCCCGCAGCACGACGTCATAGGCCCTGGCGATGCTGGGCCTGGTCGTGTCGATCGCGCTGTCCCGGATGTCCGGCGTCTCAGTCACGGGCGTCCCTCTCCTCACCGAGCAGATCAACGGATCATAGGCAGCCGGCCCCGGTACGCGGCAGCCCCCCGATCCGCCTGAGCGCCCCGATCCGTCTGAGCCCCCGGAGCCGTCCAAGCCCCGCCGAACCGCCGAACCGCCGAACCGCCGAACCGCCGAACCGCCGAACCGCCGAACCGCCGAACCGCCGAACCGCCGAACCGCCCGCCCGGCCGTCAGTGCCAGTAGTCGCGGTCGGGGAGCCGCAGCCGCGTGCCGGGCTCGGTGATGGCGCACCTGCCGGTCGCGCGCAGGCCCGCGCCGGCGTAGCAGTAGGCCAGGGCGTAGTCCTGGTACAGGTAGGTGCGCAGGATCTCGGCCGGGGAGTCGCCGGGGGAGACGTGGCCGCCGCCCGGATGGGTGTCCCAGGCCGTGACCTTGCCGTCGCGGTGGACGCGGCCCTGGTCGCCGCTCTTGGGGTTGGCGTACATGCCGTAGGCGACCGTGCCCTCCGACAGCGCGTTCATGACGACGGGCGTGGCGGCCAGGTAGCCCCACGCCTGGCTGACGACGCAGCCGCCGGGCACGTCGGTGAAGCCGACGACCCGCACGGCCTCCTCGGAGTAGCCGTCCTCGACGATCGCTTGGAGCTCCTCCTCGTCGAAGGGTTCGGCGGCCAGCCGGCTGGCCGCCTCGGCGGCGCTGATCCCGCGTACGCACGAGAGGCTGTAACCGTCGAACTCGGGGTCGTCCAGCGCGGCGATCAGGCGGTCGGCCTCGCGCACGGCGGCGGTCTCGGCCTCGCTCAGACCCTCGTGGCCCGGAGGGAAGGGGAAGAACAGGCCGGGCGTGGGGCCCGCCAGGCTGAGCCGGCCGGGCGACCAGCCGCCCATCATCGGCCGCCACGGGTCGGCCCCGGCGGCGACCAGGGCGCGGACGTTCTCGGGCCGGTCGTTGAAGACGGCCTCCCAGAGCGCGGTGCGCCCCTCGCACTCGGCGTCGACGTCATCGACCCGGCCGGCCAGCTCGGCGACCACCTCGGCCGTGCCGCGCGCCGCGGCGGCGTGCAGCGGGCGCTCGAACGTGTACGCCCCCCACTCGGGATCGGCGCCGGCGTCGAGCCTCGCCCGGACCCCGGCCAGGTCGTTCCACGACGTCAGATCGGACCATTCGGGCGTCAGGGCAGCGGTCATGGCAGCTCCTTCAAGATCACGGCTGTGGATGCGAGCGGGGCCATCATGACGGAGCACTAGGACAATTTCCGGCCCGCGATCAGCAGGCCGCGGCCTCCCGGGCACTCAGGGAGGTGACGGAGCCACCCGCACGCGGTCGCTCTCCCCGTCCGAGAGGAACGCCGCCAGCTCCCGCCCCTCCTCGGCGACCGCCGCCCGCTCGGACCGGGAGAAGGGGCGCAGCGGGGCGACGGTCACGGTGTCCGCCTCGACGGTCCAGGTGGCGGCCACCCGGCCGTCGACCAGCACCATCCGCGCGCCGGTCACCGACAGGCCGCGATGGGCGTCGTCGATGATCCGCCCGCGGTCGTGGTAGCCGAGGACCGTGTTGTCGAACGCGGGCAGGAACCGCACCGGCGCGGGCGTGCCGGGGTCGGGGCGCGGCGCGTCGGGCAGGTCGAGCAGCTCGCGCCCGCGTTCGTCCCGGAAGGACACCAGCTCCTCCCGCACGGCCGCCACCGCGGCGGGCAGCCCGGCCAGCCCGGACCAGGCCCGCAGGTCGGCCGAGGCCGCGGGGCCGAACGCCGCCAGGTAGCGCCGCACCAGGGTCTGGCCGACGGGGTCGGAGCTGTCCTCGGCGAGCGGGTCGATCTCCCGGCCCAGCCACGACGACAGCAGCGCGTTGCGCACGCCCGCCCTCGTGCGCCACACCCCGCGCGGCGGCAGCTGCACCATGGGGAGGAGGGCCGCGACCAGCATCTCGCCCAGCGCCCGCGGCTCCGCCGCCGGCCAGCGGCCGGCCACCGCCCGCGCCAGCTCGCCCATCGAGCGCGGCTCGCCGTCGGCCAGCACGGCCAGGCCCGCCGCCGCCAGCTCGTCGAGGTCCACCCCGTCGAGCTCGCGCCGGTAGGTCCCGAGCACCCGCCGGCGCAGCATGAGGTCGTGGCGGGCCCGCCAGGCCAGGACGTCGTCGGCGGTGAGCAGGTGCACGGTGCGGCGCATGAGGTGGGTGCGCACGACGCGCCGCCCGACCAGCAGGCCGGACAGCTCGGCCGGGTCGAAGGCGCGCAGCCGCGACCAGAGCCCGACGAACGGCTCCTGCGGCTCCTGCGCCTGAAGACCGCACAGGTGTCCGACGGCGTCGAGCGCCGGCACGTCGGCACGGTCGAGGAGCAACTGCCGGGCGAGCGTCGCCCGGTTGAGCGCCCGCGCGTCCAGAACGCTCATCGCGCCCCACCACCTTCTCCTTGGCCGGTCGCCGCGGCGCGTTCGTCGCGCCGGCCCCGGAGCGCCCTGCCCACGATCTCCTCGGACACGCCGCGGGGCCCGTACACGTCGGCCGTGTCCACGATGTTGATCCCCGCGTCCAGCGCCAGGTGGACGATCCCGGCGCAGTCGTGGGGGTCGGGATTGCCCGCCTGGCCGAACATCATCGTGCCCAGGCAGGAGGGGCTGACCCGGATCCCGGTCCGCCCCAGCGTACGCATCTTCACTGCTCAGTCCTTGTCCTGGTGGTGGCCGGAGCACGGGCCCGGGCGGCGGCGCGTCCTGAGCACCGCCGCCCCGGCCGCGGTGCTCAGGACGCGTTGTACTCGCTGACGACGTCCACGACCCAGATCACGCCGAACCGGTCCTTCAGCATCCCGTAGACGGGCGCCCACTGCGCGGGCCCCAGCGGGTGCAGGACGGTGGCCCCGTCGCTGAGCCCCTCCCAGTGCGCGGTGACCTCCTCGACCGTCTCGCCCCGGAGCGAGACGAAGAACGCGTTCTCGCCCGGGTTCCACGGCATGCTCCCCGGGACGTCGTACGCCATCACCCGGAAGCCGTTGCCGGCCGCCACCTGGCCCCACGACACCTGGTCGGCCTCGGCCGGGTCCTGCACGTTGCCCATGTCCTTGTGGGTGACGACCGCCAGGTCCCCGCCGAACACCGACTGGTAGAACGTGAGCGCCTCGCGGGCCTCGCCCCGGAAGTTCAGGTGGGTCACGACGTTGACGGACATGGTGTCCTCCTCATCTCTCGATTCCGTACGGGACCACCGTCGCAGGGGTAGCGGTCAGGTTGTGGCCTCTTCTCCCGGCAGAATGGAACGCATGCCGAAGACCTCAGCACGCCTGCTGGCCCTGCTCTCGCTGCTCCAGGCGCGCCGGGACTGGCCGGGGGCGCTGCTGGCCGAGCGGCTCGACGTCAGCCCGCGCACGGTCCGGCGTGACGTGGACCGCCTCCGGGAGCTCGGCTACCCCATCGTGACCTTCAAGGGGCCCGACGGCGGCTACCGGCTCGACGCGGGCTCGGAGCTGCCCCCGCTGCTGTTCGACGACGAGCAGGCCGTCGCTCTCGCCGTCGCGCTCCAGATCGCCATGACCAGCGGCGCGGGCATCGCGGAGGGGGCGGCGCGGGCGCTGCAGACCGTACGGCAGGTCATGCCCGCCCGGCTGCGCCGCCGCATCGACACCATGCAGGTCACCGCCGTCGAACGCCCCACGGCCCGCCAGGACCCGCCCATCGACAGCGGCGTGCTCATGACGCTCGGCGCCGCCGTCCACGCCCACGAAGAGCTGCGCTTCGACTACGCGCTCACTTCTCCACCGGACTCCGGCGCCTCCTCCTCAGTGGAGCCCGGCGGCCTCGGCCCGGTTCCTCCGCGGCGCGTGCAGCCCCATCACCTCGTCACCTGGGGCGGGCGCTGGTATCTCGTGGCCTGGGACCTCGACCGCGACGACTGGCGCACCTTCCGCGCCGACCGCATCACCCCGCGCACCCCCACCGGGCCCCGCTTCACCCCGCGCGACCTGCCCGCGGCGAACGTGGCCGCCTTCGTCACCGCCCGCTTCCAGGGCTCCGACGGCGCTGACGGCTCCGGCGGCTGGTCCTGCCGCGGCGAGGTGATCCTCGGCCTGCCCGCCTCCGTCGTGTCCCGCTACACCCGCGACGGCGTCGTGGAAGAGCTCGGCCCCGACCGGTGCCGGCTCGTGCTGGGCTCGTGGTCCTGGCCGGGGCTGGCCGCCGCGATCGGCAGGTTCGACGCCGACATCGAGGTCGTCGGCCCGGACGAGCTCAGGACCGCCTTCGCCCACCTGTCCCGCCGCTACGCCAGAGCGGCCGGCGGCCACCCGGCCGGGCTGTCCCCGGCGGAAGGCCCCCCAGAGGGAACACCCCCCGAATCCTGACGCCCGCCCGCCCGGCCGGCCACCCGCCCGTTCGGACGTCCACCTCAGCCTGACGCCCGCGCCGCCCGCCGTCCCCCGCGCGTGGGTCCCTCACGTCCGGCCCCCGCATGGGGGACGCGGTCCGGGGCCGGGCGGTGGTGGTGGCAGGAAGCGGTCATGGGGCTGCACGTTGCTGGCCCTCGGCGGGACGGATCGGCCGGGGAATTCACCGCACACTGAGGGTGCCGGAACATTTCCGATGCCGAAGGGACACGAGAATGACAGAGGTCGATTTTTCGGAGGTCCGTAACTCGACAAAATGGCCGCCACGATGGCACGAATTCGTCAATCACGCAGGTGGCAGAAAACCGCACATCACGTTACGTACGGATGAGCCGGGAATTCGTGGCCTGTTCCGCTACCGGCCCGAGGCGGCGCAGCCGTTGAACCAGCTCTCCGAGGTGCTCCTGTGCGGGGACGGCACGCTCACCCGGGGGGAGCGCGAGCTGATCGCGGCCCACGTGTCGTCGCTCAACCGCTGCCGGTTCTGCTACCACACGCACGCCGCCTTCGCCGCCGCCCGGGTCCCCGGCGGCATGGCGCTGGTCGACCAGGTGCGCGAGGACCTGCCGAACGCGCCGGTCCCCGCCAAGCTCAGGGCGCTGCTGGAGATCGCGGCGGCCGTGCAGCGCGGCGGGCAGGAGGTCACCGGCGAGCACGTGGAGGCGGCCAGGAGGGAGGGGGCGACGGACGAGGAGATCCACGACACGGTGCTGATCGCCGCGGCGTTCTGCATGTACAACCGGTACGTGGACGGGCTGGCCACGCTCGCCTGCGACGACCCGGAGCACTACGCCGAGCGGGCCCGGCTGACCGGGGGATACGTCGCGACGTGGCACGACGCCCTGAAGAAGGCCGGGTGAGCGTGAGCGCGGCAGGGGAGGCCGCCGGGCCGGGAAGGGGCCGCCGGGCGGGGGAGAGGCCCGGACGGAGTCCACCATGCCGGGAGGTCCTGGACCGGACCCGCCGGGCGGCGAAGAGGTCCGGCCGGAGTCCACCGGGGCGGCCCGCACGGAGTCCACCGGGAGGCACGGGCGAGGCCACCGGGGAGGCCCGGGCGGGGCCGTCGGCCCCGTCCGGGTCCCGGGTGGTTCGTCAGCAGTCCATCAGGTGTGCGTCAGGCGAAGAACTCGTCGACGGAGTAGGGGTCGTAGGGGTAGCTCGAGCGTTCGCTGATCTTGCCGTCGACCAGCCGGAAGAGCTGGAGGCCGTGATCGTTGAGGGTGCGGCCGTCCCGTTCGCCGTGGATGGACAGCACCGCGGCCACGCGGTCGTTGCCGGCGAGGTACTCCTCGGGCTCCAGCCGCAGCCCGCCGGAGGCGGCCTTGGCCAGCCGGGTCAGGTAGGCGAGGACCTCTTCCTTGCCGGTGTAGTCCTTGGCCATCGGGCCGCGGCCGGGCACGTGGAAGACCGCGTCGTCGGTGAGGAGGTCCCGCAGGACGTCCAAGTCACCCTTGGCCAGGGCGTCGTAGAAACTGTTGATGACACTGACGTAGGGATGTTCGGTCATGGAAGCCGTCCAATCACAAACAGGGCTTATAGGGCCGTTCGCGACCCTACGCTGCGTAGATCGACGAAACAAGGAGGTCTCATGCGCTCAATGTCGGAAACGGAAAGAGGAGGTATAGACCAGGACATTGACAGTGGGTGAGCGGCCACCCGATCATGCTGGGGTTGGCCGACTCGGTTTTCGGACGTTGAGGAGCTTTTATGCCCCATGTCAGCATCGATTCAGGTGAGCCGGGAATTCGCGGTCTCTTCGCCTTCAGCCCCGAGACCGCCGGGCCGCTGAACGCGCTGGCAGAGGTGCTGCTCCGCGGGGACAACACGCTGACACGCGGCGAGCGGGAGCTGATCGCCACCTACGTGTCGGGGCTCAACGAGTGCCGCTACTGCACCGCCTCGCACGCCGCGTTCGCGGCCGCCCAGCTGCCCGGGGGCATGGAACTGGTCGATCGGGTCCGCGCCGGCACGGCCGGCGCGGACATCTCGCCGAAGCTCGGGGCGCTGCTGGCGATCGCCGCCGCGGTGCAGCGCAGCGGCCGCGAGGTGACCGGCGACCTGGTCGCCGCCGCGCGGAAGGAGGGCGCCACCGAGCGGGAGATCCACGACACGGTGCTGATCGCGGCCGCGTTCTGCATGTTCAACCGGTACGTGGACGGCCTGGCCACGCACGCCCCCGACGACCCGGCCGTCTACGAGGCGGCGGCCGAGCGCATCGTGACGTACGGCTACGGCCACCCCGCCCCGGGGGCGCAGCAGGCGGGACACGCAGGGTGACGCGCGACCACCGCTACCTGATCATCGGGGCCGGGCCGGGCGGCCTCCAGCTCAGCTACTTCCTCCAGCGGGCCGGGGCCGACTACGTCACGCTGGAGCGGGAGGAGTCGCCCGGCGGCTTCTTCCGCCGCTATCCCCGCCACCGCCGGCTGATCTCCCTGAACAAGGTCCACACCGGCGAGAAGGAGCGCGAGATCCAGCTCCGCTGGGACTGGAACTCCCTGCTCAACGACGACCCCGACCTGGGGTTCGCGAGCTACTCGCAGGAGTACTTCCCGCACGCCGACGACCTGGTGCGCTACCTGGAGGACTTCCAGCGCGTGCACGGGCTGCGCGTGCGTTACGGCACGCCGGTGCTGCGGGTGGAGAAGACCGGCGACCGGTTCGCCGTCCACACGGACGGGGAGGTCTACCGCGCCGACTGCGTCATCGTGGCCACCGGGTGGGGCGGCCCGTACGTGCCCGACATTCCCGGCATCGAGCTGGCCACCGGCTACGAGGACGCGCCCACCGGCGGGGAGGAGTACACCGGGCAGCGGGTGCTCATCATCGGCAAGGGCAACTCGGCGTTCGAGACCGCCCAGGCGCTGCTGCCGTACGCGTCGGTGATCCATCTGGCCAGTCCCAGCCCCGTGCGGCTGACGTGGACCAGCAAGCACCCCGGGCACGTGCGCGGCATGTACGGCGCGCTGCTCGACAGCTACTGGTTCAAGACCCTGCACGCCGTGCTGGAGTGCACCGTGGACCGGATCTGGCGCGAGGACGGCGCGTACAAGGCGGCGATCACGTACACGCTGGCCGACGGCGAGCGGGCGGTGCTCGACTACGACGCCGTGGTGCGCTGCACCGGCTTCACGATGGACACCGGGCTGTTCGCCGGGTCCTGCCGTCCGGAGCTCGCGCCCAACGGCCGCATGCCGGCCGTCCGCCCCGACTTCCAGTCCGCCAACGTGGACGGCCTCTACTTCGCGGGCACGCTCATGCAGGCCCGCGACTTCAAGCGCGCCTCCTCGGCGTTCATCGACGGCTTCCGCTACAACCTGCGCACGCTGGCGGCGCTGCTGTGCGAGCGTTACGACGGCGTGCCGCTGCGCCCGCGCGAGGTGCCCGCCGACGCGGGCGCGCTGACGGACGACGTGCTCGCCCGGGTCAACCACAGCTCGGCGCTGTGGACCCAGTTCGAGTACCTGTCGGACGCGTACGTCGTGGGCGGCGGCACCGCGCGCCGCTACGAGGACCTGCCGGAGGACTACGCGACGGCCCGCTTCGCCGGCGAGGACCTGCTGCTCACCGTCACCCTGCGGTGGGGGCCGCGCGACGAGCATCCCGACGTGTTCGCCATCCGGCGGCACCCGACGCCCGACCGGGCCGACGAGTGCGCCTTCCTGCACCCCGTCGTCCGGGTGTGGCGGCGCGGCGAGCTGGTCGCCGAGCGGCACCTGCTGGAGGACCTCCAGGCCCGCTGGCAGGACCCCGTACGCCACGTCGCCCCGCTGCGTGAGTTCCTGGCCGGGCACGTCCCGGCGGGCTGAAGCCGTTCCGCCACCGGCGGCGGGGGTGCGGCCCGCCCGCCGCCGGTCAATCTCACCGGGCCGTCAGCCGGAGAACCGCGCCACCAGGTCGTCCACCACGCCCTCGAACGACCCGTGCCTCCTCAGCGCGGCGCGCTGCCGGGCGGCCCCGCTCCCGGCCTCGCGCAGCCACCGCCACTCCCGCAGGACCGTCTCCAGGTCGCCGCTCTCCTCCAGCGCGGGCCTGACGTGCTCGATCAGCCCCTCCACCACCTGCGCCGCCGGAACCTGCCGCCCGGTGTACGGATCGGCGCCGTGCCCGTCGAGCCCGTCCCTGGCGGCCCGCCAGTACGCCACGCGCAGCAGCTCGTCCGGCGGCCGCGGCCCGGGATCGCCCGCCTCCACCCGCCGCAGCGAGACCGTGACCAGCGCCCTGACCACGAGCGCCAGGAGCGCCGACTCCCGCGCGGAGGCGGGCACGTCGCTCACCCGCACCTCCACCGTGGGCAGTCGCAGCGACGGCCGCGCGTCCCAGAACATCGTCGCCGGGTCCACCAGCGCGCCGCTCGCGGTCAGCCCTTCGACCAGGCGCTCGAAGTGCCCGAGGCTCTCCAGGTAGGGCGGCGGCCCGGCCACCGGCCACTTGCTCCAGGCCAGGACGCGCCAGGCCGCGTACCCGGTGTCGCGGCCGGTCCAGAACGGCGAGTTGGCCATGAACGCGATCAGGGCGGGCAGCCAGGGCCGCAGGTGGTTGCAGACCAGCAGCGCCCGCTCCCGGTCGGGCAGGTGGACGTGGACGTGGCCGGCGCAGATCGCCTGCTCGTCGTGGAGCGAGCGGTAGTTCTCGATGCCGAGGTCGTAGCGGGGGTCCTCGGTGATCGGCGGCGGGACCGCGGGCCCCAGCACGGGGGTGCCGGAGGCGATCAGGGCCAGGCCCTCGGCCCGCGCGGCGGCGGCCACCACGGCGCGCATCCGCGCCAGCTCCCGCGCCAGCTCGGCGGAGCCCGCGCAGGGCGGCGTCTTGGCCTCCACCTGGAACTGGGTGATCTCCGTGCACACGCGGTCGCCCAGCTCGCCGGCGGCCCGCGCGACGACCAGCCCGGCCCGCGGCGCCACCTCCCGGGTGCGGGGATCGACGACGAGGTACTCCTCCTCGACCCCCATCAGCGGGCGCGCGGGGTCGGACGGCGCGGAGGTCGTCGATGCGGCGGTCACGGTCATGCGCTCCCTTTCGACGGCGGGGGTCGGGCCGCTTCCGATCTTGCCCTCCCCGCGCCCCGCCCGGCACTCCTTTCCCCCAACTCCACCAGATCGCGACCACCGGACCGTGCCCGGTCCCCGCGGGGCGATCGGCTTTCCGGCGGGCCGAACGCGGGTCAGGGCGCGGCGGGGCGACCCCCAGCAGGCCGGTCGGCAGGGCGCTGTGGCGGCCCGTGACGCGGGGCTCGTGACGCGGGGCTCGTGATGCGGGGCTCGTGATGCGGGGCTCGTGACGCGGGGCTCGTGACGGGCTGCCGTCGGGGTGGCGCCGTCATGACGTCGATGGTGACGCCCTCTGCCTTGCGATGACGTCATAGTGGTGTCATAGTGACGTCATGGATCTCGCCCCGTATGTCGATCACCTCCGCCGCGAGCTGGCGCTCTCCGCCGGCGCGGGCGGCGAGGAGGCCAGGGCCCTGGCCGAGCGCCTGGCCGCCACCCTGGAGTCGGCCGCCAGGCTCGCGCTCCTGGAGGCCCTGTCCGCGGCCGCCGACGAGATCACCCGAGACCTCGCGCCCGGCTCGGTCGAGGTGCGCCTGCGCGGCCGCGACCCCGACTTCGTCGTCACGCCCCCGCTGACCCGCGGGTCCTTCGAGGCGGACGGCGAGCGCGCCGGTCCACCGGGCCCGCCACCGGGCCCACCGCCCGCCCCGCCGCCCCCGCCGGACGCCGACGAGGGCGGCACCTCCCGCATCTCGCTCCGCGTCCCCGAGCACCTCAAGCCGCGCATCGAGGAGGCCGCCGCCAGAGACGGGCTGTCGGTCAACGCCTGGCTGGTCCGCGCGGTCTCCGCCGCGCTCGACCCCGGCGCCGCCCGCCCGGCGGGCCCGCGCGCCACCACCCGGAGCGGCAACCGCTTCAGCGGCTGGGTGCGCTGATGACCACCATGACGCCATCGGTGACGCCACACATGACGTCAAGGACGCCACGCCCGCCGACGACCACGCCGACCCCAGCGACCCGCGACGAGGAAACCGCGATGCCGACCTTCGACGAGACCGCGACCCCGACCTTCGACACCCCGCAGCCCATCCTCGCCATCATCGACCTGGGGGCCGGCACGCTCCGGATCAACGCGGGCGACCGCGCCGACACCGTCGTCGAGGTGCGCCCGAGCGACCGCGACAACGACGCCGACGTGCAGGCCGCCCGGCACGTGCGGGCCGAGTACGCCGACGGCAGGCTGGTCGTGCGCGCCGACAAGGAAGGCGGCCCGGCCTCCGGCCGGGGGCTCTCGCTCGACCTGCTGGTGGAGTCGCCCGCGGACTGGGCGCGCTCGTTCCTGTTCGGCGAGGGCTCGGTCGAGGTGACGATCGACCTGCCCGCCGGCTCCCGCGTGGACGCCAGGGCGGGGGCGGGCCTGCGCTGCCGCGGGCCGCTCGGCGAGGTGTCCTACACCACGTCCTACGGCGACATCCAGGTCGAGCAGGCCGGCCGGCTGCGGCTGAAGAGCACCCACGGCGACATCTCGGTCACCCGCTCCTCCGGGCCCGCCGACATCGCCGCCACCCACGGCGACATCCGCGTCGGCACGATCGACGGCCCGGCCGTGATCAAGAACTCCCACGGCGACGTCCGCGTCGGCGAGGTGACCGGCGAGCTGCGGCTCAACAGCGCCTACGGCGACATCACCGTCGACCGCGCCCCGGCCGGCGCGGCGGTGAAGACCGCGTACGCGGGCGTGCGCATCGGCGAGGTCGTGTCCGGCGCCGTCGTCATGGAGACCACCGGCGGCGGCCTCGACCTCGGCATCCGCGAGGGCTCCGCCGCTTGGCTGGACGTCAGCTCGACGTACGGCACCGTCGACGTCGAGCTGGACCCCAGCGACGGCCCCGGCCAGTCGGAAGAGGTCGTCGAGGTCCGGGCCCACACCGGCCACGGCGACATCGTCATCCACCGTTCCTGACAGCACCGTCCCTGACAGCAAGGAGATCACCATGTCCGACGCCATCGTGGCCGAGGGGCTGGTCAAGAAGTTCGGCGACGTCGTCGCCCTCGACGGGATGGAGCTGCGCGTCCCCGAGGGGACCGTCTTCGGGCTGCTCGGCCCGAACGGGGCGGGCAAGACCACCACCGTCCGCATCCTGACCACGTTACTGAGACCCGACGCCGGGCGCGCCGAGGTGGCCGGGCTCGACGTCGTGCGCGACGCGCGCCGCCTGCGCGGCCGCATCGGCGCCTCCGGCCAGTACGCCGCCGTGGACGACCACCTCACCGGCGCCGAGAACCTGGAGATGGTCGGCCGCCTCTACCACCTGGGCGTCAGGCGCAGCCGCGAGCGCGCCCGCGAGCTGCTGGAGCGCTTCGACCTGACCGAGGCGGCCGACCGCCCGGTGCAGGGCTACTCCGGCGGCATGCGGCGCCGGCTCGACCTGGCCGGCGCGCTGGTCGCCGCCCCGCCGGTGCTCTTCCTCGACGAGCCCACCACCGGCCTCGACCCCCGGGCCCGGATCGGCCTGTGGGACGTCATCTCCGAGCTGGTCGGCGGCGGCACGACGGTGCTGCTCACCACCCAGTACCTGGAGGAGGCCGACCGGCTGGCCGATCGCATCGCCGTGGTGGACCACGGGCACGTGATCGCGCTCGGCACCGCCGACCAGCTCAAGGACCAGGTCGGCGGCGACCGGATCGAGCTGTCGGTGACCAGCGCGGCCGACCTGGAGACGGCCGGGCGGGCGCTGGCGCCGCTGGCCGCCGGCGAGGTGCGGCTCGACCCCGGCGCGCTCCGGGTGACGCTCCCGGTCGCCGGCGGCGCCGCCACGCTGACCCGGGCGCTCGGCGAGCTGGCCGCCGAGCGGATCGCCGTGCGCGACGCCGGGCTGCGCCGCCCGACCCTGGACGACGTGTTCCTGACCCTGACGGGACGCGACGCCGACGACAGGACCAAGGAGACCGTCCGATGAACGCCCTGCACCTGGCCGTCGCCGACGGCCTGACCATCGCCAGGCGCAACGCCCTGAAGATCCGGCGCGCCCCCGACCTGCTGGGCGGCGTGATCATGCTGCCCGTCGTGTTCGTGCTGCTGTTCACCTACGTGTTCGGCAGCATGATCACCCTGCCCGGCGTGTCGTACAACGAGTACCTGCTTCCCGGGATCTTCGTCATGACGATCGTCGGCAGCGCGCAGATCACCGGCTACACGCTGACGCAGGACCTGCAGAAGGGCATCTTCGACCGGTTCCGCACCCTGCCGATGTCGCCGTCGGCGGTGCTGACCGGCCAGACCCTCGCCGACGTGATCATGAACGTGACCAGCGTCGTCACCATGGCCCTGGTCGGGCTGCTCGTCGGGTGGCGCATCCACACCTCGCCGCCGGAGGCCGCGCTGGGCTTCGTGATGCTGGTCTTCTTCGCCTACGCCTTCTCCTGGGTGACGGCGACCGTCGCGCTGGCCCTGCGCAGGCCCGAGGTCTTCAACAACATCGCCACCATCATGTCGTTCCCGCTGATGTTCCTGTCCAACGCCTTCGTCGACAGCGCGCGCCTGCCCGGCGTGCTGAAGCCGATCGCCGAGTGGAACCCGGTCTCCACGCTCGTCCAGGCCGCCCGCGAGCTGTTCGGCAACACCGGCTCCCTCATGCCCGAGCCCACCGCCTGGCCGCTGCGGCACGCGGTGCCGGTGTCGCTGGCGTGGTCGGTCGTGCTGCTGCTCGTGTTCGTGCCGCTGGCCCCCCGCCTGTACCGGCGGGCGGTCAGCCAATGACCGGCCGGGCCGTCGCGCCCGCGGGGCGCGAGCGCGACCGGGCGGCGAACGCGGCCGGCTGACCGTCCGCCGCGCGCGGACCCGGGAGCGCAGGGCCCGGCACCGTTGCCGGGCCCTGCGTCACGTCGAGACGCCACGCTCAGGAGGCGGGGGCCAGCGCCTGGGAGCGCATGAACTCGTCCACGAACCGGGTCGTGTGCTCCCCGGCCGCGAAGCGCGGCTGCGCGAGCAGCCGGCGCAGCAGCGGGATCGTCGTGGCCACGCCCGGCCCCTCGACCGCGAACTCGGCCAGCGCCCGGTCCGCCCGCGCGATGGCCTCCGCCCGGGTGGGCGCCCAGACGATCAGCTTGGCGATCAGCGAGTCGTACGTCGGCGGCACCGCGTCCCCCTGCGCGTATCCGGAGTCCACCCGGACCCCGGGACCGCCCGGCGGGCGGAACACCGCCAGCCGCCCGGGCGTGGGGCGGAACCCGGCGTCGGGGTCCTCGGCGTTGATCCGGCACTCGATGGCCGCCCCGGTGAGCCGCACCTGCTCCTGCCCGAACGGCAGGCTGCCGCCCGCGGCCACCCGGATCTGCTCCCTGACCAGGTCCACGCCGGTGAGCATCTCGGTGACCGGGTGCTCCACCTGGATGCGCGCGTTGATCTCCATGAACGTCGGCCGCCCCTCGGGATCGACGAGGAACTCCATCGTCCCGGCCCCGGTGTAGCCGAGGTGCCGGGCCCCGGCCACGGCGAGCTCGCCCAGCCGGGCCCGCACCGGGCCGGGCAGGAACGGTGAGGGCGCCTCCTCCACCAGCTTCTGGTTGCGCCGCTGCAGCGAGCAGTCCCGCTCGCCGAGGTGCACCACGTTCCCGGTGCCGTCGCCGAGGAGCTGGACCTCCACGTGGCGCGCCACCGGCACGAACCGCTCCAGGTAGACGTCCCCGTTGCCGAACACCTGGCGGGCGAAGGCGGTGGTGCGCCGGTAGACCTCGCGCAGCTCCGCCCGGTCCGCGGCCACCTCGATGCCGCGCCCGCCGCCGCCCGCCGCCGCCTTGACGATGACCGGGTAGCCGATCTCGTCCGCGATCAGCTCCGCCTCCCCGAGCGAGGGCACCGCGCCCTCGCTGCCGGGCAGCACGGGCAGCCCGGCGGCGGCCATCAGCGCGCGCACCCGCGCCTTGTCGCCGACGCACTCCATCACCTCGGGGCGCGGGCCGATGAAGACGAGGCCGTGGTGGGCGCAGATCCGGGCGAAGTCGGCGTCCTCCGACAGGAAGCCGTAGCCGGGGTGCACGGCCTGCGCGCCGGTGCGCAGCGCCGCCTCGATGATCGCGGGGACGTACAGGTAGCTGCGGCGCGCGGGCCCCGGCCCGATGTGCACCGCCTCGTCGGCGTAGGAGACGAACCGGGCGTCGCGGTCGGCGGTGGAGTGCACGGCCACCGTCCTGATGCCCAGCTCCCGGCAGGTACGCGCGACCCGCAGCGCGATCTCGCCCCGGTTGGCGATGAGGATCTTGTCGAAGCTCATGTCTCGTCCGACCGGATGAGGACCAGCACCTGGTCGAACTCCACCGGGTCGGCGTTGCCCGCCACGACCTCGACCACCTCGCCGGCCCGCTCGGTCTTGACCGGGTTCATGAGCTTCATGGCCTCGACGATGCCGATCGTCTGCCCGGCGCTGACCCGGTCGCCGACCTGCACGAAGGGCGGCGCGCCCGGCTCGGGGGCGACGTAGAAGGTGCCGACCACGGGGGCGGTCACCGAGTGCAGCGCCGGGTCGTCGGCCTCCTCCACGGGGGCGGCCGGGGCCTGCTGCGGCACGGCCGCCGGCGCCTGCCCGTGGGCCCAGCTCACCTCCAGGGTGCACTCGCCCAGCCGCAGCGACACGCTCGCCACCGGCCCGGGAACGGTCTTGATCAGGTTGCCGATCTCCTCGCGCAGCAGCCTCACCGCCGCGTACTGCTCACTCATCCTCGAACACCCCCAGCCCGCGGAACCGCTCGTAGCGCTGCTTGCGCAGCTCGTCGCCGTCGAGGCCGGACAGCTCGCGCAGCGCGTCGAGCACCGCGGCCTTCAGCGCGCCCATCGCCCGCTCCGGGTCCTCCTGCGCGCCGCCGGGCGGCTCGGGCACGACGCCGTCGACCACGCCGAGCCGCAGCAGCTCCGGCGCGGTGACGCGGAGCGCCTCGGCCATCCGCGGGCCCTGCGCGGGGTCGCCGAACAGGATCGTCGAGCAGCTCTCCGGGCTGATCACCGAGTAGACGGCGTGCCGCAGCATGAGCACCCGGTTGGCCAGCGCCAGCGCCAGCGCGCCGCCGCTCCCGCCCTCGCCGATCACGGTGGAGACCACCGGCACCGACAGCTCCGACATGCCCGCCAGGCACTCGGAGATGGCCCAGGACTGGCCGCGCTCCTCCGCGCCGACGCCCGGCGCCGCGCCCTGGGTGTCCACGAGGGTGACGACGGGCAGGCCGAGCCGGTCGGCCAGCCGCATCAGGCGCAGCGCCTTGCGGTAGCCCTCGGGGTGGGACAGGCCGAAGTTGCGGCGGACCAGCTCCTCCGTGTCGTGGCCCTTCTGATGCCCGATGATCATCACGGGGGTGCCGTCGATCACGCCGGGGCCGCCGACGATCGCCGGGTCGTCGCCGTGCAGCCGGTCGCCGTGCAGCTCGACGAAGTCGGAGCACATGTGCCAGATGTAGTCGAGGGCGGTCGGCCGCCGCGTGTCCCGCGCCACCCGCAGCGTCTCGTACGGCGTGAGCACCCCCGTCAGCTCGGCCGGGTCGCGCACCACGGGGGAGGGGCCGTCGCCGGCGAGGGGCGCGGACGTCGCGGGCGCGGTCACCGACAGCAGCCGGGCCAGCAGCGGGCGCAGCCCGTCCCTGGGCTCGACCCGGTCCAGCATGCCCCGCCCGGCCAGGTACTCGGCGCTCTGGAAGCCCGGTGGGAGCTCCTCCCGCGTGGCGGCCGCGATGACCCGCGGCCCCGCGAACCCGATGAGCGCCCCGCGCTCGGCGACGAGCACGTCCCCGAGGGTGGCGAACGAGGCGGTCACCCCGCCGAAGGTGGGGTCGGTCAGCACGCAGACGCTGAGCACGCCCTCCCGCTGGAGCCGGCGCATCGCCTGGGCGGTCTTGGCCATCTGCATCAGCGACAGCGCCCCCTCCTGCATGCGCGCGCCGCCCGAGCAGATGACGAGGATCAGCGGGCTGCGCTCGCGCAGCGCCCGCTCGCACGCGCGGGTGATCGTCTCGCCGACGGCCGAGCCCATGCTGCCGCCCAGGAAGGCGAAGTCCATGACGGCGACGACGACGCGCCGCCCGCCGATCGCGGCGGTGCCGTGCACGAGCGCGTCGTCGAGCCCGGTGCGCCGGCGCGCCTGCTCCAGCCGCTCGGTGTACGGGCGGGAGTCGGTGAACGCCAGCGGGTCGCCGGAGCGCACCCGCGAGCCGGCGGGCACGAAGGAGCCGTCGTCGACGACGGTGGCCAGCCGATCGGCGGCCGACAGGCGGTGGTGGTGGCCGCACTCGGGGCAGACGTGCCCGTCCCTGGCCAGCCGGGGCCGGTAGACGATGGCCGAGCAGGCCGGGCACAGCTCCCACGCGACGTCCTGTGAGGTGGGCAGGGAGATCGTCACGGGGCTATCCCTCCCAGTGGTAGAAGCGGCGGGCCATGGCGTCCGCGGGGCTGCGCCAGGTGTCCGGGTCGTAGGGCGTCACGAAGGCGCCGAGCCGGTCGCTCAGCTCGCGGAAGTCGTCGCGCCTGCGGGCCTGGTCCATCGCGGCGCCGGCCGGGCCGTCGAACTCCACGTGGTGGAAGTAGAGATCTCGGTAGAGGAACAGGTCGCGCCGGGTGACGCCGAGCGCGCGGGGCAGCTCTCCCGCGTCGGACTCGGCGAACAGCCGGGCGACCTCGTCTGCTCCGCCGGAGGCCAGGCGGGCGACGATGAGGATCTTGTCGGGCACGAAGCTCTCCTGTGTGTGCGAGCCTTCGGGTCCCTGCCACCGTAGGAACCGGCCCCCGCGCGTGTCGCCCACCGCCGGCCCGAATCCCGGCCTCCCCCGGACGTACGACTCCTCCCTCCCGCTGCTGAGACGCCTCCTCCCCGCTGCCGGGGCGCCTCCTGGGGCTTGCCCCCGTCCTGCTATTGAGGAGAGCGCACCACCAGCCCGTTCTCGTAGGCGTAGATCACGACCTGCACCCGGTCGCGCACGCCGAGCTTCTGGTACAGGTGCTGCACGTGGGACTTGATCGTGCTGTCGCCCAGCATCAGGGTCGTGGCGATCTGCTCGTTGCTGTAGCCGCGCACCAGCAGCCGGAAGACGTCGCGCTCCCGCTCGGTGAGCTGGTCCAGCACGGGGACCGGCGAGGCCGAGGCCACCGGCCTGCGGGAGAACTCGTCGATCAGCCGGCGGGTGACCGAGGGCGACAGCAGCGCGTCGCCCTCGGCGGCGTGCCGCACCGCGTCGGTCAGCCGGTCGATGGGCGCGTGCTTGAGGATGAAGCCGCTCGCCCCGCTGCGCAGCGCCTCGAAGATGTGCTCGTCCTGGTCGTAGATGGTCAGGATGATCACCTTGGTCGGGGCGCCGCCCATCGCGGCGATCTCCCTGGTGGCCGTCAGCCCGTCCATCGCGGGCATGTTGATGTCCATCAGCACGACGTCGGGGCGCAGCCGCCTGACCTCGCGCACCGCCTCGCCCCCGTCGGCCGCCTCCCCCACGACGGCGATGTCGGGCACCTGGTCGAAGGTCATCCGCAGACCGCTCCTGATCAGCGGCTGGTCGTCGGCGATCAGCACGCGGATGCTGTGCACACGTCATCCTCTCGCGTGATCGGGATGGTCGCCCTGGTGACGAAGCCCCCGCCGGGAAGGGGCCGGGCCTCCAGCAGCCCGCCGTGGACCTCCAGGTGCTCGCGCAGCCCCGCGAGGCCGAAGCCGCCCGGGGGGAAGCAGATCTCCTTGCCGCCGGGCGGGCGCGCGTCGTTGGTCAGCGTGATGCTCAGCTCGTCGCCGAAGCGCACCTCCAGGTGCAGCCGGCCCCCGTTGTGCTTGAGCGCGTTGGTGAGCACCTCCTGGGCGACGCGGAACGCCGCCGCGGCCACCCCCGGCGGCACCCGGTGCTCCTCGGCCAGGTCGTGCAGCTCCAGGTCCAGGCGCGAGGCCGGCAGGTGCCTGGTGAGCTGGAGCAGCCGCGACGAGAACGGCGCCGGCGGCGCCTGCTGCTCCTCCCCGAGGGGGAGGGCGCCGCGGGGGAGCGCGGTCGCGCTCTCCTCACTGCGCAGGACGCCGAGCGTGGCGCTCAGGTCGGCCAGCGTGGTCCGGGCCACCCCCTCGATGATCTCGGCCGCCTGGTGGTGTGAGGCGCCCGCCGTGGCCGAGCGCAGCCGCCTGGCGTGCAGGGCCATCACCACCAGGCCGTGACTGACCCCGTCGTGCAGGTTGCGCGCCACGCGCCGCCGTTCGCGCAGCACCGCCGCCTGCTGTGCCCGTAAGAGCCGGACCCGGGACATCCTGTGGACGACCGAGGCCGTGAGTGCTCCCCCGATGAAGAACGCCGAGACGACCAGGGCCCATTCCTCCACGATGATGAGCCGGTCGACGGTGGTGCGCTGTTCGAGTGCCATTAAAGCCGAGGTCTGCTGATAAAACGGTGTGCATATGTGCCGAATTACCCCCATGGCTGCGAATACTAGCTTGACGCAATGGTCGCTTCAAGGGATTTGTATGGCGGCTCACATATCTTTCGCAGAGTGGCCCTGTCGCGGCGTCGGGGCCGTGTAGCACGCGGTTTACGGTGCGGGCAAGCGCTCTATGGGTTCTCTAAGGGGTCTCGCAGGGCGTACTAATGTTCTGCGCGGTTCATGATTCAACAATCCGCGATCTCTGAAAATGGCGATAGCGATCATCGGGCCTACCAGAAGACCGTAGCCTGACGAGCGGTTTAACGAAATGGAAATAGAGATTTCCCTTCGGTATTCGCCAGGTGGGGGAGGTCTCGCACGCGCGGGGGAGCCCGCGGTTCGGCCCGCCGGCGGAAGACACGCGACCGCCCCGTGAAGAGGCTGAATCGGGGGCGGCGGAGGGCCGCCCGGACCGAGGGAGCCCGATGCAGCGATACGCGATCACCTTCCAGATCAAGCCCGGCTCGGAGGCCGCGGTAAAGGAACTGCTGTCGGCCTACGACCCGCCGGAATGGGTCACGCCGGACGGCACCCGACTCCTCAGCACCTCGATCTTCATGTACGGCACCACCGTCGTCCGCGTCATCGAGATCGACGGCGCGCTGCCGAGCGTGATGGCGCACCTGGCCAGGCAGCCGAGCATCCAGCGGCTGGAACGGGAGCTCGACCCGCACCTGGCCGTCCCCCGCGACATGAGCTCCCCCGAGGGGGCCAGGTCGTTCTTCCTGTCCGCCCTCATGGAGCACGTGACCACCCGAGTGGCCGAACCCGCGGAGGCAGCCCGATGACGACGCCCGTGACGACGCCCGTGACGACGCCCGTGACGACGCCCGTCTTCCTCATCACCGGGGCCACCGGCCGGCTCGCCGGGGCCGTGATCGACCTGCTGGGCAGCCGGGGCGACCGGCTGCTGCTGGTCGGCAGGAACAAGGACCGGCTGGCCGAGCTGGAGGAGGAGTTCGGCACCCCCGGCAGGATCGAGACGCTGGCGGCGGACGTGTCCGACCCGGACGGCGCCTCGCACGCGGTGGCCGAGGCCGTCGGCAGGTTCGGCCGGCTCGACGGCCTGGTCCACATGGTGGGCGGGTTCCGCGCCGGGCCGCTGTTCCTCATGAACTCCGGCGTGTGCGAGGACCTGCTGCGCGCCAACTACCTGTCGGCCGTCACCGCGACGCAGGCGGCGCTGCCGCACCTGGGCGAGGGCGGGCGGCTGGTGTACTTCAGCACGCCGCTGGCCGAGGTGCCGATGCCCGCGCTGTCGGCGTACTCGGCGGCCAAGGCGGCGCTGGCCGCCTGGGTCGGGTCGATCGCGCACGAGGTGAAGCGCAACGGGATCCACGCCAACACGGTCGTCATGACCATGGCCGACACGCCGGACAAGCGGCAGGAGCGCCCGGACCTCAACACCGAGCACATGGTCACGCCCGAGCTGGTCGCCCGGGTCGTGGGCTTCCTGACCGGCCCCGCCTCCGACGGCCTGTACGGCTGCCGCGTGCCGGTGCTCGGCAAGTTCGAGTTCAGGTCGGACCTCTCCGGCCCGCCCCCCGGCCTCGGCGGCCCGCCTCCCGGGCTCGGGGGCCCGCCTCCCGGTGTGGGCGGCCCGCCTCCTGGCGCGGGTGGCCCGCCCCCGGGCGTGGGTGGCCCGCCTTCCGGGGTCGCCGGTCCGCCTTCCGGGGTCGGAGGTCCGCGATGAAGGCCAGGATCGTCTTCCTCATCAAGGTCCCCGGCGACCGGCGCGAGGACTTCCTGCGCGCGTACGAGCAGATCCGCCACCAGGTGGCCGGCGGCGTGCCCGGGCACCTGCGCGACCAGGTGTGCCGCTCGGCCACCGACCCCGAGCAGTGGCTGATCACCAGCGAGTGGCGCACCCTGGACGACTTCCTGGCCTGGGAGGCCACCGAGGAGCACCGGGACCTGGTCAAGCCCATGCGCGACTGCATCACCGAGGCCAGGTCGCTGCGCTTCACCGTCATGGCGGAGACGTCGGCGACCATGGAGACCGCGGTGATGGAGGGGACCGCGGCGTGACCGCGCCCAGGGTGCTCGTCGCGGGCGGCGGCATCGGCGGCCTGGCCGCCGCCGTCGCCCTGCGGCGGGCGGGCGCCTCGGTCACCGTGCACGAGCGGGCCGCCGAGCTGCGCTCCGCCCAGTCCGGGCACGGCCTGGTCCTGTGGCACAACGCGGTCCTGGCCCTGCGCGAGCTGGGGCTGGAGCCCGAGCTGCGCAAGATCGGCTACGAGCTGCACCGGCACCGCTTCCGGGACCGGCGCGGGCGCACGCTCGCCGACTGGTCCATGGCGCGGATGGCCGAGCGGTTCGACGCGCCCGTCTACAGCGTCAGCCGGCCCCGGCTGCACGCCCTGCTCGCCGAGGAGATCGGCGACGACCTCGTGCTCGGCTCCCGCCTGACGGGGTTCGCCGCCGACCGCGACGGGGTCACCGTCACGTTCGGGCCGGGCCGGGAGGAGCGCGCGGACCTGCTGGTCGGCGCCGACGGGCTGCGCTCGGCCGTACGCGCCGGGCTGCTCGCCCACGAGCCGCCCCCCAGGTACGCCGGCTTCACCGCCTTCCAGGGCGTGATCTGGCTGCCCGGCTCCGGCGTGCCCGAGCACACCTTCCTCAGCACGTGGGGGAGGGGCCGCTGGTTCGTCTGCTACCGGCTCGACGACGAGCACGTCTATTGGGACGGCGTGCTCGGCGACGGCGTCACCGTGCCGATCGGCGTCGACCCCCGCACCATGCTCGCCCGCGAGTTCGACGGCTGGCCCGACCCGATCCCGGCGCTGATCGCCGCGACCGGGCCCGGCGACCTGGTCCCGGTGCCCGTCTTCGACCGGCCGCCGCTGGCCCGGTGGAGCCACGGCCGGGTGACGCTGCTCGGCGACGCCGCCCATCCGATGACGTTCAACCTGGGCCAGGGCGCCGGCCAGGCGATCGAGGACGCCGTCGTGCTGGCCCAGGAGCTCGGCGCCGCCACCGCCTCCGGGCAGGCCGGCGTGGCGGAGAGCCTGGCCGGGTACGAGGCCCGCCGCGTGGACCGGGCCGCCCGCATGGTGCGCAGGTCCCGGTTCAACGGCGAGCTGACCCGCTGGCGGCATCCGCTGGCCGTGGCCGCGCGCGACGCGTTCATGCGCGCGACCTTCGACCGGCTCATCTACCGCAAGACCTACGAGCTCACGATGGCCGTCGACTTCGTCGGCCGCTGACCGCCGGCGGCCACCGGCGCCGGCCGCCCACCGGGCAGCCGGTGCCGGCCGCCGGACGCGAACGGCCCCGGCACCGGCTGCCGACCGGGCGGCCGCCTTCATCTCAGAGAGGAAACCAGGCATGAGTCTGCACACCGGGGTCAGCCGTACCGCGGTGGTGATCGCGCAGGCCAGGGAGGCCGAGAGCGCGCGCCCCGACCGGTTGTTCGCCGACCCCCTCGCGGGCCCGCTGGCCGAGGCCGCCGGCCGGATCCCCGCAATCAGCGAGGCGGGACGGCGCGCGGCCGAGCACTTCGTGCTGCGCACCCGCTTCTTCGACGACGCGCTGCTGGAGGCGGCCGGGGACGGCCTGCGGCAGGTGGTGCTGCTGGCCGCCGGCCTGGACACCCGCGCCTTCCGGCTGGACTGGCCCGCCGGCACCGAGGTGTTCGAGGTGGACCTGCCCGGCCTGGTCTCCTTCAAGGAGGAGACCCTGGCCGGCCTGGGCGCCCGGCCCTCCTGCGCGCGCCGCGCGGTCGCCGCCGACCTGCGCGACGACTGGCCCGCCGCGCTCGCCGACGCCGGCTTCGACCCGCGGCGGCCGACCGCCTGGCTGGTGGAGGGCGTGCTGATGTACCTCACCGCCGACGACGGCGCCCGCGTCCTGGACACGATCGGCGCCCTGTCCGCGCCCGGCAGCCGGCTGGCCGTCGAGCACCTCAACCGCGCCTACATCCAGCTCCCGCAGCTGGCGCCGGCCGTGAACCGGCTGGCCGCCACGCAGGCCTCGTGGCAGTCCTCGGTGGAGGACCCGCGGACCTGGCTCGCCGCGCACGGCTGGCGGGCCGAGGTCACCCACCAGTCCGACCTCGCCCGGCGGCTGGGCCGGCCCGTCCCCGCGATGGCCGACCCCGAGCTCGTCGGCGCCGCCCGCATCTGGCTCGTCACCGCCACCCGTGACGCCGCCTCCCACGCCGCCTCCCACGCCGCCTCCCACACCGCCATCCATGACGCCGCCATCCATGACGCCGCCATCCATCACACCGCCACCCATGACGACAAGGAGAACAACACCATGGCATTCACCGACGACGTGGTACGCGACCTGCTGGTCTCCGTCGGCCTCGACCGCGCCGACGCCGACGAGCACGCGCTGGAGCGCGACTTCGAGGCGCTCGGCCTGGACTCGCTGGCCCGGATGGAGATCGCCACCCGCATCCAGGAGCGCTTCGACGTGGACATCGAGGACAAGCTGACGGCCGAGGTGACCCCGGCGCAGATGAAGAAGCTCGTGACCGAGCGCCTGGCGAGCTGAGACGGAGACGCATGATGATCGGACACACGGACAACGCGATCGAGATCGACGCGCCCATCGGGTTCGTCTGGGACCAGACCAACGACGTCACGGTCTGGCCCGACCTGTTCTCCGAGTACGCCAAGGCGGAGATCCTCACCGAGTCGGAGAACTCGGTGACCTTCCGGCTCACCATGCACCCCGACGAGCTGGACCGCGTCTGGTCCTGGGTGTCGGAGCGCACGTGGGACCGCGACACCTGGACCGTGCGGGCGCGGCGGGTGGAGACCGGCCCGTTCGAGTTCATGAACATCACCTGGACGTACGAGGAGCTGGACCCGGACCGGACGCGGATGCGCTGGGTGCAGGACTTCCACATGAAGCCCGGCGCGCCGGTCGACACCGCGGGCATGACCGAGCGGATCAACGCCAACAGCAAGGTGCAGATGGCGCTGATCAAGGAGAGGGTCGAGCTGCGCCGCCGCCGGGTCGTCGGCTTCCACGACGTCCCGGCCAACACCAAGCGCGGCGGCGACCTGCGCACCATGGTCTCCCCGGCGACGTGCGGCTCGTCCTCCGGCTTCTGCGGCGCCGTACGCCTGCAGCCCGGCGAGTCGGTCTCCGAGCACTACCACCCCTACTCCGAGGAGTACCTGTTCGTCGCCACCGGCACGCTCCGCGTGGACCTGGACGGCGAGCCGGTCACGGTCGGGCCCGAGCAGGCGCTGCTGATCCCGCGCAACGTCCGCCACCGCCTCACCAACACCGCCGACGGCCAGGCGCTGGCGGTCTTCCAGCTCAGCCCGCTCGCGCCGCGTCCCGAGCTCGGGCACGTGGACACCGAGCCCTACCCCGAGAAGGTGAGCGCGTGAGAAGAGCCGTCGTCACCGGTGTCGGCGTGGTCGCACCGGGCGGCGTGGGCCGCGAGGAGTTCTGGAACAGGATCGTGGACGGCAAGCCCGCCATCCGGCGGGTGAGCGCGTTCGACCCGTCCGGGTTCCGCTCCCAGATCGCGGCCGAGGTCGACTTCGACCCGGCCGCCCACGGGCTCACGCCGCGCGAGATCCGGCGCATGGACCGGTTCGCGCAACTGGCCGTGGTCTGCGCCGACGAGGCGGTCGGCGACTCCGGCCTCGACCTGGCCGCCGCCGACCGCGACCGGATGGGGGTGAGCCTCGGCTCCGCCGTCGGCGCCACCATCACCCTGGAGGACGAGTACGTGGTCGCCAGCGACCGCGGCCGCCACTGGGACGTGGACCACCGGCACCTGCAGCCCTTCCTCTACCAGGCGCTGGTCCCCTCCAGCGCCGCCACCGAGCTGGCCGTCCGCTTCGGCGCCCGCGGCCCCGCGGCCGTGGTCTCCACCGGCTGCACCTCGGGCATCGACTCGATCGGCCGCGCGCTCCAGCTCATCCAGGACGGCGAGGCCGACGTCATGCTCGCCGGCGCCTCCGACGCGCCGATCTCGCCCATCACCGTGGCCTGCTTCGACGCCATCCGCGCCACCACCCCGGACAACGACGACCCCGAGCAGGCGTCCCGGCCCTTCGACGCCGGGCGCAAGGGGTTCGTGCTGGGGGAGGGGGCCGCGATGCTGGTGGTGGAGGAGCTGGAGCACGCCCGCCGGCGCGGGGCCCGCGTCTACTGCGAGATCACCGGGTACGCCGCCAGGGCCAACGGCTTCCACATGACCGGCCTGCGCCCCGACGGGTACGAGCTGGGCGAGGCCGTCGCGGACGCCATGCGGCAGGCCCGGCTCAACCCCGAGGACGTCGGCTACATCAGCGCCCACGGCTCGGGCACCAAGCAGAACGACCGGCACGAGACCGCCGCCTACAAGCGAGCGCTCGGCGAGCGGGCCCGCCACATCCCGATCAGCTCGATCAAGTCCGTCGTCGGCCACTCGCTCGGCGCCATCGGCTCCATCGAGATGGCGGCCTGCGCGCTGGTCCTGGACCGGGGCGTGGCGCCGCCCACGGCCAACCTGACCACCCCCGATCCGGAATGCGACCTGGACTACACGCCGCTGGTCGCGCGCGAGGTGACCGCGCGGCACGCGCTCTCGGCGGGCAGCGGCTTCGGCGGCTTCCAGTCGGCGATGGTCTTCTCCAAGCCGGTCTTCTGCGAGCCGGTCTTCTCCGAGCCTGTCTTCTCCGCGCCTGTCTCCTCCGCGCCGGCCTCCTCCACGCCGGCCCCGTCCAAGCTCGGAGGGGTCGCGTGAGCGGGCGCAGAGTGGTCATCACGGGCCTGGGCGTGGTCGCGCCGACCGGCGTCGGCGTCACCGAGCACTGGGAGAGCTCCCTGTCGGGCCGGATCGGCATCGCCCCGCTGCCGGGCGTCGAGGAGGGAGCGCCGATCGGGTGGGCCGGGCAGGTGGCCGCGTTCGACGAGAAGGAGTTCGTGGCCAGCAAGCTGCTCGTGCAGACCGACCGGTGGACCTGGTTCGCGCTGGCCGCCACGCAGCTCGCGCTCGCCGACGCCGCGCTCGACCCGGCCGGCGAGGACCCGTTCGACCTGTCGGTGGTGACCGCCAGCGGGTCCGGCGGGAACGCCTTCGGCCAGCGGGAGATCCAGGCGTTGTGGAGCCAGGGGTCGCGGGCGGTCAGCGCGTACCAGTCGATCGGCTGGTTCTACGCGGCGAGCAGCGGCCAGCTGTCCATCCGGCACCAGCTCAAGGGGCCCTGCGGGGTGGTGGTCGCCGACGCGGCGGGCGCGATCGACGCGCTGGCCGAGGCCGCCAGGGCGATCCGCAGGGGCACCGCCGCCGTCGTGACGGGCGGGACCGAGGCGCCGCTGTCGCCGTACGCGCTGGCCTGCCAGAGCAGCGAGGCGGCGGTCGGCCGGACCGGGGACTACCGCCCCTTCGCGCCGGACGCGCCGGGGTACGTGCCCGGCGAGGGCGGCGCGATCCTCGTCGTCGAGGAGCGCGAGCGGGCCCGCGACCGGGGCGTCCCGACGA
Organism: Nonomuraea candida; assembly: GCF_000725485.1. GTDB lineage: Bacteria > Actinomycetota > Actinomycetes > Streptosporangiales > Streptosporangiaceae > Nonomuraea > Nonomuraea candida. The sequence continues at coordinate 256,903 of NZ_JOAG01000015.1, read as the reverse complement.
TCTACGCCGAGATCGCCGGGACCGCGTCCACGCACGACGCCCACCACATCACCGACCCGGCGCCCGGCCACGGCCAGTACGCGCGGGCCATGCGCGAGGCCATCGCCCGCGCCGGGCTCACCCCGGCCGACATCGGCGTGGTCTTCGCCGACGGCGCCGGCGACCCCGTGCGGGACCGGCAGGAGGCGGCGGCCATCGCCGAGGTCTTCGGGCCCCGCCGGGTCCCGGTCACCGTCCCCAAGACGATGACCGGCCGGCTGTGCTCCGGCGGCGCCGCCCTCGACCTGGCCTGGGCCGCGCTGTCCCTGGCGGACGGGGTGATCCCGCCCACCGTCGGCGTCGCGGACGGGGCCGCCGGGCTGGACCTGGTCACCAGCGCCCGCACGGTCTCCGGGCTGTCGGCCGCCCTGGTCGTCGCGCGCGGCTCGGGCGGCTTCAACTCCGCGGCGGTGCTCACCGCCGCCTGACCCGCCCCGCACCACGAACGGCCACCGCCTTTCCGGCGGTGGCCGTTCCGCGTGCTCACACGGTGACCGGGACGCGCTCCGGCGCCTCGTCCCGCATCGGGGAGGGCTCGACCCGCAGGAGGCGGGCGGCCCAGCCGGGCAGCCACCAGTTCCAGCGGCCCATCATCGCCACCACGGCCGGCACCAGCACCCCGCGGATGAGCGTGGCGTCCAGCAGGATGCCCAGGGCCAGGCCGCTGGCGAAGACCTTCACGTCGAGCTCGGGCGTCATGGCCAGCGCCGCGAACGAGATGAACAGGATCAGCGCCGCCGACGTGACCAGCCGCCCCGTACGGCCGACGCCCTGGATGACGGCCTGGTGGGTGTTGCCGGTCCGGTCGTACTCCTCGCGCATGCGGGCCAGGATGAAGACCTCGTAGTCCATGCTGAGCCCGTACAGGAAGGCGAAGATCGTCAGCGGGACGAACTCGCCGATCGAGCCGGTGGGCTGGATGTCGAGCAGCGCCGCGGTCCCCCAGCCGAACTGCCACAGCAGCACCATGGCGCCGATCACCGCGCCGAGCGAGAGCAGGTTCAGCAGGATCGCCTTGAGCGGCAGGAGCAGCGACCGGAAGGCCCGCGTCAGCATCACGAACGTGACCAGCGCGATCAGCGCCAGCATCCACGGGAACGCGCCGTAGGTGTGGGCCTGGAAGTCCATGCTCTGCGCCGCGTTGCCGCCGACCCGCACGGTGTCCGGGGTGCTCTCGCGGACGCGGGTGATGGTGGCCTCGCCGGCGGCGGTGCCGTTCTCCGCGACCGGCAGCACCGAGATCACCGCCGTGCCCTGCCGCCGCCAGGTGTCCGACTCCGGCGCGAGCACGGTCGCGACGCCCTTCACCCGCCTGATCCGCTCGACGGCCGCGGCGGGGTCGCCGGTGACCAGGGTGTCGATCGGTGTGATCACGCCGGCCGGGATGCCCGCGCGGGTGAGCGCCGCGATGCCGTCGTGGCCGGGACCGGTGGTCTTGAGGTGGCCGCTCTCCGGCAGGCCCAGGTTGACGCCGAGCGCGGTCAGCGACAGCGCCAGCAGCAGGCCGCCGGAGACGAGCGCGGCGGGCCAGCGCAGCCGTACGACGCCGCGGGCCCAGGCCGACCAGGCGCGACCGGCGTTCGCCTCGCCCGCGAACCGCCGGCCGGCCGCGGCGCGGCGGTCGAGCCGCTGGCCGGTGAGCGCCAGCAGGACCGGCAGCACGGTCAGCGTCGCGGCCACGCTCAGCGCCGCGATGATCATGCCGGCGATGCCGAGGCTGCGCAGGAACGGCACCGGCAGCACCACCATGGTCACCAGCCCGATGGCCACCGCGACGCCGCTGAACAGCACCGCGCGCCCCGCCCCCGCCATCGCGCGGTGCACCGCCTCGTCGCCGCGGAAGCCGTTGGCCTGCTCCTCGCGCCATCGGGCGACCAGCAGCAGCGAGTAGTCGACGGCGATGCCCAGGCCGAGCAGCGGCATGGTGGTCAGCGCCACGTCGTGCACGGTCATGACGAGCGTGAGCAGCAGGATCACGATGAACGAGGCGAAGATGGACAGGACGGAGATGAGGAGCGGCACCAGCGCCAGCGCCGACCGGAACACCAGGAACAACACGACGACCGCGGCCAGCACGCCGATGCCGATCTTGGCGGGCACGTCCACGCCGCCCGCGTCCACGCTGGGCGCGAGCGTGTCCAGGCCGGTGACGTGCACCTCGGTGCCGGGCGGCAGGTGCGGGGTCATCGCCTTGACGATGACCGGGCTCTCGTCGGGCGTCTCACCGAGCCCGCCGCCGGGCGGGCTGCCGTCGGAGTAGGTGCCGGGGAAGACCAGCCCGAACGTGGTCCGCCCGTCGGAGCCGACCAGCCGGGGATCGGCGGTGTCGGCATAGGACACCACGCGCGACTGCGGCAGCTCGGCGGCCACGGCGGCGAAGGCCCGCCCGATGACCTCCCTGCTCGCGTCCGCGCGCTGCCCCTCGGGCAGCACCACGACCGGCACGAACGGCCGCTGGTAGCCGCCGTTGCCGTAGATCTTGACGATTTCCTGGTTGGCGTCGAACGCCGGCATGCCGGGGTGCGCGTACACCTCGGACAGGCGCTGGATCGCGATCGGGGTCGCTCCCATGCCGACGAAGAACGCCAGGACGGCGAGCAGGGTGACCAGTCCCTTGCGTCGCAGGACAAAGGCCGAGAGTTTCTCCATGCCTCCAGTGCAGCAAAATGATCTTCGAGCGCCGTGCGGGCGTTCTTAGACGGTTATGTGAATCGAGGATCATTGTTCGCCGCCGCCCGCCCGCCGGGTGAGACTGAACGTGTGAGCCGCATCCTTGTCGTTGACGACGAACCCTACCTCGCCGACCTCGTGTCGACCGCACTGAAGTACGAAGGCTTCGAGACGGCGACGGCCGCCACCGGTGCGGCGGCCGTCGCGATGACCGACTCCTTCCGGCCCGACCTGATCGTCCTGGACGTCATGCTCCCGGACGTGCTGGGGACCGAGGTGTGCCGCAGGATCCGGGCCACGGGGACGGAGGTGCCCGTGGTGTTCCTCACCGCCCGGGACGCGACCGAGGACAAGATCGGCGGGCTGACCGTGGGCGGCGACGACTACGTCACCAAGCCGTTCAGCCTGGAGGAGCTGATCGCCCGGATCCGGGCCGTGCTGCGCCGCACCAGGCGGGCCGAGCCCGGCAGCGGCCGGCTCGGCTTCGAGGACCTGGTGATCGACGAGGACGCCTACGAGGTGCGGCGCGACGGGGTCCTGCTCGACCTGACGCCGACGGAGTTCAAGCTGCTGCGCTTCCTGGTGACCAACGCCGGGCGGGTGGTGACCAAGAGGCAGATCCTGGACCACGTCTGGGAGTACGACTTCGGCGGCAACGACGGCGTCGTGCAGACGTACATCAGCTACCTGCGCCGCAAGGTGGACGCCGTGGACCCGCCCCTCATCCACACCGTCCCCCGCGTCGGCTACGTCCTGCGCCTCCCCAGGGAACCCTGATGCCTTCCCGCGCCCGCCCCAACGTCTCCGGGAAGCCCCGGTGACCCGTCGCGTCCGCCTCGTTCCCGTCGCCCTCCCCAGGAAAGCCTGATGTCCCTTCGCGCGCGTCTCGTCGCGACCGTCGTCGGCCTGCTGGCCCTCGCGCTCGTCCTGGCCGCCGGCGCCACCTTCGGCGCCATCCAGGACTGGCGCGGGCCCGGCAGCTCCCGCCTGCTGTCCCTGACCACCCCGGAGCAACTGCTCGCCGCCTCCGACGAGCTGTCGGAGCGCGTCGCGTTCGTGCTGATCGGCACGTCCGGCTTCGGGCTGGCGGCGCTGACCCTGCTGGCCGCCCACCTGATCCGGCGCGGCCTGCGCCCGCTCGACCGGATCGTCGAGACCGCGGCCGCCATCGGCGACGGCGACCTGGCGCGGCGCGTCGAGGCCGGGCCGCCCGGCACGGAGGTCGGCCGGCTCGGCGACGCGCTCAACGCCATGCTCGGCCAGATCGAGGACGCCTTCCGCGAGCGCGCGGCGTCGGAGGACCGCCTGCGCCGCTTCGTCGCCGACGCCTCCCACGAGCTGCGCACGCCCATCGCGACCATCCGCGGGTACGCCGAGCTGTTCCGCCGCGGCGCCGCCACCCGCCAGGACGACCTGGAGAAGGCGATGCGCCGGATCGAGGCGGAGGCCACCCGGATGGGCTCGCTGGTGGACGAGATGCTGCTGCTGGCCCGCCTCGACCAGGGCCGCCCGCTGGACCGCGAGCCGGTCGAGCTGACCGAGCTGGCCGCCGACGCCGTGGCCGACACCCTGGCCGTCGATCCCGACCGCCCTCTGACGCTCGACCACGACGGCCCCGTCCGGGTGACCGGCGACGCCGCCCGGCTGCGCCAGGTGATGGGCAACCTGCTCGCCAACGTCCTGCACCACACCCCGCCGGGCACCCCGGCCGCGGTGCGGATCGGCGTCGAGGACGGCCAGGCGGTGATCGAGGTCGCCGACCGGGGGCCGGGGATGCCACCGGAGCAGGCGGCGCTGGTCTTCGAGCGCTTCTACCGCGTGGACCACAGCCACGGGGGCGGCGCCCGCCGGGGCGGGGCCGGCCTGGGCCTGTCGATCGTCCGGGCGGTGGTGACGGCCCACGGGGGCGAGGTCTCCGCCCGCTCCGTACCCGGCGAGGGCACCACCTTCCACGTACATCTCCCCCTCAACCACCCCTGACCCCGCTCCTCACCCCGCACCCCCGAGCGGTGACACTTCGATCAGCTCTATCATGTTGATTCAACTTCGATCACGTGAGGATCGATGGGGTCGCGAGGAGGAGTATGACGAACACGGTGACCGGGCGGGCGGGGCCGCTGCTGTCCGCGTGGGGCGCCAGGGCCGAGCCGGAAGCCCTGGCCCATGCCCTCCTGCCGCCGGAGACCGCGCTGCCGGTCCCCGCCGCCGGGTCGGACCTCTGGCGCCGGGCGGGCGAGGGCGGCGGGCTCGACGCCGTGCGCGAGCGGGCCCGGGCGGAGCTGGGCACGCCCTGGCCGCAACCCCTGGCCTCGCAGTACGCGCGCTACTTCCGCGACGGCAACCGCACCGTGTACGAGTCCAGCGTGTTCACCCGCCAGGACCGCCTCACCCGCGCCGTCCTCATGGCGGCCACCACCGGCGGGGAGGTGTGGCTGGACGAGGTGGCCGATGGGATCGTCCTGTTGTGCGAGCAGAGCTCCTGGTGCTGGCCCGCCCACGAGGACACCTGCCGCCCCAGGGGCACGGTCCTGCCCGACCCCGCGGCCCCCTGCCTCGACCTCGGCGCCGCCGGCGTGGCCGCGCAGCTCGCCTGGGCCGACCAGGTCCTCGGCGAGCGGCTCCAGGAGCGCTTCCCCGGCCTGCGCGAGCGGGTGCGCGCGGAGGTGCGGGCGCGGGTGCTCGACCCGTTCGTACGGCGGCGCGACTGGCACTGGCTCGGCCGTGACGGCGACGTGCACAACTGGTGCCCGTGGATCTGCGGCAACGTCCTCGTCGCCGCGCTGCGCCTGGAGGATGACGCGCGGGAACGGGCGCGCCAGGTCGCGCCGGCCGTCGAGGGCCTCGACCGCTACCTCGCCGCGCTGCCCGCCGACGGCTCCATCGACGAGGGGTACGAATACTGGTGGAACGGCGCATGCCGGGCCCTGGAGGCGCTCGACGTCCTGGCGCACGCCACGTCCGGGACGCTCGACGCGGCGGCCGTGCCGATCGTGCGCGAGACGCTCCGCTTCCCCCACCGCATGCACCTCGGCGGGCCGTGGTACCTCAACCTCGCCGACGCCCGCGCCCGCCCGCCGGCCGGGCAGCCCTGGCAGGTGCCCTACCGCTGGGGCCGCAGGCTCGGCGAGCAGGACGCGGTCCGGCACGCGCTGTCGCAGCGGGCGGCCGGGATCGACCCCTCGGCCGAGCTGGGCCGGGCGCTGCGGGAGCTGGCCGACGACGAGTGGCGCGCCGCAGGGCCGGCCGAGCCGCCGCTGGTGGCCGGGCTCTGGCTGCCGGGCACGCAGGTGGCCCTCGCCCGTACGGCGGGCGGCACCGCGCGCGGCCTGGCGCTGGCCGTCAAGGGCGGGCACAACGACGAGCACCACAACCACAATGACGTGGGATCCGTCGTGGTCGCGGTGGACGGCGTGCCCGTGCTCGCCGATCCGGGGCGGCCGACGTACACGGCGCAGACGTTCGGGCCCGACCGGTACTCGATCTGGACGATGCGCAGCGACTGGCACAACGTGCCACACGTGCGGGGCACGGGACAGGGCCAGGGCCGCGACTTCCGGGCCCGCGACATGCGCGTGACGGACGAACCCATCCCACCTGGCAGGCCCGGGCATGGTGAGCCCGGCCAGCCCGGCCAGCCCGGTCAGCCCGGTCGGTCCGGGCGCTTCGCCGTCGAGCTGGATCTGGCCGCCGCCTACCCCGTGCCCGGGCTGGAACGGTGGTGGCGCACGGCCGTCCTCGACCGGGACGCGGGCCTGGTGACGATCACCGACGCCTGGGAGTTCACCGGCGACGGCGACCCGAGCGTCCTGCGCTTCGTGCTGGCCGGGCAGGTCGAGCGGCGCTCGGACAGGCAGGTCCGCGTGCGGCCGGAGGATGGGGCGCGTACCGTGCTGATCTCCTGGGACCCGGCGGGCGCGACGGCGGCGCTCACCGTCCGTACGCTGGAGGACCCGATGCTGTCGGACGTGTGGGGCGAGCGTCTGACCAGACTCGAACTCGCCCTCCCCGGCACCCCGCGCGGCGCCTTCGAGCTGCGGGTGGAGGTGGGAGAGTGAACCGCCCGCACGGCGGCTCCGGCTCGCACGGCGGCGTTCTCCCGGTTCCTTCATCCGGCACCGTGGCGGTGCCTTCGAGAAAGACGGTGCCACAGTGACACTGCCCGATCCGCCCGGCCCGCTGCCGGACGAACGCCGGGCCCGGCTCCTGGAGCTGCTGCGCCTGCGCGGCGTCGTACGCGTCAACGAACTGGCCACCGAGCTGGACGTCTCGGTCATCACCATCCGCCGGGACATCGCGCTGCTGTCCTCGCAGGGCCTCATCCGCCGGGTACGCGGCGGGGCCGCGCTCCAGAGCGGCCCGGTGGCCGAGACCCTCCCGGCCGGGGAGCCCGCACGGCCGGCGGAGCGGGAGGAGCCCCGGCTGACCGTCGGCATGGTGGTGCCGTCGCTCGACTACTACTGGCCCGACGTGATCCGCGGCGTCCGCGAGGCCGCCGCCGCGTCCGGGGCGCGGATCGTGCTGCGGGGCGCCACCTACCAGGCCGCCGACGAGCGCCGCCAGCTCGCCCGGCTGGTCGAGGCGGGCGGCCTGGACGGGCTGCTGGTGGCCCCGACCACGACCGGCGACGACGGCGAGGAGCTGGTGCGCTGGCTCCGGGGCACGGGGGTGCCGGTCGTGCTCGTCGAACGGGCCGCCGCCGTGGGCGACCACCGGGAGGCGATGGAGTCGGTGGTCAGCGACCACGCGTTCGGGGCGGCCATGGCCGTACGGCACCTCGCCGCCCTCGGCCACCGCCGCGTCGGGCTGATCACCACCCGGCAGAGCCCGACGAGCCCGCACGTACGCCGCGGCTGGCGGCAGGCGTGCGAGGAACTCGGCCTCCCCCTCGGCACCGCCCACGACGGCGACGGCAGGGGTGGCGCTGGGGTGCCGGACGCGGACACCGTCGATCAGCGGGACCCCGGATGGGCGAAGGCGCTGGACGAGGTGCTCGACCAGTGCGTCGCCTCGCGGACGACGGCGCTGCTCGTCCACTCCGACCCCGAGGCGATCAGCCTGGTGGAACGGTGCCGGGAGCGCGGCCTCCGGGTGCCCGGCGACCTGGCCGTGGTGGCGTACGACGACGAGGTGGCCGAGTTGTGCGACCCGCCGCTGACCGCCGTCCGGCCACCGAAGGCGGCGGTGGGGCGGGCGGCGTTCGCGATGCTCGCGGCCCGCCTGGCCGACCCCGACCCGGAGCGGCCCACCCACCGGATGATCGTCGAGCCCCGCCTGATCGTGCGCTCCTCCTCGTCCGCCTCCTGACCCCTCGGCCGTCCGGCACGATCCTTCGACTCTGCGGGCGGTCAGACGGGGAGGTGGTCGCGGGTGCCGTCCGGCCAGCTCAGGGCCGCGGTGCCGGGGGTGTCCCAGGTCAGGGCCGGGGGCTCGCCCGGGGACCGGCCGCCGAGGTGGATCGCCGCGTCGTACCAGGTGCCGGGGCGGGCCGGCGTCTCGGTGGCGCACCACGGGACGAGGGTCAGCGGGGCGAGCGGTGAGGCGTCCGCCGCGCGCAGCACGCCGGACGCGCCCAGCCCGGAGCCGGGGACGACGCGGGAGGTCAGCCTGCCGTTCCCCACGCTCGCCGCGTCCTCCTGGACGTCTCCAAGGGCGGGCAGCGGCCACCCGCCGATGCGCAGCGGCCCCCCGGCGTCCCCGCTGGGGGAGGCGGACCCGGTGGGCGAGGCGGACCCGGTGGGGTAGGGGGACAGGCGTACCAGGCGGATCTCCCAAGGACCCCGGACGGCGGAGAGCACCTCCAGCCACGGCCCCAGCCGCACCGGCCCGGAACGGCCGCTGCCGTGGTCGGGCCGGTCGCCCTCCGCGGTGACCCAGTGCGCCTGCCAGCGGGACGCGCCGACCAGCGTGCCGGAGGGGAGGCGCTCGGCGCGGACGGTCTCGAACCCCGTGCGGTGGCTGGGCTCGCCGTGCTCGTCGAGGAGGACGACCGACTGGTCCACGGGCGCGCCGGTCAGCAGGGGCGAGGTCGCGGTGGAGTAGCCGAGCCGGCCGTACAGGGGCGAGTCGGTCAGGTTGGTGCCGGGGTGGGAGTGGTCGGTGCCGTGGTTGACGACGCGGACCACGCCGTCGGCGCGGGTGCCGCTGACGAGCCAGCCGGGCGCCCTGACCGTGCGGTGGAAGTCGCCCGACTCGACGGGCAGCGGCTCCTCGGTGGCCGTCCACACCGGGTGATCGGCGGGCAGGGCCAGGCCGAACAGGCCCTTGGCCGCCCAGTACGGAGAGCCGGGCCCGGAGTAGGACTGGGCGATCGGCCGCCACGCGTGGTGCCAGCCCAGCGTCAGGACGCCGTCCTCGTCGGGCGCCCCGTGCTCGGCGAAGTGGCGGGCGATCCCCGACGCGGCCCGGCGCAGCAGCCCGAACCCGGGCATGCCCGTCCCACCGCCCTCCGGTGAGCCGGGGGAGGGGCTGGCGGCGCGGGCGCCCATCCAGAACTGGGCGGCGGCGGCGAAGCGGTAGGTGAGGCTGCGGCCCTGCACCAGCGGGGACCCGTCGGCGCCGACGAGATGGACGGCGTCGTGCAGGTAACGTTCGAGCCGCTCCAGGTACACCGGCCGGCGCGTGTCCGCCATCGCCTCGCCGGCCGCCATCTCGGTCCACATCAGCGGGTAGAAGTGCAGCGCCCAGCCCACGTAGTGGTCGTAGGCGCGCTCGGCGCCGTCGGCGTACCAGCCGTCCTGGCGGGCGAAGCCGTCGGTGAGCGCGAGGCCCTCCGCGATGTCCTTGGCGGAGAAGGGCCCGCCGACGGACGAGAGGAACTGCTCGACGATGATCTGGAACCAGATCCAGTTGATCGGCGGGTAGTCCGAGCCGATCGCGGGCGCGAGGTAGTCGACGACCTGCTCCTGCACCAGCGGCGGCAGCCGGTCCCACAACCACGGCCTGGTCAGGTGGAGCACCAGGGCGATGGAGGCGGCCTCCACCTTCGCCTGGCCGTGCTCGTCGAGCCGGACCCACCGCTCGGGCGAACGGGGGTCGGTGCCGGCCGCGAGCCCCTCGGCGTACCAGTCCATCAGGCCCAGCGGGTCGCGCCCGCCCTCGCCCGCGACCCGGAACCCGGCCGCCAGGAACGTGCGCGCGAACCCCTCCAGCCCGTCCACGTCGGCCCCGTAGCCGCCGGGCGCGCCGGGGAAGGAGACGCGGGCGTGCCCGGCCGACGCGTACGGGCGGGCCGACAGCAGGAGATGGTCGGCCAGCGCCCCCCAGTGATCACGCGTCCATCCCGTGTACGGCGAGAGCCGCCGGTCGTCCAGCTCCCGCAGTGACTCCAGGAACGCAGGCATCCGTCCTCCTGACCCGATCGAACGGGGACGATCAATATCGATCAGATAACGTGATCGATCTGATTAACAAGGTATTGACGCGATTGTAACGATCGGACATGATCGGCGCCATCGGAAAGCGCTTGCCGTAACGGGCCGAGTGACCTGAGTGAAGCGAGGTAATCATCAAGCACAGCAACGTGGTCATGGCGCCTCCGGCGGGGACGCCATGACCGGACGAGCACAGGCCCTGCTGGTCATGGACCAGGCCACGTTCGACGTGCAGTTCCGCGAGCCGCAGCTGCGCCGGCTGCGCACGCTGGCCGACCTCGGCGAGCCGCTCGTGACCGCCGAGCTCGACACGCCCCGCGCGCGCCGCCGGCTGCGCGAGGCCGAGGTGCTGCTGACCTCCTGGGGCTGCCCGCCGCTGACCGCCGAACGGCTCGCCGACGCGCCCCGGCTGCGCGCGATCTTCCACTGCGCGGGCACGGTGCGATCGTTCGTGACCGACGAGGTGTGGCGCCGCGGCCTCCTCGTCACCAGCGCGGCCGACGAGAACGCGATCCCGGTGGCCGAGTTCACGCTCGCCGCGATCATCTTCGCCGGGAAGAAGGCCCCGTTCCTGGCGCAGGACGCGCTCATGCGCCGCGCCGGCTGGTCCTCCCTGGTGCGCCGCGAGGACCTGTCCAACCGCGAGCGCACGGTCGGGGTCGTCGGCTACTCGCGGGTGGGACGCCGGGTCGTCGAACGGCTGCGCGCCCTGGAGGTGGAGATCCTCGTGGCCGACCCGTACGCCTCGCCCGCCGAGGTGGGCGCGGCCGGGGCGCGCCTGGTCGAGCTGCCCGAGCTGCTGCCCCGCTGCGACGTGCTCTCGCTGCACGTCCCCCAGCTCCCGGCCACCCGCCACCTCATCGGCGCCGCCGAGCTGGCCGCGCTGCCCGACGGCGCCACCGTGATCAACACCGCCCGCGGCGCCGTCCTGGACACCGCGGCCCTGGAGCGCGAGTGCGCCGCCGGGCGGCTCAACGCGATCCTCGACGTCACCGACCCCGACCCGCTGCCCCCGGGCTCGCCGTTGTACGGCCTGCCCAACGTCATGATCACCCCCCACGTCGCCGGATCTCTCGGCTCGGAGACCCGGCGCATGAGTGAGAGCGCGCTCGACGAGCTGGAACGCCACGTGACCGGCCGGCCGCCCCGCGCGGCCGTGACGGTGGACGAGTTCAAGGTGAGCGCCTGAGCGCCGGATACCGGCTCAACCGGAAAGGAACCGGATCAATGATCGCTTTGAACACCTCACGCCGTCTGGCGGCCGTGGCCGCCCTCGCCCTCGCCGTGACCGCCTGCGGCGGCTCGGACGAGCCGGCCGGCGGCGGCGACGGGAACGTCACGCTGCGGGTCTCGGTGTGGAACCTGGCCAAGACCCCGGAGTTCACCGCCCTGTTCGAGGCCTTCCAGCAGGCCAACCCGACCATCAAGATCCAGCCGGTGGACATCCTCGCGGACGACTATCCCGAGAAGGTCACCACGATGCTGGCCGGCGGCGACACGACCGACGTGATCACCATGAAGAACGTCATCGACTACTCGCGCTACTCCAGCCGCGGGCAGCTCCTCGACATCACCGACGCGGTCAAGTCCACCGACACCTCCAAGCTGGCCGGCCTGGACGCCTTCGACGTGCAGGGCAAGTATTTCGCGATGCCGTACCGGCAGGACTTCTGGCTGCTCTACTACAACAAGAAGGCATTCGAGGCGGCCGGCGTCACCATGCCCGACAAGCTCACCTGGGACGAGTACGCCAAGCTCGCCCAGCAGCTCACCCGCGAGGAGGGCGGCAAGAAGGTCTACGGCGCCTACCACCACACCTGGCGCTCGGTCGTGCAGGCCGTCGCCGCCGCGCAGAGCGGCGGCGACCAGCTCGGCGGCGACTACTCCTTCTTCAACGACCAGTACGCGCTCGCGCTCGGCCTGCAGAAGTCCGGCGCCGTGCTCGATTTCGGCACCGCCAAGGCCCAGAAGTCGGACTACCGCACCCAGTTCGAGACCGGCGCGGCCGCCATGATGCCCATGGGCACCTGGTACATCTCCGGCATCCTGGAGGCCAGGAAGAAGGGCGCCACCGACGTCGAGTGGGGCCTGGCCCCGATGCCGCAGCGCCCCGGCGGCACCGAGGTGACGACGTTCGGCTCGCCCACCGCCTTCGCCGTCAACGCCAAGGCCGAGCACGCCGACGCGGCCAGGAAGTTCGTGCAGTTCGCCGCGAGCCAGGCCGGCGCCGAGGCGATCACCAAGGTCGGCGTGGTGCCGGCGCTGCAGACGCCCGAGATCACCAAGGCGTACTTCGCCGCCGAGGGCATGCCCTCCGACGAGCTGTCGAAGAAGGCGTTCGAGCCGGACAAGGTCGTGCTGGAGATGCCGGTCAGCGAGAAGGCCTCCGACATCGACACGATCCTCAACGAGGAGCACGAGCTGGTCATGGTCGGCGAGAAGTCCGCGGCCGACGGCATCGCCTCCATGAACGAGCGCGTCAAGAACGAGGCGCTCGACTAGGCCCCCGCGCACGACTTCTCAGACGGCACAAAGGACGGTCATGGCCGATGTGATGACGCAACCGGCGCGGCCCGCGCCGAAGGCGCCGCCCCGGCGCACGCGCGCGTGGCGCGACATCCTCGTCGGATGGAGCTTCATCCTCCCGAACTTCCTCGGGTTCGCGCTGTTCACCCTCATCCCGATGCTGGCGGCCTTCGCCCTGGCGTTCCTGGACTGGGACTCCTACAGCACGCCCGAGTGGGTGGGGCTGAAGAACTTCCAGCGCATGCTCGGCGACGAGAACTTCCACGTCGCGCTGGGCAACACCCTCTACTACGCGGCCGGCCACATCCCGCTCACGCTGGTCGCCGCTCTCGGCCTGGCGCTCGTGCTCGACCGCAAGCTGCGCGGCATGGCCTTCTTCCGCACCGCGGCGTTCTTCCCGTACGTCACCTCGCTGGTCGCCGTGGCGATCGTGTGGAACATGCTGTTCAACCCCACGGCCGGGCCGGTCAACCAGGTGCTCGGGGCGCTGGGCGTCGACGCCCCGCCCCGCTGGGTGGCCAGCACGGACTGGGCGATGCCGGCGGTGATCGTCACCAGCGTGTGGCGGGACATGGGCTACTACATGGTGCTCTACCTGGCCGGCCTGCAGACCATCCCCAAGGAGTACTACGAGGCCGCCACGGTGGACGGCGCCGGCGCCTGGCAGCGCTTCTGGAGCATCACGCTGCCGAGCCTGCGGCCGACCACGTTCTTCGTGCTGGTCATGCTGACGATCCAGAGCTTCAAGGTGCTCGACCTCATCGTGGTCATGACCGAGGGCGGTCCCGGCCGCAGCACGAAGGTGCTGGCGCAGCTCGTCTACGAGCAGGGGATCAGGGAGGGCCGGTTCGGCTACTCCTCGGCGATCGCCCTGGTGCTCTTCCTCATCGTGCTCACCGCCACCCTGATCCAGTTCCGGCTCAACGAACGGAGGAACGGCTGATGACGACGCTGCACGACGCTCCCCCCGTGGCCGGGCGGCGTCCCGGGCCGGAGCCGGGCGGGCGGGGCCGGCGGGGGCGCGGGATCGTCCGCGGGGCGGCGGCGTACGCGGCGCTCACTGTGGTCACGGCGCTGGTGCTGGTGCCGTTCGGCTGGATGGTGTCCTCGTCGCTCAAGCGCGACAACGAGGTGCTGACCATCCCGATCCAGTGGATCCCGGACGAGCTGCGCTGGTCGAACTTCGTCGACATCTGGGAGCGCATCCCGCTGCTGACCTACCTGGGCAACTCGGCGTTCCTGGCCGTGGCGATCACCCTGCTGCAGGTGCTCAGCGGCAGCTTCGCCGCCTACGGCTTCTCCAAGGTGCGCTTCCCCGGCCGGGACGGGTTGTTCGTCGCCTACATCGCCACCATCGCCGTGCCGTGGCAGGCGTACATGGTGCCGCAGTACATCATGATGCAGCGGGCCGAGCTGACGAACACGTACTGGTCGATCATCCTGCTGCAGGCGTTCGGCGCGTTCGGCGTCTTCCTCATGCGCCAGTACTACATGTCGATCCCCGACGACCTGTGCGAGGCCGCGCGGATCGACGGCCTGAGCGAGTACGGCATCTACTGGCGCATCATGCTGCCGCTGTCGAAGCCCGCGCTGGCCAGCCTGGCCCTGCTCACCTTCGTCAACACCTGGAACGACTACATGGGGCCGTTCATCTACCTGACCAGCAACGAGTTGTGGACCGTGCAGCTGGGCCTGCGCTCGTTCGTCGGCCAGTACGAGGCGGAGTACGCCATGATCATGGCGGGCGCGGTGTTGTCGGTGCTGCCCATCGTGGTCATCTTCCTGCTCGGGCAGCGGTACTTCATCCGTGGCATCGCCACCAGCGGGCTCAAAGGATGAGCGCGCCGGGCCAGGCCGGCGGGGTACGCCGGTGGTTGCGGCCGGCCGCGCAGACCACGTACGAGCGGATCTTCGGCACCGTCTACGTCGGCCTCATGACGAACGTGCTGCTCGCCGCCGCCTGCGCGCCGCTGCTGGCGGCGCTGGCGATCCTGCGGGACCCGTGGGCGTCGTGGCCGTTCTTCCTGGCGCTGTCGCCGCTGTGCGCGCCGGCGCTGACGGGCGCGTTCGCGTGCTTCGCGGCGCTGGGGGAGCCGGGCGCGGCGGTGGTGCTGCGCCCGTTCCTGACCGGCTACCGGCGCGGCGGCGGGCGCGCGGCGCTGGTGTGGGCGGGCGGCGCCGCGGCCGTCGCGGTGCTGGCGATCGACACCGCGGCCGTCTGGCGCACCGGCTGGGGGCCGGCGCTCGTCCCGTTCTTCGCCACGGCGGCCGGGCTGGTGATCGCCGTGACCGTCGCCCTGCTGACCCTCCTGGCGGAGGGCGAGCCGGTACGGCTGCGCGCCTGCCTCTACCTCGTGGCCCGGCGCTGGTACCTGGCCGCGCTGAACGTCGCCGCGCTCGGCCTGGCCGTCACCGTCGTCCTGGCCAGGCCGGTGCTCGGCGTCCTGCTCCTCGGCGCGCCCCTGCTCTACCTGGTGTGGGCCACCACCCGCTTCGTCCTCGCCCCGCTCCTGCCCGCCCACCCGCAGCGCTGACCGGGGACCGGTCGCGCGGGAACGCGCCGGCCGGTGACCCCGGAGGAGGCCGGGGACCTGCCGTGCAGGAGCGCGGCTGCCGGCGGCCGGCGCGGGGGCCGCGGTCCGGGCGTGGGCGGGCGGGTCAGGCGGTGGGTCTGGCGCGGAGCTGGTGGCGTCTGACCTTGGTGCGGTTGCCGCAGCGGGTCATCGAGCACCAGCGGCGGTTGCCCGCCTGCGACCGGTCCACGAACCGCAGGGCGCAGCGCTCGGAGCCGCACACGCGCACGCGTCTCACCTCGGGTGACAGCAGCAGCTCGGCCGCGTCGCGGGCGACCAGCCCGAGCGCGCCCGCCACGTCGGCCGCGACGCCGTCCGCCGTGCCCGCCGCCAGCCGGCCGTCGACGATCACCAGCCGGAGGACGGGACGCGGCGCCGCCGCCACGGCCTCGTTGATCAGCTCCACGTCCGCGCGGCCGGGCAGGCGGCCGGCGGCGGCGCCCAGCACCGCCCGGTCGATCGCCTCCCGCAGCAGCCGCGCCGACCGCAACAGCGCGTCGGGCCCGGAGTCGGGCCCGGAGTCGGGCCCGGAGTCGGGCCCGGGGTGGGGCGCGGAGTCGGGCCCGGGGTGGGGCGCGGTGCCGGGATCAGGGGGAAGCGCGGTGCCGGGCGCGTCCGGAGCGAGCAGGCCGGCGCCGCGCAGCCACCGCAGCAGGTCTCCCGGCTCCGCGAGCGTCTCCCGTGGCACGTCCCACCGGTCGCGCAGGGTGTTGAGGAAGTCGAGGCACACCCGGCCGCCGTCGCGGATCCACTCGTCGGTCTCTGCCATGTCTCCATTGTCGGGCCGTCCCGCCCCCATGCTACCGTCGCTAACCCCATCAGATGGTTAGTAATGCGAGAGGGTGCGCAATGGACGTGACGACGACCACCGGGGTGGCCACCGTGGGCGGGATCCGCCTGCACTACACGCGGGCCGGCGCCGGTCCGGCCGTGGTGCTGCTGCACGGCTGGCCGCAGACCTCCCTGTGCTGGCGGCCGGTGCTCGGCGCCCTGGCCGAGACCCACACCGTGATCGCCCCCGACCTGCGCGGCTACGGCCTCAGCGACAAGCCCGCGACCGGCTACGACAAGCGGCGGATGGCGGCCGACGTGGCCGAGCTGGTGAGCGCCCTCGGCTTCGAACGGGCCGCCGTCGTGGGCCACGACCGCGGCGCGCGGGTCGCCCACCGCTGGGCGCTCGACCGTCCCGGCCAGGTCGAACGGCTCGTTGTGCTCGACGTGATCCCCACCCGCGAGATGTTCCGCCGGCTGGACGCGTCGCTCGCCCCCGGCTACTGGCACTGGCTGTTCCACCTGCAGCCGGACCTGCCCGAGCGGCTGGTGGGGCACGACGTGCGCGGTTACCTGGAGTACTTCTTCGAGCGGTGGACGTACAACCGGCACGGGCTGCCGCCCGAGGCGGTGGACGCGTACGTGCGGGCCTTCTCGCGGCCGGGCGCGCTGCGGGCCGGGTTCGACGACTACCGCGCGCAGGAGCAGGACCTCGCGCTCGACGAGGAGGACGCCGCGGCGGGGCGGCGGCTGACGATGCCGGTGCTGGCCCTGTGGGGATCGGCCGGGCTGCCCGCGCGGCTGCCGACGCTGGAGATCTGGCGCGCGTACGCCGACGACGTGCGGGGGGCCGAGATCCCCGAGTGCGGCCACTTCATCCCCGAGGAGCGGCCGGACGCCCTGCTGGCCCACCTGCGCGACTTCCTCGGCACGCCGGCGCGCCGGTCCGCACCGTGACGCCCCTCGATCGCAATATTTCGGATGCCATCTGAAATTTTCACGAGCGTCTGCCCGCGATGAACCCCTGGTGACGGTGGCAGGGTGGCCGGAGGCTTTGCTGGGGTCTTCACAAGCTGGCGGGAGGCGTTGACAACTCCGCGGAACGCGGCCGATACTTTCGCCACCGTACCGATAGTTTCGTTGTCCTCACCATCGCTGATCCGAGCCACCCGCCGCGACATCCGCCCCGGGTGCCGCTTGCCCCCCGGACGTCACGAGGAGGAAACACGCACATGAACGGCGCCCTCATTCACCGGACAGGCCGCGGACGCGGCCGTCCCGGGCCGCTGCTCGGCCGGGCCTGCGCCGTGGTCGCGGCGCTGCTCCTGGCCATCGCGCTGCCCGGCATCGCGCACGCCGCCATCACCACCAACCAGACCGGTACCAACAACGGCTACTTCTACTCCTTCTGGACCGACAGTCAGGGGACGGTCTCGATGGAGCTGGGGTCCGGCGGCAACTACAGCACCTCCTGGCGCAACACCGGCAACTTCGTCGCCGGCAAGGGCTGGAGCACCGGCGGACGCCGGACCGTGAGCTACTCCGGCAGCTTCAACCCGTCCGGGAACGCGTATCTGACGCTCTACGGGTGGACGAGGAACCCGCTGGTGGAGTACTACATCGTCGACAACTGGGGCACCTACCGGCCCACCGGCACCTACAAGGGCACGGTGACCAGCGACGGCGGCACGTACGACATCTACCAGACCACGCGCTACAACGCGCCGTCCATCGAGGGCACGCGGACGTTCAACCAGTACTGGAGCGTCAGGCAGTCCAAGAAGACGGGCGGCACCATCACCTCGGGCAACCACTTCGACGCGTGGGCCCGCGCGGGCATGAGCCTGGGCAGCCACGACTACATGATCATGGCCACCGAGGGATACCAGAGCAGCGGCAACTCCAACATCACGATCGGCTCCTCGGGCGGCGACCCCGGCAACCCCGGCAACCCGGGCAACCCCGGCGGCTGCACCGCGACGCTCTCGGCGGGCCAGCAGTGGAGCGACCGCTACAACCTCAACGTCGCGGTCAGCGGGTCGAGCAACTGGACCGTCACCATGAACGTGCCCTCGCCCGCGAAGGTCCTGGCCACCTGGAACGTCAGCGCCAGCTACCCCAACGCCCAGACGCTGAGCGCCAGGTCCAACGGCAGCGGCAACAACTGGGGCGTGACGATCCAGCACAACGGCAACCACACCTGGCCGACGGTCTCCTGCAGCGCGGGCTGACCCTTCGGCCGCCCATCGGAACCCGCACCCCGGCACCGAGGGGTGGCCACTGACCCCGGCACCATCGGAAACTCCGCACCCCCGGCGCGACGGCTCCCCGGCCGCCGCGCCGGGGGTGCGGTGGTCAGCGGCGGTGGGTGGCGTCGCTGCGGTAGTCGGTGTACGTGTACGGGTTGTCGAGGATCTTCGTCTCCGGCACGTCCGGGTCCATGCCCTTCGCCCACGCCTCCTCGCCCATCTCGCTCCGGAGATGCTCCACCGTCCGCTCCGCCGAGGCCCGCGCCGCGTCCAGGTCGATGCCGGCCAGCCGGTGCCCGTGCTTGACCACCCGCCCGTCGACCAGCACGGTGTGCACGTCGCCGCGTTGCGCCTGGAAGGCGACGTGCCCGAACGGGTTCAGCAGCGGGAACGACACCGGCGAGGCGTCGTTCTTGATGAGCACGAGGTCGGCCTTCTTCCCGGGCGCGACCACGCCCAGGTCGTCGCGGCCGATGGCGGCGGCCCCGCCCCGGGTGGCCCAGTCCACGACCTGGTCGGCGCGGAGCGCGCAGTGCGTGACCGTCTCGCCCCTGGCGTGCGCCTCCAGGTGCTCGCGCGAGCGGTCGGCGCCGAGCGTGGCGCGCATGGCCGAGAACAGGTCGCCGCTCCACCAGACGCTGGTGTCCATCGACAGCGAGACCGGGATGCCGTGCGCGCGCAGCGCCCACGTGGGCGGGTAGCCCTGGCCGGCGCTCTGCTCGCTCTCCGTCGAGACCGAGACCGAGCCGCCGGTGGCCGCGATGCGGTGGTAGGAGTCGGCCGACAGGGAGGCGGCGTGCACGTAGACGGTGCCGGGGGTCATGAAGCCGTGCTCGTGCATGAGCCGCAGGCCGTCGTCGCCGGTGGCGCCCCACACGCCGGCGTGCGTGGTGACGCTCACGCCGAGGTCGCGGGCGACCTCGAAGGCGGGCCGCTCGGGGAAGGAGGGATCGCCCAGCACGTCGAAGGCGATCTGGAAGCCGAGCAGGTCGTCGCCGGTGACGCGGCGGCGCACGAAGTCGCGGAACTCGGGCGCGGCCGTCCACTCGGCGGGCGGCCGGTGGAGGTTGCCGTACGCGAGCACGTACCGGCCGGGCACCCCCTGCAGCGCGTCGGCGGCGGCGTCGGCGTGGTCGGGGGTGCGCAGGCCGTGCGACCAGTCGACGACGGTGGTGACGCCGGCGTCGAGGGCCTCGATGGCGGCCAGCGTGTTGCCCGCGTGCACGTCCTCGGGCCGGAACAGCTTGCCGTGTTCCAGGTAGAACCAGACGAAGTACTGGGTCAGCGTCCAGTCCGCGCCGTAGCCGCGCAGCGCGGTCTGCCACATGTGGCGGTGGGTGTCGATCATGCCGGGCATGACGATGCCGCCGGAGGCGTCGATCTCGGCGGTGCCCTCGGGGACGTCCAGCGCGGGGCCGACGGCCGCGATCCGGTCGCCGGTGACGAGGACGTCGGCGCCGGGCAGCACCCGGCGGCCCTCCATCGGCAGGACGGTGCCGCCGCGCAGCACGATGGGGCGCCCCGCCCCGAAGCCGGTCCGCTCGCTCATCGCAGCAACTCCTCACGGCCGGGGGCGGCAGCGCGCCGTCATTCGCGAACGGTTGTCCGCTGCGCGGTCATCGGGTTCGCCGTAACTCTACGATCGCCGGGACCGCTGTCAAGGGGGCCCTGGCGCGCCTCGCGGCTCTGGTTCAGAGTGGGGAGGTGTGCCAGAATCGCGAGTTGCGGACAGTCGTCCGTTCAGCGAACGGAAGGGGAGCTGGATGACGGGCGGGTCCGAGCGGGGCGGGCCGCTGGCGGGGGTGCTGGTGGCGGACTTCTCCCGGGTGCTGGCCGGGCCGTACGCCACGATGCTGCTGGCCGACCTGGGCGCCGACGTCGTCAAGGTCGAGGGCCCCAAGGGTGACGACACCCGGGGCTGGACGCCGCCCGCGCGCGGCGAGGTGTCGACGTACTACCTCGGGGTCAACCGCGGCAAGCGCTCCATCGCCCTGGACCTGCGCGACCCCGGCGACGCGGCGGCGGCCAGGGAGCTGGCCCGGCGCGCCGACGTGCTGGTCGAGAACTTCCGCCCCGGCGGCCTGGCCAGGTACGGGCTGGGCTACGACGCCGTCCGGGCCGCCAACCCCGGCATCGTGTACGCCTCCATCAGCGGCTTCGGCTCCGGCGCCGGCGCGCACGTGCCCGGCTACGACCTGATGGTGCAGGCCATGTCCGGGCTGATGAGCCTGACCGGGGAGCCGGACGGCCCGCCCTACCGGGCCGGGATCTCGGTGTTCGACGTGATGGCGGGCAACCACGCCGTCATCGGCGTGCTGGCCGCGCTGCGGCACCGGGAGGCCACCGGACGCGGGCAGCACGTCGAGGTGAACCTGCTGTCCTCGGCCCTGACGGGGCTGGTCAACCACAGCTCGGCGTACGTGGCGGGCGGCGTGGTGCCGTACCGGATGGGCAACGCGCACCCGAGCGTGTTCCCGTACGAGCCGCTGCCCACCGCCGACGACGACCTCATCGTCACCGCCGCGAACGACGGGCAGTTCCGCAAGCTGTGCGAGGTGCTGGGCATCCCCGAGGTCGCCGACGACCCGCGCTTCGCCCGCAACGCCGGGCGTACCGCGCACCGTGACGAGCTGCGGCCGATCCTCGTCGAGCGGCTGGCCGCCCGCGGCGCGGCCGAGTGGTTCGAGCTGCTGGTGGCGGCCGGGGTGCCGAGCGGGCCGATCAACACCATCGACGGCGGCTTCGCCATGGCGGAGCGCTTCGGGCTCGAACCGATCGTGGAGGTCGGGGAGGGGGAGCGGGCGGTGCCGACCACCCGGCACCCGATCCGCTTCTCCGAGACGCCGGCCGGCTACGCGCTCCCGCCGCCCGAGCTCGACGAGCACGGCGCGGAGCTGCGCAAGTGGCTGACCGAACCGCACTCAGGACCCTCCGCCGGCCCCGACTTGGGCCCCGGTGCGGGGGAGGGGGAGTGAGCGACTACCCCACGGCGCTCGGGGCGTCGACGGCGGAGACGATCACCCTGCTCGGGCACGACCTGGCCGCGGACGTGATGGGCGAGGTGGGCTTCGGCGAGCTGGCGTTCTGGCTGGCCGCGCGGCGCCGCCCGGCGCCGGGCGAGGTGCGGGTGTTCGAGGCGGTGCTGGCCGCGCTGGCCGATCACGGGTTCACGCCGACCGCGATCGTGACGCGGCTGACGTACCTGTCGGCGCCGGACTCCGTACAGGGGGCGCTGGCGGCCGGGCTGCTCGGCGGCGGCTCGCGCTTCCTCGGCGTCACCGAGGACTGCGGCCGGTTCCTGCACGAGGCGCTCGCGGGCCGCGACCCGCTCCCGTCCGGCGAGGCCGGCTGGGACGAGCTGGCCCTGACCGCCGTGCGCGAGCGGCGCGAGCGGGGCGCGCTCGTCCCCGGCCTGGGCCACCACGTGCACAAGGACGGCGACCCGCGCACCCCCCGGCTGTTCGAGATCGCCCGGCAGGAGGGGCTGCTCGGGCCGCACCTGTCGCTGTTCGCCGCGATCGGGCGCGTGCACCCCCGGGTGCTGGGCCGGACCCTGCCGCTCAACGGCGCCGGCGTCTGCGGGGCCGCGCTGGCCGACCTCGGCCTGCCCCTGGAGCTGCTGCGCGCCTTCGCGCTGCTGGCCAGGACCGCCGGGCTCATCGGGCAGCTCGCCGAGGAGCTGCGCCGCCCGGTGGCGAACGAGATCTTCCTGTCCGTGGACCGGGCCACCCGGCCGATCGCGCCCGAGCCGTACCCCGATGGAGGTTCGCATGGCTGAGCTCGTCGCGGTCATCGCATCCACCCACCATCCCTTCTACTACCGCGCCTCCACCTCGACCGGCGCGGAGCGGCCGCCGTTCGCCGACGAGTGGGTGCGCAAGGTCGAGGCGTTCCGCGAGACCCTCACCAGGGCCAGGCCCGACGTGCTGGTGATGGTCGGCTCCGACCACTTCCACCAGCTCTGGCTGGACAACATGCCGCAGTTCCTGGTCGGCAAGGCGCCCTGCTACGACGCCAACTTCCACAACGAGGAGCGCGAGTTCGGCCTGCCCCGCATGCTCGTGCGCGGCGAGGAGGACCTGTCGGCCCACCTCCTGCGCGGCGGCCTGGACCTCGGCTTCGACCTGGCCTTCTCCAACGAGCTGCGGATCGACCACTCGATCACGTGCCCGATCATCACCCTGCGCCCGCAGAACGACCTGCCGATCGTGCCCGTCTACACCAACATCTTCGCCCCGCCGCTGCCGCGGCCCGGGCGCTTCGTGCAGCTCGGCCGGGCCATCCGCGAGCTGGTGGAGTCGTGGCCCGACGACCGGCGGGTGGCCGTCATCGGCACCGGGCACCTGTCGCTCGAGCTCGGCGGCCCGCGCCAGTTCGGCCCGCACGGCCCCGACCCCGAGTTCGACCGCAAGGCCGTCGGGTGGATCTCCTCGGGGGACCTGGAGGGGTGCCTGGCCGAGGTCACCCTGGACAGCCTGTGGAACCCGGGCAACGCCACCCATGGCTTCATGGACTTCATGCTCATGATGGGCGTGGCGGGGGAGGGCAGGAAGGCCGACTACGTCGACACCTACGACCTGTTCCACACCATGGAGGCGTACTTCACCTGGTACCCGAACGGAGGCGGCCGCCCGTGAGCAAGTATCTGCTCGACAAGTTCCTGTTCACCGTCGATCGCGACCCCGAGCTGGTCGAACGCTACCGCTCCGAGCCGCGCGCCACGGTGGAGTGGTGGGAGGCCGAGTACGCCGGCCGCATCCTGGGCTGCCACGCCGGCGAGGCGTCCACCTGGCAGCGCTTCGACGACGTCGAGCGCGAGGCGCTGGCCGCGCACGACTATCCGAAGCTGTTCGAGCTGGGGGCGCACCCGTTCCTCACGCTGACGTTGTTCATCGCGATGTTCGAGCGCGACCACGCCGAGCCGCTGGGCTTCCAGCGCGAGTACGCCCGCAGGCTGGCGCACCACACCCTGCCGTACCCGGACATCGCCACCTGAAGGGCCCGTCGCCCGTCGCCCGGCGCTCAGGCGGTCGAGGCGGCGGTGACGTGGGGGACGCGCTCGTAGACGGCCCAGTCGGCGCTGATCGCGCCGGCCGTCTTCAGCAGCAGCGGCAGGTGCTCCTCGGCCAGGCGCTCCACCGAGGTCTCCGCCGCGTGCGCGTTGACGTTGAGCGCGGCGATCACGTTGCCCAGCCCGTCGCGCAGCGGCGCGGCCACGCTGCGGATGCCCAGGGCCAGCTCCTCGTCGGTCAGCGCCCACCCCTTCGCGCGGACCTCGCGCAGCGCCGCCTCCCGCTCGGCCGGGCCGGGCCGCCAGCGCGGCTCCACCCCCGAGCGGCTGGGCTCGGCCAGCACCCGCTCCACCTCTCCCGGCGGCAGCGCGGCGAGCAGCACCTTGCCCAGGGAGGTCTGCAGGGCGGGGAAGCGCGTGCCGATCTGCACCGACAGCGTGACGATCTTCGGCACGGCCACGCGGGCGACGTAGACGATGTCGGAGCCGTCGAGCTGGGCGATGGAGGACGACTCGCGGGTCCGCTCCACCAGCCGCTCCATGTGCGGCCTGGCCACCTCCCACAACCCCATGGAGCGCACGTAGGACACGCCGAGTTCGAGCACGCGCGGGGTGAGCGCGTAGCCGCCCGGCTCGCTCCTGGCGTAGCCCAGCTCCTGGAGGGTGAGCAGGATGCGCCGGGCGGTGGGCCGGGCCAGCCCGGCGGCGGTGGCCACCTCGGTCAGCGACATGACCGCCCGGCCCGGCCGGAACACCCGGATGACGTCGAGGCCGCGTGCCAGCGCCTCGATGAAGTCGGGGCCGGTGTCAGCACGTGCCATGAAACGCCTCCCTGCTCGGATCCCGCCGATCCGACTCTAGACCGTCCCGGCCGGATGTCCGCACAGCGTACGCCTGTCCGCCGCCACCCTCACCAGCCGACAAAGGGATCAAGCCCCGAATAATCGGTTGAACGAGTGAGTACTCGCTCATTACTCTCCTTCCATGACGAGAAGGCGAAGGGTGCCGGCCATGGCACCGGAAGACCGCCGAGCCGCGCTCATCGCCGCCACGCTCCCGCTCCTGCGCGCGCACGGCACCGCCGTGAGCACCCGCCAGATCGCCGAGGCCGCGGGCGTGGCCGAGGGCACGATCTTCGGCGTCTTCCCCGACAAGGCGTCACTGCTGCGCGCGGCGCTGATGACCGCCTTCGACCCGGAGCCGGCCCTGGAGGTGCTGGCGAGCGTCGACCCGGCGGCCGGCCTGCGCGAGCGGCTGCGCGAGGCGGTCGCCAGGCTGCGGGCGGGGATGAGGGCCAACGCCAACCTGGTCGTCGCGCCCCGGGAGCTGATGGACGGCGACGCCGAGTTCCGCGACCGGATGATGTCCTACCGGCAGGCGATCCTGTCCGGGCTGGCCGCGCTGATGGAGCCCGACCGCGCCCGGCTGCGCCGCTCCCCGGAGGCCGCGGCGCACCTGCTGCTCATGCTGGTGGCGGTCAGCGTGCAGCGGAGCCTGGGCCTGGGCGACGAGTTCGGCGACATGGAGGACGACGAGATCGTCTCCGTGCTGCTCGACGGGCTCCTCGTGCGCGCCCCCCACACCACCTCTACAGAAAGCCGCTGTTGATGCTGCTCCGTCTCCTGCGGGTCCAGCTCCGGCCGTACGGGAAAGAGATCACGCTCGTCGTGCTCTTCCAGTTCGTGCAGACGCTGGCCACGCTCTATCTCCCCACGCTCAACGCCGACATCATCGACGACGGCGTCGTCAAGGGCGACACCGCCCACATCATGCGGCTCGGCCTGGTGATGCTCGGCGTGACGCTCGTGCAGATCGTCTGCTCGGTCGTCGCCGTCTACTACGGCGCGCGCACCTCCATGGCCCTGGGCCGGGACCTGCGGGCGGCCATCTTCCACCGGGTGCAGGACTTCTCCGTCCAGGAGGTCAACAGGTTCGGCCCGCCGTCCCTGATCACCCGGACCACCAACGACGTGCAGCAGATCCAGCTCCTCGTGCTGATGACGTTCACGATGATGGTGACCGCGCCGATCATGTGCGTCGGCGGCATCGTGCTGGCGCTGCGCCAGGACACGGCGCTGTCGTCGCTGCTGCTCGTCGTGCTGCCGGTGATGATCGCCATCCTGGGCGTGATCGTGACGCTCATGCGCCCGCTCTTCCGCGCCATGCAGGAGCGCATCGACCGGATCAACCAGGTGCTGCGCGAGCAGATCACCGGCATCCGCGTCATCAGGGCCTTCGTCCGCGACAGGCACGAGCGCGAGCGCTTCGCCGTGGCCAACGCGGAGCTGACCGACGTGTCGCTGAAGGTCGGCAGGCTGATGGCGCTGATGTTCCCCTCGGTCATGCTGGTCGTCAACGTCTCCAGCGTCGCCGTGGTCTGGTTCGGCGGCCACCGCATCGCAGACGGCGCCATGGAGGTGGGCGCGCTGACCGCGGTGATCTCCTACCTCATGCAGATCCTGATGTCGATCATGATGTCGCTGTTCCTGTTCATGATGGTCCCCAGGGCCGAGGTGTGCGCCGAGCGCATCAAGGAGGTGCTCGACACCGAGCCGAGCGTCCACCCGCCGGCCGACCCCGTCGTGCCCGAGCGGCGCATCGGCGAGCTGGAGCTGAGGTCGGTCGACTTCCGCTACCCCGGCGCCGAGGAGCCGGTGCTGTCCGGGGTGAGCTTCACCGCGCGGCCCGGCCGCACCACGGCGATCATCGGCAGCACCGGCAGCGGCAAGACGACGCTGCTCAACCTCATCCCGCGGCTGTTCGACGCGAGCGCCGGCGAGGTGCTGGTGGACGGCGTCAACGTCCGCGAGCTCGACCCGGCCGTGCTCGCCCGCGTGGTCGGCCTGGTCCCGCAGGCGCCCTACCTCTTCTCCGGCACCGTCGCCTCCAACCTCAGGTACGGCAGGCCCGACGCCAGCGACGACGAGCTGTGGCAGGCCCTGGAGACGGCCCAGGCGCGCGAGTTCGTCGAGGCGATGCCCGGCGGCCTCGACGAGCCGATCGCCCAGGGCGGCACCAACGTCTCCGGCGGCCAGCGCCAGCGCCTGGCCATCGCCAGGACCCTGGTGCACCGGCCCGAGATCTACCTCTTCGACGACTCCTTCTCCGCCCTCGACTACGCCACCGACGCCCGGCTGCGCGCCGCGCTGGCCGAACGGATCACCGACGCCACGATCGTCATCGTGGCCCAGCGCGTGAGCACGATCCGCGACGCCGACCAGATCATCGTGCTCGACGAGGGCCGGGTGGTAGGCAGCGGCGACCACGCCGGGCTCATGGACACCTGCCCGACGTACCGGGAGATCGTGCTGTCCCAGCTCACCGAACAGGAGGCGGCGGCATGACGGCCGCACAGGCGCCCGCGCGGCGCCCGCAACCCGGCTTCGGCCCCGGCCGGATGATGGCGGGGCCCGCGGAGAAGGCCCTCGACTTCGGCTCCTCGCTGCGCCGCCTGCTGCGGCTGCTGCGCCCCGAACGCGGGATGCTGATCGTCATCCTGGCCCTCGGCGCGCTCAGCGTCGCGCTCACCGTGATGGGCCCCAAGATCCTCGGCATCGCCACCGACCTGATCTTCTCCGGCATCATCGGGGCCCAGCTCCCCGCCGGGGCCACCAAGGAGCAGGCCGTGGCCGGGCTGCGTGCCCGCGGCCAGGACACCTTCGCCGACATGGTCGCCGCGATGAGCGTGGTGCCCGGGCAGGGCATCGACTTCGCCGCGCTGGCCGTGGTGCTCGCCTGGGTGCTGGCCCTCTACCTGGTGGCGGCGGTGCTCGGGATCGCGCAGTTCCGGATGACGACGACCGTGGTGCAGCGGGCGGCCTACCGGCTGCGCGAGCAGATCGAGGCCAAGCTGTCCCGGCTGCCGCTGAGCTACTTCGACGGCCAGCCGCGCGGCGAGATCCTCAGCCGCGCCACCAACGACACCGACAACATCGCCCAGACGCTGCAGCAGACGATGAGCCAGCTCATCTCCTCGGCCCTGACGGTCGTGGGCGTGCTGGCCATGATGTTCTGGATCTCGCCGATCCTCGCGCTCATCGCGCTGGTGACGGTGCCGGTGTCGGTCTACGTCACCGCCGTCGTCGGCAAGCGGTCGCAGCCGCAGTTCATCAAGCAGTGGTCCTCCACGGGCAAGCTCAACGGCCACATCGAGGAGATGTACGGCGGTCACACGCTGGTCAAGGCGTTCGGCAGGCAGAAGGAGGCCGGCGACACCTTCACCGAGCACAACGAGGCGCTGTTCACCTCCAGCTTCCGCGCCCAGTTCATCTCCGGCCTCATCCAGCCGGCCATGATGTTCATCGGCAACCTCAACTACGTGCTGGTCGCCGTGGTGGGCGGGCTCAAGGTGGCCTCGGGCTCGATCTCGCTGGGCGACGTGCAGGCGTTCATCCAGTACTCCCGCCAGTTCAGCCAGCCGCTGACCCAGGTGGCCGGCATGGCCAACCTGGTGCAGTCGGGCGTCGCCTCGGCCGAGCGGGTCTTCGAGCTGCTCGACGCGCCCGAGCAGTCCCCCGAGCCCGCGAAGCCCGCCCGCCCCGAGCGGGTCAGGGGCCGGGTGACGTTCGAGAACGTCTCCTTCCGGTACGCCGAGGACCGCCCGCTGATCGAGAACCTGTCGCTGACCGTCGAGCCCGGCCAGACCGTGGCCATCGTCGGCCCCACGGGAGCGGGCAAGACGACGCTGGTCAACCTCATCATGCGCTTCTACGAGGTGACCGGCGGCCGCATCACCCTCGATGGGGTCGACATCGCCGAGATGTCCAGGGAGGAGCTGCGCGCCAACCTCGGCATGGTGCTCCAGGACACCTGGCTGTTCGGCGGCACGATCGCGGAGAACATCGGCTACGGCGCCGAGGGCGCCACCCGCGAGCGCGTCGAGGCCGCCGCCCGCGCCGCCCACGTGGACCGCATCGCCCACACGCTGCCCGACGGCTACGACACCGTCCTCGACGAGGAGGGTGAGGGCACCACGGTCAGCGCGGGGGAGAAGCAGCTCATCACGATCGCGCGGGCGTTCCTGTCCGAGCCGGCGATCCTCATCCTCGACGAGGCCACCAGCTCGGTCGACACCCGCACCGAGGTGCTCATCCAGCGGGCGATGAGCAGCCTGCGCGAGGGCCGCACCAGCTTCGTGATCGCCCACCGGCTGTCCACGATCCGCGACGCCGGGCTGATCCTGGTGATGGAGGAGGGGCGGATCGTCGAGCAGGGCACGCACGAGTCGCTGCTGGCGGCCGGCGGCGCCTACGCCCGGCTGTACTCCGCCCAGTTCGCCGAGGCCGCCGTCGAGGTCGACTGACCCCCGGACGCCCGGCCCGCCGCCGGCGGACGCCCGGCCCGCCGCCGGCGGGCGGGCGGCGGGCGGCACCGGAGGCCGGCCCGGAAACCCGCCGCCGGCGCCGTCCCGGCTCCCGGCGGCGGGGCGGTCAGAAGGCCAGGTCGCGCCAGGTTCGCACCTCCTCGGCGGTCAGCGCCCTGGCGAGGACGGCCGCGCGGTCCACGCCGCCGGTCAGCCGCTGGCCGCCGTTCTGGTCGGCGCCGAAGCGCAGCGGGCGGGTGGCGCAGCCGGCGATGCCGTCGGAGGAGACTCGGCCGGTCGCCCGGCGCTCGCCGTCCACGTAGACGGTGACGGCGCCGGTGCGGTCGAGGGTGACCACGAGGTCGATCCAGCGGCCGGTCGGCAGCGTCGTGTCCAGCGTCACGTTCGCGCCCGCGCCGATGAAGCGCAGCGCGTTGCCGGGGGTGACGTCGATGAGGACGCCGTCGGTGCCGGGGTCGCCGGACGGCTGCGAGTCGAACAGCCGGCGGTAGCCGCCGCCCGCGATCCGGACCTCGGCGGCGAAGGTGGCCTCCGGCACGAACCCGAGCGTGGTGGGCGCGGTGCCCAGGTAGGTGGCGCCGTCCAGGATCAGGCCGCTGCCGGACGGGGCCGTGGGGTCGTAGGCGGCGGCGCCGGTCACGGTGGCGTGGCGGCCGTTGCCCGAGGCGTCGGCGACCGTGCCGCCCTCCTTCGGGTCCCACGCGACCAGGACCGAGCCGGGCGCGGGCGGCGCGCAGGGCGCCAGGGCGAGCACCGCGGTGGCCGCGCCCCGCCACGAGCCGGTGACCGCGGCGGACAGCACCGCCCGCCGCGTCCCGTCGGCGGGCCCCGGCGTGACGGTGAACGCGGCGCTGCGCGACCTGCCCGGTGCCACGCCCGCCAGCCGCCTGCTGGCCGGCCGCACGCTCCAGCCCTCGGGCACGGTGAGCGCCACGTCGGAGGCGGGCACCGCCCTGCCGCCGGTGGCGGTGACGGCGACCCGCGCCTCGAACGGGACGCCCGGCGTGGCGGCGGCGGGCGCCTCGACGGTGACCGCGGCCTCGTTCCTGATCGTGTACGCCTGGCCCGCCCGGGCCTGCCAGCTCAGCGTGTCACCGTCGCGGCGCGGCGCCACCTCGTGGCCCCGCTCGTCGTAGACCCGGTAGCGGCCGGCGATGAACGACGACTTGACCGCGATCGGCCCGGTCCGGCCGGGACGGACGGTGACGGCAGCGGGCGCGCCGTCCTTCCAGGAGGCGTCCACGGTGACGTCGCCGCGGGCGCGCAGGCCGCGTACCGAGCCGTCCCGCCACGCGGCCGGCAGCGCGGGCAGCACGTGCACCACGTCGTGCTGGCTCTGCACGAGCATCTCGGCGATGCCGGAGGTGGCGCCGAAGTTGCCGTCGATCTGGAACGGCGGGTGGGTGTCCCACAGGTTGTCCAGCGTGGAGGTCTTGAGCTGCTCGGCGAGCATCTTGTGCGCGTGGTCGCCGTCCAGCAGCCGCGCCCAGAAGTTGATCTTCCACGCCTTGGACCAGCCGGTGCCTCCGTCGCCGCGCGCCCTCAGCGAGACCTCGGCCGCCCGCGCCTCCGGGGTGCCGGGGCGGATGCGGTCGCCGGGGTGCAGGGCGTACAGGTGGGAGACGTGCCGGTGGGTGTCGGTCGGCGAGTCCCAGTCGCCCTTCCACTCCTGGAGCTGGCCCCAGGAGCCGACGCGCAGGCCGGGGTCGAGCCGGTCCAGCGCCGCGCGCACCTCGTCGCGGAAGCCCGCGTCCACCTTGAGCCGCTCCGCCGCGGCCAGGGCGTTGGCGAGCACCTCGCCGACGATCTGCTGCGACATCGACGCGCCCGCCGAGAAGTCGCCGTGCTCGGGCGAGTAGCTGGGGGAGACCACGAGCCTGCCGTCGCGCGGGTCGGTGTGCAGGAAGTCCAGCCAGAACTCCGCCGCCGCCTTGATCACCGGGTACGCGGTCTCCCGCAGGTAGCCGAGGTCGCCGGTGAAGCGGTAGGTGTCGTACAGGTGCCGGGTGGTCCAGGCGGCGGCCTCGGGGAACCAGAAGGCCGTGGCCCAGTCGTGCACGCCGGTGAAGCCGAACGGGTTGGTCTCGTTGTTGACCACCCAGCCGCGGGCGCCGTACATGTCCCGGGCGGTCACCCGGCCCGGCGCCACCAGCGAGGTGATGTAGCGGTCGTAGGGCCGGGTGGTCTCGTGCAGGTTGGTCTGCTCGGCCGGCCAGTAGTTCATCTGCAGGTTGATGTTGACGTGGTAGTCGGCCGACCAGGGCGGGCTGGTCGAGTGGTTCCACACGCCCTGGAGGTTGGCCGGGAGCACGTCGTTCTCCCGGGAGGAGGAGATCAGCAGGTAGCGGCCGTAGGCGAAGAACAGCGACTCCAGCGCGCGGTCGGCGGCCGAGCCGCCGCCGGTGTAGCTCTGGCGGAGCCGGTCGGTGGGCACATCGGGCATGGCGCCGCCCAGGTCGAGCCGCACCCGGTCGAACAGCTCGCGGTAGTCGGCGACGTGCGCCGCGCGCAGCGCGTCGTAGCCCTTCGCGGCGGCGGCGTCCACGGCGGCGGTGACCTCGCCGTGCGGGTCCGCGCCCCGATACGCGGGATAGGCGTCGGCGTAGTCGGTGCCGGCCGAGAGCACGAGCACCGCGCTGTCGGCGCCGGACACGGTGACCTTGTCGCCGTCGTCGGTGCGCGTGCCGCCCTCGGCGATCACCTGCACCTGGGCCTCGAAGCGCAGCTTGTTGTCGGCGAGCCGCCCCCGGATGGTCAGCCGGCCGCCCGAGGCGGTGACCGTCTTGTCGGCGCGCGGCGAGGTGTGCCGCAGCGTGAACGACACCTTGCCGCCCTGGTCGGCGGCGATCCGGCCGACGATCACGTTGCCGGGGTTGGCGGCGAAGTACTCCCGCTCGTGGCGCACGCCGCCGGCGGTGTACCGCACGCGGGCCACGGCCTCGCGCAGGCTCAGCTCCCGCCGGTAACCGCTCGCCGTCCCGTGGCCGAAGTCGAGGAACAGGTCCCCGAACGTCTGGTACGCGCCGAAGCCCGTCTTGGGCTGCCCAAGCTCGGCGGCCACGTCCTCCGGCGACATCCGGCCCTCGCGGTCGATGCGCTCCTGGATGGCGGCGATCGCGCCCGGGCGCGGCTGCTTCCAGTTGCCGAAGTCGTAGCCCGGCGAGCCCGGACCGCCGGTCCACAACGTCTTCTCGTTGAACTGGAGCCGCTCGGACGCCACCCCGCCGAACACCATCGCGCCCAGGGGGCCGTTGCCGATGGGCAGGGCCTGGGTCTCCCAGTCGGTGGCGGGCTTGTCGTACCAGAGGGTCAAGTCATCGGGTGTCTCGGCCGGGCCGGTGGCGGCACGGGCGGGTGCGGCCAGGCCGGCGGCGAGCATGAAGACGGTGATCATGGCGGCGCTGAAGCGTCTTCTCGGGGGGTGGGGCACGGATTCCTCCGATCACAAAACAGCCATGATCTAGGGGATAGCACCGAAACCTCCCCCTCACAAGAGTTAACCTCCGATGTATCGGCCAGATCTTCCCGTTCGGGTCCACGCATGGGGAACATCCGATGACCGCTTCCCGGCCGCTGCCGTCGATCACCACGCTGCCGGGGAAGCGGGCGTGGCGTGGGGTGCGGGTGGGCGGCGCGGGTGGCTGGGGGCCGCGCCGCGTGCGGGCCGTCGCCCGGTCAGCTCGTGACCGTCACATCGCGCAGGATGAGGTAGCTCATGGAGTCGGCCTGCAGATAGATGTGGAACTTGTTCGCCCTGGCCTTGGCCGTCCGGTCGGCGGTGACGATCGTGGCGACGACGTACTTCTTGGCCGCGTTCGTCCGGACCTTGCCGTACTCGAACCTCGGCAGCGTCATGTCGGCGCGGACGCTGATCGCGTCCGAGGTGAGCTTGGCCAGCCGCGTCGCGGCCGACTTGGCGTCCTTGTCCGTCGGGAACTCCATGACCACCTGGATCGCCTTGAGGTGCCCCCGGTAGGCCGAGTAGGCGATCTGGATGGCGCGGCTGCAGTTGTTCCTGGCCAGCACGCCCTCGCCGTCCACGGGGTCGCACGTGTCGTACGTCCAGCCCTCGACCTTGTTGGCGTTGAACCTGGCTCCGGGCAGGTCCACGCTCCAGTCCTCGAACTCGGCGTCCTTGATCGGCGATCCGGGGGCCGCCCGCGACGAGGTGCCCCCCGTGGGCTCGGTGGCCGGCTCCTCCGTGGGATCACCCGGCTCCTCGGCGGGCGCTTGCGAGGCCCCGCCGGAGCTTCCGTCCGCGCCTGTCCCCGAGCTTCCCTCCGAGCTTCCCTCCGAGCTTCCCTCCGAGGGCTCCTGCGAGGGCGCCTCCGACTGCCAGGGCGCGGTCGTGGGCAACGACGTCGCGCCGCCCGGCTGGGCGGCGGGCGGCGGGCCGTCGCTCGAACGGGCGTACGCGATCGCGCCCGCCGTGCCGCCGACCAGCAGGACCAGGCCCAGGCCGACCGACAACCCGATGGTCAGGGTGGCGTTGCGCCTGGCCGGTGCGCCGTAGTCGTACTGGCTCTGGGGCAGGCCGTACGGGTTGCCCCGGTCGTACGGGTCACCCCGGTCGTACGGGTCACCCCGGTCGTAAGGGCTCTGGGCGTAGGGGTCGTGCGGGCCGTGGGCCGGGGCATAGGGGTCGTTCGGGCCCTGGGCCGGGGCGTAAGGGTCGTGCGGGGGCGGCGCCGGCGCGTAGGGGTCCCTCGGGTGCGGCGCGGCCGCGTAGGGATCGTACGGGTGCTGCGCCGGGCCGTACGGGTCGTAGGAGCTCTGCTGCTCCCATAAGTCCGGTGACGGCGGCGCGCCGTGCCGTCCCGGCTGCCGGTCGTACCCGGCGGGCGGGCCTCCTTGCCGGGGCTGCGGCCCGTGGCCCGGCTGCTGCACCGGCGGTGGCACCGGCGGCCGGCCGGACGCCGGCGGGCCGTACCCGGGCGGCCGGCCGGAGGGTGGCGGGGCGGGCCCGGTTCCGCCGTGTCCCTGAGGTGTCTCCTGCGTCTGTGGGCCCCACGGATCTTGCGGGTGAGGCTGTGGTGGGTAGGCCATTGCCCCATTGTGGAACCGCGAACGCCCCCCGCCCGGAGGACGGCGCCAGTGGGCATCGGTATGAACCGGGCCCGAGCGGCGGCACGTACAAGGAGAAGGCCCGCGCCCGACCGTGCCCTTTCCCGGGGGCCGCGCGCATACGATGAACCCGTGTGTCAGGTGGACGACACGATGGGTGACGGGCGCGCCTTGGAGGCGGCATGCGAGACGATCCGCAGGTCGTGGCACTGGTCGGCAAGGCGCGCAAGGGTGACCAGGGCGCGTGGGACGCCATCGTCGAGCGCTATTCGCCCCTGTTGTGGTCCATCTGCCTGCGTTATCGCCTGACCTCCGCCGACGCGCTCGACGTGGCCCAGACCGTCTGGCTGCGCCTGGTCGAGCACCTGGGGGAGCTGCGCGAGCCCGCCGCGCTGCCCGGCTGGATCGCGATGGTGGCGCAGCGCGAGTGCATGCGCCAGTACCGCACGACGCGCCGCAGGCACGACTCCGAGTTCCTGCTCGACGTGGACCTGAAGGACGACACCGTCGTGGTCGACGAGGAGGTGGAGCGGGCCCAGCGCAACCTCGCGCTGCGCACCGCGCTGGCCGAGCTGCCCGACTACTGCAGGACGCTGCTGGGCTGCTTCCTGAGCGAGACGCCGATGTCGTACGCGCAGATCAGCGACCTGCTGGGGGTGCCGATCGGCGGCATCGGCCCGCAGCGGGCCCGCTGCCTGGCCAGGTTGCGCCGCAGCCCGCACCTCGCCGGCTTCATCGGCCCCGACACGGCCTGACCCGCGCCCCCGGCACGGCCTGATCCGCGCCCCGGCACCGGCCCTGCGCGGCCCGAAGCAAGCCCTGAGCGGCCCGGAGCGGCCGGGGCCCGCAGCGGCCCGGAGCGGCCGGGGCCCGAAGCGGCCGGGATCGGGCAGGGCGGGGTGGGATCGGCCCGGGCCGGCGGATCAGTCAGGGGCGGGCCGGCGCGGCGTCGGGATCGTGCCAGGTGAAGACGGACTTGCCGGCCTCGGCGAACCCGGGCGGGACCGCCGCCGCGGCCAGGACGGCGTCCCGGAGCGCGGCCAGCAGCCGGTCCTCGTCGGCCCACGGTGAGGTGGCCATGTCACTCATCCTGTTCGATCGGTCGGCTGGATGCCTCGTCAGTACGTCCGGCCCGCATTCTGCAATCCTCCTCCGGCGTGGTGGGCGTGCGCGGGGAGCAGGTCGGCGGCGGCCAGGCCGTGCTGGAACAGCCAGCGCCCGAGCGTGACGTAGGCGTCGACGTCGCGCGCCCGGAGGAACTGGTTGAGCGTGTTGTGGCGCGGGAAGCCCGTCCGGTCCGTGGCGAGCGCGACGATGTCGCTGGGCATCTCCTGGTTGATGTGGGTGCGCAGCAGGATCAGATATCCGGAGGGGCTGTCGGGGGTGTCGTCCGGGTAGGCGAACCTGATCCGCACCACGGGGTCGTGCGATTCGAGCAGCAGCCCGTCCGCCTCGAACTCGACGCCGAGCTCCGTACGCGCCAGCGCGATCAGCCGCAGCACGTTGCCCAGCCGGTACTCGTCCACGGAGGCGTCCACGGCGAAGATCGTCCGGCAGCGGCGGCGCAGCAGCTCCACCACGCCCGAGTTGTCCCAGTGGCCGCCGTCGGAGACGAACAGGTAGCGGTGCCGGGCCGACAGGCCGCCGAGCGCCTCGCGCCAGGTGGACACCGGGCCCGGCTGCTGCCACCGCCTGACCAGCCGGCGCAGCGGCCGCGGCCCGCGGTACTCCCTGGGCTTGATCGCCGGGTTCCGGAACCACAACCCCAGGCGCAGGTTGATGAGCGCGAGGGCGATGCGGGTGGCGCGGCCGGTGTAGCGGCCCATGTGGGGCGCGACGGCGGCCCCCGAGGCGGCCACCAGCGTGGCGGCGCGCAGCTTGCCGTCGAAGGCGGGCGGCCCCTTCTCGGCCGGGTCGCCGCCGTTGGGCGAGCCGGTGCCGGGCGCGCGCTCGTCGATCGCGGCGCTGCCGACGTAGTCGGCGGAGAAGACGAACGACGCGCAGCCCTCGCCCTCGGCCGACTCGCTGGCCCGCAGGTTGACCGAGGCGCAGACGAGCAGGCGGGGCAGCCCTTCCGCGTGCATGTGCTCCAGCGGCACGTCGGACAGCCGGACGACGCCGTGCTCACCGGCCGCCCGCACCACGTAGGCGCGGTTGAGCCGGCGCAGGTACGTCTCGTGCAACGAGGTGCGGTTGGCGGGCGCGACGAGCTGGAAGACGAGCAGGACCAGCAGCGCGCCCCCGCCCACCGCGGCCGCCGTCGCGTACGGGAGCTGGCTGGCCTGCCCCACCGCCAGCAGCAGCGGCAGCACCAGCACGGCCACCATGGAGATCGAGAACAGCGCGCGCAGCACCTGCAGCAGCACCTGGCGGACCGGGTTGAAGGCGAAGCTCCACTGCGTGCGCACCACGGCCCCCGCCACGACGGCCAGCAGCGCCACCAGCCCGGCCAGCCGCACGCCCGCCGAGGCGTCGAACATCCGGGTGTCGAGCACGCGGGTGGCCAGCACCACGGCGTCGGGCAGCAGCAGCACGCCCACCAGGCCGAGCACCGCCCACCGCGCCCGCCGCTCGGCGCGGCCGAACCGCCGCTCCAGCAGCACCCCGGCCACCGCGACGGCCGCCGCCAGGGCCCAGCGCTGCTCGGCCATCCGCGCCGCCAGCTCGTCGTCCACCGGCGCGAGCGCGTGCGCGGCCCGGTAGAGCGCGCCGAGCGCGCATCCGGCCAGCACGATCACGGTGGCGAACGGCACCAGGTTCAGCAGCAGGCTCAGGACGTACCGGGTCAGGCCGAGGAACAGGTCGGACACGTCCTCGCCCAGGTAACGCAGGTTCCTGCGCAGATGCTCCTCCTCGGCCGACCCCCGGCTCCACGGCGGCGACCCCTCCTCCTCGGCCGGCCCCCCGTTCCACGGCGGCCCCCCGTCCTCCTGCCCGGGGCGCCGCCGGGCCCTGGCCGCCAGGGCCCGGGCCGACAGGAACGCGGTGGCCATGTAGCTGCCGCCGGAGACCGCCGACACGTAGCGGGCCCGCGCCAGCACGCCCGACTCCTCGGCGACCTGCAGCGCGCCCAGCGCCAGGCACGCGGCCCGGACGCCGCCGCCCGCCAGCGCGATCCCGATCTCGTCCACCCCGCCGGGACGGTGCAGGTAGTGGTAGCGCGAGTACGCGCGCGGCCCGCTCACAGCGACACCACCTCCACGCCCGACGGGTAGACGGGCTTGACCCGCTCGGCGCCCGGCAGCGTGTCGGGCGAGCCGTAGTGGCGCACGAACAGCGGATGCAGGCAGTAGTCCTTGTCCGGCGACAACGTCATCTGCCGGTCCAGCGTGTAGGCGAACTCCGCGTGCAGGTAGTGCTCGGTCTCCCCGGTGAACTGGCCGATGATGCCCAGGTCCGTGAGCATCTCGCGCATCTCGACGTAGTTGAGGTCGAAGTTCTTTCTGATGCCGGCGTAGTTGAACATCTGGTGCAGGAAACCGTCGTTGAAGCGGAAGGGCAGGTGCGGGATGATCCGCCGGCCCACGTCGGGGGCGTGGGGGTAGCGGAAGCTGTGGGCGGAGAAGACCTCCGGGCACAGCACCGCCTCCGCCTCGGCGACCGCGTTGACCACGTCCTTGTCGCGGATGTGCGGCCCGCCGGTCTCCACGATCGCCTGGTGCAGAGCCTCGCCGAAGATGTAGAGCACCTGGCGGGGGAGGAGCTGGGTGTGGCGCAGGATGTAGGGCACCGACTTCTCGGGCACGCCCCGCGAGTTGGTCAGGCTCTCCGGCAGGACCCGTTCGAGCAGCCGCTCGTGCTCGTCGGCGCCCACCCCGCGCAGCTCGCGCGGGTAGTGGCGGGCCAGGAAGATGCGCAGGCGCATGCCCACCACCCTGAGCAGGTCGCGCCACTGCCAGCGCAGCATCAGCCGGCCGCTGAAGTCCTTCGGCGGGTTGGTGGAGACCCGGTTCAGCACCGGCCACAACTCGCTGGGGAAGCAGCACTGGATGCGCACCGGGCTCTGCGCGGTCCACTGGCCCGCCTTCCCCACCAGGTGGAAGAGCCCTTGCAGGATCCGCCGGATGTCCTTGGTGTGCTCGCTGCCGTCGTCGTGGATGTGGTCGCCGATGTTCTCCAGAGAGTCGATCAGCACGAACACGGGGGTGCGCCGCGCGGCCAGCACGTCCCTGGCGGCCTGCACCACGTCGTTCCACGGCCGCTCGGCCAGCCTGAAGC
This sequence comes from Nonomuraea candida, assembly GCF_000725485.1. Taxonomy (GTDB): domain Bacteria; phylum Actinomycetota; class Actinomycetes; order Streptosporangiales; family Streptosporangiaceae; genus Nonomuraea; species Nonomuraea candida. The sequence continues at coordinate 219,089 of NZ_JOAG01000015.1, read as the reverse complement.
CGTTCAGCAGGCTCTCCAGGCTGATGATCCGCGGCGCCCGGTCCATGTGCTCCATGAGCCGCGCCGCGGCGAAGTCGAGCGCGTGGTCGGCCGAGCCGTCCGCGCTCTTGCGCAGCTCGGCCGTCTCCTGCCAGAGGATCTGGTACGCGCGCCCCGGGTCGTCAGGCCGCCGCTCCGATGTCACCAGCCGGGCGGCGATGGGCGCCCACAGCAGCGCGCCCCACAGCCGGGCCACGCCCTCGACCGGCAGGAACATCGACGCCCCGACCTCCCGGACGACGGCCTGCATCCCGGCGAAGGCGTCGTCGGCGCTGAGCCGCACCGACAGGTTCTCCGGGTTGAACTCGCGCGACAGCAGCAGCGCCGTCTTGCCCGAGCCGCGCCGGCCGACGATGAACGTCGGCGGGTTGTCCTCCGAGCGCAGGTGGAGCTGGACGCGCGTGTCGTACAGGGCCTTGAGCACGTTGACGTTCTGCGAGTCGGAGACGGCGATGGGCCCCAGCGGTTTCTGCACGGTGAACAGGCGGTCTATGTCGTTGCCGTTGCTGCTGCCGTTGCTGTTGCCGTTGCCACGGGTCATCGTGGGTCACCTTCGCTCGTCGGCCTGCTCATTTCCTCCGGAGCGGGCCGATCCGGCCGCTGATACGCCGGATTCCGGTCGCCCGCGCGCCATCCCCGCGCTGGCCGCCTGGTTGTCCCGGCACAGCATCGGCGTCCTGCGCGTCAGCCTCGGCCTGGTCTTCGTGGCCTTCGGCACGCTCAAGTTCTTCCCCGGGGTCAGCCCGGCGGAGGCGCTGTCGGTGGCCACCCTGGAGCGGCTGTCCCTGGGCGTGCTGTCGGGCTACGCGGCGCAGTTCGTGATCGCCGCCATGGAGGTCTTCATCGGCCTCACCCTGGTGACCGGCAGGCTGCTGAAGACCGGCCTGGTCGTGATGGCCGGGGCGCTGGCCGGGTTCTTCGCGCCGTACGCGCTGTTCTTCACCGACCTGTTCCCCGGCGCGCCGACGCTGGAGGCGCAGTACATCTTCAAGGACATCGTCCTGGCCGCGGCGGCCATGGTCATCGGCGCCCGCGCCCTGGGCGCCCGCCTGGTGCCGGCCGCCGACCGCGCCGCACGCCCCCGCGCCGCCCGCGACCCCCTGCCCGCCTCCTGACGGCCGCCCGGCGGGACCGGCGGCCGGACCCACGAAAGCGCTCGTTCGACCTCCTCGGCCAGGCCGCCGAGGAGGTCGAACCGCGTTCCCGGCCGAGGCGGGCCGTCGCCGGCTCGGGGCCGAACGGCCGAGGGCGTCCGGATGTGACAGAACCTCGTCATGGCGGCCACGCACCGTGTGGGGGGACAATAGAGACATGTCCGCTCCACATCGTGTCGTCATCGCCGTGTTCCCCGACGTCGACCTCCTCGACGTCACCGGGCCCGCGGAGGTGTTCGCGGTGGCGAACCGAGAGGCGAGCAGGGAGGCGGCCAGAGAGGCGAGCAGCGATACGGGCGGGGGCGCGGACGGCGGGATGCCCGGCCGCGCGCCCTACCAGGTGCTGCTCGCCGGGCCGGCCGGCGGCCAGGTGCGCACCAGCGCCGGCGTCCGGCTCGTCACCGACCTGACCTTCGACGAGGTCGGCGACCAGGTGGACACCCTCGTGGTGCCCGGCGCGGTCGATCGCGACGGCGCGCCGGTGATCGATCCGCTCCTGGTCGGCTGGATCGAGGAGACCGCCCAGCACGCCGGCCGGGTGGCCTCGGTGTGCGTCGGCGCGCACCTGCTGGCCGCCGCCGGGCTGCTGAAGGGCCGGACCGCGACCACGCACTGGGCCACCGCCGACCGGCTGGCGGCCGACCACCCCGACGTCGTCGTGGACCCCGACCCGATCTACGTGCGGTCGGGGAAGGTGTGGACCGGCGCGGGCATCAGCGCGTGCATGGATCTCGCGCTCGCGCTGGTCGCCGAGGACCACGGCGAGCGGCTGGCCCTGACGGTCGCCAGGCAGCTCGTGATGTACCTCAAGCGGCAGGGCGGGCAGAGCCAGTTCAGCGTCCCGCTCTGGCAGGCGCCCGCCGAACGCCGCGACATCGACGAGCTGCGCGCCTGGATCACCGCCAACCTGACCGCCGACCTGTCGGCGGCGGCGCTCGCCGAGCGCATGCGCCTCAGCGAGCGGCACTTCTCGCGGGTCTTCCGCAAGGAGACCGGCTCGACCCTGGCCGCCTACGTCGAGGCGGCGCGGGTGGAGGCGGCCCGACGGCTGCTGGAGGGCACCGACGAGCCGCTGGAGCGGATCGCCGCCGAGTCCGGCCTGGGCTCGGTGGAGACCCTGCACCGGGCGTTCCGGCGGCGGCTCGGCACCACCCCGGCGGCCTACCGGCGACGGTTCCGCACCGCCGCCTGATCTTGTTCCCGCGCGTTCCCGGCCCGGTCGGGCCGGTGATGCGCCATGCCCCGAATCACCAAGGAGAACTGTGATGACCGTTTCGACGACCCTGCGTGACGTGATCGGCCTGGACGGCGCGCTGCCGCGGCTCGCGGACGCCACCCTGGTCCTGATCGACTTCCAGAACACCTACCGCACCGGCGTCATGGCGCTCCCCGACGCCGACCGCGCCCTCGACGCCGGCGCCCGGCTGCTGGAACGTGCCAGGGCCGCCGGGGCGCGGGTGGTGCACGTGGTCAACGACGGAGGCGAGGGCAGCCCGTACGACATCCGCGCCGAGATCGGGCGCATCGAGGACCGCGTCGCGCCCCGGGACGGCGAGCCCGTCGTCGTGAAGGGCTTCCCGAACGCCTTCCACGAGACCGACCTGCTGGAGGTGCTGCGCCGCTCGGAGGCCGGGCCGGACCTCGTGCTGGCGGGCTTCATGACCCACATGTGCGTGCAGTTCACCGCGCAGGGCGCGTTCAACCTCGGCTACCGGCCCACGGTGGTGGCGGAGGCGTGCGCGACCCGGCCGCTGGCGGGGCCGGACGGCGCGCCGATCCCGGCCGACGCCCTGCACGCCGCCGCCCTGACCACGATCGGCGACCTGTTCGGCCTGGTCGCGGCGCGGGTGGCCGACCTGCCCGCCTGACCGGCTCCCGCCGGGTCGCTCCGGACGGTACGCATCGGCGAGCCGGTGTGTATTGAGGGGCCGGTGTGTATTGAGGGGGAAGGCACCGATGTGCTAACTCTGGGGCGCCATGCGCCTTCCCCGCCCGGAGCCCCAGCGATGAACGAACCCCGACCGGCCGATCCACCGGTGATCACGATCGACGAGGAGGCCCGGCACCAGACGATCGACGGGTTCGGCATCTCCACCGCCTTCCGCCGCAACGAGCTGATCAGGGCCCTTCCGCGGGAGAGGCAGCGCGAGATCCTCGACCTGTGGTTCGGCACCGGCCAGGGCGCCGGGCTCACCATCCTGCGCCTGGGCATCGGCTCGGCGCCGGCCGGCAGCCCGTACGACGCCATGGTGTCGATCCAGCCGGAGGACCCGGGCGGCCCGGACGCCCCGCCGAAGTACGTCTGGGACGGCGACGACAACAGCCAGGTCTGGCTGGCCAAGGAGGCCCAGCGGTACGGGGTCGAGCGCTTCTTCGCCGTCGCCTGGAGCGCCCCCGGCTACATGAAGGACAACGGCGAGGAGCGCAACGGCGGCAGGCTGAAGCGCGAGTGGTGGCGCGCCTATGCCGACTACCTGGTGCAGTACACCCGCTTCTACCGGCGGGAGGGCATCCGGATCACCGACCTGGCCTTCGCCAACGAGCCGGACTGGACCGCCCCGCACCCCTCCATGCGCTTCACCCCGAAGGAGGCCGCCGAGTTCGTCAAGGTGCTCGGACCGCTCGCCGCGGACGTGAACCTGGTGTGCTGCGAGTCGCTCGGCTGGGACGAGGCCAAGGCGTACACCGCGGCCGTCGCCGCCGACGCCGGGGCCCGCCGCTGGGTGAAGGTCCACAGCGGCCACGGCTACGGCACCCCGGTGGACACCCCGCTGCCGACCAAGCTGCCCACCTGGATGTCGGAGTGGAACCCGAACGGCCACGTCTGGAACGAGAGCTGGTACGACGGCAGCGGCTCCGACGGCTACACCATCGCCACGGCCGTGCACGACGCCCTCACCCTCGCCGGGGTCTCCGGCTACCTGTACTGGCTGGGGGCCTCGAAGGGGAACACCAGGGCGCTGCTGCGCATCGACGAGGAGGCGGGGACGTACCGCGTCTCGAAGCGGTTCTGGGCGCTGGCCGCGTTCAGCAGGTTCATCAGGCCGGGCGCGGTCAGGATCGGCGCCGCGTCGGCGCTGCCCGCGCTGAAGGTGTGCGCCTTCCGCAACCCTGACGGCTCCCGCGTCGTCGAGGTGCTCAACACCGGCATGTCCGCCGTCACGTGGGCGGGCGTGAGTGAGCCGGCCGAGGCGTACCTGACCGGCCCGGACGCCTCCCTCGACCCCCGCCCCGTCACGGACGGCTCGCTGCCGCTCCCGCCCCGCACCCTGACGACGATCGTGCTGCGCTGACCCCGCCACCACACGCACAAGCGGCGGAGACGCCGTCCGCCGACCACCTCGCCGGTCACCCCACGAACCGCAACATCTGGCACTGGATCGGCGTCTACGGCTCGCCTGAGCCCGAAGTGACCCGAAACTTTCGGAACCTGCAGCGAAGTCGGCACCCGGCTTTCAGCTAGTTTCCGATAGTTTCGGTCTAGTGCTTCAAGGAGGCCCAGGTTGAGAGGATGCATGAAGATCGGTAACTGAAATATTTCGGCGTGTCCTTGACACATTTCGAGCGGGTTTTCAGACTGATCGCCAACACCGCAGCCGGAAGGGAGAGCCCTGGTGATCACAAGCTGGACCCGCCCGAAGATCCGCACGAGGGTCGTCGCGCTGGCGATGGCGGCGACGCTCGGGGCCGCCGGGACGGTGACGCTCACACCCGCCGGGCCGGCCGTGGCCGCCGCCGGGGTGGAGAACGAAGGGGCCGACTGCGCCGTGCCCGGCCTGCCCGACGCCGGGTCCCTGCCCACCGCCGCCCGGCTGCCCGACCCCTTCAGGAAGCTGGACGGCACGCGGATCTCCGCGAAGTCCGACTGGCGCTGCCGGCGCGAGGAGATCAAACGGCTGGCCGAGAAGTTCGTCTACGGTGAGAAGCCCGCCAAGCCGTCCAGCGTCACGGGGACGGTCTCCAGGACCGGCATCACCGTCAACGTCTCCCACAACGGCCGCAGCGCCTCCTTCTCGGCGGGCGTCGACCTGCCGAGCGGCTCCGGCCCCTTCCCCGCCGTCGTCGTGCTGGGCGGGCTGGGCGCCGACACCGCCACGATCAAGGCGGCCGGCGCGGCCGTCATCTCCTACGACCCCCTGGCCGTCGGCAGGGAGGGCACGCCGCGTACCAGCAAGCAAGGCGCGTTCTACACCCTCTACGGCGCCTCCAGCGGCACGGGGGTGCTGGCCGCCTGGGCCTGGGGCGTGAGCCGCATCATCGACGTCATCGAGCAGGCGGGCGGTGCCGTCCTGCGCGCCGACGGCACCGGCGTCACCGGCTGCTCCCGGTACGGCAAGGGCGCCTTCGTGACCGGCGCGTTCGACCAGCGCATCGCGCTGACCATGCCCATCGAGCCGGGCAGCGGCGGTGTCGCCGCCTTCCGCGCCATCCCCGGCGAGAGCGGCGCCCAGCCGCTGAGCAGCGCGTACTCCGAGCAGCCGTGGCTCGGGGACGCGTTCGGCTCCTTCACCGGCAGCCCGGCCAGGCTGCCGGTGGACACCCACTCCGTCGTCGGCATGATCGCGCCGCGCGGGCTGTTCATCATGGACAACCCGCACATCGACTGGCTCGCAGCCCGGTCCGCGAGCGTGGGCGCGCTGGGCGGCGCCGAGGTCTACAAGGCGCTCGGGGCGGGCGGCAACATCACCTACTGGTCCGACGTGCAGGACGGCACGCACTGCGCCACCAGATCGGAATGGCGGACCCCGCTGCAGCAGAACATCCAGAAGTTCCTGCTGAACACCGGCTCCTCCACCGGCACGATGCGCGTCTCGCCCGCCAAGAGCGGCAACCTGGCCGAGTGGCGCGACTGGCAGACGCCTGCCCTCGGCGACACCGGCGGCGACACCACCGCGCCGAGCGCTCCCGGCGTCCCGGTCGCCTCCGGCGTGACCGCCACCAGCGCCACGCTGACCTGGCCCGCCTCCACCGACCAGGGCGGCTCCGGCCTGGCCGGCTACGACGTGCTGCGCGCGCCGGGCGCGAGCGGCGGCACGTTCACCCGGGTCGGCGCCTCGGCCACGACGTCGTACGCCGACACGGGCCTGACCCCGGCCACCACCTACCGCTACCAGGTGGTGGCCAGGGACGCCGCGGGCAACACCTCCCCGCTCTCCGGCGCGGTGACCGTCACCACCCAGCCCGGCTCGTCCGCCGGGGCCTGCTCGGCGGTGGCGACCGTACAGACGCAGTGGGCCACCGGGTACGTCATCCAGCCGCTCACCGTCACCAACACCGGCACCGCCACGATCACCGGCTGGACCGTCACCTTCACACTCCCCGCCGGGCACGCGCTGGCCGGCTCGTGGAACGGCGCCGTCACCAGCAGCGGGCAGACCGTCACCATCAGGAACGTGGCGCACAACGGCACGCTCGCCCCGGGCGCCGCGACGGGCGGCGTCGGCTTCCAGGTCAACCGCCCGAACGGCGACACCTCGCTGCCCTCCGGCTACACCTGCGCCTGACCCCGCTCGACTCCCGGCCCGTCCGCCCACTCCTCGTCAGGCGCGGGCGGGCCGGGGCCCCGAACCGCAGCCCCGGCTCGCCGCTCACCCGGCCCTGGACCGATGGGGAGACACGGGCCAACCGGACGCATGGGTGTGCAAAAGCGCATAGAGGCCCAGGCCGGGACAGTGGCGTGGTGGCGGCGATCGTCGCCACCGCCCCGCCCGTGGCCACCGTCCGCACGACCCTCTCCGGCGTCCTGCGTCGTATGGGTGCCGCTCCGTTCTCGGGAGAAAGGATGTGATGGGCGGCGGCGGCCCCATCCGCGGTGAGGGTTGCGGAAGGGGTGCCGCGGCCGTGGTGCGTGTTGCACCTCACACCCTGGCCGTCACGGTGAGCAACATCAAGAGTGCGGATTGTGATTTCGGGGTGCCGTAAAGGTATCCGCGGTGTATCCCCGGCGTGAGTGGACGTCCACGAAGCCGGTTGATCTTACGGGATGCGTACGGACCGCGGCGCATACTGGTCGGTGTAGCGTTGGTCATAGTGAAGTTCCTGGTCAGCGGCACAGTCGGGCGAATCGGCGCCCTCGCGGAGGGCGGCGCCGATGAGGGCTGGCAGGGCTTTGGAGGGTTTCCACTGGGCAGGAGATGGTTCCAATTCGGCCCTTGCAACCGTCAGACCTATCAGACGGTCAATTCGCCCAGCCAAGCCAGTGAACATCCATCTGACGAAAAAGGACGACGACCTGATGCATCCGCATGCGCTCTCCAGCCGCGCACGCCGGCACGGCTGGAACATCCAGAGCACCCGCCCGCCCACCGGACTCCTGCTCACTCTCTGCCGCGATGCCTGGCGCCTGGAGGTCACGTTCGCGGATCGAGCCCCGCAGCAGGCCACCATCAGCGGTCCCGGCTTCGCGAACGGCACCGCCGTCAACCTGCGCTCCATCAACGCCTTAGTGCGCTGCGAGCCGAACCGCATCGGACGCCTGGCCCAGGAGGCGGCAGCGGGCGGCCGGCACACTCCCCGCCGCGGCGAGCCCAAGTCCCGCGGCGACGCCAGACCCCGTGGCGGTGACACCAGGCCCCGCGGCGGCGAGCCCAAATCCCGCAGCGGTGACACCAAGACCCCGGGCGGTGACACCAGGACCCGCAGTGGCGAGACCAGGACCCGCGGCGGCGAGACCAGGACCCGTGGCGGTGAGAGCAGGATCCTCGACGGTGAGGTCAGGACCTTCGACGGTGAGGCCGGGATCCTCGACGGTGAGGCCGGGATCCTCGACGGTGAGGTCAGGGCCCTCGACGGTGAGGTCAGGACGGGGAGATGACCGGCGCGCCGTCAGGCGAGGCCGAGCTGTCCGCACCGCCGACTCCGGCCGGGCTCGAGGCGGCCGGACCGCGCTGCGGGCCGGCCCGGCGACGCGCTGACGGCGCCACCCACGGTCCCGCCTTCGCCCGGCGCTTCGGTTGCCGGGCGGCTCGGAGAGCTGCCGTGCGGCGGGCGGAAAAATCCGGTCGCGGCCACTCCCGCGTGGCCACGCGGACACGTAAAGTGGCAGGGGTGACGGATGATCATGCGTTCGGGCCGTTCCCCGGCCCCTTACGTCGCGGCTAGCCCGCCCCCACGTCCAGCCACGGTCGATCCGAGACAAGGACCACCGTCATGTCCCAGAGCAGCCCGCCCGCCCCCGCGCACACGTCAGACGGCGACCAGCCCGCGCTCAAGCGGGTCATGGGCTCCGGGCTTCTGCTGCTGTTCATCATCGGTGACATTCTCGGCACCGGCATCTACGCGCTCACCGGCCAGGTCGCGGGTGAGGTGGGCGGGGCCGCCTGGCTGCCCTTCGCCATCGCCTTCGTGGTCGCCGCGATCACCGCCTGCTCCTACCTGGAGCTGGTGACCAAATATCCGCAGGCCGCGGGCGCCGCGCTCTACGTGCACAAGGCGTTCCGCGTGCACATCCTGTCCTTCCTGGTGTGCTTCACCGTGATGTGCTCGGGCATCACCTCGGCCTCGGCGGCCTCGCGCGCCTTCGCCGCCAACCTCGCCGCCGGCTTCGGGCTCGACGTCGGCAACGGCGTCATCCTGGCGATCGCCCTGGGCTTCATGCTCCTGGTCCTGGCCGTCAACCTGCGCGGCGTGGGCGAGAGCGTCCGGATCAACGTGGTGCTGACCGCCATCGAGCTGTCGGGGCTGCTGCTCGTCATCCTGCTCAGCCTGTACTTCATCGCCGGCGGCAACGCCGACTTCTCCCGCGTCGTCGCGTTCGAGACCGCGGCCGACAAGAGCGTGTTCCTGGCCGTCAGCACGGCGACGTCCCTGGCCTTCTTCGCGATGGTGGGCTTCGAGGACTCCGTCAACATGGCCGAGGAGACCAAGGACCCGTCGCGGATCTTCCCCCGCATCATGTTCACGGGGCTCGGCATCACGGGCGCGATCTACGTCCTGGTGTCGATCTGCGCCGTCGCCGTGGTGCCCGTCGGGCGGCTGGCCGAGAGCGAGACGCCGCTGGCCACCGTGGTGCAGACCGCGACGCCGGGCTTCCCGATCGCCGACCTGCTGCCGTTCATCTCGATGTTCGCCGTCGCGAACTCCGCGCTGATCAACATGCTGATGGCCAGCCGGCTGCTGTACGGGATGAGCAAGCAGGGCGTGCTGCCCTCCTTCCTGTCGAAGGTGCACCGCACCCGGCGCACCCCGGAGAGCGCGATCGTGTTCACCACGGTCATCGCCCTCGGGCTCATCACGTTCGTCTCGCTCGACCCGGACAGCCCGGTCGTGTCGCTGCTGGGCGGCACGACGTCGCTGCTGCTGCTCGCGGTCTTCGCCGGGGTCAACCTGTCCGTCCTCGTCCTGCGCAGGGACCAGTCGGCGGTCAAGCACTTCAACGCGGGCCGCGTTCTGCCCGTGGTGGGCACGGTCACCTGCCTCTACCTGGTGCTGCCCTGGTCGTCGGGCCGCCCGGCCGGCCAGTACGAGATCGCGGGCGTGCTGCTCGCGATCGGCCTGGCCCTGTGGCTGCTCACCTGGGTCATCCATCGCAGGCAACGCCCCGGCGAATGACCCGGCTTCCGGGGGGCGGCGTGCGAGGCCGGCCCCGCGACCCGAGCCGTGCCGGGGCCGGGTGTGAAGCCCGCCCCCGGGATCGGGTCAGGCGCCGGCGGCGCCGCCGAGGAAGCCCTGCTTGCCGAGCCAGTCGGCGGTGACGGCGGCCGGCTCCTCGCCCTTGACGTCGATGCGGGCGTTGAGCTCCTGCATGGTGGCGTCGTCCAGCTTGGCGAGCGGGCGTGCCGGTCAGAGCGGGGCGCCGCCGAACTGGATCTCGTTCCCGTCCGGATCGCGGTAGATCGCCTTGCGCACGCCGTTGCCGTACGTCACCCGCTCCGCCGGTTCGAGCCCCCGCCCGGCGATCCCCGCCACCCGCGCGTCGAAGTCGCCGTCGAAGATGACGACCATGGTGTGCCCGGCGTGCCCGGGCCGGTGCTCGACGGCCAGCGAGCGGTGCTCGGCCAGCTCCCACACGGCCTCCGTGTCGCTCGCGACGTAGGTGGGCGGCCCGCCCAGCAGCCGTTCGTACCACAGGAGCGCCGCCGCGTAGTCGGCGACCGGAATGCAGGCGAACAGGTCGATGGACATGAGCTGATCTTACGGATTCGCGCAGTACGGTGACGAGTGTGTCCCTCCGGCAGAGCCCCGGAAACGCCTGAGCCGGGGAAAGGGGCGGGCTGGTCGCGCTGCTGTTCGCCGCAGAGGCGCCGGAGCGGGCCGCGCTGCTGCTGTTGGGTGACGAGGACGGGTTCGTGGTCAAGGACACGATCGACGACGTGGTCGCGGGCCGTACGGACTGGGAGCCGCACGTGTTCGAGGGGGTGGGCCACCTCCTGCCGGTGGAGGCGCCCGGCGCGTACGTCGCCACGCTCGACCGCTGGCTCGCCGGAGCCGCCCGGCAGGTCTGATCCCGGTACGAACTACGCGACAATGCCCCTGTGATTGTGGACAAGGCGATCTACTGCGGCGGCGTGCGTGAGACCATCAGCGGCGACATCAGCGACGCCTTCAACGACGCCAGGAGCAGGGGCGACTGCTTTCTCTGGATCGGCCTGCACGAGCCCAGCCAGGACGAGTTCGACCTGATCACCAGCGAGGTGCGGCTGCACCCGCTCGCGGTCGAGGACGCCATCCACGCCCACCAGCGGCCCAAGCTGGAGCGCTACGACGACACGCTGTTCGTCGTGCTCAAGCCGCTGCAGTACGTGGAGGAGAGCTCCGACATCGAGGTCGGCGAGATCAACCTGTTCCTGGGCCGCGACTTCGTCATCAGCGTCCGCCACGGGGAGGCCGACCCGCTGGGCGGGGTGCGCCGCCGCGTCGAGTCCGACCCCGACCTGCTGGCCGCCGGCCCCGCCGGCGTGCTGTACGCGATCTGCGACCAGGTCGTCGACACCTACTCCCAGACCTCGCACGAGGTCGAGCACGACCTCATCGTGCTGGAACGACGGGTCTTCAGCGGCGAGCACGGCGACGTCACCGAGGACATCTACTCGCTCAAGCGCGAGGTGCTGGAGTTCCGCACCGCCCAGGACCCGCTCATCCCGGTGCTGGAGGAGATCGTCAAGGGCCGGGTGGAGCTGTGCGCCCACATCCGGGAGCAGTTCCGCGACGTGCTCGACCACCTGCTGCGGGTGGACACCCGGGTGGACGAGCACAACGAGCTGCTCACCAGCGCCCTCAACGCCCATCTGGCCCTGGTCAGCAAGGAGCAGAGCCAGGCGGCCATCCAGCAGAACGCCGACATGCGCAAGATCTCCTCCTGGGCGGCCCTGATCGCCGTGCCCACCATGATCGCGGGGATCTACGGCATGAACTTCGACCACATGCCGGAGCTGCACTGGACGCTGGGCTATCCGCTCAGCCTGACCGTCATGGCCGTCGCGGTGGTCATCGTCTACCGGCTGCTGCGCCGGAGCGGCTGGCTCTGAACCCCCGCCGCCCGCTCGCCCGCCGCCCGCTCGCCCGCCGCCCGCTCGCCCGCCGCCCGCTCGCCCGCTCGCCCGCCCCCCGTTCGCCCTCCGCCCGCACGGCCTCCGCCCACACGGCCTCCGTAGGGCTCCTGGGCCCGGGAGAACGCTACGGGGCCCGAGGTCCGTTGCCGAGGTCCTGCGGCCCGGGAGCGGTGGGGGCCCTTGACGGTGGCCGTGTTGGCGTTAACACTCGTGCACATCCCGCTTCGGATGCTTGTGCGCACGACCTTCCCGCCGCGAAATGTTAACGCTAACAAGAAGGAAGGCTCCACCATGACCCTGCGCAGCAGAGCCCTCGCCCTGCTCGCCGCCTTATGCGCGGCGATCGCCGCCACCGGCCTCATGCCCGCCCGGCCCGCCTCGGCGGTGAACACGGCGGTGAACACGGCGGCGAACACGGCGGCGAACATGGCGGTGAACATGGCGGCGAACACGGCGGCGAACATGGCGGTGAACATGGCGGCGAACATGGCCGCGAACGCGGCGGCGAACACGGCGTACGTCTTCGCGTACTTCACCGAGTCGCCGAACATGACCGGCGCGAACTACGGCCTGCACCTGGCCGTCAGCCAGGACGGCCTGAACTGGACCCCGCTCAACCAGAACAACCCGGTCACCACCCCGACGGCCGGCACGCGCGGCCTGCGTGACCCGTTCGTCCTGCGCAAGCAGGACGGCACGTTCGTCATCCTCGCCACCGACCTCAACGGCACCGACTTCGGGCAGAACAACCAGTATCTGCATGTCTGGGACTCCGCCGACCTGACGAGCTTCACCGGCTACCGCCGCATCCGCATGCACGGCCTGAACACCCACACCTGGGCGCCCACCGCGTTCTGGGACGCCTCCCGCGGCCAGTACGGCATCGTCTACTCGGCCCACAACGGCACCACCGACGTGCTCATGGTCAACTACACCACCGACTTCCGCACCGTCACCCCCAACCAGGTGTACTTCAGCCCCGGCTTCCCCGTGCTCGACGGCGACATCGCCGTGGACGGCAACACCTTCTACCTGTACTACAAGAACCTGTCCAACGGCCTGCTGTACGGCGCCCGCTCCGCCACCGGCGCCCCCGGCAGCTACACCACCTACACCGCCGGCCTGCGCCAGGGCACCGCCATCGAGGCCCCCATGCTGGTCAGGAACAACGCCGGCACCGGCTGGTGGTTGTGGGGCGACTCCTTCGGCCCGGTCAACAACGACTACTACGCCTGGTCGGCCTCCAGCGTCGGCGGCGGCTCCTGGACGGTCATGGACCAGCGCGCCTACACCCCGCCGCTCAACGCCAAGCACGGCTCCATCACCGGGATCAGCGCCGCCGAGCACGACGCCCTGCTGTCCCGCTGGGGCGCGCCGAACTGGACGCGGCTGAAGTCCGCCAACTTCCCCGACCGGTACGTGCGCCACGCCGACTACGTGGCCCGCCTGGACGCCTACCCGTTCGACCCGTACCAGGACCAGCTGTGGCGGATGGTGCCCGGCCTGGCCGACAGCGCCGGGGTGTCGTTCGAGTCGGTCAACGTCCCCGGCCGCTACCTGCGGCACTACAACTACGAGATCCGGCTCGACGCCTCCGACGGCAGCGCCGCCTTCCGCGCCGACGCCACCTTCCACCGGGTCGCCGGGCTGGCCGACTCCGCCTGGAGCTCGTTCCGGTCGCACAACGTGCCCGACCGCTACCTGCGGCACAGCGGCTACCTGATGCGCATCGACCCGATCGGCACCGCCACCGACCGCGCCGACGCCACCTTCCGCCTCACCCCGTAACCACCCGTCACCCGGGGGCCGGCTCCGCGCGACCCGCACGGCCCGGCCCCCGGCCGCATCAACCGTTCGGTGGATTTCCGGATCAGCAGCGCGTGCCGCCGATCATGGCCGGTGGGCCGATTCGCGCCGGAGGCCGGCCCAGGATGCTTGAGGCATGGCAGTCATCGAAGTCACCGGCCTCCGCAAGACGTACGCGGGCCTCACGGTGCTGGACGGGGTGTCGTTCTCGGTCGGCGAGGGCGAGATCTTCGGCCTCCTCGGCCCGAACGGCACCGGCAAGACCACCACCGTCGAATGCGTGGAGGGCCTGCGGCGGCCCGACGCGGGCACGATCCGGGTGCTCGGCCTCGACCCCGTCAAGGACGGCCGCCGGATGCGCGAGCAGATCGGCGTACAGCTCCAGCAGACCCAGCTGCCGGAGAACCTCAAGGTGTGGGAGGCGCTCGACCTGTACGCCTCCTTCTACGCCCGGCCCCGCGACTGGCGCGAGCTGCTGGCGGAATGGGGGCTGGCGGACAAGCGCGACACCCGCTTCGCCAAGCTCTCCGGCGGGCAGAAGCAGCGGTTGTTCATCGCGCTGGCCCTGGTGGGCGGCCCGCGCGTGGTCTTCCTCGACGAGCTGACCACCGGCCTGGACCCGGCCGCCCGCCGCGCCACCTGGGAGCTGATCAAACGGGTGCGCGCCGGCGGCGTGACCGTGGTGCTGGTCAGCCACTTCATGGACGAGGTCGAGGAGCTGTGCGACCGGGTCGCCGTGCTCGACCGCGGCAGGGTCGTCGCGATCGACAGCCCGGACGGGCTGGTGGGCGACGCGCACCAGATGCGCTTCACGCTGCTCGGGGACGACGAGGTGGAGCTGGACGGGGTGCCGGGCGTGACCGGCGTGTCCAGGACGGGCAACCGGGTGGTCGTCACGGGCCGGGGGGACTTCGCCACGGCGGTCACCGCGCACCTGGCCCGCCACCACGTCCTGGTCAGCGAGCTGCGCATCGACAAGCGCACCCTCGAAGACGCCTTCACGGCCCTGACCGGCCGCTCCTTCTGACACTCCGGCCGCCCTGACGCTCACGCCGCTCCCGCGACCCTGACGCTCCGGCCGTCCTGCCGCTCCCGCGACCCTGACGCTCCGGCCGTACTGACACTCCCGCCGCCCTGACGATCCCGTCGCCCCTGCCCATCGAGAGGACCCTCATGTTCAAGCTCGCCTTCGTCGAGACCAAGCTGCTGACCCGGGAGCCGGGAGCGCTGTTCTCGCTGCTCATCCCGCTGTTCATCCTCGTGGTGTTCGGCAGCTCGATCGAGCCGGGCGACACCGTGCTGCTGCCGATGGCGCTGGCCATCGCCGTCGGGCTGGTGGGCCTGTACCTGCTGCCCACCACCCTGGCCGCCTACCGCGAGCGGGGCGTCCTGCGCCGGCTGTCCACCACGCCGGTGCGCCCGGGGAGCCTGCTGATGGTGCAGCTGCTGCTGCAGCTCGTGCTGGCCGTCACCGCGTGCGCGCTGCTGGTGACCGTCGCGGGCACCGTGCTCGGCGCGCACCTGCCCACGGCCGCGCCGGCGGTCGCGCTGGTGTTCCTGCTCGGCACGGCGAGCATGTTCGCGGTCGGCCTGCTCGTCGCCGCCCTGGCGCCGAACGGCCGCGCCGCCAACGGCTTCGGCGTCCTGCTGTACTTCCCGATGGCCTACCTCGCCGGCCTCATCCAGCCCCGGGACCAGCTGCCCGAGCTGGTGGCCCGCATCGGGGAGTACACTCCTCTGGGCGCCTTCGGGCAGAGCCTGCGCGACGTCTGGGCGGGCACGGCCCCCAGCCCGCTGCTGCTGGGTGTGATGGCCGCCTACGCCGCGGTCATCAGCGTCGCGGCGGCCAGGCTCTTCCGCTGGGAGTAAGGGATGACCGGCCGGCTCGACCGCTGGGAACGGCTGCTGGAGCGCCAGCTCGTGGCCCTGCCGTACGTGCTGCTGGCCGTCTCCACCGTGCTGGCCCTGCTCGGCGGCGGCCAGGACCCCTGGCTCACGGCCGGCCTGTCGGCGCTCGCCGCCGCCTGGATGGCGCCGGCGCGGCGGGGCGCGACCTACGTGGCCGGCCTGGTGATCCTGATCGGCGCGCTCTGCACCCAGGACGTGTGGTACGCGAGCTTCTTCGGCTTCACCGGATACCTGCACTCCTGGCAGTACCTGAAGGGGAGCTGGCGCCTGGCGGGCGTGAGCGCCACCGCGGCCGTCTGCGTCGCGGCCTACAACGGCGGCCTGCCGGAGCCCACTCCGTTCGCCGTCCTGACCTACGTGTTCTTCACCGCCGCCATCGTCGGCGCGGTCGCCCTGTTCAGCTTCGTCGGCGAGGTCACCGCCGAGCGCAGCGCCGAGCGCAAGCGCATGGTGACCCGGCTGGAGGAGGCCATGCGGGAGAACGCCGGCCTGCAGGCCCAGCTCCTGGTCCAGGCCCGCGAGGCGGGCGTGCTCGACGAGCGGCAGCGCGTGGCGGCCGAGATCCACGACACCCTGGCCCAGGGCCTGACCGGGATCATCACCCAGCTCCAGGCGGCCAGGCGGGCCGACGACGGCGGGCGGCACGTGGACCTGGCGCTGCGGCTGGCCAGGGAGAGCCTGGCCGAGGCGCGGCGCTCGGTGCACGCGGTGGGGCCGGGGCAGCTGGCGGCGGCGCCGCTGCCCGAGGCGCTCCGGGGCGTGGTCTCGCAGTGGGGCGAGCTCAACGGGGTTCGTGCCGACTTCACGGTCACTGGTACGGTCCGTCCCATGCATCCGGAGGTCGAGGAGACGCTGCTGCGCGTCGCGCAGGAGGCCCTGGCCAACGCCGCCAAGCACGCCGCCGCCTCCCGGGTGGGGCTGACGCTGTCGTACATGGGAGATGTGATCACGCTGGACGTACGCGACGACGGCGCCGGCTTCGACCCCGGCCGGGTCGGCGAGGCCGGCGGGTTCGGGCTGACCGCCATGCGCAAGCGGGTGACCCGGCTGGCCGGCACCCTCGACGTCGAGTCCGAGCCCGGCGCGGGCACCGCGATCTCCGCGAGCGTCCCGGCGGTGTCGCGTGCCTGAGACCTCACCGGGACGAGCCCCGGCCGGCACGGCGGGCGGCGCCGCATGACCGAGGGTCCGATCCGCCTGCTGATCGCCGACGATCATCCCATCGTCCGCGACGGCCTGCGCGGCATGTTCGCCGGCGACCCCGGCTTCGAGGTGGTCGGCGAGGCGGCTGACGGCGCGCGGGCCGTCGAGCTGGCCCGGGCGCTGAGCCCCGACGTGATCCTCATGGACCTGCGCATGCCCGGCACCGACGGCGTCACGGCCATCCAGCAGCTCGCCCGGCTCGGCCACCCGGCCCGCGTGCTGGTGCTGACGACGTACGACACCGACCGCGACGTGCTGCCCGCCATCGAGGCGGGCGCCACCGGCTACCTGCTCAAGGACACCGGCCGCGACGAGCTGGTGCGCGCCGTGCGCACCGCCGCCCGCGGCGAGGCCGTGCTCTCCCCGTCGGTCGCCACCCGCCTCCTCGGCCAGGTCCGCGCGCCCGCCGACCCGCTCAGCGCCCGCGAGCTGGAGGTCCTCCGCCTCATCGCCGACGGCGCCACCAACCGCGAGGTCGCCGCGCGCCTGTTCGTCAGCGAGGCCACGGTCAAGAGCCATGTGCTGCACATCTACACCAAGCTCGGCGTCAACGACCGGGCGGCCGCCGTCGCCACCGCCTTCCGCCGCGGCCTGCTCACCCTCGACAACGGCTGACCCGGAACCATCACCCGATCATCATCGGGCCTGACCGCTCGCCGGCCGGGCCGGTCCCGCACGGACGGGCCCGGCCGGGAGGGCATTCACGGGGCCGGGTAGTCGGTGAGGTAGACCGGGGCGCCGACCCGGGTGGTGTCGGCCGCCTCCCCGACGCCGTTGACGACGTGGTCGATCGTGCCGGCGCTGAGGTTGACGGTCATGATGTGGCGCAGGCGGACGCCCGGCCGCCGTGGCACCTCGAAGCCGTTCTCGGTGTGGATCTGCGGGTTGTTCTGGTTGAAGACGTAGACGCCCCCCGCGTACAGGCGGTGCCTGCGCACGTGGTCGCCGACCTTGTAGCCGGCCCAGCCCTCGACGGCGCCGTTCATCCAGTCGGCCTGGGTCGGCGGGTCGTAGGGCAGCTCGTTCTGGTACAGAATCGTCGTGCCGTCCTCGCCGTTCCAGATCGTGTTGTACTGCTGGAAATGCTCCACGAACAGGCCCGTCGCCGTGACGTGGTCGCCGTTGATGACGGCGCCGTTGCGTCCGAGGTTGGTGTTCCAGCGCTGCGTGTCGGTGAAGCCCTCGATCCCGTGGTCGGCGCGCCAGACCCAGGTGTGGTCGATGAGCACGTGGTCGCTGTTCACCTCCAGCGCGACGTCGGTCTTGCCGACGTGGGGGCCGCCGACCCGGAAGTACACGTCGGACAGGGTCGTCGGGTTGTCCGGTGCGGCGTGGCGGCGGCCGTGCGGCGAGCCGTGGTGCTGGTCGTGCTGGTGCCGGTCGTGCTTCCTGCCCACCCGGAGCAGGACGCGTGACTGCTCCGTGCCCGCGTCCACGGTCACGCCGGCGATGACCACGCCGGGCACGTCGGCGACGTCGATCGGGGTCGAGCCGCGGACGGCCGTGAGCGTGGCGTGGCCGAGGCCGAGGACGACCGTGTCCGGGCGCCTGACCTCGATGCTGCGCGCGATGTCGTACACGCCGGGGGTGAGCAGCAGGTGCTTGCCGCGGGCGAGCTGGGCGTTGATGACCTGCGCCGAGTCCGACGGCCTGGCGACGTGGAAGGCCGACAGCGGCAGCGAGCGGCCCGGCGTCAGGCCACCGGCCCACGAGACGCCGCGGGTGTCCCGGCGGGCGGCGGGCACGCGGACGTGGTACCGGCCGCGCTCGTCGGTGTAGAGGTAGGGCTTCTCCCTGCTGATCGGGGTGGTGTCGAGCGTCGTGTACGGCGGGTTCGGGAACGCGCTCTCCTCCGGGGCGCCCACGACGCCCGAGAAGACCTGGTTCCACACGCCGTTCGACCAGCCCGCGATCTCGCTGTTGCGGGTGAGCCACTGCTGCTGGGAGCCGTTCGTGACCGACGGCAGGCGGGAGTCGGCGATGAAGCCGCCGCTGGCGTACTGCGGGCCGGCGGTGCAGTAGTCCATCAGCGACAGGGCGCCGCCGCTGACGTCGAGCCGGCGCATCGACACCGCCTGGGAGACGGCCCAGATGTTGGCCGAGGCCCGGCAGCCGTCCTGGCCGGCCGCGTTCACCTTGATCGACAGGTTGGACAGGGTGCGCCAGAAGTTGACCAGCGCCAGGCAGTTGCTCGTCCCGTTGTCCGCCAGGCAGCGGTTGTAGACCTCGACCTTGCCGTTGATGACGACGTCGGTGGGCGAGGCGCCCAGGCCGGCGATCTCGGTGTAGTAGCCGACCTTGATCTGCAGCGGCTGCTCGGGGGTGCCGTACGTGCCGGGCTTGAAGAGGTAGGCGTGGCGGGCGGTGCCCATCTCGTCGTTCACGCGGGGCGGCGTGCGCGGCGTCGAGGGTCGCCTGGATCTGGGCGACCGGCATGCCGGGGTCGAAGACGGTGACGTTGGGGCCGAGGTCGGGGCCCAGGCCGGGGGCGCCGGAGGGCGGGGTCGCGGCGGTGGCGGGCGTGACCGCCGTCATGACGGTTCCGGCCGTCATGACGGCGGCCGCCAGCACGAGGCCGGACCTCAGCGCCCGGCCCGGCGGGCGGCGGGCGGGGGGTGGGGTTAAGGGGGTGTCGTCACCGGAGGGCTGGGGCGTCATGCGCGTGTCCTTTCCGCTGCTGGTCGCGGCGCCGCCGAGGGGGAGCGCGTTCGGGCTGGGACGGCCCCGGCCGGGGCCGCGGCGGCGAGAGAGCGCTCTCTTTTCTGGCCGGGGCTTGTATCAAGGTGTGAAGGAATGGTGTCGGACGTTTTTATCGCGCGGACGGGCCCGATCACAAGTACACGACCGCCTGTGGTGGCACGCGGTCAAGGCGGTGCCGCCGGACGTTCGTGCCGCCGGTCGTTCGTGCCGGTCGTTCGTGCCGCCGGCCGGTCGGGCGGGCGGGACCGGTACGCGGTGGTCCGCCCGGGCCGTCCGGCGGGCGGGACCGTGCGTGGCTACGTGCCCAGGAAGGCGATCTTGCCGCTGCCGTACACGGTGGTCAGGCCCTTGGTGGCGCACGTGCTGATGTTGGAGGTAGGGGTGGCCGTGCCGGAGGTGCGCGCCCCGGCCAGCGGGCCGCCGGTGATCGTGCCGCTGAGCAGCATGTCGCCCGGGTTGTAGGTCTGGACGCGGGAGGTGGACGGGCGCAGCGTGGACACGCCCGCCCGCTTGCCGTCCCGGCCGAACCAGACGATCCGGCCGGTGCCGCGGATGTCGCGTACGCTGCTGCAGGTCGCGCGCCCGGTGCCCTGGGCGGTCAGCAGGCCCGAGCGCAGGTTCCGCGCCGAGCCGGTGCAGTGCGACAGTTCGAGGGTGGCACGTGCGGTCACGGTACGCGCCATGAAGCCCACCGCCGGGCTGAACGTCAGCGGATGCTCCGACGTCGTGGACAGCTGGCAGGTCAGCAGGGTCCGCTCCGCCGCCGGGAGGACCGCTACCGCCGCGGCCGGTGCGGCGAGCCTCCTGGGCAGGGTGGGGGGCGGCCCGGGCAGGGTGGCGGACGGCGGGAGAGACCCGGGCGTCACTGCCAGGGCGGCGGGCGGCGGGAGGATCGCGGGCGTCATGGCCAGGGCGGCGGGCGGCGGGAGGGCGGCGGCGGCCGCCACGGCCAGGGCGGCGGCCGTGGTCATGAGCGGCGCGTGAATCCGGGAAACGGGCATGTCATCCCCTATGACGTGGTGTCGGTGCTGCTCACGATAGGGACGCAGGCCACGCCCGGCCGCGCGCGAACCGCGGAGTTGCCCGCTCTTGACCGCAAAACTTGATCAATCCCTTAACGCCGGACGCCGCGTCTTGAGTGATCACTTATCGCGTCATCGGCGACGCTGGGTGACAAGACCACGAGGAGGGGATCAGGCGTGAGCGATGACGAGATCGTGACCATGGTGCGCGACAGCTGCGTACGGATTCTGAAGGTCCCGCCGGAGCGGGTCCGCCCGGACACCCGGCTCAGGGAGGACCTGGAGGCCGACAGCCTGCACCTGGCCGAGCTACACGTCTCGATGGAGGAGGTGTGGGGCCCGATGCCGCGTGAGGCGCTCGCCACCCTGCGCACCGTCGGCGACGTCGTCGCGTACGCCCGCGAGCTGGCCACGGCGAACGCGCGATGACGGGCCGGGTACGGGTCGCCGTGACCGGCATGGGCCTGCGCACGCCGGCCGGCGGCCATCCCAAGGAGTTGTGGAACGCGCTGCTGAGCGGGCGTTCCACGGCCCGCCGGATCACCTCCTTCGACACCCGGGGCCTGGCCTGCGACTTCGCCTGCGAGGTGGGCGAGCTGGACGTCGGGGGGTACCTGACGCCGAGGGAGGCGGACCGGCTCGACCGGGTGGCCCAGCTCGCGGTGTGCGCGGCCGACGACGCGCTCGCCGACGCGTTCGACGGGGCCTGCGACGGTGGGCGCGGGGGAGGGTCCGGCGGTGCGGGGGGCGTGCGGGTGCCGCCCGAGCGCCGGGCCGTCGTGGCCGGCATCTGCTTCGGCGGCATGCGGACACTGGAGGCGGGTGTGCTCGGCGGTGCACGGACGCAGGACGCGGCATCGCTCGGTGAGCCACGGACGCCGGACGCGGGAACGCTCGGCAAGTCGCGGACGCCGGGCGCGGGTGTGGCCGGCGGTGCGCGGCCGACGGCGCCCGGTCCGCTCTACGTGCCGATGGTCATGCACAACGCGGCCGCCGCCGCGATCAGCATCCGCCACCAGATCAAGGGTCACAGCCTCACGATCGGCACGGCCTGCGCCTCCGGCTCCAACGCCATCGGCGAGGGAGCCCGGTTGCTGCGCGACGGCTCCGCCGACCTGGTGATCGCCGGTGGGAGCGAGTCCTGCCTCACCCCGACCGTGCTGCTCGCGTTCGACCGCTGCGGCGCCCTGTCACGCAGGACCGCCGCGCCCGAGCGCGCCAGCCGGCCGTTCGACCGGGACCGCGACGGGTTCGTGCTGGCCGAGGGCGCCGCGTTCCTCGTCCTGGAGAACCTGGAGCACGCCCTGCGCAGGGGCGCGCGCGTGCACGCCGAGCTCACCGGGTACGGCTCCTGCTCCGACGCCCACCACCTGACCGCCCCGGCGGCCCAGGGCGAGGGGGCCTACCGCTGCATGCGCGCGGCGCTGGCCGACGCCGGACTGGAGCCGGGCGAGATCGCGCACGTCAACGCGCACGGCAGCGGCACCCGCCTGAACGACCTGGGCGAGGCCCAGGCGATCAGCCGGCTGTTCGGCCCGGCCGGCGTGCCGGTGACCGGCACCAAGGGGGTCACGGGGCACGCCATCGCGGCTGCCGGCGTGATCGAGGCCGTGGCCGCGATCCTGGCGATGCGCGAGCTGACCCTGCCGCCCACGGCCAACCTGGAGAACCTCGACCCGGAGTGCCCCATCGACGTCGCCCGCGAGGCGCGGCCTCTGCCGCCGGGGCCGGTCATGTCCAATTCGTTCGGCTTCGGCGGCCACAACGCCACTTTGATCTTCGCACCGATCTGACCGAGGAACACGCCGTGTATACGTACGTCCTGTCCACGACCGCCCTCTGCGGCGCCCTGCTCGCCGGCCCCGCTACCACGATTCCCGCAGCCACCGCCGCCACGATCCCCGCCGACCCGGCCCCCGCCGCGCCGCCGCCCCGGACGGCTCCCGCCGCGGTGCCGGGTGCCGGGACGCCCCAAGCAAGGCCCGTAGGGACGCCGCAGGCGGCGTCCGCGGGGACGCCAGGGGCGGCGGCAGGCACGGGGCAGGTGGAGACGTCCGGAGAGGTGACCGGCGCGGGGACCGGGGCGGAAGCCGACACCGTCTTCGGTGAGTGGCCCCTGGCGGGCACCGCCGTCGAGCCCCTCGGCGGTGACGGCCTGGGCAAGTTCTGCATGCGCGTCCCCGTACGGGCCCTCGCCCAGGCGTTCGCGGAGTTCTTCGCCGCGACGGGCCTGATGAAGGGCCTGCCGGCGGTCGCGCCGGAGAAGGGGCAGGCTCCGGCGCAGTCCCGGCTGTTCGGCACGTCGCTGCCGCAGGACCTCCCCGTGCTGGAGGCGACGCCCTGCTAGCGGCGACGCCCGGGTTCAGCGCACCACGGCCGGCGTGCCGTCGGTCAGGAGCCCGGACACCGGCTGGTTGTTGCTCCGCCCGCCGTAGCAGAGCCACCGGGTCTGGCTGGCGGGATCGGGGATGACGAAGCCGAAGCCGAGGACGCAGTCGAAGGCCGTGACGGCCATGGCCGGTGCGGCGAGGACGACCGGCAGCGTGGCGGCCGAGGCGGTCAGGGTGAGTATGGCGATGAGGCGGCGCATAGTCCTGCTCCATTCACATAAGATCAGGTTTTTGCTACGGAGAGTAACCATGTGCGTGTCGCTCGAAACGCGCCAGACGTAGCGCGGTGCAACATTTGACCGTCAGGCCGTCTTCCCCCTTGCCCGCGGACCCCGTTCATGACAGCGAGAGGGACGACAGCAGTGAGCACGCAGCACGCCGACGTGATGGCGATGGCCGAACGATGGGCCAGGGACCGCCCGGACGAGGTGGCCTACCGCTTCGACGGCCGCCTCCCGTCCGGCTGGCCGGGCGGCTCGTCCGGGTGGCGCGGCTCGTCCGGGTGGCGGGGCGGGCGGACGGTGACGTACGGGGAGCTGGACGAACTGGTCGATCGTGCGGCGGGGACCCTGGCGCGGGCGGGGGTGGCGGCGGGGACGCGCACCGCCGTGCTGGTGCCGCCGGGGCCGGAGCTGGTCGCGCTGATCTTCGCGCTGTTCCGGCTGCGGGCCGTGCCGGTGCTGATCGACCCGGGGCTCGGCGTACGGGCGATGGGCGCCTGTCTCGCCGAGGCCGCGCCCGAGGCGTTCGTCGGGATCGCCCGCGCCCGGGTGGCGCGGGCCGTGCTCGGATGGGGCCGGGACAGCCTCCGCGTCCTGATCACGGCCGGCCGGAGCCCGAGGTGGTTCGGCCGCTCACCGGCGCCGGCGGGCCCGTGGCCGCGGCCGGAGGCGGACGACCCGGCGCTGATCGTGTTCACCTCCGGCTCCACCGGCGCGCCCAAGGGCGTCCCGCTGCGGCATCGGCACCTGGCGGGGCAGGCCGCGCTGCTGGGCCTGCTGGGCTCCCTGGAGCCGGGCGGCACGCTGTACTCGACCTTCCTGCCGTTCGCGGTGGCCGCGCCCGCCATCGGCTGCGGCGCGGTGATCCCCCGGACGAACCTGCGCCATCCCGAGCGCACCGATCCCGCCGCCATGGCCGCCTCGATCCGGCGGCACGGCGCGACCGCCCTGTTCGCCGCCCCCGCGCTGCTGGACCGGCTGGCCCGCCACTGCCTGCGCACCGGCGAGCCGCTCGACACGGTCCGGATGGTGCTCACCGCGGGCGCCCCGCTGCCCGTCGGGGTGCTGCGGCGCGCCCTGCGCTGCCTGCCCCCGGGCGCGGACCTGCGCTCGGTGTACGGGGCCACCGAGTCGCTGCTGGTCAGCGTGGCGGACGCGGCCGAGCTGACCGCGACGGCCGAGGCCACCGCACGCGGCGCCGGCACGTGCCTGGGCAGGCCGCTGCCGGGCAACCAGGTACGGATCATCGCCGTCTCGGACGAGCCCGTCCCCGTCTGGTCGGACGACCTGCTGGCGCCGGCGGGGACCGTCGGGGAGATCACGGTGGCGGGCCCGGCCGTCGGCGACCCGTATCTCGGCCGGCCGCACGACACCCGGCTCGCCCGGATCGACGACGGCGGCGTGACCGTGCACCGCATGGGCGACCTGGGGTGGCAGGACGAGCGCGGGCGGTTGTGGTTCGCGGGGCGCAAGAGCGAGCGCGTACGCACCCGCGACGGCGACCTCTACACCGACCAGGTCGAGCCGATCTGCGACGGCCTGCCGGGCGTGCGGCGCAGCGCGCTGGTCGGCGTCGGCCCGCCGGGGCGGCAGCGGCCGGTGCTCTGCGTGGAGTGCGAGCCCGGCCTGCCCAGGGCCGCGCGGCGCGAGCTGGCCGAACGGGTGCGCGCGGCGGTGCCCGTCGTCGGCGAGGTGCTGTTCCACCGCAGCTTCCCGATGGACGTCCGGCACGCGAGCAAGATCCGCCGTCCGGTGCTGGCCCGCTGGGCGGCCCGCGCGCTCGGGGCCGGTGGGCGATGAGGGTCCTGGTGACCGGGGGCGGTGGCTTCCTGGGCGGGGCCGTCTGCCGGCTGCTGGCCGGGCGCGGCGACGAGGTCCGCACGCTGAACCGCCGGCCGCACCCGGCGCTGGACGCGTACGGCGTCGCGCAGCTCCGCGGCGACCTGCGCGACCCGCGCGCCGTGGAGCGGGCGGTGGCCGGATGCGACGCCGTCGTGCACTGCGCGGCCCTGGCCGGGCTGTGGGGGCCGGCCCGCGACTACCGGACGATCAACGTGGACGGCACCGCCAACGTGCTGGCCGCCTGCCTGCGCGCCGGCGTCGCCCGGCTCGTGCACACCTCTTCCCCCAGCGTCGTGTACGACGGCCGTGACCTGGAAGGCGTGGACGAGTCGGCGCCCTACGCCCGCCGCTTCCTCGCGCCCTACCCGGCCACCAAGGCCGCCGCCGAGCGCCTCGTGCTGGCCGCGAACGGCGACCGCCTGGCCACCGTCGCGCTGCGCCCCCACCTGATCTGGGGGCCGGGGGACCCGCACTTCCTGCCGCGCTTCACCGCGCGGGCCAGGCAGGGCAGGCTGCTGCTGCCGCGCGCGCCGGGCAAGCGCGTCGACACCGTCTACATCGACAACGCCGCCGAGGCGCACCTGCTGGCCCTGGACCGGCTGGCCCAGGACGGGCGGGTCTCGGGGCGGGCGTACTTCATCGGCCAGGACGAGCCGTGCACCCTGGCGGAGTGGGTCAACGCCCTGCTCGGGGCGGCCGGGCTGCCTCCCGTGACGCGGCGGGTGCCCGCCCGGGCGGCCCGGCTGGCGGCCCCGGTGGTGGAGGCCGCGTGCCGGATCGCCGGGGTGACGCCGCCGTTCACCCGGCTCGCCGTGTGCCAGGCCACCACCAGCCACTGGTTCGACCTGTCGGCGGCCCGCCGCGACCTCGGGTACGCGCCCCGCGTGCGCATGTCCGACGGCCTGTCCAGGCTCGCCGCCCACCTCGCCGCCCACCCCGCCGCCCGGCGAGGGACCCACCTGCCATGACCGACCGTCAGGAGGCCCGGCTGCCATGAGCGAGGACCTGCCCGGATACCCGTTCGCCCCGCACTGGTTCACCAGGAACGGGCTGCGCCAGCACTACGTGGACGAGGGGGACGGGGCGCCCGTGCTGATGCTGCACGGCAACCCGTCGTGGAGCTACCTGTGGCGGCGCCTGATCCTCGCGCTGCGCGGCGAGCACCGCTGCGTCGCGCCCGACCACATCGGCATGGGCCGCTCGGACAAGCCGGGGGAGGACCGCTACGCCTTCACCCTCACCTCCCGCATCGACGACCTGGACGCCCTGACCACGCATCTCATCGACAGCGGCCGGGCCCCGGCCCGCGGCTGGACCCTGGTGATGCACGACTGGGGCGGCCCCATCGGCATGGGCTGGGCGCGCCGCCACCCCGGCCGCGTGGCGCGCCTGGTCGTGCTGAACACCGCCGCCTTCCCCAACCCGCACGGCGCGCGGGTCAGGCCGGCGCTGCGGCTGCCGTTCTGGCTGCTGCGGGAGACCCGGCTGGGGGCGCGCCTGTTCCTGCGGCACCACGCCTTCGCCCGGGCCGCCACGCTGCCGCCGTTCGGGGTGCGCCGCCGCCTGCCCGCCGAGGTGCGCGCGGCGTTCCTGTCCCCCGACCGCCACCCGGCCGGGCCCGCCGGCTCGGCCGGCGGTCCCAGTGGCGGTCCCAGTGGCGGTCCCAGTGGCGGTCCCAGTGGCGACCCCAGCGGCGATCGCGGTGATGGCCAGGCCGGGCACCGGGTCGGCCAGGCCGGGCACCGGGTCGCCGTGCAGCGGTTCGTGCAGGACATTCCGCTCGGACCCGGCGATCCCGCCTGGCCCGAGCTGCGGCGGACGGGGGAGAGCCTCGGCGGGTTCGCCGACCGGCCGGTGCTGATCGGCTGGGGGCTGCGCGACCCCGTGCTCGACCCCGCCATGCTCGCCGAGTGGCGGCGGCGCTTCCCGGACGCGCAGGTGCACGTCTACCGCGACGCGGGACACTACGTGCTCGAAGACGCCCACGACCGGCTCGTGCCCGCCGTCGCCGCCTTCCTGCGCCGCTGACCCCGCCCTTCGGCGCCCTCGGCGTCCCTCAGCGCTCCTCGGCGGGCACGCCGGACGGCGGCGGCGGCGCACCGGTCGGCACAGGAGCACCGGCCGGGGCGGGGGCGCCGGCCGGGGCGGGCGGCGTGAAGGGGGGCAGGAGGCGGTTCAGCGGGTCCGGCAGCCACCAGTTGCGGTGCCCGAGCAGCCGCATCAGGGACGGCACGAGGACCATCCGGATCAGCGTGGCATCGATGACGATGGCCACCGCCACCGCGAACCCGGCCTGCTGGAAGTCCAGCCGCCGGGTGAACATCAGCCCGCCGAAGGTGACGGCCATGATGGCGGCGGCCAGGGTGATGGGGCGGGCGGTGTGCCGCAGCCCGTGCAGCACGGCGGCGGTGTTGTCGCCCCGCAGGCGGTAGTGCTCGGCGATGCGGTGGACGAGGAAGACCTCGTAGTCCAGGGACAGGCCGAACACGATGGTGAAGACGATCACCGGCAGCAGCACGTTGACGTCGGCCGCCGCCGTGCCCGCGTCCTGGTACCAGAGCGTGAGCAGCCCGAACGCGGCGCAGACGCACAGAACGTTCATGGCCACCGCCTTCAGCGGGATCAGCAGGCTGCGGAAGGTGATCAGCAGCAGCGCGAACGACGACAGCAGCACCACCCCGAGCACCGTCCACAACCCGGCCAGCGCCCCCGCCGACAGGTCGGCCAGCCGCGCCGCCGGCCCCACGGCCAGCACCTCCTGCCCGGCCGGCAGCAGCTCGGCCGCGCGGGCGTGCACGTCGCGCAGGAACGCGGCGGACGCGGCGCTGTCGGGCGCGAACCGGTCGGCGATCAGCAGCAGGGTCAGGTCCTCGCCGTTGTCGAGCGCGCTGACCAGCGTGACCCGCGGGTCGGCGCGCAGCGCCTCGGCCAGCGCGAGGGTGTCCACCGGGCCGCCGCCCGCCGGGTGGGGCAGGGCCAGGCTGGTCAGGCTGGCCACCCCGTCGGACTCCAGCCTGGCCAGCCCCTCGCCGATGTCGGTGCCGGCCAGCGTCTCGCGGTCGTAGTGCAGGCCCAGCCGCATGTCCAGCACCGGTACGGCGGCCACCAGCAGCAGCGCGGTCGCGGCCAGCGCGTACCGGACGGGGTGGCGCATCAGGTGCGCGGCCCCCCGCAGCCACCGGGGCGAGCCGGCTGCGACCGACCCCCCGGGCGAGCCGGCCCGCGCGGGCCGGCGGCGCCAGGGGAGGGCGCCCCACTCCAGGTACGGGTCCAGGAGGGGCAGCAGGGCCGGGGCCAGGGTCAGCGCCGCCAGCATGGTGACGAACGCGGCCAGCACGCCCGCCAGCGCCATGGAGTGCGCCCACGGCACGTCGACGATCAGCAGCCCGCCCGCCGTCACCATGATCGCCATCGCGCACCAGCACACCGTGCCGCCCGCCGTGGCGGCGGCGTGGCCGACGCTGTCCAGGGGCGGCCGTCCCGCGCGGCGGGCCTGCCGGTAGCGCAGCAGGACGAGCAGCGCGTAGTCCAGGCCGAGCCCCACGGACATGGTGACGGTGAAGGTCAGCATCGTGGAGTCGACGTGGCCGAGCGCGCCCGCCAGCGTGAGCGCGCCCGTGCCGGTCAGGATCGCCGCGCCGCCCACCAGCAGCGGGACGGCCGCGGCCCCCACCGCCCCCAGCCCGAGCACCAGCAGCAGCACCGCCAGCGGCACGGTCTTGAGCTCCATCGCCCGCAGGTCGCCCATGTCGGTGTGGGCGAGCTGGGCGAACGCCCGGCTGACGCCGATGACCGTGACCGTGACCTGCCCCCCGGAGGCGGTGTGGGCGGCCTGCCGGGCGGTCGCGAGCTGCGCGGGCAGCCGCCGCTGCCGGGTCAGCTCGTCGCCGTGCACGCCGGTCAGGACGTAGACGCGGTGCGGGTGCTGTCCCTCGACGGCCGGCAGCGGCAGCAGCGCGCCGACGTCGGGCCGGCGGTCCAGCGCGCGTACGGTGGCCTCCAGGGCGCGCTGGTAGGGCGGCGCGTCGGTGTCCAGCCGGGCCGAGTCGAAGGCCAGCAGCATCTGCTCGGTGCCCAGCTCGGGCAGCCCGCGGGCGATCAGGGCGGCGGCCCTGGCGGACTCCGAGCCGGGCACCTCCAGCGAGGGCGGCGCCAGCCGGTGCGTCAGCCCGGGCAGCAGCGCCGCCGAGGCCGCGGCGAGGATCAGCCACACCGCGATGACGAGCCGCCCGCGCCGGGCCGCGGCCCGCGCCAGCCGATCGAGCACGCCCCCGCCCCTGCCGGGGATGCCGGTTCCGTCCCCGCCCGGCGGGCTGGCCGAGGTCGTCCCGGCCGGGCCGGTGGCCTCAGCCGCGGCGGCCGTGGGGCCGGTGTGGCCGCGGGTGTTGCCGAGCGGCATGAGGCCCTCCCTTCGCTCGCCGCCTCACGCCTGCCGCGGCCCGGCCAGCCGGCCGAGGACGACGTGCGCGAGGTCGGCGACGGTCCCGCCGCTGCGCAGCAGCTCCATGGGCGGGATGTCGACGCCGTACCGGTGGCGGACCGAGACGAGCAGTTGCGCGCCCATCAGGGAGTCCATGCCGTAGTCGGCCAGCTTGCGGTCCTGCGCGATCTGGTCGGCCGGCAGGTGCAGCACCGCCGACAACAACCCCCGGAGCTGCTCGCCGACCTGCGCCAGCGCCTCCTCGGCCGGCAGCGCGGCCAGCCGCCTGGCCAGCTCGTCGGGGCCGGAGGCGTCCCGCTCCAGCCCGGCCGGCATGACCGGCGACATCCGGGGCCGGTCGAGCGCGGGGAGCAGGCCGCGCAGCCGGCTCCAGTCGAGACGGCCGACGCCGCCCACCGGCGCGCCGGCGACGAGCAGGTCCTCGACGGCGGTGAACGCCTCGGCCGGGCGCACGGGCTCGACCCCGAACGCGGCCAGCCGCTCCCCCTGCTCGCCACGGGCGACGACGCCGGTCTCCGCGAGCACGCCGAGGCAGACGGCCAGCCCCGGCAGGCCGCGGGCGCGCCGGCGGCGGGCCAGCGCCTCCAGGGCCAGGTTCGCCGCCGCGTACGACGCCTGACCGATCTGCCCCATCGTGGCGGAGACGGAGGAGTACAGGACGAACAGGTCCAGCTCCTCGTCCCGCGTCACGTCGTCGAGCACCAGCGCGCCCGCGACCTTGGGACGGAGCACGTCCCTGATCCGGTCGTCGGACAGCTCCGGCAGCGGCGCGTCGTCGAGGTGCATGGCCGAGTGGACGACGCCGCGCACCGGCCGGCCCGCCTCACGCGCCCCGCGTACGATGCCGGCCATCGTGTCCCGGTCGGTGACGTCGGCCGCGTGCACGCTCACCGCCACCCCGCGCTCGCCCAGCTCCTTGAGCAGGGCCGGAGCCTCCGGGCTGCGCGCGCCGCGGCGGCCTGCCAGCGCCAGGTGGCGCGCGCCCCGATCGGCCAGCCAGCGGGCGGTGGCCGCGCCGAACCCGCCCAGCCCGCCGGTCACCAGGTACGTCCCCGCCGGGTCGAGACGCGGGGCACGCGGCGCGGGCTCCGCCTCGATCGGCTCGTCGAGCGGGTCGAACGACAGGATGATCTTCCCGACGTGCCGGGAGTGGCGCATGAGCGCGAACGCGTCGCCGGCCCGGGCGGCGGGGAAGACCGTGTGCGGCAGCGGCGTCACGTCCCCGGCCCTGACCGCCTCGGCCAGCTCCGCGGCCACCCCGGCGGCCCTGGCCGGGTCGCGGGCGATCAGCAGCCCCAGGTCGAGGCCGCAGAAGGAGACGTTGCCGCCGAAGGGCCGCAGCGGGAGGGGCCGGTCGCCGAAGATGTCGTGCTTGCCCAGCTCGACGAAGCGGCCCCCGTGCGCGAGGGTCTCCAGGCTCCTGGTGAGCGCCTCGCCGGCCAGCGAGTTGAGCACGACGTCCACACCGCGCCCGCCGGTCAGGCTCCTGACCTGCTCGGCGAAGTGCAGCGTACGGGAGTCCAGCACGTGCTCCACGCCCATCGCGCGCAGCAGGTCGCGCCGGGCCTCGGTGCCCGCCGTGGCGATCACCTTCGCGCCCAGGCGGCGGGCGTACCGGATCGCGGCCAGGCCCACGCCGCCCGCGCCGCCGTGCACCAGCACCGTCTCGCCCGGCCGCACCCGCGCCTCGTCCACCAGGGCGACGTGCACCGTGGCGTAGACCAGCGGGATCGTGGCCGCCGCGGCGAAGCCCAGGCCGTCGGGCACCGGGAACGCGGCCCAGGCGGGCGTCGTCACATGGGTGGCCAGCCCGTTCGCGATCGCCGCCACCCGCTCGCCCATCCGCGCCGCGGGCACGCCCTCGCCGACCGCGGTGATCACGCCCGCGCACTCCAGGCCCAGCGGGGAGCCGGTGGCCTCTAGCGCCTCGCTGGGGAGCAGGTTGACCGCGTGGACCAGGTCACGATAGTTCAGGCCCGCCGCGCGGACCTCGATCAGCACCTCGCCCGGAGCGGGCTCGGGCACGCGCGACTCCCGCCAGGTCACCCGGTGCGACAGCCCCGGGTCGCGGATCACCAGCGAGCAGGGAGCCCGGCCCGCCCGCCGGGCGGGCCGCTCGGCGACCTCCCTGGTACGGGCGGCGAAACGCCCCTGGCCGGTCAGCACGATCTCGTCCTCGTCGCCGGGGCGCATCAGCTCGGTGAGCAGCCGGGCGGCGTCGGCGAGCGCGTCACCGGCGCGGTGCAGGGAGACCCGGCGCACCGTGAGCTCGGGCCGCTCGTTCCCCAGCGACCGCGCCGCCCCCCATACGGCCGCATGCACCACCTCGGCCGCGTCCTGCGCGCCCGCGGGCGCCGGCCGGGCCGTGCCGAGGGCCGCCTTCGCCGGGTCGGCCCCGCCCTGGACCGTGGCCTGTGACGGACGGTCCTGGGCGGTCACGGGGGCTCGCTCGGTGGTGTCGTCCTCGCCGGGGGCCGGCAGGGCGGCGCAGGGGCCGGTGATCAGCCACAGCGTCGCCGGGATGGCGGGGGGCAGGTCGCGGCACGCCTCCGCGATCGTGCGCAACGCGGCCACCCCCCGGCAGGCCGCCTCCACGGCCTCCGCGGCGTCCACGGCGGTGTTCGTGGCGGTGTTCACGGCGGTGTTCACGGCGGTGTTCGTGGCGCTGTTCATGGCGGTGTTCGTGGCCCGCGGGGGCTCCAGGACGAGGGCGAACGACACGGACGTGGCGTCCGGCGGCACGTGTGCCAGGAGCCCGGCCGGGCCCTGGGCCGCACTGGCCGGCACCGCCCTGCCGCCGCTCTCGGCCACCAGGTCCGCGAGCGCGGAGACGAGAGAGCCCTGCGGCCGGCCCGCCGCCTCGCCTTGGGCCCGGTCCTGGGGCCGGTCCGTCACCCGATCCTGGGGCCGGTCGGCTGCCTGATCCTGGGGCCGGTCTGTCACGATGATCCAGGTCTGGGACGGGCTCAGCGCCGGCCGGGTGGGGCGGGGCCGGGAGCCCTGGGCCGCGGCCAGCAGGACCGAGCACGTGCCGTCGGTGTCCCCGATGCGCGTGACCTCCCCGTACCCGGACTCGGCCAGCAGCGCGGGCCAGCGCTCCGCCTCCGGGAGGGGAGAGCGGGGACGCAGCCGGGAGTCGGCGACGTCCCAGTAACCGGGCAGCAGGCCGGCGTACGCGGCGACCGGCGGGCGGTGCGGCTCCACGGCCAGGAGCTGGCCGCCGGGCACCAGCAGCCGGGACAGGCGGCGCAGCGCGCCGGTGAGGTCCTTGGCCAGGTGCAGGGAGTGGGCGGCGATCACCAGGTCCCATCCGCCGGGGCTCAGCCGCTGACCGGCGGGGTCGGCGTCCGGGTCGAAGCACCGGAAGTCGGCGAAGTCGAACCGGGCCAGCCGCCGCCGGGCCCGGCCCACGGCCAGGTCGTCGGGGTCGGTGAACAGGTAGCGGGTGCGGTCGGCCGGCAGGATCGGCAGCAGCGCCGCGGCCGTGCCGCCCGTGCCGCCGCCCACCTCCAGGACGCGCAGCGGCCGGTCCGCGGGCCAGCGCCGGGCGATCTCCGCCACCAGGGCCCGCGCCACCCGGTTGCCGTACAGGCTGAGCGGCGCGATGTCGCGCACCTGCTCCAGCAGCTCCGCACCGCCGCCGGAGGTGCGCAGGGCGGCGGGGTCGCGGCGCCCGCGCAGGACGGGCTCCAGGTGGCTCACGCACAGGGCGGTCAGCGCCTGCTCGGCGGCGAACGGATTCCCCGCACCGTACAGCTCGCCGCCGCGTCCGTCGCCGCCGCGCCCGCCGTCACTGGGTCCGCCGTCGCCGGGTCCGCCGCCGGGCTCGACCAGCCGGAACCGGCACCCGTCCCCGGCTTCCTCCGAACCGGCCCGCTCCCGCTCCGGCTTCGGCAGGCCATGGCGTCCGGGCTCCGAAGGGTCGTGATCGAGTTCCGCCAGGCCGTGGCGTTCCAGGAGGAGGAGGGCGTGGCGGACCAGGGCGGTGCGGTCCGGGGACAGGCCGGCCCGCTCCAGGCCGGCGAGCGTCACGCCGTCCCGGGCGGCGGGCGCCACCTCGGTCAGGGCGGCGGCCAGGGCGCGGGCGAAGGCGCTCTCCATGAGGTCGGCGAACCGGCCGTAACGCAGCGCGTCCCACGCCCGGCGCACCGGGGCGACGGCCTCGGCCGCCGCGTCCGCGATCAGCGCGGGCCCCGGCAGCGGCCACGGCTCGCCCGGCAGGTCGTCATGAGGACGGGCGCGCAGCTCGGTGCGGAAGCGGCGTACCGGGAGGACCGCGCTGAGCCCGCTGCGGCGCAGCCTGCACCCCTCCACCTCGACGGCGACCGTGCCGTCGGGGTCGGTGACGACGAGATCCCAGCGCGCCTCGTCGTCGCCGCGCGCCCGCTCGCGTACGTGGAAGAGCCCCTCGGCGGCCGGCGCGCGGTGGACCCGCACCGCGCCGATCGCCGACGGCAGGAACGCCTCGCCCTGCTCCAGCGCCTCCAGCAGCCACGACACCCCGGCCTGGAGCGCCCCGTCGAGGAGCGCCGGGTGCACGTGGTAGCGCCCCTCGGCCTGCGCCGGCACGGAGTAGGCGCCGAGCACCTCGCCCTCGCCCCGCCACAGACCGGTCAGCACCCGGAAGGCCGGCCCGTACGCCAGCCCGCCCCGCGCCGCCCGCCGGTAGTAGTCGTCCACGTCGAGCTCGGTGCGCGCCCGGGCCCGCAGCGCGGCGACGTCCAGCGGCGGCGGGCTCTCGCGCAGCAGCGGGCGCACCCGGGCGCGGAAGTGCTCCTGCGGCGGGCGGCCCACGTCGTCGGTGCCGGTGACGATCACGGTGCCGGTCTCCGGCGACAGCAAGGTCTGGACGTACAGCGGGCGGGCGTCGGGCCCTTCCGGGAGCACCAGCGCCCGGCTGACGCGTGCCCGGTCCACCTCCATCGCCCGGTCCGCCTCCATCGCCCGGCCGTCCTCCTGACGCGCCAGCCGCGCCGCGGCCAGCGCCATCTCGACGTAGCCGGTCATGGGCATGACGGCCGAGTCGCCGATGCGGTGGTCGGTCAGCCAGGGCGCGAGCGGGCGTTCGAGCCGGCCGTGCCAGGTGGGGTGCGGGGCGGGCAGCCGCTCGCCGAGCAGCGGATGGTCCAGCGCGCCCGTGCCGCTGCCGCGGGTCCAGGTGTCGGGGCCGCCGATGCCGAACGGCTCGCGCTCCCACGGGTAGGACGGCAGCGTACGCACCCGGCCGGGACGCGGGAAGTAGCCGTCCCAGTCGAGCCGGGCCCCCGAGGCGACGAGCGTGGCGACGGCGCGGTCCATGGTGGCGGGGCCGGGCTCCTCGCGGCGCACGGTGGTCACCAGGCAGGCGGGCCGGCGGGCCTGCCCGGAGACGCGCCGCAGGTAGGAGCGGAGCACCGGGTGCGGCCCCACCTCGACGAGCACGTCGTGCCCGGTGCGCAGGACGTGCTCGACGGCGGCGCCGAACAGCACCGGCTCGCGCACGTTGCGCCACCAGTGATCGGCGGTCAGCTCCTCGCCGCGCACGGGCTCGCCGGTCACGGTGGACACCAGCGTGATCCCGGCCGGCCCCGGCGTCAGCCCGGCCAGGGCGGCGGTCAGCGGCTCGCGGATGGCGTCCATCGCGGTGCTGTGGAACGGATAGTCCAGGTCGAGCCGGCGGACGAACACCCCGTCCGCCTCCAGGTCCGCGCCGAGCTGCTTGAGCCGGTCCTCGGGCCCGGCCACGGTGACGTCGCGGTCGCTGTTGACGGCGGCCAGCTCCACGCCGGGGTACCGGGCCAGCACCTGCCGGGCCTGCTCCGCGGGCAGGGCGACGGCGGCCATCCGCCCCATGCCCATGGTGGCCGCCTGGGCGGTGCCGCGCGCGGCGATCACCCGGGCGGCCTGCTCCAGCGTCAGCGCGCCGGCGGCGTACGCGGCGGCGACCTCGCCGACGCTGTGCCCCAGCACCGCCCCCGGCCGGACGCCCGCCGCCCGCAACATCGCCACCAGGCCGGCCTGCACCGCGAACAACAACGGCTGCGCGACCTCCGTCAGCGACAGCCGCCACCGCCGCGCGGGCAGGGCCAGCTCGTGCAGCACCGACCAGCCCAGCAGCGGCGTGAGCGCCGCGTCCACCTCCGCCACGGCCGAGCGGAACACCCGGTCGCGCTCCAGCAGGTCGGCGCCCATGCCCGCCCACTGCGAGCCGTTGCCGGAGAACACGAACGCCACCCGGCCGTGCTCCACGCCCTCCCCGAACGCCACGGCACTGGTCTCGTCGCCGCGCGCCCCGCCCGTGACGGCGGGGGCGTCGTCGCGTACGAGGGAGCGCAGCGCCGCCGCCGCGCGGGACGGCGAGTCCGCCAGCACCGCGGCCCGGTACGGATGCAGCCCGCGCCGGCGCGTCGCCGTGTAGGCGGTGTCGTAGAAGGCCGCCGGGTCCGCGTCGCCGAGCCGGTCCAGGTGGCCGGCGGCCCGCTCGACCGCCCGCTCCAGCGCGCGCCGCGTGCGCGCCGACACCACCACGGGCAGCCGCGCCCCCAGCCGCTCCCGTACGGGCGGCGCCCCGACCTGCGCCTCGACCTGCGCCTCGACCTGCGCCTCGACCTGCGCCTCGATTTGCGCCTCGATTTGCGCCTCGATCTGCGGCGGGGCGGCGAGCGCGACGTGCACGTTGCTGCCGCCGAACCCGAAGGAGTTGACGCCGGCCAGCACCCGCCCGCCCGCGGGCAGGCTCACCGGCGCGGCGCGGGTGACGACGGACAGGTTCAGGCCGTCGAAGTCGATGCCCGGGTTCAGCTCGTCGGCGTGCAGGGAGGCGGGGATGACGCCGTGCCGGAGCACCAGCAGCGCCTTGAACAGCCCCGCCATGCCCGAGGCGGGCTCCAGGTGACCCACGTTCGACTTGACCGAGCCGATGGGCAGCGCGCCCCGGGTGCGGGCCCGGCCCAGCGCCCGCCCCAGGGCCAGGCATTCGGCGGGGTCGCCCGCCTGGGTGCCGGTGCCGTGCGC
The DNA here is from genome assembly GCF_000725485.1 of Nonomuraea candida. Lineage (GTDB taxonomy): Bacteria > Actinomycetota > Actinomycetes > Streptosporangiales > Streptosporangiaceae > Nonomuraea > Nonomuraea candida. The sequence continues at coordinate 182,880 of NZ_JOAG01000015.1, read as the reverse complement.
CTCGACGTACACGAGGTCGTCGGGGTGGAGGCCGGCCCGCCCGTACACCTGGCGCAGCAGCTCCTCCTGCGCCGCCGCGTTGGGCAGCGACAGGCCGTTCGTGCGGCCGTCGTTGTTGGTGCCGGCGGCGGCGATGACGGCGTGCACGCGGTCGCCGTCGGCCAGCGCGTCGGCCAGCCGCTTCAGCACCACCACCCCGCCGCCCTCCGCGCGCACGAACCCGTCGGCCCGGGCGGAGAAGGCGGCGCACCGGCCGCTGGGCGACAACATGCGCGCCTGGCTGAACCCGACGTAGCCGGCCGGGGAGAGCAGCACGTTCACCCCGCCGGCCAGCGCCACCCGGCTCGTGCCGGCCGCCAGCGCCCGGCAGGCCCGCTCCACCGCCAGCAGCGAGGACGAGCAGGCCGTGTCCACCGCCATGCTCGGGCCGCGCAGGTCGAAGACGTGCGAGATGCGGTTGGCCGCGATCGACAGGGCCGAGCCCGCCATCGTGTACGGGCCGACCTGCTCGGTGTGCAGCGTCTGCCGGGTGCCGTAGGAGCTGTCGGAGATCCCGACGAACACGGCGGTGTCCGTGCCGGCCAGGGCGGCGGCGTCGATGCCGGCGTCGTCCAGGGCCTCGGCGGTCATCTCCAGCAGCAGGCGCTGCTGGGGGTCCATGGCCGCCGCCTCTTTCGGCGAGATCCGGAAGTAGGCGGCGTCGAAGTGGTCGATGTCGTCCAGGAATCCGCCTGCCCGGGTGTAGCTCTTGGCAGGCCGGGGAGAGTCCTCGTCCACCCAGCGCGCCGCGTCGAAGCGGTCGGGCGGGACCTCTCCGATCAGGTCGGCCCCCTGCTCCAGCGCCTGCCACAGCCCGTCCAGGTCCGTGATCGCGCCGGGCAGCCGGCAGCCCACTCCGACGATCGCCACCGCGTCCATTTCATCGCGCATGCCCGCGAACACCACCCATTCTCACTCTTCGTGCTCGCGTCACTACTATGTGAGAAATCGCGAGAGTTCAACGAACCCGTCCGCCCGGCGCGGCGCGCACCCCGTGCCGAACCCGTCCGCCCCGCGCACCCCGTGCCGAACCCGTCCGCCCGGCGCGACGCGCGCCCCGTGGCGGCCGGCGGCGGACGTCACCAGCGCAGCAGCACGGTTCCGGCGCTGATCCCGCTGGCCACCCCCACCAGCGCCACGAGGTCGCCGCGGCGCACGCGCCCGGCCTCCGTGGCCAGGTGGAGCTGCATCGGGATCGTGGACGCGGCCAGGTTGCCGTGATCGGCGATCGTGACCTCCGCCTTGTCCCGGGGGATGCCCGCCAGCTCGCAGACCGCCCCCAGGGCCGCCAGCGAGGGCTGGTGCACGCAGATCGCGGCCATGTCGTCCCAGTCGAGCCCGTGCTCGGCCAGCGGCCGGCGCCAGATCTCCCGGTCGAGCTTCTGCACCCCGATCGCCAGCCCCACCGAGTCGATGGTGAAGGCCCCGACGCGCAGGGCGCCGGCGCCGTCCCGGACGAACGGCATGGCCGAGACCTCCCAGTCCGCCGAGTTCGCGCAGAACCGGTGCCCGAGCACCCCCGGCGCGTCGGCGGCCTGGAGCAGCAGCGCGCTGCCCGAGTCGGAGACCGTGTAGGAGGGGACCGCGGTGGTGAACTCCTCCTCCGAGGCCAGCCGCCACGGCATGGCGGCCGTGATGACCTCGCCGCAGGCGATGAGCACCGTACGGTGCCGGCCCGAGGTGATGAACAGGTCCGCCACCTCGATCGCGTTCAGCACGCTGTTGCAGGCGTTGCGCACGTCGAACACCGGGCAGTCGGCGCCCAGCTTGGCAGCCACCATGTGCCCGGTGGCCGGCTCGACCGCGTCGGCCGACACGCCCGCGTAGATGATCAGGTCGATCGCGGGCGGCGCGTGCCCCGTCTGCCGCAGCACGTCCCTGGCGGCGGCCACCGCCAGGTCGGAGGGCAGCACGCCGGGCGGCGCGACGTGCCGGCGCCGCACCCCGCTGAGCCGCTCGATGAGCCCGCGCGGCACGTCCACGCGGGGATTGCGTTCGGCCAGCAGCTCTTCGAGCTCCGGCGTGGTGAGGTCCTCGTCGGGCAGGCGCACCGCCACCGCGCTCACCTGTGAGTACCGGGGCGCGCTCATGCCGCCCCGCCCGGTTCCGAAGCGCTGCCCAGAGCCTGCCGTTCCGGCATGGAAGCCGCCCTTCCGTGATCGATTCGGCGATCACGATAAGCCGGGCGCGATCCGCCGCCGCGCGGGAAACGCCAGGGCTCAGGGGAGGTTGCCACGCTTTTGACCCTCGGAAACGCACCCCATGAGAGCCCCGCCGGGGCGGGCCCGGTGACGGCGGAGCCGGCGCGCCCGTCGGCGGCCGGACCCCGGAGCGGACGTCAGCGGCGGGAACGGGCCCGCGGGCGTCGGCGGCGGGGCCCCGGAGCGGGCGTCAGCGGCGGGAACGGCCCGCGGGCGGCTTGATGCGTACCCGCTCCTCCTGCGGCCTGCTGTCGATGTCGTCGAGCTGCTCGCGGATCGTCGCGCGCAGGTCGTCGTAGTCGCGGAAGACGTGGTCGTTGAAGAGGGTGTAGCCGGTCCACATCAGGTTGGCCGAGACCCGCGCGGGCACCCGGCCGGTCGCCGCGCCCATGCCGACCAGCGCCACCGACCCGATGCTGCCCGGCTGCAGCTCGTTCTGCGCGTGAATGGCCTGGAACGCGGCGGCGCAGGCCAGGGCCACATTGAGGGTCTCGCTGACGTCCTGCGCCGACTGCTGCATGGTCGGCGTGGAGATCAGGAACTTCGGGTTGGTCGCCCCGGACGGCACGCACACCGCGCTGCCCACCGGCAGCGACCCGCCGAACCGGTCGCGGATCGCCCGCTGGACGCGCAGCTGGATGCCCGCCCCGAGGTGGCGCTTGATGGCCGCGTCGGTGCCGCCGTCCATCCGCCCCTTGGCGTTGGTGGGGCTGACCCAGGCGTCCACCCGCTGGTCGAGGATCGAGCCCTTGCGGATCTCGACCTCAGGGGTGTCGGCGAAGGCCGCCAGCCACTCCGCGACCACGTTGGGGTTGAGGTCCACCAGCACCACCTTGAGCGGCGGCTGCACGAGCTTGACGGTCATGAACTCACTTCCGGACAGGTACGGGGACTTCCAGGGAGCCATGACCATACCGCGCCCTGCCGACAATCCGGATCTTGCCCGATCCGGCGCCCGCGACGTCGCGTCCATGATCCTCATGCGGCACAATTCCCCTGCCGTTCCGCCGATCGAGGAGCCCATGATGAGCGACGACAGCGTCACCGCCCAGCCCGCCCCCGACGACCCGCTGGCCCTGGCCGAGCTGTTCAAGGGCGGGGGAGAGGCGTGGGCGCCGCTGCTGAGACCGGTCATCGAGTCGCAGCCGGGCGCGGAGGCGTTCATCGGCCCCGGCCGCGGCCCGGACGTCGTGCCCGTACGGGAGCTCACCTTCCAGGCGCTCAAGCCCAACCCGCCGCACAAGTGGAAGGTCGTCGTCTTCGGCCAGAACCCCTACCCGCGGGCCGAGAGCGCCACCGGCATCGCGATGTTCGACAACACCTTCCACGACTGGGCCGACAGCCGGTTCGGCCGGACCGTCTCCATCCGCTGCATCATCAAGGCGGCGGCGATGTGGAAGCACGGCATCCCCAAGAAGACGCCGATCGCCGACCTGCGTGCCCTGCTCAAGGAGCACGACACCGTGCAGCCGCCGGAGTGGTTCCAGGCCATGCTCACGCAGGGCGTGCTGCTGCTGAACGCCGCGCTGACGGCCAGCGGCGACGGGGCGATCCCCACCGACCGGCACACCGCGTTCTGGCGGCCGGTCGTCGAGCGCATCGTCGAGGAGATCCTGCGGGCCAAGCAGGAGGCCGGCGAGCAGGACCGGGGCGTGGTGTTCGCGTGGTGGGGCGCGCACGCCCGTACCCTGAAGTCCGTCGTGCAGCGGCTGCAGAAGAAGTATCCCGGCGTCGAGGTCCGGCACATCGACCACCCCAACCCGGCGGCGCAGGGCGACATCTTCTGCGACGGCGACCACTTCGCCGAGGTGAACGCGGCGCTGAACGCGCTCGGCGCCGACGGCATCGACTGGCTGCCCAGCAAGGGCTGGAACGAGCGCGCGGGGGACTCCGGCGCGGACGCCGACCGCATGGGGGCGTTCATCGCCTCCACCATGGAGCTGCACCAGCTCTACCTCGAACGGCTGGCCGGCGTCAAGGACGAGGGCCTGGAGCTGCCGGCCATCACCGGCGTGTCCGCCACCCCGCTCATGCCCTTCCCCGACTCGGTCGCGCCGGTGGCCGCGCTGCTGCCGGGGCTCGACTGGCACGTGGAGCAGTCGTACCGGTTCGGGGAGAAGCAGGCGGCCGCCGCGGCGGCGCACGGCCTGTCCGCCGACGAGATCGCGGCGCTGTACCTCTACACCTGCGAGTCGGCCTTCTACCGCCAGATCAACGCCACCCTGCGCCACCCGGACCGCAGCCGGATCGTGCCCTACCTGCCGTACCTGAGGCTGCTGTCCTCGGCCGTGTCGCGGCTGCCCGCCCGCACCGAGCCGCTGTGGCGCGGCGTGTCGCTGGACCTGCGGGGGCAGTACCCGGTGGGCCGGACCGTCACGTGGTGGGGCGTGTCGTCGTGCACCTCGGAGCTGGGCGTGGCGCAGGCGTTCCTCGGGCGGCGCGGCAAGCGCACGCTCTTCGAGGTGCGCCCGGTACGCGCCGTCGGCATCCGCGGCTTCTCGGCGTTCACCGGGGAGGAGGAGTTCATCCTCGCCCCCGGCACGCGGCTCAAGGTGACCGAGGTGCGGGCCGAGCGCGGCGGGCTGTGCACGGTGACGCTGGCCGAGCTCGACGAACAGCTCCTGGTGGCCTGACCGGCCCGCGACCCGGAGGCCGCGGACCGGGGAGCCGCCCATGGCGGCCGCTGACGGCGGCGGTGAATGGCCGCCGTCGGTGGCGGCCGTCGGTGGCGGCCGTCAGCGTCGGCTGTCAGTGGCCGGCGGCCGCGGCGGCGCGCTCCTTGGCCAGCCGCTCCTCGCCCGAGAGCGTGGCCAGCGGCTTCTCCTTGATGAACAGCACCGCCACCAGCGCGAGCGCCGTCAGCGGCACGCCGATGAGGAACAACTCGGCGGTCGCGGTCGCGTACACGTCCTGGATGACGCGGACGACGGGCGCGGGCAGCTTGGAGATGTCGGGCACCGCGTGCGGGTCGCCGCCGCCGCCGCCACCGGCGGCGGCCATCGGGCCGAGCTTCTCCGTCATGAGCGTGGTGACCCGGTTGGCCAGCACCGCGCCGAGCGCGCTGACGCCGATCGTGCCGCCCATGCTGCGGAAGAAGGTCAGCACCGAGGTGGTGGAGCCCAGGTCCTGGGCGGGCACGTCGTTCTGGGCGGCGAGCACCAGGTTCTGCATGAGCATGCCCACGCCGATGCCGAGCACCGCCATGTAGACGCCGAGCAGCACGGTGCCGGTCTGCCCGTCGATGGTGCCGAGCAGCCCCATCCCGCCGAGCATGACGACGCCGCCGGCCACCAGGAAGCCCTTCCACCGGCCGGTCCTGGTGATGAGCTGGCCCGCCACCGTGGAGGAGATCAGCAGGCCGAACACCATCGGCAGGCTCATCAGACCGGCGACGGTCGGGGACTTGCCGAGCGCCACCTGGAAGTACTGCGACAGGAAGACCGTGCCGCCGAACATCGCCACGCCGACCAGCGCGCTGGCGATGGTGGCCAGGGCGACGGTGCGGTTCTTGAAGATGGCCAGCGGGATGATCGGCTCGGCCGCCCGCGACTCGACCCAGACGGCCAGCGCCAGCACGATCACGCCGCCGCTCACGAGCCCGACGGTCCACCAGGAGCCCCACTCGAACTGGTTGCCCGCCAGCGACGACCAGATCAGCAGCGTGGACACGCCCACCGTGATGAGCAGCGCGCCCAGGTAGTCGACCTTGACCTCCTTGCGCACCACCGGCAGGTCGAGGGTGCGCTGCAGCAGGATGATGGCCACGATCGTGAACGGCACGCCGAGCAGGAAGCACCAGCGCCAGCCGAGCCAGGAGGTGTCCACGAGCACGCCGCCGATGAGCGGGCCCGCCACGGTGCCGACGCCGAACACGGCGCCGAAGATGCCGGCGTAGCGGCCCAGCTCACGCGGCGGGATCATGGCCGCCATCACGACCATCGACAACGCGGTCATGCCGCCCGCGCCGACGCCCTGGACGACGCGGCTGACGATGAGGATCTCCACGTTCGGCGTCAGGCCCGCGATCAGCGAGCCCACCACGAACAACCCCAGCGAGAGCTGGATCAGCAGCTTCTTGTTGTAAAGGTCGGCCATCTTGCCCCAGAGCGGCACCGTGGCCGTCATGGCCAGCAACTCGGCGGTGACGATCCAGGTGTAAACCGTCTGCGTGCCCTGCAGCTCGGTGATGATGCGCGGCAGGGCGTTGGCCACGACCGTCGAGGCCAGGATGGACACGAACATGCCCACCATGAGCCCCGACAGCGCCTGCAGGACCTTTCTTCGGGAGGCGGGCGCCGCGGCCTCGGCCTCGGGCTGCGCGCTGGTGGATGTCATTTTTCCTCAATCTCTCTCAGACAAAGCGGCGCCCGCGGTGACACCCGCGGACGCCGGCAGGGCGAAACGTTTACCGGTACGGTGGAAAGGGGACGGTGACCGGGCAGGTCACGGGTTGGGCAGGCCGGCGGCGAGCTGCGCGAAGGCCTCGTCGACCAGGCCGGCCAGCGGGCGGCGGGCGCCCGCGGCGCTCCAGCGCATCATCGCCACCCGGAAGGCCGCCAGGCCCGCCGCGGTGACCAGTTCGGGATATCCGGTCGTGCCCGGCTCGACGCCGGCCCGGCGCGCGACCGCCTCCGTGACGGCGCGCTCGGTCTCGGTGCCGCTGGCCACGAGCCGCGGCAGCAGCGACGGGTTCTGTTCGAACACCTTCAGCCGCAGCAGCCACTGCTCCTGCTGCTCCTGAACATGCTCGGCCTCGGCCCGTGCCATCCGCCGCAACGCCTCCAGGACGGGCACCTCCGGCGGGACGGCTTCCAGCTTCTCGCGCAGCTCGGCGGCGGTGAACTGGTTCCGGCCGATGAGCGCGTCCTCCTTCGACGGGAAGTAGTTGAAGAACGTGCGTGAGGAGACGTCGACCGCTTCGGCGATGTCCTCCACCGTGACCCCCGCCAGGCCGCGCTCGGCGACGAGCGTGAGGGCGGCGCGTTCCAGCGCCGCACGGGTCTCGAGCTTCTTCCGGTCCCTCCGGCCGAGTTCGTCAGCGCTGTCCACGATGGTCACCAGTCAAGAGTAGGGGGGATTTTTCATAATCTGCAATGTTTCAGCATCTGAAGTGGGGCAGATCACAGGCGTCTCGGGCCCCTTCTCCTGCGGCGGGGCCCCGGCGTCGCGTCAGACGGCGTCGCCCCGGGGGATGCCGGTCAGCGCGTCGGCCTGCTCGTCGGAGTACGGGCACGAGCCCGGCCACTCGACGAGCAGCACGGTGGCGTCGTCGCGGAGCCGGTGCCCGTGATAGTCGAGATGGTGGAGGATCAGCCGGCGCAGGGTCTCGGGCACCGGCAGCTCGTCGCTCTGGTGCCGGATGAGGAAGTCGGTGAACCGCTCCATGCCGAACTCCTCGCCGGCGCTGTTGCGGGCCTCGGTGATGCCGTCGGTGTAGAGCAGCAGCCGGTCGCCGGCCTGCAGCCGCGTCTGGCTCACGGTCACGGGCAGCCCCAGCCCGGTGCCCGCCGGCGGCCCCGGGTCGCACGTCAGCTCGACGGTGGCGCGCCCGCGGATGATGACCGGCGGATGGTGGCCGCAGTTGACCCAGCGCAGCTCGCCGCTGGGGATGTCGAGGTCGGCGATGATGCCGGTGGCGAACCGTTCGCCGCCGAAGATGCCCATGAGCGCCTCGTCGATCCGGCGCGCCGCCACCTCCGGCCCGTCGCCCGCGTGACGGCAGTTGCGCAGGGTCGTCAGCGCGAGGTTGGCGGTCAGTCCCGCGGCGGTGTCGTGGCCCATCGCGTCGAAGATCGCCAGGTGGGCGAGGAGGCCGTCGAAGGCGTAGTCGTACACGTCGCCGCTGACGTCGTAGGCGGGCTCCATCACCCCGCTGATCACGATGCGCTCGGTGCCGAACGTGCGCTGCGGCATGAGCCGCCACTCCATCTCCGCCGAGACGCTCATGCGCCTGCGCCGCACCAGCTTGGCGTAGGTGTCGCTCATCGGGCGCTTGCAGACCACCAGCAGGGCCACCAGCGCGGCCAGGCGCTCCATGTCCAGCAGCGCCTCCCGGTCCACGTCGGTGGCGGTGATGCGCAGGACGCCCAGCCGGTCCGTGCCGTCCACCAGCGGCACCCACCACTCGTGCGGGTCGTGCACGGCGGCCGGGAGGATCCGGCCGTGCTGGAACGCCCGCCCCGCCAGCGTGCCCTCGATGCAGATCTGGGCGTCCTCGGCCTCGCCGGCCGGCGCGGCCAGGCCCGCCAGCGGGGAGAGTACCTCCTGCTGCAGGTCGGCCAGGTAGATCACCACGTCGGCCAGGCCCACCCGCGCCGCCTGCTCCGCCACCAGGACCGGGATCTGCTCGAAGGCGCAGGTGTGGCTCGCGGACAGCAGCGCCCCGAACATCGTCCCCCGCGCCGCCGATGTCCCCTGGCCCGGGGCGCCCGATGCGTCGTGAGCGGTCATGTACCCACGGTAACCGCTCCCGCCGCCGCGACCGGCGGCAGGGGGCGCGCGCCACGGGCCGGCGCCGTCAGAACGGCCAGGCGCCTGGGGCACGGCCAGGTTCCCCGGGGCGCGGCCAGGCTCCCGGGGGCGGCCGGCCGGGCGTCCGTCCGGACGGCCGGCCGCCGGGGTCGTCGTCAGTAGAGCCAGCGGTAGGAGCGCAGGACGTCGGCCGCGTCGCGGTCGCGGGCCCGGGCGGCGTCCGACACGCGCACCGCGCGGAACGCGTCGGTCAGCTCCTCGCCCAGCGCGGCCCGCACGCGCGGGTTGCCCAGCAGCGCGCCGAGCTGCTCCGTCACCGTGGCGGGCAGCCGGTGGACTCCGTGCTCGGCCCGCCGCTCCTCGCTCCAGGAGCCCGGGTTGTCCTGCACCGGATCGGGCGGCGTGAGGCCGTCCTCGATGCCGCCCAGCCCCGCGGCGATGACCGCCGCGAGGGCGAGATAGGGGTTGGCCGCCGCGTCGGACGGCTTGAGCTCGACGTTGGCGTGCCCCGCCCCGAGCAGCGGAGTGGACGGTACGAGCCGCAGCGACGCCTCCCGGTTCTCCACCCCCCAGCAGGTGTACGCGCCGGACCAGTAGCCGGGCCGCAGCCGTTGCAGCGACGACAGGCTCGGTGCGGTGACGGCCACGACGGCGGGCAGGTCGCGCAGCAGGCCGGCCAGATAGGCGCCGCCCTCGGCGGTCATCCCCGCCGGGCCGTCCCCGCCGGACAGCAGGTTCGCCCCCGCCTGGGACAGTGAGGTGTGCAGATGCCAGCCGTTGCCCACCTGGCCCGGGTTGACCAGCGGGGCGAAGCTCGCCCGCAGGCCGTGCGCGCGGGCCGCGGCATGCACGGTCTGCCGGGCCAGGAGCTGCCGGTCGGCGGCGGTGACCGGGTCGGCGGGGGAGATGTTGAACTCGAACTGCCCGGGGCCGTACTCGCCGTGGAGCTGGCCGATGGGCACGCCGTTGCGGTCGAGGTCGTGCAGGAGCTGCGCGGCGAAGGCGTCGACGGCCAGCAGCTTGGCCGGGCCGTAGGAGGGGCCGTCGTAGACGGGGCGCACCTCGTCACCGTCGTCGTCGCCCGCCCGGCTGAGGTGGAACTCCATCTCGTAGCCGGCCAGGAAGTCCAGCCCGAGCGCCGCGGCCCGCGCGACCTGCCGCTCCAGCACGCCCCGCTGGTCGTACGGCCACGCGGAGCCGTCGGCCGCCACCTGCCGCCCCGGCACCCACGCGAACCCGGGCTGCCCGGCCAGCCGCACGAGCCGGTCGGGCACCGGCATCAGCCGGATGTCGCCCGACGGGGTGCCCAGGGGGGAGTGGTCGAAGGTGATGCCGTCGTGGGAGTCGAAGACCGCGAACAGCGGGGTGATGCCGACGCCGCGCTCGATCGCCGCGTCGTACTGGGCGGCGGGGACCGTGCGCGAGCGGGGGATGCCGTTGTTGTCGGCCCAGACGATGGTGACGCCGACGACGCCGGCCCTGGCCAGGGCCTGCCCGCCGGCCAGGGCGGCGGCCTGCGTGCCGCCCTCCCTGCCGGCCTGCGTGCCGGCTTCCCCGGCGGGCTCCGTCGCCGTGGCGGTTGCTTGGTCGAGCATGGGCCTCCCCTTCTCGCGGTCACACCGCGTACAGCTTAGATCACCCTGTGCTTCCGGGATGGTCGCTTGCGGTGATGCGGGGGAGGGGCCGGCGCAGGCCGGGGAGGGGTCGGCGCAGGGCGGGGAGGAGCGTGTCGAGGCGGTCGAACCCCTCGCGGACCCCGCGCTCCATGGGCGACTCGATCACCAGGTCCCGCGCCTGCCTGGAGGCGAACAGGTGGGTCGTGGTGAGGGTCGTGACGCCGTCCCGCTCGGTGAAGTCGTGGCTGACCAGGGCCTCGCCCGGATACCAGTGATCGTCGAAGGACTCGGTGTAGGACAGCCGGGAGGGCGCGACGACCTCGCGGTAGACGCCGCCCGAGGCCATGACCGCCCCGCCCGGCCCGTGCCAGACGAACCGCCAGGCGCCGCCGGGCCGCAGATCGATGCGGGCCTCGACGATGTCCCAGCCGTGCGCGCCGTACCAGCGCCTGACCAGCGCCGGCTCGGTCCAGGCGGCGAAGACCAGGTGCCGTGGCGCGTCGAACGAGCGCGTCATGACGATGGCGCGCTCGGACGGCGTGGCCACGGTCAGCGGCGCGGTCACGGGCGCCACCGCGGGTCGCGGCCGATGAAGGCGAGCAGCCTGTCCTGGGTGGAGGCGTCCTCCTCGACCTTCACCTCGGGCCCGAACACCTCGATGCCCGGCCCGAACGCGCCCGGCGTGCGGAACCGCTCCATCAGCTCGGGCGGCAGCGACCGCATGCCCGCCCAGCTCCGCTCGACGTCCACGGGGTCGATCGTGTCGTCCTGCCCCGTCGCGCGGGCCAGGTCCCAGCCGTGCAGCGGCAGGTCTTCGCTGATGACCTGGTCGATGTGCCGCTCCGCCGTCATGCGGCCGGAGGGGGTGTCGCACTCCTGGCCCGCGAGCGCGGGGTCGCGCAGGATCGCCTCCACGTCCGCGCGGGCGGCCCGGAAGGCGGCCAACGGGTCCTCGTCCACCGACGGGGCGGGGCCGAGGGTGCGGCCGAGCGGGCGCAGCATGGCGGCGTGCATGTCGACGATGTGCCCCACCACCTGCCTGGCCGTCCACTTCGCGCAGGGGGACGGGTCGGCCCACTGCTCGGGGCGCACGGCCACGACCTTGCGCTCGAAGGCGTCGGCGCGCCGGCGGTAGCGCTCGGCTGTCTCACTCATCACGGGTGTCCTCTTCTTTGAGCTCGTTCAGGAGGGCGTCCAGGCTCTGGTAGCGGTCGGCCCAGAAGCTCCGGTAGCCCTCCAGCCAGTCGGTGGCCTCCTTGAGCGCGGCGGCCTCCAGCCTGCACGGCCGCCGCTGCCCGTCCCGGCCGCGGGAGATGAGGCCCGCGCGCTCCAGGACCTTGAGGTGTTTGGTGATCGCCGGCTGTGTCATGTCGAACGGCGCCGCCAGCTCCGTCACCGTCGCCTCGCCGGCCTTGAGCCGGGCCAGGATCGCGCGGCGCGTCGGATCGGCGAGGGCGGCGAAAGTGGCGTCCAGGGTCTCCGCACTCACATAACCAATTGTTTATATAACCAACTGGTATGTCAATGGCCGGCACGGAATCCGCCGCCCGGCTCAGACGCTCGGGAATCCGCCGTCCGGCGGCTCGGCTCAGGTGTTCCGGGATTCGCCTTTCAGCGGCTCGGCTCAGGTGTTCCCGGGATTCGCGTTCAGCGGCTCGGCTCAGGTGTTCGGGATGAGCCGCTCAGCGGCTCAGGCGGACCAGGCTCGAAGCCGTCTCCAGCAGTTCCCTCGCCAGCGGCCCCTCCACCTGCGCCGTCACCGTGCGCGGATCTCGGCGGTCGGCGAACAGGAAGCAGAACTCGACGGCGTCCATCACCACCGTCCCGCGCCGCCGGCCCGGGTCGTCCCCGAGCCGGACCGGCCACGTGCCGCCGCCCGGCCCCGTCAGCCGCAGCTCGACCGTGCCCGTGCCCGTCCCGCCGCCCACCTGGTGCGCCAGCGGCAGCGAGCGGCAGCCCATGTCGGCCATCGCGTGCACGTGGGGAGCCACGGGGTCGGGCAGGGCGATGCCGCCGGCCCGCGCGATGTCGCAGGAGTGCACCCAGGTCTCGAAGGCCCGGCCGGTCAGATGGTCGCGTACGCGCAGCCGCAGCCCGCCCGCGGTGACCTTGGTCTCCGCCAGCCCGGCGTCCGCCGCCGCGACGAACGCGCAGAGCGCCGCCGCCTGCGCCCGCCACGCGGCGACCACCTCCTCCGGCCCGCCCGCCGTCGCGAGCACCTCGTCCGTGTACGCCTCCCGGTCGTCGCTCGACGGCCGGCCCCCGGGCAGGGGCGCGCCCAGCGCCGCCGCGAGCAGCCGGTCGGAGGCCAGGAGATGGCCCACCACCTGGTACGGCCGCCACCCGTGAACGACGGTCGCCGCCCGCGCGACGCCGCTCAGCTCGGGCAGCAGCACGCCGAGGGCCGCCACCCGGGCGGCGTAGGCGGCGGCGTACGGGGGCACCTTGGGCGCGGGCTCACGCCGGACCGCCGCGGCGCGCAACACCTCGTCCCGGGTCACACTCGTCATTCGTCCGAGGCACCTCCCTTGGACCAGGCGTTCGCCCCGTCTCTGCTCGGAGAGACATTCCGCTTATAGATACATACTGCGCGTCACGTCAAGGCGACAGTGCCGCCACCGGAGTTGCTCCCTGGCCGCGTCGCTCGTGCATGATGTCCGGATGACCGACGTCGACAATGATCCGGAGCGATGGGAGCCGGCGCCGCTGGGCGAGGTCGTCGCGCTGCTGCGCGGCCTGGCGTCGCCCTGGTGGGTGGCCGGCGGGTACGCGATCGAGCTGGCCGTCGGGCGCGCGTACCGCGAGCACGGGGACGTGGACGTCGCGCTGCCGCGCCGCGACCAGCTCGCGGTGCGCCGCCTCCTGGTCGGCTGGGACGTGCACGTCGCGGGCGTGGCCGAGACCACGCTGCCCTGGCCGGTGGGGGAGACGCTGCCCCGGCGGGCGCACGACATCTGGGTGCGCGAGCGGCCCGGCGGGCCGTGGCGCTTCCAGCTCATGCTGGACGAGACCGACGGCGAGGAGTGGGTCTATCGGCGCGACCCCCGGATCCGCCGCCCGCTGGCCGGCCTGACCGTCGCGGACGACGGCTTCCGCCGGCTCGCCCCGGAGGTGCAGCTCCTCTACAAAGCCAAGGACCCCCGTCCGAAGGACCAGGCCGATTTCGAGGCGGTGCTGCCGATCCTGACCGGGGAGCAGCGGCGCTGGCTGGACGACGCCCTGCGCGTCGAGCACGCCACACACCCCTGGCAAGCCCGGCTCCGCACATAGCCGGATCTCCCGGCGACGCCCGGCTCCCCATGTGGCCTGGTTCTCCGGTGACGCCCGGCTGCGCAGGTGGCTGGGGGCCGGGGCTCACCAGCCGATGCCCCGGGCAGTCTCGTTCCCGGAAGCTCGCGATGGTTCCGAGAGCGCGGCGGGCGGGCGCATCAGGGCGAGGTCCGGGCCCCACGCGTCCAGCACCGCGCCGTGCCCGGCGCGCCGGGCCGCCGTCTCGACCCGGGCGAACAGGCTGCGCTGCAGGGCCACGTCCCCGGTCCCGGAGATGCGCTCCACGGCGTCCAGCAGCAGCCCGGCGTCCCAGCCGGGCAGCGGGTGCCGCGCCAGCTCCCACTCCAGGTACCTGTTGTACGGACGGGGCCGGCGGTCCATCGCGAAGAGCAGCTCCAGCAGGAACCGGACGCTGTCGGCGGCGTCGAGGCGGGCGGCGAGCCGATGCCCGTCGCGGTCGTTCTTGACCGAGCGGTAGAGCGAGTTGGCGTAGGCGTCGAGCCACGCGGCGGAGTCCCGGACGGCCTCCTCGGCGTCGAGCCGCGCCTTGGCCGCCAGGATCGCCGCGATGCCACCGCCGCGCGAACTCGTGTCATCTGTGCCAGATGTGACGGTCGAGGGCGCCGTGCGGTCGCGTCCGGCGTCACCGCCGGTGTCGTCCGGGGGGAGGCGGTCGAGGACGACTCTGGCGCGGGCCAGGGCGTAGCGTTCGAAGCCCGGCATTCCGGCCGCGCGGAACTCGGCGAGGGAGAGGACGACCAGGTCGAGCTCGGGGCTGCGGTGTCCGGCGAACCGGGCGAGGCCCGACTCCGCGCCGTCGGCGAGGACGACGTACAGATCGTGGTCGGAGTGCTCGGTGGGCATGCCGTCGTGGGCCCTGGAGCCCTTGAGCACGAGGCCGACGACGGCGGGATCGGCGGTGGCGAGCTGGACGAACGCCTGGTACGTGAGGGGCTGCTGAGCCGGCACGCCGCGACTCTACCCGCCGCGCCCTGCCCGGGGGCATCCCGCGGTCACGCGGGGGCCGGAGCAGGTGGCCTTCTCGGGTGTGGGGGTAGGGGGCGGGTTCGGGACGAGAGCGGACCGGAAGCCACGGTCACCGAACCGCGCCGACGTCCGCACGGGGCCGGGGAAGCCGGTGGCCGGAGCGGGAGCCGGGAGAGCCGGCCGGGAAGCGGGGGAACGGATGAGTCATCACGTACCGGAACACGATCCTCACTCGCAATTCGAGGACGAGGGCATTCCGGACCTGCAAGACGGCACGCCGGGACAGCAGTGGGCGGTGGATCCGCAGGAGGCGCCGCTGCCCGCCGACGAGCCGGTCGCCGTGAACGACTTCGGGACGACGGACGACGAGCAGATCCAGGGCGAGTCGCTGACCGGCCGGCTGGAGCGGGAGGTGGCCGAGGAGCAGCCGGTGTTCGGGGCCGAGGAGTCCGCCACCGCGGCCCGCCTGCCGGCCGATGACGACGACGCGCCGGCCGTCGAGCGGGTGACCGAGGAGGGCGGCCTGGGCGTGGGCTCGGACCTGGACACCTCCTACGAGCGTGACACCGGCGTGGATCCGCCTTGGGAGGCGCAGCCGGAGGAGCCGTCGGGCCAGGTCTGGGACGCGCCGCGGCGCGCGGGCCGCCTCGTGGCCCCCGACGAGGGCACGCACGAGGACGCCGAGCCCGATGAGGTGGCCACGGAGGTGGGGCCCGACTCCGGCGGCTACACGGCCGAGGAGGCCGCCATGCGGGTCGAGCCCGAGTGAGGAGGAGCGGCATGCCGGACAGGGAGCACCCGGACCGCGAGCACGCAGAGCACGCAGAGCGCGCAGAGCATACAGAGCACGCAGAGCACGCAGAGCTCGAAGAGTACACAGAGCACGAAGAGCGCGAACGCCGGCCGAACGGGCCCGATGACGGCGGCCGGACGGGAGCCGGCCCCGCCGGCCCCGAGCGGGACGAGCGGGACGAGCGGGACGAGCGGGACGAGCGGGAGCGGGACGAGCGGCGGGAGCGGGACAAGGGGACGACGTTCGACGCCGAGTTGCACAACATGGGCGGCGACGTGGGCCCGGTGTCGATCCGCGGGTCCAACGTCAGCCCCGGCGCGAAACCGGGTGACGACGCCGAGCCGAAGAGCGGGTACGCCCGCCCCATGGGCTACGTCACCGGCAGGGACGACGAGTGGCCGGTGACGGCGGGCTCGGACGAGAAGGCGGTCGCCGCCCGTACCGACGAGATCGACGACCACGTCGCCACCTACGGACCGAGCCCGCACCCGATGCCGCCCGGCGCGCTGGAGCCGCAGGGCGAGGGCGGGGACCCGGGCTTCCGCGTCCGGGGCCCGGTGGACGAGGCCGAGCACGGGATGATCGTCGACGAGGACGGCGGGCGGCCGGAGGAGCCCGCGCGGGCCCCGAGCGGCGGCGAGCACATCAGCGCGGACGTGGACTGGGTGCCCTCGGACGAGGAGGACGACCCGGACGGCGGCTCCGGCCGCACTGACGCCGACGACGGCGGCTACCTCCCGGGAGAGGGCACCGGCCGCCCCTACTGACCGGCCCGCGCCCGCGTGCACCCGCCGGGCCGTGCACCCGCCGAGCCCCGCACCCACCGAGCCCCGCACCCATCGGGCCCGGCACCCCGGCCGCCCCGGGTGGCCGCACCGGGGCGGGTCAGGCGTCGTCCACCACCACGCGGACGGTCTCCAGGCTGGGGTCGGCCGCGTCGGGGACGACCATGCCGCCCTCCACGCCCGCGTGCAGATACCGCAGCACCTTGTCGGTCAGCCGCTCGCCCGGCAGCGCGGCGGGGATGCCCGGCGGGTACGGCGTGAGCAGCTCCGCGGTGACCCGCCCGGCGGCCTTCTGCCACGGGACGTGCTCGGCCCGGCCGAAGAACGCGTCACGGGGCAGCAGGGCCTGCTCCAGCCGCAGGTCGGCCGGCGAGGGGATGGGGATGCGGGGCGGCGGCGGCAGCTCGGCGGTGCGGCCCTGGAGATCGCGCAGCGCCGCGAGGAGCCGGCCGGTCGTCTGCTCGTCGTCGGCGTGGGTGAGCTGGACGCCGATGCGCCGGTGGTCGGCGAGGCCGACGTTGATCTGGTGGTGGCCGCGCAGCCGGTCGGCGATCTGGTACCCGCCCGTCCGCAGGCCGCTGACGTCCACCATGAGCTGCAGCGGGTCGGCGTCGAAGGCGCGGCCGGGCCCGCAGAAGTCGTCGCGGCCGTGCACGCGCAGCCCCTCGATGGCCGAGACGCGCGAACGGAGGCAGTCGGCCAGCTCCAGCGTGCGGTCGTAGATCTCCCGGCCCTGCTCGACCATCTGGCGGCGCCAGCCGTCGAGCGCGGCGTAGATCAGGACCGACGGGCTCGTGGTGCTGAACAGGTCGGCGCGCTCCTTGAGCAGCTCCGGCGCGATGAGGTCGCCCTGGAGGTGGAAGACGGAGCTCTGCTCCAGGCCGGAGCCCATCTTGTGGATGCTGGTGACGCACACGTCCGCGCCGGCGTCCATCGCCCAGGTGGGCAGGTCGGGGTGGAAGGGCAGGTGGGCGCCCCACGCCTCGTCCACGATCAGGGGTTTGCCGTGGTCGTGGCAGATCCGGGCGAGCGTGGCCAGGTCGGTGCAGGTGCCGTACGGGGTGGGGGTGACGACGAGGGCGCCGCGCGCGTCGGGGTGCGCGGCGAAGGCGTCGGCGAAGGCCCGCGGCGACGGCGGGTGGGCCAGGCGCAGCTCCTCGTCCCACTGAGGCTCGACCCACACCGGCCTGATCCCGGACAGGATCAGCCCCGCCACCACCGACTTGTGCGCGTCCCGGCCGATCAGCAGCTTCTCGTGCGGCCCCGCGACCGACAACATCGCCGCCTTCACCGACAGGGAGCTGCCGCAGGTGGAGAAGAACGTCTGCGCGGCCCCCACGGCGTCGGCCATGAGCTGCTCCGCCCGCTCCAGGACGCCCCCGGAGGAGGCGCGGTCGTCGAGCCCGCCGACCGCCAGCACGTCGGAGCGGAAGATCGTCTCGCCCAGCACCGCGGTGACCCGCGGGTCGACGCCGCGGGCCTGCTTGTGGCCGGGAGGGGTGAAGGGCAGCTGTCCGCTGTCGTGGTACGCCTGCAGCGCCTCCAGGACCGGCGCCTGTGAATGATCCATGGGCCCGCTCTTGCCCAGCGATGAGCTGCGAAAACGGCGGCCCCTCCGGCACCGCCGCCGGCCTGACGGAAACTTCCGGCCGGGCCGGAAGGTCTGAAAGTAACTTTGAGCTTAATGCGCAAAAGTCTGGACCGACGGCGTGCCGGGAGCGATCATCCGATCGTCAATCGAAGATCGCGGGCCCGTCCGGGCGCCCGCTGACCGGGCCTGCCGCAGGGCGCGTCCGGCGACGGCCCGGCGGTCCGCCAGGCAGACCGTCCGCGCCCATGAGGGCATCCGCCTCTACCACCGAGTGCTGAGCACCCCGCAGACCGCTCAGCCAGCCGCCCAGTAAGTCCCGTTTCCCCCCCACTGGGAGAGGTTCAATGGACCCGCAGGATGAGTTAGACCTGCCCGAATCCCGCTGGAGCGGTCTTCAGCCGACCGCCCGAGAACCCGATCGTCCCGACCCGTCCTGGAACCGTTTCGAGGGAGCCAAGGCCGAGGCGCGCTGGCCGCGCCGGCTGGCCCCCGTCCTCGCGGTCGTCCTCCTGGCCGAGATGGCCTACGCCGTGCCCGCCTACGCGGCCCCGCGCACCGCCCCGCAGGTGCAGAAGGAGACCCCGGTCAAGGGCACGAGCGTGCCGGTCCTGCCGCCGATGGCCGACCCCGCGCGGAAGCAGGCCTGGACGGCCCCGCCGCGCGTGGCCTGGCCCAGGAAGCAGAAGGCCGAGCTGGGCGTCGGCGCGAGCGCCAAGGCCGTGGCCGGCGACTTCCCCGTCAAGCTCGTCCCGGCGAAGGCGGCCTCCGGCAAGTCGGCCCCGGAGCAGACCGCCGCCCCGGTCACGGTGGAGCTCTACGCCTACGGCGGCGACTACGGCGCCCGGCTCGGCCTGGTCAAGCTGGAGGAGTGCGCGCTGAAGTCGGCCACCGCCACGGCCGCCTGCCGTCGGCACCCAGACCGGCGACTTCACCTGGAGCTACGACATGCGCACGCCGCCCTCTTTGGGCGGCGACGAGCCGGAGCTGTCGCTGGCCTACTCCTCCCAGAGCCTGGACGGCCGTACCGCGGCCACCAACAACCAGGCGTCCTGGGCCGGTGACGGCTTCGAGCTGAACCCCGGCGGCTTCATCGAGCGCCGCTACAAGTCCTGCATGCTCGACGGCAAGAAGACCGGCGACCTGTGCTGGGACCAGGAGAACGCGGTGCTGTCGCTGGGCGGCTCCTCGGTCGAGCTGATCAAGGACGCCACGACCAAGCAGTGGCGGCCCAAGCGTGACGACGGCACCCGCGTCGAGTACCTCACCGGCGCGGTCAACGGCGACAACAACGGCGAGTACTGGCGGGTCACCACCGCCGACGGCACCCAGTACACCTTCGGGCTCAACCGCCTGCCCGGCTGGGCGAGCGGCAAGGCCGAGACCAAGTCGGTGCAGACGGTGCCGGTGTTCGGCAACAACAGCGGCGAGCCCTGCTACAGCAGCACCCCGGCCAACGCCTGGTGCCAACGCCACGACCTACTGGTACGAGCGCGAGACCAACCACTACGGCCGCAACTCCAAGCCGGAGCTGGGCACCCCGTACGTGCGCGCCGCCTACCTGACCCGCATCGACTACGGCTACCTGAAGAACGAGCTGTTCACCAAGGCCCCGGCGGCCCGGGTGCTGTTCGAGGTGGCCGAGCGCTGCCTGCCGGGCGGCACCGTGACCTGCGCGCCCGAGCAGCTCAAGAAGGAGACCGCGAGCCACTGGCCGGACGTGCCGTTCGACCAGATCTGCGACGCGGGCGTGAAGTGCACCGACCGGCTGGCGCCGACGTACTTCTCGCGCAAGCGGCTGACCAAGGTCACCACGCAGGTGCGCGACGCCGCCGGCCAGTTCTCGCCGGTGGACTCCTGGACGCTGAAGCACCAGTTCCCCGCCACGGGCGACGGGCTGAGCCCGGCGCTGTGGCTGGCCTCGATCCAGCAGACCGGCCACGTGGGCGGCACGCTGTCGCTGCCGCCGATCACGTTCGTCGGGGTGCAGCTGCCGAACCGGGTGGACGCGACCGAGGGCCGCGCGCCGCTGGTGAAGTGGCGGGTGCAGGCCATCAACAACGAGTCGGGCGGCGAGCTGCGGGTCAACTACGCGCCGGCCGAGTGCGCGGCGGGCGCGCTGCCGGCCGCCGACAAGAACACCAAGCGGTGCTTCCCGCAGCGCTGGGCCCCGGCCAACGAGGCGGAGGTCACCGACTGGTTCCACAAGTACGTGGTGGCGCAGACGATCGAGGTCGACCGCGTCGCGGGCTCGCCCAACGTGGTCACCAGCTACGAGTACCTGGACGGCGCCGCCTGGCGCTACGCCGACAACATCCTGGTCAAGCCCGAGCACCGCACGTGGTCGGACTTCCGCGCGACGGCGGCGCGATCGTGACCGCGACCGCCGAGCAGCCCTGGTCGGTCAAGACGGCCGAGTCCACGCAGGGCGGCGTCACCAAGGCCGCGCACATCGTCGAGGCCCAGTCCATGGTCACCCGCACCGCGCTGGCGGGCGGCAAGTGGCGGCGCACCGGCGAGGACCGCTCGTACGACACCAGGGGCCTGCTCCTCCAGGTCGACGAGAAGGGCGACCTGGCCAAGACCGACGACGACCAGTGCACCCGCTACACCTACGCCCGCAACGACACGAGCTGGATGCTCGACTACCCCAGCCGCGTCCAGAAGGTCGCCGCCGGCTGCGGCTCCGCGGTGTCCACGCTGGCCGCCGAGGAGGTCATCTCCGACGAGAAGGTCCAGTACGACGGCCAGCCGCACGGCCAGGCCCCGACCAAGGGCGACGTGACCTCCGTCCAGGAGCTCGTCTCCGCGGACGGCACGACGATCACCGGCACCACCCGCGCCTACGACGTCTACGGCCGCGAGATCAGCGAGACCGACCCGGTCGGCACCAAGTCCGTCACGGCCTACAGCCCGGCCACCGGCGGGCCGCCCACCGAGACCACCGAGACGAACCAGCTCGGCCACGTCGAGCGCACCCTGCTCGAACCGGCCTGGGGCGAGCCCGTCGCCGAGATCGACGCGGCCGGCCGCCGCGTGGACATGGAGTACGACCCGCTCGGCCGGCTGGTCAAGGTCTGGCAGCCCGACCGCAGCAAGGCCGCCGGGCAGTCGCCCAGCACCGAGTACGCCTACGTCATGCGCACCGACGGGCCCAGCTACGTCACCACCAAGACGCTGGGCGCGGACGGCTCCTACACCACCAGCCACGAGCTGTTCGACGGCCTGATGCGCGAGCGCCAGACCCAGGAGCCCGCCCCCAGGGACGACCAGACGCAGGACCCGGCGCTGCGTGACGGCCGCACGATCACCGACACCTTCTACAACTCCCAGGGCGAGAAGCACAAGGAGAACACCGGCTACTTCGCGACCGGCGCCCCCTCCACGCAACTGCTGGCGGTCGCCGACGCCGACGTGCCCACCCAGATCGTCTCGCAGTTCGACGGCACGGGCGAGGTCAGCGCCGAGATCATGAAGGCCAAGGGCGCGGAGAAGTACCGCGTCACGGCCGAGCGGGAGGGCGACCGGCTGCACGTGACGCCGCCGCCAGGCGGCACCGCCACCACCCGCATCGGCGACGCCGAGGACCGGCTGATCGAGCTGCGCCAGTACAAGGGCGCGACCCCGACCGGCGAGTACGAGTCCACCAAGTACACCTACGACCACGCCGGGCGCCTGTCCAACGACGCCGACGAGATCGTCACCACCACCGACGCCCGCGGCAAGACCCTCTGGTACGGCTACGACCAGCTCGGCCGCAAGACCCAGCTGCGCGAGGGCTCCGCCACGGGGCCGCTGCTGGCCGAGTGGAAGTACGACGGCCTGGCCAAGGGCCACCTGAACGCCGCCATCCGGTACGTGGGCGGGCAGGCGTACACGGCCGAGATCAACGCGATCGACGCCGACTACCGCACGCTGCGGCAGACCGTCACCATCCCCGAGCGGGAGGGCAAGCTGGCCGGCTCGTACGTGCTCAACACCCGCTACACGCTCGACGACAAGGTGCAGTCCGTCAGCTTCCCCGCCGCCGGCGGGCTGGCGGAGGAGTCGGTCGTCTACAGCTACGACGCGCTGGGCCAGCCGGTCAAGGTCAGCGGCCGGTCGTCGTACGTCACCGCCGCCCGCTACTCCAAGCTCGGCGAGACCCTGCAGTACGAGCTGGACACCGGCGGCAAGAAGGCCTGGCTCACCTACGCGCACGACGAGGCCACCCGCCGCCTGACCGGCATGCGGCTGGACCGCGAGGGCGCCACCGCGACCGACCTCGACCTCGGCTACTCCTACGACGCGATCGGCAACGTTACCAAGATCACCGACCGGGCCGGCGGGCAGGACACGCAGTGCTTCACCCATGACCACCTGCGCCGCCTGACCTCCGCCTGGACCTCCACCGACGACTGCGCCTCCGGCCCGGCCGAGGGCAGGATCGGCGGCGTGGCGCCGTACGCGGTCAGCTACGCCTACGACGCCGCGGGCAACCGGGTCAAGGAGACCAGGCACGCCTGGGGCGGCACCGGCGAGCAGGTCCGCGACTACGTCTACCCCGAGGCCGGCGGCCCCCAGCCGCACGCGCTGAAGGCGGTCGGCGCGGACGTCTTCGAGTACGACGCCACGGGCAACACCACCCGGCGCAAGGTCGGCACCACCGACCAGGCCCTGGTGTGGGACGCCGAGGGCAACCTGGAGTCGGTGACCGAGGCGGGCAAGACGACGTCGTTCATCTACGACGCCGACGGCGACCGCCTGCTGCGCAAGACCCCCACCGACGCCACCCTCTACATCGACGACATGGAGCTGCGGCTCGACTACGCCAAGGACACCGTCGAGCAGACCCGCTACTACACCCTCAACGACCAGGCCGTGGCCGTGCGCACCCCGGACGACCAGGTCTACTTCCTGGTCAACGACCACCAGGGCACCGCGGCGGCCGCGGTCAACGCCGCGACCGGCGAGCTGGCCGTGCGCAGGCAGACGCCGTTCGGCGAGGAACGCGGCACGCCACCACCCTGGTGGCCGGGACAGCGCGGCTTCGTCGGCGGCACCAACGACGCCACGACCGGGCTCGTGCACCTCGGGGCCCGCGAGTACGACCCCAAGTTCGGCCGCTTCATCTCGGTCGACCCGATCATCGAAGAGGAGGACCCGCAGCAGCTCAACGCCTACGCCTACGCCAGCAACAGCCCGGTGAGCGCGAGCGACCCCGACGGCCAGTGGGTCTGGTTCGTCGTGGGCATCGCGGCCAGGGTCGCGGCCCGCGCCGCGGCCAGGCGGGCGGCGCAGGCGGCGGCCCGGCGGGCGGCGATCGCCGCGGCCCGGCGGCGCGCCCTGGAGGCGGCCCGGCGCAGGGCGGCCGAGGCCGCGCGGCGCAGGGCGGCCGAGGCGGCCAGGCGCAGGGCCGCGGAGGCGGCCCGGCGGCGGGCCCAGGAGGCGGCCAGGCGCAAGGCGGAGGCGATGGCGCGCAAGCGCGCGGCGGCCGAGGCCAGGAAACGCGCGGCCGAGGCCAGGCAGCGGGCGCAACAGGCGGCGGCCCGCCGCAGGGCGGCCGAGGCGGCGCGCAGGGCCGCGGCCAACCGGCGGCGCCAGGCCGCGGCCAGGGCCGTGACCAGGCGGGCGAGCAGGCCCAAGCCCACGTCCAGGCAGCGGCCCGCCAGCCGTCCCACCAGCCGCAAGTCGACGCAGCGGCCCTCGCCGCCCAAGGCCCGGCGCGAGCAGGCGTCGCAGCCGGCCCGCAACCACCGGCAGGGCTTCATCCAGCGGGCCGCGATCCGGCACCCGAGGGTGAACAAGGGCTTCCAGACCGGGCTCGAATGGCAGGACAAGTACGTCACCCACAACATCGGCGGCGGCATCAACATGATCCCCCGTTACGGGGACTGGATGGACCCCGTGGGCCGGGGCACGACGTTCGTCGTCGGCTTCATCCGCGGCTTCCTCAAGAAGCCCTATGAGTAGGGCCGGCACCTGACCGACCGGCCGTGAGCGGCCGTCCCCGCCCGGTGACGGCCGCTCCACCACGCCCGGACCCACCCGAACCCACCAGGGCCCGACTCCACCGGGACCCCGCCTGGGCCCACCAGACCCCGCCTGGGCCCACCAGACCCCGCCTGGACCCACCCGGAGCCCCCTGGGCCCACCCGGACCCGCCCGGGCCCGCACGAACTCCGCCGGGCCCGCACGACGACCGGCCGGGATCGGGGAAATCTCTTCCGCCGGGATCGGGCGGAATCGGCGCGGGACGCCGGTGGTGATCGGTAATGTGCCGGG
Organism: Nonomuraea candida; assembly: GCF_000725485.1. Lineage (GTDB taxonomy): Bacteria > Actinomycetota > Actinomycetes > Streptosporangiales > Streptosporangiaceae > Nonomuraea > Nonomuraea candida. The sequence goes on along the minus strand of NZ_JOAG01000015.1, from coordinate 158,866 downwards.
ATGAGTGAAGCGTTTCCCCGGCACGTGTTGTGCGTGCTCGGCTTAGGGCTGGGCCTTCCGGAGATGGAACGGATCGCAGCCGATTTTGGTGGTTTCGTCCTTGACCGCGAATGCTCCGAGGCCGGACCCGATGCGCGGATGCCGACCGCGTTCGAGGCCGGGCTGGCGGCGGCCTCGTTCACCGAGGCGGACTGGGCGGCGGTGGAGTCCCACGACAGCGTCGGCTACCTGCTGTCCCCGCCGATGGCGCGGGAGCTGGCGGCCGGCACCTCGCGGCGGCTGCTCGCCGCGACGGCGGCCCTGCTGCGCGCGGGCGCCGCGGCGGTGAAGAACGAGAGCAGCGGGATCACGCACGGCCGCGACCGCTGGCTCGCGCTGGCCGACCGGGCGGCCGACGCCAAGGACGAGGACCTGGCCGCCGCCCTGGTGGCCGCCTGGGTGAAGCGCCCCATCTTCGACGGCCGGGTGCTCTACAGCTGCGGCATGCACCTGCTCGGCGCGCCCGAGGTGGAGGTCGAGGTCGGCGCGGAGCCGCCCACCGGGGACGAGCTGCTCGACCTGGTCGCGCTCCTGGACACGCTGGCGATCTACCTGCTGACCGACCCGCGCGCGGAGGAGATCGAGGACGGCGAAGGCTTCCGCCTGACCGGGGACTCCCCGCGCTGGCTGCTGCGCACCGGCGCCTGCGACCGCTACGACGAGGGCGACCTGTTCCACAACCCCTACGGCCGCCTCCGGTTGACACCCGCAGAATGACGGGGACGGTCCCGGATCGGCCCGCAGAATGACGGGGACGGTCCCGCATCGGCCCGCCGGATGACGGGGCGGCCCCGGACGCGTACGGACGCCTCGGCCGGCGCCCGCCGGATGACGGGGCCGGTCCCTATACTCCAACGGTGGCCGGCGGCGCATGGGCGGCCGAGGCGGGCGACGTCGACCTTCCGCGCTTCCAGGCGGGCTCGTCCCCGCAACATCTGATCACGACGCTGCTGGGCGACTACTGGATCGGCCGGACCGAGCAGCTGCCCTCGGCCGCGCTGGTGCGGCTGGCGGGGGAGTTCGGCGTGTCGGCCGTCGCCGCCAGGGCCGCGCTGTCCCGCCTGGCGCGGCGGGAGCTGCTGGAGTCGTCCAAGTCCGGGCGGCGCACCTACTACCGGCTGGCCGAGAGGTCTACGACACGCTGGGCCCGCTCGCGGAGTTCCGGGTCAGGCAGATCGTCGCCGAGTTCGAGCCCGCCCTGGCCGACCTGGTGGCCCACCACCGCACGAGCTTCCTCAGCCCTCCCCCCTGACCGCCGCCCCGTCCCCCCGTCCCGTCCCCCCCGGTCCCCGCCGTCCCGTCCCGCTGCCGAGGCGTTCAGCTCAGGGAGAGCAGCGCGGGGATGGCGGCGACGCCGGGCAGGAGGTGGGTGTGGCGGACGGCGCCGAGGGCGGCGGCGTCCTGGCTGCCGGTGAGCACCCCGGCCACGATGCGGGCGCCCGCGTTGGTGCCGGCCTCCAGGTCGCGCACGGTGTCGCCGGCGGTGAGCACCCGGCCGACGTCGCGGACGCCGGTCGCCTCCATCGCCCGGAAGATCATGTACGGGGCGGGCCGGCCGGACGGGACGTCGTCCACGCACACCACCGCGTCCAGGACGCCGTCCTGCCAGCCGATCGCCGCCAGCAGCGCGGTGGTCACCTCGCGGTCGAACCCGGTGGTCAGCGCCACCTTCACGCCGGCCGCGCGGAGCGTGGCGATGGCCTCGGGCACGCCGGGCAGGGGCGCGGGCGGCCGGGCGGCGTAGGCCGCGTCCAGCCGCGCGCGGAAGTCGGCGAACGCGGCGTCGACGGTCTCCGGGGCGGGCGCGCCGCCCTGCGACTCGGCCAGCAGCGCGGTGATGGCCTCGCGCTTGTCGGCGCCCATCCAGCGCCGGATCGCGGCGGCCGACGGGTCGCCGCCCGCGGCGCGCACGGCCTCCTCCAGCGCGAGGTAGACGGCGCCGTGCTCTTCCACGGTGGTGCCGGCGATGTCGAGGACCGCCAGTTCGATCACGATGTCCCTCCTTGGGGAACGAGGTTGGGGAGCAGGCCGCCCGGGCTGCGTACCAGCGCCGGGTGGGTCTGCTGGGAGTTGTCGATGGTGAACGAGACGAGGTCGGGCCGGTAGCGGTCGTCGGAGAACTCGACGGGCTCGCCGGCCGCGGAGGAGGTCTGGCGGCGCTCGCGCAGCAGGGGCGCGCCGAGGGGGACGCCCAGCAGCTCGGCGTCGGTCTCGTCGGCGCCGATCGCGTCGATGACGTGACGGGCCCGGCTCAGGTCCACGCCGCACCGGCTCAGGTGGGCGAAGACCGAGCCGGAGTCGCAGTCGAAGTCGAACAGCAGCCGCCCGACCGGCCACACGAACGTGGTGCGCTCGACCATGGCCGGCACGTCGTCCAGCAGCCGCAGCCGCACCATCTGCACGACGGGCTCGCCCTCCTCCAGGCCGAGGGCGTCGCACGCCTCCGGGGTGGCCGGGCGGCGGGCGATCTCCAGCGTGCGCTGGCCGGGCGTGCGGCCCATCAGCTCCACCCAGCGCGAGAACGACAGGAACGTCTCGAACGGCTGCGGCATGCTCTGGCTGCGCACGACCGGCGGCTTGCCGCGCCCGCCGCCGATCAGGCCCTCGGCGCGCAGCGTGGCCAGCGCCTGGCGGATGGGGCCTCGCGAGATGCCCCACTGCTCGCACAGGTGCGACTCGGAGGGGAGGGGCGCGCCCACCGGCAGCTCGCCCGAGCTGATCCGGCGGCGCAGGTCTGACGCGACGCGTTCGTGGAGGGGTGCGTCCATGGCACTTGACCATACAGGAGCGCCGACATGTCGGGGAAGTCGCCCGATCCGTAAATGCCTATGTGAGCTGGATAAATGACATGAAGGCAAACGCAAGATGACATATCGGGATCTGGATTGACGGCACCGGTCCGGGCGCGGCAGCGTACTTATCATGACAAGTCATCAGCCGCGGGAACGGTTTCTCGACGCGGCCGATCTCGTGATCGTCGGAGCGGGAGTCGTGGGCCTGGCCCACGCCGTGGAGGCCGTGGCCCGCGGGTTGTCCGTCGTGGTGGTCGAGCGGGACGAGCACGCCGTCGGCGCCTCGGTGCGCAACTTCGGGCACGGCTGCTTCACCGCCCAGGACGGCGACGCCCTGCGCTACGCCATGACCGCCAGGACCGCCTGGCTGCGCCTGGCCAAGGAGGCGGGGCTCTGGATCGAGGAGAGCGGCACCGTCGTGGTCGCCAGGGCCGACGACGAGTACGCGGTGCTGGAGGAGTTCGCCGCCGCCCGCGACGGCCAGGCCGTCCTGCTCGGCCGGGACCGGGTGGCCGAACGGGTGACCGTGGGCCCCGAGGTGGTGGGCGGCGCCTGGCTGCCGCTGGACGTGCGACTCGATCCGCGCGCGGCCGTGCACGCCATCGCCGCCTGGCTGGCCGGGCAGGGCGTGCGCTTCCACTGGGCCACCTCCGCCCAGGTCGTCGAGCCCGGCCTGCTGACCACCAGCCGGGGTCCGATCCGGGCCGGCCACGTCATCATGGCTGTCGGCCACGACGTCGATCGCCACTTCCCCGGCCTGGCCGAGCGCGCGGGGCTGCGCCGCTGCGTGCTGCGCATGCTGCGCGTCGCCGACCCCCACCGGCGGGCCGTCGCCCCCGCCGTGCTGTCCGGATTCTCGCTGCTGCGCTACGACGGCTTCCGCGCCTGCCCCTCCCAGCCGGCCCTGCGGGCCCGCCTGGAGAGCGAACGGCCGGAGCTGACCGGCATCGGCCTGAACCTCATGTTCACCCAGCGCCCGGACGGCGACCTCATCGTCGGCGACACCCACGCCTACGCCGTCACGCCGGAGCCGTTCGACGACGACGAGCTCGACCGGCACGTCCTGGCCGAGGCCGCCCGCCTGCTGGGCGCCGGGCGGCTGACCGTGCGGGAGCGGTGGCGCGGCGTCTACGCCTCGGCCCCGGACCCGTTCCTGATCGCCGACCCGATGCCCGGCGTGCGGGTCGTGTCCGTCACGTCCGGCATCGGCATGACCACCGCTCTGGGCCTGGCCCCCGAGGTCCTCGACGGCCTCCCGGCCTGACCGCCACCTCCGGGTCCGGCCGTCGCGCCCGGCCTGACCGCCACCTCCGGGTCCGGCCGTCGCGCCCGGCCTGACCGCCACCTCCGGGTCCGGCCGTCGCGCCCGGCCCGGCCGCTGCCATGCGGCCTGATCGCTGCCGCCCGGCCTTTCCACGGCCTCCCCGGGCCGACCCCATGAACTTTCGAGGAGAACCCATGCGCACACGACCTGCCCTGGCCGCTCTGGCCGTGCTGCCTGCTCTGCTGCTGACCGGTTGCGGCGGCGGTGAGACGGAGACGGCCGCCGGCAAGACCGGCGTCACCTGCCCCGACGGCAGGATCCGCTTCGGCATCGAGCCGTACGAGGACCCCGCCAAGCTCAAGCCCGCCTACGAGACCCTGGCCGCCGCCCTCCAGCGCACGCTGGACTGCAAGGTCGAGCTGAAGATCGTCGAGGACTACTCCGCCGAGGTGCTCGCCATGCGCAACGGCCAGCTGGAGATGGCGCAGTTCGGCCCGCTCGGCTACGTCTTCGCCAGCACCATGGCCGACGCGCAGCCCGTCGCCTCCTTCGCCGACGCCAAGGGCGCCCTGACCACCTACACCGCCGGCATCTGGGTGCCCAAGGACTCGCCGATCACGTCCGTCAAGGACCTGGCGGGCAAGTCCCTGGCCCTGTCCAGCCCCGGCTCGACCTCCGGCGACGCCCTGCCCAGGTACGCGCTCAAGACCCAGGGCGTGGCCGAGACCAGCGTCAAGATCGACTATGCGGGCGGGCACCCCGAGGCGCTGCTCGCCCTGACCAACGGCAAGGTGGACGCGGCCGAGATCAACAGCCAGCAACTGGCCACCGCCCAGGCCGAAGGCAGCTTCGACCCCGCCGGATACCGCCAGATCTGGACCTCCGACCCCATCCCGAACGACCCCATCACCGTCTCCGGCAAGCTCGATCCGGCCCTGCGCGAGGCGATCGCCTCGGCGCTGCTGAAGCTGGGGCCGTCCGACGTGGCCAAGGTGGGCGCGTTCCTGGACGTGAACCCGCCCGGGCCGCTCGTCGCGGTCGGCAAGGAGACCTACAAGCCCCTGTTCGACCTGGCCACCGCGCTCAACCTGACCGAGAAGGACGTGTGACCATGACCTCCCCACCGGCGGGCACCCGGCCCGCCCCCGTGGCCCTGGCCTCCTCCGCGGGGGACGGCGGGTCCGTGCCTGTGCCCATGACCTCCCCCGCGGGGGACGGCGGGTCCGTGCCTGCGCCCATGACCTCCCCGCCGGCGGGCGGCGGGTCCGCACCCACGCCCCGCCAGGGCGGGGCCTCCAGGGTCGCGCCCACGCCGCCCCAGGGCCGGGCGGCCGAGGGTGCGCGGCACGCCGTTCCGGGCGACGCCGCCCGGCCCGCGCTCACCGTGCGCGGGCTGCGCAAGGCGTTCTCCGGCAGGACCGTGCTGGACGGCCTCGACCTGAGCCTCGCCCCCGGCGAGTTCCTCGCGCTGCTCGGCGCCAACGGCAGCGGCAAGTCCACCGCGCTGCGCTGCGTCGTCGGCCTGGAGACGCCCGACGCGGGCGAGATCCTCGTCCACGGCGACCGGCTGGGCGGCCAGGAGGCCGGCGCGGCGGTGCGCAGGCGGCTGGCGATGATCTTCCAGCAGATCCACCTCGTCCACCGCCGCAGCGCCCTGGACAACGTCTGCGCCGGCGCCCTGGGACGGCTGCCGCTGCACCGCTCGCTCACCCCGATCCTCTTCCCGCGCGAGCTGCGCGAGGAGGCCATGGCCTGCCTGGACCGGGTCGGGATGGCCGACCGGGCCGCCGAGCCGGCCGGGCGGCTGTCGGGCGGGCAGCGCCAGCGGGTGGCCATCGCCCGCGCCCTGTGCCAGCGCGCGGAGATCATCCTCGCCGACGAGCCGGTCTCCGCCCTCGACCCCGCCGCGGCCGAGCAGGTGGTCGCCCTCCTGGCCGACCTCGCCCACGACCAGGGCCTGGCCGTGGCCGCCGTGCTGCACCAGCCCGACCTGGCCCGGCGGCACGCCGACCGCGTGGCCGGCCTGCTGCACGGCCGTGCCGCACTGGACCTGCCGGCCACGGCGCTCACGGAGACGGACCTGGCCACCCTGTACGCCCCCGACCGCCAGGCCGCCGGCCGCCAGGCCACGACAGACGATCACCATTCCGGCCGTCACCACCCCGACCAGGAGCAGCAGTGAGCACCACGGGCACGCTTCCGCCGGAGGCCCGCCTCGTCCCGCCGCGCCGGCGGCCCGTCACCGCGACCGCCGCCGGGCTCACGGTGGCCATCGTGATCGCGCACGTGCTCGCCTGGAACGGCACCGAGTTCTCCCCGGCCGCCCTCGTCCAGGGCTGGCGCGGCATGGCGGACTTCGCCGCGCAGGCCCTGCCGCCCGACCTGTCGTGGGAGGGGGTGCTGCTGCCCGGCCTGCAGGCCGCGCTCGTCACGCTGGGCATCGGGCTGCTGGGCACCACGTTCTCGGTGCCCTTCGCGCTCGTCCTCGCGGTGCTGGCCGCCCGGACCACCTCGCCGGGCCACTGGGCCTACCAGACGGCCCGGTCGGTGCTGTCGTTCCTGCGCTCCGTGCCGGACGTCGTCTTCGCGCTGGTCTTCGTCACGGCCGTGGGCCTGGGCCCGTTCGCCGGCGTGCTGGCGCTGATCTTCCACAACACCGGCGTCATGGGCAAGCTGTGGGCCGAGGCGATGGAGGAGATCGACCTCGGCCCGCGTGACGCCCTGCGGGTGGGAGGGGCGTCCGGGGTGCAGTCGGCCGCGCACGCGGTGCTGCCCGCCGTCGTCCCGCAGCTCGTCGGGCTGCTCTTCTACCGCTTCGACGTCAACGTGCGCTCGTCGCTGGTGCTCGGCCTGGTGGGGGCGGGCGGCATCGGATTCCTGATCAACCAGTCGATCAAGCTCTTCCGGTTCGACGAGATGGTCACCCACCTGGCGATCGTCCTGGTGCTCGTGGTCGCGGTCGACCAGCTCTCGGCGTACGTGCGCCGCCGCATCGGCTCCTGACCCGCCCGCGCCCCTGGCGCCGCTTGTGCCGGTCATGTGCCGGTCATGTGCCGGTCAGGACGGCCGGGACGGCCGGGGCCGGCCCGGACCCGCCGGAGCGGCCTGCCGACGGTCACGCCTTCGACGGGGTGACCATCCGCCAAGCCTGCCGCCGGTGCTCCCACGCGCGGTCCGTACGCCCCAGCGCGTGGTAGGCCATGGCCAGCCCATGGTGGACCCGGGCCTCGTCGTGCCGGTGACCCAGCTCCTTGAGCTGGTCGAGCGCGGCCTGCTGGTAGGCCACGGCCTGCTCGAACCGCCCGGCCCCGATGCTGGCGTACCCGAGGCCATGGGTGGCCTCGAAGCGCCCGGCGGGGTGGCGGAGCTCGTCGGAGAGGGCGAGCGCGCGGCTGAAGCACTCCTCGGCGCGGTCGTGCCGCGCCGCCCTGCGATGGCAGTGGCCCAGCCCGATCAGCGCCCACATCTCGCCCACGCGGTCTCCCGCGCGCCGGGCGGCCGTCAGGGCGCGCCGGAAGTGCTCGGCCCCCTCCTCTCGCCGGCCGACGTAGCCCAGCCCGAGCAGCGCGTACACCTCGCAGATCGTGTTGGCGGTGCGCCGGCAGAGCGCGAGGCATTCCTGGAAGTGCTCGCTCGCCTGCCGCCTGTTGCTCATGCGCAGGTGGAGACGGCCGAGCCCGAGCAGCGCCGTCAGCTCCCCCGCGGGATGGCCGATCTCGCGGGAGGCGGTCAGCGCGTCGTGGAGGCAGTCGCCCGCCTCGTCCAGGCGGCCCGTCTGGAGGTGCGCGTGGCCGAGCCCGCCCAGGGCGTCGGCCCGCTCCGCGAGGTGGCCGGTCTCGGTGGCGATGGACAGCGCGCGCTCGTAGCAGTCGTAGGCCTGCCGGTGCAGGCCGCTCTGCAACCGGGCCTCGCCCAGGCTCGTCAGCGCCTCGGTCTGGAAGGAGACGTGCCCGATCGCCTGCGCCAGGGCCAGCGCCTGCGACAGCAGGTCGTCGGCCTGAGCGAAACGGCCGCTTCTCAGGTGCAGCTCGCCCAGGCTGAGCAGCGCCTCCGCCTGGGCGTACTCGTCTCGTGTGCGCTTGGCGATCTGCAGCACGCGGGTGTGCACCGGCTCGGTGCGGGCGCCGCGGGTGCGCAGGTGAAGGTGCAGGATCGCGGGCAGGTGCGGGGCGTGGCCCGGCTGCTCCTGCCGGGCGGTGGCCAGCAGATTCGCCAGCTCGGTGTTCAGCCACCGCTTGGCGTGCGAGGGCGTCGGGAAGGAGGGCACGGGCGCCGGCGTCCTCTTGGCGCGGGGGCGCTGCGGCGTCGCGAAGGGATAGAGGGTCTTCATGGCCTTCGCCGCGGTGTGCGTGTAGTAGTCGAGGAGCCGTCCCAGGGCGGACTGCCGCTGCGAGCCCGACTCCTCCGCGGCGGCGTAGGCCCGCAGCAGGTCGTGGATTCGGTAGCGGCCCGGCATCGGCTCGTGGACCAGGCCGGCCTCAAGCAGGTCGTCGAGCAGCCGGTCGGCCTGGTCGAGCGTGGTGTCGGCGAGCGCGGCGGCGGAGTAGGCGTCCGCGTCGGGCCCGGGGTGCAGGCCGAGCAGCCGGAACAAGCGCTGCTGGGCGGGGGTGAGCTGCCGGTAGGACAGGTCGATGGCCGAGGTGACGCTGCGCTGCCCCACCTCCAGCTCGGCCAGCCGGCGGTTGGGGTCTCGTAGCCGGTCGACCAGGTGGGCCAGCGTCCAGGCGGGCCTGGCCCGCAGCCGCGCCGCCGCGACGCGGATGGCCAGCGGCAGCCGCCCGCACAGCTCCACCAGCTCGGCCACCAGCGCGTGCGGATGTCCGTCTCCGGCGATCCTGGTGAACATGGCGATCGCGTCGTTCCGCGGCAGCGCTTCGAGCCTGATCCGGTGGGCGTCGTCGAGGCCGTCCAGCCGGTGCCTGCTGGTGATCAGCACGAGGCAGCCGGGAGAGCCGGGCAGCAGCGGCTGGATCTGCGCCTCGCCGAGGGCGTTGTCCAGCAGGATCAGCACCCGCCTGCCCGCCAGCGTGGAGCGCAGCAGCGCCGCCCGCTCGTCGAGCCGGCGCGGTATGCGTTCCCGCGGGATGTCGAGGGCGCACAGCAGCCCGTACAGCGCATCGGCGGGCGTGGCGGGTGTGACTCCGTGGGTGAAACCGTGCAGGTCCACGAAGAGCTGACCGTCGGGGAACCGGTCGGCCAGCCGGTGGGCGGCGTGCACCGCGAGCGCCGTCTTGCCGATGCCCGCCATGCCGTCGATCATCCCGACCACCACGGTGGATCCGGCCCGTTCGTCATCCGCGAGGGCGAGCAGGGACTTTAGGTCGTCGGCGCGGCCCACGAAGGCGGGCAGGTCGGCGGGAAGCTGCCGCGGAGCGGGAGCCGGATCGTGGCGCGGCGCGGTGCCGGGCGCTCGCACCGGATCGTTGCGCACGATGCTCAGATGCAGCTCCTGGAGCTCGGCGGGAGGGTCCAGGCCCAGCTCGTCGCCCAGGTGCTGCCGCGTCTGCTGGTAGATCGTCAGGGCCTCGGCGGTACGGCCGGCCCGGTGCAGGGCCTGCATGAGCCCGCCGATCAGGCGCGGCCTGCCGGGGTGCTCGGCGGCCAGCGACAGCAGCCTCTCCAGCAGCTCCTCGTGGCGGCCCAGCCGGAGCTGGGCGGCGATCAGGTCCTCGACGGCGGTCAGGCGGGCCTCGTCGAGGCCCCTGCACACCGTCTCCCTGACGTCCTCGGGGGCCGCTCCCGCCAGCGCGGGCCCGCGCCACAGCGCCAGCGCCCTGTGCAACAGCTCCACCTTGGTCTCGTCGTCTGCGATCTTCGCCTCGGTGAGCAGCGCGCGGAAGCGGTGCACGTCGATGTGGTCGGGGTCGCAGCACAGCCGGTACGCGCCCACCGTGCGCTCCACGGAGACCCCGGAACAGTTCGCCCGCGCGATGGCGCCACGCAGGCCGCTGATGTAGGTGTGGATCATCCCCCGGGCGGTGACCGGCGGGTCACGCGGCCAGATCAGCTCCACCAGCCGCTCGGTGGTCACCTGCTTGTTGACTTCGAGGGCGAGCAGCGCCAGCACGAACCGCTGCTTGCGCACGCCCAGATCGATCGGCCGATCCGCGACGCTGGCGTGCACGGGCCCGAGCAGAAAGAGCTTCAGGAGAATCTCCCCCCGGGGGCTATTCGGAAAACGGACGCGAAGGCCGTGTCCCATACAACCAGAAAGACCGCCCATCGCAAGCAAATATAAAGATCAACTTAGAGTCGCGACTGGAATCATTTGCCGGTGTGCACCACTCAAGTGCGCGGAAAGGAGATGAACGGCAGCTATTGCCATCCTTAATGGAAGGCTGCTGCTGACCATATTCACGAAATCACGAGCGCCAAGGATGGAAGTCGTGAGCGATGCCCACGGGCCCGTCGTGTACGGACTCAACGACATTGTCCTCTGCCATACCGGCATTTCCCACGTGGACGGCCACCTCGGCCGCTACCGCTACCGCGACTACGACGCGATCGAGCTGGTCAATAACTGCGAGCTGGCGGAGGTCTGGTGCCTTCTGGTGGACGGCGAACTGCCGTCCGCCGCGCGGCGCGCGGAATTCGCCGCCGAGCTCGCGGAGCTGAGCGCGATCCCGCCCGCGGTCACCGGCCTGCTGCCCGCCGTGGCAGGGCTGGGTGAGCGAGCCGGCGGCATCGGCTGGCTCCAGACGGCCGTCCTGCTCCTGGCCAGGTCGCTCGACTGGCCATCGGTCCTGGAGCTGGACCGTGCGGCGCTGCGCCGCCAGGTGCTCCAGACCCTGGTCACCGCCCCCGTCATGCTGGCGGCGATGCACCGGCTGCGGCAGGGGCTGGACCCCGTGCCCCCGGATCCCGCCCTGGACCACGCCGCCAACGTGCTGTACATGCTCTCCGGCGAGGCGCCGCCGCCGGCGCACGCCCGTGCGCTGGAGCAGTACCTGATGCTCACCGCCGAGCACGGCATGGCCGCCTCGACCTTCGCCGGCCGGGTCATCTTCTCCACCGGCGCCGACCTCGGCTCCGCTCTGTCCGGTGCGCTGGGCGCGATGGGCGGGCCGCTGCACGGGGGAGCCCCGACGCTCGTGCTCGACATGCTGGACGAGATCGGCTCACCCGATCGCGTCGAGCCGTGGCTGCGCGACAAGCTGGTCAAGAACGAGCGGATCATGGGCTTCGGCCACCGCATCTACCGCGCCGTGGACCCCCGCGTCGAGGTGCTGCGGGAGATCGCCACCCGGCTGGGGAGCGCGCGGCTCGCCCTGGCCGGCCTGGTGGAGCAGCGGGCCGCCGCCCTGCTCGACGAGGCCAACCCGGGACGCACGCTCCGCGCCAACGTGGAGCTGTACACCGCGCTGGTCATGGAGGCGGTCGGGCTGCCCAGATCGCTGTTCCCGGCCACGTTCGCCATGGCCCGGCTGGTCGGGTGGGGCACCCACCTGCTGGAGCAGCACGCGGGCAACCGGCTGATCAGGCCCGTCACCGCCTTCGCCGGAGGACCCGTCCTGCCCGTCCCGTCATCCGCAGAGAGAGGCCACCCGAATGGCTGACCAGCCCATGACCCTGCACCTGGCCCGATACGCCACGTCGGCGAGGTTCGAGGACCTGCCGGGCGACGCGCGCGAAGCGCTGAAGATCCGGCTGCTGGACGCCCTGGGCTGCGCCATCGGGGCCCTGGAGGGCCCGCCGATCGCGATCTTGCGCCAGGACCTCGCGGAGTTCGGCGGCTCCCCGATCGTGTCACTCGTGGGCGGCGGCCACGCCACCCCCCGCGACGCCGCGTTCTACAACGGCGCGCTCGTGCGCTACCTCGACTTCAACGACTCCTACATCGCCCCGGGCGAGACCTGTCACCCCAGCGACAACATCGGCGCGGTGCTCGCCGCGGCGGAGTACCGGGACCTGCCGGGCAGCGAGCTGCTCACCGCGCTCGCGGTGGCCTACCAGGTCCAGTGCAAGCTGGCGGAGGAGGGACCGGTCCGGGCGCGGCACTTCGACCACGTCACCCACGCCGGCTTCGCGGCCACCTCCGGCGTGGTGCGGGCGCTGCGGCTGGAGCCCGGCCAGGCGGCGCACGCCCTGGCCATGGCCGGCACGGCGCTCAACGCGCTGCGGGTCACCCGCACCTCGCTGTCCCACTGGAAGGGCCTGGCCTACCCGTACGCCGCGTCGGAGGCCGTCCACCTGGCGCTGCTCGCCGCCCGTGGGCTCACCGGCCCCCTCGGGGCGCTCGACGGGCGCAAGGGACTCATGGACGCCATCAGCGGCCCGTTCGCCATCGACTGGCAGAGCGAGGGCTTCGACCGGATCACCCGGACGTTCGTCAAGCGGTTCAACGCCGAGGTGCACTCCCAGCCCGCGCTGGAGGCGCTGCTGGAGCTGCGGGCCGAGCACGGGCTGCGCGCGGCGGACGTCGAGGCGGTGGAGCTCGACACGTTCGACGTGGCGTACGACATCATCGGCGGCGGCAGCGACGGCGAGAAGACCCGGATCGCCACCAAGGAGGAGGCCGACCACTCCCTGCCCTACCTGCTCGCCGTCGCCCTCCTGGACGGCCAGGTGCTGCCGGCGCAGTACGCGCCCGAGCGGGTCGTCGCCGAGGACGTCCAGGACCTGCTCGGCCGGGTCGTGATCAGGAACCGGCCCGAGTACACCAGGCGCTTCCCCGACGAGCTGGCCTGCATGGTCCGCGTCCGCACCCGCGGCGGCGCCGTGCTGGAGCGGGAGAAGAGCGACTACGAGGGCCACTGGCGCCGCCCCGCCGACTGGGTCTCCGCGACGGCCAAGTTCACCGGGCTGACCGAGGGGCTCGTCACGCCCGAGCTGCGCGAGGAACTGATCACCTGCGTCCGGACCCTGGAGGAGCGGCGGACCGGCACGCTGACCGACCTGCTCAGGAGGGTCCCGGGGGACGGCAAGGCCGGCGAGCGCGGCGCGTAGCGGGGACGGGCCATGAAGAAGATCCAGGTACGCGGCCCGCTGGCCGACCTCGACGGCGACGAGATGGCCAGGGTCATCTGGCGCCTGATCAAGGAGCGGCTCGTGCTCCCGCACGTGGACGTCGAGCTGGACTACCACGATCTGTCGATCCACAACCGCGACGCCACCGGCGACCAGGTGACGCTGGACGCCGCCCGCGCCATCCAGCGGCACAAGGTGGGCGTCAAGTGCGCCACCGTCAACCCCGACGAGGCGCGGGTCGAGGAGTTCGGGCTGAAGAGGATGTGGACCTCGCCGAACGCCACGATCCGCAACCTGCTCGGCGGGGTCATCTTCCGCGAGCCCATCGTCATGCGGAACATCCCGCGGCTCGTCCCCGGCTGGACCGCCCCCATCGTCATCGGCCGGCACGCGCACGCCGACCAGTACGAGGCCACCGACTTCGTCGTCTCGCGGCCGGGCGTCGTAAGGCTGGTCCACATCCCGGCCGACGGGAGCGAGCCCGTCGAGAGGGAGGTGGCCGAGTTCCGCGGCGGCGGCGTCGTGCTCGGGATGTTCAACCTGGACGAGTCGATCCGCGACTTCGCCAGGACCACCATGCGTTACGCGCTGGACCGGGCCCTGCCGCTGTACATGTCGACCAAGAACACGGTGCTGAAGGCGTACGACGGGCGGTTCAAGGACGTGTTCGCCGAGACGTACGAGACCGAGTTCAAGGACGGCTTCGAACGGGCGGGCATCGCCTACGAGCACCGGCTGATCGACGACATGGTGGCCCAGGCGGTCAAGTCCCCGGGCGGTTTCGTCTGGGCGTGCAAGAACTACGACGGCGACGTGCAGTCCGACTTCGTCGCGCAGGGATTCGGCTCGCTCGGGCTGATGACGTCGGTGCTGATGACGGCGGACGGCCGCACCGCGGTGGCGGAGGCGGCGCACGGCACGGTGACCCGCCACTACCGGCGGCACCTGCGGGGCGAGCCGACCTCCACCAATCCCGTCGCCTCCATCTACGCGTGGACCCGCGCCCTGGCCCACCGGGGCCGGCTGGACGGCACGCCGGAGGTGACGGCGTTCGCCGCCATGCTGGAGGAAGCCTGCGTGGCGGCCGTGGAGTCGGGCCACATGACCAAGGACCTGGCCCTGCTGGCGGGCGCCGGCACGTGGCTGACCACGGAGGACTTCGTGGCCGCCGTGGCCGACCGGCTCACCGCCCTGCGCGCCGGCGGCTGAGCCCGCGCGGGCCCGGGCCCGGTGAGCCCGCGCACGGGCCAGCTCCTGTGAGCCCGTGCGCGGGCCCAGCTCCTGTGGGGCTCGTGCGCGGCCCGGGACCTGGGCCCGGCGCGCCGGTTCCTGACCGGCGCACGCGTGCGCCGGTCAGGAACCGGCGTACGCGTGCGCCGTCCCGGACCTGCCGTAGGCCACGAGCAGCGCCGCGGCCACCACGCAGCACGCGGCGACCGCCAGCATGACGACCGGATAGCCGTACGCCTGGCTGAGGACGGCCGCGCCCAGCGGGCCGAGCGCCTTGGCCAGGATGGTCGGCAGCGCCAGGGTACCCGCGATCATGGGATAGGCCGGGGCGCCGTAGTGCTCGGCGATGAGCAGCGGCCTGGCGATCGTCCCCACGCCGAAACCGATGCCGAAGGCGATCACGCAGGCGATCGCGCCCGGCGTGCTGTCGCCGACGGGCGGCAGCACGGCCACGGCCACGGCCTGGACGGCGAAGACGGCCGCGGTGACCGTCGCGGGACGAAAGCGCCTTTGCAGCCCGGTGGCGACCAGCCTGCCCGTCACCGACAGGACACCGAGCAGCCCGGTCACGGCCGCCGCGAACGTGGGCGGATGTCCCAGCTCGACGAGGTAGGCGAGCAGGTGCACCGCCATGATCGCGATGGCCGCGCTGTGCGCCACGAACGCCACGGTCAGCAGCCAGAAGGCCCGGCCGCGTACGGCCTGCCTCAGCGTCACCCGGTCGAGGCCGGCCGCGTCCTCGGCGGGCTCCCGCCGCACCGGCGCCGCGCGGCGCGGCCGGCGCACGAAGAAGGCGTGCAGCGGGATCGTCGTCACGCCGAAGATCACCGCCAGCAGCACCGAGGCCGTCCGCCAGCCGTACTGCTCCACGAACAGCGCCGTGAGGGGCATGAAGACGGTGGAGGCGAACCCGGCCATCAGCGTGACCGCCAGCAGCGCGTTGGCCCGCCGGTCCGGGTCGAACCAGGCGACCACGACGGCGAACGCGGGCTCGTAGAGGGCCAGCGCGGAGGCCACGCCGATGGCCGCGAGCACCGCGTACAGGGAGGGCAGGTTCTCCACGCGGGACCAGGCCAGCATCGCCAGGGTCCCGATGACCGAGCCGGCGGTCATCAGGCCGCGCCCGCCGTACCGGTCCAGCCAGCGGCCGACCAGCGGCGCGGCCACCCCCGTGATGAGCACGGCGAGGGTGAAGGCGCCGGTCACCTGGCCGGCGGAGGCGTTCAGGTCACGCTGCAGGGGGCCGAGGAACACGGCGAACGCGTAGTAGAGCACGCCCCAGCCGACCGTCTGCGTGACGGCCAGGGCGGCCACCATGCGCCAGCCCGTCGAGAACCGGGCCCGCTGACGGACTTTCACCTCATCCTCCGTGGTCGGAGCAGCAGCCGTCCCTGCGCATGGCGCGGGACGTCTCCAGCCAGTCGGTCTGCGCGACCGCCGGCGCGACGGCGGGCGGCCGCTTGCCCACCAGGTCCTCCTGCCGGTACAGGACGCCGTCGCACATGGTCATCGGGGTGTCGACCAGGCTGTCGAAGTCGGTGAACGGGTCGCCCGCGACGAAGGTGAGATCGGCCAGCTTGCCGGGCTCGACCGTGCCGAGCTGGTCGCCGACGCCGAACACCCGGGCGGGAAGCACCGTGACCATGCGCAGCGCCTGCAGCGGGGTGACACCGTACATGTGCAGCGCCCGTAACCCCAGATGCAGGTGGAGGCCGACCGGGTAGAGCGGCGAGTCGGTGCCCAGCACGATCCCCCCGGCCTCGTCGCGCAGCATGCGCTTGTAGACCTCCACCTCGGTCTCGATCCTGACCAGCTCGGCCCGGGTGGGGGCCTCCGCGGCGGTCGTCCTGACCAGGGCCACGTCCCAGGGCGGCAGCAGCGCGGCCACGCGCGGGTCGTCGGCCAGCGCGGGCGCGGCGCCGAGGAGCTGCAGCGCCGAGAACGGCGTGGCGACGAGGTGGAAGCCGGGCTGCCGGTAGATCTCCTCGACGTCCTGGTAGGCGCGCCCCATCATGGAGACCTGGTGCCCCTGCTCCAGCCGCTGGGTGGCCTGCAGGTGGGTGGTCAGGTCCTGGCCGACGTTGATGCCGGGATAGGCCAGGTGGCTGCCCGCGAGCACGCCCAGCTCGGAGTGGGCGACCCGGGCGCCCTCCGCCATGATCCAGCCGGGGGCGCGCACGTACGTCTTGACGAAGTCGAAGTCCAGCGCCACGGCCCGGTCGAGGGTGCGGCGCAGCCCGTCACGGGTGCGGTGCGCGCGTCCCATGCTGTACGCGACCCGGTCGCCGTCGATGAGCTCGCCGGTGGCGAACAGGCGCGGCCCCGCCAGCCGGCCCGCGGCCAGGGCCTCGCGGATGTGCACGCCCTCGTAGGCGAACCCGCCCAGCGAGACGGCGGAGGTGATGCCGTAGGCGAGGTTGGCCAGGTTCTGCCGGTTGCCGTAGGTCGGGTTCCAGGGGTGCACGTGGGAGTCCCACAGGCCCGGCAGCACGGTGTGGGCGCGGGCGTCGATGAGGCGCTCGCCGGCGCGCGGCGGTCTGTGCGCCTCGACGCCGACGATCGTGTTGCCGCGCACGAGGATGTCCACGTCCTGCCTGACGCGCTCGCCGGTGCCGTCCCAGAGGCGGCCGGCGTGGATGCGGGTCACCGTGGAGGGAGCGGGCGCGCGGCGACGGTACCGCAGCCGCGTGGGCAGCGTCCGCCGGCCGTGGCCGTCGGGCCGGATCAGGCGCAGCGTTCCGCCGGACAGGTAGAGGATCGAGCGGGAGTCGCCCGACCAGGAGGGGAAGTCGGCGGATTCGTCGGTGATCCGCCGTGCCGGTCCCGCGGGGGAGCCGTCGGCCCGGACCGGCAGCACCCACAGGGCCGACTCGGCGACGAACGCCATCCACCGCCCGTCGGGCGACCACACGGGGCCGGAGGCGTGGCGGTCCGACAGCGAGGTGTGGCCCAGGGGCGCGTACAGCACCGCCTGGCCGGTCGTCCGGGTGTCGACGACCCTGATGAGGTTGTAGCCCTCGCGGAAGCGCGCCGTGAGCCGGTTGCGGTCGGCGCTCGCCAGGTAGCGGCCGTCGGGGGACCAGGAGGGCGGCCCCGGCAGCCCGCCTCCGCCCAGGGGGGCCGCCAGCGTGCGCTCCTCGCCGGTGGCCAGGTCGCGCACCAGCAGGTTGCCGCTCATGTCGTGGCAGGCGAGCCGGGCGCCGTCGGGCGACACGGCGGGGTTGACCCTGCCGCCGGAGGCGAGCGTGGTCTCCGTGCCGTCGGCGAGGTCGTGACGGTAGACGGCGTTCAGTCCCTCCTTGTCGCTGCAGTAGAGCAGGCCGCGGCCGTCGGGCGTCCAGGCGGGCCCCTGCACGTAGTGTTCCGGGTCGGCCTGCACGAGCTTGCGCGGCGTCTCGCCGAGGCGCATCACCCACAGGGCGTTGAGCGCGGTGAAGGCCACCGACCTGCCGTCGGGGGCGAGCACCGGCTGGTTGACGCCGCGCACGGCACGCGGCCCGGTCGAGCGGAAGTCGTACTTCTTGCGCCGGTAGGCCGGCCGGGACACCTTGAGCGCGGCCGTGAACGGGATGGCCGCGGCCGCGCCGGAGGCCGTCACCCGCCGGGTGCGGATCTGCCCGTCGGCGAGGTAGAGCAGCTCGTCGGCCGACAGCCAGGCGGGCGGC
Organism: Nonomuraea candida; assembly: GCF_000725485.1. Taxonomy (GTDB): domain Bacteria; phylum Actinomycetota; class Actinomycetes; order Streptosporangiales; family Streptosporangiaceae; genus Nonomuraea; species Nonomuraea candida. Next base: position 140,909 of record NZ_JOAG01000015.1, on the reverse strand, counting down.
ACCGCGAAGACGTCCTCGCCGGCCGTGACCGGCGCGCCGTCCACGATCAGCGTGGCCACCGGGCCGTTCTCGTCCGTGGTGAGGTGGACGTAGGCGACGCGCGAGCCGTCGGGGGAGACGGCGGGGCACACCACGGACCCGGTGTCCACGGTGCGCACCACGCTCACCGCACCGCCGGAGCCGGGGACCGCGGCGATGGTCCTGCCGCCCGCGGCGTCGGCCCGGACGAACAGGATGCGGCCGTCGGACGACCAGGCGGGGTCGTAGTCGTTCTGCGGGCCGTCGGTGAGCTGGGTCAGCCGTCCGGTGCGGACCTCCACGGTCCAGACGTGGTAGAAGCTGCCCGCCGCGGGGTCCCCGCCGCGCTCGGAGGCGAAGGCGATGCGGCTGCCGTCGGGCGACCAGCTCACGCCCCTGTCGTCCCAGGGGCCGTCCGTGAGCCGGCGTAATCCGGAGCCGTCGGGGGCCATGGTCCAGATGTGGAAGCCGCCGCCCCGGTAGGCGCACATCGCCACGGCGGAGCCGTCAGGAGACCAGGTGGGGCGGGTGGGCTCCAGGTCGGGTGAGGTCAGGGCCCTGGCCGTGCCGCCCGTGCGCGGCAAGGACCACAAGATGCCCTGCGCTTCCACGATGAGCCGGTCGGCCGCGGGCGAGGCGGCCACGGTGCCGTTGGTCAGGCCGGTGAGGGTGAGCGCCTCGGGGCGCGTCGCGGCGGCACCCGCCGCGGGGGCGGCAGGCGCCGCGCCCGCGGCCGCGCCGGTGACCGCCACGGTCTGGATGAAACGCCGTCTGGTGAAGCCTTTCATGGTTGCCCTGCCTTCCGATGCGGAGACTTCGATCATCGCTTTGTTTCAACGAGACGGAAAGCCGTCCGGATACGGAGCCGGGGCGGGGCAGGGCGGAACCGGGACGGTCATGACGGGCCCGCGGGACGAGGCCGGGTGAATCGCATTTCGTGATGGTGCCAGTCGCCGCTCTAAGTCGATCTTTATGTTTTCTGGTGATCGCGGGCCGGGTGATGGGGAAAGGCTGCTTTTGGGCTGTCATCCGCTGTTATCGAATCGTAATATTATTCAAGTTGCACATGAATGACGAGTGAATCATCTCTTAACCTTGCGTTACGCCTCCGCGCACGGGTGCCTGTCACGCATCGTGTCCGGGCGAGCACCCAGGTGTGCTTGTGCTGGGTGGATCTCTGTGTTGTTTTGACGAAATGAGCGGAACGGCCGATCGAGTCGATTAGCCAATTTTCCTTGCGGTCCAGTGGCATCGCGATACCTCCGCATTTATCGGGTGCCTTTATCATTTTGCCGAAGAGGTCTGTCCTTCATGTCTGCGCCCCTTGCCGCCACCGAGACGCTTCTGACCGGTGCTCCGCGAACGCTGATCGGGGCGGGCCTGTCCCGCGCCGTCGCCGAGGAGATCGAAGGCGCGGCGGCGGGTGACCGACGGCGTGCCCCGCGCGTGTTCCTGGTCACCGGCGCCGGGTTCTCCGGCCGCCCGTGGTCGGGCCCGTTACTCGAGGCCCTGCGGCCGTTCCGCCCGCGCGTGGGCGTCCAGGCGGGAATGCCGACGCCGGCCTCCGTCGCGGAGCTGGCCCGCGCGCTGCGCGAGCACCGCGCCGAAGTCGTGGTGGCGGCGGGCGGCGGCAGCGTCATGGACGCGGCCAAGGCCGCCGCGGCCCTGGCCCCGGGGCCCGAGGTCACCCCGGCACTGGTGACGCAGGCGTGCGAGAGCGGCCCGCGGGGTACGGGACTGCCCGTCGTGGCCCTGCCCTCCACCCCCGGCACCGGCGCGGAGTCCACCCCGTTCGCCACCGTCTGGGACGTCGACCGCGGCCGCAAGCTCTCGCTCCGAGGCGAGTCCCTGCTGCCGGCGGTCGCGATCCTCGACCCCGACCTGCTGCTCGGGCTCCCCTCGCGCCAGCTCACCAGCAACATGCTCGACACGCTGGCGCAGGGCGTGGAGGCGGCGTGGTCCACCAGGTCGGACGCGAGGGCGGAGAGGCTGGGCGCGGCCGCCTGGGGCCGGCTCGCCGACCTGCTCGACCAGCCTCCGCACCCGCCGTCCGCCGCGGAGCGGCACGCCCTGCTCCTGGCCGGGCACCTGTCAGGGCGGGCCATCGCCATCGCGGGCACCACCGTGTGCCATGCCCTGTCCTATCCGCTGACCCTGCGCCACGGCCTGAGCCACGGGCACGCCTGTGGCGTCACCCTGGCCGGTGCGGTGCGCTTCAACGCGGCGGTGCAGGCCCACGACTGCGCCGACTCCCGGGGCCCCGGCCGGGTGCGGGAGGCCATCGCGGCCGTGGCGGCGGCGGCCGGAGCCGGCGACGCGGAGGCGCTGGCCGGGCGGGTGGAGGCGTTCCTGGCCCGCTCGGGCCTGCCCGGCGTGCCCGACCTCGGCCCGGACGCGCCCCGGATCGCCCGCCAGGCGCTCGGCTACGACCGTGCCGGCAACAACCCGCGTCACCTCGACGTCCCGGCTCTCGCCCGGCTCCTGACGTCGTGACCGAAGCCGGGGCGCGGCGACGCCCGCCCGCGGCGCCGTCCGTCCCCCGGCTCCACCCCCGCAAGTCCTGACCATCGTTCGGACACTTCCCGGAGGCGAGCATGCGTCTTGACACGTACAAGATCGTTCACTGGATGAACGTCAGGAAGATGACGCTCCGGCAGGTCGCCGAGGCGGCCGGACTCGGCCAGGCGCGCCTGACGGACTTGCTGGAGAAACCGGGCGGCGACGAGTGGCCGGACGCGGATGTGGCCCCGCTCGCGCACGCGCTGGGCGTGGCGCCCCAGCACCTGTCGGCCAGCGGCCGCCGCGACCTGACCGTCGTGACCCGGACGGCCGCGCAACTGGCCGAAACCCGCCGCCCGATCCAGCGCGACGGCATCCACTTCTACAACTACTACACGATGGCCGCGCCGCCGGGCGCCGTCGCGCCGGTCATCCTGGACATCCTCTGCCCCGCCGACCGCCTGCCCGCCCTCAACAACGGGCACCTCGAACCCGCGATCACCGTCAACCTGGGCCCCGGCGACATCCACGGCCGCTGGGGAGCGGAGCTGACCGACGCCACCTGGCAGGTCATCGAGGCCAACAAGGGCGAGGACAGGTGGATCGTGGGCGACTCCTACCTGGAGCCCTCCTACTGCCCCCACAGCTACTCCCTCGCCTCCGGCACCCCGGCGCGCATCGTCTCCTACACCGGCCAGTCGAACCTGGCGGCCCTGCTGGAGGACGTCAACGACTGGCCGGAACCGGCGGCGGAGGAGCTGTTCGGCTGGCTCGGCGACGAGGTGTCGCCGCGGGCGCTGGCCGACCTCCTGCTGGCCCGCCGCGGCCACACCCTCGAGTCGGCCGCCGCCGCGCTGGGGATGAGCGGGGAGAAACTGGCCGCCGCCCTGGACTACGGGGCCGTGGACGACCTGCGCGAACTCGGCTGGAAGCTCGGCCTCGACGACCGGCTCCTGCTGCGCAGGCAACTGCGGCACGACGCCGTCGGCAAGACCTACAAGGACATCGCGGAGTGCCGCCGGGAGGCCCGCGACTTCCGCGGCTACCGGGTGGCCTCGCTGGCCGGCGCGCCGCACCTGCCCGACCTGTCCGGGCTCTACCTGCGGGTGACCGGGGACGCGGGCGGCGACCTGGTCGAACCCGCGGAGACCCACTACCTGGTGACCGGCGGCAGCCTGCGCCTGGAGTGGGCCGAAGGCGACGGCGCCGCCTCCTGCGAGCTGGGCGCCGACGGGACGGCCTGGGTGGCGCCCTTCGTACGGCACCGCTGGTCGGGCGACGGATCCCTGATCAAGCTCGGCTCCGGCCGGCACCTGACCTACCTGGACCTGTACGAGCTGACCAACACCTACGCCGCCGCCGCGACGCTGCGCCGTGGCCGGCGGGACGGCCGAAGCTGGGGCTACGACTCCTGAGGAGGGTCATGCGCATCGTCTACACCGATCCGGCCTGGGCCCTGGACGGGACCGGCCGGCCCGACCCGGCGCTGGCCGGCATCGAGCGCGGGGTCTTCGGCCCGGACGCCCACCTCGACCTGGGCCTGTTCGCCGACGGCTACGTCACCGAGGGGCCGGATTTCCTCCGGTACGTACGCGGCGCCGACGCGCTGGTGATCTACCGGTGCCAGGTGACCAAGGAACTCGTGGACGCCGTGGGACCGGCCTGCAAGGTCGTCGCCCGCAGCGGCGTGGGCGTCGACAACCTCAACGCGCCCCTGCTGGCGGCGTGCGGCATCGCCGGCTTCAACGTGCCCGACTACTGCGGCGACGAGGTGAGCTCGCACACCCTGGCGCTCCTGCTGGCCCTGGAGCGCAAGATCTGCACCCAGGACCGGCTGGTCAAGTCGGGCCGGTGGAACATCCACGCGGGCGGCGTGCCCAGACGCCTGTCGATGCGGGCGGCGGGCATCGTCGGCTTCGGCCGCATCGGCCGGGCCACCGCCAGGAAGCTGCACGCCTTCTACGGCCGCGTCCTCGCCTACGACCCGTACGTGTCGGCCGACCTCATGGCCAGTCACGGCGTCGCGGCGGCGGGCGAGCTGGGCGAGCTGTTCGCCGCCTGCGACGCCGTGGTGATCCACGCGGCGCTCACCGAGGAGACCCGCGAGCTGGTCGGCGCGGCCGCGCTCGGCCGGGCCAGGCCGGGCACGCTCCTGGTCAACACCGCCAGGGGACGGCTGGTCGACCTCGCCGCCGTACGCGCGGCCCTCGACCGGGGCACGCTGGGCGGCTTCGCCTCGGACGTGTTCACCCCGGAGGACCCCAACGACAGCCCGGTGGCCCGCGCGCTGCTCGCGCGCGACGACGTGGTGGTCTCCGCGCACCGGGCCTTCCTGTCCGAGGAGTCGGAACGCAGTCTCAGACGACGGGTCGCGGAAGGCGTCAGGGCCGTGCTCAACGGCGATCCGCCTCCGGCCGAGTGCCGGGTCACCTGACCGCGACCTCACCTGACCGCGACCTCACCCGACCGCGACTTCACCTGACCACGACAAGGAGAAAAGCGATGAGCGTTTACGGCGCACAGCGGCGCGACCGGCCCACGGCGGAGCCCGCGCCCAGTCCGGGAGCCCGCCTGCGGGCGCTGCTCGGCGGCTCCGAGCCCGCCGTCCTCATGGGCGCGCACGACGGGCTGAGCGCGCGCGTCGCGGCAGAGGCCGGATTCCCCGCGCTGTGGGCGTCGGGCCTGTGCATCTCGACGGCGTTGGGCGTCCGTGACAGCGACGAGGCCTCGTGGACGGAACTGCTGGAGATGGCGGCCCGCGTCGTGGCGGCCTCCGGGCTGCCCGTGCTGGTCGACGGTGACACGGGACACGGGAACTTCAACACCGCCCGCCGCTTCACCGCCCGGGTCGAGCAGATCGGCGGCGCGGGCGTCTGCCTGGAGGACAAGCTCTTCCCCAAGATGAACTCGTTCGTGGGCGACGGCCACGAGCTCACCAAGATCGGCGAGTTCTGCGGGAAGATCGCCGCCTGCCGCGACGCGCTGGCCGATCCCGATTTCGTCATCGTGGCCAGGACCGAGGCCCTCATCGCGGGCGCGGGCCTGGACGAGGCGCTGCGCAGGGGCGAGGCGTACCGGAGGGCCGGGGCCGACGCCCTGTTCATCCACTCCAGGCAGTCCACGGTCAGCGAGATCGCCCAGTTCGCCCGGGAATGGCAGTCACGCCTGCCCCTGGTGATCGCGCCCACCACCTATCACACGACCCCCATGGAGGAGTACGTCAAGCTCGGCATCTCCGGCGTGATCTGGGCCAACCAGAGCATGCGCGCCTCGCTCGCCGCGATGCGGAAGGCCTGCGAGTCGCTCCGCAGGGACGGCCCGGCCGCGGTGGAGGACGGCATCTCCTCACTGGAGGAGCTGTTCTCGCTGATGAGATACCAGGAACTGGCCGAGGACGAGAAGCGGTACGGCGACCAGGCGCCCGGCATCGCCGAATTGGTGGCCACCCGGAAGCCGGGCTCGTGATCGACGCACAGGCGTTGCTGAACGCGCTGACCGCACGCGGGGTGACCGACACGACCGGCGTGCCCTGCTCCTACCTGACCCCGTTGATCAACCGGGTGGCCGCAGGGCCGGGATACCTGCCGGCCACCCACGAGGGCGAGGCGGTGGCCATCGCCTCGGGCTGCTGGCTGGCCGGGGTGACCGCGTGCGTCATCGCCCAGAACTCCGGTCTCGGCAACATGGTCAACCCGCTCACGTCGCTCAACCACCCGGCCGAGATCCCCGTGCCCCTCGTGGTCACCTGGCGGGGGGAGCCGGGCCGGCCCGATGAGCCGCAGCACGAACTGATGGGCGAGATCACCGGGTCGCTGCTCGATCTCATGCGGATCGGCCACGCCCTGGTGCCCGGCGAGGAGAGCGAGCTGGACGCGTGCCTGGACGCGGGCTGGGCGGCGATGGACCTCAAACGCCGGCCCCACGCCTTCGTCCTGCGCGACGGGATCGTCAGGCCGGAGCCGCTGCGGGAGAAACCCCCGCCCGCCGCCGTCGTCCCGGACGTGACATGCCATGGCCGGGACGGCGGCGGGCCGCCCACCAGGGCCGCCGCCCTGGAGCGGCTGCTCGCCGCCCTGCCCGACACCGCGGCCGTGGTGTCCACCACGGGCAAGACCAGCCGCGAGCTGTACACCATCGCCGACCGGCCGCAGCATTTCTACATGGTCGGCGCGATGGGGTCGGCCTCGGCGGTCGGGCTCGGCGTGGCCCGGCACACCTCCCGGCCCGTGGTGGTGGTCGACGGGGACGGCGCGGCGCTGATGCGGCTGGGCACGATGGCCGCGGTGGGCGCGCACGCCTCGCCGAACCTCACGCACGTCCTGCTGGACAACGGCGTCCACGACTCCACGGGCGGCCAGCGCAGCCTGGCCCAGCAGGTGGACTTCCCCGCCGTGGCCGCCGCGTGCGGCTACGCCCGCGTGCACCGCTGCGGCGACCTGGCCGGCTTCGGGGAGGCGCTCCGGGCGGCGCTGGAGGAGCCCGGGCCGGCACTCGTCCACCTGCGGATACTCCCGGGCTCGATGGAGCCGCTCGGCAGGCCGCGCGTGCACCCCTCGGAGGTGGCACGGCGCTTCAGGGACTTCGTGACGGAGGCGCGGACATGAACCGGATCGGCGTCATCCACGGGCGCTTCCAGCCCCTGCACCTCGGCCACCTGGAATACCTGCTGGCCGGGGCGGAACGCTGCGACATCCTGGTCGTCGGCATCACCAACCCCGACCCCACGCTGATCGCCTTCGAGGAGACCGACCCGGCGCGCGGCACCCCCGAAGGCAACCCGTGGACCTACTACGAGCGCTACCTGATGGTCGAAGGAGCGCTGAGCGGGGCCGGTGTGCCCAGGGAACGCTTCCGCATCGTGCCGTTCCCGCACAGCTTCCCCGAGCGGCTGTCCTACTACGCGCCGACGAAGGCCGTCTACTTCCTCACCGTCTACGACGAGTGGGGCGAGACCAAGGTGGACAGGTTCGCCCGGCTCGGACTGACCACCGAGGTCATGTGGCGGCGCACCAGCAAGCCGATCAGCGGAACCCGGGTCCGGCAGGAAATCGCCTCCGGCGGTGACTGGCGCTCGCTCGTCCCCGCCGCCGTCGCCGCCGTGATCGAGGAGAGGGGGATCGATGAGCCGCTCAGGCAAGCTCTATCTGATGGCGCTGTGCGGGGGAGCTGACCGGCCCAGCCCGGCGCTGGGCGGACGCACGCCGTTCCAGCAGGCCGCCACCCCGCATCTGGACCGGCTCGCCGCCGACGGCCGCACCGGGCTGCTGGAGGTCATCGCGCCGGGCATCCCGCCCGAGTCCGACTCGGGCGCGATGGCGCTGCTCGGCTACGATCCCGCCGTCCACTACACCGGCCGCGGCCCGCTGGAGGGGTACGGCAACCGCTACTGGGACCCGGAGGGCCATTCGGTGGCGTTCCGGATCAACTTCGCCAGCCTCAACACCGCCACGGGCCGCCTGGACCGGCGGACCTCCCGCGATCTCTCCGACGAGGAGATGCTGGAGCTGGTCGCCGAGATCCTCGACAAGGTCCGGCTGGAGCCAGACGTCGAGGTGCGGCTCACCGGGTGGGGCCGCCACCGGGGCATCCTGGCCTTCACCAGCAGGAGCAGACCGCTGTCCGGCGAGGTGTCCAACACCGACCCCGGCTTCGTCAAGCAGGGCCCGTTCGGCCTGCCGGTGCGCGAGCACGAGAACCGGCCCCTGCCCGCCAGGCCCCTGACCGGCGATCCGGGCGCCGCGCTGACCGCCTCGCTCGTCAACTCCTTCGTCGAGCAGAGCGCCAAGGTGCTGGAGGCCGCCGAGGTCAACGCGCGCCGGCGCGCCGCCGGCCGCAAGGCGGCCAACCTCCTGCTGGTCCGCGACGGCGGGCACCTGCTGCCCGACCTCCCGCCCGCGTCCGCCCGGATCTCGATGTACGGACAGGTGCCCGCCGAACGCGGGCTCGCCCGGCTCATCGGGGCCCGCTTCACCACGGCCAAGGTCGCGCCCGGGCAGAGCGAGGCCGCCTTCTACGCCGAGCTGCTGCCGAGCCTGCTCGGCGATCCCGCCGAGGTGGTGTTCGCGCACATCAAGGGACCCGACGAGCCCGGCCATGACAACCAGCCCGACGAGAAGGTCCGCGCCATCGCCGACATCGACGCCCATCTGATAGGGCCGCTGCGTGCCGCCCTCGGCCCCGCCGACACGCTCGTCGTCACCTGCGACCACGCCACCCCCTGCGCCGCGGGCATCCACACCGACGACCCCGTGCCCATCGCCGTGGCGGGACCCGGCATCAGGCCCGACGCGGTCCGCCGGTTCGACGAGGCGGCGGTGGCCGAGGGCGCGCTGCCGATCTCCCGGGCCAGCGAGCTGATGCCCTGGCTGGCCAAGGTGAAGGAGCGGTCGTGACACAAGGCGGGAAGCGGGGTCACGGCGGCGCGGCTCCGATGCCGATCACCGACGTGGCGCTGCGGGGAATCCTGGACTCCCGGGGCCATCCCACCCTGGAAGCGGACGTGTGGCTGGGGGAGGTGCGCGGCAGGGGCTCCTGCCCGGTGGCCATCGCGCCCGGGAGGCTGGAGCGCCGCCGCCGGCTGCGCACCGGCGCGCTCGGCCCGCTGCGCGACAGCGAGACCGGACGGCTGCTGCGTGACGAGCTGGCCGGGCTGAAGCCGGGCCAGGAGGAGCTGGACGCCAGGCTGCGCGAGCTGGACGACCGGCACGGCGTCGGCGCGGACGCCACCCTCGCCGTGTCGCTGGCCCACGCCCGCGCCGCGGCGGCGGTCGCGGGCCGGCCGCTGCACGCCTGGCTCGCGGACCGGGCCGGGTCCACCCCCGGCCTGCCGCGGCTGCTGGTCAACGCCTTCTCCGGCGGCATCCACGGCACGGCGGCGCCCGACTCCTTCCAGCAGATCATGATCATCCCGGAGTCCGGCTCCGTGCTGGACGACGTGCGGATCGCGCTCGACGTGTACGCCGCCCTGGAGCGGACGATGGCGGACGGGAGCGGCGCCGCGCCGATCTCCGCCTCCAGCGGCCTTCTCCCCGGCGGGCGCGACCTGGCCTGGCAGCTCCGCACGCTCGACCGGACCAGAGCCGCCGCGCCGGCCGCGCTCGGCGTGGACGTGGCCGCCGAGCATCTGCGCACGGAGCGCGGCTACCGGTTCCAGGGCCGCGAGCACGGCCCGGCGGAGTTCGCGGCGCTGCTGCTCGAACTGGTCCGCGCCCACGGGATCCAGTACGTCGAAGACCCCTTCGACCCCGCCGACACCGGCGCGTGGGAGGCGTTCCTGCCCGCCGCCAGGCAGGCCGGGGCGGCCGTGGTCGGCGACGACCTGTTCGCCTCCGACGCCGGCCGGGTCCGCCCGGGCCTGGCCGACGCCGTCCTGCTCAAGCCGAGCCAGGCCGGGACCGTCACCGCCACGCTGGCGGCCGCCCGCGCCGCCCGCGACCTCGGCCTGCGGCTGGCCGTCTCGCATCGCTCGGGCGAGACCGAGGACACCGCCATGTGCGACCTGGCGGTGGCCGTCGGCGCCGAGTGGATCAAGATCGGCGGCCCGCGCAGGGGCGACCGCATCGCCAAGTACAACCAGCTCATCCGGCTCACCGAGACACTCACCTCCGAAGGAGCAGCATGTCGCGTGCCAAGCAGTTCAAAGATCTGATGCTCGCCCCTGAGATCCTCGTGGTGCCCAGCGCCTATGACGCGCTGAGCGCGAAGGTCATCGAGCAGGCCGGCTTCCCCGCCATCCACATGACGGGCTCGGGCACCTCGGCGTCCATGCTCGGGCTGCCCGACCTCGGCTTCGCCACGATCACCGAGATGGCCTGGAACGCCAAGAACATCTGCCTGGCGGTGGACCTGCCGGTGATCATGGACATCGACGCCGGGTACGGCAACGCCATGAACACCTGGCGGTGCGTGCGGGAGTTCGAGCGGGCCGGCATCGTCGGCGGCCATCTGGAGGACCAGGTGGTGCCCAAACGCTGCGGGCATCTGGAGGGCAAGCGGCTCATCTCCACCCGGGAGATGATCGGCAAGATCGAGGCGGCGGTGGAGGCCCGTACCGACCCCGACTGGGTGCTGATCGCCAGGACCGACGCCCGCGAGAAGCTCGGGCTGGACGAGGCGATCCGGCGCGCGAAGGAGTACGTCCGGGCGGGCGCCGACTGCATCTTCCTGGAGGCCATGCTCAACGTCGACGAGATGAAGCGGGTCAGGGACGAGATCGACGCGCCGCTGCTGGCCAACATGGTCGAGGGCGGCAAGACCCCCTGGCTGACCACCCGCGAGCTGCAGGACCTCGGCTACAACCTGGCCATCTACCCGCTGTCCGGCTGGTACGCGGCCACGACGATCCTGCGCAAGGTGTTCGCCGCGCTGCGCGACGAGGGGACCACGCAGAACTTCTGGGAGCGCAACGACCTGCGGATGACCTTCCACGAGCTCTTCGAGGTGTTCGACTACTCCCGGATCTCCGAGCTGGAGGCCCGCTTCGTCGTCAAGGACGACGAAGCGGTCAAGGACGACGATCATGTTCAGTGACGGCGCCCTGCGGCCGGCCGCCCGGCAGTCGGCGGTGCTCAACCCGTGGAACGGCGAGACGGTCGGCTCGGTGCCGGCCGACACGCCCCGGGAGCTGGACGACGCGATCCGGCGCATCCGGGCGGCCTGGCGGCCGTTGAGCCCCCGCCGCCGGGCCGAGGTGCTGCGCGGCGCCGCCGCCCTGCTGGGGGAGCGGGCCGCGGAGACGTCCACGCTGATCACCGGCGAGTCCGGGGTGTGCGTGAAGGAGACCCGCAAGGAGATCGAGCGGGCCGTCGCCAACCTCACCGTCGCGGCCGAGGAGACCGAGCGGCTGCGCGGGGAGAGCATCCCCATCCCGGGACAGGACCGGCTGGCGGTGACCGTGCTCGAACCCGTCGGCGTCGTGGCCGCGCTCACCCCGTTCAACAGGCCGCTGAACCAGGTCGTGGTCAAGGTGGCACCGGCCATCGCGGCCGGCTGCCCGATCGTGCTCAAGCCGTCGGAGAAGACGCCGCTGACCGCGCTGGCCTTCGCCGGCCTCCTCATGGAGGCCGGGCTGCCGCCCGAGCAGCTCGTGGTCACGACCGGGGACCCCGGGCTGATCGGCCCGGCGCTGGCCGGCCACCCCGAGGTGGACATGGTGACCTTCACCGGCTCCGTGGCCACCGGCCGGGCCGTCTCGGCGGCGGCCGCGGGCAAGAGGCTCCTGCTGGAGCTGGGCGGGAACGATCCCCTCATCGTGCTGCGCGACGCCGACCTGGAGCTCGCGGTGCGGCTGGCGGCCGAGGGCGCCTTCGCCACCGCGGGCCAGTCGTGCCGCGGGATCAAGCGCGTCATCGCGGTCGAGGAGATCGCCGACGAACTGGTCGCCGGCCTCGCGGAGGCCGCCCGCGGCAAGCGGGCGGGCGACCCGCTCGACCCGGCCACCGATCTGGGACCGCTCATCAGTCAGGAGGCCGCGGCCGAGGTGGAGCGGCGCGTCCTGGACGCCGTCGCCGCCGGGGCGAAGCCGATGTGCGGCGGGGAGCGGCGCGGCTCCCTGCTCGCGCCCGTGGTGCTCGACCAGGTGCCCCGCGAGGCCGAACTCGTCGTGGAGGAGACCTTCGGGCCCGTCGCCCCGGTCATCAGGGTCAGGGACGCGGCGGAGGCCGTCTCCGTGGCGAACGGCACCCGTTACGGCCTCCAGGCCGGGGTGGTCACCTCCGACGCGATGGCGTTCCTGCGGATCGCGGCCGAGCTGCGGGTCGGCGCCGTCAACCTGAACGCCGGGCCGCACTTCGACTCGCCCCACATCCCGTTCGGCGGGGTCAAGGACAGCGGGCTCGGGCGCGAGGGCATTCGCTACTCCACCAGGGAGATGAGCGTGACGAAGACCATCACGCTCCCGCTCCCGTGACGGCCGGCCGGGTGGCGGGACGGGCGCGGCCCGCCACCCGGCCGGAGGGAGGACCCGCGCGCCGCCCGGCCGTGAACCACGCCGTGCGGACTGACCGCGCGGGGGATTCAGCTCCGCTTCCGCGATGACTAGGGTGATGCGCATGAGCGACCTGCGGCTGCACTTCACCGACCCGGCCAGGCGCGCGGCCATCGTCGCCGCCGCCGAGGCCGAGGGGATCGGTGTCGAGGAGTTCGTCCTGGAGGCGGCGTACGAGCGCGCGCTGCGCGTCAACGAGCGCCACGCCTCCTCCGAGCGCCCCGCTTCCTCCGAGCCGGAGCCGGAGGGCGGCGCGCCACGGTGGCTGCAGGGCACCTACCAGGTGTCTCACCGCTACTGACGACGACCGCGCCGGGCGGCCGGCGTCGCCGGCCGGCACGTCCAGGCACCATGCCCGGCTCGCGCCTGAAGCCGTTCAGCCGGTCGGGGAGCCGAAGCGCTCGTAGTTGGCGACCGTCGAGAGCGAGCGGGGCTCGGCCCGGTCAAGGTAGAGGATGCCGTTGAGGTGGTCGGTCTCGTGCTGGGCGATCCGGGCCGGCCAGCCGGACAGCTCCGTCTCGTACGCGCGCCCGTTCCCGTCCGTGGCCGACAGCCGGACCCGCGCGTGCCGCGCGACGACGGCGGTGAACCCCTCGACGCTCAGGCACCCCTCGTTGAAGGCGTGGTAGCGCGAGCCCAGCGGGGTGACGACGGGATTGACCAGCTCCAGCGGCGGCCGGGGCACCCGCTCCCGCTCCGCGGCGACCTCCGGCGGCACCTCGGCGGGGTCCTCGATGACGGCCAGCGCCAGCGGGATGCCGATCTGCGGCGCGGCGAGCCCCACGCCGACGCCCGGCAGGTGCTTGAACATCGCGTCGAGCAGGTCGCGCAGCAGGGCGTCGGGGAGCTGCCCGTCGTACGGCTCGGCCGTGCGGCGCAGCACCGGGTCGCCGACCTGGACGACGGACCACGGCCTGGGCGCCGCCAGCACGGCGTGCACCCGCTCGATCAGCTCCGCGCTCATCGCCGGCCTCCCGTCGTGCCCGGGGCGGCGGCGGCGTACCGGTGGTGCATATGCATCCTTTCTAGGGGATCGTCACCGACAATAGGGCACCGCCCGTACCGGAGCGGGGCGGTCACCGGAGGCGGGACGCGCGGCTGAGGCGGGGGACGCTGTCGATGAGCCGCCGCGTGTACGGATGGGCGGGCGCCCCCAGCACGTCCGCCGTGTCGCCCTGCTCGACGACGCGCCCGCGCTCGATGACCGCCGTGCGCGCGCACAACGCCGCCACCACGCTCAGGTCGTGGGAGACCACCACGACGGTCAGCGCGTGGCTCTCGGCGAGGCCGGCGAGCAGCTCCACCACGCGCGCCCGCGTCGACACGTCGAGCGCGCTGACCGGCTCGTCGGCCAGCAGCACCCGCGGCCGGCACACCAGCGCCCTGGCGATCGCGATGCGCTGCCGCTGCCCGCCGGAGAACTCGTGCGGGTAACGCCCGGCGGCGTCGGCGGGCAGCCCCACCGAGCGCAGCGCCTCGGCGACGCGCTCGCCGGCCTCGTCCCGCCGCGCCGCGCGGCTGCCGGGGGAGAGCAGGCCGAGCGAGCGCAGCGGCTCGGAGACGATGCGCGCCACCCGCTGGCGCGGGTCCAGCGACGAGTACGGGTCCTGGAAGACCGGCTGCACCGCCCGCCTGAAGGCCCGGTCACGCGGGACCAGCGGCGCCCCGTCGAAGAGCACCTGCCCGGTCGTCGGCCGGGCCAGGCCGAGCAGCAGCCGCAGCAGCGTGGTCTTGCCCGCGCCCGACTCGCCCACCAGCGCCAGGCTGCGCCCGGCCGGCACGGCCACCGACACGCCCTCCAGCACCGGCCGGCCGCCCCGGTAGGCGAAGCCGGCCTCGCGCGTCTCCAGCACGGCGGGGGCGGCGGGCGTCATGGCGGGCGTCATGGCGGGCGTCATGGCGCGAGCCGATCGAGCTCGCCCTCCAGCGCCCGCGCGCTGTCCACGAGCGCGCGGGTGTAGGCGTGGCGCGGTTGGCCCACGATGTCACGCGTCCTTCCCGACTCCACCGGGGAGCCGTCCTTGAGCACCACCACCCGGTCCGCCACCTCCGCGACGACGGCCAGGTCGTGGCTGATGAACAGCAGCGCCATGCCCCGGCCCGCCACCAGGCCGTCCAGCAGGGCCAGGACCTCGGCCTGCACGGTCACGTCCAGGGCCGTGGTCGGCTCGTCGGCGATCAGCACCGCGGGCTCGCAGGCCAGCGCCATGGCGATGGCGACCCGCTGCCGCTGCCCGCCGGAGATCTCGTGCGGGTAGGCCCTGGCGACCCGTTCCGGCAGCCGTACCTCGTCCAGGGCCGCCCGGACGGCGGCGCGCAGTGCCGCGCCGCGCAGCCCGCGGCGGCGCAGCGGCCCGGCGATCTGGCGGCCCACCCGCATCAGCGGGTCCAGGGCCGTCAGCGGCTCCTGGAAGATCACGGCGGCGGTACGCCCGCGCACCCGGTTCAGCGTCCGGTCCGGGGCGCCGATCATCTGGGTGCCGCCCAGGAGCACGCTGCCGTGGGCGGTCATGCCCGCGGGCAGCAGCCCCATGACGGCCAGCGCGGTGAGCGACTTGCCCGAGCCCGACTCGCCGATCAGGGCCAGCCGCTCGCCGGCGTCGAGGGCGAACGACACGTCCCCGACCAGCCGGTGACCGTCCGCGCGGCGCACCGCCAGCCCGGACACGTCCAGCAGCGTCATCGGCTCCTCCCGGGCACGGCGCGGCGGGAGAGGTCCGGCAGCGTCATCGGGTTCTCCTCCTGGTCGGGTCGGCGAGGTCGCGGAAGCCGTCGGCCACCAGGTTCACGCCCACGACGAGGACGACGAGCAGCACGCCCGGCGCGATCGCGCCGGTCGGCGAGGTCAGCACGGTGGCCTGCGCCTCCTGCAGCAGCCGGCCCCACGACGCGTTCGGCGGCGGCGGCCCGAGCCCCAGGTACGACAGCGACGCCTCGGCCAGCACGGCCAGCCCGAGCTGGAGCGAGAGGTTGACCAGCAGCGTCGGCCAGATGTTCGGCAGCACGTGCTCGGCCACCACCCTCGGCCACGAGGTGCCCGAGGTGCGCGCGGCCGTGATGTAGTCCTGCGCCAGCACCCGTTTCACCAGGATCCTGGTCAGCCGGGCCACGACCCCGGACATCGCCAGCCCGATCGCCAGGATCGCCGACCCGAGCGAGGCCTCGCGCGCGGCCACCACCAGCATGGCCAGCAGCAGCGTGGGGAAGGCGATGAGGATGTCGAGCACGGCCGACAGCGCGTCGTCCAGCCAGCGGGTGGCGAACCCGGCGATCAGCCCGCCCGCCACCCCCAGCAGCCCGCCGACCAGCACCGAGCCGATGCCGACGGTGAGCGCGATGCGCGCGCCCACCATGAGCTGGGTGAGCAGGTCGCGGCCGAGCTTGTCGGTGCCCAGCAGGTGCGCTCCGCCCGGCGGGGCGAGCCGCCCGCCGGAGGTGTCGGCCGGATCGTACGGCAGCCACACCAGCGACACGGCGGCCACCACCAGGATCAGGCCCACCAGCACGCACCCGGCCAGGAACGTGAACCTCCCCCTCATGGCCGGCCACCGCCCACGTGCGCCCGCAGGCGCGGGTCGACCAGCCGCTGGGCGAGGTCCGCGGCGAAGCCGATCATCAGCACCGCGAACGTGCTGACCGCCAGCACGCCCTGGATCACCGGATAGTCGTGTTCGGCGATCCCCTCCACCAGCAGCGTCCCGAGCCCCGGCAGCGTGAACACGCTCTCCACGACCACCGCCCCGAGGAACGTGGTCGCCAGCTCGATGCCGAGGATCGAGATGACCGGGACGGAGGCGTTGCGCAGCCCGTGCCGCCACATCGCCCCGGCGAACGACGACCCGAGCGCCCGCGCCGTCCGCAGGTAGTCGCTGCCCAGCACGTCGAGCGTGGCCGAGCGGACGTACCGGATGAGCGAGGCCGACATGACCAGCGCGATCGTGATCACCGGCAGCGCCAGCGAGGTCAGCGCCCGGCCCGGCTCGGCCCAGTCGCCGCGCGGGAAGCCGCCCGCGGGCAGCACCCGCAGCCGCAGCGCGAACACGGTCACCAGCAGCATCCCGATCCAGAACACGGGGACGGCGATGCCGAGCTGGGAGACGCCGTTCAGCAGCAGCCCGTACCAGCGGTCGGAGCGCCACGCGGCGACGAACCCGACCGGCAGCGCGATCAGCACCGCCAGCGCGAACGACAGCAGCGTCAGCGGCACGGTCACCACCAGCCGCGCGGCGATCTCCGGCCCCACGGGCAGCCGGCTCACGAACGACGTGCCCAGGTCCAGCCGGGCCAGCCCGGCCAGCCAGGCGGCGAACTGCTCGGGCAGGGGCACGTCCGAGCCGATCTGGCGGCGCGCCGCGGCGATCTGCTCGGGCGTCGCGCCGACCGACAGCAGCGCGTTGGCCGGGTCGCCGGGCAGCAGCCGCAGCAGCACGAACAGCAGCGCGGCCGCCGCCAGCAACGAGCCGAGCAGGAAGCCGGTCCGGCGCAGCAGGTAACGCCCCATCAGCCCTTCTTGATCCCGTACGCGTAGAACTGCGAGTTCAGGCCGTTGACCGGGTAGCCCGACAGCTTCGAGGAGGCCACCACGATCTGCGGGTAGAGGTAGAGCCAGTCGCTGGCCGCCTCCTCGGCGATCCGCCGGTTGGCCTTCTTCAGCAGCTCGGTCTGCTCCTCGGCCGTCCTGGCCCGCTCCGCCTGCTCGATCCAGCCGGTGACCTGCTTGTCGTCGTAGCCCCAGTAGAAGTCGGGGTCGCCGTACCAGACCACGTCGCGGTCGTTGACGTGCTCCTGGAGGGTGGCGGCGAAGTCGCGGTTCTTGTAGACCTTCGTGTACCACTCGTCGGCGGTGATCACGTTGATGTCCACGGTGATGCCGACCTTGGCCAGCTCGCCCTTGATGAACGTGGCGGCCGTCGGGTGCGGGTCGTAGTTGGGCGTGTCGAGCGTGAAGCGGAAGCCGCCGGCGTACCCGGCCTCGGCGAGCTGCTTCCTGGCCGCCTCGACGTCGTAGGCGTCGAGCGAGGTCAGGTCCTCGTACCACGGGTCGGTGGGCGGCACCATCGAGCCGATGAGGCTGCCGTGCCCCGCCCACACCGACTCCAGCAGCTTGGCGTCGTCGATGGCCGCGGCGACCGCCCTGCGCACCTCAGGCTTGTCGAACGGGGCCTTGCGGTCGTTGAAGGCGAGCAGCAGCTTGGTGGTGGAGTGGCCGTCGCTGATCTTGTAGTCGGGGTTGCCGGTGAACTGGCTCAGCGCGTCGGGGCTCTGCTGGCTGGTGACGATGTCCACCGCGCCGGTGAGCAGCGCGTTGTTGAGCGCCGTGGCCTCGGTGAAGTAGTGGAAGACGACGCCGCCGTTGGCGGGCTTGGCGCCCCAGTAGCCGGGGAAGGGCTCCAGGCTGAGCGTGGAGCCGCGCTTCCACGCCTCCAGCCGGTACGGCCCCGTGCCGTCCTCGCCGGTGGCCAGGTCCTTGGCGGCGGTGTTGACGATCCACACGTAGCTCAGGTTGTACGTCAGCGAGATCGACCGGTCCGACAGCTTGACCACGACCGTGCGGTCGTCGGGGGCCTCGACCGACTTGATGACCTCAAGATTGCTCTTGCGCGCCGACTGGGAGTCCTCGGCCACGACCCGCTCGATGCTGTTCTTCACGTCGGCGGCCGTCAGCGCCTTGCCCGAGTGGAACGTGACACCCTGGCGGATCCTGAACGTGTACGTGAGGCCGTCGTCCGAGACCTCATGGCTCTCGGCCAGCAGGTCCTCCACCTTGCCCGCGTCGGTCAGCCGGAACAGGCCCTCGTACACGTTGCCGTTGAAGGCCTCGGTCACGCCCTGGCCGCCGCCGGCCGTATTGTCGAGATTCTGGGGCTCGTACAGGGATCCGATCTCGATCGTGGCGCCGGCGTCGGGGGCGGCGGAGCTGCCGGTGGACGTGCCGCCCCCGCCGGAGCCGCACGCGGTGAGCGCGAGCGCGAGCGCGGCCACGACGCCGGCGAACTTGCTGGTCAACATATCTCCAGGGGAAATCGGTAGGTTTGGTTGACTATATCCCGATCCACGGTAATCCCTGCGGGCGGCGCCGGAACGGGCGGGGGGTGCGGGCCGCGTACCGCCGGAACGCGGCGTCCGAGATGATGACCTTCGTGAGCGATTTCAGCCCTGTTGACCAGAATCCCACCGCGCCCGCCCCGGCGTCGAGCACGCGCACCCAGGCGGGCCCCGGCGTGGTGCCCGCCTACCAGGCCCCGCCCCCGTCCCGCCCGCGCCGCCGCTACGCCGTGGCCGGCACGGGACACCGGGCCGGCATGTACGTGGCGGCGCTGACCGGCGAGCACGCCGACGTGGGCGAGATCGTCGCCTGGCTGGACCCGAACCCGGCCCGGATCGACCACTACGACGCCGAGGCGGGCCGCGCGCTCGGCCTCGGCGGCCCGGCCGGGCTGCCCCGGTACGCGCCGGGCGAGGCGGCGAGGATGGTCGCCGAGCAGCGGGTCGACACCGTGATCGTCACCAGCGTGGACCGCGCCCACGCCGAGCTGGTCGACCACGCGCTGCGGGCCGGGGCCGGCGTCGTGGTGGAGAAGCCCCTGACGACCGACGCCGACGGCTGCCGGCGCATCGTCAGGGCGATCGCCGACACCGGCGGTGAGGTCGTCATGACCTTCAACTACCGGTACGCCCCCCGCAACTCCGCGCTGCGCCAGGTCATCGCCTCGGGCACGATCGGCGAGGTGACCGGCGTGCACTTCGAGTGGGCGCTGGACACGATGCACGGCGCCGACTACTTCCGCCGCTGGCACCGCGACAGGGCCCTGTCCGCCGGCCTCCTCGTGCACAAGGCCAGCCACCACTTCGACCTGGTCAACTGGTGGCTCGCCGACGACCCGGTCAAGGTGTACGCCTCCGCCGCGCTGCGCTTCTACGGCCACGAGAACGCCGCCGCGCGGGGGATGGGGGAGCGGCCGGAGCGCGGCACGGGCGTCCACGGCGACCCGTACGCCCTCGACCTGCGCGCCGACCCGCGCCTGGAGGCCCTCTACCTGCGGGCCGAGCAGCACGACGGCTACCGGCGCGACACCGACCCGTTCGCCCCCGGCGTGACGATCGAGGACAACATGGCGGTCCTGGTGGACTACCGGCGCGGCGCCATGCTCACGTACTCGCTCAACGCCCACAGCCCGTGGGAGGGCTACCGCGTCACCGTCAACGGCACCGCCGGGCGGGCCGAGCTGGAGGTCGTCGAGCGCGGCTTCGTCGAGCTGGGCGCGGACGGCTCGATCGCCCTCGCCCCCACGGCCGCCCGCGATGCCGTACGGCCCACCGGGGAGCGGGTGGTCGTGCAGCGGCACTGGGAGCGGGCCGAGGAGGTGCCCATCCCCGGCGGCATCGGCGGGCACGGCGGCGGCGACGCGATCCTGCTCAAGGACGTGTTCCGCCGGGACCTGCGGATCGGCGACGATCCCCTCGGGCGGGCCGCCGATCACCTGGACGGGCTGCGGGCGGCCGTGGTCGGCATCGCGGCCAACGAGTCGCTGGCCACCGGCCGGGCCGTCCTCGTCGGCGACCTGGACATCGGTGCCGACCTCACGGCCGGCGCCCCCGTACGGCAGGGGGAGCGGCCAGGGCCGTGACGGCGGGACGGGTCGCAGGGGGGCGCCAGTGCGGCGGCTCGCCGGTGTCGACGAGGTTCCAGCGCCCGTCGTCGTGGAGGCGGTCGTCGTAGTAGTAGACGGTCGGGGGCAGCGGCGTGCCGGCGCCGCCGTGCGCGAGGAAGGCGTCGCAGGCGGCCCGGCGCAGGTGGCCGGGCGGGATGCCGTACGCGTCGCGGGCCAGGCGGGCGATGCGCTCCAGGGCGTGGTGGGCCAGGAAGCTGTCGTAGGTGAGGCTCATGACCTGCTCGCGCGGGTGGCGTATGTCGCGGGGGATGACGTTGACCGGCGGCAGCGGGCCGTCCGGGGACAGCTCGTGCCTGGTCCGCAGGTCGACGTAGACGCCGCAGTCGCGATAGACGATCGCGGTGCGGCCGGCCGCCCGGTCGAAGCTGAACAGCGTGTTCTGCCCGTGCGGCTCCAGCAGGCAGCCGGTACGGGCGACGGCGTCCAGCCACAGCCCGACCATCGGGGCCACGACCCGCCGGATGATCCACGTGAACGGGTCCTCGCCGCTGCGGGCCACCAGTTGCCGCAGGAGCGGCGGATGGCCGGGATGGTGCAGGTCGCGCCCGTACAGGGCGAACAACGGCACCGTGAACTCCAGCGCCACGCCCCCGGAACCGCCGGAGAGCCCCGCACCCGGCCCGCCCGCACCCGGCTGGCCCGCAGCCGGCCCGCCCGCGCCCGGGACCGTGCCGGGGCCCGGGGCACGAGCCGGGTCAGGAGGCGGCGGGGTGATGGTGGTGGTTTCGGGGGAGATGGGGGTGGTGGCGCGGGGGCTGAGCTCGCGGATGAGGAAGCCCCACGCCTCGCGGGGATCCTCGCCCAGGACGCCGCCGGCCACCTCCGGCAGCACGGGCAGGCCGGCGCGCATCAGCTCGGCCGCCGCCCAGAGCTGCAGCGTGATGATCGGCCGGCGCAGCCGCCGGGTGAAACGGGACAGGCGCCGGGGATAGTGCAGCTTCACGAAGTGCGGCTCGACGGGCCGGCCGCCGATGCGCTCGACGAACACCGTGCGCGCGTTCGCCGACGGCACCACCAGCAGGTCGGGGCCCCGCTCCACGGCCCGGAGCGCCGCGCGTCCCGGCAGGCCGGGGAAGCGCAGGGTCTCGGGGTGCACGGGCAGCAGGAACTCCCCGCCGCTCCCGCGGTACAGCTTGGTCACGGGAGAGTCGGCGCCGCCGGGCAGGAACGCGCCGTGATCGTCCGGGACGCGGAACGTCGGCAGGACGAACCGGGGCCGGCCGCGCTGGGGGTGGAACTCGTCAGAGATGTCGAGGTGGTGGGAGAACGCGCTGTAGTCGCGGGTGCCCACGCCCAGGTAGCGCTCGGCGTACTGCCAGAGCCGGAGGAAGTCCCACGTCTCATCGAAGATCACTACGACTCCTTTGCACGTGCGCCGCGTCCGCGTACGTGTGCGTACGCGTGCGGCGGCGGGGGTCGGCGCCGGATCGGCGAGCGCATCGCTGGGACCTCCGATCACGACGGGTCGAGGTAGTGGAATCGCGGCTTGGGATGCATCAGGAAGTCGTGGTGGGACAGGTTGTACGCGTACGCGCCCGCCAGCGCGAAGACCACCACGTCGCCCACCCGCAGACCGGCGGCGGGCAGGTCGCGGGCCAGGACGTCCTTCGGGGTGCACAACTGGCCGACCAGCGTGATCGGGCCCGCCGGCGCCGACGGCCCGCCGGTGCCGAGGGGGATGACGGCGCACGGCTGGTCGTGTCCCCGGGCCACCGGGGTGCGCAGGTGGTGGGTGCCGCCGCGCAGCACGCCGAAGCGGCGGCCGTGGTTGCGCTTGACGTCGAGGACGTCGGTGACGTACCAGCCGTGATAGGCGGTCAGTGCCCGGCCGGGCTCGACGCGCAGGCGGGCGGGGACGTTCAGGCCGGCCAGCGCGGCGGCGTACGCGGGCCAGTCGAAGCGCCCGCCCGGGTCGTGATAGTCGACGCCCATGCCGCCGCCGAGGTCGATCTCGGGCCGCGCCACCCGCGGCAGCCGGGCCCGCGTCCACGGCAGCGCCCAGGCGGTGACGCGCGCCGCCAGGCCCGCCAGCGCGGCGGCGTCCTGCCCCCAGGACAGGTGGACGTGGACGCCGCGCGGCCGCACCCACGGGGCCGCCCGCAGCAGCCCGGCGCACTCGGCCAGGCCGTCCGCGTCCATGCCGAACGGGGTGACCGCGTCCGGCGCGGCGGGGAACGGGTTCGCCCGCAGCAGCACGTCGACCGGGCGGCCGGCGCTCATGGCGATCAGCCGGGACAGCTCGTGCGCGCTCTCCACGTGCACCCGCTCGGCCCCGAGCCGCAGGGCGAGGCCCAGCTCGTCGTCGGTCTTGCCGGGCCCGCCGAAGGCCACCGGCGCCTCCGGCACGACCCGCCGCACCTGCGCGAGCTCCCCGCCGGAGGCCACCTCGAACCCGTCCACCAGCGGCCACAACGTCCGCAGGATCCGCGCGTCGGGATTGGCCTTCACCGCGTAGAACACCTGGGCCACGCCCGCCATGGCGGCGCGTACGGCGGCGACGTGGGCGCGCAGGCCGGGCAGGTGGTAGACGTAGGCGGGCAGCTCGCCCGCGCGGGCCAGCTCCACCGCCAGGTCCCGCACGTCCCCGCACACCAGCTCCGCCCGTCCCGGTTTCGGCCGTTCCGGTTCCGCCCGTTCCGGTTCCGCCCGTTCCAGCTCCGCCCGTCCCGGTTTCGCCCGTTCCGGGTTCGGCCGTTCCGGTGCGCCGGGTCCGGTCGCCGTGAGGGCGTGGTCCCGGCCGCGGTGAGCCGGTGGGTTCGCCGGCATGGGTGCGCGCCTCCTTTCGCATGGCGGCAGGATCAGAGGCGACGACGGCCACCGCACAAAGGCTTCCCTTGTCCCCGGAGCGGCCAAACGTGACGGAACGATGGCCTTCGCCATCGCACACCTTCCGCCGGGGCGGCCGGAACCGGCTCCTGCGGGGGGCGGCGGGCTTCCCCACCCGGTCGGCGGCGCCCGGTCGGCTCCGTCCGGACAGGGCTCCGTCCGGACAGGGCTCCGTCCGGACAGGGCTCCGTCCGGACAGGGCTCCGTCCGGACAGGGCTCCGTCCGGACAGCTGGTGTACGTGCTGCTCCCGATCGATCCTCCCCACTTGACGCACTGCCCGGGCGCCGAGCGCGTGACGGGCCCCGCGTAGTAGCTGAAGCTGCCCGCGTTCGTCGTCCTGCTCTCCCCCTGCGGTTCGAGGAAGGCCGACATCGACGACGGCGACCCGACGTTCGACGTCTTGATCGTGGCCACGCAGTTGTTGCCGTTGCCGGAGTTGTAGAGCAGGTAGACCCGCCCACCGGTGAGCGCGGCCGAGTCGATGACCGCGTACCCGCTGCCGCAGACCTCCTCGGGCGTGTACGGGTTGGTGCCGCCGCCGCAGGCGTTCGTGCTGGTGACGGCCTTCTTCTGGCCCAGGGACACGGTCACGCCGTCCACGGTGGGGCTGGTGTCCACCGTCCCGGTCGAGGTCCGCTGCTCGTAGTGCAGGTGCGGCGCGGTGGAGCCGCCCGTGGAGCCGACCGTGCCGATCGAGGTGCCCTGGCCGACGCTCATCGACCCGCCGGCCGCCCGCGCCATGGTGGCGAGGTGGGCGTAGCGGGTCCTGCTGCCGTCGCCGTGGCGCACCTCCACCCACTTGCCGTAGCTCGTGTTCCCCTCGTCGTAGAAGTACGCGGTGCCCGCGGCGGTGGCGAGCACGGCCTCGCCGTTGATGTCGTCGCCTCCGTAGTCCTGCCAGTCGATGGAGCCCGAGGGCCGGTGTCCGGGGCTCCAGTTGTTCGCGTTGAACGTCTTTCCGCAGGCGAACGGGCTCTTGTGGGAGGTCGCCAGAGCCTCGACGGGGTCCGCGGCGGCGGCCTGGGGAAGCAACGCGGCCGCGAGCGCGACGGACAGGGCAAGGGTCGCGGACGCGACGGCGATCGGCCGCGCGGGCCTTCCGGTCATTGACATGCTCACCTCTTGAACGGGGGGTGGAGAGGGGGTACGTCGAACGCCCAGATCGGCGACGTCGATCGGCCCATGGCGACGGCATGACGGGCGGGTGCGGCGCTCGGAGGGGGGTGGAAGGCTGCCGTGAGGGGACGTATCGACATCGCACCGCCCCGGGGGGAAGGGCGGATTGATCGTGAAGATATCCTCGAAAGTTCTCTTCATCAATCCCTGATGACGGAAACTTTCCGGCCATCTCGGGTGAAGCCGGGGACGGGCCGGCGTAACGGGACGTCCACCTGCCCTTCGGGCGGACGGCCAGATCCGATCGTCAGCCTGAGGGCGTCGACATCCCTGTCCTCGAAGGAACACGGATGAAACTCACTGCCAAGCCGGCACCGCGCCTGCACCACCGCTTTGACGTGCCGGCCAACTCCTCGAACTCCACCTCCCAGGGACGCACGAGCCGGCGTCCCCGTTGCAAGAACTTTCCGGCGGAAACCGTTGGAGCAAAAACGGTCGACCCGCCCGCCTTCCCGGCCAGCGGCCTTCCGGTCCATGGCCTTCCGGTCCATGGCCTTCCGGTCCATGGCCTTCCGGTCCATGGCCTTCCGGTCCATGGCCTTCCCGGTCAGCGGCCTTCCGGTCAGCGGCGCTCCTGCTCCTCGCTTTCCTGGTCGGCGCCTGTCTCGCCCACTCCGTCCTGCTCCTCGCCCTCGGGCTCACCCTCGGGCTCCTCGTCCTCGGCCTGCTCGTCCTCGGGGTGCTCGTCGTCGGGGTGCTCGTCCTCGGGCGCCCCTTCTTCGCCCGCTCTCTCCTCGCCCTCGCTCTCCCCGGACTCCTCGTCCTGCGCGGAGCGCCCGTTCTCGGGCTCCTCCTCCGAGGCCGGGGACTTCTCGGAACCGTCCGAGGGCTCCTCGGGCTTGTCCTCCTGGTCCCGGGCGGCGCGCTCCTCCCGCATCGCCGTCTCGTGGTCCTTGACGACCTTGCTGTCACGGATCTCGCCGCGCCAGCCCTCCCCGATGTTGTCGGGGTGCAGGACGAGGTGCGACATGACGTGCCGCCTGAAGTGCTTGAGCTCCAGCCGTACGCGCCGTCCCTGGGCGCGCCACAGGTTGCCGGTACGCTCGAACAACCCCTGCGGGTGATACTCCAGCACCACCAGGACCCGGGTGAGATCGTCACTGAGGGCGTGGAACGTCACGGCCCCGTCCACGTAACCCTTCTGGCCCTCCGACCGCCAGACGATGCGCTGGTCGGGGATCTGCTCGACGATGTGCGCCTTCCAGTTGCGGTGGGACCAGAAGACCTGGGCCTTCCAGGTGAGCTCCGCGTCCGACTCCTGCTTGACGTTCTCCACCTTCTTCATGAAGGTCGGGAAGTCCTGGAACTGCGTCCACTGGTCGTACACGAGGCGGCGGGGCGCGCCGATGTCGATCGTCTCGACGATGTTGGTGAGCTTCGCGTGGCCCCCCTTGCTGCCCTTGCCGCCGGTGATCTTCTGCATCAGCCCCTTGAGGCCGCCCTTCAGACCACCTTTCAGCCCGCCTTTGACGCCGCCCGTCAGGCCGCCCTTGATCGCTCCGCTCATGAAGCCGCTCGACGGGCCGGAGCCGCCTGTTACCGCGCCGATGAGGCTCGTGCCCTTGTTCTCGGCGTAGTCGGTCAGCCGGCCCGTCAGGCCCTCGATCTTGCTCTCCGCGCGCTTGAGCACGCGCTCGGCGGCGGCCTGCAGCAGGTTCTGGGCCTCGTGCGCGAGCCGTTCCGTGGGCAGGCTCTTGACGATTCCCTCACCCACCTCCTTGGCCACGCCGACCACCTGCCGACCGGCGCTCTTCGCGGCTCCGGCGGCTCCCTGGCCTGCTCCCTTCGCCGCGCCGGCGGTTCCCTGGCCCGCGCTCTTCGCGGCCCCGGTGGCTCCCTGGCCTGCTCCCTTCGCCGCGCCGGCCGCCTCCTGGCCCGCGCTCTCCGCCGTGCCGGCGGCCTCGTGCCCGGTGCCCTTCGCGGCCGCGGCGGCCTTTCTGGCCGTTCCTGTGACGCCTTTGCCCGTGGCCTGTACGGCTCTGCGGACCCGTCCCGGTCCCGTCTCAGTCACCCGACTCACCTCCGAGTCCGACGGGTGTGCCGCACCAGGCGGATGGGCCGGTGCGCCTGCTGCTCATGCTTCCCGGGCTCCTCCTGCTTCCCCGCCGGCGCCCTCTCGGCCTCCTCGCCCGGCTCTTCCGCGGATTCCATGCCCGATTCCTCGCCCGATCCCTGGCCCGGCTCCTCGTCCAAGTCCTCGTCCGGCTCTTCGTCCGAGCTCTCGTCCGACTCCTGGCCTGTGCTCTGATCCGAATCCCGGCCGGAGGCTCCGGCCGGCTCCTCCTCCGGTTCTCCGCCCGGCTCCTCATCCTGAGCCTCGTCGCCCTGAGCCTCGTCGCCCTGAGCCTCGTCGCCCTGAGCCTCGTCGCCCTGAGCCTCGTCCTGATCCTGGTCCGTTTCCTGGCCCTGAGCCGCTTCCTGATCCTGGTCCTCGCCTTGGGCCCGGTCCCCGGCTTCGGCCCCCTCGCCGTTCTCGCCCTTCGCGGGCTTGCCGCCGGCGTCCTTCGCGTCCGCCGCCCGCATGGCCTCGGCGCGTTCGCGCAGCTTGTCGGAGAGCGAGTCGATCTGCCTGCTGGTCGCGGCCACTGCCGCCGCCTTGCCGACCTCCAGGAGGTCGCCGCGCAGACGTTCGGTGATCCGCCCGATCTCGGGGGAGGAGCCCAGCAACCCGAGCCCCTGCGACAGCAGGCCACCTCCGCCCTTGTCGCTCCCGCCCTTGCCACCCCCGGCGTTGCGGCGCGCACGGGCGGCCACCCCGGCCGCCGCCAGGGCCGCGGCCATGCGCAACTTGCGACGCCGCCCGAGGTAGTACCCCGCGAGCACGGCACACGCCACCCTCATCTTGTTCGACATCGTCAGCGCTCCTCCCCCCGACCTCTTCGTCCGTCCCGGAATGCGCCGAACCGGTGCTCGGGAGCATTCGCCGGTCGCATGCCCCCGACGGGGTGAAGAATCCGGTAAAGGACGAAAATTGAGCAGATTTTGGGCGGCCAACACCACCACGCCGGACACGATCCCCCAGCTCCGGAACACCGCCCTGGACGCGCGTTCGCCTCAGCCCCGGCACGCTGCCCGGACGCGCGTTCGCCTCAGCCCCGAAAGGCCGCGCGATAGTCCCTCGGGTTGGTGCCGACGTGTCTGGCGAAGTGGTGCCGGAGGGTCTCCACCGAGCCGAACCCCGTGGCGTGGGCGATCCGGTCCACGGACAGGTCCGTCGTCTCCAGCAGCTCCCTCGCCCGCTGGACGCGCCGATCGACCAGCCACTGCATCGGGGTGGTGCCCATCCGGGCGCGGAACCGGCGCGACAGGCTGCGGGTGCTCATGGCCGCCCGTGCCGCGATGTCCGCGAGGGACAGCGGCTCGCCGAGGTGGTCCTGCATCCAGCGCAGCACCGGCGCGAGATCGTCGGGGTCGCCGTCGGGATCGTGGTGCTCGATGAACTGCGCCTGGCCGCCGGAGCGCTGCGGCGGCATCACGATCGCCCGCGCCGCGCCGGCCGCCATGGCCGCGCCCAGGTCACGGCGGACCATGTGCAGGCACAGGTCCAGCCCGGCCGCCACCCCGGCGGAGGTCAGCACCTGCCCGTCGTCGATGAACAGCACCGACGGGTCCACCTCGACGTCCGGGAAGTCCCGCGCCAGCCGGCCGGCCAGCTGCCAGTGGGTGGTCGCGCGGCGGCCGTCGAGCAGCCCGGCCGCCGCCAGCACGAACGCGCCCGTGCAGATCGACGCCACCCTGGCGCCCCGGCCGGCGGCCTCCCGGATCACGCGGAGGACTTCGGGACGCGGCGGGAGCCCCGGGTCGACGCCCGGCACGATCACCGTGTCCGCCTCCAGCGCGTCGTCGAGGCCGTAGCGGGTGGAGATCCGGAAGGTCTCGCGGTCCCAGGCCGTCGCGGTGACGTCCCGCTCTCCGCACACCCGGATGTCGTACGCGGGCGTCGCGTCGGCGTGCCGCGCGGCGGCGAACACCTGGCACGGGATCGCCAGATCGAAGGCCACCACGTTGTCCAGGGCCAGGACGGCGACCACGCGCATGTGGCCAGATCTTACGGATGCCGGTCCGCCCTGCCACTGTTCGCGCCGCCACCGCCCGGCCATAGTCGTCATCACCGCCAGTCATCACCCACCCGGTCGGCACCCACCCCAGGAACCGCCCACCCGGTCATCGCCCCTCCCACGCCATCACCCATCCCACGACCTCGGAGGATCCCCGTGACGACCCTCACCGTGCACACCGTGCTCTACGACGACGTCGAGGATCAGGACTACATCGGCCCGATCACCGCTTTCGGCGTCAACGACAGAGTCCGTCACACGTACGTCACCGTCGAGGGCCCCCGGACGATCACCACCGCCTCGGGCGTCGAGATCACCGTCCGCGCGCCCTGGGCGCCGGAGGCGGCCGACCTGATCCTCGTGCCCGGCGGCCGGTACGGCGAAGGCTCGGGCGTGGACAAGGAGACCCGCCGCGGCACGCTGACGGCGGCGCTCGCCGCCGCGCGGCGGCCCGGCCTGGTGCTGGGGGCGGTGTGCACGGGCACGCTGCTGCTCGCCGCGGCCGGGCTGATCAAGGGGCGGCCCTGCGCCACGCATCGCATGGCCGCGGACGACATCCGGGCCCACGGCGGCAAGCTGATCAACGCCAGGGTCGTGGACGACGGCGACCTGGTCACCTCCGGCGGCGTCACCTCGGGCCTCGACCTGGGACTGTGGCTGACCGAGCGCTTCTTCGGCCCGGAAGCCGCGCTGCTCGCCGAGCAGATCATGGAGTACGAGCGCCGCGGCACCGTCTGGCGCACGACCACCTGACGCGGTCTCGTCCGCACCGCTGTTGGGACGAGGCGGTGTGGCACGATCTGCGCATGACCACTGACCGCGCCGCCGTCTGACCGCGCCGCCGGCCGGAGGCTCAGGCGGGCAGGTCGCGGGGCGTCCTGCGGGCGGCCCCCGCGCCCTCGGACACGTCGATCGCGGCGGCGGCCAGGGCCAGCACGGGGAAGATCGCGTGCGGCGGCACCCGGTAGACGCCGCGCTCGGGCTGCTCGACCAGCCCGGCCGCGGCCAGCGTCTTGAGGTGGTGGTAGAGCTGGCCGGGGGAGGAGAGCGACAACTCGGCTTGCAGGTCGGCGACCGGCCTCGGCCCGGCCACCAGCAACTGCAGGATCTCGAAACGCGCCGGGTGCCCGGCGGCGGCGAGGACGGCGGCCAGCGGCCCGGTCGGCTGATCGAGCAGCCAGCCGGGGCTGCGGGCCACCTCCCAGACCCACTGGTAGCCGCCGAGCTTCGCCTGGCCGCCGTAGGTGAACAGGCCGGTGTCGTCGCCGTCCGACCGCGGCGCGGGGGCCGAGAGCGCCGCCTCAAGGGCGCTGACCCGCGCCTCGAGATCCTGGAGCCGGTCGTTGTCGCTGGTCAGGGTCGCCTCACTTCAACGCTGTGCGAACTTTCGCGAAGAAGCCGGAATCCGTCGCCATCCGCACAAGGAACTGCTGGTGAGCATAGCTGCGCATGGCGGAGAACCAGGTCTGCTCGGGCAGCCGCCGCAGCGCCAGAACGGTCTCGCGCGGCTGCTCACCTGGCCGGACGATGTACATCGCCTCGCTGATCACCCCCGGCAGCGAGCCGCCCTTGGTGCCGATGAGCAGGGTCTCGGGGTCGGCGCCCGGCTGCCGCATCGGCCACTCCAGGTGCCGGCTCGCCGTCTTGTCCTTCCTGAGCCCGGCCAGGACCTCGTGCAGGACGGCGGGCCTGATCCGGGTCACGGCGTCGGCCCAGGCGGCCTGCCGGGCGAAGCCGGGGAGCGTGAGCCGGAGCTGCTTGCCGGCCTTGACGTAGTTCTTCAGGCAGACGTCGGCGGGCAGCTTGCAGCCGCCGAAGCCGCGCAGGATCTCGCCGTTGATGGTGCCGACGCGCGTGCGCGCGATCTTCCGCAGCGCGCCGGGGCCGAGGCGGTCGCGCAGCAGGTCGGCGGCGGCGTTGTCACTCTCCTCGATCATCGCGGAGACGACCTGGTCGAGGGTGACGCTCGCGCCGGGCTTGAGCCGTTTGAGCGCCGCCTCGTGCGCGCCGCCGTCGGTGCCGGGCAGGTGGTAGGCGTTCCACCGCGCCACGGAGACGGGCTCGCCGGGCTTGACCCGGCCCTTGCGGACGGCGTCGGAGTAGGCGGCGAGGTGGATGATCTTGATGGCCGACGCCACGGGGGCCGGGCGGCCGGCGTTGTGGCTGATGCCCTGGGTGACCAGGGCCACGTCGTCGGGGTTGGCGCGGATGTAGGCGAGAACGGCCTCGGCGTCCTTCAGGTCGGCGGGCGCGGAGGCCGGGCCGGCGGAGGGGGCGGGAGCGGCCCCGGCCGGGGTGGTCGTGGCGGTGGCCGGAGTGGTGGCCGTCGTCGTGGCTGTGGCTGTGGCTGTGGCGGTGGCCGGCGTGGCCGCGGTGATCGGAGCCGCCAGCAGCGGGGACAGGAGCACGGCAAGGATGCTTCGCATGCCTTTATTCAACCATAAAATCGGAATTTCGGAATAACGAGTTTTCGGCCGGTGGCCCGTGCCCGTAGCCACCGCCCGCCCGCCGGGCGTGTACTTGGACCGACGTGCACCCCGCCCGCTGGGGCGACCCGGCCGGGCGGGGCCCGTCCGGACGGACGGGGCGTGCCCGGAAGGCCGGGGGCGGTTCCGGAGGGGCGCGGCACGACTTCGCTTCACCCGCTGTTCGTGTTCGAGTGCGAAGGTGACGCCACGCACGGCGCCGGCTTCGGCGAGGAAGGTGATCGCGTGTCCCAGCCCGGTACGGCCCCCGCCCCGGCGCGCACTCCCGCGTGGCGCTACGCCATCGGGATGTTCGGCACCTCGATCCCGATCAACATGATCAAGGGATCGGTCATCCTCTTCTACGTCGACATCCTCGGGCTCGACGTGCGCGCCTACGGTGCGGTCATGGTCGTCTACGCGATCATCGACGCCCTGGACAACCCGCTGCTCGGCCACCTCTCCGACCGCACCAGGACCCGGTTCGGCCGGCGCCGGCCGTGGCTGCTCGTCGGCGCGCCGATGCTCACGGCCTGCATGATCGCGCTCTTCTCCGCCCCGTCCACGCTGGAGGGCGCCGGCCTGGTGCTCTGGTTCGCGGTGTTCGCGATCCTGTGCGAAGCTTTCGACTCGATGCTGAACGCCAACTACGGCGCGCTGCTCCCCGAGCTCTATCCCCGCGAGCGTGACCGCGCCGTCGCCAACGGCCTGCGCCAGGGCTTCCAGCTCGTGGCGCTGGTGATCTCGCTCGCGGTCACCCCGCTGCTCACCACGGGCGTGTTCGGCACCGCGGAGTCCACCGAGGGCTTCCGCACCACGGCGATCATCTACGGCGCGGTCGCGCTCGTCGTGATCGTGTTCATGGCGCTCGGCGCGCGCGAGCGGCCCCGCTACTCCACCCGCGAGCGGCCGCGGCTGCTGCCCAGCCTGTGGTCGATCGTGCGCACCCGGACGTTCTGGACGGTCGGGCTCACCGGCGCCTGCTACGGGGTGGCCATGGCGCTCGTGCTCTCGGGCATCCAGCTGTACGTCCGCTACTCGCTCGGCCTGCCGGTCCAGGACGCGCTCTACCTCCAGGGCATCGTCATCGTCGTCTCGGCGGGCGGCCTGGCCGTGTGGACGCGGGTCATCGCCCGGCGCGGCGCGCTGTGGGCCTGGCGGGTCGCGTTCGTGGTGCTCGCGGCCGGGTTCGCGGCCCTGTTCTTCGCCACCGGCCTCGGCGCCGCGATCGCCGCGGGGGTGGTCGTCGGGGCCGGATGGTCGGGCCAGCTCGCGACGAACGACCTCATCGTCGCCCGGGTGCTGGACGCCGACGCGGCGCGCAACGGGGAGCACCGCGAAGGGCTCTTCCTGTCCGCGTTCGGCTTCTTCGGACGGCTCAACGGGATCGTGACCGGGCTCGCGCTCACCTCGCTGGGCCTGTTCTTCGGCTACAACTCCGGCGCCGACCCCGGGGCCGATCCCGGGCTGGCGTTCCGGGTGTACCTGTGCGTCTACCCGTTCGTGCTGACGGCGATCGGCGCGGTGGCGGCGCGGCTCATCTCGGTCCCGATCGAGACCCCGCCCGAGGCGACCGACCCCGCCGACCCCGCCGGCCCGCCACGGGGCCCCGCCGACGGGGCGGCCGTGGAGCGGCCGCGATGAGCCGGCGGGTCGTGATCACGGCCGACGACCTGGGCAGGGAGCCGGGCACGACCGAGGTCATCGCCGAACTGCTGGCCGAGGGACACGTGTCCGCCACGACGCTCATCTGCGTCTCGCCGGAGGCGGAGCGGGCCGCGTACCGGGTGGGCGGGCTCGGCGTCGTGCCCAGGCTGCACGTGACACTCACGAGCGAGCGCGGCCTGCCGCGCTGGCGGCCGCTCGACGGCGCGGCCAGCCTCGTCGATCCGGACGGGACGCTCACCGACGACCCGATGGCGCTGGGCGCCCGCGGCGAGGCCCCGGACGTCATCGCGGAGGCGGAAGCCCAGCTGCGCTGGATGCGCGGGCGCGGCCTCGCGCCCGTGGCCGCCGACTCCCACGCCGGCACCCTCTACGGCCTGCACGGCAGGTCGTGGCTGGCCGAGGCGCTCGGCTGGTGCGCCCGCCACGGCCTGGCCTTCCGGCTGCCCCGCGACCCGGCGCCGTACTTCGGGGGGCCGCTCCCGCCGGGGCTCGCCGAGGCCCACGAGCGCGCCGTCGCCCTCGCCGACGCGCTCGGCGTGCCCATCCCGCGCACGATCGCCACCAACCGGCGCACCGCGCGCGAGCTCGGCTCGTACGAGCGGCTGCGGGACGACTACCTGCGCCGGCTCGCGGCGCTTCCCGAGGGCGTCAGCGAGCTGTTCCTGCACCCGTCCCGCGAGGACGCGGTCACCGGCCCCGACGGCATCGTGCGGGCCTGGGAGACCCGGCTGCTGCGCGACCCGCTCTGGCACCGCGCCCTGGAGCGCGAGGGCGTGGAGGTCGTCGGCGGCTGGTGGCCCTGACCCGCCGGCGGTGTCCGGCCCACCCCGGACACCGCCGTGCGGGCGGCCGGCTCCCCGATCAGGTGAAGGGGTTGTCGGAGGTGAAGGACCTGGTGCGGGTGTTGTACTGCATGCCGGGGTAGAACCAGCCGGCGGTCACGTCGAAGCGGACGTTGGCGATGGCGGCGCCGTGGTTCACCTCGGCCGCGTACAGCGAGGTCTGCTGGCAGCCGGGGGTGGTCGTCGAGCCGGCGGAGACCGGGTAGTGCTGGGTGGTGCCGTTGATGAAGATCCGCAGGTTCGGCGCGGGGTAGGCCCGCAGCCAGCACAGTTGCAGCGAGTAGCGGAACATGGCGGTCCCGTCGTCGAAGGCCACCGTGCCCTGCAGCCGGGCCAGCGGGGTGTTGTAGGGGTCGGTCGCGTTGACCTGGACGGAGACCGGCTGGTCCGGGCCGTACGCCGCGTGCGCGGGGCTGAGGGGCAGGAGCGCGGCGGCGATCGCGGCGATGGCGATGGCGATCGACCTCGTCAGCCGGCCGGCTCTGGAACGTGCTGCCAATTCGCACCTCGTCTCTTCAAGGCGGATGGGGGAGTGCCGCGCGGTGATTATTCGGTGAAAGGAGGAACCGGGTCCAGGCGGGCGTCCGGGGCCCCGATTCCGGCCGGACGCTAAACGGCCCCACGAGCCATCCCGCCGACCGGCTACGGTGCGTCACCAGCGGAGGAGCGGCACCCGGTGGTACCGAAAATTTCAGGGCTTCTGTGAAAGTTTCATCGACCGGTGAGAGGTGGGGCGCGCGGCGGAGGTCGTGAAAGGATGCCGGGGTGGTGACGATACAGGACGTGGCCAAGGCCGCCGGGGTCTCGCCGATGACCGTTTCCCACGTCATCAACCACCATCCGCACGTCAAGAACGAGACGCGCGAGCGCGTGCTGCGGGCCATCGACGAGCTGGGCTACCGGGTCAACGTGGCGGCCCGCAACCTGCGCACCGGGCGTACCGGGACGATCGGGCTCGCCGTCCCCGAGGTCGACCGCCCCTACTACGGGCAGCTCGCCGCCGAGATCATCGCGGCGGCGGCCGGGCACGGCCTCAAGGTCGCCATCGAGCAGACCGGCGCCTCGCGCGAGGGCGAGCTGGCCGCGCTGGCCCTGTCGCGCAACCGCCTCTACGACGGTCTCATCCTCAGCACGGTCGGGCTCGGCCCGGCCGACACCGACCTGCTCAAGGTCGACCATCCCGTGGTCATCCTGGGGGAGCGGATCTTCGACGGCCCGGTCGACCACGTCGCGATGCCCAATGTCGCGGGCGCGCGGGCCGCGACCGCCCACCTCATCGAGCGGGGCTGCCGCCGCGTCGCGCTCGTGGACGGCCTGCGGCGCGGCGAGGTCGACGTCTCCAGCCTGCGCTACGACGGCTACCGCGAGGCCCTCGACGCGGCCGGCCTGCCGTTCGACCCGCGGCTCGTGGCCCCGATCGAGCGGCTGACGATGGAGCACGGGGCGGCGGCCGCGCGCCGGCTGGCCGGATCGGGGGCGGAGTTCGACGGCGTGTTCTGCGTGACCGACACGGTCGCGATCGGGGTGCTGCGTGGGCTGGCCGACAGCGGGCTGAGCGTGCCGCGCGACGTGAAGGTGATCGGCTTCGACAACGTCGCCGAGGGCGCCTACCTCGTGCCGTCGTTGTCGTCGATCGACCCCGACCACGCGCTCATGGCCGGCACGGCCGTCGGGTTCCTGGCCGAGCGCATCGCCGAGAAGGGCAAGAAGGGGGCGCGCGGGCCCGCCGCTCGCGAGTTCATCGGCGACTTCTCCCTCGTCGCCCGCGAGTCGACCGGCGCGTAACACTCGTCACCCGGGATCGGCGTGCCTGCCCGTCGGGCCGGGGCCTTGGCATACCCGAGGTTGCGGCGTCGATCTAGGTGTTTTGTGGTGGTACGGTCCTCTGGAAATGATTCTCATTTCTGGAGTACCCTTGAGATCGTCTCCCGGGACCACGTCCCCGACCTCTGAGGCGCAGGCCCCGCCGGCCGGCCCCGGCCCCGAGGCCGCCCCGCCCGCGACGGCGTTCGCGATGCCGCTCACCGTGGCCGTGCTCGCCGCCGTCCTCGCGGTGTCGGTGCTGCTGGCGATCGGCCTGGGCGCCGCGGCCGTGCCGCCGGGGGAGACGCTGCGCTACCTGTGGGCGGCCGTGACCGGCGGCTCCATCCAGGCGGGCGACGTCACCGCGTACCAGATCATCTGGCAGGTGCGCACGCCGCGGGTGCTGCTCGCGGTGCTGGTCGGGGCCGGGCTGAGCGTGGTGGGCGTGGCGATCCAGGCGATGGTGCGCAACGCCCTGGCCGACCCGTTCGTGCTGGGCGTGTCGTCGGGCGCGTCGGCCGGGGCGGTGCTGGTCGGCGTCACGGGCGCGCTCGCCGCGTTCGGGATCTACGCGATCTCGGCGGGCGCGTTCCTCGGGGCGCTGCTCGTCTCCGCGCTGGTCTACCTGGCCGCGCGCGGCGCCGGCGGGCTGACGCCGCTGCGGCTGGTGCTCACCGGGGTGGCGATGGCCTTCGGGTTCCAGGCGGTGATGAGCCTGATCGTGTACTTCGCCCCGGACGGGGAGTCGACCAGCACCGTGCTGTTCTGGTCGATGGGCGGCTTCGGCGCGGCGACGTGGGGGGCGCTGCCCGTCGTGGCGGCCGTCACCCTCGTCACCGTCGTGCTGCTGCGCCGCCTGGGCCGCAGCCTCGACGTGCTCGCCCTGGGCGACGAGACCTCGGCCAGCCTGGGCGTGGACACGGTGCGGCTGCGCCGGGGGCTGTTCGTGCTGACGTCCCTGGCCACCGGCGCGATGGTCGCGGTCAGCGGCGCGATCGGCTTCGTCGGCCTGGTCATGCCGCACCTGGTGCGGCTCTGGACGGGGGCGGCGCACGTGCGGGTGCTCACCGTCGCGCCGCTCGCCGGGGCGATCTTCATGGTCTGGGCCGACCTGGTGGCCAGGACCCTGGTGGCGCCGCGGGAGCTGCCGCTCGGCGTCATCACCGCGCTGGTGGGCGTGCCGGTCTTCGTCGTCCTGCTGCGCCGCCGCGGCTACCTGTTCGGAGGGCGCTGATGACGAGCCTGGCACTGGACGATCTCTCGGTGTCCATCGACGGCGCCGCCATCGTCGAGGCCCTGGCGCTCACCGTCGGCGACGGCGAGGTGGTGGGGCTGGTCGGGCCCAACGGCTCGGGCAAGACGACGGCGCTGCGCTGCGTCTACCGGGCGTTGCGGCCCAGCGGCGGCGCGGTCCTGATCGACGGCAGGGACCTGGCGCGGCTGCCGCTGCGGGACAGCGCCCGCGTGATCGCCGCGCTCACCCAGGAGGGCCGGACGGACCTCGACTTCACGGTCGAGGAGGTCGTCGCCCTCGGCCGCGCCCCCCACCTGCGCGGCAACCAGGCGCTCAGCCCGCGCGAGCGGGAGCTGTGCCGCCAGGCGATGGCCAGGACGGAGGTGCTGCACCTGGCGGGGCGCGGCATCCTGTCGCTGTCCGGCGGGGAGCGCCAGCGGGTGCTGGTGGCCCGCGCCCTCGTCCAGGAGCCCCGGGTGCTGGTGCTGGACGAGCCCACCAACCATCTCGACCTGCACCACCAGATCCGGCTGCTGTCGATGCTCAGGGGCGCGGGGCTGAGCGTGCTGGTCACGCTGCACGACCTCAACCTCGCCGCCTCCGCCTGCGACCGGCTGGCGGTGCTGTCCCGGGGGCGCCTGGTGGCGTGCGGCCCGCCCGCCGAGGTGCTCACCGAGGAGCTGCTGCGCGAGGCGTTCGGCGTCGCGGCGAGCGTCGTCCCGCATCCGCTGACCGGAGTTCCCCAGGTGCTCTACGACCTGGGCTCGGCCACGACCACGATTGGAGACCCCACGTGATGACACGTACCCGTCTGACGGCCGCCGCCCTGGCGGGCGCGATCCTGCTCGCCGGATGCGGCGCGCGGGTGGAGGACGGCGCCGCCGCCGCGCGCAAGGTGACGGTCAAGAGGTGCGGGCAGGAGGTCGAGTACACCACCCCGCGGCGCGCGGTCGCCTACGAGGGCGGCAGCGCCGACAAGCTGTTCGCCCTCGGGCTCACCGAGCACGTGCACGGCTACGTCATGCCGCCCGCCAACCCGCCGGTCACGGAGTCGCCCTGGGCCGCCGAGTACGCCAAGGTGAAGTTCCTCAGCGACGACCTGCTCAACCGCGAGCTGGTCGTGGACGCCAAGGCCGACTTCGTCGTCGCGGGCTGGCGCTCCGGCTTCAGCGAGCAGCGCGGCATCACCCCCGAGATCCTCGACGGCCTGAAGATCCAGAGCTTCATGCACGCCGAGTCGTGCTTCAACTACCCCGGCCACCCGGAACGCCTCACCCCCTTCGAGGGCCTCTACACCGACCTCGAACGCCTCGGCCGGATCTTCGGCGTCGAGGACCGGGCCCGGAAGCTCATCGCCGACTACCGCCGGCGCGTCGAGGCGGTCCGGGCCCGGGCGCCCGAGGGAGACCCGGTCCCGGTCTTCCTCTACGACTCCGGCACCGACAAGCCGTTCACCGCCGGCAGCCAGGTGCCGCCCAACGACATCATCCGCTTCGCCGGCGGCCGCAACGTCTTCGCCGGGCTCGACGCCCGCTGGAGCGAGGTCACCTGGGAGGCCGTCGTCCAGGCCAGGCCCGAGGTCATCATCATCCTCGACTACGGCGACAAGCCCGCCCAGGAGAAGATCAAATTTCTCAAGGAGTTCCCCGCCACCAGCAAGCTGCCCGCCGTCGTGAACGACCGCTTCCACATCCTCGACTACAACGAGGGCATCAGCGGGCCGCGCAACATCGACGGCCTGGAGGGGTTCGCCGAATACCTGCGCGGGCTGGAGAAGTGACGTCATGACCACGACCGCCCCGCCCGGCGGCCCAGTGCTGCGCCAGGCGTCCTTCCTGCGGCTGTGGTGCGGCACCACCGCCTCGGGCCTGGCGACCTGGGCGCTGCCGTTCGTGCTCGGGCTCGCCGTGCTCGACCGGGGCCTGACCGCCACCGGGCTCGGCGTCGTCCTGGCCGCCAGGACCGCCGGCTTCCTGCTCGCGATGCCCGTCGGCGGCGTGCTGGCCGACCGGTACCCGCGCCGGGCCGTGGTGTTCTGGTCCGGGGCGGCGGCCGCGCTCGCCACGCCGTTCATCGCGCTGGGGCTCGGCCGCTCGATCCTGCTCATGAGCGTCGCGGCGGCGATCGTCGGGGCCGGTCAGGGCGCGTGCCGGCCCGCGTTCCAGGCGCTCACCGCGGAGGTCGTGGACGAGCCGCGGCGCCGGCGGGCCAACGCCGCCATCACGCTCGCCGTGCGCGTCACCACCCTGGTCGCCCCGGCCGCGACCGCGCTGCTGGCCACCGTGCTCGACACCGGGGCGCTGCTGGTCGGCACCGGCCTGCTGTGGCTGGCCGCCGCGCTGCTCCCGCCCAGGGGCGCCCGCCCGCCCGCCGGGCCGCGCGCGGCCTGGACCGCCATGCCGGCCGAGTTCGCCGAGGGGGTGCGCGAGGCGCGCCGCCATCCGTGGTTCCTCGCAGGGCTGGCCGCGCTCAGCGCCGTGATCTTCACCGGCTACTCCGCCACCGGCGTGGCGCTGCCGCTGGTCAGCAGGGACCAGCACGGGAGCGAGGCCGTGCTCGCCGGGGCGCTCACCGCCTACACCCTCGGAGCGCTGGCCGGGGCCGCGCTGATGGCGCGGTGGCAGCCGCGCGCACAGGGGTGGGCGGCCCTGGCCGGGCTCGCGCTCTACGGCCTGGCGCCGCTCAGCCTGCTGCCGCCGGCGCACCCGGCGCTGGTGCTGTCCGCCTACGCGCTGGCCGGGCTGGGGATCGAGCTGTTCAACGTGCCGTGGTTCACCGCCACGCAGCGCGAGGTGGAGCCGCGGCTGCTCGCCCGCGTGTCGTCGCTGGACTTCCTCCTCTCCTACGGGCTGGCCCCCGTCGGGCTGGCCTTCCTGGCCCCCGCGATCGGCGCGTTCGGCCCGGGGCCGGTGCTGCTCGCCTGCGGGTTGGTGTGCTTGCTGGCCCCGGCCGCCGCCGCCCTCGCGCCCGGCGCCCGCCACTTCTCCCGCCGCCCCGGCTGACCCGCCCCGCCCGGGGGCGGGGAACGGCACGCGGAAAGCCCCGAGCCGGGCATGCGTGGTCGCCGCGGGCGGCTCAGGTCAGCAGCATGATCACACCCACGAGGAGCAGCGCGGCCACGGCCACGGTCACGCCGGTCAGGGCCCGCGCGCCGAAGCGGCGGCGGATCAGTTTCGGATTGTGCGCCATCGTCCTGCCTTTCGTAGAGGTTTCATCGGAGGGGTTTCATCGGGGGCATCGGGGGGTTTCATC
Source organism: Nonomuraea candida (assembly GCF_000725485.1). Taxonomy (GTDB): domain Bacteria; phylum Actinomycetota; class Actinomycetes; order Streptosporangiales; family Streptosporangiaceae; genus Nonomuraea; species Nonomuraea candida. The sequence goes on along the minus strand of NZ_JOAG01000015.1, from coordinate 101,408 downwards.
GGACGGATGCGGGTGGGAGAGGGGCGGTCAGGCGCCGTCCCGGCCGGACAGCTCGCGTACGCGGCGCAGCAGCGCGGCCCGGCGGGCATGGGCCCGTACGGTCAGCGCCAGCGCCACGGCCGTCAGCAGGCCGCCAAGGGCCAGCGCCGTCCCCAGACCGGCGCCGCGCTGGACGGCGGCGACGGCCGTGGCCACGGTCGTGACCACCGAGGCGGTCACGCCGATCCAGCCGGCGACCACCCGGTCGGTGGCGAACAGCGGCACCCGCCGCGCCAGCAGCCATCCGCCGTAGCAGGCCCAGGCCAGGCAGAACACGATGAACAGGCCGAACGCCAGATGGGTGCGGACCGGCAGCGGGCCGGGCTCGCCCGCCCACAGGGCGGTCACGAACAACGTCCCGGACACCCCGGCCACCAGCGCCGCGACCGCGCGCACCCGGGTGCGCGCGGCCAGCGCCGGTTCCAGCCGGTCGATCAGCTCCCGCGCCGACAGGCGCGGTTCCTCCTCGGTCATGGCCGGTATCCCTTCTCCTCCAGGTGGGCGCGCAGCAGGCGACGGGCGCGGCTGAGCCGGGACTTGACGGTGCCGGCCGGGATGCCGCAGATCTGCGCGCAGTCCTCGACCGACAGATCCTCCAGGTAGAACAGGACGAGGATCTCCCGCTCCCGTACCGGCAGGCCGGCCACCAGCGCCACCAGCTCCGCCCGGTCCACCAGGCTCTCCACGGCGCTCTCGACGGCGCTGTCGGCCGTGCTCCCCGCCGGGTCCGCCGAGGGGGACACGTCCGGCGAGCGGGCCTCCTCGGCGGCGTACTGGCCGCGCAGCCGGTCGGTGACCGAGCGGCGGGCGATGGTGAACAGCCAGGGCGCGAACCGGCCCGGCTCGCGCAGCCCCGGCAGGCCGCGGATCACGGCCAGCCAGACCTCCTGGGTCACGTCGTCGGCGCGCTCGGCGTCCAGCATGCGGCGTACGTACGTCCACACCGGCGTCCGCCAGCGCTCCACCAGCTCGGCCAGCGCCGCGCGCTCGCCGAGCTGGGCCCGCGCCACCAGCAGCTCATCGGTCATCTCGGCCTCCCGTCACCCCTAACAGTCGGGGGAGAGGCCGATCAGGTTCACGCCCGGCGCGATCAGGCGGCCCCGGCCGCCCGCGTGCGCCCGGGGCGGGTCACTGCGCGGCCGCCTACTCCTTGGCCAGTTCCTCGGCCACCTGGTCAGCGACATGGAGCCGAAGCCGTCCTGGATGAAGGCAGCGTTGCTAAAACGGTTACATGAAGGCGTCAATAGCTAATCCGAGGGCCGTGAAGGGCGGATTCCCACCTCACGAGCGGGTCATGGGAGGGGGGTGGCGTTGTGGTGTGGTGTGTTGGTGCATAGAGTGGCTTCGCTTGAGGAAGCGTTTTCACACCCCCACCCCTCCGGAAGGAGCCCGTTCCGTGCCACGGCGACCCGTCGCGGTCTTCGCCATCGCCCCCTGGGCCTTCGGCGGCGTCTTCCCCGCCGACCTGCTCACCCGGCTGCGGCGACTGGTCGACTTCGACCCGGCCACGACGTTCACCTCGTTCGACGGGCCGGCCGCCGCCGCGGCGCTGGCGGAGGCGGACCTCCTGGTCACCGGCTGGGGCTGCCCGCGCATCGACGCGGGCGTGCTGGCCGCCGCGCCCCGGCTGCGGGCGCTCGTGCACGCCGCCGGCACGGTCAAGGCCCGCGTCGATCCCGTCGTGTTCGAGCGCGGGGTCGTCGTGTCCTCGGCCGCCGAGGCCAACGCCGTGCCCGTGGCGGACTACACCCTGGCCATGCTCGTCCTCGGCGCCAAGCGGGTTTTCAGCCGGGCCAGGCGCTACGCCGCCGCCGTGCCGGGCGCGCCGGCCGACTGGCTCCAGGGCGACGGGACCGGGCTGCACGACTGCACCGTCGGCGTGATCGGCGCCTCCCGCATCGGCCGGCTCGTGCTGCGCCGGCTGCGGGCCTTCGACGTCGAGGTCCTGCTCTACGACCCGTACGTGAACGCCGCGGAGGCCGCGGCCCTCGGCGCGGAGCCGGTGGGCATGGACGAGCTGTGCCGCCGCAGCGACCTGGTCACCGTGCACGCCCCCGCGCTGCCCGAGACCCGCCACCTGCTCGACGCCGGCCGGCTGGCGCTCCTGCCCGACGGCGCGCTCGTCGTCAACACCGCCCGGGGCTCCCTCATCGACACCGACGCGCTCACCCGCGAGTGCCTCACCGGCCGGATCTCCGCCGTGCTCGACGTCACCGAGCCCGAGCCGCTGCCGCCCGGCCACCCGCTCTTCGCGCTGCCCAACGTCCTGATCACCCCGCATCTGGCCGGGGCCCAGGGCCGCGAGCTGCGCCGGCTCGGCGAGTTCGCGGTCGCCGAGGTGGGCAGGTTCGTCAGCGGCGCGCCGCTGCTGGGCCGGGTCGAGCCCGAGCAGCTCCCGTACATCGCCTGACCGTCTTTCGCCCGGATGATGCGCCGGCGCCCGTGCGGGCCGATCATGAAGGCATGAGGAGATGGACACCGCGGTCGGCCGCGGCGAGTTCCGCCGTCGGGCCCATCGCCATCGCGGCGATCGAGCAGGGGCTGCCCGAGGCGCGGCGGATCGCCCGCGACGAGCTGGCCGCGCGCTTCCTGCCCGGCCCGGTCCGCCTGCTGGTGCGCGCGTGCGCCTGGCGGCCCCTGCGCGAGTGGTTCGTCGCGGCGAGCGAGCGCAGTGCGCCGGGCGTGTGGGGCGGCATCCTGTGCCGCAAGCGCTACGCCGACGACAAGGTCGCCGCCGCCCTGGCCGCGGGCGCCGGGCAGCTCGTCGTGCTCGGCGCGGGCCTGGACACGCGGGCCTGCCGGCTCGCGGTGCCGGCGGGCGCGGCGGCGTTCGAGGTGGACCTGCCGGCCAACGTCACCGCCAAGCGCCGGGTGGTCGAGCGAGTGTACGGGCGGGTGCCGGAGCGGCTGCGGCTGGTCCCCGCCGACCTCCGGGCGGGCGGGCCCGGCCCCGCCCTGGAAGCGGCCGGGTTCCGGACCGGCGAGCCCGCTGTCGTGCTGATGGAGGGGGTGACCCCGTACCTCGGCGAGGAGGGCGTCCGGAACGTCTTCGCCTTCCTCGCCGGCCTGGCCCCGGGCAGCCGGCTGCTCTTCACCTACCTCAGACGCGACTTCCTGGACGGCACCCGCTCCTACGGCATGGGGAAGCGGCTGCGCCGCCGGTTCGTCACCCGGCACGGGGTGTGGCACTTCGGGCTCGACCCCGCCGAGGCGGACGCGCTGCTGGCCGGGCACGGCTGGCGGGGGTGCGAGCAGGTGGGGGAGGCCGAGTACCGCGAGCGGTACCTGCGGCCCGCCGGCCGCACGATGCGCGTGATGCCGATCGAGCTCTTCGCCGAGGCCGAGAAGCCGCGGCCGGGTCACGCGCCCGCACGGTGACCGCCGGCCCGCCCGCCTCGGCCGCCCCGCCCTCGTCGCGGGTCAGTGCGGGGTGAGATGGGGCAGGAGGTGGCGGAGCAGGTCGGACGGTTCGAGGCCCAGCTCGTCCAGCAGGATGCGCCGGCACTGCTCGTACTGGTGCTGCGCCGCGGCGCGGTTGCCGGCGGCGAGGTGCGCGTCGATGAGCACCCGGTGGGCGCTCTCCCGCAACGGCTCGGCCCGTACGGCGGCCAGGGCCGCCGCCACCGCCTCCCCGTGACGGCCCTCGACGGTGAGCCGCTTGGCCATCGCCTCCAGGGCATACAGCCGGAGCTGGTGGTACTGCTCCTGCTCGATCAGCACCCACTCGTTGTCCGACCACTCCGGCAGCAGATCGGCGGACAGGTCGTCGCGCGTCTGCCGGTTCAGGATGTCGTCGCACCGGCAGGACGCGTCGAGCAGCCGGTGGGCGCGGGTCACCGCGTCGTGGATGTCGACGTTGATGTTCGTGGCCAGCGCCATCTCGTGCGCCGACGCCTCGATGACCCGGTGGCCGGTGCGCAGGGCGCGCCACAACGACGAGCGGAGATTGGCGTTGGCGCGCGCCGCCGTCGCCTCCGGCCACAACGTCCCCGCCACGTACGTCCGCGTACGCGGCCGGTCCTGCAGTGCGAGAAAGGCCAGCAACCGTTGAGCGCCGGACGACAGCGTCACCCGCGTGTCCCCCACGACCAGCGCGAAACCCTTCAACAGTCGCAATGTCGCAGCTTGCGGTACTTCAGTGCGCATCGGGCCCCCAGGCTACGCCTGCACCGATCGGTTCGCCCCCTGACTGACTTCGCGAACTCGGCGCCAAATGTTACGGGGAATTATCGGCCGTGAGGTGTCAACCGGGCGTCACGGGAACGTCATCGGGCCTGATCAGCAACTGTTCCAGCCAGCTCTGCACGGCCTCGTGCACGGCTTCGGGAGTGGACACCGCGAGCGGGGGCGCCTGATCGGGGCCGATCGACGAGAGGATGCGCACCCGCAGGCAGTCCGGCTGCCCGCCCTCCAGCCATGCACGCAGGACCATGCTGCCGGCGCGTTCCTCTGATGGTTCCACGAGGGCAGGATGCGCGGACACCTGTCACCGCCGCGTCGCCACCGCGTGTGCGCGCCCGTCAACGCCACACGGCGGGAACGCGCCCGTGACGCCGCCGCGACGGCCGGAAGGCGGGCCCGCCACGCCGGCCCTGTCATCCTGCGGGACGCACGCCGGAGCGGATTTCGACCCGGCGGGGCAACGGGAGGAGTCACATGGGGGACTTCGGGGTCGTCGCCGACGTGTCGACGATCATTGTCGACCGGCTGCGGCGGGCGCTGGCGGACGTGCGTCCCGGGCCGGTGACCGCCGAGCTGAACGACCTGTCCGAGCCGGTGCAGGTCGACCAGGCGAAGCTCACGGTGTTCCTGTACGAGGTCGCCGAGGACCCGACGTCGCGCAACCGGCCGCCGGTCCGCTCCCTGCCGCCGGCCGCGCCCACCACCCGCAAACCGCCGATGGCGCTGCTGCTGCGCTACCTGATCACGCCCTGGGGCGGGAACCAGGAGACGCAGCACCAGATGATCGGCCGCGCCCTCCAGGTCTTCTACGACGACGCGATCTGGGGCGGCGAGGAGCTGACGGGCAGCCTCGCGGGGACGACGGACACGCTGCAGTTCACGCTGACCCCGCTGACGCTCGACCAGAAGTCCTGGATCTGGTACGCGATCCAGAAGCCGTACCGGCTGTCGCTCAACTACGAGGTCCGGGTCGTCAACCTGGACTCCCTCGACGTGTCGGACCTGCGGCTGGTGCGCAGCCGCACGATCGACGGGACGCCCGTGCCATGACCCGGTTCTATCCCGTCGAGACCTCCGTCCTGCACAGCCCGGCGTGGTTCGTGCCGTTCGACGAGTTCGCCCAGCGCGTGCGGGCCGCCGGCGTGGCGACGCGGCTGGACCGCTTCGACCCCGCCGAGAACGCCTGGACGCCGCAGGACACGCAGGCGGTGCGCACCCCGAGCGCCGCGATCGCCTACCCCGAGCTGGGCCGGCGGCGCGGGCCCGGCGCGGCGCCCGAGCGCTACCGGGTCAGGTTCGAGGCCATCGGCTACCAGGCGCTGTACCCGGCCGACGGCGAGCCGTTCGACGCGTCGGTGACGGGGGTCGAGTTCCTCGCGCCCCCGTACGACGACACGCGCCCGCCCGCGTGGCCGGGCGAGCCCAGACTGGTGCGGCTGCTGCCGGGCGTCGCCTTCCCGTACGCGCCCGGCGTGCGCACCGTCCACGGCGTCGCGATCGACGCGGGCACCCGCGCACCGGTGGCCAACGCGCTGATCGAGGCGCGGGGCAGGACGAGCAGGGACGGCGTGGCCTGGCTCGAACGCACCCTGACCGACCCGCGCGGCGCGTTCCGCCTGGCCCTGCGGTGGGAGGGCGAGCGGGTGACCGGGCCGCCCGCCGGACAGGCGTTCCACCTCCAGGCCACGGAGCGGCCGGGCCGCACCGGGTCACTGGACATCCGGCTGCCGGCCGAACGCGACCGCCGGCACGTCATCGAGATCTCGGCGGACCTGCTCGCAGGGTCCGGCCATCACAGCGAGCAGTGAGAGTGAAGGAGCCAGAGCCATGCCCGAGTATCTGAGCCCCGGCGTCTACATCGAGGAGGTCGACGCCGGTCCACGGCCGATCGCGGGGGTGAGCACCAGCACGGCGGGCATGGTCGGCGTCACCCAGCGCGGCCCGACCACCGGCAAGCCCAAGCTGGTCACGAACTTCCTGGAGTTCCAGACGACCTTCGGCGGCTTCCTCCCCGAGCCGGACCCGACCGTGCGCGACGCCTGGGCCGACAACCCGTCCGAGGGCGGCCGCTGGTGGCTGTTCCCCCTGGCGGTCAAGGGCTTCTTCGACAACGGCGGCCGGCGCCTGTACGTCAAGCGGGTCGTCAGCGCCGGCGCGCTGCCCGCCTCCGGCACCCTCGGCCAGGGCCTCATCAGCCCGATCGCCCGCGACGCGCCGGCCGGCGCCGAGTCGCTGGAGCTGGCCCACCTGATCGGCTTCACCGGCGCCGACACCGTCAGCGTCATCCGCGGCGGCGACGACGTCGAGATCAGCACCGCGACGATCACCGGCTACGACGCCGCCACCCGCAGGATCCGGCTCGGCACCCCGCTGGCGGCCGAAGTGAAGGTCTCGCGCGGCGACTACGTCCAGGTCGGGCAGCGCGCCGGCGACGCCACCGTGGAGTTCGCCGCCGCCAGCCCCGGCACCTGGGGCAGGGGGATCAGGGTCAGCCTCACGCCGATGGTCGGCGCGACGCTCCAGGTGCTGCCCGGCGCGGACGAGGGCGAGCTGTTCGTCACCCGGCTGGCCGCGCCCGCCGACGAGGACAGCCCCACCGTCCAGGTGGCCGCGATCCCCGAGGGGCTGGAGACGCCGTTCTGGATCCTGATCGGCGAGCGGCGGTTCGAGGTGACGGCGGCGGACCGGCCGGCCGACGGCCCGGCCACGCTGACCCTCGGCGACGCCGAGCACGCCGCCTGGCCCGCCGGCCTGGCCGTGCGCCGGCTGCGCCGCGCCAACCCGGCGGGCGCGACGCCCCGGCTGCGCGTCGCCGGCGTGAACCGGCTCTACCCCGACGCGGTCGTCCAGCTCGACACCGGCGACCGGCTCACCACCCTGTACGTCCGCTCCCTCTCCGGCGACGAGGTCACCTTCACCTCCGACACGCCGGCCGACGTCTTCGAGAACGACCGGCTCTACCTGGTCGAGGGCCGGGTGGACGCCGGCTTCGACGACCCGGGCGGCGGCTCGGTCACCGAGACGTTCAGCAACCTGCGCCTCAGCGGCGACTCCCCCTCCAGCCTGGCCGCCACCCTGGCGAGCCGCTCGCAACTGGTGCGGGCCACGGTCCGCGGCAGGCTCGACGATCTCACCCTGTTCCCCACCCCGGCGCGCGGCTCCGCGCTGGCGCTGGAGGGCGGGTCCGACGGCTACGACGCGCTGAACGTCGGGGACTTCGTCGGCGCCGACGGCGGCAGCGGCAGGCGCACCGGGATCGTGGCGCTGGAGGACATCGACGAGATCGCGATCTGCGCCGTGCCCGGCGTCTGGTCGGGGACCGTCGAGTCGGCGCTCATCACCCACTGCGAGCAGCTCAAGGACCGCTTCGCCATCCTCGACCCGCAGGACGGGCTGGACATCGAGGGCATCCAGGCGTTCCGCGAGCCGTTCGACACCAAGTACGCCGCCCTGTACTACCCGTGGCTGGTCGCCGTCGACCCCGCCACCAACCGGTTCGTCGAGGTGCCGCCCTCCGGCCACCTGGCCGGCATCTACGCCCGCGTCGACAACGAGCGGGGCGTGCACAAGGCCCCGGCGAACGTGGTCATCCGCGGCATCCGCCTGACCGACGGCATCGCCCAGGACGTCACCAAACGGCACCAGGACCTGCTCAACCCCAAGGGCATCAACGCGCTGCGCTTCTTCCCCGGGCTCGGCCAGCGCGTGTGGGGCGCGCGCACGCTCTCCTCCGACACCTCCTGGAAGTACGTCAACGTCCGCCGGCTCTTCCTGTTCATCGAGGAGTCGATCGACGAGGGCACCCAGTGGGTCGTGTTCGAGCCGAACGACGAGCCGCTGTGGGCGCTGGTCCGGCAGACCGTCCGCAACTTCCTCACCACCGTCTGGCGCAGCGGCGCGCTCGCCGGCGCGACCGCCGACGAGGCGTTCTTCGTCACCTGCGACCGCTCCACGATGACCGACGACGACATCGCGAACGGCCGGCTCATCTGCGTGATCGGCGTCGCGCCGGTCTTCCCCGCGGAGTTCGTGATCTTCCGGATCCAGCAGAAGACCCGCGAGACCCTCGCCTGAACCGACTGAGAGGCAACGGAAATGCCACCTGTGACGCGGGAAGACCCGTACGCCGCATATAACTTCCTGGTCATCGTGACCAACGTCAGCGACGACGGCGTGGCGGTGAGCGGGTCCTTCACCGAGGCCAGCGGGCTGGACGTGGAACTGCCGGTGATCGAGTACCGCACCGGCAGCGAGGACATCACGGTCAGGAAGCTGGTGGGGCTGAAGAAGTTCCCGAGCGCGCTGACGTTCAAGCGGGGCGTCACCGGCCACGTCGGCTTCTGGAACTGGATCAACGAGGCCCTCAACGGCCGGGTCCGCCGCACCTCCGGCTCGATCGTCATGCTGGACGAGAACCGCCAGGAGGTCATGCGCTGGAACTTCGACCGGGCCTGGCCCACGAAGTACACCGGCCCGTCCTTCAACGCGACCAAGAACGAGATCGCCATGGAGACGCTCGTCCTGGCCGTCGAGAGCCTCCTGATCGACGCGTGAGGCCATGGAGATGACCAGCGCGGCGCTTCCCGGCGTCTCCCTCACCGTCGAGCGCGCCGGCTCCGGCACCGAGCCGCTGCGCACGGACGTGGCGGCGTTCCTCGGCCGGGCCCGGCGCGGGCCGGTCGGCGTCCCGGTGCGGGTCGAGAGCTGGAACGACGTCACCGGCGCGTTCGGCGCCCCGGACGGCGCCGCCGCCCTGCCGTACGCGCTGCGCGGGTTCTTCGAGAACGGCGGCCGCACCGCGTGGGTGCTGCGGGTCTCCGGGCCCGCCGCGACCGCCGGCGCGGAGTGGACGGCCGGCTGGCGGGTCGTGGCCACGAGCCCCGGCGCCTGGGCGAACGGCGGCCGGGTCGCGCTGCGCTACCAGGCCAGCAGCATCGCCGGGCCGCCCGCGATCAGCGTGCGGGTGCTCGTGCCGGGCGAGCCGGCGGAGATCTTCGCCGGCCTGGCGCCGGACGAGCTGGCCGCCCGGCTGGCCGCGTCCCGGCTGGTCCGGCTGGTGCCCGCCGGCGAGGACGAGCCGGGCGGGCCGATCCCGGCCGGCGCGCCGATCTCGATGGCGTGGGACCTGACGCTCACCGGCGGCGCCGACGCGCCGCCCGGCCGGGCCGAGTACGCCGCCGCCGTGGCGGCGCAGGCCGAGCTGCCGGAGCCGGCCCTGGTCGCGCTGCCGGACCTGGGCGCGGACCTGACCGGCGCCGACCACGCCGAGCTGGTGGGCACGCTGCTGGCCACGTGCGCGCCGCTGCTCGACCGGCTGGCCCTGCTGGACGTGCCGCCGGCGGCGGCCTCCGCCGACGACGCGCTCGCCTGGGTGCGCTCGCTGCGAAACCTCGGCGGCGACGCGCTGCTCGCCGCCGCCGCGGTGTACCACCCGCCGCTGCGCGCGCCCGAACCGGCCGGAACCGGCCCGGACCCGGCGCAACCCACGGGTCACGCCGCGGGTCACGCGCCGGTCTCCGGCCCGCCCTCCGGGCTGCGCACGGTGCCGGCCTCCGGGCACGTCGCCGGGCTGGTCGCCCGGCTGGACGGCGAGCGCGGCGCCCACCACACCCCCGCCAACGCCACCCTGCTCGACGCGGTGGACCTGGAGATCGACTACCCGCAGCCGCAGCAGGTCCGCCTCTTCGAGGCGAACGTGGACCTCGTGCGCTGCGTGCGCGGGCGCGGCCTGGTGGTCTGGGGCGGGCGGACGCTGTCCGGCGACCCGCGCCGGCGCTACGTCGCGCACCGCCGGCTGCTGCACCTGCTGGTCCGCGCGATCCGCCGGGTCGCCGGCCCGCTGGTGTTCGACGTCAACAGCCCCGAGCTGCGGCTGACCCTGGTCCGCGCGATCACCTCGGTGCTGCTGGAGACCTTCCGCACCGGGGCGCTCGCCGGCGCCCGGCCGGAGCAGGCGTTCCGGGTGGTGTGCGACGAGACGAACAACCCGCAGGAACAGGACCCCGGGCTCCTGGTGTGCGAGGTCGAGGTCGCGCCCGCCGTGCCGATGGAGTTCATCCGGCTGCGCCTCGTGCTCGGCCAGGACCGCGGGCTGGAGGTGATCGAGTCATGAGCACGCCGATCGAGCGCCTGCTCGACCTGACCGAGCCGCTGCCCAAGTACCGCTTCATCGTCACCCTCGACCCGGGCGACGCCTACCTGCCGCCCGCCCAGGCGCTGCTGCTGCCGCTGGTCGCCGCCGGCGCCTTCCAGGAGGTCACCGGGCTGGGCGGGCAGCTGGAGGTCGTCAGCTACGCCGAGGGCGGCCGCAACGACTCGACGCACCAGCTTCCGCTGCGCCACTCGTGGAACCGGATCACGCTGAAACGCGGCGTGGTGCGCGACCGCCTGCTGTGGTCCTGGTACCGGACCGGCCTGGCCGACTCGCTGGGCGCCCGGCGCGACGGCGCGGTGATCGTGCTCGACAACGCCGGCCTGCCCGCGATGGCGTGGGCCTTCCACGGCGGCCTGGCCGCCAAGTGGAGCGGCCCGGACCTGCACGCGGAGCAGAACGCGGTCGCGATCGAGTCACTGGAGATCGCCCACGAGGGACTGACCAACGTCCTGTAGGAGAGAGCGTGCCCAAGAACCTGATCATCCACAACCTCGAGGTGCGGTTCCAGGTGGACGGCGACGAGGGCGCCGTGTTCACCCGCCTGTTCAACAAGCACATCCAGGCGTGGGCGCGGCTGTACGAGCAAGAGTGCGCCCGCCACAAGCGCTCGGAGCAGGAGCGCCGGCTCGCTGACACGGAGGGCGGCTGGTGAGCGTCACCCCCGTGTCCTTCGCCGGCCAGGGCGCCCTGGCCCGCCTGGAGATCATCCGTCCGGTGATCGCCGACGAGCGGCGGCGGCGCATCCCGCTGCGCTTCAACCCGACCGACTACAAGCTGAGCAAGAGCAACACCTTCGCCGAGATCACCATCCCGGGGCTGGAGACGCCGCCGATCCAGTACGTCCGCGGCGGCAGCGAGACGCTCAGCGTGCAGGCGCTGGTCGACACCTCCGACACCCTCGACAACGTGCGCACCGCCTACGTCGACGCCGTCCGCAACCTGATGCGGCCCGACAGCAGGGAGCACGCCCCGCCCGTCGTGCGGTTCGTCTGGGACGAGGCCGTCTTCACCGGCGTGCTGGAGAAGCTCGACGTCAACTACGTGCTGTTCGGCAAGGACGGGGTGCCGCTGCGGGCGCAGCTCGACATCACGCTCAAGGAGTTCCGGCCCGCGGCCCAGCAGGTCTCCGACCCGCCGCGCTCCTCGCCGACGGTGGAGAAGAGCTACGTGGTGCGCCGCGGCGACACGCTGTCGAGCATCTCCGCCGCGGTCTACCGCAGGCCCGACGCCTGGCGGGAGCTGGCGCGCGCCAACGGCATCACCGATCCACGCGACCTGCGGCCGGGGCGGGTGCTCACCGTGCCCCGGCTGCCGTGAGAGGGGCGCCGCGATGACCCTGCCCGCCGCCGAGCCGCAGATCGCCGACCCCGACCGGTACGCCCCCGAGTTCGAGGTGGTGATCGAGGGCGTCGAGGCCGACCCGACCACCAAGAACGACATCCTCGACATCAAGGTGCACCGCGACCTCGACGAGATGTCCGGCTTCGACCTGGAGCTGAACAACTGGGACGACGTCAACCTGCGGTTCAAGCACAGCGACTCGCGCCAGTTCCGGCTCGGCTCCCGGGTGTCGGTCCGGCTCGGCTACGCCGACCGGCTGCTGACCGTCGCGACCGGCACCATCAGCACGCTGGCGCCCAAGTTCCCCGACGGCGCCTCGCCGACCGTCTCGATCAGCGGCGTGGACGGAATGCTGAAGCTCAAGGACCGCAAGCCCACCAAGGAGGAGGACAAGGTCTTCCCCCGGATGGCCGACTGGCAGATCGCCGAGAAGATCGCCCGGCGCAACAAGCTGCGCGTCGTCACCACCCGCGAGGGGCCCGTGCACGACCTGGTGGTGCAGAAGAACCAGGACGACGCGAGCTTCCTGATGGAGCGGGCCAAGCGGCTCGACTTCGACTGCTTCATCCTGCCCGACCCCGACACCGGCGAGGAGACGCTGTACTTCATCAAGCCCACCGACGGCAGGGACGGCCGCCCCATCCGGCTGTTCCGGCTGACCTACCAGCCGGGGCTCACCACCGGGCCGGCCGCGCTGCCCGAGGGCCTGGTGCCCAACCTGCTCGACTTCACCCCGACGCTCACGGTGTCGCAGCAGGTCAGCAAGCTCACCGTGCGCGGCTGGGACCCGCGTACCAAGCAGGAGCTGGCGTTCACCGCGACCGCCGAGAACCTGCCCGCCGGGCAGAACAGCGCCGGCGGGGAGAACGGCCCGCAGGCGGCCGACAGCGCGGCGGGCGGGCGCCAGGAGGTGCTGGTCGACGCCCCCGTCACCAGCCAGCAGGAGGCCCGCGAGCTGGCCATCGCGCTGCTGCGGGAGCGGTCGTACGAGTTCATCACCGCGACCGGGCGGGTGGCCGGGCTGCCGGAGCTGCGGCCCGGCGACAACCTGGAGATCTTCGGCCTGGGCCGGCGCTTCTCCGGCACCTACTTCGTCAAGCGCGTCGAGCACACCCTCGGCGGCAGCGGCTTCTTCACCACGTTCACCGGCCGCCGGATCCACCAGGGAGGCGTGTGATGCCGCCGCGCGCCATGCCCCGCGCCCGCAGCACCGACCGCCGCTTCTACGGCGTCGTCGAGGCGATCGTGGTGGAGAACGAGGGCGACGACGAGGGCCGCGTCAAGGTCACGTTCCCCTGGTTCGACGGCGGCTCGACCGTCACCGAGTGGTGCCGGGTCGGCCAGCTCTACGCGGGCAACGGCTACGGCTCGGTGTTCGTCCCCGAGAAGGGCGACGAGGTGCTGGTCGCGTTCGTGCACGGGGACATGCGCTTCCCGATCGTCCTGGGCGGGCTCTACAACGGCGTGGACAAGCCGCCGGCCGCGCGGACCGGCGGGCGGGACCGGAAGGTCATCCGTACGCGGGCCGGGCACGAGGTCGTGTTCGACGACGCCGCCAAGGAGATCCGCATCACCACCGCCGAGGGCGGCGACGTGACCGTGACGGCCACCGGCGAGATCAGGCTCAAGGCGCGCAAGGTGATCGTCGAGGCGGACGCCGTCGACCTCGGCGGCGGGGCCGCCCAGAGCGCCGTGCTCGGCGAGGCGCTCAAGGCGGCGTTCGACGCGCACACCCACGTCTCCGCCGCGTCTGGCTCGCCCACCGGCCCGCCGGTGCCGCAACTGCCCGGGAACACCCTGTCGTCGAAGGTGAAGGTCGAATGAGCGAACCGTTTCTCGGCACCGGCTGGCGCTTCCCGATCCTGCCCGACGAGGCCGGACGGCTCGGGTACGCCGACGGCGAGCAGAGCATCGAGCACTGCCTGCGCGCGCTGCTGCTCACCGGCACGGGCGAGCGCGTCATGCGCCCCGACTTCGGCACGCGGGCGCAGGAGTCGGTCTTCGCGCCCGGCAGCGTGCAGAACCTGCGCGACCTGGAGCGCTCGGTCGCCGACGCCGTGCGCGCCCACGAGCCCAGGGTCGAGCTGGACGCCGTCCGCGCCGAGGCCGACCCGGCCGACGAGTTCCGCGTCACGGTCACCGTCGAATACCGCATCCGCAGGACCAACACCAAGACGAACCTGGTGTTCCCGTTCTACCTGGGCCTGACGGGGAGCACGCCATGACGCTGCCCGCGCCCCGGCTCGACGACCTCACCTGGGCCGACATGATGGCGGCCATCCGCCGCCGCATCCCGGCCGAGTCGGACGGCGCGTGGACGCTGCACTCGCCCGCCGATCCGGGCGTCACGCTGCTGGAGCTGCTCGCGTACCTGCTGGAGCAGCGGCTCTACTGGCTCGACCAGGCGCCGGACGAGCTCGTCGTCGCGATCCTGCGGCTGCTCGGCCTCGACCCGCCACGGCCCGCGCGGCCGGCGGCCACCGTGCTGCGGCTGACCGCCGACGGGCCCCGCCCCACGCTCGTCCCCGCAGGGACCGTCATGTCGCGGGACCCGGCCGGGCGGATCAGGTTCACCCTCGACAGCGACGTCGCGGTCCTCCCGCTCGACGGGGACGTCACGGTGGGCACCGACCGCGACCGCACGGCGGACCTGCTCGCGCGGCGCGGGGTCCCGCTGCTGGCGGCCGACGGCTCGGCCGCCGCCGCGCGGTTCACGCTGCCGCTCGCCGGCGCGCACCCGGCGCCCGGCCCGCTGTCGCTGCTCGTCGAGCTGGACACGCCGCTGCCCCCGTCCTGGTCGCCGTCCGCGGTGCCGGACGTGCCGCCGCCCGCCGCGCTGACCTGGTCGTGGTTCCGGCCGGGCACCGACGTCTCGGGCACGTTCGCCGAGGTCGAGGACGGCACCGGCGGGCTGCGGCGCTCCGGCGTGGTCCGGCTGCACCCGCCCGGCGGGTGGACCACGCGCGACCGCGGCGTGCTGGTGTCCACTCCGGCGGCCACGTTCGCGGCGCCGCCGCGGCTGCTCCAGCTCGCGGTCAACGCCGGCGCCGCCCGGCACCTCGAACATCGCACGGTGACCGGGGCCGAGCTGGCGGACCAGCTCGCCGCGTGGCTGAAGCTGCCCGGCCAGCGGCTGGCGCTGCCGGACGCCGCCGGCCGGCTGCTCGGCGCGACGCTCCGGCTGGCCGGGGAGACGTGGGAGCCGGCGGCGGACTTCGCGTTCGGCGGCTCCCGCGACCGGATCTTCCTCCTCGACCGGGCCGGCGGCGCGCTCGTCTTCGGCGACGGGCTCACCGGGCGCATCCCGCGCCCCGGCGGGGACGAGGTGCGGGTCGAGTACACGGTCGGCGGCGGCAGGGACGGCAACGGCGGGCTCACCGGGAACTGGCTGCCCGTCGCGGACGCCGAGGTCGTGCCCGGAGCCCGTCCCGCCGAGGGTCCGGTGGCCGTGCGCGGCGCGAACCTGGTGCAGGCCGCGGGCGGCGCGGACCCGGAGACCGTGGCCGAGGCGCGCGGCCGCGCGGCGGGCACGCTGGGCGAGGTGACCCGGGCCGTCACCGCCGAGGACTACGTCACCCTGGCCGTCACGACGCCCGGCGTCCCGGTCGGCCGGGCGTACGCGGCGCCGGGCGAGCACCCGGGCTTCCCGTGCGCGCGGGTGCCCGGCGCGGTCACCGTGCACATCGTCCCCGACGCACCCCGCGACACCGCGGGCGGCGGGCAGGTGCCGGAGCCGAGGCCGGATCCCGGCATGCTGTGCGCGGTCGCCGACCGGCTCGCGGCCGCGCGGCTGCTGACGGCCGAGGTGTTCGTGCGCGCCCCCGCCTACCGGCCCGTCCGGCTGCGCGTCGACCTGTCCGGCCGCCCCGCCGACCGGGCGCGCGTCTCCGCGCTGGCCGGCCAGGCGCTGCGCCGCTACCTGGACCCGCTGGCGGGCGGCGACGACGGCGCCGGCTGGCCGTTCGGCGCGGCGCTGCGGCCGTCCGCGCTGCTGCGGGCCGCGCAGCGGGCGCTCGGCGGCCTCGCGCACGTCGCGGCCGTCGCCATCGGCCTCGACGGCGACGCGCCCGCCGCCTCCTGCGGCGACCTGGACCTGCGGCCCGGCGAGCTGCCCGCGGTGCGGGAGATCCGTACCCGGATCGTGCCCGACGTCGAACCGGGGGAGGGGCTGACATGACCGGAGACGTGTGGTGGGCACGCGACTCGGAGGAGGAAGGCCGCGTCGTGCCCGGGCCGGGGCCGTCCGGCGTGCAGCCGGAGCTGGTGGACGCCACGCGGGAGGCGGTCCGCGCCGCCGTACGCGACCGCATCCCCGGCTACACCCCCGACTGGACCAACCCGGACCGGCAGGACGCCGGCGTCGCGCTCGTCCGCCTCTTCGGCAGCCAGGCCGAGCCCGTGCTCGCCCGGGTCAACCGGCTGCCCGAGAAGGTGCTGGCCGAGCACCTCGGCACCGCCGGCGTGCGGCGCAGGCCCGCCACCGCGGCGGCCGCGCTGCTGGAGTTCACCGTGACGCCGCCGGACGGCGCCTCGGTCCTCGTCCCCGCCGGCTTCCAGGCCGCCGCGGCCGGACCCGACGGCCAGCTCGTCTACGAGACCGACCGTGACCTGTACGCCACGCCCGCCACGCTCGCGGCGATCGCCGTGCAGCGCGGCGGCGCGCTCGAACCGGTCCCGCTCGGCCCCAACGGGCCCGGCCGTCCCTTCCCGCCGTTCGGCGCGGACCCCCAGCCCGGCGACGCTCTCTGGATCGGCCTGGCCGGCGCCGCGAACCCGTTCCCCTCCTTGTCGCTGGGCTTCGTCGTCGCCGCCGCGCCGCCCGCCCCCGCCGAGTCCGGCGGGCTCGCGCCGCCGCCCCTGCCGCCGCAGCCGCTCCTGCGCTGGGACGTGCTGGACGGCGGCCGGTTCCGCCCCGCCGAGGTCGTGCGGGACGAGACCGGCGGGCTGCGCGCCGCCGGCACCGTGGAGCTGCGGCTGCCCCGCACCTGGGCCGCCGGCAGCCCGCCGGTCGCCCGGCCGGGACCGGCGCTGCGCTGGCTGCGGCTGCAGGTCGCGCACGGCACGTTCACCGTCGCGCCGCCGCTCGTCACCGGGCTGCGGCTGAACATGGTCGCCGCCACCGCCGCCCGCACGATCCTCGACGAGCCGCTCGAACCCGTCAGGGACCCCCGCCAGGCGGCCCGCCGCCGGATGCGGCTCAGCCAGGTGCCGATCCTCGCCGGCAGCGTGGTGATCGAGGTGGACGACGACCCCGGCGCCGACCTGTTCGGCACCACCCGCGCCTCCGCCGCCCGCTGGCGGGAGGTCGCGAGCCTGGCCGCGTACGGGCCGGACGACCGGGTGTTCGTCATCGACCACGCGACCGGCGAGGTCACGTTCGGCGACGGCGTCAACGGCGCGCCCGTGCCGCCCGGCTTCCGCAACGTGCGCGCCGTCCGCTACCGCGTCGGCGGCGGCCGGGCGGGCGCGGTGGCGGCCGGCGCGATCAACGGCGTCGTCACCGCGCTGCCGTTCGTCACCGGCGTGAACAACCCGTTCCCCGCCACCGGCGGGACCGACGCCGAGCCGGACGCCGAGGCGATGCGGCGCGGCGTGGGCGAGCTGCGCTCCCGGGGCCGCGCCGTCGCGCCGTCGGACTACGGCCTGCTGGCCGTCCGCGCGCCCGGCGCCTCGGTCGCCCGCGCGCACGGTGTGCCCGGCCTCCACCCCGGCCTGCCGGGCAGGCCCATCCCCGGCGTGGTGGGCGTGCTGGTCGTGCCGCCGGTCGAGGGCTCGGGCGGGGCCGCGGGCGAGCCGCCGGTGCCCGCCGCGGCCACCCTGCGCGCGGTGTCGGACTACCTGGCCCGCGAGGCCGCGCCCGCCGGCGTCACCGTGGTCGCCGGCCCCGCCGCGTTCCGCCGGGTCGCCGTGGAGGCGCGGGTCGTGCTCGACCGGGACCGGGACCGCGCCGCGGTGCTGGCCAGCGCCGCCGACGCCGTGACCGCCTACCTCGACCCGCTGCGGGGCGGCGAGAACGGCGGCGGCTGGCCGTTCGGCGGGGCCGTGCGGCACACCCCGCTGGTGCGCCGGCTGCTGGCCGTGGACGGCGTGCTGGCCGTGTCCGGGCTCTCGCTCACCGTGGACGGCGTGCGGCAGCCGCCCTGCACCGACCACGCGATCCCGCCGAACGACCTGGTCTGGCCGGAACGCCCGCTGCTGATCCCGGTGGAGGAAACATGACGCCCGCGCCGCTCACCACCGCGTACCGCCCGCCCGGCGGCGCCCAGGCCGGGGGAGGGGTGCGCCCATGACGTGCGGGCCGACCACCGCGACGTTCCGCCTGCTCGACGACGTGGTCGGGTGGGACGAGGCCGACGTGCTGAACGTGACCGGCTTCGCCGACCCGGCCGGCGTGCGGCTGGCGTTCGCCGGCCGCGCGCCCGAGGGGCCGACCAGGGACATGGTGCTGCCGTGGTTCCCCGATCCCCGGCTGGCGCCCGGCTGCCGCCCCTGCTCCTGGTACCTGCTCGCGGAGCGCGGGCCGCTCCGCCGCGACACCTGCTCCGGCGGGTGGCGGCCGGTCTGGACGCCACCGTGCCTGCCCGAGGAGCTGCGCGCGCCGCACTCCGTCGCCGCCCGCGGCCACCGGCTGGCCGTCGTGGACTCCGGCCGGGTCCTCGTCTGGCGCAACGAGGGCGAGCAGCTCGTCGCGGTGATCGACGCGCCGGGCGCCGACCTCGTCGCGCTCGCCCCGGACGGGCAGGTGCTGGTCACCCGGCAGCGCGGCGGCGAGCTGCTGCGCTTCGGGCCGGACGGCCGCCCGTGCGGCGTCATCGAGACCGGCGTCGCCGGCCGCATCGCCGGCCTGCGCACCGGCCCAGGCCGGACGATCTGGCTGCTCACCGAGAGCCGCACCCGGCTGCGCGTCCACCGGAGCCTGCCGGACGGCCGCTTCGCCGAGTCCGGCCTGGCCGAGCTGGCGGCGGAGCTGCCGCCGAGCACGCTCGTCTCCGCCGGGGAGCACGGGTTCTGCCTGCGGGAGCAGGGCCCCGACGGCGAGGCCGCCGCCTGCTACGACTGGGCGGGCCGGCCGCGGCCGGAGCCGGCGTCGCAGACCGGCAGGTACGTGAGCGCGGGCGAGTTCACCACCGGCCTCATCGACAGCGGCCTGGCCCGCTGCCGCTGGCACCGGGTGCGCGTGCACGCCGACGTGCCGGCGGGCACCGCGGTGTCCGTGGCCGTCGTCGTCTCCGAGGACGGCCGGTTCGCCGGCACCGACTGGCAGACCGTCCCCGCCGGGGTCACCGACTTCCTCGTCGACCAGCCGCCCGGCCGCTACCTGACCGCCCGCGTGCGACTGACCGGCGACACCTCCGCCACCCCGGTCCTGCGCCGCATCCGGCTGGACTTCCCCCGCACGACCAGCGCGGACCTGCTGCCCCCGGCCTACCGGCAGGACCCCGCCGCCGACGACTTCACCGAGCGGTTCCTGTCGCTGTTCGACGCGACGACGGCCGAGATCGACCGGGTCATCGAGCGCTACCCGGCGCTGCTCGACCCGGCGGGCGTCCCGGACGCGGCGCTGCCGTGGCTGGCCGGGCTGCTCGGCCTGTCGTTCGAGGCCGGCTGGGACGCGCGCACCCGGCGCGAGCTGATCGCCAGGGCGCCGGAGCTGTACCGGCGGCGCGGCACGCCGTGGGCGCTGTCGGAGGCCGTGCGCGTGGTCTTCGGCGTCACGCCGGTCATCGACGAGCTGGCGGGCGACCGCCACTGGGCGCAGGTAGGCGCCGGCGCGGGCCCCGCCGGCGCCCGGGGCCTGGGCGCGGTGCGGCTGTTCGGCCGCTCCGCCGGCCGGTTCCGGCTCGGCGGCTCGGCGCGCGGCTCGGCACTGGGCGGGGCGCCGCTGCGCGCCTTCGGCGACCCCGGCACCGACCCGCTCACCGAGCACGCCCACCGCTTCCGCGTCCTGCTGCCCGGCGGCCTGCCTCCCGGCGCCGACGAGGAGGCGCTGCGGCGGCTCGTCCAGCGGCAGGCGCCCGCGCACACGAGGGGATCGGTCCGCGCCGGCGGGGTGGGTTTCGTGGTCGGCACCCGGTCGACGGTCGGGGTGGACACCGCGTTCGTCCCCCTGCCACCGCCCGTTCTCGGCGGCGCGCGGCTGAACCACGACGGAGTACTGAGACCCGGGCCGCGCGGCGCCCGCCACGGCGTGAGCGTCGGCGTGGTGTCCGCGGTCGGGGTCCACACGCGAGTGTCCTGAGAGGACGGAAGAGATGACCGAGATATCGGCACAGCCCTCCGCGCAGAGCCCGGAGCACGGGGACTTCGACGTCTCCCCGTTCCGCCGGCTGCGCTACTTCCACGGCCAGATGCTGACCGCCCGCGACTTCCAGCGCGAGCAGGAGTACTTCCGCGAGAAGCTGATGCTGCGCATGCGCTCCCTGCTCGGCTACGGCGTCGTGTGCGGCCTGTACGTGGAGCCGGTGCCGGCCGACGGGCCTCATGACGACGGGCCCCATGAGACGAACGCCGAGAACGCCGGGAGCGCCGGGAGCGCCGGGAGCGCCGGCGCCTCCGGCACCTCCGAGACCGGCGGCGGCGACGCGGCGGAGACCTCGGAGGCCGGCGGGAGCGGCGAGGGCCATCCGGAGTGGCGGCGCAGGGCGAAGGTGCGCCTCACGTCCGGGCTCGGCGTGGACTGCGACGGCCACGAGCTCGTCGTCCCCGGCGGCTGCGTGATCGACCTGTGGGAGGCGCTGCACGAGGACGAGCGCTCCGCGGGCACGACGGTGTGGATCGGCATCGAGTACGACGAGCGCGCCGTCGAGCCCACCAGGACCGTCTTCAACTCCAGTTGCGCCGACACCTCCGACTGCGAGTACGGCTACACCGAGGAGAGCTACGCCGTACGGGTGACCACCCGCAGGCCGCCGGACGACGAGCGGTGCGAGCCGTGCTGCTCCCGCTGCGAGCACAAGGTCCTCTGGCTGGCCAGGATCGACGACGTGGACTGGCGCCGGCCCGTGCGAGGGGAGCAGATCCGCATGAACATCCGCCGGCTGTTCGGCAAGCGGGTGCCGACGGTGATCACGGGCATCAACTGGCGGCACGGCCACACGTACACGGTGGACGAGGCCAGGGAGCTGCTCGGCACGCAGAAGCAGAGCGGCGGGCTCGTCGTGCGCTTCTCCGACGACGTCCGCGTGGACTCGCTGCAGCCCGGCGTCGTGGAGATCCAGGTGATCGAGGGCGGCGCCGGCCGCAACGCCGACACCTGGTACATGGGCGGGAAGTTCGAGGAGCCGGCCGGCGGCGAGTACACCCGGCACTTCCGCTACCGGCAGACCACCCGCGAGACGCTGCAGGACGGCGACCGGGTGCTGGTCACCGTCCGCGCGGCGTTCATCCTCGACCGGTGCTGCCGCCCGGTCGACGGCACCAACGTCGGCGGCAAGGTCCCCTACCTCCGGCGCGGCCGGGACATCCAGGGCGACTGGCCGGAGCCCGCGGAGAACGAGCTGGAGAGCAGGCGCGGCTGTGGGCTGCCGCCCTCCGGCATCGGGCCGTGGACCTCGGGCACCGGCGCGGGCGGGGACGTCTTCGAGAGCTGGTTCTTCGTCACCGAGGAGCGCCGATGAGCAGAGGAGATTGCGGGTGCGGCTGCGGCGGCGCGTCCCGGTGGCCGGCCGCGTTCGTCCGGCCGCGGTTCTTCGCCGGCCAGCTCCTCACCGAGGACGACCTGTCGCTGCTGGTCGACTACCTGACCGGGAAGTCCCGCCTGCACAACCGGATGATGTCGGGGCCGGGCGTGGTCTGCGGCCTGGAGGTGGGCTGCGACCCGTGCGGCGGCGGGACCGTGGTCGTGCACCCCGGGCACGCGCTCGACTGCCTCGGCAACGACATCGTGCTGTCCTGCAAGGAGAAGGTGGACGTGCAGGCGCTCGTGCGGGAGCTGCGGGTCTCGTCATTGGGCGTGGAGTGCGGCGAGCCGTGCGACGACGACGGGGGCCGCCGTTACGGGCTCTACGTGCGCTACGAGGAGACGCCGGTCGACCCGGTCGCCCCGTACGCCACCGAGGAGCCCTGCCCGGCGCCCGGCTGCGTGCCCTCCCGGGTGCAGGAGGGCTTCCGCTTCGTCGTCAAGTGCGCCGACACCGACGACCACCGCTACAACCCGGTCCAGCGGCTGCTGGCGACCGTCGGCGACAAGGACGGCTACGAGCCCGTACGCGTCCTGGGCCAGCGGTTCGGGCTGTACGTGGACGCCATGTCGGTCGCCGGGGCGGCGTCCGCCCGGCCGATCGAGTTCACCGCCGACGACGCGGCCCGCTATGCCCGCAGCCTGGAGTGGCTGGGCCAGAGCGGTGCGGGGCGCGTGACGTCGCCGCAGGTGGCCAGGGAGATGACCGAGCACGTGCGCGCGCTGGCCGCCGCCCTGGCCCGGTACGACACCCACGACCCGGCCGGCCAGGAACGGCTGCGGACCGAGCACCGGCTCGGCGAGGTCGAGCCGGCCCGGCAGGCGATCGAGCGCGCGTGCGCCCGGCTGGCCGAGACCGATCCCGCGCAGGTGTGGCCGGACCCGGCGCACCGCTCGCTCGCCGTCGCCGTCGTGGCCGAGGCCAGGGCGCGGGTCGTGACCCCCGACACCGGGTCGCCGCTGGAGGTGCGCCTGCTCGCGCAGGGCACCCCGGTGAGCAACGTGCTGCAGGCCGAGTTCCGCTCCGACCTCGTCCGGATCAGGGAGTGGCTGCTGGGCCGCCTGGAGCGGACGCGCGGCCTGGGCGACTGCGCGCTGCGGGACGACGTGCGCGCGGCGGCGATCCCGCAGCCGCTGCCCGCGCCCGAGCCGGACCCGGCGCAGCGGCTGACGATCGCGGAGCTGGACCAGATCGCCGGCGCGGCGGGGAACCTGACGGTCTACGTGCGGCGCTTCGTCGCCGACGCGGCCTGCTCGACGCTCAACCCGCCGTGCCCCGACTGCTCCGACGCCGACGTGCTCCTGGCCCATCTGGAGCTGGACGGCTGCGACGTGCGGCGCGTCTGCTCGGCCACCCGGGAGCAGGTGCTGCCGGGCGGGTCGGCGTACGGCGAGTGGCTGCCGAAGCTCTACCAGCTTCGCCACCTGGCCCAGCAGGTGTGCTGCCGGCCGGTGCCGGTGCACCGGCCGCCTTCCGTGCCGCAGGACGGCCCGGTGCGCCGGCCCTACGTGGCCGGGCTGCTCGACGACTGGCCGCGCACCGGGCTGCTGGAGGAGATGTGGCACCTGCTGATCACCCCGGCCCCGGGTGAGACGGTGCCGCAGCCGCTGCACGAGCGGGTCTACACGGTGCCCAGCGAGGTGACCGACAGCCTGCACGAGCTGAGCGCGCTGCGGGCCCAGGTGCACGACCTGACCGCGGGCATGGCGGCGTTGCGGGCGCAGCTCGACACCGCGCGGGAGCAGGTCTCGCAGGTGCGCGAGGAGCTGCCGGAGCGGCTCGGCGACCGGCTCTCGGAGCTGGAGAACGCCCCGCCGCCGGCGCCGTCCTCGGGCTCGTCAGGCTCCGCTGGGGGCTCGCCGTCGGGTTCGTCGGGCTCGTCGTCCTCCAAGCAACCGGCGCGGCGCACGCGCTCGACCTCGGGCCGGAAGCCCCGGTCGGGCGGCTCGGACACCCCGGCAGGCTCGGAGGAACCGGGCGAGTCCGGCGAATCCAGCGGGTCGAGCGGATCCGGCGGGTCGAGCGGATCCGGCGGGTCGAGCGGCTCCGGCCGGTCGGGCCGGTCCGGCGGTTCCGCGCCGGGTGAGCCGGGTGAGTCGTCGTGACCGCTCCGCTGCGCCCCGCCTTCCACGAGGGTCAGGTCCTCGCCGCCGCCGACCTGGCGGCGACCGTCGAGCACGCCCGCGCCGCCGCCGCCCGGCACGCCAGGTACCTGCACGACTGGGGCATCGCCGAAGGGCTCGGGCTGACCACCGAGAGCCGCACCGACCCGGTCACCGGCGCCCGGTACGTCGAGGTGACGCTGGCGCCGGGGCTGGCCATCGACGGGACGGGCAGGGAGATCGTGGTCGACGCCCCGGTCGTGCTGTCCGAGGCCGACTTCGCGGAGGTCAACGGGGCCGAACGCACCACGCAGCCGTTCCCCGTGTTCCTGACGGCCGTGGACCGGCCTCAGGCCGCCACTGGGCCCGGGTCGTGCTCCGGCGCCGCCGGGGCGACCCGGGTGGCCGAGACGTACCAGATCCTCTTCGGCCGGCTCGGGGACGAGCGGCTGGTCGCCGACCAGCGCCCGCCCGGGGCCGGCGGCCCGCCGGCCGGCCCGCCGGCGCGCTGGCTGGTGCTGCTGGGCTTCGTCCAGTGGACCGACGGGCACTTCACCGGCGCCCCGCCCAGCGCGCGCGGCGTGTCCCCCCGGTACGCCGGGGTGCGGGCCGACACGGTGGCCGCGCGCTCGGGCACCCTGTCGCTGCGCACCCAGACCGCCGTGCAGGAGGGCAGGCCCGCGCTGGTGCTGTCCGGCGAGGACCCGCCCAGCCTGGTCTTCGGCCTCTACCAGGGCAACGGCTCGGTCAGCCCGCTCATGACGGTGGCCGGCAACGGGAACCTGACCATCGCGGGCAGCCTCTCCGGCCGGGTCTCGGCGGGCAGCGTGCTGGCCGCCTCCGGCACGGCCACGGACGGCATGCTGCTGCCGCTGCCGGCCGGGGTGGCCCCCGAGGAGGTCGCCGACGGCCGGGTGGCGCTGCACGTGTACGTCACGCCGCGCGTCCCGCCGTTCGCCGCCGGGCTGGGCGTCCCGGCCGAGGCCACGGTGGACGGCGAGCGGCGGGTCCGGTGCCGGATGCGCTTCTACGACCCCGTCGGCAACCCGGCCGAGGTGGTCGACCTGCCCGGCGCGGTCGACTTCCTCGTCCTGGCGACGGTCGCGGCGGCGAACGGCGGTGGCCGGGGATGAGCCTCTTCGCAGCACCGGCAGCGGCGGCGAACGGCGCCGGCCGGATCTCCGCGCTGCGGGCAGCGGTCGCGATGACGGAAGGCGATGGTGCGGGATGAGCCTTTTCGTGGTGTACGTACCGGACACCGGGCACGTCGTGGGCGCGGTCTCGGCGCTCGGCGCGCTCCCCCCGGGCGACGACGCCGGCGTGGCGGCGCTGGTGGGCGACGCGCTGCCGCTGCGCGTGCCGGTCGCCGGCGGCGAGGTCGCGAGCCTCCCCCTGCCGGCCAGGGAGCTGGCCGTGCACGAGGCGGAGGACGAGCCGCGCGTCTACGCCGGCCCGCTGGCGTTCGGCGTCGAGCAGGTCCCCGGCGGCCGGCCGAAGCCCGCGCTGGTGCAGCTGGCCACCTGGGCGGAGGGGGTGACCCTGACGGCAGGCAGCCTCGACATCAAGGTGCCGGTGCCGGACCCGAGCCAGGACACCCCCGTGCTGGCGCTGCTCGCCGAGGGGCAGGACGTCCACGTGCTGGCCGGGCGGATAGCCGCGGGGACGGACACCGTCCGGCTCCCGGTGAGCGTGCCCGCCGGCACCTACGGGGTGCTGGCCCTGGTGACCGGCTGGACCGGCGTGCTGCGGGCGGTGACCCGGTCGTGAGCACCCCCGCCGCGGACGGCATCACCGTGCGCCGGTGCGTGGTGCGGGTGATCCGCCGTGGCGGCTGGAGCTGGGGCCCCGACCCGCAGGACCTGGTGCGGCAGGTGCTGGACGCGCTGCCGGAGCTGCTGGCCGAGCGGTTCGGCGAGCACCTGACCGGCGAGGGCCCGGACCTGGAGATCACCGAGCCGGTGCTGCTGACCGTCAAGCCGCCCCGCGCCGCCCGCAACGGCCTGGCGCCGGCCGGTCTCGTCGTCGAGCCCGCGCCCGTCGCCGTCCCGCCGCCCCGGCCGGTCGCCGGCGCCCCGCCCCCGGGCCCGGCGCCGGCCGGGGCGTCCACGACGGAGGACGCCACGATGGCGGCCGGTCCGTACGCGGCCGGGGAGGCGAGCCGCACGCCCGCCGCGCTCTTCGCCGAGCTGGCCGAGCGCGGCGAGCTGGCGGCGCTGCTGGCCGGGCTGCCCGACGCGGCGCTGCGGACGTACCTGTCCGCGCTGCTCGCCCCCGCCCCGGACGCCGCTCCGGCGGGAGCGGGCACGCGAGCCCCCGCTCCCGCCGGGCCCGTGCCGGCCGAGGTGATCGGCGCGCTGGCCGCGGAGCTGGCCCGCCGGCTGTCCCGCCCGCCGCCGCCCGCCACCCGCGACGGCCTCGCCGAGCTGCTCGACGCCCTGCCCGGGGCGGAGACCGAGCCGCTGCCACCGGCCCTGCGCGCGGACGCCGGCGGCTGGCAGCGCGTGCCGGCGGGGGAGACGCGGGTGTGCTTCGTGCTGCCGTTCCTGCTGGCGGGCCCGCTGGCGCGCACCGGGTACCTGGACGCGATCGGCCCGGCGCTGGCCGGGATCGACCTGCCGGAGGAGGCGCCGCTGCTCGCGGCGGCGCTGGCGTACAAGGTGCTGGACGCGCCGGAACGGGGCTGGCGCAGGAGCGGCGAGGCCGGGAAGGCCGCCGCGGCCTTCGCCGGGCTGGAGTCGGCGCCCGACCTGACCGGCTTCGCCCACCGGGTGCGGCCCGCGCTGCCCGTGCTGGACGGCGTGCTGGCGCTGTCGTTGTGCCGGGGCCACGACCCGGAGGACCCGCTGCTGGTGCTGGGGGTGGACGGCGGCCTGCTGCTGGTGGACGCCCAGGGCATGTTCCCGATCGCGTGGGCCGCCGGTACGGCGGGCCTGCTGCCGCACTGGGAGGCGTGCGGCCGCCCGCCGGTGCTGGTGTGCGCCGGCCCGCTCCCGCCGCCGTGCCTGCGCGAGCTGGCCGAGGCCGGCGTGCGCCTGGTCACCGCCGTGCCCCCGGTCCGCGACGACCCCCTGTCCCGCCTGCCCTGGCGCACCCCCCTGTGGACGACGGGCGGCGTGCGGCAGCGCCTGGCCGCGGAGCTGCCCGCCCTGGCCGGGCGGGCGGGCGACCTGGTGCGCACCCTGTTCGAGGCGCACCGCGCGGTCCCGCTGGCGCCGGACCGCGCGCTGGAGCGCAGCGTGACGCTGGCGGCCTCGCTGGCCCTCGGCCTGCTCGCCTGGACGCTGTGGCGGGAGCGGGAGACGCCCGATCCGCTGCTGGCGCTGACGCGCTTCGCCGACCTGGAGGGGACGGTCCGGTACTCCCGCGACACCGTGAGCGTGAAACTGCCGCTCGGGCGGCGCCACGCGGACCTGTGGCGCTGCGGCGCCCTGACGGACGTGCCCGACGTGGTCTGGCTGGACGGCCGGACCCTGACCTTCTCGGGGGGCTGACATGAGCGGGTGGGCCGTGGAGCGCCGGTCGGGAGGGGCGGCATGAGCGGGTGGGCCGTGGAGCATCTGCGGCTGCGGCTGGGGGAGCTGCACCGGACGCTGCGGCTGGCGGTGGCGCGGCAGGCGGAGGCGGCGGCGCTGCTCACCCGCCCGGACCTGACCCCGTTCTGCGTCACCGACGAGCAGGTGGGCGCGCTGCTCGACCGGGTGGACGCCTTCGCCGCCGCCATGACCGGCCCGCCGCCCGAGCCCGTCCCCGACCCGGAGCCGGAGCAGCAGCTGCGCCACCGGGCCGCCGCGGAGGGGGCGACCCTGCCGCTGGACGCGCTGGCCGCCCGCTTCGGCCTGACCCGCGCCGAGCAGGACGCCCTGCTGCTGGTGGCGGCCCCCGAGCTGGACGCGGGCTACGAGCGCGTCTACGCCTACGTCGTGGACAACCTCAACCGCCGGGCGCCGAGCGTGGAGCTGCTGGTCACGGTGTGCGGGCAGACGCCCCCCGCCCGGCTGGCGATCCGCCGGGCCGTGGGGCCGACCGGCCGGCTGCGCAGGCTCGGCCTGCTGCTCGCGTACGGCGACTCCCCGTCCGAGGCGGCGCGGGACCTGGCGCTGGGCGCCGGGGTCTTCGACTTCCTGATGGGCTGGGGCGGGGACGTGGGCCTGGTGGGCCACGACCCGGGCGAGGTGGCCGAGCCGGGGCCGGAGGCGGTGGGGCCGTACCTGCCGGAGGAGCGCCTGCCGAGACTCGGCCGCGCCCTGGCGGCCGGCGACATCGACGTGGTGGGACTGTGGGGCTGCCCGCGGGACGGCCAGGCCGACGTGGCGCGGGCGCTGGCGCGGGCGGCGGGCAGACGGCTGCGGCGCGGCACCGGCGACCTGGACGGCGACCTGCGCCTGGCCGCCGCGCTGGAGGCGGTGCTGTGGCTGCCGACCGACGACCTGCCCACCCGGCCCGACGCGCTGCTGCTGAGGTCGGCCGTGCCGCTCTGCCTGACCGGCACGACGCCGTGGCGGCCGGCGGAGCTGCTGGCCGCCCGTACGTACGCGGAGCTGACGATCCCCGCCCCCGGCTTCCCGGAGCGGCGGGCCATGTGGTCGGCCGCCTTCCCCGTCCTGGACGGGCCCGTGCTGGAGGACCTGGCCGCCCGCTACCGCATGACGGGCGGGGAGCTGCGGGCCGTCGCGGCCGTGGCCGGCACCGGCGCGCGCCTGTCGGGCAACGGCCGACCGGCGCCGCTGGCCGAGCACGTGGAGCCGGCGATCGCCACGGTGACCAGGGGGCGCACCAGCCACGCCGTACAGGCCATCGTGCCGCGCAGGAGCCTCGACGACCTCGTGCTCCCCGAGGCGCAGCTCAACCAGATCGAGGAGATCGCCTCGGCCTTCCGCGCCTGGCCGCGCATCGCCGAGTCGTGGGGCTTCGCGGGCCGCTCGCCGGGCGGGATCAAGGCGCTGTTCACCGGCGAGCCGGGGACGGGCAAGACGATGTCCGCCGAGGTGATCACCGGCATGCTCGGCCTGGAGCTGCTGCGGGTGGACCTGTCGCAGGTGGTCTCCAAATGGGTGGGGGAGACCGAGAAGAACATGGAGACGGTCTTCCAGCAGGCCGAGAACAGCCACGCCGTGCTGCTGTTCGACGAGGCCGACGCGCTGTTCGGCAAGCGGGGCGAGGTCAAGCAGGGCACGGACCGCTACGCCAACCTGGAGGTCGGCTACTTGCTGCAACGCCTGGAGGCCAGCGACGGGCTGGTCATCCTGACCAGCAACCTGAAGGAGAACATCGACCCGGCCTTCACCCGCCGCTTCCAGTTCGTGGTGCACTTCCCCAGGCCGGGCGCCGAGGAGCGGCGCGCCCTGTGGCGGCAGGCCTTCCCGCCCCAGGCGCCGCTGGCCGGCGACGTGGACCTGGAGGCGCTGTGCCGGCTGGACATGACGGGCGCCGGCATCACCGCCGCCGCCCGGGCCGCCGCGCTGGCGGCGGCCGACGAGGGCAGCCCGGCCATCGGCATGCGCCACGTCGTCCGCGGCGTCTCCCGCCAGTTCCAGCGTGAGGCCCGCCTGTTCCGCCCGTCCGAGCTCGGCCCGTACGCTGGACTCCTACCCGACAATGGGATCCCGGGGTGACGACCGATGCCCGAACTTCCTCCGCCGCAGCACCGGCCCGCCGTGCCGGTCACCGCCAAGGAGCTGCGCACGGCCGCCGCGGCCGACAAGGGCAGGAGCGCCCTCGTCCTGGTCCCGGCGGTCGTCGGCAACGCACAGGCGGCCAAGACCGCCATGGACGCGCAGTCGAAGACCGTGCCCTCCCACGTGGCCTCCACCCTCGCCGCCGGCCAGGACCGCGTCGGCAACGCGGCCGTGGCCGGCGCGGCGATGCGCGTGGTGCCGATGGCCGTCCCGAAGAAGGACGCCCCGTGACACGCCGGCCCGTCAGCCGGTCCTTCAGCGGGCCCGTCAGCGCGTGGCGGTGACGCGGCGGCGGGTCAGCAGGAGGCCGAGGGCGATCATGCCGATGCCCAGGACCAGGTGCAGCCAGTTGTCCGCGGTGTTGAGCGGGACGAAGTTGGCCGGGCTGTCGTGGGCGATGAGCATGCCGTAGATCCACAGCACCAGGTAGACGATCCCGCCGCCGACGAGGAAGGCGCGCGCGCCGTTCCACGTCCGGGCGAGCAGCACGCCGGCGAGGCCGAACAGCAGGTGGACGATGTTATGCAGGATGGAGACCTGGAAGACGCCGAGCAGGAGCGCGTCGGACTGGTGCCCGGCGAACTGCAGGTCGTCGAAGTTGGTGGTGACGCCCGGAACGAAGCCGAGCACGCCGACGAGCAGGAACACCACGCCGGTGGCGAGGGCGGCGACCTGCACGGGCGAGCGGGTGGCAGGGGTGTGCGGGGTGTCCATCGGACCTCCCTTGCGTAGATGGACCCTTCTCCCTACCCACGCACACGAACTCAGTCGTCACCCGCGGTGAAGGCGCCGGCCCCGGCGGCGAGGACGGCGGTTCTGGCCGCCTGCTCGGGCAGGCCGGGGTCGGCGGGCATGCGGAGCAGCACGAGCTGGTGGTAGAGCGGGGCGGTGGCGGCGATGAGCAGCCCCCGCGCGTCGGTGTCCGGCGGCAGCTCGCCACGGCGCACGGCCCGCCGCACGATGACCTCGCAGCGGGCGTAGCGGTCCTCCCAGAGCCGTCGCACGCCGCGGGCGGCCTCCTCCGAGCGGAACGAGGCGGTCAGCAGGGCCGCGGCGATCGACGGCCGCGCGGTCAGCGCCGCCTGGTTCTCGTGGTTGAGGGCCGCCAGGTCGCCCAGCAGGGAGCCGGTGTCCCGCGGCTCCCAGTCGTCGTCACCGGTGGCCTCCAGAAGGTCGGTGAGCAGGCCGCCCACATCCCGCCAGCGCCGGTACACCGTCGCCCGGTGCACCCCGGCGCGCGCCGCCACGGAGTCGATGCTCAGCGCGTCGAAGCCGTGTTCGCCGAGCTCGGCGCGGACCGCGTCGAGGACCTGCGCCCGGATCCTGCCGGTACGCCCACCCGGCCGCCTCCGAACCGCCGTCTCCGGCCCGTCTTGCGTTGCCGTCTCCGGCCCGGCCGGTGTCGCCGTCTCCGGCCCGCCCTGCGCCGGTCGGGCGGCCGGTGGCGGGGGCGCGGACGTGGTCGGCGCGGATGTCGTCGGCGCGGGGTCAGGTTGCTCATCGGACGGAGCCATGCCACCATCTTAATGTAGAAGTTGTCGCATTAGTGGCGGTATCGACGTTCTTCCGTGGCGTTCCTCCCGGACCGCCCGGTTCCTGAACCGCCGCCCGTCACGCGGGCGGCCCGCCGGACGGGTCCGGTCTCCCGCGCGGCCCACGAGCACCTGCCACCCGCAGGAGTACCGAGAGGAACGATCCATGAGTCCCCTTGTCCCCGCCGACCCCACCGTGCTGCACCCCATGCCGGGGCAGCCGCGGGTGGTGCTGCTCAAGCCGCTGGTCAAGTCCCCGTTGATCGAGGTGGGGGAGTTCTCGTACTACGACGACCCGGACGACCCGACCGCCTTCGAGACCCGCAACGTGCTCTACCACTACGGGCCGGAGAAGCTGGTCATCGGGAGGTTCTGCGCGCTGGGCACCGGGGTGCGGTTCATCATGAACGGCGCCAACCACCGCATGGACGGCCCCTCGACCTTCCCCTTCCCCAGCATGGGCGGCTCGTGGTCCGACCACTTCGACCTGCTGACCGGCCTGCCGAACCGGGGTGACACCGTGGTGGGCAACGACGTCTGGTTCGGCTACGGGGCCACGGTGATGCCGGGCGTGCGGATCGGGCACGGCGCGATCATCGGCGCCGGCGCCGTGGTCACCTCCGACGTGCCCGACTACGGCATCGTCGGCGGCAACCCGGCCCGGCTCATCCGCCGTCGCCACAGCGACGCCGACATCGCCCGCCTCCTGGCGCTGGCCTGGTGGGACTGGCCGGTGGCGCACATCACCGAGCACGTACGCACGATCATGTCGGGCACCGTCGACGCCCTGGAGGCCGCCGCCCCCCGTCCCTGACCCGCGCACCTGCCCCCGCACGACGGCGGGTGCGCCGCGTCCGCAGCTTCCGTACCCTCCGGGCCGTCGGCCTCATCGAGCGAGCGCTCCTGCCGCCCGCCTGACGGCCTCCAGCAGGCGGGCCGCCCGCAGGTCCGGCGCTCCCTCCCGGACGTGGTTCATCACGTAACCGAACGCGAGCCCGCTCTCCCGGTCGGCGAACCCGATCGAGCCGCCGAGGCCGGGGAAGCCGAAGGCGGTGGGGGAGTACCAGTACGCGTCCGGCGTGGGCAGCCCGAACCCCGTGCCGATCCGGACGGGCACGCGCAGGACCCGGTCGACGCCGGCGGCCTGTTCGGCGGTCGCGGCCGCCAGGGTGGCGGGGGTGAGGAGGCGGCGCCCGTCCACCTCCCCGATGAGGGCGGCGTAGAAGCGGGCCAGGGCGCGCGCGGTGCAGATGCCGTTGGTGGCGGGCAGCTCGGCGGCCCGCTCCACCGGGTCGTTGTGATCGAACGCGGGCCGGACGAAGGTGAGCGCGCGTACGGTCAGCGAGGCCGGGTCGGCGTAGGCCGCCATCACCTCCCGCATGGGCTCGGGGACGGCGTCCAGGTCGATCGCGGAGAGGTCGAAGCCGCCCGGGCCGGTGACGACGCGGCTGACCCGGTGCTGCTCGGACTCGGGCAGCCCGATCCACAGGTCCAGGCCGAGCGGCCCGGCGATCTCCTCGGCGATCTCCTCGGCGAGGAACGTGCCGATGCTCCGGCCGGTGACCCGGCGCACCACCTCGCCGACGAGCCAGCCGTACGTCAGCGCGTGATAGCCGTGCCCGGCACCCGGCTCCCAGAACGGCCGCTGGGCCGCCAGCGCGTCCACCACGGGGTCCCAGGCGATCGCCTCGGCCGGGGTGACCGTGCGGTCGAGGGTGGGCAGGCCGGCCTGGTGGGTGAGCAGCCACCGTACGGGGATGCGCTCCTTGCCGTTGGCCGCGAACTCCGGCCAGTAGCGGGCCACGGGCGCGTCGAGGTCGAGCTCGCCCCGCTGGGCCAGCAGCAGCGCGCAGGCCGCCGTCACCCCCTTGGTGGTGGAGTAGACGACCTGCAGCGTGTCCCGCCGCCAGGGGCGGCCGGTCTCGGGGTCGGCGATCCCGCCCCACAGATCGACGACCTTCCGCCCCCGCAGGTAGACGCTGACCGCCGCGCCGATCTCCTCCCCGGAGGCCAGGTTCGCCGCGAACGCCTCGCGCACCCCCTCGAACCCCGGCGCCGTCTCCCCACCGACCTGCGCGCCGACCTGCCCGCCGACCTCTGCGCCGACCTGCGCGCCGACCTCCGTGCCGACCTCCGTGCCGCTCCTCGCCCCGTTTCCCGTCTCGCTGTCCGGGCTGATTTCGGGCATGCGTCATCGCCTTCTGTTCATGTCGTGCTCCGCGAAAAGGGGTCGGCGGAAAGGAGTCAGCGGCGGAATTTCTCGATGAGCCAGGCGCACAGCTCCGGCTCGCTCATCTCCGGATATTCCGCCGCGAACGTGGCCAGCGCGCGCAGCGCCTCGCCCCGGTCCAGGCCGCGCGCCATCGCCGCCTTGAGGTATTCCTGACGCGCGGCGGTGGGCCGCCCGCCACCGGCCCCGCGTCCGGGCAGGCCGGCGCGCCAGCGCGCGATCTCCGTCACCCGATCGGCCCGCCAGCCGGGCGCCCCGTCCACCTCGACGTCAGGCTCGGGGAACGGGTGATCGGAGCCGCCGGGATAGCGGGTGCGCCACTTGTGCACCGCGTGCCGGCTCACTCCCAGGGCCTCGGCGAGGCCGAGCACACCGAGATAGCGCTCGGTCATGGGCGCACCAGCTCGTCCTTTCCGGCCCCCTTCGCGGATCTCCAGTATTACCACGTCCGGCGCCTCACCCTGAGCCGCCGAAAACGATGTCTCCACGAGAGACGAAACCCATTGTCTCTCAGAGAGACGATGTTGACAACCCCTCCGGCGGCCCGGGGGGAGCGGCCTCTGCGGCTTCCGGCGCCATCGGCCGGGAAGGCCCCGGGGAAGATCGGCCGGGAGGTGCGGTGGCGGAGCCGGTGGCCGGATATGGTGCTGCGGTGAATGGGGACGCACCGGGCGAGCCGCGCCGCCCCGGCATGCGCCAGGTCGCCAAGGAGGCCGGCGTCTCGCCGACGACGGTGAGCAACGTCCTGAACAACCCTGAGCTGGTCGCCGAGGAGACGCGCCGGCGGGTGCACGCGGCGATGGAGCGCATGGGATACCTGCCGGACAACGCCGCCAGGCGGTTACGGGGGCTGCCCAGCCCGCTGGTGGGCGCGGTGACGCTGGACATCGCCGGGCCGTTCTTCACCGAGGTGTGCCGGGGGGTGGAGGACCGGCTCCTCCAGGACGGCTGCATGCTCATGACCTGCAGCACCGACCTGCAGCCCGGGCGGGAGCGGCACTACCTCCAGGAGCTGGAGAAACAGCGCGTGCGGGGCGTGCTGATCACCCCCGTCGAGGACGACCTGGGCCCGCTGGTCGCCCTGGCCGGGCGCGGCGTCCCGGTGGTGCTGCTCGACCACCGCTCCGACGGCCGGCTCTGCTCGGTCTCGATCGACAACCAGTGGGGCGGCGAGCAGATCGCGGCACACCTGATCGGGCTCGGGCACCGGCGGATCGCGCTGCTCGCCGCCGCGATCGAGGTGCAGCAGACCGCCGAGCGCCACGCCGGGGTGCGCAGGGCGTTCGTCAAGGCCGGTCTGGACCCCGACCGCGGCATGCTGGACGTGCGGGTGCCGTCGCCCGACATCACGGTGACCGCCGCGGCGGCCCTCGAGGACGTGCTGGGCGCGCCCGACCCGCCCACCGCGATCCTCTGCCTCAACGACACGGCCGCGCTCGGCGTGATCGGCGGGCTGCGGGAGCGGGGGATCGCGGTCCCCGGGGAGATGTCCGTGGTGGGGTACGACGACGTGGCGTTCGCCGCCCAGCTCGCCCCGCCGCTGACCACGGTGTGGCAGCCGAAGCGCGAGCTGGGCCGGGTCGCGGCGGAGCTGCTGCTGGACGAGGCCCGCCCCGGCCACCGCCACCAGAAGCTGGTCTACCGGCCGCGCCTGGTCGTCCGCGAGTCCACGGCCCCACCCCGCCGCTGATCGGCCGCTGACCGGCCGCCGACCACCGGCGGCCCGGCGGCGGCCCGGCGCCGGCCCCGCGGTGACGCGGGCGCGCCACCCTCGCCACTGACCGGCACCCGACCCGGCACCCGCCCCTGCACCCGACCCGGCCGCCGGCCCACCGGTGACGCCGCGCCGGCCCCGATCACGGGCGGGGCGGCCGAAAGTTTCAGGGGCGGTGGGCGGGTCCCGCTTCGCTGACCTGAAAGGTAACAACCCGGGCCGGGATCGGCGTCACCGGCCGATTGACACTCTGATCAGCGTTTTCTTACCGTGTGGGCGCTCGGCACCCCGTCGAGATCCGCACGTTGATTGGACGCTCAATGAAACGTTTATCCCGTCCAGCGCTGATCTCCACGGTGCTCGGCAGCACCGTGAGCCTGGTGGTCGCGGGCGCCGTCGGCCTCCGGCCGTCCGCCGCCGCGGCGGTGGCCTGCGAGGTGGACTACGCCGTCGCCACCCAGTGGTCCGGCGGCTTCACCGGCGACGTGACGATCAGGAACCTGGGCGAGGCGATCGACGGCTGGCGCCTGGACTGGTCGTTCGCCGCCGGACAGCAGATCACCCAGGCCTGGAACGCCACCGCCACGCAGGACGGCTCGGCCGTCAGGGCGCAGGACGCCGGCTACAACGCGGCGATCCCCGAAGGCGGCAGTGCCAGGTTCGGCTTCAACGCCTCCTGGAACGGCTCCGCCAACCCGGCGCCCGCCTCGTTCGCGCTCAACGGCGTCACCTGCACCGGCGACCCGGGCGAGCCCACCCCCACGGTGACTCCCACAGTGACCCCCACAGTGACCCCAACGGTGACGCCGACCACGAACCCTCCGGGGGCCAAGCAGGCGGAGGACCTCGACCGGGGCCTGATCAGCGTCCGCTCCGGCAGCGGCAACCTGGTCTCCTGGCGGCTGCTGGGCACCGAGCCGCGTGAGACGTCCTTCAACGTCTACCGGGGCGGCACCCGGGTCGCGACCGTCACGAACTCCACCAACTACCTCGACTCCGGGGCGGCCGCGGACGCCTCGTACACCGTCCGCCCGGTCAGCGGCGGCGTGGAGGGGCCCGCCTCGGAGACCTCGCTGCGCTTCGGCGGCGGCTACCTCGACGTGCCGATCACGCCGCCCTCCTCCGGCCACCACGCCAACGACGCCGGCGTGGGCGACCTGGACGGGGACGGCCGGCTGGACCTGGTGCTGAAGTGGGAGGCCGACAACGCCAAGGACAACTCCCAGTCCGGCACCACCGACGTGGTCTACCTCGACGGCATCAAGCTGGACGGCACCCGCCTGTGGCGGGTCAACCTGGGCCGCAACATCCGGGCCGGTGCCCACTACACGCAGTTCCAGGTGTACGACTACGACGGCGACGGCAGGGCCGAGGTCGCCGTGAAGACCGCCGACGGCACGATCGACGGCCGGGGCGCCGCGATCGGCAACGCGAGCGCCGACCACCGCAACTCCGGCGGCTACATCCTGTCCGGCCCCGAGTACCTGACCATGTTCAACGGCCAGACCGGCGCGGCGATGTCCACGGTCCCCTACGACCCGCCGCGCGGCAACGTCTCCTCCTGGGGCGACTCCTACGGCAACCGGGTGGACCGGTTCCTGGCCGGCACCGCGTACCTGGACGGGCAGCGGCCCAGCCTGATCATGGCCCGCGGCTACTACACGCGCGCCGTGATCGCCGCCTGGGACTTCCGGGACGGCCGGCTCGTCAAGCGCTGGACGTTCGACTCCAACGCCTCGGGCAACGGCTCGTACGCGGGCCAGGGCAACCACTCCCTCACCGTCGGCGACGTGGACGGCGACGGCCGCGACGAGATCCTCTACGGCGCCGCCGCCATCGACGACAACGGCCGCGGCCTGTGGAACGTCGGCTGGGGCCACGGCGACGCCGCCCACCTGGGCGACCTCAACCCGGCCCGCGCGGGCCAGGAGTACGTGAAGATCTCCGAGTCCGCCAACCGGCCCGGCCTCTACATGGTCGACGCCCGCAACGGCCAGGTGCTCTGGCAGACCGGCACCGGCTCGGGCTCAGACGGCGAGGGACCGGGCCGCGGCGTGGCCGCCGACATCTACGCGGGCAGCCCCGGCGCCGAGTCCTGGGCCGCGGGCGCCGGGCAGAACGGCCTGCGCAACACCTCCGGCACGGTCGTCGGCCGCCAGCCCTCCTCGGCCAACTTCCTGTCCTGGTGGGACGGTGACCCGGTGCGCGAGCTGCTGGACCAGACCCGCGTCGACAAGTACGGCACCGGCGGCGAGACCCGCCTGCTGACCGCCTCCGGCGTGCACAGCAACAACGGCACCAAGGCCACCCCGTCCCTGTCGGGCGACCTGCTGGGCGACTGGCGCGAGGAGGTCATCTGGCCCACCACCGACAACCGCGCCCTGCGCATCTACGCCACCCCGCACGTGACCACCACCAAGATCCACACCCTCCTGCACGACCCGCAGTACCGCGTGGCCCTGGCCTGGCAGAACACTGCCTACAACCAGCCCCCGCACCCGAGCTTCTTCATCGGCGCCGGCATGGGCACGCCGCCCCGGCCCAACGTCTACCTGCGCTGATGAGCACCGGGCGCGGTCGCGACGGCGGAAACCCCACGCCGCCGTGACCGCGCCCGGCGGTCAGCGGGTGGTGGGCTCGGCGGTGCGGCGGCGGGTGTCGACGGCGGGGGCCAGGAGGACGGCCGAGGCGACGAAGGCGAGCACCACGAGCATGGCCGGCCGCAGCCCCCACTGCTCGCCGAGGAAGCCGAGGCCGGGCGGGCCGACGAGGAAGGCGACGTACCCGATGGTGGCCACCAGGCTGACGCGGGCGGTCTGCTCGGGCCCGGTCTCCCCGGCGGCGGACAGCGCGACGGGGAAGCCCAGCGACGCGCCGAGCCCCCAGAACAGCACGGCCGCCCCCGCCAGCACGGCGCTGTCGGAGTAGACCACCAGGAGCAGGCCGATCGCCCCCGAGACCGCGCTCGCCCGTACGACCGTGGTGCGGCCGAAGCGGTCGAGGAAGAAGCCGCCGCAGAACCGGCCGATGGTCATGGCGGCGGCGAACCCGGTGTAGACGAGGGAGCCGTACGTGGCGTCCACGCCGTGCCCGTCCACCATGAGCAGCGGCAGCCAGTCGTTGGCGGCCCCCTCGGCCAGGGCCATGGCCAGCACGATCGCGCCGATCAGGAGGAGCCGGCCGTCCTTCCAGATCTTCGGCGCGGGCCCGCCGGCGCCGGGCTCGGCGGGGGCGAGCAGGCCGGTGCCGGCGGGGACGTGGCGGAAGGCGTACAGGAAGATCGCGGCGGCGACCAGGGTGACCGCGGCCAGGTGCCAGTGCGCCGGCACCCCGGCGGCGGTGGCCGCGATGCCCGCCGCCGCGCCGACGACGGTGCCCAGGCTGAAGCAGCCGTGCAGGGTGGGCAGCGTCGTCCTGCCGGTGATCCGCTCGACGTCGGCGCCGTCCACGTTGACGGCGACGTCGCCGGCTCCCACGCCCGCGCCGAACGCGCACAGGCCCGCCATGACCAGCGGCACGGACGCCAGGAGGGCGCCCGCGCTGATGACGGCCAGGCTCACGACGACCAGCGCGGTGCCGAAGCCGATGACGGGCCTGGTCCCGAAGCGGGAGGTGAGGCGGCCGGAGCAGAGGATGCCGATCATGGACCCGAGCGACAGGCCGAACAGGACCAGCCCCATCTGCGCGGTGGAGGCCCCCAGCCCGTCACGGATGTCAGGGGTGCGGGTCACCCACGACGACATCGCGATGCCCGGCAGGAAGAAGAACAGGAACAGCGCCTGCCGGCGCCGGCGCGTGGCGGTATCCATGCAGCTGAGAACTCCGTGATGATGCGGATGCCCGGGGAGGATGCCTGACAAAGGGGAGATGAATCCCTATAGGTGATGAAACTGATCGTATAGGGGGAAAGTCTCTCCCGTGCGGCACGCCCCCGCCGGACTCACCCCTTCGGCCCGCCGGCCGCGCGGGTCAACCGCCGGGTGAACGTTCCGGGCACCCGCCGGGACTCGCGGCGCGGCCCGCCGGGACGCGCGGTGGTGGCGGGAAGGAACTCGCGGTGGTGGCGGGACGGAACTCGCGGTGCGGCGTGACGGGGACACTAGGATGGGCGGATGACCTCTCAGCCGGCCGCTCCCGAACGTCAGCGGGATGCCGAGCGCACCAGGGCGGAGATTCTCGGGGTCGCGCAGCAGGAGTTCGCCCGGCATGGGTACGCGGGGGCGCGGGTGGATGAGATCGCCGCGCGGATGCGGACGACGAAGCGGATGATCTATTACTACTTCGGGAGCAAGGAGCGGCTCTACATCGCGGTGCTGGAGAAGGCGTACGCCGAGGTGCGGGAGATGGAGCGGGCGATCGAGGTGGAGCATCTGGCGCCGGTGGAGGCGATCCGGACGCTGGCGGAGCTGACGTTCGATCACCATGATCTGCATCGTGAGTTCATCAAGCTGGTGGCGATCGAGAACATTCATCAGGCCGAGCACATTCGCAAGTCGGCGGCGCTGGCGGGGCTGGGCACGCCGGTGCTGGATCTGATCTCGCGCATTCTGGACGAGGGCGCGGCGCGGGGTGATTTCGTGACCGAGGCCGACGCGATCGACGTGCACATGCTGATCAGTTCGTTCTGTTTCTTCCGGGTGGCCAACCAGCACACGTTCGGGGCGTTGTTCGGGCGCGACATGACCGCGCCCGAACACCGCGCCCGGCTGCGCAAGATGGTGGGCGACGCGGTGGTCGCCTACCTGCGCGGCGCCAGCACCTGACCACCGCTCGCCTGATCACCCTCCCGGTCACCGCTCGCCTGATCACCCTCCCGGTCACCGCTCGCCGGTCACCTCGCCGGTCACCGCTCGCCTGACCAGCCCCGCCCGGTTGCCTCCAGCCCGGTCAGCCCCGTGGCGGTGTCACGCTCGCGTCCGGCCGGGTGGAGTCGATGCGCAGGGCGGCGACCAGCTCGCGGTAGAGGGCGTCGGTGGCCAGCAGCTCCTCGTGACCGCCCCGGGCACGCACCCGGCCGGCCTCCATGACCACGATGGTGTCGGCGTCGATCACGGTGGACAGGCGGTGCGCGATCGTCACCACCGCCCCCTCGCGGGCGCGGTCGCGGATGCAGTCGTGCACGGCCGCCTCGGTGAGCCCGTCGAGCTGTGCGGTGGCCTCGTCCAGCAGGAGCACGTCCGGCGTGCGCAGCAGCGCCCTGGCCAGCGCGATCCGCTGCCGCTCGCCGCCCGAGACCTGCGTGGAGGACAGCGGCGTGTCCAGGCCGTCGTCCAGCACGGCGACCTTGTCGCTCAGCCGCACCTCGCGCAGCACCCGGGTCATCTCCTCCTCGCGGGCGTCGGGGTGGGAGAAGAGCAGGTTGTCGCGGATCGTGCCGGGCACGATGGGAGTGTCCTGCTCGACGTACGCCAGTTTGGCCCTGATCCGGTCGCGGGTGAGCCCGGAGTACGGGCGGCCGTCCAGCAGCAGCGTGCCCTCCTGCGGTTCGAGGAAGCCCAGGATGAGGGAGAACAGCGTCGTCTTGCCCGCGCCCGACGGGCCGACGATCGCCACGTGGCCGCGCCGGGGGATGGCCAGGCTGACCCCGCGCACGGCGGGACCGGCGTCCGGTCCGTACGCGGCCGTGACCTCCCGCAGTTCGAGGACCGGCCCCGCCTCCGGCCCCGCACCACCCACCGCCCCGGCCCCGGTCGCCGCCCCGGTCGCCGTCCCGCCACCGCTCGCGGTCCTGCCGGCGGCCGCCGTCCCGCTGCCGGCCGCCGTCCCGCTGCCGGCCACCGGCCCGTCATCCGCAGGTGGGGTGGCCGGGACGGCCGCCGGCTCGGTGGGCATGGCGGCGACCTCGCGGATGCGCTCGGCGGCGGCGATGCCGGACTGCAGGGCGGTGAAGTTCTGGCTGAGCTCGGTGATGGGCTCCATGAGGCCGAACGCGTACAGCAGGAACGCGATCAGGCTCGACACCTCCAGGTGCCCCGCGCCCACCCGCCACGCGCCGACCCCGAGAACCAGGATGATCGCGAGCTGGATGCCCGTCCACGCGATCGTCCAGGCGGTCGCCTCGGCCCGCACGGCGCGGACGCCGTGCTCGGCGGAGGACCTGGCGTGGGCGAGGACGCGCTCGGCCTGGCGCTCCTCGGCGCGGCTGACCTTCACCGTCCTGATCGCCCGCAGGGCGCCCTCCAGCACGCCGCCGAGCCGGCCGATCTCGTGCTGCGCCCGCTCCTGGGCCCTGGCGATGGCCGGCATGAGCAGCGCGAACAGCACGATGACGGTCAGCACCGCCGCCATCGTCACGGCCACCAGGACGAGGTCGAGCACGGCCATCAGGACGAGCGTCCCGGCCAGCATGACCGCGCCGTTGATCAGCCCGATCACGCTGGACGTCGCGGCCTCGCGCAGCAGCACGGTGTCGGAGGTCACGCGGGTGACGAGCTCGCCGGGAGGGTGCCTGGTCACGGCGGGCACGGTGGCGCGCAGGAACCGCCGGACCATCGACTCGCGGGCCTCCAGCACGACCCGCTCGCCCAGCGTGCCCAGCTTGACCCACTGCCAGCGGGAGATCACCACGCCCACCACCAGCAGCCCCGCCAGCGCCAGGATCGGGCCGGTCAGGGAGTCGCCGGCGCCGAGCGCGTCGAGCACCCATTTGGTGACCATCGGCGAGGCCAGGCCCAGCGCCGACCCGCCCAGGGCCAGGAACAACCCGAGCAGCAGCGTGGCCGCATGGGGCCGGGCGAACGACCACAGGACATGGAACCTCGGGAACCGTTTCGGAACATTCATGTGAGAAATGGAACACTGATGTTCCGGAGAAAGTCAAATGTGTTTCCTTATGGAGGAGGCGCTACCGTAGCCGCATGGACACAGCAGCCCCCACCGGCGCACGGGCCCGGACCAGGCGGGCCATCCTCGACGCCGCCCTGTCCGTCCTCGCCGCCAAGCCCGCCGCCTCCCTGTCCGACATCGCCGCGGCGGCGGGGGTGGGGCGCACCACGATCCACCGCTACTTCCCCGAGCGCTCCGACCTGCTGGCCGCGATCGGCAGCTACCTGCTGGAGCGCATCGACCTGGCGACCGCGCGCGCCCGCCCCGACGACGGCACGGGGGCCGAGGCGCTGGAGCGGGTGTGCCAGGAATACTTCGAGCTGGGCGACGTGCTGCTCTTCGCGTTCGAGAACAATCAGGCGACCGAGTGGGTGGACTGGGAGAGCGAGAGCGAGTCCGACCGCATCCTGGGCCGGCTCATCCAGCGCGGCCACGCCGACGGCACCATCGACCCGCGGCTTCCCCCGGCGTGGGTGGCGGAGCTGATGTGGAGCATGCTGTACGCGGCCTGGCAGCACACCCGCCAGAACCAGGTGCCCAAGCACACGTCGCTGAGCCTGTGCCTGCACACCCTCAGGAAGGCCATCGCGGCCGGCTGCTGACACCCCGGCCAACGGCCCGCCCCATCACCGTGCCCGCGACACCGTGCCCGCGACACCGGGCCGGTCGGAGTGAGCCGGGCCGGTCGGAGTGAGCCGGGCCGGTCGGGGTGAGACTGGTGGGGTGAGGACGGCACCTTCCTGGGACGGGACGTTGCGGCCGGCGCCGGGGCACCGGCTGCGCTTCGGCGCGCGGGCCGAGGGCATCGAGCGGCTGGCGGCCTCGCTCGTGGGCGCGGCGTTCGCGCCGCACCGCCACGACACCTACGCCATCGGCGTCACGCTCACGGGCGTGCAGACCTTCCGGTACCGGGGCGAGCTGCGGCGGTGCCTGCCGGGGGAGTGGCACGTGCTGCACCCCGACGAGGTGCACGACGGGGCGGCGGGCACCGACGCGGGGTTCGGCTACCGGATCTTCTACGTCGATCCGTACCTCGTGCAGGAGGCGCTGGGCGGCAGGCCGCTGCCGTTCGTCGCCGACCCCGTCGTCCGGCCGGACGGGATGTCCCCGTCGCTGCTGCGCTGGTTGCGGCGCCTGGACGAGCCGCTGGAGGGGCTGGCCCGGCTGGAGGTCGCGCTGCTGGTCGCGGCGGCGCTGGAGCGGCACGCCGGCCGGCCGGCCCGGTCACGGCGGGAGCCGCTCGCGGTCGAGGAGCTGGCGCGGGTGCGGGAGCTCATCGCCGCCGATCCCGCCGTCCGGCATCCGGTCGCCGTGTTCGAACGCGTCTCGGGGCTGGACCGGTGGACCATCGCCCGCCAGTTCCGCGCCGCCTTCGGCACCAGCCCGACCCGGTTCAGGACGATGCGCCAGCTCGATCTGGCCCGCCGGGCGATGCGGGACGGCCTGCCGCTGCGGGAGGCGGCGCTGCGGGCGGGCTTCGCCGACCAGAGCCACCTGACCCGCATGTTCAAGCGCGCCTACGGTCTCACCCCCGGCGCGTGGACGGCCGCACTCACCTGACCGCGGCACTCAGCTGACCGCGGCACTCAGCTGACCGCGGCACTCAGCTGGCCACTGTACTCGCCTGGCCGCCGCAGTCACCTGGCCGCCGCATCGCCGGTCAGGGGCCGGGAGGCGTCGGTCCTGGCTTCGAGGGCCCGGACCACGGCCGCCATGTCGAGCGCGCCGTGCCCGAGCGCCAGGGTCTCGGCGAACAGGGCGTGGCAGACGTCGAGCAGCGGCGAGGCCACGCCGGACGCCCGGGCCGCCTCGGCGATGAGCCGGTTGTTCTTGAGCACGTCCGCGATGGCCGCCTGCGGGGCGAAGTCCCCTTCGAGGAGCTTGCGGGCCTTGACCCGGGACACGTCGCTGGCCATCGGGCCGGAGCCGAGCACCCGGGCGAACTTCTCCAGGTCCAGCCCGTGCCGGGCGGCGAAGTGCGCGGACTCGGCCAGGCCGCTCACCATGGTGATCAGGAACAGGTTCACCGCCAGCTTCATCAGCAGCCCGCCGGGGACCGGCCCGCAGGTGATCGTCTCGGCGCACATCGGTGCGAGCAGGGGGCGTACCTCCTCGACCGCCGCCGGCTCGCCGGCCGGCATCGCCACCAGGCGCCCGCTCTCGGCCGGGCCGCG
The DNA here is from genome assembly GCF_000725485.1 of Nonomuraea candida. Lineage (GTDB taxonomy): Bacteria > Actinomycetota > Actinomycetes > Streptosporangiales > Streptosporangiaceae > Nonomuraea > Nonomuraea candida. The sequence goes on along the minus strand of NZ_JOAG01000015.1, from coordinate 57,760 downwards.
CGAGCCCGACACGGGCGCCTCGACGTACTCGCCCCCCGCGTCGCGGATGGCGGCGGCCAGCTCCGCCGAGTACGCGGGAGACGTCGTGCCCATGTGCACCACCACGCGTCCCGCTACGGCGGGCGCGAACCGCGGTGTGCCGCGTCCCAGCACCTCGTCCACCGCGGCCTCGTCGGCCAGCATCAGCAGCACCACGCGGGCCCGCGCGAACACCTCGCCGGGACCCGCCGCCACCCGCGCCCCGGCCGCCCGCAGCGGCTCGCACCGCGCGGCGGTGCGGTTCCACACGACGACGGGCGTGCCGGCGCGGACCAGGTTGAGCGCCATGGGCCGCCCCATGATCCCGAGCCCGACGAACCCCACCATGGCCATGCGCCCGACCTCCCGTTTCCCGCGTCCCGCCAACCCCCGTTGTAGCCGAGACCACGAGCCCCGGTCTTGAACGATTGTGCCGCCGCCCCGCCGCCGCCCTGCCGCCCCGCCGCCCCGCCGCCCCGCGTACCGGACGCGGCGGCGGGTTCGTGGCCGCGGGCGGGGACGCCGGCCGCGGCCACGGGGTCAGGTCACTGGACGGTGATCCGGTCCACCTCGACGGTGATGCCCCGTACCTGGGGCGTGGAGGTGGCCGTGGTGACCTTGCCGGCGCCCGGGGCGACCCCTCTGACCCTCATCGAGTACGTCAGGGTGCCGCCGGGCACGGCCGGCGAGCTGGTCACGCGCAGATCCTCCGTGGGCGGCCCGGCGATCTGGTCGCCCGCGGTGCCCTCCTCGTTCTCGGCGCCCACGGTCAGGCCGTAGCCGTCGGGCGGCGCGCCGGGCAGGTCGGCCGGGTTGTAGGCGAAGCTCACGTCCTCGGCGCCGTTGAGCCCGATCCACTGCTGGAACACCTTCCGGGTCGTGGTGCCGTACAGGTTGACCCGCCACTCCACGGCCAGCCAGCGGTTGGTCCCGTCCGACAGGACCGTGGCCAGGACGCCGGGCGCGCCGGTGCCGTCCAGGTCGGTCCAGTAGGGGGCGAGGACGCCGTTCGGGCGCGCCGGGTCGGGCAGCGTCTGCGGGACGAAGTCGATGTCGGCGGAGGTGGCGCCGCCCGCCACGCTGTAGCCGTTGGAGGTCACGCCGAGCCGGGTGTAGTTCCGGCCGGCGAAGGTGTACTCGGGCACGGTGAAGTTGACCGCCTGCTCGTCCCCGACCGGGATCGGGGTGGCGCCGAAGGTGTCGAGCGGCACGTACCCGGCGGGGCTCGCGCCTGGCGCGATCGACGGCCTGGCGGGCTGCCTGGCGGGCAGCGTCGTGCGGGCGGTCGCGACCTGGCCGCCGACCCGCGTGGCGCCGGTGACGCCGTTGAGCCGCAGGTGGGCGTCGAGCGTGCTCACCGCGGTGACCTCGGCGTCCTGCAGCGTGTCGTTGGCGATGGTGACCGTGCAGGTGGACTCGCCGGTGTTCCTGGGGATCGTGGCCGGCGCGCACGTCTGCTCCACCGGGATCGCGCCCTCCTTGCGGAAGAACGCCACCGGCAGGTGCAGCGCGCGGGGGCCGCCGGACTGCCTGAGGTTCACCTGGCCGAAGTACTGCCCGTCGGGCAGGTCGGGCGCGGTGATGATCACGCTCAGCTTGACGCTCTTGCCCGGCTTGACGGTGAAGCGCGGCGGCAGCACGGTGATGTTCGCGCCACGCACGGTCGTGCCGGAGGCGGTGAAGGTGAGCGTCCTGTTCGTGACGTTGGTGACCGTGCGCCCGGCGGTGATGACGCCCGGCATGGTGGGCGCGTTCACCGAGGGCAGGTTGAGGTCGATGCGGTTGAGCGGGTCGGCGGCCGAGGCGACGAAGTCCGCGGCGCTCTCGTCCAGGGTCAGGCCGGGGTCGCCGGCCTTGGTCAGGTCGATGCGCCCGCCGCCCATGTCGAACGGGTCCGCCGGCGTCGTACGGTCCTCCTTGGTGACCGCGGTCCTGGCCGTGGTCTCCAGCGCCGACTTGACCTGCCCGGGCGTCCAGTCCGGATGCAGGGCGAACAGCAGCGCGGCCGCCCCCGCCACGTGCGGCGCGGACATCGAGGTGCCCGAGATGACCTGGTAGAGGTTGCCCGGCGGTCCCTCCGCCGGCGACTCGGGCGTCGGGGTCATGCCGGCCATGATGTGCAGGCCCGGCGCGGTGACGTCCGGCTTGAGGAAGTCGCCGCCGGGGCCGCGCGAGGAGAAGTGCGTGATCGCGTCGCCCTGCCAGGCGCTCTTGGCGCCCTGCGTGAACGAGGCCGTGGCGCCCGGACGCGCGGCCAGGAAGCCCAGCAGTGTGTCGGCCTCCGGCTTGTCCAGGTGCACGGTCGGGATCCAGTGGGCGTCGGTGAAGACGTCGAACGGGAAGCTGTTGTAGAGGATCATCCCGGCCGCGCCGCCCTGCATGACGTTGTAGCCCTTCAGCACCCGGTTGGGGGTGCGCTCGCAGGCCACGATCTTCCCGGTGAACGTCCCGGGCGGCGCCGGGGCAGAGCAGGCCGCGTTGTTGTACGGCGGGGCCGAGGCGAGCACCACGGGCAGCGGCGAGCCGAGCCCGGCCGTGATGGAGGCGCCCTTGACCGTGGCCGTGGTGCCGCCGCCGGCCAGCGTGATCGTGGACTGGAACGTCCTGGTCTGCGTGGAGGCGGCCACGGTGGTCGTCCACGGGCCGAGGTGGTCGCTGGTGTCCGGGCCGGGCCCGGAGTTGCCCGCCGACGCCGAGACCAGCACGCCGGCCGCGTACGCGTCGAGGAAGGCCAGCTCCACCGGGTCGCTGTACGGGTCGCTGCCGCCGGAGATGGAGAAGTTGATCACCCGGACGCCGTCCAGGATGGCGCGCTCCACCGCGGCCGCCGAGTCCGACGGGAAGCAGCCCTGCGCGCCGCACACCTTGTAGACCGAGACCGCCGCGCCGGGCGCGATGCCGTGGATCGGCCCCCGGCTGATGCCCAGCGGGTTCGCGTCGGACACCGGCCCGCCCGCCGACGTGCTCGCGGTGTGGGTGCCGTGGCCGTTGGAGTCGCGGGCGCTGTCGGGGTAGACCTCGCCGCCGAAGACCGCGTTGTACGTCTCCAGGAACGGTCGCCCGCCGACCAGCTTGTTGTTGCAGGTGAACGGATCGGCGGCGGGGGTCGTCGGGTTGTCGCCGAAGTCGCACTCCCGCGGCGTGCCGTCCTTGGTGGGCGGCGGGTCGGGCAGGCCGGGCCGGGCGGCGAAGGACGGGTGCTCGGGCCAGGCGCCGCTGTCCAGCACGCCGACGATCACGCCCCTGCCGGCCGTGCCGTCGCCGCCGCCGAGCTTGCCGTAGATCGTCGGCGCGCCGATGAAGGCGGGGCTGGAGTCGGTCAGCAGCCGCTGCGGCTTGTCCTCCTGCACGGCGACCGCGCCGGGCAGCTTCAGCACCTCGTCCGCCTTGTCGCCGGGGATGCGCAGGGCGATGCCGCCGTACACCGTCCTGAGCCGCAGGCCGGTCACGGCGCCGGGGACCTTCGCGGCCAGCTCGGCCAGGAAGGCGCTCTCGACCTGTTCGATGTGCGCGCCGTACTTCCTGGCCTCGGCGCTCCTGGTGTCCAGGGCACGGCCGGTGACGGACGGGCTCGTGCCGGGCAGGCCGGGCAGGCCGCCCCGGTAGGCGGCCAGCGAGTCGTAGTCGAGCTTGACCACGACGTTCACCGGGGCGGTGGAGGTGCTGCGCAGCAGGGCCTGGTCGCTCTCGGCGAGCCTGCCGGTCGGGGACTTGGCGCCCTCGACGACCTCGGCCGGGGTCAGCGGCGTGGCCGTCCACTGCTTGGCGGGCGGGGACGGCGCCGGATCGGCCAGGGCCGGCGGGGGCATCATGGCCAGGACGACGCTCAGGCCGACGGCGACCGGGACGAGCCGCCGCGGGCGGGATAAGCGGGATAAGAGGGCGCTGGATGACACGGAGTGGCCTCCTCGTCGAGGGCTGCGCGGACTTTCGGGGCTCGCCCGGGAGGAGTCAGGTCACCCTTTCGCGGGCACGCCGGAGAGATCACTGACCCTCCCCGGCGGGCGACGAGCGCGAGCGGCGCTCATCTTCGTTCCGACCGGAGTGTAAGCAGCGGGCTCCTGACAGGGAACCCCGCCGACTTGACAGAATCCGGCCGGGAATCCGGCACACTTCACGATCGACAACGGCCCCGCGCGCTGCTCGCCCGCCCGGCGCAGGCCCGCTCCCGGGCCGCCGGTGCTCGCGCGTACCGGGGTCGAGCGGGCCGGGCGCCGCGTTCACAGGGCCGCGTCGAGGAGGCAGCGGGGGGTGCCGTGCAGCTCGTCGGTCACCACCCGCCCGGCCACCCCGAACACCTCGGCCAGCAGCTCCGGGGTGATCACCTCCGCCGGCGTGCCGTCGGCCCGGACCCGCCCCTCGTGGAGCGCGACGACGCGCTCGGCGAAGCGGGCCGCGTGGTCCAGCTCGTGCAGGACGGTCACGACGGTGAGCCCGCGGGCCGCGCGCAGCCCGCGCACCAGCTCCAGGACCTCGAGCTGGTGGCGGATGTCCAGGTGGGCGGTGGGCTCGTCCAGGAGCAGGATGCCGGTGTCCTGCGCGACGGCCAGCGCCAGCCGTACGCGCTGGCGCTCGCCGCCGGACAGCGTGTCCAGCACGCGGTCGGCGAGGTGCGCGACCCCGGCCAGCTCCAGCGCCTCGTCCATGGAGTCCGACGCTCCGAGCAGGCCCAGCGGCCCCAGGTGCGGGTAGCGGCCCTGGCGGACGAGCTGGCGCACGGTCAGCGCGGGGACGGGCGGCAGGCTCTGGTGCAGGACCGCCAGCCGCCGCGCCACCTGCCTGCGCGACAGGGACGACAGCTCCTCCCCGCCGAGCAGGATGCGGCCGGACGACGGCTTGAGCAGGCCCGCGATCAGGCGCAGCAGCGTGCTCTTGCCGGATCCGTTGACGCCCACCAGGGCCACGAACTCGCCGGGCTCGACGGTGAGGTCGACCCCGGCCAGGATCGGGCGGCCGGCGTACGAGAAGTGCAGGTCCTGGACCGTGACGCTCATTGAGATCTTCCCAGTCTGATCAGCACGGCGGCGCCGGCCAGCGCGGTGACCACGCCGGCCGGCACACCCAGCCGGTGCGTGCCGTTGAGGAGGTGCCCGGCGAGCTGGGCGAGGGTGTCGGCGCCCGCGAGCGCGACGGCCCCGGTCACGGCGGCGGCGGGGACGCCGCCGCCCAGCCGTCGGGCGACGTGCGGGGCGACCAGGCCGACGAAGGCGATCGCCCCCGCCAGGCTCGCCGCGCCCGCGGTCAGGGCGATGGCCACCGTCAGCGCGACGGCGCGGCCGAGCGCCGGGCGCAGGCCGAGCGAGGCGGCGTGGTCGTCGCCGGGCGCCAGCACGGCCAGCAGCCCCGAGCACGCCCACGCCACCGCGATGCCGCCGGCGATCCACCAGGAGGCGAAGGCCAGGTGCTCCCACACCCGGCCCTCCACCGAGCCGATCAGCCAGCGCAGCGCGTTGCCGAACCTGCTCGGCTGGTAGGCCAGCAGCATCGTGGTCAGCCCGGCCAGCAGCGCGCTGCCGAGCAAGCCGTGGACCACCAGGCCGGCGGGGTCGCGGCCGGCCGAGAACAGCCAGGTGATCCCGCCGCCCAGCGCGCCGCCGGCGAGCGCGGCGAGCAGCGCCCCCGCGGCGGAGTCGGCGGGGAACAGGCCGAGGGCGAGCCCGCCGAGGATGCCGAGCACCGCGCCGGGGTTCACGCCGGAGAACTCGGGCGCGGCCAGCGGGTTGCGCAGCGTCGCCTGGAGCACGAATCCGGCCACGCCCAGGGCCGCGCCGGTGAGCAGCGCGGTGAGCAGCCGCGGCACGCCGAGCTCCCACACGATCTTCTCGGCCTGGCCGTCCACCACGCCGTCCAGCAGGCCGGTGATCGCGCCGACCGGCCGGCCGGAGGCGAGCAGGTGCGCGGCCGCGAGCACCGCGAACAGCCCCGCCACCGCCGCCACCCTGACGCCCCGCGACCCGGCCGCATGCGAGCGCGTCGAGCGTGTCGAGCGCGTCGAAGGTGTCGAGCGTGTCGAGCGCGTCATGAGGCGGCCCGCCGGCGCAGCAGGACGGCGCCCGCCAGCACGCCGGCCAGCGCCGTCCACGCCCCGAGCGGCGTCTCCACCGGGGCGAACGCCAGCCGCGCGGCCAGGTCGGCCGTCAGCGTGACCAGCGCGCCCAGCGCCGCCGACCACGGCAGCCAGAGCCGCACTCCCGCGTACGGGCGCAGCCGCCGGGCCAGCACCGGCGCCAGCAGCCCCACCCACGCGATCGGGCCGCAGGGACCCGTCACGGCGCCGATCAGCAGCGTGGCGACCGCCAGCACGCCCAGCCTGGCCAGGTGCACCCGGCTGCCGAGCGAGGCGGCCGCGTCGTCGCCGAGACGCAGCAGGCCCAGCGCGGGCACGCAGAGCACGACGAGCGGGACCGCGGCGGCGAACCACGGCAGCGCCCGGGCGGTCTGCTCCCACATCAGGCCGGACAGGCTGCCGACGAGGTAGCGGAAGAGCATGTCGTACTGGAGGCGGTCGGCGGTGGCCATCACGGCCAGCAGCAGCGCCTGGATGGCGGTGGAGACCGCCGCGCCGATCAGCAGGACGCCGCCGGCGCTGCGGCCCGTCCTGGCCGCGGCGAGGGTGGCGAGCCCGCCGAGCGCGGCGCCGAGCAGCCCCGCCAGCGGGTACAACGAGGCCGGCACCGGCAGCGCCCACACCACGCACACGCTCACCGCCAGCGCGGCCCCGGTCGAGACGCCGAGCAGCTCGGGCACGGCGAGCGGGTTCCTGAGCGACTCCTGCAGCAGGAGCCCGGCCGTGCCGATCGCCGCGCCGCCGGCCAGGCCGATCAGCACGCGGGGGACGCGCAGCTCCCAGAGCACGACGTGCGTGATCGAGTCGGGGGCGGCCGACAGGAGGTCCTGCGGGGCCACGAACGGGGTGCCCAGGCAGAGCCCGGCCAGTGCCACGGCGGCCAGGCCGAGCCCGGCCGCCCACGGGGCGACCGGGCGGCGGGCGGCGGTGGCCGCCCGGCCGTCGAGCACAGCGCTCATGCGGCGGCCTTGGCCAGCGCCTCGTCCAGGATGATGCCGAACGCCCTGGTGCCCCGGCCCGAGGCCCACAACGCGGCGGGCACCTCGAACACCTTGCCCGCCGCCACGGCCGGCACGCGCCGCCACACCGGGTTGTCCTTGTACTGCTCGGTCACCGAGGTGCCGAACGACTGCACGAAGATGACCTGCGGAGCCTTGGCCAGGATCTCCTCGATGCTGTACGCCTGCGCGGTCTCGAAGCCGCCGCCCTTGCTCGGCCAGGGGTAGGCGAAGAACTGCGACATGAAGTGGCCCAGCACGTCCTCGGTGGTGTTGACGCCCACGGACGTGCCGCCGTACATCGCCAGGACCGGCTTCTTGTCCAGCCCGGCCGCCTTCGCCCTGGTCACGCCGTCGGTGAGCTTGGCGCGGAAGCGGCTCTCGGCCGCCGCCTGCTGCCGCCCCCGGTCGGTGAGCTGGGCCAGGGCGCGCAGGTAGCCGATCGAGTCGTCGTACGACTTCACCTGGATCACCCACAGCGGCGCGAACTTCTCCACCGCGGTCCTGAGCTGGTCGTGCACGCCGGCCAGGCCGATCACCAGGTCGGGCTTGGCCTCGGCGATCGCGGCGACGTCCTCGCCGCCGAAGCTGCCGGGGATGACCGGGATGCCGGCGGCCTTCGCGCCGAGGTAGTCGGGACGCGACAGCAGCTCGGGCGTGGTCGTGGCCACCGGCGTCAGGCCCAGCTCGACCAGGGCGTCGTCGCACAGCCCGGTCAGGCAGACCACGCGCTCGGGCTTGCTGTCCAGCGTGAACGTCTTGCCGTGGGGGTCGGTGACGGTCAGGGCCGCGCTGACCGGGGTGACCGGGGCGGCGCTGGTCGCGGAGGGGCGCGGGGCCGCCGGGTCCGACGGGGCCGCGCCGGCACGGGGGTCGCTCTGACCACAGGACGCCACCAGGGCGAGCGAGAGCACGGCGACGAGGGCCCGCTTCAGCGCGGGCCGGGCCGGGTGCCCGCCGAGGGAGAAAGCGCCGCGGCGCATGGGACCTCCAGTTGTGAAAACCATTATCAACACTAGCGGTGAAAATAGTTATCATTTACGCTCGCTTCTCATCAAGCGGCAAATCCCGCCTCTGGCGTCTTTCGGAAGGACAGCGAGTGATCGTTCATCGCCGGCTGCTGCAACTGGCCGGCACCGTGAAGGGGCCGATCGCGGCGTGCGTGGGGCTCGGCCTGGCGGTCAGCGCCGCGTACGTCGCGCAGGCGGTCCTGCTCGCCGCGGCCCTGGCCGCCCTGGTCGCCGGGGACGTCCCGGCCGCCGTGCGGCTGCTGCTCTGGTCCCTGGCGGTGATCGTGGTGCGGGCGGCGCTGCTGTGGGCCAGGGAGGCGGTGGCCGCCTGGGCCGGCGCGCTGGTCAGGGCCAGGCTGCGCGACCGGCTGATCGTCCACCTGGGCCGGCTGGGCCCCGCGCACCTGACCGGCACGCGCACCGGGCACGTGCAGACCACGCTGGTGGACGGCGTGGAGGGGCTCGACCCCTACTTCAGCCGCTACCTGCCCCAGGTCGTGGTCACCTTCTGCGTGCCGATCGCGCTGGTCGGCTGGCTGTTCACGGTCAGCGTGGCGGGCGCGACGGTGCTGGCCGCCGCCGTGGCGGGGGTCCTGACCATTCCCAGGTTCTGGGACGCGACGCTGCTCAGGCGGGGGCGCGGGCGCTGGGCCGCGTTCGCCGCGCTGGCCTCCGACTATCTGGAGGCGATGCAGGGCATGGCGACGCTGCGGGCCTTCGGGGCGGCCGGCACGCTGGGCGGGCGGCTGGCCGGGCGGGCGCACGACCTCTACCTCACCACCATGCGCCAGCTCAGGATCTCGCTGGTGGAGACCGGGATCAGCGCGTTCTTCGTGCAGGCGGGCACGGCCGCGGCCGTCCTCGCCGCGACGACCGCGGGCAGCGCGTGGGCGGTGTTCGCGGTCCTGCTGGCCGCGGCCGAGTGCTTCCGGCCCGTCAAGAGCCTCTCCGACGCCTGGCATGCCGGATATCTCGGCATAACGGCGGTCGATGGCATCGAGGAGCTGCTGGCCGCGTCCCCGGCCGTGGCGGACCGGGGGACGCGGCGCGACTTCCCCGAGGCGCCCGCCATCGCGTTCGAGCAGGTCACCTTCACCTACCCGGGCGCGCCGCGCCCCGCCGTACGCGACGTCGCCTTCACCGTCCCGGCCGGCCGCACCGTCGCCCTCGTCGGCCCGTCCGGCGCGGGCAAGAGCACCCTGGCCGCGCTGCTGCACCGCCACCACGACCCCGACCGGGGGAGGATCACCATCGGCGGTACGGATGTGCGCGACCTCACCCTCGACACGCTGCGCGGCGGCGTCGCGGTCGTCGCCCAGGACACCTACCTCTTCCACGGCACCGTGGCCGAGAACCTGCGCCTGGCGCGGCCGGAGGCCACCGACGAGGAGCTGGTCGCCGCCGCGCGGCTGGCCGCCGCCCACGACTTCATCGCCGAGCTGCCCGACGGCTACGGCACGCGGCTGGGGGAGCGCGGGGCGACGCTCTCGGGCGGGCAGCGGCAGCGCCTGGCGATCGCGCGGGCGCTGCTGGCCGACGCCCCCGTCCTCGTGCTCGACGAGGCCACCTCGCACGTGGACGCGCGGACCGAGCAGGCCCTGTCGGAGGTGCGGCGGGGGCGTACCTGCCTGATGATCGCCCACCGGCCCGACACCATCCGGCAGGCCGACCACGTGGTGACCCTGGAGAACGGAACCGTCCTGGAGACCGTGGCATGAACCCGTCCATCCGCTGGCTCGCGGGCGCCGTCGGCGCGCACCGCCGGGCCTTCCTGTCCACCCTGGCCGCCAACCTCGCCGGGCAGCTGGCCGTGCTCGGCGCGGCCGTGACCGCCGCCTGGCTGGTCGGCCGGGTGATCGCCGGCCGGAGCGCGCCGCTCGACGTGGCCGGGGCCGTGCTGGGCGGGCTCGTCGTGGTGGCCACGCTGGCCGCCTGGTGGGAGACGTACGTCGCGCACGACCTGGCGTACCTGGTGCTGGCCAGGCTGCGCGGCCAGGTGTACGACGCGGTCGCCAGGATCGCCCCCGCCCGCCTGCTCGGGCGGCGCAGCGGCGACCTGTCGGCGGCCGTGCTGTCGGACATCGAGACCCTGGAGTGGCTGTTCGCGCACACCCTGGCCCAGCTCATCACGGCCGGCACCGTGCTGGTCGCCGGCAGCGTGGGCGCCGCCCTGATCGACCCCCTGCTGCCGGCCGTCACGCTGCCGCTGGCCGCGTGCGTGCTCGCGGTGCCGCTGTGGCTGCGCAAGGCCGCGCACCGGCACGGCGACGAGCTGCGCGCCGCCACCGCCGAGCTGACCGCCGACGTGGTGGACACCGTGCAGGGCATGCGCGAGCTGACCGCGTTCCGCGCCCTGGAGCGCCGCAGGGACCTGCTGGCCCGCAAGACGCGCCGGCTGGCGCGCGCCCAGGCGGCCAACGCCGCCCGCGGCGGGATCGAGGCGGCCCTCACCGACCTGCTGCTCGCCGTCGCGGCGGCCGGGACGCTGCTGCTCATCGCCACCGTGATCCGCGACCCGGCGGGCGCGCCCGTGGCCATGGTGCTGGCGGCCGGCTCGCTCGGCCCGGCCGCCCAGGTCGCGCTGCTGCTCAAGGAGTACGGCACGCTGCGCGCCGCGGCCGACCGGGTGCACACCCTGGTCACCGCGCCGGCCAACGTGTCCCCGCCGCGCGAGCCGCTGCCGGTGCCCGCCCGGCCGGACGTGGTCTTCGAGGACGTGCGCTTCCGGTACACGCCCGGCGGGCCCGACGTGCTGCGCGGCGTGTCCTTCCGCGTCCCGTACGGCAGGACCGTCGCCCTGGTCGGCGCCTCCGGCGCGGGCAAGTCCACCTGCGTGTCCCTGCTGCTGCGCCACTGGGACCCCGACGGGGGCCGCATCTTGGTGGGCGGCGTGCCGCTGCCCCGCGTCGCGGACCCGCACCGGCACGTCACGGTCGTGCCGCAGGACGTGCACCTGTTCGCCGGCACCCTCGCCGGGAACGTCCGGCTCGGCGCCCCCGGCGCCCCGGACGCCGACGTGGCCGCCGCGCTGCGCACCGCCCAGCTCACCCTCGACCCGGAGCTGCCCGTCGGCGAGCGGGGCGTCACGCTCTCCGGCGGCCAGCGCGCCCGCGCCGCCGTCGCCCGCGCGCTGGCCACCCGGGCGCCGGTGCTGGTGCTGGACGAGGCGGTGGCCAACCTCGACCCCGACAACGAGGCCCGCCTCACCGAGGCGCTGGAGGAGGCCGCGGCCGGGCGCGCCACGCTCGTCATCGCGCACCGCCTGTCCACCGTCCGCCGGGCCGACCACATCGTGCTGCTGGAGGAGGGGCGCGTGGCCGCCGAGGGCACCTACGCCGACCTCGCCGACCGCCTGTCCCCCCTCTTCACCCCACCGGCCACCCCGGCGCCATCGTGCGCCTCACCGGACGCCCCGCCGTCTGCCCCGCCGGCGCCTCCGCCGGGTGCGCGGGCGGAGGCGGCAGGGAACGGGCAGACGTGACGTTACGGCAGTTATGTCCTGGCCATTATCGGGACGCGGGCGCTGTGACGAGGCGAGGTTAGTTCGCGCCACGGCTGGAAAGGAGGCGCTAGGCCGCCGGGCCGCGACACGGCTCCGATTCACGTCATTCACGGCCCCGGGCGGCCGGCGACCGGTGAGGTAATCCGTACCAAGGGAGCGGGGCGACCGTGAGCGAGACGAAACTGATTCGGATCATGCTCGTGGACGATCAGGAGTTCGCTCGCCGGGGCCTTGGCCTCGTTCTCGAAGATCAGCCGGACATCGAGGTGGTCGGGGAGGCGGGAAACGGCGCGGAGGCGATGTCGCTGGCCGGCGTGCTCGCCCCGGAAATCGTCCTCACCGAGGCGAGACTGCCGGACCAGGACGGCATCGAGATGACCCGGAACCTGCTCAGCCGGCCGGCCCGCCCGAAAGTCGTCATCGTCACGAGTTTCGACTCCGAGGACTATCTGGTCGGCGCGCTCCAGGCGGGCGCCAGCGGCTATCTGCTGAAGAGCACGAAAGTGGAGGAGGTGCTGCACGCGATCCGCGCCGTCGCGGAAGGAGGCGCGGTGATCTGCCCCAGCATGACGCAGCGCCTCATTCACCGGATGCGCAGCCGGCCGCCGCTGGAATCCTCCGTCGAGGACCGGATGCTGGACACGCTGAGCGACCGCGAATTCGAGGTGCTGCGGCACATCTCGGTCGGGAAGACCAATCGTGAGATCGCCAAGGAGATGGGGCTGACGACCGCGACCGTCAAGTCCCACGTCTCCAGCGTGCTCGCGAAGCTCCGGCTGCGCGACCGGGTGCAGGCCGCGCTGGTGGGGTACGAGGCCGGCGTCACGCTCCGCGGCTCCCACGGCAACGGCCACGCCCCGGCGTCCTCGGCACTCTGACCCGGCGTCCCCGACGCCGATCCGACCCGGCCCGCCGCCGCGGCGCCCGGGCGCACGGGCCTGCCCGAATATCCGGCGAATGAAATTCCGCTGTCATACCCGGGTCTAGTCCGGGCTCCGTCGCTGGGACCGGTGAATTCGCCCGAAGGTCTAATGGTTTCCGCCGGACCGGCTGTTTACCCTGAAATTGTGCAGCGAAATCGCGCTGCCCGCCCAGTTCTTTCCGACGCCGGCGGCTGTTTCCGGAGGCCGAGATGGACCGAACGATGCTCAAATCGAAACTGCACCGCGTGACCGCGACCGCGGGCCGGTTGAGCGACGCCACCGCGCTGGCCCTGTCCCCGGAATTAATGGCGGCCGCGGACCTCATTCCCGGAGAACGGGTGGACGTCGTCGACATCACCAACGGCAGTCGTTTCAGCACGCATGTGGAAGAAATTCCGGCGGCGACCGGGACGGCCCTGCTCGGCGGCGCGAATATACGCCTGGTCGCGTCCGGCGATCTCATCATCATCATCGGCTACGGCAGTTATGACGCCCAGGAGACCGCGCGGACGGAACCGAAGGTCGTCTTCGTGGACCGGCAGAACCGCATCATCCGCACCGGCGGCGACGCGGCCGAGAAAATTCCGGGGACCGACACCGTGCGCGGCGACGCGCTCATTACCTGAAATCGTGAGGGGAAACACGATGCCCGAGGCCGTTCAACTCGCGTCGGAAATCGCCTTGGCGCGTTATTACCAGGACATCCAGTGCGCCCTGCGGCTCGTCGGCGCGCGGGACGGGTCCGCACAGTTCAACCCGGGATTCACCCTGCCGGCCATGGACGCGCGCATGGCCGAGTTCCTGGCGCCGTCCCGGATGCGCCTGGTCGAGCTGGCGCCCTACCGGGGCCGCCGGCTGCTGCTGCTCGACCTGATGGGCAACCCGCGCACCCGCACCACCAAGACGTTCGCCTCGCTGGTCATCGTGGCCCGCGCCGTCAGGTTCATCCAGGACACCGGGGAGAGCGTCGTCATCCTGACGCCGACGTCCGCCAACAAGGGGACGGCGCTGCGCGACGCCGTGCTCAGGGCCATCACCTGCGGCCTGGTCACGCCGGAGCAACTGCGCATCGTCACCGTCGCGCCGGCCGGCTCGCTGCCCAAGCTGTGGTCCGGCGGGCTGGACGAGGACCCGGACCTGGCGGCGCGCAATCCTGTCGCCCTCTACCACGGCCGCGACCCGTCCGGGGTCAAGGAACTCGTCCGGTGGTACATGGAGACCGAGGCCCCCGAGCTCGAACGGGCCGGCGTGCGCGTCTGGCACACGATGGCCCTGGACAACTACCGGGTCGGCGACGTGGCCCGCGCGTTCTTCGAGAACGAGTTCAGCCCGCCGGACCCGGCGCTCCCCCGGATCCACGCGCACGCCGTGTCCAGCGCGTTCGGCCTCCTCGGGCACAGCTACGGCCGGGAGCTGGCGGCGCTCCCCGACTCCCCGCCGAGCCGCTACTTCCTGGTCCAGCACCTCAACACCCCCGACATGGTGCTGAGCCTCTACACCGGCGACGTGCGCGACGAGGACCGCCCGCGTTACGCGCGCGATCCGGCCACCGGGCTGTTCCGGCAGGCGGACAACGAGCACTTCCCGCTGGTCACCGCCGACCCGTACGAGCGGCTCGACAGCACCTTCTACACGCGGCGCCCGGCCACCTCCGCCGAGATGAACGGGCTCATCAGGCGGCAGGGCGGCGGCGGCATCGTGGTCTCCGGGCACGAATGCGCGCAGCGGCATGCCGAGATCCGCGACCGCCTGCTGAGCGCCGGCGTCCGGTTCCCGCACCGGTTCGACGACCTGCGCGAGCGATCGCTCTCCATGGCGATGACCGGCGTGCTCAACGGCATCGACCGGGGCGTCATCGGCGAGCCCGAGGTGCTGGTGCACGGCTCCGGCAGCTATTCCGGCGGCGACTACCGCCCGTTGCCGGCCGGCCGGACCACCCGGGTGAGCACCGCCGACGACCTGGCCGGCGTGCTGCTCGGCGCGGTGACGTACGCGGGCGACAGGTCCTTCGCGGCCCGGACGAGCTGAACCGACGGCCGAGGAGGAAGCGCCTTGCCCAGCCCGACCCTGGTGCTCGTCGGCACCGGCTCGTTCGCCCGTTCCGTCGCACGGTCCCTGCTCCCTCCTGCCGGGGAGCACGCCCGCGTGCGCGTCGTCGGCCGGCGCGCGGCCCGCGCCGCGCAGCTGGCCGAGGTGTGCAACGTGCGCGCGGCCATCGACCGCAGCCCGGTCACGTTCACCGCCAACGAGGAGGACCTGACCTCCGACGACGCCATCGCCGCCGAGGTCGCCGCCGCCCGCCCGCGCATCGTCGTCCAGTGCGCCTCGTGGCAGTCGCCGTGGGAACGGGCGACGGCGCCCTCCGCGTGGACGGAGCTGTGCGGGCGCGCCGGTTTCGGCATCACCCTGGCGCTCCAGGCGCGTCTCGTACGGAGCGTGAGCGCGCGGCTGGCGGCGTCCGGCTGCTCCGGGGTGCTGCTCAACGCCTGCTATCCCGACGCGGTCAACCCGCTCCTGAGCCTGCTGGGCAGCGAGGTCCTCGCCGGCCTGGGCAACGTGAGCACCCTGGCCGCGGGCCTCGCCCGGGCCGTCACCCGCGCGGAGCCGGGCGCGGGCGCGGCGCACGTGCGGATGCTGGCGCACCACGCGCACCTGCACGCCCCCGCCGCCCCGCGCGACGAGGCGATGGCCTGGCTGGGCGAGACCCGGCTGGCCGGCGTCGGCGAGCTGCTGCGCCCCCTGCGGGCGATCGACCGGGCCGAGCTCAACGACATCGCCGGCCACGCCGCCGCGCGCCTGATCCGCGCCCTGCTGCACGGCGAGCCGCTGCGGACCAACTGCCCCGGCCCGCTCGGGCTGCCCGGAGGATATCCCGTCACCGTCGGTGGCGGAAGGCTCCGGCTCGACCTGCCGCCGGGCCTCACCAGGAGCCGCGCGGTCGAGTGGAACCAGCGCATGGCGGCGCTGGACGGCGTGATCGTCCGCCCGGACGGCCGGGTCGTCCACCCGCCCGCGACCGCGCGGGCCCTGCGGCCGCACCTGCCCCACGTGGCCGCCGGGTTCGACGCGGACGACGCCGCGGACGTCGCGGACGACCTGCTCGCCCTGCGGCGCCGGCTCAGGACCACCACCGAGGAAAGGACGAAACCATGCGCCGCACGATGCTGAGGTCGAGCATCCAGCCGGCCACCGTCACCCAAGCCGATCTCCATTACGTGGGCTCCCTCACGGTTTCCGGCGATCTCATCGAAGCCGCCGGGCTCCTGCCGGGGGAGAAGGTCGACGTGGTCGACATCGACAACGGCCACCGCCTGTCGACGTACGTCATCGAAGGGCCCCGCAACTCCGGGGTCATCGGCGTCAACGGCGCCGCGGCCCGGCTGATCAGCCCGGGAGACCGGATCATCATCTCCGGCTTCGCGGAGTACCCCGACCGGGAGGCGCGGGGCGTGCGCCCCGTGGTCGTCGTCGTGGACGCGGCCAACGCCCTCGTGAGCCGGCTCACCGGCCTGCCGGGAACGCGGACGGAGCACCGGGCCTCCTTCCCCGAAACAGCACCGACGATCAGATGACAAGGATGCGCACATGACCATGCTCCAGAACGCCCCGTCGTCCCCCGACGGCCAGACCGCACGCGACCAGGTCCGCGCCGTCTACCGGGCGATCGCCGCCGAGTACGACGAGAGGATCCCCGGCAACGGCCCGGCCGACGAGCTGTTCACCGACGCCGAGTTCACCTTCCTGCTCGACCGGATCAGGCCCTCCGACCACGTCCTCGACATGGGATGCGGCACGGGCCGTTTCACGGTCCCGCTGGCCGGCCGCGCCGCGTCCGTGACGGGCCTGGACCTCTCGCCCGAGATGCTTGAACAGAACGGGCGCAAACTGGCCGAGCGCGGGCTGCGCGCGGACCTGCGCCAGGGCGACATGACGGCGTTGCCGTTCGAGGACGGCAGCTTCGACGTGGTCACCAGCATGCTCGCCCTCATGCACCTGCCGCGCGAGGACCGCGAGGCGGTCTTCGCCGAGGCGGCCAGGGTGCTCAAGCCCGGCGGGCGCCTGCTCGTGGAGGTCAAGAACGCGGTGTTCGAGCGGTTGTACCGCGGCGACCGGTTCGCCACGGTGGACGTCACCGACGTCGACGCCGGGGAGCTCATCTTCACCCGGACGAAGGCCGGGCAGGAGTTCACCGCGCCCTGGCACAGCTTCAGCCCGGACGAGCTGTCGTACCTCACCGCCCGGGCGGGCATGAGCGTCGTGCACCTGCGCGGCGTCTCGCCGTTGTCGGCCTGGCTGGCCGATCCGATCCTCGGTGACAAGAACGTACGCGACACGGTCCAGCGCGTGGAGAGGACGCTCAGCGACGTGCCGCCCTTCAGCCACCTGGGCTACTACCTGCTGGCCGAAGCCGTGAAGCCCGTGCGCTGACATGGACGCCATCTCCCCTGCCCCCGGCCCGGCGACCGCCCCCGGCCCGGCGACCGCCCCCGGCCCGGCGACCGCCCCCGGCCCGGCGACCGCCCCCGGCCCGGCGACCGCTCCCGGCCCGGCGACCGCCCCCGGGCCGGGCCCGACACCCGGCCGGAGCACGGGAGTGTCCGGCCTGTTCGAGGAGGCGGCCCGCCGCCGGCCGGGCGCCCCCGCGCTCATCACCGGCGACCGGATCCTCACCTTCTCCGAGCTGAGCACGCGGGCCGGGGAACTGGCGGTCTTCCTGCGGGAGCGGGGGGCCGGCCCCGGCCGCGTGGTGCTGCTGAAGGCGGAGCCCACGCCGGAGGCGGTGATCGCGATCCTGGCCGTGCTCCGCACCGGCGCCGCGTACGTGGCCGTGGAGCCCGGCACCCCCGCCGCGTGGCTCGACGCCGTCGTGGCCGACGCCCGGCCCACCGTCATGCTGTCCACGGACGCGGGCGACGGCCTGTCCGCGGGCGCGGGTGACGATCGGCGCTGGCTGTGCGTGCCGGCGCCGGGGGCGGGCGGCGAGCGGCCGTCCTGGCCCGTGCCCGCCGACGCCGAGGCGATGATGTACGTCGTCTTCACCGCCGGCAGCAGCGGCCGGCCGAAGGGCGTCGTCACCACCCACCGGGCCTGCCTCGCCCGGCTGGCCCAGATCTGGCGGGCCTACCCGCCGGCCCCCGGCGAGCGCGCCTGCCTCAGCGCGGCGCTCACCTCGTCGGACTCGGTGCGGCAGATCTTCGGCTCGCTGCTGGAGGGAACACCGGTGGTCGTCCCCCGGCGCGGCAGCCGGCGCGACCCGGTGCGGCTCCTGCCCGAGCTGAAGAGGCACGGGGTGACCCGGATGCTGGTCACGCCGTCGCTGCTGCGCTCGCTGCTGACGCTGGCCGAAGACCCGGCGGCGGAGCTGGGCGGGGTGCGGCGGTGGTTCCTCAGCGGCGAACCCGTCTCCGCCGGGCTGCTGCGCCAGGCGCGGGCCGCCCTTCCCGCCGCCCGCTTCACCAACCTGTACGCCACCACGGAGGCCCCGGTCACGTTCGGCGACGTCACGGGGGAGGAGGAGGTGGTCACCGTGGGGCGGCCTCCGGCGGGGACGGAGCTGCTGCTGCTGGACTCCGGCCTGCGGGAGGTCTCCCCGGGCGAGGTGGGCGAGGTGTTCGTCGGGGGAGAGGCGCTGACCTCGGGCTACCTCGGCAACCCGGAGGCCACCCGCGCCGCCTACCTGCCGCACCCCGCCCACCGGGACCGGCGGCTGTACCGCACCGGCGACCTCGGGCGGCTCACGCCGGACGGCGAGCTGGTGCTCCTCGGCCGCCGTGACGGCCAGCTCCAGGTCCGCGGGTACCGGGTGGAGGCCGAGGCCGTCGAGGAGGTCCTGCGCGGCCACCCGGAGGTCGCCGAGGCGGCGGTCGCCCTGCGGCCCATGCCGGAGGGCCGGCAGGCGCTGGTGGCTTACTGCGCGCCCCGGCCGGGAGGACGCTTCGACCCGGCGGACGTTCTGCGGCACGTACGGGAGCGGCTGCCCCACTACATGGTCCCGTCGCGCTGCGTCCCCCTCGACCGGGTGCCGCTGTCGCGCAACGGCAAGATCGACCGCCGCCGCCTCCCCACCGAGGACGTGCCCGCAGCGGACACCCTGCCGGCTGCGGACACCCTGCCCGCTGAGGCCCTCACGCCCGTCGCGGACGCCGACCCCACGGCGACCGGCGACCTTGCGGCGGGCGCCGGCCGGGCTGCGGAACGTGCTGCCGGAGGAGACGTCCCACCGGTCCGGCGGCGGATCACGGAGTTGTGGCGCCAGGCGCTCGGCCACGTGCCCGCAGCGGACGCCGACCTCTTCACCGAGGGCGCGGACTCCCTGAGCGCCGCCTTCGTCACCGGCCGGCTGCGCCGCGACGGTCTCGACCTCACCGTGCAGGACGTCTTCGACACCCCCACCATCCAGGGCCTGACCCGCCTGGCCGAGCAACGCACGCACCGGCCCTCGCACGAGAAGAACCCGGAACCGGGCGGGCCGGTCCCGCTCGCGCCCTCGCAGCGCGGCATCTGGTTCGACACCCAGCTCGACCCCGATTCGGACGCCTACACCATCGTCAGGGCCTTCGAACTCTCCGGAGCGCTCGACGAAGCCGCCCTGCGCGCCTCCGTGGAGCACCTGGTCGCACGGCATGACGCGCTGCGCACCAGCTTCCCGCTCCTGGACGGCGAACCCGTCCAGGAGGTCCACCCGGAGCCGCGGATCGCCTGGACGCACCCCGGCGACCCGGCCCGGCCGCCCGGCGACTACTCGCGGCTGCCCGGTGATCCCGCCCGGCTGTCCGGCGACTCCGTCCGGTTGCTCGCCGAGCTGGCCGGGCGGCCGTTCGATGTCGAGCGAGGGCCGCTTGTCCGCGTGGCGCTGAGCCGGACGGGCGCGTCCCGATGGTTCTTCGCCGTGGCCTTTCACCATCTGATCTGCGACGACATCTCGCTCCAGGTGTTCTTCGACGAGCTCGGCCGCTGCTACCGGGCCCTGGCGGCGGGCACGGCGCCCGAGCTGCCCGAGCTGCCCTGCGGCTTCGGCGAGGCCACGAGAAGGCGCCTGGACACCGAGCGGGACGCCGCCGCGCACGACCGGCTGCTCGCGTACTGGCGGACGACGCTGGCCGGGCTGCCCGAGGTGCCGGGTCCGGCCCGGCGCGGGGCGTCCCAAGCCGTGGTGCCGCGCTGGGACCTGCGCATCGGTCCCGACCGGCTGGCCGCCCTCATGACGCGCCTGCGCGCCGGCGGGCACACCCTGCCGACGGCGCTGCTGGCCGCCTTCGCCGCCGCGCTGCACGAGCACACCGGGCGGACGGACGTGGTCGTGGCGATCCCGATGGCGGGACGCGACCTCCCCGAGACCGAGCGCCTCATCGGCTGCTTCGTCAACGTCGTGCCCGTACGCGTCTCCCTCGCGGGCGGGCCGGACCGCGACGTCCTGCTCGGCAGGGTCCGCCGGGCCCTGGTCGGCGCGTACGCGCACCAGGAGCTGCCGATCGGTGAGATAGCCGCCGCGGCGGGAAGCCCGGGACGGCTGCCCTGGGACGCCTGCCTCAACATCGCTCCCGGCGAAACCCCGCGCCCGAACCTCGAAGGCGTCTCGGCCGTGCCGGTCCAGCCGCCCACGAAGGCGACCCAGTACGAGATCGAGCTGGAGATGGAGCGCGACAGAGGCGGGCTGGACGTACGGCTCCGGCTCGGACCGGGTTTCGGCGCCGAAGACGGCACCCACACCGCCGGGGCGGAGCTGGCCGCCTGTCTGGCGCGGCACGTAGACCGGTGGACCACCCCGCCCGCCGACGGTGGCGGCAACGGCGCGAGCACGAGCACAGGCACGAGCACAGGTACGAGCGCGAGCACAGGCACGAGGACGAGCAAGGAGTCCGTCACATGACCTCCCTGCACGAGCACGAGCACGAGCAAGGAACCCATCACATGACCTCCCACGTCCGGCGGGACCTGCTGCCGCTCTCGTGCCAGCAGGAACAGCTCTGGTACCTGGAGAACCTGAACCCCGGCACCCCCACGTACACCATGACCTGGGGCCTGCGGCTGAGCGGCGGGCTCGACGAGGCCGCGCTGCGGGGCGCGCTCGACGACCTGGTGGCCCGGCACGACACGCTGCGCACCACCTTCACCGACACCGCGGACGGCCCCCGGCAGGCCGTGACCGGCGAGCCGCGGATGCCCCTCACGGTCACCGACCTCACCGCGCTGGAGCGGCCGGAGCGGGAGCGGCGGATCTCGGCGGCCGGGACGGACCTGGCCGCGACGCTCTTCGACCTGCGGCGCGGGCCGCTGGTGCGGGCCCGGCTGCTGCGCCTGGCGGCGGACGACCACGTGCTGATCGTCGCGTTCCACCACATCATCGTCGACGGCTGGTCCCTGAGGACGCTCGGCGACGACCTCGCCGCCCTCTACAACGCCCGGCGGTCCGCCCGGCCCGCCCGCCTGGGGGCGCCGGGCAGATACGCCGACTACGTCGGCTGGCAGCGCGACGCCCTGACCGGGGACCGGCTGGCGGAGCTGACCGAGCACTGGAAGCGCCGGCTCCACGGCTCCGTCGCGGCGGAGGTGCCCCGGGACCGGCTCCGTCCCGGCCACGTGCTCCACCGGGGAGAGCACGTCAGGCACCGCCTGAACGCCGGGACCGCCGCGGCGGTCAGGAGGCTGGCCGCCGCCCAGGGATGCACGCCCTTCATGGTGCAGGTCGCCTGTTTCGTCGCCGTGCTCAACAGGTACAGCGGCCGGGACGACCTCACCTTCGGGCTGGCGGCCGCCAACCGCACGCCGGAGCGGTTCGAGGACACGGTGGGCCTGCTGGTGAACATGCTGGCGCTGCGCGTGGACGTGAGCGACGACCCCGCCTTCAGCACGCTCGTGCGCCGCGTGCGCGGCGTCCTGCTGGACGGGCTGGCCCACCAGGAGTTGCCGTTCAGCCACGTCGTGCAGGCGGTCAACCCGGCCCGCGACCTGAGCCGGGCGCCGCTGTTCCAGATCGCGGTCAACTCCGGCGCGGAGATCGACGTGCCGCCGGAACTGGACGGGCTGCGGGTGACCCTGCTGCCCGAGCGCACCCGGGCCGCGCGCAACGACCTCACCGTCACGTTCGGCGAGGACGGCCGCGAGGACCGGCGTGAGGACGCACGGGGGGAGCGACGCGAGGGCGGGCACGAGGACGGGCACGAGGACGGGCACGAGGACGGGCACGAGGACGGGCACGAGGACGGGCACGAGGACGGGGGGAGCCTCACCGTCACGGCCGAGTACAGCTCCGAGCTGTTCGAGCGGGCCACGATCGAACGCCTGCTGCGCCACTTCGCCACGCTCCTGACCGGCGCGCTGGCCCTGCCCGACTGCCCGATCGGCCGGCTGCCCATGCTGAACGACGAGGAGCAGTGGCAGGCGATCCACGGGCGCAACGCCCACGTCCGGCCGTGCGCGGACCCGGAGCCGCTGCACCGGATCTTCGAGCGGCGGGCGCGCGAACGGCCCGACCGGCCCGCCGTCTCCGACCCGCGGCACACGCTCACCTACGCCGAGCTCGACGCGCGGGCGAACGCGCTCGCGCACCGGCTCCGCGAGCTGGGGGCGGGCCGGGGCAGCCTCGTGGGGATCTGCCTGCACCGCTCCGTCCGGGTCGCCGTGGCCGTGCTGGCGACGCTGAAGGCCGGCGCCGCCTACGTCCCGCTCGACCCCGCGGCCCCCGCCGCGCGCATCGCCACGATCCTCGAGGACGCGCGGTCGCCGGTGGTCATCGGCGAGGGCGCGCTGTCCCACCTGGTACGGCCGTCCGGCGCGACCCTGGTGGACCTCGACCGCTGGGACCTCGAAGCCGCCGGCGCGGCGGCGGCCCCGCCCGGCGTCCGCGGCGACCCCGAAGCCGCCGCAGGAGCGGCGGCCCCGCCCGGCGTGGAGACCCGGCCGGACGATCTGGCCTACGTCATCTACACCTCCGGATCGACGGGACGGCCGAAGGGCACGCTGGTCGCGCACCGGAACGTGACGGCCCTGCTGCACGCCGCCGGGCCGCTGTTCGACCTCCGCGAGAGCGACGTCTGGGCGCAGTTCCACTCCTACGCCTTCGACGTGTCGGTCTGGGAGATGTGGGGGGCGTGGTCGCACGGCGCCCGGCTCGTCATGGTGCCCGACCCGGTGGCGCGCTCGCCGGAGGAGCTGCGCGAGTTCCTCGCGGAGCAGGGCGTCACCGTGCTCTGCCAGACGCCGACCGCCTTCGCCGGGCTCGACCGCGCCGACGCCGCCGCGCCGTCCCACCGGCCGCTGCGGCTGAGATACGTGCTCCTGGCCGGCGAGGCGCTCGACTTCTCCCGGCTGCGGGACTGGTTCGCGCGCCACGGCGACCGGGAGCCCGTCCTGGTCAACCTGTACGGCCCGACGGAGACCACCGTCTACGTGACCCGGCGCGTCCTGACGGCCGCCGACGCGCGGGCGGGCGGCAGCCTGCTGGGCACCGGCCTCCCCGACGCGCGCACCTACGTCGTCGACCAGCGGCTGCGCCCGGTACCGGTGGGCGTGCCCGGGGAGCTGCTCATCGGCGGGGAGTGCGTCGCCCGGGGCTACCTGAACAGGGCGGAGCTGACGGCCGAGCGGTTCATCCGGTACCCGCCGGGCGGCGGCGAGCGGTGCTACCGCAGCGGCGACCTGGTCAGGGCGAGGGCGGACGGCGACCTGGAGTATCTGGGCCGGATGGACGACCAGGTCAAGGTGCGCGGGTTCCGGGTCGAGCCCGGGGAGATCGAGGGCGCGCTCCGGTCGCACCCGTCGGTGCGGGACGCGGCGGTGGTGGCCAGGGACGGCGAGAGCCTGTGCTCGTACGTCGTCCCGGCCAACGGCCGCGTGCCGCACCGCGACGAGCTCGGGGCGTTCCTCGCCCGCAGCCTGCCGCCGTACATGATCCCGGCCGCCTTCGTCCCCGTGCCCGCCCTGCCGATGAACCAGAACGGCAAGCTCGACCGTGACGCCCTGCCCGCGCCCCGCGCCGAGCGGAACCTGGCCGGCGCGCCCGCCGAGCCGCGCACTGGGCAGGAGCGCGAGCTGGCCGATCACTGGCGGGAGACGCTCGGGCTGGCGGAGGTCGGCATCGACGACGACTACTTCGTGCTCGGGGGCCACTCCCTCGGCGCGGCGCGGCTGATCGCCTGGGTGCGCGAACGCCACGGCACGCGGGTCCCGCTGCGGGACTTCCTCGCCGCCCCCACGATCCGCGCGCTCGCCCGGCACGTCACCGAGGGACTCGACAACGAGGGGCACGGCGAGGGACGTGACGGCGAGGCCGGGCATCGCTGCCGGGTCACGCTGAGCGCCCCGCCCGGCTCCCGGGCGGAGCTGACCCTGGTGCACCCGGCCGGCGGGTCGGTCCTGTGCTACCGGGAGCTGGCCCGGGAGCTGGCCCCCGATGTGGCCGTCACGGCCTTCCAGTCGCCGATGCTGGAGGGCGGGCCGTGGCTGACCGGCGTCGAGAGCACGGCCGAGCACTTCCTGGCGGAGCTGGACGGGCGGCCCGCGCTGCTGGGCGGCTGGTCGTTCGGCGGGACGGTCGCCTTCGAGATGGCCCGGCGCCTGGCGGCGGAGGGCGGGTGGACGGGCCCGCTGATCCTCATCGACACCGCGCCGCCGGGCAGCCTGGACGAGGACGACGAGAGCAGCGCGGCGCAGTTCCGCACGTACGTCGAGCGGGCCACCGGCACGGGCTTGCCGGACATCACGGAGGCGGAGCGGGACGTCCACCTGTCGATCTTCCGGACGCACGCCTACGCCCAGCGGGACTACCGCCCGGCCGGCCCGCTGCCCGGCGACATCGTCCTGTTCAGCGGCGCCGACCTGCCCGACCCGGAGCGGTGGCGGGCCCACACCACGGGACGGCTGACCGTCCGCCGCCTGCCCGCCGACCACTACCAGCTGATGGAGCCGCCGCACGCCGGGGCGATCGCCCGGTACACGGGGCAGCGGCTGCGCGCGTACACGAGGGACTGCCATGGAACCCATGCTCACATCTGACGAGCGGCGCTTCCGCGACGACGTCGCCGCCCTGCTCGGGCGGCAGGAGGTCAGGGCGGAGTGCGCCGCGCTGGCGGCCGCCCCCGAGGAGGACGGGCACCCCAGACTCACCTACCGCCTGCTGGGCGCGGAGGGCATGCTGGCGCCGGACTGGCCGCGTCAGTACGGCGGGCTGGACGGGCCGGTCACCTACCAGGCGATCCTCCAGGAGGAGCTGGCCCGTCACGACATCCCCGACACCGTCTTCGTCAACGCCGTCAAGAACGCCGGCGCGCTGCTCATGCTGGCGGCCGACGCCGGGCAGAAGGCGCGGCACCTGCCCTCCCTGGCGGCCGGCACCGCCACGATGGTCCTGCTCTACAGCGAGCCGGAGGCCGGTTCCGACCTGGCGTCACTGCGCACCAGGGCGGAGCGGGTGGCCGGCGGGTGGAGGATCACCGGGGTCAAACGCCCCAGCGTCAAGACCCGGTCGGCGGACCACGGCATCGTCGCCGCCCGCACCGCGGAGACCGGGCGGGCGGAGGCGGGGATCACCCTGTTCGTCGTCGGGATGAGGGACGACGGCGTGCGCGTCACGCCGCTGGAGACCTTCAACGCCGAGCCCTTCTACGAGGTCGCCTTCGACGGGGTGTTCGTCGAGGACCGCGACGTGCTCGGCCCCGTCGGCGGAGGGTGGTTCATGCTCTCCGCCGGGCTGGCGATCGAGCGGACCGGCGTCGACTACAACGCCAAGGCGCGACGGTGGCTGGACATCGCGGGCGAGCGGATCAGGACGGCCGCCCCCGGCCGGGCAGAGCTGGCCGACCGGCTCGCCGATCTGCGCACGCAGGCGGCGGCTGGCCGGCTGCTCGCCTGGGGGCTGCTGGAGCGGCAGGTCGAGGGTGAGCTGTCGGCCGAGGAGGCCGCCATGTCGAAATGGTTCAACGCGGAGCTGGGCGCCAAGGCCGCCCGGCTCTGCCTGGAGGCCGACGGCACGTGCGCGCTGCTGGAGCGCGGGGAGCCGGGCGCGGCCCGGGACGGCGTCGTCGCCGGGATGTTGCGCGAGGCGCCCGGCCTACGCCTGTCGGCCGGGACCTCCGAGGTGATGCTGCACATCGTCGCCTCCGGCCTGGGACTGGGAGGGACGTCATGAGCGTCACGGGTTTCGGCGGCGAGGGTCACGGGCCCGGCAGGGGCGTCATGGACCGGGAAAGGCTGCCGGCGGGCGTCACGGGTTTCGACGACGGTGACGCGTACCGGCTCGCGGTGCGGGCCGGTCTGGCCGGCGACGCGTACGCGACGGTGGAGCGGCGCCTGACGGCCGGGCTGCTCGCCGTCCACGGCGTGCCGCTCGACGCGCAGAGCACCGCGCTGCTGCCCGCCGACACCGCCGCCAACGCCGCCAACGCCGACGCCGCCGACACCGCCGCCTCCGCCCACGACGCCGCCCCCGACGCCGACCCCGCCGGCGACAACGCCGGCGGCAAAGGCCGGTGCTGGGACTTCGTCGTGGGCGCGGGCGCCGCCTCCTGGTTCCTCGCCCCCGGGCCCGCCCTGGTGCTCTTCGAGCGGGCGGAGGTGAGCTGCCACCGCCGGCGCTCCCTGCTGCGGGAGGAGCACCACGTCGTCGACGCCACCGGCGCGGCCGGCCGCGTGCTGTGCGACCGTCCCGGCTGCGCCTGCTGTGGCCTGGCCACCGCGCGGGCCCGCTGCGGCACGGCCGGCTACCTCTGGGGCATCGCCAGGGCGTCGGTGGACGCGGCCGTCGACCGGGTGAAACACCGCCGGCAGTTCGGCCGGGCCATCGGCGACAACCAGGCGGTCGCCTTCCGGCTCGCGGCGCTGGCCGCGCGCCTGGAGGCGTTCGCCCGGCTCGGTGAAGCGGTGGCGGGCCGGCTCCCGGACACGGCGGAGCCGCTGCGGCATGCGTCGGAGCTGCTCGCCGCCTGCGCCGACCTGGCCCTGGAGGCGAGCGCGGAATCGCTGCATCTGCACGGCGCCGACGGCCTGCTCGTGTCCGAACGGCCCGAGGACCTGCACCGCAGGGCGCTGGCGTTCGCCGTGCGGCACGGATCACCGTCGCGGCTCCGGATCGAGCCGCAGGCAGATGGACCGGCATATGGAAGGGGCGAATCCCGATGACAAGCACCGTTGCCTCCGGCGGCGTGCTGCTCGACCCGCGTACCGTGACGCTGCACGGCCTGGTGGAACGGCAGGCGGCGCGAACCCCGGACGCCGTCGCGGTGAGCGGGCCGGACGCCGCCTGGACGTACGCGGAGCTCGACGAGCGGGCCGGGCGGATCGCCGCCGGGCTGCGCGAGCACGGGGTGCGGGCGGGGGACCTGGTGGGGATGGCCGTGGAGCGCTCCGCCACGGCCGTGGCCGTGATCCTCGGCATCCTGAAGCGGGGGTGCGCGTACGTGCCCCTGGACCCCGCCTATCCCGAGGAGCGGCTGCGGCTGATCGTCGAGGACTGCGCGCCGCGTGTCGTCGTCCAGTCCGAGCTGGAACCGCCCGGCCTCGGGGCGGCCCGGACCGTCGACGCGGGCCACCTGCTCGCCGCAGCCGCCCCCGAGCCGCACGCGGACGTGGCGGGCGTGGACGTGGCGGGCGCTGGCGGGGCGGGCGCTGGCGGGGCCGGCGTGGACGTGGCGGGCGTGGACGTGGCGGGCGCGGAGGACGCCGCGTACGTCATCTACACCTCCGGATCGACCGGGCGGCCCAAGGGCGTCGTCGTGCCGCACCGCGGGATCGTCAACCGCATCCTGTGGGAGGGCGCCGTCTACCCCACCGGCCCGGACGACGCCGTGCTGCTGCACACGTCGCTGAGCTTCGACATCTCCCTCTGGGAGATCTTCACGCCGCTCAGCACCGGGGCCAGGGTCGTCGTGGCCGACCCGAGCTACCGCGACGACCCGCGGTATCTGGTGGACCTCATGCGGGAGGAGGGCGTCACGTGCCTGGCGCTCGTGCCGTCGTTGTTGCAGGCGCTGCTGGACGAGGAGCCCGGCCTCGGCGGCTGCCCGGGGCTGCGGGAGGTCTTCTGCGGCGGCGAGCCTCTGCCGCCGGCGCTCGTGCGGCGCTTCTTCCGCGCGACCGGCGCCGGCCTGCACAACATGTACGGCCCGACGGAATACTCCATCGACGCCACCCACTGGGACTGCCGGCCCGAGGACGCCGACGCGAACGTGCCCATCGGCCATCCGCTGGCCAACACCCGGCTGTACCTCCTGGACCAGGACGGCCGCCCGGTCCCCGACGGCGACCCGGGTGAGCTGTACGTCGCGGGAGCCGGCCTGGCGCTGGGCTACCTGAACCGGCCGGACCTCACCCGTGAGCGGTTCGTTCCCGAGCCGTCCGGCACGGGACGCATGTACCGCACCGGCGACCTCGTTCGCCGCCGCCCGGACGGCGCGCTGGAGTTCCTGGACCGCGTCGACGACCAGGTCAAGGTGCGCGGTTTCCGGGTGGAGCCGGGCGAGGTCGAACGGGCGGTCCTGGCGGTCGAAGGCGTGGGGCGCGCGGCCGTCGTCACGATCGGGGAGGGCGCGGACGCCCGCCTGGTCGCCTACGTCGTCACCACCGCCCAGCACCCGGAAGCTACCACCCCCCGGGACCCGGAGCCCACCACCGCCCAGCACCCGGAGCCCACCACCGCCCGGAACCCGGACCCTGACGGCGGCCAGCGTCCGACGCCGGCCGGCGCCCGGAGCCCGGAGCGGATCAGGGCGATTCTCGCCGAGCGTCTGCCCGACTACCTGGTCCCTTCCCTCGTCGTCCCGCTCGACAGGATTCCCCTGGGGCCGACCGGGAAGGTGGACAAGGCCGCTCTTCCGCCGCCCGGCCGCGAGTCCGGGCCCAGGAAGCCGGAGCCCGCACCAGAGCGCGGGCCCGAGCGGGTGCCGGACGGCACAGGCGGGCCGGGGACGGAAGAGGGTGTGGTGGCCGGGATGTTCGCCGAAGTCCTCGGCCTGGACGAGGTGCCCGCCGACGGCGACTTCTTCGCACTCGGCGGCAACTCGCTGCAGGCCGTGCGGCTGCTGAACAAGCTGCGCAAGCACGCGGCGCCCGACCTGCCACTGGCCGTCCTGGTGGAGCGGCCGACCGTGGAGGGGATCGCGGCGGCGATCCGTGGCGACGATCAGGCGTGAGGATGACGACGACATGACGGGTTGGTGGCGCGGATCGGTTCTGGCCAAGTCCCCTGGGCTGCGGCGCATCACGCTGAGCACCCTGCTCTCCGGCACGGCCGACCAGTTCGCGCTCATCGCCCTCATCTGGCTGGTGTTCGAGAGCACCGGCTCCCCGGCCGCGATGGGGTTCCTGGTGCTCTGCAACCGGCTGCCCGCGGTGATCTCGGCCCCGCTGTGCGGGCCCCGCCTCGACCGCGGCAACGCCGTACGGCTCGTGATTTACAGCTACCTGATCCGGGCCCTGTGCCTGGTGGCCTTTCCCGTCCTGTTCGTGTACGACCTGCTGAGCCTGCCCGTCATCCTGGTGCTCGCCACCGTCATCGGAGCCGCCTACCCGCTGGCCGACGTGGGCGGGCGCACGCTCATCCCGAGGGTGGTCGACGAGTCCGACCTGCCCTCCGCCAACGGGCTGATGTCCATGGGCGACCAGTTCCCGTACCTCATCGGGCCCGCGCTCGGCGGCGCCTTCGTGGCGCTGGCGGGGCCGTGGTCCCTGCTGCTGTCGGCCGCCGCCTGCCTGCTGGCCGTGCTGCTCATGCGCGGGGTACGCGCCCACGCGCCCCGGCCGCACGGCGCCGGGCAGGCGCCCTCCGGCGGCCCCGCCGGCTGGTTCGGCTTCCGCCCCCTGCTCAGCGACCCGGCCGTGCGGGCGCTCGTCCTGCTCACGTTCGTGTACTTCCTGGCGTACGGGCCGCTGGAGCCGGCGCTGCCGCTGTACTCGCGCGACTTCCTGGCGGCGGGCGCCGTGGGGTACGGCCTGCTGTGGTCGGCGATCGGCGCGGGCGCCCTCGCCGGCCTGGTCACCGTCCCGTTCCTGGCGCGCCGGCGCCCCGGCGTCGTCAACGCCATGGGCGCCATCCTCTGGGGCGTCCTGCTGTTCCCGCTCATCCTGGTCGACACGCTTCCCGCGGCCATGCTGATCCTCTTCGTGGCCGGCTTCGTCTGGGCCCCCTACGTCGCCACCGAGGTCAGCGTGGTGCAGCGGCGCGTGCCGGCCTCCAGCCACGGAGCCGTCTTCGGCGCCCGCAAGGCCCTGCTCGTCATCGCCTCCCCGTCGGGCGCGGCGTTCGGCGGCCTGCTTCTCGAAGGCATGTCGGCGACCTCGGTGATCCTGCTCTCGTCCGTGACGTGCGTCCTGGCCGGCGCCGTCTGCCTCGCCCTCCCCTCCGTCCGCGCCGTCCTCCCCCCACCCCGCAGACCACCCCCCGTCCCGGCCCGCCCGAACTGACCGCCACCCGCCCGAGGACCTTCACCCACGCCGCCCGCCGGGGTCGCACGGCGGCAGGCGCCGGGTCAGGTGTGGCGGAGGCCCTCTATCCAGCCGGACTCGACGGCGATGCGGACGGCGTCGGTTCTGTTGCGGGCGCCGGTCTTGGTGATGACGCTGGAGATGTAGTTGCGGACCGTCGCCGCCGACAGGTGCAGCTCGGCGGCGATCTCCCCGGTGGTGGCGCCCGAGCCGACCAGGCCCAGCACCGCCGCCTCCCGGTCGGTGAGCGGGGTCGTGGTGGCGCTCATCGCGGCCAGGGCCAGGGAGGCGTCGATCATGCACTCGCCGGCGGCTACCCGGCGGATGCTCTCGGCCAGCCGGTCGGTGGGGGAGTCCTTGAGCAGGAAGCCGCTCGCGCCCGCCTCCATCGCCCGCCGCAGCAGCGTGGTGCTGGCCAGGCCGGTGAGGATGAGCACGCGGCAGGCCGGCATGGCCTGCCGGAGGCGGCGGGTGGCCTCGACGCCGTCCACGCCCGGCATCTCGATGTCGATGACGGCCACGTCCGGCGCGCTGGCCAGGGCGTGCGGGACGACCCGGTCGCCGCGGTCGGTGTCCGCCACCACCTCGATGTCGCCCGTCAGGTTCAGCAGGGCCGTCAGGGCACCCCTGACGACGCCGTGGTCCTCTGCCAGCAGGACGCGAATCACCGGTAACCACTCTCCCGATCGTGTACGGCGGGCACCCGCACCCGCACCTCGAACCCGTCCTCGCCCGTGCGGCCCGCCTCCAGGGAGCCGCCCAGCCGCTCCACCCGCCGGCGCAGCCCGGCCAGGCCGGAGCCGGGACGGCCGCCCGCGTCACGGCGGACGCCGTCGTTGCGGACCAGCAGCCGCACGCGCCCGCCCGCCTCCTCCAGCTCGATCAGGCAGTGGCGGGCGTCGCTGTGCCTGACGATGTTCGTGGCCGCCTCGCGCACCATCCAGCCGAGCGCGTCGCCGGTCTCCTTGTCGATCTCCTTGACGCCCAGGCGCAGGTCGCAGCGCGCGCCGCTGAGCTCGATCAGCGCGACGGCCGCCGACAGCTCCGCGCCGAGATGGAGGGAGCGCCTGGCCTCCACCACGTCGCCGATCTCCGCGCGGGCCTCGCGGGCGATGGCGACCGTCGCCTCCACCTCGGCGGCGGCCCGCCGCCTGTCCAGGCCGACCAGGGCCAGGGCCAGCTCCGTCTTCAGGGCGATCGAGGTCAGCGTCTGGCCGAGCAGGTCGTGCACCTGTCCTGCCAGGCGCAGCCGGTCCTGGTCCAGGGCCATCTCGGCGAGCGCGACCCGCAGCTCGCGCAGCTCGCGCACGAACCGCGCGTAGTGCACGATGCCGGCGGCGACCACCGAGGCGACCAGCACGCCGGCGCTCCGCTGCGCGGCGGGCAGGGCCACCGGGTCCCACGCCGCGACCGTCAGCGGGTACTCGGCGGCGGCCACGGCCAGCAGCACGGCGACGCCGTACCGGAAGGGCAGCAGGAGCAGCCCGGCGGTGGCGACGATGAGCGGCGTGTAGACCCAGACCGAGCCCTGGAGCGGCATCGCGCCGTAGATGACGACGGCGAACAGCAGGAAGGTACGCGCCCGGTGGGGGCCCTGGCTCGTTCCCGTGATGTGCCGGGCGACGATCCTGGCGTACACCACGAGCAGGCCGCCGAGCAGCACGACCGCCAGGAGGGCCCGGCCGGGGTCGCCGATGAGCAGGAAGGCGAGCGGGGTGAGCCCCCACAGCGCCCCGGTGGCCGCGAGGACGGCCGTGGTCAGC
Organism: Nonomuraea candida; assembly: GCF_000725485.1. Taxonomy (GTDB): domain Bacteria; phylum Actinomycetota; class Actinomycetes; order Streptosporangiales; family Streptosporangiaceae; genus Nonomuraea; species Nonomuraea candida. The sequence continues at coordinate 26,064 of NZ_JOAG01000015.1, read as the reverse complement.
CACCGGACCTGTGCTTCGCTGTCCTGGACCACAGGCGGGCTCCCGCGGGTCGGGGTGCGTCGTGATTTCGTACTGATCGTGACGCCTACCTGGCCTCCGAATCAACCGCCGGCGGCCTGCCCGTCGTCCGGCCGGCCGCCAGAAGCCGCCCCGTCGTCCAGCCAGCCGCCGGCCGACGCGATGCGCACGGCCTCCTCGTCGGTACGGGCGCCCGTCTTCAGGCGCGCGGCGGCCAGGTAGTTCCTGATGGTGTGGACCGACAGGCCCAGGGTGCTCTGCAGGTCGCTGCCGCGCCGGCCGGCCGCGACGGCCGACAGCACGGCGACCTCCCGCGCGGTCAGCGGGTTGTGGTCGATCTCCGGCTCGCCCCCGTCGGCGGCCACGTCGAGGTCGATGTACCGCTCGCCCCTGGCCACCACCCGGATGGCGTCGGTGAGCCGGTGCGCGGGCGCGTCCTTGACCAGGAACCCGCGCACCCCCGCCGCCATCGCCCGCTCGAAGTTGCCGGGCGTGCCGACGCTGGTGAGGATCAGCACCGGCGGCGGCTGCTCCAGCTCCCTGATCAGGCCGGCCGCCTCCAGGCCGTCGATGCCCGGCAGCCCGATGTCCAGCAGGGCCACGTCCGGCCGGCAGCCGACGACGGCGGGCACGATCTCGTCGCCCCTGGACACCTCCTCGACCACGCGGATGTCCCGCTCCTCCGACAGCAGGGCGATCAGCGCTCCCCTGATGAGGTCGTGGTCCTCCGCGATCAGAACTTTGATCATGTCCGGTCTCCTGTAGCAGAGGTGAGTGCGGCCGCCGGCTGACGGCCGGGAACGTCCATCGACAGCGTGAACCAGCCGTCCTCGGTGTGCCGGGCACAGCTTCCGCCCACCTGCGCGAGCCGCTCGTCCAGCCCGGCCAGGCCGCTCCCGCCCACGGCCGGCTCGCTCTCGCGGGAAGCGCCGCCGTCCCCGGAGGCGCCGCTTCCGGCAGCGCCGTTCCCCGGGCCGCCGTTCCCGGAAGGGCCGCCGGACGGGCGTACGCCGTCGTTGGCGACCGTCACCGTGACCCGGTCACCCCGGGGCTCCACGCCGAGCAGGCAGACGGTGGCGTCGCTGTGGCGCAGCAGGTTGGTGGCCGCCTCGCGCACCGCCCAGGCCAGCGCCACGCGCACCTGCGGGGACAGCGTGGCCGGCAGCTCGGCGAAGTCGCACCGTACGCCCGCCGTCTCCAGCACCCGGCGCACCCCGCTCAGCTCCCGCTCCAGCGACATCTCGCGGTAGCCCTTGACCACCGCCCGCACGTCGTGCAGCGAGCGCCGCGCGATGTCGTGGATCTCGGTCAGCTCGCGGCGCAGCCGCCCGATCTCCTCGGGCGGGATGCGCGCGCCCAGCTCGGTCCGCATGGCGATGACCGAGAGGTTGTGCCCCAGAACGTCGTGCAGCTCGCGGGCGAACCTGAGCCGCTCCTCGGTGACGGCCAGCTTGGCGGCCTCCTCGCGGGCCCGCTGCAACTCGGCGAGCAGGGTCGCGAAGATGGTCAGGCCCGCGAGCGCGCCGGCCGTGAGCAGGTTCTGCAGCGAGCCGAAGAGCGCCCAGTCCAGGTCCTGCGGAATCGACAGGGCCAGGCCGGCGGCCAGCGAGGCGAAGAAGCCCGCCGCCGCCCACCACCCCCGCAGCGTGACCGCGAACACCAGAGGCAGCATGAACCCGACGCTCAGCCAGGTCGGACCGGCCGCGTACGGCACGGCGAGGGTCAGCGCGCACATGCCGCCCAGCACCGCGAGGTCCCACCGGGAGCCCAGGTCGAGCACGGCCCGCACCGCCAGCCACAGGTAGCAGCCGGTGAGGCCGATCACGAGGACGACCGCCGTCGCGGCCCTGCCCGCGGGGTACGCGCCGAGCGCCGCGGCCAGCGGCACGGCCGCGAAGGCCGCCATGCCGACGAGGAAGACCCCGGCCGTGACCCGGGCCAGCCGCACGGTGCCCGGCCCGACACCCCTCAGCCTCTGCGAGGCTCCCACTTGAACCACCTCTTCGCGGCGAGCAGTGCCAGGACGAGCCAGGCGGCCAGCACGAGCCACCCCGGCCACATGACCACGAAGCCCTCCAGGACCCCGACCCTGGCAGGCAGGCCAGGACCCGTGTGCCCCACGTAGTCCCGCCCCAGGTAGGCGGTGCTGACCCCCTCGGCGATCCGCCCGAAGGGCAGGAAGGACGAGACGGTACGCAGCCATTCGGGGAACGCCGCCACGGGGTAGGCGAACCCGGACAGCCCGATGGCGAGCAGCAGGAACGGCAGGCTCACCACGACCGTGGCGCCCTGCGCGGGCACCCGGCCGCTCACCGCGACGGCCATCGCGGCGAACACCGCGATCCCGAGGAGCACCGTGACCACCAGCAGGGCGGGGTTGGCCGGCAGCGTGATGCCGTGCGCGGCCCTGGCCAGGCCCACGATCAGCGCCAGTTGCAGCAGGCCGACCGAGAGCACGGTGAGGATCTCCCCGCCGAAGATGGCCAGGTCGGGCAGCTCCGTGCCGCGCAGCCGCTTGAGTATCAGCAGTTGCCGCCGCATGACGAAGGACTCCACCAGCGTCATGAAGCCCAGCGTGGCGATGCCCATCACGATCACGCCGGTCATGATGGAGACCGCCACCGGCGCCCCGCTCCTGCTCCCGCCCGGCACCATCAGCGGCATCAGCCCGCCGAACAGGACGGGGAAGAACAGCGCGGCGCCGACCGCGATCGGCGTCCGCCAGAACAGCGTCTGGGTCAGCCGGAAGTGCGCGAGGGTGTAGGCGGTCACGTCCCGGCCTCCTGCCCTGGCGCCGGGAGGGTGCGGGCGGTCATCTCCTGGCCTCCTGCCCATGCGCGCCGGCGGTGCGGCTCGCGGTGTCGTCGGCGGCGTCGCCCGGGGTGTGGTCCGGGGTGTGGTCCGGGGTGTGGTCCGGGGTGTGGTCCGCGATGTCGAGGAAGACCTCCTCGAGCGTGGCCTGGCGCACGTCCAGGCCGCTGAGCCGGAGGCCGCGCGCCTGCGCCCACCCGAGCACCGCGTGCGCCACCGACTCCGGCTCGGCGGTCAGGATCACGCATCGCCGCCCGGTCACGGTGAGCGTGTCCCGCTCGCCAACCGGCAGGCCCTCGGGCGAGGCCCCGTCAGGCAGCCCGTCAGGCAGCCCGTCAGGCAGCCCGTCAGGCAGCCCGTCGGGCAGCTCGAAGGCGACCCGGCCCGAGCCCCGGCCCAGCACCTCGGACATCGTGCCCTGGGTGACGATCCGGCCCCGGTCCATGATGGCCACCCGCCCGGCCAGCTCCTGGGCCTCCTCCAGGTAGTGCGTGGTGAGCAGCACCGTCATGCCGTCCGCCGCGAGGTCCCTGACCAGGTCGCGCACCCTGCGCCGGGACCCGGCGTCCAGCCCCGTGGTCGGCTCGTCGAGGAACAGCAGGTCGGGGCGGCCCAGCGTGGCCAGCGCGATGTCGAGCTTGCGCCGCTCGCCGCCGGACATCCGCTTGACCCGCGTCCCGGCCTGGCCGGACAGCCCCACCAGCTCCAGCGCCTCGGCCACCGGCCGGGCGCCGGAGGTGAACCTGCGCCACGCGGCCACCGTCTCGGCCGCCGACAGGTCGCCGAACAGCCCGGACTCCTGCAGCACCAGGCCCATCCTGGCGCGCGGGGCGGCGCGCCCCGCCGGGTCCTGGCCGAAGACCCGCGCCGTGCCCTCCGACGGACGCAGATAGCCCTCCAGGATCTCGATCGTGGTGGTCTTGCCCGCCCCGTTCGTGCCGAGCAGGGCGAACACCTCCCCCTCACCCACGTCGAAGGAGACGCCGTCCACGGCGACGAAGTCCCCGTAGCGCCGGCGCAGCCCCGAGACCTCGATCACCGGCCCGCTCACTGCGCGCCGCCCGGCGGGTACGTCAGCGACTCCGCGCACATGCCGGGATCGCAGCCGATCGTGATGGGGACGCAGCTCTGCGTGGAGATCGTGCCCACCGTGGAGCCGGCCGCGGACTCCAGGTCGGCGATGTCGAACTCGCCCTCCGGCTTGGGCGGCAGCGGGGGAGTGGGCACCCCTTCGGGGTAGGCGATGCCGTACTGGCTCAGCAGGGCCCTGGGCTCGGCCTCGTAGCGGCCGCGCAGCTCGTCGTCCTCCCACGCCGCCGCCACCAGCCTGGCGAACTTCCTGCGGTCCTCGTCCCCGAGGACGTAGACGCTCTCGGCCATCAGACCTCTCTTTCTGTACGGCGACCGGACCTCTCACTCGCCACGATCCCGGCTCCGGGCGCGGCCGGGCAGATGCAGACGACACCACCCGGCCATGACGGACATCACGAATCGGACCCCGCGGGCGGCCCGCCGATGAGGAAGTCCCCGACCGACGACTCGGTCGCCCAGTCGAGGCCGAAGGTGCGGGCGGCCAGGTCGGAGTCCCCGCTGCCGAGGCCGCAGGGCGACAGTCCCATCGCGGTGGCCACCAGGTAGAGCGTCTGGTAGAGCACGCCCGCGGTCTTCAGCGTGGCGGCGTAGGCGACTCCGGAGTACTTCCACGACATGCGGCCGAAGCGCGAGGTGAAGGTGATCAGCACCTGCGGGTCGGCCGTCCCGCCGGTGGCCAGGCTCGCCGTGTCCAGCATCGCCCGCGCGTCCTCGGGCCTGGCCGGCAGCCGGACGAGCCGGTGGCCGAGCGGGTCGTAGTGGTAGACGCCGCTGTCCAGCCCTTCGCAGCGGGCGACGGTCAGGTACAGCTCCAGCTCGTAGACGGCGCCGCCGCCCGGGTAGGGCCGGCTGCTGGCCTCGTACGGCATGCCGGGCTGCGGGGGGATGACCCGCCGGACCCTGGCGGCCCGGTAGAGCAGCTCGCCGAGCTGCCGGAGCGTCGGCGGGCCGGCGTACTGGCGCACCGACCTGCGTGACTCCAGCACGGTCGTGAACGGCGGGTCGGCCGCGGCGGCCTCCGCCAGGCAGGGCGCGTGCAGCTCCACGACGGCGCCCTCGGGCGGACGCCTGACCGCCGGCTCCGGCGGCGTCACGTCCAGGAAGCGGAAGGTCGCGCCGAACGGCTGGTCGTGCCGGCCGGAGCGGCTGCGCGCGTGGAAGAGCAGGTCGTGGAAGTCCCACCCGCGCAGCGCCGGGTCACGCTCCTCGGCGTCGCCCACCACCGCCATGCCGGCCGCGACCAGGTGGCCGATCGCCTCGGGCGCCTCCTTCACCAGGACCGGCCGGCCGAGCGCCGCCAGCAGCGGCATGGCCTCCTCCGACAGCGTGACGCGGTGCCGCGACAGCGGCGACTCCAGCACCAGCCCCCGCTCCGCCCTGCGCACGAACGCGAACCGCGACAGCCGCACGGTGTCCTCGGGCGCGAGCGCGGGCGGCTCGAACCGGGCGTCGCGGACGATGGGCACCACCCGCAGCAGCGGCTCGACCGCGTGCACGAGCACCGGGTGCAGCCGTGACAGCGCCAGGTAGAGCAGGGCGGCGTCGTGGCTGCCGCCGCCCGCCGCGAGCAGCCGCTCGGCCAGGTCGTCCCGGCCGGCCAGCGTGCCGGGCAGCTCGCGCAGCAGCGCCGCGACGGACGGCGGCAGGCCGCGCAGGCCGACCGTGCCGAAGGGCTGCGCGATGGTGAGCAGGCCGTCCGCGGACTCGACGGCCGCGTCCGCGCGCAGGCCGACCATGGGCAGGGGCGCGGGCCCGCCCATGGCCGCGCCGCTCGCGGGGACGCCGCTCACTGGAACGCCGCTCACTGGAACGCCGCTCACTGGAACGCCGCTCACAGGAACGCCGCTCACAGGAACATCGTGATGGGGTTCATCTGCTCCTCCGGGGTGGGCTCGGCGAGCCAGCCGAGCCGTACGGGCACGTCGTACAGGCGGCCGGGGGCGAGCCGCCGCCAGAAGTGGCGCATGCCGGGGACGATGACCTTGACGACCGGCAGGCCGATGTCGGGCCGGGTCTGGTCGAGCACCAGCATCTCCATCCCGCGCTCCTCCACCAGCGCGCGGGCCGCCTCCACGTCGTCGAGGAGGTCGCCGGTGGCCGGCCGCGCGTACGCGGACGCGGGCACGGACGCCCCCGAGGGCGACAGGTACGGATGGTCGGCCATGCGGGCGTTCGCCCACCAGTCGACCTGGTCCTGCTCCGGGAACCGGTACCGGGTGACGCCGTCCGGGCCGACGTCGATGACCGCCGGGATGAACTGGTTCAGCTCGGCCAGTGCGCGCTGCACGGCGATGCGCACGTCGAAGTGGGCGCCGAAGGCCATGAGGATGTCCTCCGACGGCCCGTCCACGCGCCGGCTGATCGCGGCGGCCACGGGGACGCCGAGGTCGTTGGTGAGGTCGAGCACGTGCAGGTCGCGCCCGAGACCGGCGTAGACCTCCTGGAACTCGGCCATCCACGCGTCGCCGAAGGTGGCGAGGTCGAAGGCGGGCCGGCGCACCCGGTTGTACCACCACACGGCCACCGCGTCCCGCTCCACGAGCTCCATGAAGCCCTGCACGACCGCGTCCTCCAGGGAGGAGCCGGCGGCGTTGCCGTTGGAGTCGGCCCAGGCGTAGAGCGGGCCGGTGGCGTGCAGGTCGTTGTAGTAGTAGTACAGGTAGCCGGTCGGCAGGTACTTGTGCCGCCGCTCGGTCAGCGACCACACCGGCGTCCACTCGATCGCCGCGTCCTCGTCGAGCGGGTCGTTGACGAACGCGTAGCCGGAGGTGGCCGCCAGCGCCGTGCGGGTGCGATATTGGGTCTCGCTGTAGAGCGAGCAGGCGTTCGGGTGCAGCGCGTCCGCGCCGAGCTGCCGCAGGCTCGCCCTGATGCGCGCCTCGTCCCCCTGGAAGACGCCCGAGTAGCGCTCCATCGCCTCGCACATGGCGCTGACCTTCGCCTGCAGGTCGGTCATGCCCTTGCCGGCGCTCTGGGTGCGCAGCCCCCTGCGCAGCGAGGCGAGGTTGTGGACCTGCCGGGAGAAGTTGTGCCCCGCCATGTACGCCTTGACGAAGGGCGTCTTGGTGTCCATCCTGGCCAGGTCGCGGATGACCCCGGTGACCGGGCTGACCAGGTGGGCGTACCTCTCGGCGGTGTCCTCCGGGTGCCGGGAGCGGTGGCCGCCGTCGGCGGTGAAGGTCTTGGGCCGGGGGCGCAGCACGACCGGTGACCGCGCCGCCGCGGCCATCAGGCCCGCGTCGCCGCACGCGGGGCACTGCGGCCTGCGGCGCAGCGCGTGGCGGGCGGTGTCGAGGCGCAGGGTGTCGATGGTGACCACGTCACGCTGCCACGGGCCGCGCAGCCCGGCCAGCCACTTCACCGCCTCGGCCGCCACCAGCCGCGCGCCCGCGCCGCGGGTCAGCGGCAGGTCGGCGGCGGGCAGGGCCAGCGGCCTGCTGCCGCGCAGCCTGTCCTCCAGATACGTCAGCGACTGCCGGTGCCCTTCGAGCCGCTGCGACAGGCACCGCCAGCAGCCGCCGTCGTCGTCCTGGCCGGGGCGGAAGACGGGGCCCAGCCAGAGCACGGGGCCGGTCGTCCTGGCCAGCAGCCAGGGCCGCCCCTCGGCCAGGTGCCGCCGGTTGATCTCGGCCAGCTCGCCCCGCATGTAGTCGTCGGTCAGCACGACGGTCAGCGCCGCGTCCTCGCCGGGGCCGGTCACCTCCACCCCTTCGGCGGCCAGCAGGTCGCGCAGCTCGCCGGCGGTCACGTCGCCGACGGTGAGCACCTCCGCCCGCCCGCCGCGCACCGACGCGGTCACCGCCCGGGCGTCGAGCCCGGCCATCTCCCAGTAGGCGGCCGAGGCCCGCTCCACGTCCTCGGTGACGTCGACCAGCAGGTCGCGCCGCCGCAGCGTGTGCAGCACGTAGTAGACGTTCTCGGGCGGGATGTCCGGCTCCACCGCGACCAGGATGTCCCGCACGGTGTGCTTGCCGTCGAGCAGGCCGGCCACCGCCTCGATCGAGCGGCCGGTGAGCACGTGGGTGTCGCGCTCCGAGATGAGGTAGACCCCTTCTCCCTCGATGACCTCGACCCGGTAGTGGCGGCGGAAGGATGGTCGGGCGTCCATGGCGTTCCTTTCGATCAGTGCACGAGCCGATCAGTGCATGGGGCGGGTCAGCGCATGGGGCCGGTCGGTGCATGGGGCCGGTCAGCGCGTGGGCCGGTCAGTGCACGAGGCGCAGGGAGGCGACCTGGTCGTCGGCCAGCCGCAGCAGGGTGAGCCCCGCCGCGGCGAGCCCGTCGGTGGCCGACAGGGTGAGGCGGTCGGCCCGCCGCCGGTCGGCGAACCAGCGGCCGGTGTGGTCGCGGCGGCGCAGCAGCTCGGCGGCCAGCTCCCGGGCGGCCCGCTCCAGCGCCCCGTCGCCGGTCAGGCGGGCGGTGTGCAGGGCCACCTCGGCGTCGACGACGAGCCGCGCGCAGGACCGCCCGGCGTCGGCCGCGCAGTACCTGGCCACCCGCTCCCGCAGCGCGCCCGGCACCTCGCCGGTCAGCAGGTGCGCGGTGGCGACCGCGGCCAGCAGCGAGCCGGGCGTGTCGAGGGCGAACCGGTGCGCCAGCAGCGGCGCGGCGGCCGGTCCGGTCTCACCCAGCGCGGCGGCGCTCGCGGCCAGCGCCCACACCAGCCCGTCCGTGCCCGCGGGCACCCCGTCGAGCGCGGGCAGCCCCGGCGGGTACGGCGCCCGCGCCGCGTCACCGGCGGCCAGCTCGGCCAGCAGCTCCTCGTGCAGCCGCGCGGCCAGCGACTCGGCCGCGGGGACCGGCGACGCGGCGGCCTCGCGCAGCTTGTGCAGGGCGAGCAGCAGCCCGGCCCGGCCCAGCACCGGCTCGGCGGAGGTCGGCAGGGAAAGCTGCTCGGCGGCGAGCGGCACCAGCGCCGCCGCCCGCTCCACCAGCCGGGTGTCGGACAGCGCCGCGCCGCACCGGCTCAGCGCGTAGACGGCCGCGCCCAGGCCCACGAACGCCCCGACGGGCGCGAGCGTCCCGCACATCCGGCGGTACAGGCCCGACCGGGTGGACAGCGTCGCGAACTCGGCCGCGGCGTCCAGCGCGTCCTGCGCGGCCGTCCAGTGCGCGGGTGCGCCGGTGTTGGCGTACAGCTCGGCGAGGAAGACCGCCAGGCCGGCGGTGCCGGTGAGCAGGTCGCCCTGGAGCGGCTCGATCTGGTCCAGGCCGTGCGCGGGGTAGGTGACCACGCCGATCCAGCCGTACCGCTCGCCGAGGGGGTCGCCCGCGGGCCTGCCCAGCGTGACGGCGGTGGCCAGCACCTGGTCGGCCAGCTCGCCGGCGCGGGAGAGCAGCGCCTCCGCCGCCGGCTCCTCCCGCCGGCCCGACAGGTCGTAGACGTACTGGCCGATCTCCCGGATCGTCCGCGGCCGGGGCCCGGGACCGGGGAACGAGGCGGGCAGCGCGCTCGCGCCCGTGAAGTCCAGGCAGGTCTCCAGCACGGCCAGGTGCTCCTCCACCGGGAACCCCGCCAGGTCGGCCACCCGGTCCTGGAGCCGCTGCCAGGCCGTGCCCGCGAAGTGCCCCGGGATCTCGACGCCGTCGGGCGTGAACACCGAGTCCGAGCCCGGCCGGGAGACGAACAGCGGGACGTCCATCCGGCGGAACGCGTCGATCTCCTGCTCGACGAGCTCCAGGATGTCCTCGCGCCCGGGGTCGCGCCGCAGCGTCTCGCGGGCGCTGCGGAACAGGTGCGCCAGCGTGACCTCCCTGGCCATCCCGTCCACCAGCGCCCCCGGGCTCACGCTCATGTTCAGCAGCTCCATGCAGTCCCAGGTGCTGCGCCAGATGTAACGGACCGGCGCGTCCTCCAGCAGCGCGAGCGGGCCGCGCGGGTCGGCCAGCAGCTCCCGGTTGCGCACCAGGCAGTCCTGCATCTGCCGGTAGCCCTCGGCCACCTCGTCGGCGTACCGGCTGGGGTCGGCCAGCTCGCCCGCCCCCCACGTCGGCCGGTACGGCGGCGCCTCCCAGCCCAGCGGATAGCCCGCCGGGTTCGCCGCGACCTGCTCCTGCAACCCGGCCATGCAGCCGATGTCCTGCGCCTGGACGCCGCCCGCGATCACCCGGGGGAAGCTGATGACGGCGGTCTTGGCCACCGTCTCCTCGACCTTCCCCCACAACGACTGGATGCGGTCGCCGATCAGGGCCGGCTTGCCGATGCGGGCCTGCAGGACGTTCTCCAGGTCGATGAAGACCGGCGTGTCGCCCTTGGCGACCAGGTTGTCCGCCCACAGGTCCCGGCACTCCAGGAACTGGGCGAGCCTGGCCAGCATGCCCAGGCGCGTGTAGTAGCGGCGCACGCCGTCCTCGCCGGTGGCCGGCTCGGAGGTGACGTACTCCTCCCAGCCGTAGCCGTCGCGGCAGATCACCGCGCGGGTGTGCAGGGGGAGCGGCAGGCCGTGGTTGTTCAGCAGGGTGCACACGTCCATCAGCCCGACCACCGAGCGCAGGTCCTTCGGCTTGTAGACCACCCGCTCGCCCGAGGCGAACGTGAGCAGCGTGACCACCCTGCCGTGGTTGTGCGGGTCGCCCGAGTCGCCGGAGTACCCCGTGACGGGGCCGGGCGCGGTCCAGCCCCACAGCGTCCTGCGCAGCTCCGGCAGGTCGGCGCGCAGCCGGTCGAACAGCTCGTGCACCACGCGCCGCCACTGCAGGCAGGCCATGCCCATCACGTACGCCAGCCCCGGCAGCGTCTCCAGCCGGTCCAGCCAGCCCGACCGGCTCACGTCCAGGCCGGGGCTCTGCAACCAGGCGGACACGTCGTTGGCCGTGCCGGCGAGCTGCGACTCGAACGCGAAGCCGGCGAAGCAGACCTGCGTCAGCCGCTCGACGAGCTGGCCCGCGACGTCCTCGCACGCCTCGGGCGTGACCGGCACCCCGCGCACCGTGCCGTCCTTCATGTCCACCAGCCGGTCCACCGCGCGCCGGAACGCCACGAACGGCGCCCCCGGCCGCCCGCACGCGGGGTCGGCCGCGGCCGTGGGCGGCTGGGCGAGCAGGAAGTCCACCAGGGCGTAGCCCCAGTCGGGCAGCCTGCGCGGATCGGCCAGCCGCACGTCGATGAGCCCCGCGCCGAGGTCGCGGCCCGAGCGCCTGCGGTGGTGCAGCAGCGCCCGCTTGGCGTCCTCGTCGTCGCCCACGGCGGCCTTGAGCCAGCGTTTGACCCGCTCGGACGCCTGGCGCGGGCCGCGTCCCGCGACGGGGACGAAGAACTCCCCCGACACGCGCTCGGGGAAGGGCGCGGCCGCGGCCAGCACGGCGATCAGCCGCTCGTCCCCGCCCGGGACCGCGAGCAGGCCCTCGCCCTGCGCTTCGGCGTACCCCGCGGGCATCGAGACCGTCATCTCATACCTCCTGTCGGCGGACCATGCGGGCGAAGAGCCGGCACTCGTCCATCAGCTCCTCGAAGGGGCCGTCGGCGACGACCCTCCCCTGGTCGAGCACGTAGATCCGATCCGCCGACCTGATGGTGCTCAGCCGGTGCGCGATCACGATCCGGGTGACGTCCAGCTCGGCGATCCTCCGGCTGACCAGCGCCTGCGTGTGGTTGTCCAGCGCGCTCGTCGCCTCGTCGAGGATCAGCACGCGCGGGCGCTTGACCAGCGCCCTGGCGATGAGCAGCCGCTGGAGCTGGCCGCCGGAGAAGGACGCGTTGTCCTCCCCGACGACGGTGTGCAGGCCCATCGGCATCGCGGCGATGTCGCCGTCGAGGTCGGCCAGGCGGGCCGCCCGCCAGGCGTCCTCCTCCGTCGCGCCGGGCACGTCCCCGACGATGTTCTCCAGGATCGAGCCCCGCAGCACCCTGGCCTGCTGCATCACCACGCCCACCTGGGCGCGCACCCGGCGCAGGTCCAGGTCGCGCAGGTCGCCGCCGTCATAGAGCACCTGGCCGGTACGCGGCGGGTCGAAGCCCAGCAGCAGCCGCACCAGCGTGGACTTGCCCGCGCCCGACGGGCCCACCACCGCGACGAACTCGCCCGGCCGGAACACCATCGACACGTCGTCGAGGATCCGCGTCGCGGTGCCGGGGTAGGCGAAGGAGACGCCGCCGAGCCGGACCAGCCCGCTCAGCTCGCCCGGGTCCTTCGCGCCCGGCGCCGTCTCCGGGGCCCGCTCCAGCACCGGGCGCAGCCGTTCGAACCGGGGCAGGAGCGCGAAGGCCGCCTCCACCGCCCGGTTCATCTGGCCCAGCGCGAGCACGAACTGGCCCAGCGCCACGGCGGCGATCACGAAGGAGCCCGCCGGGACCTGCACGGCCAGGCCCGCGAGCGCGAGGAGCAGCAGCAGCGCCGGCTGCGCCGACGCGCCGATCGCCGCCGACACCGCCCGCTCGCGCTGGGCCGCCGCCGCCGTGCGCTGCTGGACGGCGAACAACCGCGCCCACAGCCCGAACACCTGCGCCTCGCGGCCCGCGACGTGGATCTTGTCGATCGCGCCGTAGCAGGCGTACAGCAGGGAGTAGACCTTCCCGTACTGCTCGTGCATGACCAGCTCGTGCCGCTGCTGGCGGACCGCCCGCCCGGCGAGCACGGCCAGCAGCGCGCAGACCCCGCCCATCGCGGGCAGGGCCAGCCGCCAGTCCACGAGGACCAGCACCACCAGGCCGAGCAGCGAGAACATGCCGCCCAGCAGGGAGTTGACCGCCGCCTCGCCGAGCGCCTTGCGCATGTCGGCGATGGCGTTGGCGCGCTGGACCAGCTCGCCGGTGCTGTACTGGGTGAAGAACGGCAGGTCGAGCGAGAGCAGCCGGCTCCACACGGCCGGTTCCAGCCGCTCCTGCAGCCGCCCGTGCACGCGGACGAGCACCGAGTTGCGCACGGCCAGCAGCAGCGTGCCGGAGCACACCATGGCGGCGATGAGCACCGCGATCCAGATCGTGGCCGGCCGGTCGGCGGGGTTCGCCGCCGAGTTCAGCAGGCTGAAGGTGAACAGCGGGACGCCCAGCGCGAGCAGCGCGGCGGCGCCGCCGGCCCCCAGCAGCCAGCCCAGCTCCCTGCCCGCGCCGCGCAGGCCGAACCTGAGCAGCGCCAGCGGCGAGGTGAGGCCGTCGCCGAGCGGCGGGTAGACCTGCCACGCGTCCGGCGCCAGCGCGGCGGCCACCGGCTCGGTCACCCTCCTGGACGGGCCGGCCGCCGGGTCGGCGGCCAGGTAGCCGCCACGGTGCGGCAGCAGCGCCACCGGGCGGCCGCCGTCGCGGGTGAACCCGACCATCGGCACGGTGGCCCGGCGCCACCACCGCCCGTCGAGCCGCACCCGCCGATACCGCACCCGCGCCGCGTCCAGCGCCGCCCCCAGCGGATCCCCGGCCACCGTCCCGCCGCCCGCCACTGTCCCGCCGCCCGCCACTGTCCCGCCGCCCGCCACCGTCCCGCCGCCCGCCACCGCCGCCGACGGGCCGGCGTCGGCGGCCGGCAGGGGGTCGGTCAGCGTGAAGCCGCAGTGGCCGGCGAGGGTCTGGACCACCTTCGCGGCGTGCTCGGCGCTCGTCCTGGGGCGGCCGGGGGAGGGCGGCGCGCCGGCGGCGACCGCCACGTCGTCGAACGAGCGCCGGAGCGTCTCGCCCGTGGCCGCCGCCCTGGCCGCCCGCCAGTTGTCCCTGTCGGCCTCCTCCGCCTCGGCCAGCAGCAGCGCCTGCGCCAGCGCCCGCCGGTGCAGCGCGCGCAGCTCGCCCTCGCCCGTGCCGTCGTGGTCGCCGGGGCGGCGCAGGCGGCGGGTCCAGGCCGTCAGCGTGCCCGCGTCCCTGCGGACCCGGCGTACGGAGGCGCCGTGGGCGGGGGAGGCCAGCACGGTGTAGCCGCGCGGCAGGTCGGTGGCGGCGAAGCCGTGCATGACCTGCCCGCTCTCCACGCGGACGACGCGGCGCCTGGGGCCCTGGCCGTCCACGGGCGACAGCAGCACGTCCACGAAGCCGCTGACCACGCGCCAGCAGGCGTAGGGGTCGATCAGCTCGATCTCGCTGACGGGGTACCCGCTCATGACGCCGCCTTCACCGCGCGCGCCGGTCTCCCCGGTCCCGCCGGCCTTGGTGGTCTCGGTGGCCGGGCGGCCGGAACGGTCGCGGCCCTCGGCGGGCGGGTGGCCGGTCGGAGGGGTGTCGCCGGTGGGGTGTGCGTTCATGCGGCTTCCTCGACGAGCGTGCGGTAGAGGCCGGGCTCGGCGATGAGCTCGGCGTGCGTGCCCCGCTGGACGACCTCGCCCCGGTCCAGGACGAGGATCAGATCGCTGTCGCGCACGGTGCTGAGCCGGTGCGCGATGACCACGCACGTACAGCCCCTGGCCTTGAGGTTGGCGTCCACCAGGGCCTCGGTCTCGGCGTCCAGCGCGCTGGTGGCCTCGTCCAGCACCAGCACCGAGGGGGAGAGCGCGAGCGCCCGGGCGATCTCCAGGCGCTGCCGCTCGCCGCCCGACAGGTTGCGGCCCCGCTCCTCGACCCAGCCGCCCGACAGCCCGCCCCTGCGGTGCACCACGTCGGCGATGCAGGCGTCACCCACCGCCCGGTGCAGCCGGTACGCGGGCACCGTCGGATCCCACAGCGTCAGGTTGTCGGCCACCGTGCCCTCGAACACCTGCAACTGCTGCTCCACGTAGCCGATCGAGGTGGAGAGCGTCTCCCTGGGCGTCTCGTCCCTCGGCACCCCGTCGAACCTGACCTGCCCGGACCACGGCGTGACCGCGCCGGTGAGCAGCCGGGCGACCGTGGACTTGCCGCTGCCCGTACGGCCCACGACGGCCACGCGCTGGCCGGGCTCCGCCCGCCACGACAACCCCCGGATCACCGGCCCGTGCTGGCGGTCGTAGCCGAAGGTGACCTCGTCGAACTCCACCGCGCCGCGCAGGCCGCCCGCCGCCGCCGGGGCGCGCGGCGGCTCGGCGTGGCGGGGGTCGGGCTCGGCGCAGAGCGCGTCGTCGAGCATGCCGGTCTGCGCCACCGCGATCTGCGTCTCCGCGCCGATCCCGACCAGCGAGGACATCGGCACGAGGAAGGCGCCGACGAGGAGCTGGGCCGCGATGACGGTCTCCATCGTGACCTCGCCGCGCGCCATCAGCACCGCCCCGGTGATCACCATGGTGGCCCCGGCCAGCGAGCCGAGCGCGGCGGGCACCACCATCAGCGCCTGCGTGATCCGCATGAGCTCCTGGGCCGCCGACATGGTCCGCGCCGACAGCCCCGCCCACTTGGCGAAGAACCAGCCCTCGGCGCCGTCCGCCTTCAGCGACTCGGCCATGGAGACGCCGTTGAACGCCATGCTGTCCCTGCGGTGCTCGTCGAAGAGCAGCCGCTGCTGGTGCGGCGCCGTACGCCGGCTGACCGCGCGCATCGCCGCCAGGTTGACCGCCGCCAGCAGCACGGCGACCGCGGCGAAGGCCGGATGGAAGGCGAACAGCAGCGAGACGTGCACCGCCATGGTGAGCAGGGCCGCGACGGCGGCGGCGACCCGGTCCGACAGCAGCAGGGCCAGCCCCGCGCCGAAGGACGTCCTGGTCACCAGCCCGCCGATCTGCCGCCGGTGGAAGTGGTCGCCGGGCAGCCTGAGCATCCGCCACAGGTAGCGGCCCGACAGGTCGGCGGCCATCGCCAGCTGCACCGCGCCGAGCAGCCGCTGCTGCGCCCAGGTGCCGGCCAGGGTGAAGCCGACGCAGCCGAGCAGCCCGAGCAGCACCGGCGCGGACCAGGCGGTGCTGCCCGCGACCAGCACCTGGCCCAGCAGGAGCCGGGTCAGCAGCGCGGTGACCGCCGCGGGCAGGGCCAGCATGAATGCCATGACGGCGATGGCCAGCAGCGACGACAGGTACGGCCGCACCTTCGCCAGCGCCGAGCGGGCCATGGGCAGGCGCTGCCCGCCGGGCGTGAAGTTCTCGCCGGGGCGCGGCACCAGCACGATCCCGCTGAAGCGGCGCCGGAACTCCTCCCTGCTCAGCCGGATGCGGCCCACGGCGGGGTCGTTGAGGTAGGCCCACCGCTTGCGCATGCCCTCCAGCACCACGTAGTGGCGCTGGTCGACGAAGATCATCGAGGGGACGGGGAAGGTCTCCAGCTCGTCGGCCGCCGCCCGCCAGCCGCCGATGGTGAAGCCGTACTCCTCGGCCGCCGCCTTGAGCCCGGCCCCGGTGAGCCCGTCCCGGCCCACGCCGCAGCGCTCCCTGATCTCGCGTACGGGGACGCGCAGGCCGTGGTGGGCGAAGATCGTGCTCAGGCAGGCGGGCCCGCAGTCGGCGTCCTCCATCTGCGGCCGGCGCTCGGTGCGCACCGGCCGCGTCCGGCCCGCCCGCCCGGTCCTGCCCGCACGTCCTGTCCTTCCTGTACGCCCGGTCCGCGCGGGCTCCGTCCCGGTCGTGTGCTCAGCCACGGCGGCCTCCGGAGAACAGCGCGTCCACCGGACGCCGGACGGCGACCGTGATCTCCCCCGACACCGGGGTGAGAGTCGCTCCCGGCCAGGCCGGCCGGTCGAGGTCCACGGTCACCAGGTGCCGCCCCTCCGTCCGCGGGTCCGCGCCGAACAGCGGGCGCAGCGCCTCCGCCGAGGCGGGGTACGGCTCGACCGCGCTCACCCGGCCCCGCAGCCCCGTGCCGCCGAACGTGACGGCCTGGCCGGGGGAGAGCAGCGCGAGGCGGTCCCGGCCGACCAGGAGCAGCGCCCGCAGGGGGCCGCCGGCCGGGTCGATCGCCGCGACGGCGCCGCCCGCGGCCAGGGTGGTGCCGGGGGCCGCCGTGCGCAGCACCCGGCCGGCCGTCGCGGCCCGCACGACCTGCCCGCGTCCCCGCGCGCCGGCCAGCACCGCCAGCGGCGTTCCCGGCGTCACCTCCTGGCCCACGCGGACCAGGACCTCGGCCACGCTGCCCGCGACGGGCGCGGCGGCCGGCACGGGACCGGCGCCGGCCACCAGCACGCCGTCGCCGGCGACCACGTCCCGGACCTGTCCCAGCCACGCCCAGCTCGCGGCGCAGGCCGCGAGCAGGACGAGGGCGACCGCGGCGAGCCACGCCTTGGTCCGCACCGTGGAGACGAGCTCGTCGATCCGCTCGCCTCCTGGCGCCTCCACCGCGGTCATGGTCATCGCTGGGCCCTCCCGGGCGTGTAGAGGCAGAAGCAGAGGCTGAGCAGGCACGGCGGCGGCGGGGGCGGGGGCGGTGCCGCCGCGGACCCGGTGAGGACCTCGATGACGAGCTCGGCTCCCGGCTCCGGCGGCAGCTCGGGGGCGGGCGCCCCGTCGGACAGCCGCAGGTCGTACTCGGCCAGGACCGAGAGGGGCTCGCGCTCGTACCGGAGCCTGAAGTCCGCGTCGAGCCACGACCTCGCCGTCAGCTCGCCGAACGCTCTGCGCTGGGCCGTGTCCCAGCCGATCGTGTCCACAGTCATCACAGATCCTCCCGCCGCGGTGGTGTGAGATGCTTCTTCCGGTGGGGTGGTGGGCATCTGGACTGCCCACCGCTCCGCCGGGACGTACCAGTCGTCAGGTGCTCTGCGCGCCGGAGAAACATCCGGTCGGGCAGCTCACGGTGCCGATCGTGCCGAGCGCTCCGCCGGCGGACGATTCGAGGCTCTCCAGGTCGATGGCCTGGCCGGGGTGGTCGGGCAGGCCGGGCGGGGGCAGCTCGCGCGGCCAGTCCACGCCCGCCGCCGCGAGGGCGGCGCGCGGGTCCCGCTCGAACTCCCGCCTGAGCGACTCGTCCGACCACGCCTGCGCCACGAATCTGGCCAGCCGCGTGCGGAGCTCGGGGGAGAGCGTGGGATCTTCCGGATTTTCTGGCATGGGGTCACCTCTTCGGTGAGAGGCCCCGGGGGCGCGGGTTCGCGCTTCCGGGTGGATCAGAGTGGCCGTCTACGAGATCCAGATTCGTCATCAGCGGCAAATGCCGCCAGAAACAACTAACACCGACGTATCGTGACGTTCATCATTTCTGGTCACCGGGCTTTTCCGAAGGGAGCCGCTGCTCCCGATGCGCGAAACCGCGCATCTCTCTCTGGGACTCGCGGGTGATGTCGAGCAGGGTGTTCAGCTCTTTCCTGACGATCTCGGCGTCGCCGTCCATGCCGGCGACCACCCTGTGGCCCTGCTCGGCGATGGCGTCGAGGCGGCTGCCCAGAATGCCCTCCAGCTCGCGCATCGCCCGCGCGCGCTGCGCCGCCACCTCGGCCTTGGCGAACTCGATCCTCGTCAGGTAGAGGATGCGCGCCGTCTCCGCGAAATGCGTCAGGCCCGCCAGCGGGATGGCCGCCACGGAGACGGACAGGGTCCAGGACAACCCGCCGGCCAGGTCGTCCCCGAGCAGGATCGACTTGACCGTCTCGGCGACGGCCACCAGCAGGAAGGCCGGCACCGGGTACGGCCTGGGCAGGACTCCCAGCGCCATCGCCGCCAGGAACACGCCCGAGGCGGCCCACCACTCGCCCAGCGCCGGGAGCGGCAGGTAGACCAGCAGCGCCATGACCCCCACCGCCCACCGGTGCCAGGGGCCGCGCGGGCCGGTGCAGCCGGCGGCGATGTAGAGGGCGACCACCGCCGCCGCCAGGACCAGCGCGGGCACGCGCCGGGGGAGCGGGGTCTCGATGTAGTACGCGATCGTGGGGCTGATCAGGTAGACGGCGAACGCCGCGATCGCCGTACGGCCGAGTCGCACCGCCGGTGGCGTGCGGGCCGCCACCTTCGCGCCGGGAGCCCCTGTCTGGGTCACAAACGGATCATGACAACCGATCCGGGTCAAGGCAACGCGTCATCGATGCCTTTTCACAATGCTCGCTTTTCGGAAGTCTTTCGCACCGGTCCACCGCGTGTCGTTAATCGCGGGGATGGTTGATCCCGCAAAACACTGATCCCGGGGATCATCGCCCCGGGACCTCTCCCGCCTGCGCGAAACGACTCGGCCCCGCCTTCCCCCGGCCGTGCGGCTTCGGGCCCGCCCTTCCTCGGGTCCGTCTCCGCCCCGGCCGGGGAGGCGTCCGCTCTCCCGGCCGGGGACGGGCGAAGGAGACACCCGGTGGCGGCGGGCCACCGGGTGCCACGACGGGGCCTGGGGGCGCGGCGCCCGGACGGCTCCGTCGATCCAGACCGGGACCACGGGCCGGGACCACGGGCCGGGGCCACGGGCCGGGGCCACGGGCCGGGGCCACGGGCCGGGCGCGCCCCCGAGGCGTTACTCCACGCTCGCGCCGCAGCCGAAGGTGGCGGCGGTGAAGGCGCAGCCGCCGATCGTGCTGACCGAGCTGGCCGAGCCCATGCAGCCGTCGGCCGGGGCCTCGGTGCCGGCCGCGACCTCCAGCTCCTCGATGCTGAACTCCCCGGCGGGCTTCGGGGGCAGCGGCGGCGTGGCGACGCCCTCGGGGTAGGCGATGCCGTACTCGGCCAGCATCTGGCGGGGCTCGCGGCCGTAGCGGGTCTTCACCTCGTCCGCCGACCACGCGGCGGCGATCAGCCTGGCGAACTTCTTGCGATCTTCGTCACCGAGAATGTAGAGGCTTTCGGCCATCGGGCCACTCTCCTTCCGCCTCGGCTCGCAGCCGAGATCCGACGGGAGTGGCAGCGGGCATCTGGACTGCTCGCTGCCCCTGGTTGCAGCTCAAGCCTCGCCCGCCACGCCCCGCGCCGGTAGAAACAACTAACACGAACCCCCTGTGATAACTGTCATGTGACGCCTCCGAGGGCCGCCGGTCAGGCGGGCGGGGCGGGTGGGGTCAGCATGGGGACCAGGAAGCGGCGGGCGATCGAGGCCAGTTGCGCGTCGTCGTCGAGGTCGACCACGTCGCCGGGGATGGCCAGGAACGAGGCCGAGATCCGGACCATCAGCTCGGCCACGAGCTCGACGTCCAGGTCGCCGGAGACGTTGCCGGCGCGCTGCTCGCGGCGGAGCTGGCCGGCGACGAACCGCCGCACGGTGGCCAGCGTCCGGCCGCCGTCGGCGATCATGGAGGGGACCAGCAGATCGGGCTCGGCCTCGATCAGCCCGCCGATCAGCGGGTTGCCGCGGATCGCCCGCAACGAGCTGACGAAGCCCAGCACGACCCGGTCGGCGGCGGTGCCGGCCTGCTCGATGTCGATCAGGAACCGGTCGAAGTAGCGGCGGAACTCCCGCCGCACCACGTGCTCGACCAGCGCGTCCTTCGTGGCGAAGCGCCGGTAGACGGTGATGCGCGAAACCTTCGCCCGCCGGGCGACGTCCTCCATCGTGGAGCGCCGGATGCCCATCCGGCAGAACTGCTCGTATGCCGCGTCGAGGATGCGCTCCCGCGCCTCGTCGAGGTCGCCGACCTGCTCGACGGCATCGAGGTAGGCGCGCTCCAGCAGCGACTCCGAGTCCGCCGGCGCCATGAATCCGGACAGCGCAGATTCCACGCTCACCTCCTGTAGTGATTCTGCCCCAAACACCAACAGTGGCCGCCGCGCTCTTGTGATGCGGGTCACCTTGTGCTCTGATGCTGATACGCGGCATCGCAGCTTGTTTCACCGTATCAGAAGCGCTCGTGGCCTCGGCCAGAAGGAGGAACGGCGGCATGGGTGAACTCAGCAGGCGCAACATGTTGAAGGCGGGCGGGGCGCTCGGCGCCCTCGGCGCGCTGACCATCGCCACCCCCGCGCAGGCGCTCCCGGCGTGGACCTGGTCGCCCCAGGGCTCGGTGGCGGGCGCTGGCGCGGGGCTCGACCCGCGCTGGGTGTGGGACGAGGAGGCCGACCCGCTGGTCGCCTCCATCCTCGACCGCGGCGACGTGCCCCGGGTCAACGAGTTGTTACGGACCTGGACCAAGAACGGCCAGCCGCTCCCGGCCGGCCTGCCGGCGGACCTGCGCGACTTCATGGAGCGGGCCAGGCAGCTCCCGTCCTGGGCCGACCAGGGCAAGCTCGGCACCGTCGTCGAGTTCAACAAGAAGCGCGGCCTCTACCTCGGCCTGCTGTACGGGCTGGCCAGCGGCATGATGAGCACCGTCATCCCCAAGGAGGCGCTGGCGGTCTACTACTCCCAGGGCGGCGCGGACATGAAGGACCGCATCTCCAAGACCGCCAAGCTCGGCTACGACATCATGTCCGCCAACGCCTACCGCCCCGACGGCGAGATGGTGGTGACCTGCGTCAAGACCAGGCTGGTGCACGCGGCCGTACGGCACCTGCTGCCGCAGTCCCCGCACTGGTCGGAGGTCGCCGAGGAGGAGATCCCGATCAGCCAGCGGGACATGATGGTCACCTGGCACAGCCTGCCCACCACCGTCATGCAGAAGCTGGTCGCCTGGAAGGTGCCCATCCCCGCCGCCGAGTCGGAGGCGTTCCTGCACTCCTGGCAGCTGTGCGCGCACATGCTCGGCATCAAGGACGAGTACATCCCCTCGTCGTGGGCCGAGGCCGACTCCCAGGCCGAGCAGGTCCTGACCCCGGTGCTGGCGCCGACGCCCGAGGGCGTCAAGCTGGCCGACATCCTCCTCAACCTCGGCTCCGAGGTCGACGCCGGCATCCTGTCCAAGCCCATCCTGGGCGCGTTCACGCGGTTCATGCTCGGCAACGAGATCGCCGGCTGGCTGAAGATCCCCAGGGAGCCGGTCTGGGACCCGCTGCTCCGGCTCTCCTGGAAGCCGTTCATCGCCGTCCGCGAGGGGCTGCTGCCGTTCCCGCTGGCGCCGGAGGCGTACTGGCTCTTCGACGAGTTCCTGCGCAAGGCCGCGCTGCTCTTCCTGTCGGAGGCGCGGCCGATCAGCATCGAGATCCCCGACAGCAACCGCCCGTCCTGACCGGGCCGTTGCCTCGCAGGCCGATCACCGTGGAAAGGGGTTCACCGGCATGGCGGAACTGAGCAGGCGCAGGATGCTGCTCTCGGGCGGGGCCCTGGGGGCGTTCGGGGCGCTGGGGATGGCCTCCCCGGCGCGGGCCCTCACCGACTGGACCTGGGCGCCGAGCGGGTCGGTCGCGGGCTCGGGCGCCGGCGCCGACCCGCGCTGGGTCTGGGACGAGGAGGCCGACCCGCTCCTCGCCTCGCTGCTCGACGGCGGCGCGATCCCCGAGGTCAACCGGCTGCTGTGGGACTGGACCCGCAACGACCAGCCCCTGCCGGCCGGGCTGCCGGAGGAGCTGCGCGCCTTCATGGAACGGGCGCGCCGGCTCCCGCCCTGGGCCGACCACGGCAAGCTGGAGCTCGCGGCCCGGTTCAACAAGGCCAGGGGCATCTATCTCAACCTCTGCAACGGGGTCGGCGGCGGCATGCTGGCCACCGCCATCCCCAACGAGGCCCGCGCGGTCTACTACTCCAAGGGCGGGGCGGACATGGAGGACCGCGTCGCCAAGACCAGCATCTTCGGCTTCGCCGTCGGCGCGCTCGACGCCTACCGGCCCGGCGGCTCGTGCGTGGTCGAGTGCGTCAAGACCCGCCTGGTGCACGCCGCCGTACGGCACCTGCTGCAGCAGTCGCCCCACTGGGGCGGCGACATCCCCATCAGCCAGGAGGACATGCTCGTCACCTGGCACACCCTGCCGACCTTCGCGATGCGCAAGATGCGCGAGTGGAAGGTGCCGATCACCGCCGCCGAGGCGGAGGCGTACCTGCACGTCTGGCAGGTCACCGCGCACCTGCTCGGCATCAGGGACGAGTACATCCCCGCCACCTGGGACGCCGCCGAGGCCCAGTCGGACCAGGTCCTGCCCCGCAACATGGGGCCGACGCCCGAGGGCGTGATCCTCACCGACATCCTGCTCGACCAGCTCGCCGAGCAGACCAGCCCCGGCAGCGTCAGCAGGCCGCTGTGCAATTCGCTGGCCCGCTACCTCGTCGGCGATCAAGTGGCAGACTGGGACGGCATCAGGCGCGAGCCGGTGTGGGACCCGCTGATCAGGACCGTCTGGCCGGCGCTGGTGAAGTTTCGAGAGGGGCTGATCCCGTTGCCGCTGGTGCCCGAGACCGCCTGGGTCCTCGACGAGGCCGTACGGAAATACATCCTCTTCTACCTCACCAAGGGCAAGGAGACCAAGATCGAGATCCCGACGACCAACCGCCCCGGCTCATGACCGGCGGCGAGCACGGCGGTGAGCGCGGCAGTGAGCGCGGCGGGGCGATCGGGCGGCGGCGGTTCCTCGGCTACGTGGTGGCGGCCCCGACCCTGGTGACCGCTGCCCAGCTCGTCCCCGCCCAGCTCGTCCCCGCGCGGCCGGCCGCCGCCGCGGCGCCGCCCGTGCCGGAGCAAGCGCCGGAGCTCGTGCCGGAGCTCGGTGACCTGCTCGACCTCAACGACCTGATGACCGCGGCGGCGCTGCCGACCTCGGGCCTGATCTCGGTCGGGATCGGCGGCGACGGCACGGTGTCGTTCGCGCTGCCGCGGGCCGAGGTGGGGCAGGGCATCACCACCTCCACGGCCATGCTGATCGCCGAGGAGCTGGCCGTGCCGCTCGACCGCGTGCGCGTCACGCTCGCCGACGCCCGGCCGGAGCTGCTGTTCAACCAGCTCACCGGCGGCTCCAACACCACCATCTCGACCTACACCCCGATCCGCGTCGCCGCCGCCGTCGCCAGGCTCCGGCTGCTGGAGGCCGCCGCGGCCGAGCTGGGCGCGCCGGTCGCCGGCCTGACGCTGAAGGCCGGGGTGATCACCGGCCCGTCCGGGCGGTCCATCGGCATCGGCGCGCTCGCCGCCAGGGCCGCGAGCGACACGACCATGCGGGTGCGGGTCGAGCTCGCGCCGCGCGAGAGCTTCACCGTCATCGGCCGGCCGCACAACCGCGTCGACGCGCTCGACGCGGTGACCGGGCGCAAGAAGTTCGCGATGGACCTGGCCGTGCCGGGCGCCAAGCCGACGATGGTGTGCCGCCCGCCGACCATCAACGGCAAGGTCGGCTCGGTGGCCAACCTCGCCGAGGTGCGCGCGATGCCGGGCGTCACCGACGCCGTGGTGATCTCCACCGGGGTGGCGGTCCGGGCCGACACCTTCGGCCAGTGCATCGACGCCGTACGCGCCCTGAAGGTCTCCTGGCGGCCCGGCACCGCCGAGGGGAAGTCCGACGCGTCGGTGCTGCGCGAGCTGGAGGCGGCGGAGCTGCCCCTCGGCATCAGGCCGCCGACCCCCTTCGTCGAGGGCCGGTTCACCTTCGCCTTCCGCAGCAACAGCGCGCTGGAGCCCAACTGCGCGATCGCCGACGTGCGGGCCGACCGCGCCGAGATCTGGTCGGCGCTGAAGTCGCCGATCGTCGCCCAGCAGGCCATCGCCGCCATGCTCGGGCTGCCGGTCGGCCGGGTCACCGTGCACGTCACCGAGGGCGGCGGCTCCTTCGGCCGCAAGCTCTTCTTCGACGCCGCGATGGAGGCCGCCGAGGTGTCACAGAAGCTCGGCAAGCCGGTCAAGCTCATGTGGCACCGCGCCGACGACTCCCGCCAGGGCCGCACCCACCCCATGGCCACCTCGCGCGTGCGCGCCGCCTACCTCGGCGAGACCGTGCTGAGCTTCCAGCAACGCCACACGAGCGTCTCCACCGATCTCGGCCACGGGCTCGGCGAGATCATCACTGCTCTGGCCGCGCGGCTGCCGGTGGCCGACGCCGGGTTCGCGCAGACGTTCTTCCATCTCAGCCAGTCGATGCCGTACGCGTTCGGGGTGAGCAGCCGGCTGCTCAGCGAGACGGACAAGGGCTTCAACACCGGCAGCATGCGCAACGTCTACTCGCCCGACGTCACCTGCGCCCGCGAGCTCATCGTCGACCAGCTCGCCGCGAGGATGGGCAAGGACCCCTACCGGTTCCGGCACGACCGCCTCGGCGACGCCCGCTCCCGCGCCGTGCTGGCCAAGGTGGCCGAGGCCGGCGCATGGGGCCGGCCGATGGCGCCGGGCACCGCGCAGGGCATCGCGCTCCACGGCGAGTACAAATCGGTCAGCGCCGCCCTGATCGAGATCGACTGCCGGCCCGAGACCGTCAACCGCCCCATCCGCGACGGCGTCACCGGGCCGCGCGTCACCAGGGCGGTCTTCGCCGTGGACGCCGGCCTCGTCGTCAACCCGCGCGGCCTGGAGGCGCAGATGATGGGCGGCATCATGGACGGCATCGCGCTCGCCCTGACCGCCGGCCTGCACCTGCGCGACGGCCATTTCCTGGAGGCGAGCTGGGACAACTACTTCTACACCCGGCAGTGGAACACCCCGCCCGAGCTGCGGATCATCATCATGCCCAGCACCTCCGACCGGCCGGGCGGCGCGGGCGAGCTGGCCGTGGCCGCCTCCATGGCCGCCGTCGCGTGCGCCTACGGCCGGGCGACCGGGACGATGCCCACCGGCTTCCCGATCAACCACGCCACCCTCTCCTTCACCCCCAAGCCCACCGTCCCGCCCATCCCCCCGTCCCCGGCCGACGGCCTGGACCACGCCCGCTGAGACCGAGGAGCGCGAGTGCCCGAATACACCTTCCGCGTCAACGGCGCGCAGGTCACCGTCGACGTCGCCGGTGACGTGCGGCTGCTGTGGGTGCTGCGCGACCTGCTCGGCATCACCGGGCCGAAATACGGCTGCGGCATCAACGTCTGCAAGGCCTGCACCAGCCACCTCAACGGCAAGGCGGTCAACCCCTGCGCCATCCCCGTCTCGGCGCTCCGGCCGACCGACGAGGTCACCACCATCGAGGGGCTCGCCGCCACGTCCGGCCAGGACCTGCACCCGATGCAGCGGGCCTGGCTGGAGCACGACGTCGCCCAGTGCGGCTACTGCCAGCCGGGCCAGATCATGGCCGCCGTGGCGCTGGTGCGCCGGGTCGCCGCCGAAGGCCGCGAGATCACCGACGCCGACCTCGACGGCCTGCGCAACATCTGCCGCTGCGGCACGTACTTCCGCATCCGCGAGGCCATCAGGGCCGGCGCCGAGAACATGTGAGACCCCGCCCGGTACGGCCCTGTGGCCTCCCGGCCGGGCCCGGCGGCCTGCCAGGCGGGGTTACTCCCCGAAGTAGGCGGCCAGGTCCGGGTCGAGCGGCGGCACCTCCAGCGGCACTCCTCCCGAGCGCAGTGAGGCGGTGGCCTGGATGCCGGCCGCCACGCTCATCCGGGCCGCGACCGGGGAGGTGTCGGTGCGCCCGCCCGTGCGGACGAACGCGAAGAACTCGGCCAGGATCCGCGGGTCCGCGCCGCCGTGCCC
The DNA here is from genome assembly GCF_000725485.1 of Nonomuraea candida. Classification (GTDB taxonomy): domain Bacteria; phylum Actinomycetota; class Actinomycetes; order Streptosporangiales; family Streptosporangiaceae; genus Nonomuraea; species Nonomuraea candida. Next base: position 19 of record NZ_JOAG01000015.1, on the reverse strand, counting down.
GCCCGCCGGGCGCGGGATC
>NZ_JOAG01000014.1 GCF_000725485.1 Nonomuraea candida | reverse complement strand
TCAACCAAAGGAATCCGTCAAATCAATGACGGGGTTGTGCATCATGCACTGGCTTTTAACACACTGTTGAGTTCTCAAGAAACGGACGCGTACTTCCTCACCAGGTTCACTTGCGGTGAACCGGCCCGGAGGCGCTATCTCGTTCTCCTCAATCTTATCAGATTGTCTCGCTTCGTGTCAAATCCGGCGGTTTGCCGGGAAGCGATCCGATCTTCCAAGATTGTGTGCCCCGGCTCCGAGGCAACCCTCGTAACTTACCGTGGCATCCGGACTATGTCGAATCAACCGATTTTCGGTGTCCTCGGCATGCCCAGAAACCGCCCCAAGCGGAAGCACGCCGAAGCGGCTCTGCCGGGTGGCTCGGTTGTTTCAAGGGGCTTGCCCTGGGGGCCCGTCCGCCTGATCGGCGTCCGGCTCACCTCCCCGGGCGAAGTGAAAGATTAGGTCGCGATCCGCGACACGTCAAATCGCCCCGCGCGGCGCGGCTGTCCGCCCCCTGGCGTCGTGGGGTGTGAGCAGGTCGTGGCGGAGGACCGCCGGCCGGCATGGGCGGGCGGAGTGCTGGAAGGCCGCCGGGGTGCCGGCCTCCTACCGCTCAACTCGGCTGGGCACCGGTTGCAGAACCTCTGACGGATGTCGGGGTGCACAACGCGGGGCGGGAGGTGATGCCGGACAGGAGCTTCGCGCGGAAGGTGCCGAGTGCGTGGAAGGTGCCGAGTCAAGGTCATCGGGAAGTTCCGGATATGGGGGGTGAAGAGCGCGAGGCACGAAGTACCGGACGCAATGCCAGGGGCATGAGGTCTGGACGCAAAGCCTGGGGTGCGAGGCACCGGGCGCGAGATAAGGACGCGAAGTCCCGGGAGTGGAGCAAGGGCACGGGGCAAGAGTGCAGGGTCCCGGACGCGGGGCAAGAGCGCGAAGTCCGGGACGCGAGGTCAGGCGTGAGGTGCCGCATGCGGAGTTGAGGCCGTGAACCCGAGGCGCCGGATGCGGAGTCAAGGGCGCGCGACATGGCGGATGCGAAGGCAAGCGCGTGAGGTGCAGGCACCACCGCAAGGCGGGAGCGCCACCGCAAGACAGAAGCGCCGTCACAGGACGGAAGCGTCACAGGAGTGCCGCCGCGAGGCAGGAGTGCCGTCGCAAACGGGAGTGCCGGGGGCGGGTCACAGTTCGGAGGTGGCGCGGGTGATGGCTTCGTTGCAGCGGGCCAGCAGGTCGCGCAGGAGGTCCCGCTCCTCGGGGCTGAGCTCGGCGGCGATCGCCCGCTCGATCACCACGGCCCGCTCGTCGGCCAGTCGCAGCGCCGCCTGCCCGGTCTCCGTGAGCCGGATCTCCAGGACGTTGCGGTGCCACGGGTGCGGCGAACGCTCGACCAGCCCGCGTTCCTCCAGGTTCTTGAGCACCACGGTCATGGCCTGCGGAGTCACCAGGCACGCGCGGGCCAGCGCCGCTCCCGAGATGCCGGGGCTGTCGGAGAGGGCGAGCAGGGCCGCGTACTGGGGAACGGTCAGTCCCGCCGGCCGTACGGCGACCTGTTTCGCGGCGATCAGGGCCTGTTCGGCGCGCTTGATGTCCAGGCCGAGGCGTTCGTCCGCAGGCATCCCCATGGCGCCGAGAGTACAACCTCAGATCCTCCTTCCAGTGTTGATGGTTATCAAAGCTTTGATAATGTGCCCGAGTCCGAGCTGATCGGCAGCTCGGGGAAGCCGAGAAAGGGCGCGACGATGATTCCGGAAAGCCACCTCGACCTGCTGACCAGGCCGCTCTTCGCCCACCTGGCCACGATCGCGCCCGACGGCACGCCTCACGTGAATCCCGTCTGGACGGTCTGGGACGGTGAGCACCTGCGGTTCACGACCACGACCGATCGGCGCAAGTGCGTGAACGTCCTGGAGAACCCGCATGTCGCGGTCTCCATCAACGACCCGGAGCAGCCGTACCGCTATCTGGAGATCCGCGGGGTCGTCGAGCGGGTGGAGGCGGATCCGTCGGGTGACTTCTTCGACGTGCTGGCCGATCGGTACGGGCTGGAGTACGAGCGGCCCGTCGGCGACGCCGAGCGGCGGGTGGTGATCGTGATGAAGCCGACGCGCACCACCCAGCAGTGAACGAAGCCTGCCACTGAGCCATGGAAGTCAGGGGCGAAGTCGGCTACGGATGAGAAGGGGCGCGGGGGCCGACCGCGGTGCACAACGGTTCCCAGACGGACAGGGTTCGGGGTCGGCTGCCGTGCGCGACGGTTCCCGGGCGGACAGGGCTCGGGCCGCTGGCGGGCACGACCTGTTCCCAGGCAGATGGGGCTCGGGGTCGGCTGCCGTGCACGACGGTTCCCAGGTTGCGGTAGGCGACGGTTTCCGGGCGGGCGGGGGTGTGGGTTCGCGTCAGTCCTGCACGGTACGGGTTGTCCGAAAGTCGCGGGGAGAGCTCGGAGGTCTGACGGGCGGAGAAGGGTCTCTGTCGCACCCGCGCCAGAGGGCCAAGGTGATCACATTCGCCGTGAACCCGCCCCATGCCGCGTATCCTGCCCCGGTGACCACTGCCGCCACACTAGCTCCCCCAGCTCGTCCCGCCCAACGTCTGCGCACGTCAGCGCCATGGTGGATGGGTCTGCTCGCCGGGCTCGCCGCGTTCTCCGGCACGGGCGCCGCCACGCTGAACGGCGACGAGCTCGCCACGATCAGCGCCGCCACCCGGTCGTTGCCGGGGATGTTCGAGCTGGCCCGGCACATTGACGGGCACTTCCTGCCGTACTACCTGTTCATGCACCTCTGGGTGAAGGCGGGCATGGCGGAGCTGTGGTTGCGGCTGCCGTCGGCGGTGGCAATCGGGGTGGCGGCCTGGCTGCTGGCCGATCTGGGGCGGCGTCTGCACAGCGTCCGGGCGGGGGTGATCGCGGCCGGCGTCTTCGCGATCCTGCCGTCGGTGTCCTACTACGGGGCTTTCGCCAGGTCGTACGCGTTCGCGGCGGCCGCGGTGGTGTTCGCGTTCTGGTCGCTGCACCGGGCGATCGAGCGGCCCGTCCTCCGGCGGTGGGTGGCGTACGGGGTGGCGGTCGCGCTCGTGTGCTCCACGCACCTGTTCGCGGTGCTCGTCCTGCCCGCCCAGCTCCTGCTGCTGCGCCGGGCCCACGCGGTGCGGATGCTGGCTGCGCTGGCCGTCGGGTCCGTGCCCGCCGCCGTGCTGGGCCTGATCGGGTACGGGGAGCGGCATGCCATCAGCTGGATCCCCGAGCGGGGGCCGGAGGTGTGGCTCAAGTTCCCCAAGATGGCGGCGGGGACGACCTGGCTCGGGGTCGTGTTGTTCGCGATGGCGCTGGCCGGGGCGGCGCTGTTGTTCCGGCAGGCCCACGGCCGCGCCGGTCACCATGGCCCCGATGGTCTTCAGGGTCGCGAGCGTTTCCACGGCCCTGATGGTCTTCAGGATCGTGAGGGTCTCCGCGGCCGGAATGGTCTCCGCGGCCGGGATGCTTCCCATGGTCGTGGCGGGCTGGACGGGCCCGGTGGCCGGGTTTGGGCGGCGGTGCTGGTGGGGTGGCTGGTGTTGCCGCCGGTGTTGTTGCTGCTGGTGTCGTGGCTGGTGACGCCGGCGTACGTGGACCGGTACCTCTTCGTGACCGCCCCCGCGCTGTCCCTCCTGGCCGGGCTGGCGGTGGCCTGCCTGCCCCGCTTCCACGTCGTGGCGGGGGTGGCGGTCGTGGCGCTCGGGTGCGCGCTGGCCATCCCCGAGCACGTGGAGGTACGGGAGGAGAACGGGCGGTTCGAGAACATCCCGTGGGCGTTGCGCGTGATCAAGGCCGAGCCGGATGACGGGATCGTCTACGGGCAGAGCCCGCTGCGCGCCGGCTTCGACTACTACGCCGATTCCCTCATGCCGGTCGATGTGCTGCGATCCGGGGATTCGCCCAACCCTGACGGGTTCGGGTATCCGGAGCGCTCCGATGTCTCCGCGGCGCTGGAGGGGCGTGAGCGGGTTTGGGTCGTGTGGCGCGGGACGAAGCAGTCGGGCCTGGAAGGTGACTCCATCGACCGGGTGGGCGAGGTGAAGGAGGCCGGGTTCGAGCTCAGCATGGCCAAGCACTCGGGGGATCTGCCGGGCCTGACGGTCGCGCTGTTCACCCGCCGGTGAACCCGCCGGAAACCGTCGGAAACCGCCGAGGACCCGCCGGGGACCCGCCGACTCCCATGACCTGCGCCCGGTGACCCGGACGAGCCGCCCGGTCCCGTACCACACCAAGAGGCGGGCCTCCCCGCGAGGGAAGGCCCGCCTCTTCGTCGTGCGGAAGGTCAGCCGACCTCGACGCCGCCGATCGACTTCTTGCCGCGGCGCAGCACCATGAAGCGCCCGCCCAGCAGGTCGTCGGCGGTCGGCGTGTAGGACTCGTCGGTGATCTTGCGGTTGTTGAGGTACGCCCCGCCCTCCTTCACCGCCCTCCGGGCCGCCGACTTGGACTCCACCAGGCCGCTGTCGGCCAGCAGGTCCACGAACGACGCGCCGAGCGCGGGCACCGTGGCCTTGGGCACCTCGGCCAGCGCCGCGCCGAGGGTGGCGGCCGGCAGCTCCTCCAGCGCACCCTGGCCGAACAGGGCCTTGGAGGCGGCCAGCACCGCGTCCAGCTCCTGCCTGCCGTGCAGCATCTCGGTGAGGTCCTCGGCCAGCGTGCGCTGGGCCTCGCGGGCGAAGGGCCGCTCGGCGACGGCCTTCTCCAGGGCCTCGATCTCCTCGCGGCCGCGGAACGTGAACACCTTGAGGTAGTGGATCACGTCACGGTCGTCGGAGTTGAGGAAGTACTGGTAGAAGGCGTACGGCGAGGTCATCGCGGGGTCGAGCCAGAGCGCGCCGCCCGCCGTCTTGCCGAACTTGGTGCCGTCGGCCTTGGTGATGAGCGGCTGGGTGAGCACGTGGACGTGCCCGCCCTCGATGCGGCGGATCAGGTCGGCGCCCGCGGTGATGTTGCCCCACTGGTCGCTGCCGCCGATCTGGAGCGTGCAGTTGTAGCGCCGGTAGAGCTCCAGGTAGTCGTTGGACTGCAGGATCTGGTAGCTGAACTCGGTGTAGCTCAGCCCCTCCCCCGCCAGGCGGGCGGAGACCGACTCCCTGGCCAGCATGCGGTTGACCGGGAAGTGCTTGCCGATGTCGCGCAGGAAGTCGATGGCGCTCAGCTCGCCGGTCCAGTCGAGGTTGCTGACCAGGCGGGCGGGGTTGGGCCGGGTGTCGAAGTCGAGGAACTTGCCGACCTGGCCGCGCAGGCGCTCCACCCACTCGGCGACGATCTCCGTGGAGTTGAGCGAGCGCTCGGTGTTGCGTCCGCTGGGGTCACCGATCAGTCCGGTGGCGCCGCCGACCAGGCCGATCGGGTTGTGCCCGGCGAGCTGGAAGCGGCGCAGCGTCAGCAGCGGCACGAAGTGGCCGATGTGCAGCGACGGCGCGGTGGGGTCGAAGCCGGAATAGACCGTGATCGGCGCCTTGGCCATGGACGCGCGCAGGGCGTCGAGGTCGGTGGACTGGGCGATCAGGCCTCGCCATGCGAGGTCGTCGATGATGTCGGTCACGGTGATCTGGCTTTCCTGGTCGAAGTGGATGCCTACAGCCTGCCCGATCAGTGCGCATGCGCGCCACTTGGATACGCTGGGTGTCCATGTGGAGGGTCCGTCGCGAGCTGGCCGTTTTCAAGATCTTAGGGGCTCTGGCGTGTGCCGGGCTCGGCGTTTACTGGTGGGCCGAGGGCGATTTCCGGGGCGTTGTCCTGGCCGTCCCCGCGACCCTGCTGGTGGGCGGGATGGGGCTGCGTGACCTGCTGGTCCCCGTACGGCTGGCGGCCGACGAGAGCGGCATCACCGTGGTGCACGGGTTCGCGGGCAGGCGGCACGTGCCGTGGGAGAAGATCTGGGACATCAAGGTGGACGTGCGCAGGCGGTGGGGCTTGCGCACCGAGATGCTCGAGATCGACACCGAGGACAACCTGCACATCTTCAGCGCTCACGAGCTGGGCGCCTCCCCCACGGAGGTGGCCGCGGCGTTGCGGCGCCGGGGCACGTGAGCACGGTACGGCGACACGGTCGGGTCGCCGTCGATCCAGAATCGCCAGGGGGTCTCCCTGGCCGTCGACACGCCGGTGCGGGGCCCTGACCTGATCAGGCCGGGGTCGGCCGGCCGGCCTTCCAGCACGGTGAGCGAGTCGTGCGGGCGGCCGGCGAACGAGCCTTCGAGGATGGCGTCGAGGCCGTTGTGCTCGCGGAGCAGCCCGAGCGCCACGGCCAGCCGGGCGGGGCCGCGCGCCAGGTCACGGTCCGGGACCCGCCTCCCGGGCGGGCGGGCGCCGGAGGTGCGGCGGGAGCGGGCCAGGTCGAGGCCCGCCACCACCTCGCCCGCCCGCAGCAGCGCGGCCGAGCCGGAGCCCTCCGGCAGGCAGACGAGGTTGGCGCAGAAGTGCATGCCGTAGGTGAAGTAGACGTACAGGTGACCGGGCGGGCCGAACATGACCGCGTTGCGCGGCGTCCTGCCCCGGTAGGTGTGGGCCGCCGGGTCCTCGCCCGGGCCGCCGTACGCCTCGACCTCGGTCAGGCGTACGGCGACGGCGCCCGCCCCGCTGCCGTGCACGAGCACGCGCCCGAGCAGGTCGGGCGCCACCTCGTGGGAGGGCCGGTCGAAGAAGGCCCGCGGCAGCGGGGCGAGGCTCAGCTCACCGCCGCCGCCGTCCACGGCGAAGCCCGGCTCACCGGAGCCCGCGCCGCCGGCCCTGCTGCCGGCGCCCGGGCCACCACCGCCCGGGCCACCACCGTCCGGGCCGACGCCGTCCGGGCCGACGCCGTCCGGGCCGACGCCGTCCGGGCCACCGGCGCTGCCGCCGGTGTCCGGGTCGCCGAAGGAGGGGGTCAAGGCGGAGCTCAGCTCCCGGCCGCCCAGGCCGCCTGCGCGTCGACCGCCTCCCGCAGCGCGACGAGCTGGTCGCGGACGCGGTCGGGGGCGGTGCCGCCGTGGGCCTTGCGCGCGGCCAGCGCGCCCGGCACGCTGAGCACGTCGCGGACGTCGGGCGTCAGGTGCGGCGAGACCTTGACCAGCTCGTCGTCGGTCAGCTCGCCGAGGTCCTTGTCGTTGACCTGGCACCACACCACCAGGTGGCCGACGGCCTCGTGCGCCTCGCGGAACGGCACCCCGCGCCGCACGAGCAGCTCGGCCAGGTCGGTGGCCAGCGCGTAGCCGTCGGGGGCCGAGGCCTCCATGCGCGCGGTGTTGACCCGCATGGTCGCGACCAGGCCGGCCATCGCGGGCAGGACCAGCAGGAGCGTGTCGACCGCGTCGAAGACCGGCTCCTTGTCCTCCTGGAGGTCGCGGTTGTAGGTCAGCGGCAGGCCCTTGAGCGTGGTCAGCAGCGACATCAGGTTGCCGATCAGCCGCCCCGACTTGCCGCGCGCCAGCTCGGCCACGTCGGGGTTCTTCTTCTGGGGCATGATCGACGAGCCGGTGGAGTAGGCGTCGTCCATCTCGATCCAGCGGAACTCCTGCGAGGCCCACAGGACGATCTCCTCGCCCAGCCGCGACAGGTGCACGCCGATCATGGCCGCGTCGAACAGGAACTCGGCGGCGAAGTCGCGGTCGGCGACGGCGTCCATCGAGTTGGGCGCGGCGGCGGAGAAGCCCAGCTCCTCGGCCACGGCCTGCGGGTCGAGCGGCAGCGAGGAGCCCGCCAGGGCGCCGGCGCCGAGCGGGGAGATGGCGGCGCGCTTGTCCCAGTCGATGATCCGGTCGATGTCGCGGCTGAAGGCGTGGACGTGCGCCAGGAGCTGGTGGCCGAACGAGACCGGCTGGGCGTGCTGCAGGTGCGTCATGCCGGGCGCGGCCGTGTCGGCGTGGGTGGCGGCCTGGGCCATCAGCGCCGTCTCCAGCTCGACCAGGCGCGAGACGACCGAGCGGGCGTGGTCGCGCAGGTAGAGGCGCAGGTCGGTGGCGATCTGGTCGTTACGCGAGCGGCCGGCGCGCAGCTTGCCGCCGAGCGAGCCGAGCCGCTCCAGCAGGCCGCGCTCCAGCGCGGTGTGCACGTCCTCGTCAGCGACCGTCGGCCGGAACTCGCCCTCCTTGCAGGCCCGCTCCAGGTCGTCGAGCGCGCCGATCATGCGCTCGAGCTCCTCGTCGCTCAGCAGCCCCGCCCTGTGCAGCACGCGGGCGTGCGCCCTGGACGCCGCCAGGTCGTACGGCACCAGCCGCCAGTCGAAGTGCACGCTCACCGACAGCCGGGCCAGCGCGTCGGACGGGCCGCTCTCGAAGCGTCCGCCCCACAGCCGCATCGGCTTGCCTTCACTCACCGTCATCTCCTCCGTTTCCCCCGCGACCATAGTGCAACTCAGCCTCTCTTCGCGTCCCGTGCGGCCGCGATCTTAGCGGGCAGGGAGAAGAGCTGGACGAAGCCCTTGGCCTGCGCCTGGTCAAAGGTGTCCGGGCCGCCTGAACAGGCGGGGACTGCCCTGTCGGGCATTTCATGATCTCCAAAAGTGCGCTAGGCGCGCCGGTCGGCGGCCTTGAGCAGTGCCTGCGCGAGGGCCTGCCCGCCCGCGGGGTCGCGGCTGATGACGAGGATGGTGTCGTCACCCGCGACCGTGCCGAGGATGGTCTCCCAGTCGGCGTGGTCGATGGCGGAGGCCAGGAACTGGGCCGCGCCGGGCGGTGTGCGTACGATGACCAGGTTGGCCGAGGCCTCGGCGCTGACCAGCAGCTCCTCCGCGATGCGGTGCAGGCGGGCGGCGGGGGTCTCGCCGGTGCCCAGCCGGGTCAGCGGGATCCTGCCGCCGCCCTCGCCGGGCAGCGCGTAGACGAGGGAGCCGTCGTCGGCGCGCAGCTTGAGCGCGCCGAGCTCGTCGAGGTCGCGCGAGAGCGTGGCCTGGGTGACCTCGACGCCGCTCTCGGCGAGCAGCTTGGCCAGCTCGGGCTGGGAGCGCACGGCCTTCCGCTGCAGCAGGTCGGTGATCTTGGCCTGCCGCGCGGCCTTGGTCATCGGGATCGTCATGCCGCCGACACTAGCCAGTGCAGGAGGGCCTTCTGCGCGTGCAGCCGGTTCTCCGCCTGGTCCCACACCACGCTGCGCGGCCCTTCGAGCACGTCGGCGGTGATCTCGTAGTCGCGGTAGGCGGGCAGGCAGTGCAGCACGATCGCGTCGGGCGCGGCGTGCGCGAGCAGCTCGGCGTTCACCTGGTACGGCATGAGCGCGGCCACCCGCTCGTCCTTGCCGTCCTGGCCCATCGAGACCCACGTGTCCGTGGCGATCACGTGGGCGCCCTCGGCGGCGGCCGCGGGGTCGGACAGCGTGGCGACCGAGCCGCCGGTGCCTGCGGCGATGGCGGCGGCGCGGTCGAGGACGAGCGCGTCGGGCTGGTAGCCGGCCGGGGCGGCGATGCGCACGTGCATGCCGGCCGTGGCGCCGCCGAGCAGGTAGGAGTGGGCCATGTTGTTGGCGCCGTCGCCCAGGTAGGTGAGCGTGAGCCCGGCGGTGCGGCCCAGCCTCTCTCTGATGGTCTGCAGGTCGGCGAGGATCTGGCAGGGGTGGAACTCGTCGGTGAGCGCGTTGACGACCGGCACCCGGGAATGGGCGGCCATCTCGTCGATGCGCTCCTGCCCGGAGGTGCGCCAGACGATGGCGGCCACCTGCCGGTCGAAGACCCTGGCGATGTCGGCGGCCGGCTCGCCGCGGCCCATGAGGACCGAGACGTTGTCCACGATGAGCGGCAGGCCGCCCAGCTCGCCGATGCCGGCGTGGAAGGAGACGCGGGTCCTGGCGGACGGCTTGTCGAACAGGACGGCGACGCTCTGCGGGCCCTCGAAGGGGCGCCAGCCGAACCGGTCCTTCTTCATGGCGGCGGCCAGGTCGAGGACCTCCGCCTGCTCGGCGGGGCTCAGGTCGTCGTCGCGCAGGAAGTGCCTGACCTTCGCGGGGTTGTGCTCGATGTTCACTTGGCCGCCGTTCACTTGGCCGCCTCCTCCAGGATCGTGGGGAACGCGGTCACGAGGGCGTCCACCTCGTCGGGGGTGACGATCAGCGGTGGCGCGATGCGGATCGCGTCGGGTTGCACGGCGTTGACCAGGAAGCCGGCGTTCGCGGCGGCCTGCTGGACCTGGGCCGCGCGCGGCTCGGACAGCACCGCGGCCAGCCAGAGGCCGCGGCCGCGCACGCCCTTGAGCAGCGGGTGGCCGACGCCCTCCAGGCCGCCGCGCAGCCGGGCGGCGACGGAGCGCACGTGGTCGAGGTCGACGGTGTCGAGCACGGCCAGCGCCGCGGCGCACGAGACCGGGTTGCCGCCGAACGTCGAGCCGTGGTCGCCCTTCTCGAACAGCGTGCCGGCCTCGCCGAACCCGACGCAGGCGCCGATCGGCAGGCCGCCGCCCAGGCCCTTGGCCAGGGTGACGATGTCGGGGGTGACGCCGTCGGCCTGGTGGGCGAACCAGTGGCCGCTGCGGCCGATCGCCGACTGGATCTCGTCGGCCACCAGCAGCGCGCCGGTCGCGTCGCAGATCACGCGGGCCGCCTCGAAGTAGCCCTCGGGCGGCGGCACCACGCCGGCCTCGCCCTGGGTGGGCTCCAGGAAGACCGCGATGCAGTCGTCGGTGACGGCCTCCTTGAGCGCGTCGGCGTCGCCGTACGGGACGAAGCGGACCGGGACCGGGAACGGTCCGAACTGGTCGCGGATGGACTTCTTGCCCGTCAGGGACAGGGCGCCGATGGTGCGGCCGTGGAAGCCGTTCTCGGCGGCCACGAAGTAGGAGCGGCCCTCGCGCCGGCCGTACTTGAGCGCCAGCTTGTAGGCGGCCTCGTTGGCCTCGGTGCCGGAGTTGGCGAAGAAGACCCGGGCGGGGGCGTCGAGCAGCGACAGGAGCTTCTCCGCGAGCAGCACCTCGGGCTCGTGCAGGAACAGGTTGCTGGTGTGCGCGATGGTGGCCACCTGCCGGGAGACCGCCTCGACCAGGGCGGGGTGGGCGTGGCCGAGCGAGCTGGTCGCGATGCCGGCGATGAAGTCGAGGTACTGCCTGCCCTCGACGTCCCACACGCGGGTGCCCTCGCCTCGTGCCAGGGCGACCGGGGGGACGCCGTAGTTGGGCATGAAGGCGTTGTCGAACCTTTCGTACAGGCTCATGAGGGCATCACCATCGTTCCGATTCCTTCATTGGTGAAGATCTCCAGCAGCAGGGCGTGCGGCACCCGCCCGTCGAGGACGTGGGCCCGGGGGACCCCGCCCTGGACGGCCGACAGGCACGCCTCCATCTTCGGGACCATCCCGCTGGACAGTGTGGGCATCAGGGCCGCGAGCTCGTCGGCGGTGAGCTCGTCGATCACGTCGGTGTCGTCGGGCCAGTTGGCGTACAGGCCCTCGACGTCGGTCAGGACGATCAGTTTCTGCGCCTGCAGCGCCACGGCCAGCGCGGCGGCGGCGGTGTCGGCGTTGACGTTGTAGATCTCGCCGTCGTCGCCCCTGGCGACGCTGGAGATCACCGGGATGCGGCCGTCGGCGATCAGGGCGTGCACCGCGCCGGGGTCGACCTTGATGATCTCGCCGACCTGGCCGATGTCCACCGGCCGGCCGTCCACGACGGCGTGCTTGCGCACGGCGGTGAACAGGTGGGCGTCCTCGCCGGACATGCCGACGGCGAACGGGCCGTGCCGGTTGATCAGGCCGACGATGTCGCGGTTGACCTGGCCGGTGAGCACCATCCTGACGACCTGCATGGCCTCGGGCGTGGTGACCCGCAGGCCGGCGGCGAAGGTGGACTCGATGCCGAGCCTGTCCAGGGCGCTGCTGATCTGCGGGCCGCCGCCGTGCACGACGACCGGGCGCAGGCCCGCGTGCTGCAGGAAGACGACGTCCTCGGCGAAGCCCTCCTTGAGGGACTCCTCGATCATGGCGTTGCCGCCGTACTTGATGACGACGGTCGCGCCGGCGAAGCGGGTCAGCCAGGGCAGCGCCTCGATCAGGGTGCCGGCCTTGGTCTGCGCGGCGGTGCGCCTCATGAGGAGTACGCCGAGTTCTCGTGGACGTAGTCGGCCGTCAGGTCGGTCGTGTGCACCGTGGCGGTGTGCGGGCCGGCCGACAGGTCGATGGTGATCGTCACGTCGCGGGGGCGCATGTCCACCTTGGAGCGGTCGTCGCCCACGGCGCCGCCGCGGCAGATCCAGATGCCGTTGATGGCGACGTTGAGGCGGTCGGGCTCGAACTCCGCGTCGGTGGTGCCGACGGCGGCCAGCACGCGGCCCCAGTTCGGGTCCTCGCCGTGGATGGCGCACTTGAGCAGGTTGGAACGGGCCACGGAGCGGCCGACCTTGACCGCGTCGTCCTCGGAGGCCGCGCCGACCACCTCGATGGCGATGGCCTTGGAGGCGCCCTCGGCGTCCACCAGGAGCTGCCTGGCCAGGTCGGCGCAGACCTCGGTGACCCGCTGCTCGAACTCGGCCAGGTCGGGCTTGACCCCGGCGGCGCCGCTGGCGAGCAGCAGCACGGTGTCGTTGGTGGACATGCAGCCGTCGGTGTCGAGCCGGTCGAACGTCCTGGACGTGGCCCTGCGCAGGGTGGCGTCGAGCTCCTCGCTGGTCAGGTCGGCGTCGGTGGTGATCACGCAGAGCATGGTGGCCAGGGCCGGGGCGAGCATGCCGGCGCCCTTGGCCATCCCGCCGACCATGTAGCCGGTGCCGCGCTTGAAGGAGATCTTGGAGACGGTGTCGGTGGTCCGGATGGCGTCGGCGGCGGCCAGGCCGCCGTCGCGGGAGAGCTGGCCCGCGGCGGTCTCGACGCCGGACAGCAGCGCCTCCATCGGCAGCCGCTCGCCGATCAGGCCGGTGGAGCAGACCGCGACCTCGCCCGCGGAGTCCTGCAGCGCCTCGGCGACCTTCTCGGCGGTGGCGTGGGTGTCCTGGAAGCCCTCCGGGCCCGTGCAGGCGTTGGCGCCGCCGGAGTTCAGCACGACCGCCCGCAGCCGCCCGCCCGCCAGGACCTGCTGCGACCACAGCACCGGCGCGGCCTTCACGCGGTTGGCGGTGAAGACGCCCGCGGCGGCGCGGCAGGGCCCGTCGTTGACGACGAGGGCCAGGTCGCGGGCGCCGCCGGATTTGATCCCGGCGGCGACGCCCGCGGCCCGGAAGCCCAGGGGGGCTGTAACACTCATGGTGCGACTCCTGTCATGGGGAGGCCGAGCTCTTCCTGCAGGCCGAGGGCGAGGTTCACGCTCTGCAGGGCGCCCCCGGCCGTGCCCTTGGTGAGGTTGTCGATGGCGATGACGGCGACCACGCGGCCCGCGCGCTCGTCGAGCGTCACCTGCAGCGCCGCGGTGTTGGCGCCGTAGGTCATGGAGGTGGCGGGCCAGACGCCCTCGGGCAGGAGCCGCACGAACGGCTCGTCCTTCAGCGCCAGCTCGTACGCCGTGCGCAGCGCCTCCTTGGTGAGGCCGGGGGCGGCGGGGGCGGTGCAGGTGGCCAGGATGCCGCGGCTCATGGGGGCCAGGGTCGGGGTGAACGACACGCGCACCGGCGTGCCCGCCACGGCCGACAGGCCCTGCTCCATCTCGGGGGTGTGCCGGTGGACGCCGCCCACGCCGTACGCGCTGGCCGAGCCCATGACCTCGCTGCCGAGCAGGCTGGGCTTGAGCGACTTGCCGGCGCCGCTGGTGCCGCTGGCGGCCACCACGACCACGTCGGGCCCGGCGAGCCCGGCGGCGAAGGCGGGCGTCAGCGCGAGCAGCACCGAGGTCGGGTAGCAGCCGGGGACGGCGATGCGCTTGGCGCTCCTGAGGATCTCGCGCTGGCCGGGCAGCTCGGGCAGGCCGTAGGGCCAGGTGCCGGCGTGCTCGCCGCCGTAGAACTCCTGCCAGGCGGCCGGGTCGGAGAGCCGGTGGTCGGCGCCGCAGTCGACCACGATCGTCTCCTCGCCGAGCTGGGCGGCGACGGCGGCGGAGTGGCCGTGCGGCAGGGCCAGGAAGACGACGTCGTGGCCGGCGAGCGTGTCGGCGGTGGTGTCCTCGATCAGGCGGCCGGCCAGTTGCGGCAGGTGGGGCTGGTGGGCGCCGAGCGGGCTGCCGGCGCTGGCGGCGGCGGTGAGCGCGCCGATCTCGAACTCGGGGTGGCCGAGGAGGAGGCGGAGCAGCTCCCCTCCCGCGTAGCCGCTGGCCCCCGCGACCGCTGCCCTCAATTCGACCCCTCCTGCTGCATGATTATGCATCATCACTCATGACCTTGCTTGTGAAGATAATGCACTCTAGAGGATGTACATGCAAGCCGCGACGGGCCGGATGCCCGCATCGTGAGACTTGTCACCTGCGCGGGCGCTCCGGAGACGGTGACGTCGGGACAGGGGCCATCACGATGTTCTTGTCCGAATCGGCGGCGCGTACACGCGGGTAGGACACCCGGACCGCGGGGACGGGGCCGCTCCGGGCGCGCGGAGAGCGCGCTCCCGGCGCGGGAGGCGGAGCCGAGGCAGGAGCGCGGAGCCGAGGCGGGGCGGGGCCGGGGAATGGCGAGGGCCGCCGTGGCCGGAGGGGTCCTGGTCACGGCGGCCGGGGTGGTGCCGGGCCGGCGGCGCCGCGTCCCTAGCGGAGGAACGCGGCGGCCACGCCGGCGTCCACGGGGATGTGCAGGCCCGTGGTGTGGGTGAGGTCGCCGCCGGTGAGGGCGAAGACGGCGTTGGCCACGTGCTCGGGCAGGACCTCGCGCTTGAGCAGGGTGCGCTGGGCGTAGAACTCGCCGAGCCGCTCCTCCTCCACCCCGTACACGGCGGCGCGGTTGGCGCCCCAGCCGGAGGCGAAGATGCCGGAGCCGCGGACGACGCCGTCGGGGTTGATGCCGTTCACCCGGATGCCGTGGCCGCCCAGCTCGGCCGCCAGCAGGCGCACCTGGTGGGCCTGGTCGGCCTTGGCGGCGCCGTAGGCGACGTTGTTGGGGCCGGCGAAGACGGCGTTCTTGGAGGAGATGTAGATGACGTCGCCGCCCATGCCCTGGTCGATCATGACCCGGGCCGTCTCGCGGGAGACCAGGAACGAGCCGCGCGCCATGACGTCGTGCTGCAGGTCCCAGTCGGCCACCGTGGTCTCCAGGAGCGCGCGCGACAGCGACAGCCCGGCGTTGTTGACGACCAGGTCGACGCCGCCGAAGGCGAGCACGCCCGCGCGCACCGCCGCGACGATCTGCTCCTCCGAGGTGACGTCCACCCCGACCGCCACGGCGACGTCGGAGACGCGGTAGGCGTTCGCGCCGATCTCGGCGGCCACCTTCTCCGCCGCGCCGAGGTCGCGGTCGGCCACGATCACGCACGCGCCCTCGGCGGCCAGCCGGCGCGCGGTGGCCGCGCCGATGCCCGAGCCGCCGCCGGTCACCAGCGCGATCCTGGTGGCCAGGGGCTTGGGCCTGGGCATGCGGCGGAGCTTGGCCTCCTCCAGCTCCCAGTACTCGATGCGGAACTTCTCCGACTCGGGGATGGGGGCGTAGGTGGAGACGGACTCCGCGCCGCGCATGACGTTGATGGCGTTGACGTAGAACTCGCCGGCCACCCGCGCGGTCTGCTTGTCCTTGCCGAAGGAGAACATGCCGACGCCGGGCACCAGCACGATCGCCGGGTCCGCGCCGCGCATGGGCGGCGAGTCGGGGCCGGCGTGCCGCTCGTAGTAGGCGGTGTAGTCGGCCCGGTAGGCGGCGTGCAGCTCGCGCAGCCGCTCGGCGGCCCGCTCCAGCGGGGCGTCCGGCGGCAGATCCAGCACCAGCGGCGCGACCTTGGTGCGCAGGAAGTGGTCGGGGCAGGAGGTGCCCAGCGCGGCGAGCCTGGGGTGCTCGGCGCGCGAGAGGAAGTCCAGCACCTCGGGGGTGTCGGTGTAGTGACCGACCACGCGAACGTCGGTGGAGGCCAGGCCGCGGATGATCGGGAAGAGCGCGGCGGCGCGCTCGTGCCGCTCGGTCTCCGGCAGGGTGTCGTGGATCACCGCGCCGAACGGGTCGGGGCGGCCGTGCTCGGCCAGGTACGCCTCGGCGGTGCGGATGATCTCCAGCGAGCGGGCCTCGCACTCCTCGGAGGTCGCGCCCCACGCGGTGATGCCGTGGCCGCCCAGGATGCAGCCGATGGCCTGCGGGTTCGCCTCCTTGATGGCGGCGATGTCCAGGCCGAGCTGGAAGCCGGGCCGCCGCCACGGCACCCACACCACGCGGTCGCCGAAGACGCGGCGGGTCAGCTCCTCGCCGTCGGCGGCGGTGGCCAGCGCGATGCCGGCGTCGGGGTGCAGGTGGTCGACGTGCGCGGCCTCGACCAAGCCGTGCATGGCGGTGTCGATGGACGGGGCGGCGCCGCCCTTGCCGTGCAGGCAGTAGTCGAAGGCCGCGACCATCTCGTCCTCGCGCTCCACGCCCGGGTAGACGTTCTTGAGCGCGCGCAGCCGGTCGAGGCGCAGCACGGCCAGGCCCTGCTCCTTCAGCGTGCCGAGGTCGCCGCCCGAGCCCTTGACCCAGAGCAGCTCCACCTCCTCACCGGTGACGGGGTCGGGCGCGGCGCCCTTGGCCGAGGTGTTGCCGCCCGCGTAGTTGGTGTTGCGCGGGTCGGCGCCCAGGCGGTGGGAGCGGTCGAGCAGTTCGTTGACGATCGTGGAGGCGTCGTGGGACATGGAGTCGGACATGGAGTTGGACATGATGGTTCAGGCCCCCCAGCCGGCCTGGTTGCCGCCGACGCGCTCGGCGGCGATCTTCTCGAAGTATCCGGACGTGGCGTAGGCGGCCATCGGGTCGGGCGCCAGGCCCATCTCCTCGCGCAGCTCGGCGAGCAGCGGCCGCACGTCGGTGTTGTAGGCGTCCATGAGGACGGCGTTGGCGCCCAGCACGTCGCCCGCGGCCTGCGCGGCGGCCAGGGCGTCGCGGTCGACGAGCAGCGCCTTGGCGGTGGCCTCCTGCACGTTCATGACCGAGCGGATCTGGCCCGGGATCTTGGGCTCGATGTTGTGGCACTGGTCGAGCATGAACGCGACCTCGTCGGTGAAGCCGCCGCCCCTGATGACCTCGTACATGATGCGGAAGAGCTGGAACGGGTCCGCCGCGCCCACCATCAGGTCGTCGTCGGCGTAGAAGCGGGAGTTGAAGTCGAAGCCGCCGAGCTTGCCCTCGCGCAGCAGGAAGGCGACGATGAACTCGATGTTGGTGCCCGGCGCGTGGTGGCCGGTGTCCACGACGACCTGCGCCTTGGGGCCGAGCTTGACACAGTGGGCGTAGGCGGTGCCCCAGTCGGGCACGTCGGTGGCGTAGAAGGCGGGCTCGAACAGCTTGTACTCCAGCAGGAAGCGCTGGCCCTCGCCCAGGCGGTCGTAGACCTCGGCCAGCGACTCGGCCAGGCGGTCCTGGCGGGCCCTGAGGTCGTCCTGGCCGGGGTAGTTGATGCCGTCGGAGAACCAGAGCTTGAGGGTGTCGGAGCCGGTGGCGTCCATGATGTCCACGCACTCGAGCAGGTGGTCGGTGGCCTTGCGGCGCACCCGCGCGTCCGGGTGAGTGACGCTGCCCAGCTTGTAGTCGTCGTCCTGGAAGACGTTGGAGTTGATCGCGCCGATCCCCACGCCCAGCTCGCGGGCGTGGCGGGCCAGGTCGGCGTAGTCGTCCACCTTGTCCCACGGGATGTGCAGGGCGACCGTGGGCGCGATGCCGGTGTGGGCGTGCACCTGGGCGGCGTCGGCCAGCTTCTCGTACGGGTCGCGCGGCACGCCCTGCTGGGCGAAGACCTTGAACCGGGTGCCGCTGTTGCCGTAGGCCCAGGACGGCGTCTCGATGCGCTGGGTTCGCAGCGCGGCCTTGATGTCAGTCATTACTCCCCGATCAGTCCAGGTGGAACACTTCGGTCAGCGGTGTCATGCCCTCGTCGGGGCGGCCGTCGAGGCCCTCGAAGAACGGCGCCATCTCGGCCTGCCAGCGGGCGTTGACCTCGGTCTCGGCCATGGCCCGCTGCGCCGCCTCGAAGTCGTCGGTCTCCAGATAGCCCACGAGGAGGCCGTCGTCCCTGAGGAAGAGCGAGTAGTTGTGCCAGCCGGTGCGCGACAGCGCCTCTCGCATCTCCGGCCAGACGTCGCGGTGGCGTTCGCGGTATTCCGCCAGCCGTTCCGGGCGGACTTTCAGCAGGAAGCAGACGCGTTGCACCGACACTCCTTTCAAAAACGTTTTAATCTCTCGTGCAGGAAACTATGATTCCCGATGCCCACTGTCAATGCGTCACCCGCCCCCGATCCGGGGGTGGGGCCCCGGATCGGGGGGTGACACGTTTTAATCCCCCGGCTTAATCCCCCGGCTTAATCCCCCGGCCCCGCGCTGGTCCGCGCGGGGCCGGGATCGGCCGGGGTCAGCCGGGGATGACCACGGCGTCGCCGGCGGGGACGGTGACGGTCTCGCCCGTGGCGGTCGTGACCGGCGCGTCCGCGTCCGTGTGGTTGATCGCGAACAGGAACGAGCGGCCGTCGGCGTGCGAGCGCCGCACCACCTCCACGCCCGGCACGCTGCGCGCCGGCGGCTCGACCCGCGCCTCGCGGCAGGCCGTGGCGAGGACCTCGGCCAGCGCCGCGTCGTCGAGCCTGGTGGTCAGGTAGTGGGCGGTGCCGTCGCCGTACTGGTTGCGGGTCCAGGCGGGCTCGCCGCCCTCGTACGTGTCGAGCACCTTCGCCGTCGTGGCCCGCGCCTGCTCGCTCCACACGCCGGCCGTCGTGCCCGAGGCCAGCCGGATCGGCCCCGCCAGCGGGAAGAACTCCTCCACCGTGACGCCGAGCAGGTCTCGCCAGGCGCCGGGGTAGCCGCCCAGCCGCACCCGGTCGTGCTCGTCCACGATCCCGCTGTACGGCCCCACGACCACCACCCCGCCGCGCCGGGCGAAGTCCTCCACGTTGGCCGCGCCCGCGTCGCTCACCAGGTAGAGCTGGGGCACCACGACCAGGCGGTAGCCGGTCAGGTCGTCCTCGGGGTGTGCCACGTCGCAGGTGACGCCGGCCCGCCAGAGCGCGGCGTGCCAGCGCTTGGCCTCCTCCACCGGGTCCAGCTCGGACGTGGGCTGGGCGGGGTGGTCCTGGGCCCAGACGCTGGAGTGGTCGACGAGCAGGGCGACGTCGGCGCGCACCGTGCTGCCGGCCACGCCGGCCAGCCCGGCCAGCTCCGCCCCGAGCGCGACGACCTCGCGCCAGATCTTGGTGTCGGTGCCGGCGTGCGGCAGCATCGCCGAGTGCCACTTCTCGGCGCCGGCCCTGGACTGGCGCCACTGGAAGAACATGATCCCGTCGGCGCCTCTGGCCAGATGGGACAGCGAGTTGCGGCGCAGCTCGCCGGGGGTCTTGGCGAGGTTGCGCGGCTGCTGCCAGTTGACCGCGCCGGTGGAGTGCTCCATGAGCAGCCAGGGGCGCCCGCCGCCCAGCGAGCGGGCGTAGTCGGCGGCGAAGGCCAGGTCGATGTGGGGCTCGGGGCGGGCGCCGATCAGGTAGTGGTCGGTGGAGATCACGTCCACCTCGGCGGCGAAGGCCCGGCAGTCCATGTCCCAGTGGGCGCCGGCCATGAGGTTGGTGGTGGCGGGCACGCCGGGGGTGAGCCGCCTGAGCAGGTCGCGTTCGGCGGTGTAGAGCTCGACCAGGGCGTCGGAGCTGAACCTGCGGAAGTCGAGCTGCTGGCCCGGGTTGGTGAAGCTGGGGGTGGCGCGGGGCGGCAGGATCTGCGCCCAGTCGCTGTAGCGCTGCGACCAGAACGCGGTGCCCCACGCGTCGTTGAGCGCGTCCAGGGTGCCGTAGCGGGCGCGCAGCCAGGTGCGGAAGGCCGCGGCCGAGGTGTCGCAGTGGCAGCGGGCGTTGTGGCAGCCGTACTCGTTGTGCACGTGCCACATGACCAGCGCCGGATGGTCCCGGTAGCGCAGCGCCACCTGCTCGGCGATGCGCAGCGCCTTCTCGCGGTAGATCGGCGAGCTGGGGCAGAAGCCCTGCCTGCTGCCGTGGTGGAGGCGCCGGCCGTCGGCGTCCACGGGCAGCGCCTCGGGGTGGGCCGTGGCGAACCAGGGCGGCGGGGAGGCGGTGGGGGTGGCCAGGTTGGCGCCGATCCCGTTGCCGGCCAGCAGGTCCATCACCCGGTCGAACCAGCCGAAGTCGAAGACGCCTTCGACGGGTTCGAGCAGCGACCAGGAGAAGATCCCGACGCTGACCCGGTTGACGCCGGCCTCGCGCATCAGCGCGACGTCCTGCTCCCACGTCTCCTCGGGCCACTGCTCGGGATTCCAGTCCCCGCCGTACGCGATGACATCCGGCATGAAGCCTGCCTTTCGAAATGACTGTTAGCGCTCACAGGTTGTGACGCCTGTGTTCAACGGGGATTAAAACGTTCCCGTGCACCGGCGCACAAGACCTCGGTCGCCGCCGATGGACGTCCCCGCTGGTCAGCGGAGCTGATTCCGCCGAGGGCGCGAGCGGCCCGCGACGGTGCCGTGGTTGAACTGTCATGAACCCGGCGTGGCGCTGAAGAACGTTTCAACGCCGCCGTCGAGCCGGTGGTAGAAGGGGTGGTCCGGGGTGAGCTCGCTCCTGAGCACCGGCCGGCCGGTGAAGGCGGAGGCGTACAGGCCGGTCACGAACTCCATGGCCCGCCTGCCGTCCGCGCCGGAGGCCGGCGGGCGCTCGCCCCGGTCGTAGGCGTCGAGCAGCAGGCCGAGCTGGGTGGCGTGGCTGCTGGGCACGTCCTCGGGCGGGTTCCACAGCGGGGAGGTGGAGGTCCAGTCGGCGTTGCCGTAGCCGTACAGGTGGCGCAGCTCCACCGTGGCGTCGGCGAAGTCGAAGCGCAGGTAGCTCTCCTGGCGCGGCGACAGCACGCTGGTGACGACCGAGGCCATCGCGCCGTTGTCGAACCTGACCATGGCCAGCGACACGTCCTCGGTCTCGATCGGCCGGTCCAGGCGGCCCGCCATGGCCCTGATCTCGGCCCAGTCGCCGAAGACCGAGAGCATCAGGTCCATCTGGTGCACGCCGTGCAGCACGGTCGTGCCGCCGCCCTCGGTGGCCCACTTGCCGCGGTAGGGCACGGCGTAGTAGTCGTCGCCGCGGTGCCAGGTCGTCTGGCACAGCGCCAGCAGCGGCCGGCCCAGCGCGCCGCCCAGCGCGCGCAGGTGCCCGGCGCCCGAGCCGAAGCGCTGCTGGTAGACGACCGACAGGTACGGCCCCTCCGGCCCCTCGGCGGCGCACATCGCGTCGTACTCGGCCAGGGAGAGCGCGGCCGGCTTCTCGCACCACACCCACGCCCCCGACTCCAGGGCGGCGACCGCCTGCGCCAGGTGCAGGTGCGGCGGCGTGCAGACGAGCACGAGGTCGGGCCGCTCGGCCGCGAGCAGCTCCGCCAGGTCGGTGTAGGCCGCCGCGCCGCCGGCCAGCGCCTCGGCCCTGGCCCGGTCCACGTCGGCCACGGCCACCAGCTCGACGCGGTCGCGGTGGGCCCGCAGCGCGGGCACGTGGCTGTGCGCGGCGATGGTGCCGGCTCCTACGATGGCAGCCCGGATCACGAGCGCTCCTCGGTGTAGAACGTTTTACTTCCGGCGCGCGACGTTAGGGGGACCTTCGCGGCGGTGTCAACGCGCATCCGCGTGTCCACCGGTGTCGCGACTGGCGCACTCTCCGTTAGTACGTTTTAATCTGTGCCCATGGCCATGGTCAGCATCAAGGACGTCGCCGCGTACGCCGGCGTCTCCCCAGGCACGGTCTCCAACGTACTGAACCGGCCCGGCAAAGTCGCCCCCGCGACGCGGGAGCGCGTGGAGGCGGCCATCAGCGAGCTGGGCTTCGTGCGCCACGGCTCGGCCTCGACGCTGCGCGCCGGGCACAGCAGGACGATCGGCCTGAGCGTGATCGACATCGGCAACCCGTTCTTCACCGAGGTCGCCGCCGGGGTCGAGGACGTCGCCAGCGAGCTGGGCTACGCCGTCATCCTGGGCAATTCGGCCGGCTCGCAGGACAAGGAGGAGCGCAACCTGCGGGTGCTGGCCGAGCACCGGGTGCGCGGGGTGCTCATCACCCCCTCCGGCGAGGACCCCGCCCGGCTCGACCGGCTGCGCGGGCACGGCATCAGCGTGGTGCTGGTCGACCATCCGGCGCACCGGCCCGACCAGTGCGCGGTCGCGGTCGACGACGTCGCGGGCGGCCGGGCCGCCGTGGCGCACCTGCTGGCCAGGGGCGCGCGCAGCCTGGCGTACGTGACGGGCCCGCTGACGATCCGGCAGTGCGTGGAGCGGCGGGAGGGCGCCAAGGCGGCGATGCGGGCGGCCGGGCTCGACCCCGAGGAGCTGAGGGTGGCCGAGACCGCGACGATGACCGCCCGCGCGGGCGAGCAGGCGGCGGCCGGGCTGATCGCCGAGGGGCTGCCCGAGGCCGTCTTCTGCGCCAACGACCTGCTCGCGCTCGGCGTGCTGCGCGCGCTGCTGCGCTCGGGGGTGCGGGTGCCCGAGGACGTGGCGCTGATGGGCTACGACGACATCGACTTCGCCGCCGCCTCGGCCGTGTCGCTCAGCTCGATGCGCCAGCCGACGTACCAGCTCGGCCGCATCGCCACCGAGCTGCTGCTGGACGAGTGCGACAACCCCGACACGCACGCCCACCAGCACATCATGTTCCAGCCGGAGCTCATCGCCAGGGAGTCCACACAATGAGCCGCCGTTTCGCCGCCGTCGACCTGGGGGCCTCCAGCGGGAGGGTGATGCTGGCCGACCTGTCCGACGGCCTGAGCCTGACCGAGGCGCGCCGCTTCGCCAACGGCCCGGTGCGCGTGGCCGGCCGCCTCTACTGGGACATCCTCGGCCTCTACCGGGAGGTCCTGGCGGGCCTGCGGGCGGCCGGCCCCGTCTCCTCCATCGGCGTCGACTCGTGGGCGGTGGACTACGCGCTGCTCGACGAGTCGGGCGCGATGCTGGGCAACCCGGTGCACTACCGCGACGAGCGCACGGCCGGCGTGGCCGAACAGGTGGCCGGGGCGGTCGGGGCCGAGACGCTCTACGACGTGTCCGGGCTGCAGGTGCTGCCGTTCAACACGATCTACCAGCTGCTGGCCGACCGGCTCGACGGGGCGGCCACGATGTTGCTGATCCCCGACCTGATCGGCTACTGGCTGACCGGCGAGCGCGGCGCCGAGGTGACCAACGCCTCGACGACGGGCCTGCTCGACGTGCGCACGCGGTCGTGGGCCTTACCGCTGATCGAGCGGCTCGGGCTGCCCGCCGGCATCTTCCCGCCGCTGCGGCAGCCCGGCGACGCGGTCGGCGGCCTGCGCAGGGACGTGGCCGCGGAGATCGGCTGGTCGGCCCCCGTCAGGGCGGTGGGCTCGCACGACACGGCCTCGGCGGTGGCCGCGGTGCCCGCCGCCGGGCCCGCCTTCGCCTACGTCTCGTGCGGCACCTGGTCGCTGGCCGGGGTGGAGCTGCCCGGCCCGGTGCTGACGCCCGGGAGCCGCGCGGCCAACTTCACCAACGAGGCCGGCATCGACGGCACCGTCCGCTACCTGCGCAACGTGATGGGCCTGTGGCTGCTGCAGGAGTGCCTGCGCGCCTGGCCCGGCTCCGACCTGGGCGAGCTGCTGGCGGCCGCGGCCGGCGAGCGGCCGTTCGCGGCCGTGGTCAACCCCGACGAGCCGGTGTTCCTGCCGCCGGGCGACATGCCGGCCAGGATCGCCGCCGAGTGCCGCCGCACCGGGCAGCGCCCGCCCGCCTCCCCCGCCGCGTTCGTGCGCTGCGTGCTGGAGAGCCTGGCGCTCGGCCACCGGCTGGCCGTGCGGCAGGCGATGGAGCTGTCCGGGCGCGACGTCGAGGTGGTGCACCTGGTGGGCGGCGGGTCGCGCAACGAGCTGCTGTGCCAGTTCACCGCCGACGCCTGCGGGCTGCCGGTGGTGGCGGGGCCGGCCGAGGCGACCGCGCTCGGCAACGTGCTGGTGCAGGCGCGGGCGGCCGGGCTGGTCTCCGGGCTGGAGGAGATGCGCGCGCTGGTCGCCTCCTCCCAGCCGCTGCGCCGCTACGAGCCGGCCGGTGATCGCGCCGCCTGGGACGAGGCCGCCTCCCGCGTCTTCTGACCCCCCTCTGACCTGCCGGTTTCCCCCGGCCGGTGCCGGGCAGGACTCGTGCCGGGGACATCGGGGGGTGTCATGGATCTGCGGTGGCCGCTGCTGCGGCAGCTCACCGGCGGTGACCGTACGGGGCGGGGCCCGGCGGCGAAGTCGGCCAGGACGGAGGCGTGGCGGGCGCGCACGGCCACGGCCGACCGGGTGGTGAAGTCGGTGTGCCCGTACTGCGCCGTGGGCTGCGCCCAGAAGGTGTACGTACGGGAGGAGAAGGTCGTCCAGATCGAGGGCGACCCCGACTCCCCCATCAGCCGGGGCAGGCTGTGCCCGAAGGGCGCGGCCAGCCTCCAGCTCACCACCGACTCCGGCAGGCGGCACCAGGCGCTCTACCGGCCGCCGGGCGCGGCCGACTGGCAGCCGATCGACCTGGCCACCGCCATGGACATGATCGCCGACCGGATCATCGAGACCCGGCGCGAGACCTGGCAGTGGGAGCAGGGCGGCCTGCGCACGGCCCGCACCATGGGCATCGCCAGCCTGGGCGGCGCGACGCTGGACAACGAGGAGAACTACCTCATCAAGAAGCTGCTGACGGCGCTGGGCGTGGTGCAGGTCGAGAACCAGGCCCGCGTCTGCCACAGCTCGACGGTGGTGGGGCTCGGCACGTCGTTCGGGCGCGGCGGGGCCACCACGTTCATGCAGGACCTGCAGCACTCCGACTGCGTGGTCATCCAGGGCTCCAACTTCGCCGAGGCGCACCCGGTGGGCTTCCAGTGGGTGATGGAGGCCAAGGCGCGCGGCGCGGTGATCATCCACGTCGACCCGCGCTTCACCCGCACCAGCGCGCTGGCCGACCTGCACGTGCCCATCCGCGCCGGCTCCGACGTGGCCTTCCTCGGCGCGATCATCAGCCACGTGCTGGAGAACGAGCTGTACTTCCACGAGTACGTGCTCAACTACACCAACGCGGCCACGATCCTGCGCGAGGACTACCGCGACGCCGAGGACCTCGACGGCCTCTTCTCCGGCTTCGACCCCGGCTGCCGCGAGTACGACCAGGAGTCCTGGCAGTACGAGGGCATGACCACGGTCGCCGCCTCGGGGTCGCGCGACACCGAGTACCGGCGGGTGGCCGGCACCGACCCGCCGGGCCGCACGGAGGTGCACGGCGCCACCGGCGCGCCGCTCGACGGGCGGGCGCGGCGCGACGAGACGCTGCGCCACCCCCGCTGCGTGCTGCAGGTGCTGCGCCGCCACTACGCCCGCTACACGCCGGAGATGGTCGAGCGGGTGTGCGGGGTGCCCCGGCGCCTGTTCGCCGAGGTGTGCCGGCACCTGACGGAGAACTCCGGGCCGGACAAGACGGCCGAGTTCGTCTACGCGGTGGGCTGGACCCAGCACAGCGACGGCTCCCAGTTCATCAGGGCGGCGAGCATCCTGCAGTTGCTGCTGGGCAACATCGGCCGGCCCGGCGGCGGCATCCAGGCGCTGCGCGGGCACGCCAGCATCCAGGGCTCCAGCGACATCCCGACGCTGTTCAACCTGCTGCCCGGCTACATCCCGATGCCGCACGCGCACGAGCATGAGCGGATGCGCGACTTCCTGCTGGCCGACGCGCCGCACAAGGGCTTCTGGGCGAACATGCCGGCCTTCCTGATCAGCCTGCTCAAGGCGTGGTGGGGCGAGTCGGCGCAGCCGGACAACGACTACCGGTTCGGCTGGCTGCCCCGGCTGACGGGCTCGCACAGCACGTACGACACCGTGCTGGCGCAGCTGGCCGGCGAGTGCAAGGGCTACCTGCTGCTCGGCGAGAACCCGGCGGTCGGCTCGGCCAACGCCAGGATGCAGCGCCTGGGCATGGCCAACCTCGACTGGCTGGTGGTGCGCGACCTCAACCTGATCGAGAGCGCGACCTGGTGGAAGGACGGCCCGGAGATCGAGACGGGCGAGCTGCGCACCGCCGACATCCGTACGGAGGTGTTCTTCCTGCCGGCGGCCTGCCACACCGAGAAGAGCGGCAGCTTCACCAACACCAACCGGCTGCTGCAGTGGCGTCACCAGGCCGTCGAGCCGGCCGGCGACGCCCGCAGCGACCTGTGGTTCATGTACCACCTGGGCCGCATCATCCGCGAGAAGCTGGCCGGGTCGGACGATCCGATGGACCGGCCCGTGCTCGACCTCACCTGGGACTACCCGGTGCACGGCGAGACGGCCGAGCCGTCGGGGGAGGCGGTGCTGGCCGAGATCAACGGCTGGGACGCGCACGGCCGGCCGCTGTCCGGCTACGACGAGCTGAAGGCCGACGGCTCCACGGCCTGCGGCTGCTGGATCTACTGCGGCGTCTACAAGGACGGCGTCAACCAGGCCGCCCGCCGCAAACCGGCCTCCGAGCAGGACTGGATCGCCGCCGAGTGGGGCTGGGCCTGGCCCGCCAACCGGCGCGTGCTCTACAACCGGGCCTCGGCCAGGCCCGACGGCAGCCCGTGGAGCGAGCGCAAGCGGCTGGTCTGGTGGGACGCCGAGGCCGGCGTGTGGACCGGTCACGACGTGCCCGACTTCGAGCTCGGCAAGAGCCCCGGCTACCGGCCGCACCCAGACGCGCAGGGCGAGGCGGCGCTGTCGGGGATCGACCCGTTCATCATGCAGGCCGACGGCAAGGGCTGGCTGTACGCGCCGTCGGGGGTGGTGGACGGGCCGCTGCCCACGCACTACGAGCCGCAGGACTCCCCGGTGGCCAACCCGCTGTACGGGCAGCAGCGCAACCCGGCCCGCAAGGTCTACGAGCACGCGGACAACCGCTACCAGCCGAGCGGGGACGAGCCGGGGGCCTCGGTCTACCCGTACGTGGTGACGACGTACCGGCTGACCGAGCACTTCACGGCCGGCGGGATGAGCCGGTTCACGCCGTACCTGTCGGAGTTGCAGCCGGAGATGTTCTGCGAGGTCTCGCCCGCGCTGGCGGCCGAGCGGGGGCTGGTGCACGGCGACTGGGCCACGATCGTCACCGCGCGCAACGCCATCGAGGCCAGGGTGCTGGTGACCGACCGGATGCCGTCGCTGCACCTGGACGGCCGGGTGCTGCACCAGATCGGGCTGCCGTTCCACTTCGGCCCGAACGGGCTGGCCAGGGGCGACGCGGCCAACGAGCTGTCGGCGATCTCGCTGGACCCCAACTCGCACATCCAGGAGGTCAAGGCCCTGTCGGCGGACATCAGGCCGGGGCGGCGGCCGCGCGGGCCGGCGCTGCCCGAGCTGGTCAGGTCCTACCAGCGGCGCGCCGGAGTGGGCGCCGGCACCGGAATGGAGGCGTGAGCCGTGGCCTTCGACCTCGACGAGCGGCTCGACGAGAGCCGCAGGGTGGGCTTCTTCACCGACACCAGCATCTGCATCGGGTGCAAGGCGTGCGAGGTGGCGTGCAAGGAGTGGAACCACGTCCCCGACGACGGCCTGGAGTTCACCGGCTGGTCCTACGACAACACCGTGAAGCTGAGCGCCGACACCTGGCGGCACGTGGCCTTCGTCGAGCAGCGCAA
Organism: Nonomuraea candida; assembly: GCF_000725485.1. Lineage (GTDB taxonomy): Bacteria > Actinomycetota > Actinomycetes > Streptosporangiales > Streptosporangiaceae > Nonomuraea > Nonomuraea candida. The sequence continues at coordinate 148,353 of NZ_JOAG01000014.1, read as the reverse complement.
GCCGCTGGGACACCAGGAGCCGGGCGTCGGCGAGATGGACTTCCGCTGGCTGATGGCCTCCGACGTGTGCAAGCACTGCACGCACGCGGCCTGCCTGGACGTGTGCCCGACCGGGTCGCTGTTCCGCACCGAGTTCGGCACGGTCGTGGTGCAGCCGGACGTCTGCAACGGCTGCGGCTACTGCGTGCCGGCCTGCCCGTTCGGGGTGATCGGCAAGCGGGAGAGCGACGGCGTGGCCGCCAAGTGCACGCTGTGCTACGACCGGCTGGGCGCCGGGGAGGAGCCGGCCTGCGCCAAGACGTGCCCGACGGACTCCATCCAGTTCGGCGACCTCGACGAGCTGCGCGAGCGGGCCGAGCGCCGCCTGGAGCAGGTGCGCGCGGCCGGGACCACCTCGGCCCGGCTGTACGGCCACGACCCGGGCGACGGCGTGGGCGGGACGGGCGCGTTCTTCCTGCTGCTGGACGAGCCCGAGGTGTACGGCCTGCCGCCCGACCCGGTGGTGACGACGAGGGACCTGCCGTCGATGTGGCGGCACGTGGCGGTCGCGGCCGTGGCCCTGCTCGCCGGGATGGCGGCCACGGCATGGAGGCGGCGCGGATGAACGCCGAAGCGGGGGCGGACATGACGGCGAGGCGGCGGGGATGAGCGCGGCGGGGATGAGCCCGGCGGGGATGAGCCCGGCCGGGATGAGTGCGGGGGCGGGCATGACGACCGAGGCGGTGCCGATGAGCCAGACCGACGTGCGCATGGACGACACGGCCGGGGTGCGCGGCGACCGGGAGGCCACGCCGGGCTCGGCCGGGCGCCGGCGCGAGCGGCTGATGGTGCCCAAGGCCGACTTCGACTCCTACTACGGCCGGCCGGTGCTGAACGAGCCGACGTGGCGGGCCCCCGACATCGCCGGCTACCTGTTCCTCGGCGGCCTGGCGGGCGCGTCGTCCACGCTGGCCGCCGCCGCCGAGCTGACCGGCAGGCCGCGGCTGGCCAGGGCGAGCAAGGTCGGGGCGCTGTGCGCGCTGGGCGGCTCGCTCTACGCGCTGATCCACGACCTGGGCCGCCCGGCCCGCTTCCTCAACATGTTGCGGGTGTTCAAGGTCACCTCGCCGATGAGCGTCGGCACCTGGATCCTGACCGCCTACGGCCCGCAGGCGGGAGCGGCGGCGGCCACCGGCGTGACCGGGCTGTTCCCGGGGCTCGGGCGGGCCGCGACCGTGGGGGCCGCGGTGACGGGGCCGGCGGTGGCGACGTACACGGCGGCGCTGATCTGCGACACCGCCGTGCCGGCCTGGCACGAGGGGTTCCGCGAGATGCCGTTCCTGTTCGCCGGGTCGGCCGCGGCGGCGGCGGGCGGGCTGGGCCTGCTGGCCGCGCCGACGGCGGAGGCGGCCCCGGCGCGGCGGGCGGCGCTGCTGGGCGCGGCCGTGGAGTGCGTGGCCGCCGCCCGGATGGAGCGGCGGCTCGGGGCGCTGGCCGAGCCGCTCAAGCGCAGCAGGCTGCTGCGGCTGGGCGAGGCGCTGGTGCTGGCCGGGGCGGTGGCCGGGGTGAGCGCCGGCCGGCGCAGCAGGCTCGCGGCCATGGCGGCGGGCGTGGCCCTGCTGGCCGGGTCGGCGTGCACCAGGTTCGGGATATTCCAGGCCGGCATGGAGTCGGCCGGCGACCCCAGGTACACCGTGCAGCCGCAACGCAGGCGGCTGGCGAAGGAGAGAGCGGAGCGTGACCTCGCATGAAACACAAGATCGCGGAGTATCTGCCCTTCCTGGGCATCGTGCTGTTCATCTGCACGGCCTCCTGGCTGGCCGGGCGCGTGCCACCTGAGCGGAGTGCGGTACGCCGCTGACCCGGCGAGCCGTACGATCAGCAGATGACCGAAAAGACCGAAACCACGCCTGCTTGGCTCGCACCGGACGAACTGGAGTCGGTGCGCGGCCGGATGCCGATCCTCTACATCGACGCGGTGCCGGTGCGCGCCGACGACACCGGGGTGGTCACCCACGTCGGGCTGCTGCTGCGCATGTTGTCGGACGGCACGGTCAGCCGGGCGCTGGTCTCGGGACGCGTGCTGCACCACGAGCGGATCCGCGACGCGCTGATGCGCCACCTGGAGAAGGACCTCGGTCCGGTGGCGCTTCCCCGCATCCCCGCCTCGCCGCAGCCGTTCACCGTCGCCGAGTATTTCCCCACGCCCGGCGTCACGCCCTACCACGACCCGCGGCAGCACGCCGTGTCGCTGGCCTACATCGTGCCCGTGGCCGGTGACTGCCGGCCCCGGCAGGACGCGCTCGACCTGGTGTGGTTCACCCCGGAGGAGGCGGCCTCGCCGATGGTGCAGCAGGAGATGGCGGGCGGGCAGGGCGTGCTGCTGAAGCAGGCGCTGGCCCACGTGGGGCGCCTGCCCTAGCCGTCCGTCACGGTCGTTCGGCCCCGGCGCGCACCCACCGGTAGAGCGGGTCGCCGGGGCAGGAGGTGTCGTAGCCGTCGCGGTGGCCCTTGACCTCGCGACCGGCGTCGCCGTGCTCGCGCAGGTATTCGATGGCGTCGACCAGGGCGTTGAGCAGGTCGTCGGTGGGCTCGGTCAGCCCCGAGCTGCCGAGCAGGGCGAGCACCGCGTAGTGGCCGGAGTTGAGGCCCGCGCCGTTGGCCGCCGGGAGGGCGTGGGGGCCGCGGCCCACGAAGGTGTGCCCGTGGGGGCAGCAGACCATGTTGTAGCCGAGGTCGATGTACCTCTCGCCGCGGCCTCCCGACATGTGCATGCGCTGGATGTCCCGGACCAGGTCGGCGCAGCGGTCGTGGTTGGCGGACTCGGCGAGGTCGGCGGGGACCTTCCCGCCGGTGTAGTGGATCTTGATGCCCTTCGTGGACGAGAGCCGGACGTACTCGCTGGTCGGCTTCTTGGCGTGCCACTCCGCGCGGGTGACCAGGTTCATGGGTTCCTCTCTTCGTCGGAAAGCTCTGGTCACCAGAATGTCAACTATCGGTAGTGATGTCATCACTCTTCGTCACTAGAGTGGGGTGCCGCCGGGGTGACGATCGTCTGCGAGCGGCCTCCGGACCGGCGGGCGGGCCCGCCGGTCCGGAGGTGACGACGGTCAGTTGCTCAGCAGGCTGACGGTGTCGGGGCGCTGCGTGTCCCGGTGCGCGCGGCGGAAGACGTGGGTCCTGCCGCCGGCCTCGAAGTCGGCCCTGGCCGTGGCCCGGCCCGACGACGGCACCGGGAAGCCGACCGACACGGCCATGCCCGGGTCCAGGCGGGCGACCGTGTGCGCCTGCGCCCGCCGCCGCCCGTCGAGGCGGAGCCGGACGTTGCGCCAGGGCACCGTCGAGCCGTTGTGCAGGCTGACCACGATCTGGTCGCCGGCCAGCTCGCTCCGCAGCCCGTACGGGGTGCGCGGGTCGTCCCCGATCGAGCGGTCGAGCAGCTCCACCAGCTCCCTGGTGATCTGCGGCCGGGCGGCGGCCAGGTCGCGGCTCTCCCCCGGGTCCCTGGTCAGGTCGTACAGCTCGACGCGGCCCTCCGGCCCGGCCCCGGCGATGTTCGGGGCGAACCTGACCACCTTCCACCGGCCCCGGCGGACGGCCTGGGCCTTGCGCGGCCGGTTCCAGATCAGGTGGTCGTGCCGGGGGGCGCCCTCGCCGGTGAGCAGGCCGCGGAAGGACAGGCCGTCGAGGTTGGCGGGCGCGGGCACCCCCGCCAGGTCCGCGAACGTGGGCAGGACGTCCCAGAACGCCACCGGCTGCCGCTCCACCCTGGGCCGCAGGCCGGGCGACCACGCGATCATCGGGACCCGGATGCCCCCCTCGTACACGTCGCGCTTGTCGGCCCGGTAGGGGCCGTTGGAGTCGAACAGCCAGGGTGTCACGCCCTTCTCCCGGTGGGGGCCGTTGTCGCTGGTGAACAGCACGAGGGTGTCTTTCGCGACGCCCGCGTCGCGCAGCGCCCTGATGAGCGCGGCGACGTCGGTGTCGAGCCTGGCCACCTGGGCGGCGTGGCGGCGGTTCGGACCGCTCCAGGGCTCGTCCTCGTACGGGCCCGCGTCGCCGGGGACCACGCTCGGCGCGTGGGGCAGGATGCTGGCGTAGTAGAGCAGGAACGGCTTGTCGCTGCCGGCGTTGATGAACTCCACGGCCCGCTGCCGGAACAGGTGCGGCGCGTACGAGCTGCCATTGAGCTGCACCTTCTGCCCGTTGTGCCACAGGTACGTGGGGAAGTACTGGTGGGCGTGCTTGTGCCCGATGTAGCCGAAGAACTCGTCGAAGCCGCGCACGTTCGGGTGCGACGCCTGGTCCGCCTCCTCGGGCCCGAAGCCCCACTTGCCGATGCAGCCCGTCCGGTAGCCGGCCATCTGGAGCAGCTCGGCGAAGGTGAGGTCGGCGTCGGTGAGCGAGTGCTGCGGCCCGCCCTCGGGGTTGTCACGCACGGTGCTGTGACCGGCGTGCAGGCCGGTGAGCAGGGAGCAGCGCGACGGCGCGCAGAGCGGCGCCCCCGAGTAGGCGGTCTTGAACTGCACGCCCTCGGCCGCCAGCCGGTCCAGGTTGGGCGTGCGTATCAGGCGTTGCCCGTTGCTGCCGATCTCACCCCATCCCAGGTCGTCGGCCAGGATGAGCAGGATGTTCGGCCGCCTGGGCAGACTGCCGCGGCGGTCGGTGGCCTCGGCGGCCGCGGGCAGTGCGGTCGGCACCGCCGCGGGCAGGGCGAGGCCGGCGAGAGTACCGGCGAATAAGGCACGGCGCGAGGGCCCGTTGATCACGAAGGGCAACATATCGGAGCCCGAGGCGAATGGCGGGCAAATCGCGAGCGAACTCTGTCACAGCCTCGCAACCGGATCACGAGAGATAATCCCACGTCCGGCAGATCTCGTGCAGCTCGGCGGGGATCTCCCCGGGCGCCGGCAGCGGCCGGCCGGCGACGACGGTGCCGGTGCGGATCTTGTCGCGCCAGTCGCCGATGCCCTTGACGAAGCCGCCGTGGTCCTGCCTCCCGTACTCCAGCATGGCCGGCTCGAACTCCACGCCCAGGAACAGGCAGATCCGGCGCAGCTCGGCCTCCGGATCGGCGACCAGCTCCTCGTAGCGCACGGTCAGGCCCTCCAGGTGGGTGCGGGCCTCCTCCAGGTAGGTCATGTACGCCAGCGTGCGCGGCACCGCCTCCTCCATGGGCCGCTTGACCGGGTCGGCCTCGTGCCAGGACTGCACGATCGACATGGGGTGGCGCAGCAGGAAGATGAAGCGGGCGTCCGGCCAGCAGGCCGAGATGCGCCGCCAGGCGAAGACGTTGCTGGGCGTCTTCTCGCACAGCACCGGCTTGCCGCTGCGGGTCAGCTCCCGGTGCAGCAGGCGGTCCCAGACGAGGTGCTCGATGTCGCTGTGGGTGTGGCCGAGCAGCTCCATGGCCTGGCGTACGGGCTCGGTGCCCAGGCCCACGGTCATCCGGCGGAAGTGCGTCTCGATCGGCGAGTGCACCCGGGAGTGGCTGTTGAGCATGACGCGCAGCAGCGTGGAGCCCGAGCGCACGGACGACAGCAGGAAGACGGGCTCGCGCAGCAGCCGGTCGTGGGCGGGATCGACGGGCGGCCTGACCGCGTCGCCCGGCAGCCGCTGCAGCTCCAGCGGCACCTTGGGCGGCGGGGGCGGTTTCGGCGGCTCCTTGCGCAGCTTGCGCGTCAGCGTGTATCCCGTCAGGCCCTCGAGTGTGGCGTTGGCCCGGTACCTCCAGCTCATGGGCGTCCAAGGTAGGGGTGGCCAGTGAACCCCAGGTGAATCCGGCCTGTGAAGATGGCGGCGGCTAGGCCCGTTTGACCCGGCGGTCGTGCAGCACCGCGTACGTGTCGCGCAGCGCGCGCATCGAGGCGTCGTAGGAGGCCTGGGCCACGCCGGTGAACAGGCAGTCCACGACCATGAGCTGGGCGATGCGGCTGCCCAGCGCGCCGGAGCGGAACTTCGTCTCCCGCGCGGCCGTGGTGAGCGTCACATCGGCGGCGCGGGCCAGCGGCGAGTCGCGGAAGTTCGTGATCGCCACCGTCGCGGCCCCGGCCCGGCGGGCGATGGCGAGGAACTCGACGGTGTCCACGGTGGCCCCGGTGTGCGAGACGGCGACCGCCACGCATGCGGAGTCGAGCGTGGCCGCCGAGGTCCAGGCCGCGTGCGAGTCGTGCCAGTTGAGCGCGGTGCGGCCGATGCGCGCCAGCTTCTGCTGCAGGTCGAGCCCCACCAGCGAGCTGGCGCCCACGCCGAAGCTGTCGATCCGGCGGGCGGCCAGCAGCAGCGCCACCGCCTCCCCCAGCGCGTCCATGTCCAGCGAGCGGGCGGTGTCGGCGATGGAGAGCGTCTCGTTCATCGCGACCTTGGAGACGATGCCCGCCAGGCTGTCGTGCCGGTCGATGTCGCCGGACGCCTCGGGCAGGCCGGAGACCGCCAGCTCCTCCCTGGCCACCGCCCTGGTCAGGTCGATGCGGAAGTCCTTGAAGTGGGCGTAGCCCATGCGCTGGTAGAAGCGCACCACCGAGGTGGTCGAGGTCGCGCAGCGGGCGGCCACCTCGGCGATCGACAGGTTGGCGGCGGCGGCCGGGTCGCCGGTGAACACCTCGGCGATGCGCCGCTCCGACGGCCGCAGGGCGGGCATGGCCGCGCGGAGGCGGATCAGCAGGGTCTCGGCGTCCTCGCGCATCCTTCACACCCATCCCGTGACGGAAAGAAAATACCTCGATGGTAGGGTCTGCGTAATTTTATGACCTACTGCCCTGAGGAGACCACATGCCCCGTGGCGCCTTCTCCGCGGCCGGCCTCGCCGCCGCGTTGTCCCTCGCCCTCACCGCCTGTTCGTCCCCCTCCTCTGGGCCCACCGGCACCGGCACCGGCACCGGCACCGGCGCGCAGGGCGGCGGCGGCACGCTCGTCGTCGGCGTGACCTCCGACCCCGACACGCTCTTCCCGTGGAAGGCCACCCAGTTCCAGGCCGTCAACGTGCTGCAGAACCTGTACGGCACGCTCACCGAGTTCGACAAGGACCTCAACGTGGTGCCCGGCCTGGCCGAGTCGTGGGAGGCCGGCGACGGCGGCCGCAAGCTCACGCTCAAGCTCCGCCAGGGCGTCACGTTCGCCGACGGCAGCGCATTCGACTCCAAGGACGTCAAGTCCTCCCTCGACCAGATCATGGACGAGAAGACGGCCGCCGTGGCCCGGGCGTCGCTGTCGTCGGTCAAGGCGGTCGAGGCCCCCGACCCGCACACGGTCGTGCTGGAGCTGACCGGCCCCGACGCCGCGCTGCCGGCCAACCTGGCCTCGGTCAACCTGGCCATGCTCTCTTCCGACGACACCGAGGAGAAGCTCAACGCCACGCCGAACGGCACGGGGCCGTTCCGGCTGGCCAAGCGGGTGGCCAGCCAGTCGATCACGCTGGCCAGGAACGACGCCTACTGGGGCCCGGAGAAGGCCAAGGCCGCCACCGTGGAGTTCCGGGTGATCCCCGACGAGTCGTCCATCGTCGCGGCCATGCAGTCGGGCAACGTGCAGCTCGCGGTCTTCAACGACCCGCTCGTCGCGCAGACCGCCGAGGGCGGCGGCACGATCACCGTCGCGAAGACGCCGCAGCTCAACTACCACGCGCTCCAGCTCAACGCGCGCAAGGGCGACCTCAAGGACGTCAACGTGCGCCTGGCGATCCAGTGCGCGATCGACCGCAAGCAGGTGCTCGACACCGCCGCGCTCGGCGAGGGCGAGGTGACCGGCCCGATCACCGCCCCGGCCTTCAAGTCGGACCCGAACAAGCGCCCCTGCCCCACCCGCGACCTGGCCAAGGCCGCGGAGTATCTCGGCAAGGCCGGCAAGGCCGCCGGCGTGACGGTCAAGGCCATCGTCTCGCAGGGCGAGTACGCCACCTCCGTCAACGAGGCCCAGAACCTCAAGGCCCAGCTCGCCGAGGCGAAGATCAACCTGGAGCTGGAGGTGCTGGAGTCGGGCGCGTTCGTGGACCGCTGGGTGGCGGCCGACTTCGACGCGGCCGTCGCGCTCAACGGCGGCCGCCCCGACCCCGACGGCTCCTACGGCCGCTACTTCACCAGCGACGGCAACCTCAACAAGGTCGCCGGCTACAGCTCCCCCGAGCTGGACGAGCTGTTCGCCCAGGGCAAGGCCGCCACCGACCAGGCCGCCCGCAAGGCCGTCTACGACAAGGTCGCGGCCGAACTGGAGGAGAACGCCGCCTGGATCTGGCTGTTCGCCGGCTACACCTACACCGCCACGACGGCGAACGTGTCGGGGTTCGTGCCGATGGCCAGCGGCTCGCTGCAGTACCTGCGTACCACCTCGGTCGGATGACGGTGCTGCGCAACCGGTTCGTGCGGCGCGTCGCGGAGACGGCGGGCATCCTGTTCGGGGTGGCCGTGCTGGTCTTCGTGATGCTGCGGGCGATCCCGGGCGACCAGATCACCGCCGGGCTGGGCACCGAGGCCGCGGCGCTCACCCCGGCCCAGCGGCAGGCCCTGGAGCAGTACTACGGCCTGGACCAGCCGCTGGTGACACAGTTCTTCTCGTGGCTGGGCAACATGTTCACCGGCAACTTCGGCTACTCGGCCCGCTCCCAGCAGAGCGTGCTGGAGCTGACCATGAACGCGCTGCCGGTGACGTTCGAGCTGGCGGTGCTGTCGATCGTGCTGGCGCTGCTGATCGGGGTGCCGCTGGGCATGCTGGCCGCCTCGCGCCCCAACTCCGTCAGGGACGCCGCCGGCCAGGCCGTGAGCCTGGCCGGGTTGTCGATCCCGGCGTTCCTGCTGGCCACCACGCTGCTGTCGGTCTTCGCGGCCTCGTTCGGGTTCAACCCCAACGGGCAGGGCTTCGCCACGCTGCTGGAGGACCCGCTGCTCAACCTGCGGCAGATGTTGCTGCCCGCCCTCGTGCTGGGCTTCGGCATCGCCGCGCCGATCCTGCGCACCACCCGCACGGCCGTGCTGGAGGTGCGCTCGGACGACTTCGTGCGCACCGCCCGCGCCAAGGGCGTGCCCGAGCGGCGGCTGCAGGTCAGGCACGTGCTGGGCAACGCGCTCGTCCCGATCGTGACCATGACGGGGCTGCAGTTCGGCTACCTGCTGGGCGGCGCGGTCGTGGTGGAGCAGATCTTCTCCGTGCCCGGCATCGGCAGGCAGGTGCTGCTGGGCATCCAGCAGAAGGAGTACGCGGTCGTGCAGAGCACCGTGCTGGTGATCGCGCTGGCGTTCGTGCTGGTCAACCTGGTGACCGACCTGCTGTACCGGGTGATCGACCCGAGGGTGGGGGCGTCATGAGGCGCAGCCCGGCCGGGGTCGCCGGCGTGGTGATCCTGGCGCTGCTGGCCGTGGTGGCGGTGCTGTCGTACGCGGGGCTGCTGCCCTACGACCCGGTCGCCCAGCATCCGCCGTCGCGGTTCCTGGGCCCGTCGGGCGCGCACCTGTTCGGCACCGACCAGTTCGGGCGCGACGTGTTCTCGCGGGTGGCGGCCGGGGTGGGCAACTCGGCGCTGATCGCGGTCGTCGCGGTGGCGTTCGCGACCGTGGTCGGCACGCTCGGCGGGCTCGTGGCCGGCTTCTACCGGGGCGTGGCCGACGGCGCGATCGGCGGGGTGACCAACGTGCTGTTCGCCTTCCCGCCGCTGCTGCTGGCGCTGTCGCTGGCGTCGGTGCTGGAGCGCAACTGGTTCACGATCGCCGTTGCCATCGCCGTCGTGTACGTGCCCATCTTCATCCGCGTCACCCGCGGGCCCGTGCTCTCGCTCAGGGAGATCGAGTACGTGAAGGCGGCCGTCTCCACCGGCCAGAGCCGGTGGCAGATCATGCTCCGCCACGTGCTGCCCAACATCACCTCGATCATCGTCGTCCAGGTGGCGCTGTCGCTGTCGTGGGCCGTGCTGACCGAGGCGTCGCTGAGCTTCCTGGGCCTGGGCACCCCGCCGCCCGCGCCGTCGCTCGGCTCGATGATCTTCGAGGCGCGCAGCCTCGTGTTCGTCGCCCCCTGGACGCTGATCGCGCCCGGCGTGGTCGTCGTGCTGCTCGTGGTGGGGCTGAACCTGCTCGGCGACGGCCTGCGTGACACTCTCGACGTGCGAAACCGAGGAGATCGGTGAGACTCTCAGAACTGACGACCGAATCGGCCGACCCGCGCTTCGCCGGCATCGACACGATGAGCGTGGGCGAGCTGGCCGCGACCATGAACGCGGCCGACGCGACCGTGCCCGGCGCGGTGGCCGCCGCGCTGCCGAGCATCACGGCGGCGATCGAGGCCGCGGTGCCGCGCATGCGCTCCGGCGGGCGGCTGGTCTACGTGGGCGCGGGCACCCCCGGCCGGCTGGGGGTGCTGGACGCCTCCGAGTGCCCGCCGACGTTCTCCACGCCGCCCGAGCAGGTCTTCGCGATCATCGCGGGCGGCGAGAGCGCGATCGTGTCGCCCTGCGAGGGGGCCGAGGACGACGAGGAGGCGGGGGCCGCGGCCGTGACGGCGGCCGGGATCGGGCCGCTCGACACCGTCGTGGGCATCGCCTCCAGCGGGCGGACGCCGTACGTGCTGGCCGCGGTGCGGCGGGCGCGGGCGCTGGGCGCGCTGACCGTGGGGCTGTCGTGCAACGCGGGCACGCCGCTGAGCCGGGCGGCCGAGCACGCCGTCGAGGTGCTGGTCGGGCCCGAGGTGATCAGCGGCTCGACCCGGCTGAAGGCGGGCACGGCGCAGAAGCTCGTGCTCAACATGTTCTCGACGATCGTGATGGTGCGGCTCGGCAAGACGTACGGGAACCTGATGGTCGACGTGAAGGCCGGCAACGCCAAGCTGCGCGAGCGGGCCGTGCGCATGGTGCGCGCGATCACCGGGGCCGGGCGGGAGGAGGCGCTGGCCGCGCTGGACGCCAGCGGCTTCAACGTCAAGCAGGCGGTGGTGGCCACGCGCTTCGCCCTGTCGCCGCAGGACGCGGCGGACCGGCTGGCCGCGGCCGGCGGCCACCTGCGCACGGCGCTCGGGGAGAGCGCGGACGGGCGCGCCCGGCCGCCGGGACGGGACGGGGACGGGCGGGCACGAGCGCTCGGGGAGACGGCATGAGGGTTCTCGGAATGATCTCCGGCACCTCGCACGACGGGATCGACGTGGCCGTGGTGGACTTCGAGCCGGCCGGGAGCGTGCTCGAAGGCCGGGTCGGGCACACGGCGAGCACGCCGTACCCGGCGGAGCTGCGGGCGCGGCTGGCCGCGGCGCTGCCGCCGGCGCCGACCACGCTGGCGGAGGTGTGCGAGCTGGACACCCTGATCGGCCAGAGCTTCGCCGCGGCGGCGGAGGCGGCGATCGCCGCGGGCGGGCCGGTCGACCTGATCGTCTCGCACGGGCAGACCGTCTACCACTGGGTGCGGGACGCGCACGCGCTGGGCACCCTGCAGATCGGGCAGCCCGCGTGGATCGCCGAGCGCACCGGCGTGCCGGTGCTGTCGGACGTGCGCATCAGGGACATCACGGCGGGCGGCCACGGCGCGCCGCTGGTGTCGGTGCTGGACGGGCTGCTGCTCGGCTCGCACGAGGGCGGGGCGGGCGCGCTCAACCTGGGCGGCATCGCGAACCTGACCGTGGTGCGCGGCGGCGCCTCCGGCGCGCCGTCGCTGTACGCCTACGACATCGGGCCGGCCAACGCGCTGATCGACGCCGTGGTGGCCGACCGGGGGCTCGACCCGCGCGGCTTCGACTCCGGCGGGCGCCTGGCCGCGTCGGGGCGGGTGCACGCCGGGCTGCTCGACGTGCTGCTGGCCGAGCCGTACTACCGGCTGGCGGCGCCGAAGAGCACCGGCAAGGAGCTGTTCCACCTCGGGTACGTGGCGGCGGCCCTGACCCGGGCCGGCCTCCGCCTCCCCGACCCCGCGCCCGGCGGCGCGGCGGGCGCGGGGCCGGAGGGCGAGGCGATCGAGGAGGCGGATCTCGTGGCGACGCTGACCGAGCTGACCGTCCGCACGGTCGCGCACGACGTGCGGGCCGCCGGCGTCGGCACGCTGGTCGTGTCGGGCGGCGGCTGCCGCAACCCCGTCGTCATGGCCGGCCTGCGCGCGGCGCTGCCCGGCGTCACCGTGGCGCCCTCCGACGACTACGGCGCGCCCGCCGACGACAAGGAGGCGATCGCGTTCGCGCTGATCGGCTGGCTCACCGCGCACGGCCTGCCCGGCACGGTGCCCGGCGGGACGGGCGCGACCGGCGCCCGCGTCCTGGGCACGCTGACCCCCGGCGCGGGAGCGCTGGTCCTCCCGGCGCCGCTGCCCGAGCCGCCCCGCTCCCTGGTGCTGACGCGATGACGGGCGGCGAGCGGGTGAGCGCGCCGGCCGGGCTGGTCATGGCGGCGCGCACGCCGTGGGCGGAGTTCACCGAGTGCGCCGGCCACCGCGTCGTGCGCTGGGAGGAGGGCGAGCGGATCGGCGTGGCGCCGATGACCGTGGAGACCTTCCACGACCTGGCCTCGGTGACCAAGGTCGTCGCCACGACCACCATGCTCATCCGCCTGGTGTCCGACCGGCTGGTGGACCTGGACGCGCCGCTGAGCGCGTACCTGCCGAAGTCGTACGAGGCGATCACCGTCAGGGACCTGCTGCTGCACCGGGGCGGCCTGTGGGAGTGGTGGCCGCTGTACATCCAGCCGCAGCTCCCGCCGCCCCGCTACCGCCCCGGCCGCGCCCGGCACTACTCCGACCTGGGCTTCATCCTGCTCGGCCGGATCGTCACGGCCGTGACCGGGCTGCGCCTGGACCGGGCGCTGGCCGAGCTGGTCACCCGCCCGCTGGGCCTCACCTCCACCACCTACGCCCGCCCCGCCGGGTCGGAGGCGGCGATGAGCGCGCTGGACGACCGGGTCGAGATGACCATGCTCGACACCGGACGCCCGTACCCGGTGCCCTACCGCAGCGCCGACTTCGCCCGCTGGCGGGCCGAGCCGGTGCTCGGGGAGGTCGCCGACGGCAACGCCCACCACGCCTTGGACGGCGTCGCGGGGCACGCGGGCCTGTTCTCGACGGTGCCCGACCTGCTGCGCTACGGCCTGGCCCTGTCCAGGTACGAGGAGTACGACCACCTGTGGCGCCCGGAGGTCGTACGGGAGTTCCTCACCCCGGGCCCCGACCCCGAGCAGGCGCTGGGCTTTCGCAGGTACGCGCTGGAGCTGCCCGGCGAGACGGTCACCGTGCTCGGCCACCCCGGCCACGTGGGCTGCGCGGTCGGCTTCGTGCCGGGCCGGGACGCGGCGTTCGCCCTGGCCAGCAACCGCCTGCTGGTGGCGGGCACCCCGGCGCCCACCGACGCGCTCTGGCACGACCTGCTGCAGGAAACCGCACACCGATCGAGGACCGCATGACCCCGCTGCTGGAGATCCACGACCTCTCCGTCGCCTTCCGCACCCGCCGGCAGGACGTCACCGTCGTCAGGAACGTCTCGATGGAGATCCTGCCGGGACAGACCGTGGCGGTGGTCGGCGAGTCGGGGTCCGGCAAGTCGACCACCGCGGCCGCGGTCAACCGGCTGCTGCCCGGCAACGGCCGGATCACCGGCGGGCGGGTGGTGTTCGACGGCCGGGACCTGACCCGGCTGAGCGCGCGCGAGATGACCGCGGTGCGCGGCGCGGGCATCGGCCTGGTGCCGCAGGACCCGATGTCGAACCTCAACCCGCTCATGCGCATCGGCGACCAGATCGCCGAGGCGCTCCAGGTGCACGGGCTGGCCTCGGGGAAGGCGGCGCGCTCGCGCGTGGTCGAGCTGCTGGACCTGGTGGGCATCCCCGACCCGGAGCGGCGGTTCGGGCAGTACCCGCACGAGTTCTCCGGCGGCATGCGGCAGCGCGCGCTGATCGCCATGGGGCTGGCCTGCCGGCCCCGGCTGCTCATCGCCGACGAGCCGACCTCGGCGCTGGACGTGACCGTGCAGCGGCGCATCCTCGACCAGCTCGGGCAGCTCACCGCCGAGATGGGCACGGCCGTCTTCCTCATCACGCACGACCTGGCGCTGGCGGCCGAGCGGGCCGACGTGGTGGCCGTGATGTACCAGGGGGAGATCGTCGAGACCGGCCCGGCGGCGGCGATCCTCTCCGAGCCGGGGCACGAGTACACCAGGCGGCTGCTCGGCGCGGTGCCGAGCCTGTCGTCGGTGCGGGTCAGCGAGCCGCCCGGCCCGCCCGAGCGGGCGCCCGGCGACCTGGTCGTGGTGGAGGGCCTGCGCAAGGTGTTCCCGATCAGGGGCACGCGTGAGGAGTTCACGGCGGTGGACGGGGTGTCGTTCACCGTCCCGCGCGGCCGTACCGTCTCGATCGTGGGCGAGTCGGGCTCGGGCAAGTCGACCACCGCGAACCTGCTGCTCGGGCTGGACACGCCCACCTCCGGCGCCATCCGCTTCGACGGGACGGACCTGACCGCGCTGGGCAGGAAGGAGCTGTTCGCCTTCCGCCGGCGGGTGCAGCCGGTCTTCCAGAACCCGTACGCCTCGCTCGACCCCCGCTACACGGTCGAGAAGTCGATCACCGAGCCGCTGCGCGTGCACGGCGTCGGCAGCGCGGCCGAGCGCAGGCGGACGGCGGCGGAGCTGCTGGAGAAGGTGTCGCTGCCGGCGTCGATGGCCGGGCGGCTGCCGCACGAGCTGTCCGGCGGCCAGCGCCAGCGGGTGGCCATCGCCCGCGCCCTGGCGCTCTCGCCCGAGCTGGTCGTGCTCGACGAGGCCGTCTCCGCGCTGGACGTGCTGGTGCAGGCGCAGATCCTGGAGCTGCTCGCGCGGTTGCAGCGGGAGCTGGGGCTCAGCTATCTGTTCATCAGCCACGACCTGGCCGTGGTGCGGATGATCTCGCACACGGTGCACGTCATGCGGGCCGGGCGGATCGTGGAGAGCGGCACGGCGGAGGAGATCTTCGACCGTCCCTCCGACGACTACACCCGCGAGCTCCTCGCCGCGATCCCGGGCCGGGCCGCCTGAGTCCCCGGGACCGGGCCGGGCGCGGCTTCGGGTAGGACTTGTCCCTACCATGGACCGGGCCGGGCGCGGCTTCGGGTAGGGCTGTCCCTACCATGGACTGGACCGTGAGCAGGGTCGATCGGGCCCGGCCCGGCCCCGTAGCGTCGTCCCCATGACAACCCTCCGGCACCGCCTCGCCACCGACACCCGCTACACCCTGCTCGGCCTGCCGACGGCCGTGGCCCACTTCTCCGTCGTCGTGACCGGCGTGGCGGCCGGGCTCGGCGGCGCGGTCGCGTTCGTCGGGCTGCCGATCCTGGCCGGCACCGCCGCCGCGGCCAGGAACCTGGCCGACTTCGAGCGGGTCGCGATCCCCGAGGTGATCCGCCGCCCGGTCGCCCGGCCGTCCTACCCGCCCGCCCCGTACGGCGCGGGCTGGTTCCGCCGGATGATGAACCCGCTCACCGCCGGGCAGGCCGTCCTCGACCTGCTCTACGGGATCATCGCCTTCCCGATCTCGCTGGCCGCCTTCGTCGTCACCGCCGTGTGGTGGGCGGGCACGATCGCCGGCCTGACCTTCCCCCTCTACGGCTGGATGGTCGCCGCCATCCCGGGCGTGGACGGCGGGCTGCCCGAGCTGCTCGGGCTGGGCGACGGAACGCTGATGTTCGTGGGCGTCAACACCGTGGTCGGGGTGCTGTTCGCGGTGACGCTGCTGCCGGTGGTGCGCGGCGCGGCGCTGATCAAGGCCGGCCTCGCCCAGGCCCTGCTCACCCGCGCCCCCGCAGACCCCCTCGCCGACCCCCTCACCGGCGCCCCCGCCGCCGTGCGCGCGCCCGTCAATGAGCCGCACTGGGTGTGAGCTCGTCCGCCACCTGCCGAGTGACGCGCCGGCCCATGAGAGCCACGAGCTTTCGCGGCCGGCGCGGCATGAGGTGGGCCATCGCGAAGGTGCCGCGGCCGGGCACCACGTAGCCCTGGTCGCGGTCGAAGGCCCGCAGGGCGGCGGTGACGACGGATGCGGGCGTGGCGAGCCGGCCGCCGATGGCCGCCTTCCTGGTGCCGATGCGGTCGAAGAAGGCGGTCTCGACCGGGCCGGGCGTGACGGCCAGGGCCTTGACGCCGCTGCCGCGCAGCTCGCTCCAGAGCGCCAGGCTGAAGTTGAGCACGAACGTCTTGGACGCGGCGTAGGTCGCGAAGTACGGCGCGACGTTGAACCCGGCCGTCGAGCCCACGTTGATCACCCCGCCGGAGCCCCGGGCGAGCATGCCGGGCAGGAACGCGTGCGTCAGCCCCACCAGGGACACGACGTTGACCATGAGCTCGTCGTGCTCGCGCGCGGCGTCGATCCGCGCGAACTCCCCGGCCGTGCCGAAGCCGGCGTTGTTGACGAGCAGCTCGACGGTCACGCCGCGGGCGGCGGCCTCCTCGGCGACGCGCGTGGCCGCGTCGGGCGCGGACAGGTCCTGGACGATCACCTCCGCGCGCACGCCGTGGCGCTCGCGCAGCTCGTCGGCGAGCGATTCGAGCGCGGGGGCGGACCTGGCGACCAGGGCGAGGTCGTGCCCGCGGGCGGCGAGGGCGCGGGCGAACTCCGCGCCGAGGCCGGAGGAGGCGCCGGTGACGAGGGCGGTTCCCTTGAGGTTCATGAGAAAGAACGTAGCAGATTTTCCTAGAACTGCGACACTTAGTCTCACTTGGACGCGGTAACGTTCCCTTCCATGGGAAAACTGCGGGCAGACGCCGAGCGCAGCATGCGGGCGATCATGGCGGCGGCCGAAGACGTGCTGAGCGCCAACCCGGTGGCCACGATGGAGCAGATCGCCGAGGCCGCGGGCGTGGCCAGGGCCACCATCCACCGCAGGTTCGCCAGCCGCGAGGCGCTGATCGAGGCGATGGAGGTGACCGCGTGGCGGGAGATCCTGGAGGCGGTCAAGGCCGCCCGCCCGCACACCGCTCCCCCGCTGGTCGCGCTGCACCAGGCCACGGCCTCGATCCTGCAGGTCAAGCCCGCCTGGCGGTTCACGCTGGCGCGCCAGGTGCCGCTCAGCGCCGAGGCGCGGGCCGTGCAGGCCGAGGTGATGGAGGTGTGCGAGGAGGTCTTCGGGAGGCTGCTGGGGCCCGGCGCCGACCTCGTCTGGGTCAGGCGGGCCTATCTCGCGCTGCTGGGGGAGGCCGCGCACGGCACTCCCCCGGCGAGCGTCACGGGTCACGATCCCGACGCGCTGGCCACGAGGGTGCTCGACACCCTCATGCACGGCGTTCAGCGCACGGCGTAGGCCCGGATCACCTCCTGCGACACCGTGTTGCCGCGCACGTCGGAGGCGTTCACCCGGAGCGAGACGAACCCCGACGGCGCGCGGCCGAGCGTCGCCTCATAGGCCCGCTTCCCCTTGTCCCGCAGGCGGACGCCCTTCCAGGTGGCGCCGTCGTCGTACGACACCTCCAGCGAGACGTCCTTG
Organism: Nonomuraea candida; assembly: GCF_000725485.1. GTDB lineage: Bacteria > Actinomycetota > Actinomycetes > Streptosporangiales > Streptosporangiaceae > Nonomuraea > Nonomuraea candida. The sequence goes on along the minus strand of NZ_JOAG01000014.1, from coordinate 130,981 downwards.
ATCGCGCTCTGCTCCGCCCCCTCCTGGTGCCGCAGGGTCAGGCCGAGCCGGCGCGACCCGGCCCGGTTCGTCAGGTCCACGGGCGCGTCGAACGAGGCGATCAGCAGCGGGATCACCGCCGGCTCCGCGGCCCGCCGCGAGGTGAACGTCCACACGCCGCGCGTGCGGGTGGCCAGCTTCGCCCAGCCCGCCTCGTTGCGCAGGTCGTACTCGATCCGGTACGCGCTCTCGTCCGGTGTCACCGTCCCCGAGCCGGCCGGCAGGTAGTTCGTCTGCCACAGCAGCGTGTCGCCCTGGTAGAGCCGGAAGTCGGTCTTCATGCCCCCGTCGAAGTCGCTGGTGTAGGTCTCGCCGAAGTTGCCGTGGGCGTCCACGAAGCCCTGCATCGACAGGCTCAGCGTGTCGCCCTCCCGGCGCACCGGGTCGCGCGGGTTGACGCCGGGCAGCAGTGGCTGCCTGAACACGGTGCGGCTCACCCGCTCCCCCGCCCCGTACGCCCGGAACTCCGGCGACGTCAGCAGGACCCGCGCCGTGTCGGGGTGCGGCCACTGGGTGTTGTAGGGCCACTCCGGCGTGCCCGCCGAGGTGCTCCAGCGCAGGTCGGGATCGGGGGTGACGTAGTCGGTGCGGACCCGCGGCGTCTGGGCCAGGGGATGGTTCGTCGAGATCGACAGCGTGTCCCAGGGCTCGAAGACGTAGCGGGCCTCGTTGACCGTCACGTCGCGGGCGAGCTGGCTGTGGTAGCCGGTCTCGATCCTGGCCTGCCGGGCGGCGCGCACGACGTACCTGAGCGAGTCGCGCACCCGGCCCTTCTCGCGCAGGTACAGGTCGTAGACGTACGGGCTGGCCGGGATGCCCCTGGCCACGACCGGCACCGGCAGGCGGCGCAGCCGGCCGGTCAGCTCCAGCCCCTCCTCGTGGGTCAGCCGCACGGTCGGGACGGCCAGCCTGACCCCGCCGCCGCCGGTGGTGACGTCGGCGCCGGGCCGGTCGCCGTAGACGGCCACCATCGCCGCGCCGGCCGCCGCGGCGGCGTTCGCCTGCGTGGCGACCGGCACGCCGTCGGTGCGGCGGATGACGGCGAGCCTGCCGCGCAGGTCGCGGGCCGCGATCTCGGCCGCGCTGCCCCGGCCGGCGTCCACGGCCAGGAGCAGCCGGGTGCCGTCCAGGCGGGGGTAGTCGGTGGAGAAGTCGCTGAACTGGACCGGGTCGACGTACTCAGGCGTCAGCCGCAGCCCCGGCGCGGAGAAGGCGATCTCCGGGGCCTTGAGCCGCCAGCGGGTGGAGACCACGAACGTGCCCTTGGTGACCTTCCTGGTGGGCTGGACGAACAGCCGCTCCTCGATCTGCCCGCCGGGCGTGATCGTGGTGCCGCCGCGCAGCGCCGTGCCGCGCTCGCCGGCCCGGTACCACATGAGGGCGGCGGCGGCCCCGGTGTTCCGCTTGGTCTCGTGGTCGGGCGTCTCCACCTCGACCTCGACGGCCTTGCGGGCGTCCAGCACGATCTCGGTGTCCTTGGTGATCGTCACCTCCGGGTCGCCGAGCAGGCTCTCGTTGAGCGGCGTGCCGGGGGCGGTGCTGTCCTGGCCGGCGGGCATGGTGAAGATGTGGCCGAGCACCGAGTAGGTGCCGGGCCTGACCAGCAGGCAGGTGCCGGTGCCGTACCTGGCGTCGGTGCAGGGCTGGGCCGGGTCGCCGGGAAGCACCCGGCCTGCCAGGGTGCCCGCGTCGAGGTCGAGCACGGTGAAGCCGCCGCGGCCCGGGCGGCCGTCCCTCGCGATGCCGCGCACGCGCAGCTCGACCCGCTCGACGTCCACGCTCGCCGTCAGCAGCGTGCGCAGCCCGCCGGCGGTGAGCTCCTGACGCAGCGTGCCGGCCTCGGCCGCCTTGAGCGTGACCGTCGCCCGGGCCGTGCCCTTGGCGGGCACGGTGAGCCTGGCAGGCTCGACGGTGAACGCCGGGCCGCTCGCCAGGTCCAGCTCGGCGGGGGTGTCACCGAGGTTGCGGTAGCCGAGCGTGAGCGTCTTCTCCTCGCCCACCGTGAGCTCGCCGAAGTCGAGCGAGCCCGCCGCGGCGACGACCGGGCTGCCGAGCGCGGCGGCCACGTCGATCCGGCCCGCGCCCTGCGCGTCCACGGGGATGTCGGCGCCGGGCTTCGCGGTGGCCATGAGCAGCGACTTCAGCTCGCCGCCGGTGAGGCCGGGCCGGGCCTGGCGCAGCAGCGCCGCCGCGCCCGCGACGTGCGGGGTGGCCATGGAGGTGCCGGACATCGTGACCCGGCCGCCGCCCGCCCTGGCGGCGGTGACGTCCACGCCGGGCGCGGTGACGTCGGGCTTGACCGCCTTGCCCGCCTCGATCGGGCCCCTGCTGGAGAAGTCGGCGAGCCGGTCCCGCCCGTCCACCGCGCCGACGGTGAGCGCCTCGGGGGCGTCGCCGGGCGCGCCCACGCACGAGTCGCAGCCGTCGTTGCCGGCGGCGGCCACGAACAGCGTGCCGTACCGCTCGGTGAGGCGGGAGACCGCCTCGGTGAGCGGGCCGCCCGGTACCGGGCTGCCCAGGCTCAAGTTGACGACCTCGGCGCGCTGCTCGCCGGCCGCCCACTCCATGCCGTCGATGATCCAGGAGAGCTGCCCGTGGCCGTCGGCGTCCAGCACCCGGCCGCCCAGCAGCTTCGCGCCGGGCGCCACGCCCTTGCCGGCGCCGTCCGCTCCCGCGCCGGCGATCGTGGCCGCGACGTGGGTGCCGTGGCCGTGCGGGTCGCCGGTGGCGTTCCCGCCGGTGAAGTCGCGCTGGGCGGCGACCCTGCCGGCCAGGTCGGGGTGGGCGGCGTCCACGCCGGTGTCGAGCACGGCCACGGTGGTGCCCGTGCCGTCGTACCCGGCGGCCCACGCCTCGGGCGCGCCGATCTGGGGCACGCTGTCCTCCAGCGCGGGCCGCACCTCGCGGTCCAGCCAGATCTTGGTCACGCCCGCCAGCGGCCCGGCCGCGCGGGCGCCGGGGGCCGTGGCGGCCAGCCTGGCCAGCTCCGCCCCGAACGCGGGCGCGTCCGCCTCGGCCACCGTCACGCCCGCGCCGCCGATGCTCTCCAGCGCGCGCACCTGCTTCGCGGCCGGTAGGGCGGCCTTCGCGACGCCGGGGGCGTAGGTGAGGATCAGCGGGATGGCGTCGCCGTGGTCCTGCCCGGCCAGCGCCGTCACGTCGAACAGCGCGGTGTCGAGCCGCGAGGGGACCAGGGCGGCGACGTCGTCGGGGATGACCGTCAGGCCGTGCTCCGACTCCAGCACCTGGAACGTCGGCACCGAGCCGTCGGCCCGGGGGGCGGGGGTGACGGTCACCGTCTTGTGCTCGCCGTCCACGGCCCGCACCAGCACCCGGTCGCCGGTGACGAGCGTGATCTCCTCGCCGGCGGCCGGCCGCGCGGCGAACGCGGCGGGCGATCCGGCGGGCGGTTTCCCTGGCGGGCCGGCGGCCGCGTACGCGCCCGGGACCGAGAGCAGCGAGGCTGCCAGAGACAGGGCCACCACCCGGCTTGAGCCACGCAGCATGGACGACCTCCAGAAGGCAATCGGTAAGCACGACTACCGAATTCCTAGTCATCCTGAGCTGCGCTGTCTACGAAATCAGCGTGGCCACATCCCGACTTGTCGTAAAGCCGCCAGTACCCCGGTGCGCGGGCGTGGCCGCCCGGCCGGCGGCACGCGGGGTGGGCGGTTGCATCCGGGGTGGGTGGCTGCACGTGGTGGGTGGAGACCGCGCGGGCCGCCGCCGGCGGGGTCCGGGTCAGGCGCGGGTGAAGCGCAGGGTGACCAGCTCGAACGGCCGCAACGCCAGCGGCACCTCGGCCCCCTCGCGCCGCGGCTCGCCCGTCTGCCGCTCCAGCAGGTCCGTGGTGACGACCTCCGCCACGGGGAAGCCGGCGCGCAGCGTGGCCCGGGCCCGGCCGCCCCGGGACTCGTAGAGGCGGACGACCACGTCGCCGCTCTCGTCGTCGGCCAGCTTGACCGCGCTCACCACCACGGCGTCGTCATCGACGGTGACCAGCGGCGCGACCGGCGCGCTCCCGGGCACCCGGCGCTCGGGCAGGTTGATGAAGTGCCCCTCGCGGACAGCGTCGCCGATCGTCGCGCCCGGCACGAGCGCGTGGCGGAAGCGGTGCACGCCCTGGTCGGTCTCCGGGTCGGGGAAGCGCGGCGCGCGCAGCAGCGAGACGCGCACGGTGGTGGTCGTGCCGTGCGCGTCCACGTCGCGGGTGACGTCGTGGCCGTAGGTCGAGTCGTTGACCAGCGCCACGCCCCAGCCGGGCTCCGCCACGTGCACGAACCGGTGGTTGCACGCCTCGAACTTGGCGGCCTCCCAGCTCGTGTTGGTGTGCGTGGGGCGGTAGGCGTGGCCGTACTGGCTCTCGGAGGCGTACCGGTCGGCGCGCACGTCCAGGGGGAAGGCCAGCTTGAGGAACTTCTCGGTCTCGTGCCAGTCCACCTCGGTCTCGATCAGCAGCCGCCCGCCGTCCACCGTGAGCCGCTGGGTCACCGCGGAGGCGCCGAACGAGCGCCTGACCACGACCGTGCCCCCGTCCGTGCCCCCGGCCGGCCGCACCTCGTCGGCCTCGGTGAGGTCGGTGCCGGTGTTGCGGTAGAACGCGTCCACGTCCCAGGCGTCCCACTTGTTGGGGAAGTCGGGGTGGAGCTGGAGCAGGCAGGCCGCCCGGCCGGGCGGGACCGTCTCCCTGCCCGTGCGCCGGTCGATCGCCGACACGACCAGGCCGCGGGCGTCGATCTCCACCTTGAGCAGGGCGTCCGCCAGCACGTATCCGCCCCCGTCGCGCGGGACCACCCGCGCCGCGGGCCCGGCGGCATCCCGGGCGGGCGCGGGGGCGGGCTCGGGCGCGGCGCCGCCGGCGGGCACGCCGTGGCGCCGGTGCGGGGCGCCGTTGAAGAGCAGCGTGCCGCCCGACGGGTCGCCCGCCAGCGCCCGCTGGGCGCCGTCGATGATCTCGTCCAGCTCCCGCGCCACCAGCTCGTACGTCCGGCGCGCCTCCCGGTGCACCCACGCGATCGACGACCCCGGCAGGATGTCGTGGAACTGGTGCAGCAGCACCGTCTTCCAGATCCGGTCGAGCCGCTCGTACGGATAGGGCGCGCCCTCCCGCACCGCGGCCGTCGCCGCCCACAGCTCGGCCTCGCGCAGCAGCGACTCGCTGCGCCGGTTGCCCTGCTTGGTCTTGGCCTGGCTGGTCAGCGTCGCGCGGTGCAGCTCCAGGTAGAGCTCGCCCACCCACACCGGCGGGTGCGGGCAGTCGGCCTCGGCCTTGGCGAAGAACTCGGCCGGCGTCTCCCACCTCACGGCGGGCGATCCCTCCAGATCGTGTACGCGGGCCGCCTTGGCCACCATCTCCCGCGTGGTGCCGCCACCGCCGTCGCCCCAGCCCGTCGGGGCCAGCGAGTGCCGGGCCACGCCCTTGTCCCTGAAGTTGCGGGCCGCGTGCGCCAGCTCGTGGCCGTGCATCGAGCAGTTGTAGGTGTCGACCGGCGGGAAGTGCGTGAAGATCCGGGTCCCGTCGATGCCCTCCCACAGGAACGTGTGGTGCGGGAACGCGTTGGTCTGGCTCCACGAGATCTTCTGCGTGAGCAGCCGCTTCGACCCGGCTGCCCGGATGATCTGTGGCAGCCCGGCCGCGAAGCCGAACGTGTCCGGCAGCCACACCTCCTCGTTGTCGACGCCGAACTCCTCGATGAAGAAGCGCTTGCCGTGCACGAACTGCCTGGCCATCGCCTCGGAGCCGGGCATGTTCGTGTCGGACTCCACCCACATGCCGCCCGCCGGGACGAACCTGCCCGTGGCCACCGCCTTGACCACCTTCGCCCACACCTCGGGCCGGTGCTCCTTGATCCACGCCCACTGCTGCGCCTGCGACATCGCGAACACGAAGTCGGGCTCGTCCTCCAGCAGCGCGGTCATGTTGGCGGCGGTGCGGGCCACCTTGCGCACGGTCTCGCGCAGCGGCCAGAGCCAGGCCGAGTCGATGTGCGCGTGGCCGACCGCGCTGATCCGGTGCGCCGACGGCGCCGCCGGCGCGGCCATCACGCCGGCCAGCTCGGCCCGGGCCGCCGCGGCGGTGGCGTTGACGTCCTGGAGGTCGATCGCGTCCAGCGCCCGGTCCAGCGCGCGCAGCAGCTCCCAGCGCCGGGCGCTGTCGACGGGCAGCTCCAGCATCAGCTCCCCGAGCACCTCCAGGTCCATGACGAGCTCCCACACCGTCTTGTCGAAGACGGCCAGGTCCATCCGGCCCAGCCGGTAGAGCGGGTCGGAGCCCGCCGTCTCCCTGTCGCCCAGCGCCGTCGGCCGGAACCCGTCGCGGCCGAGGATGATGGGGTTGGAGGCGGCCTCGATGTGCAGCCGCACCTCCTCGCCGCCCTCGGCCGGCGAGCCGACGCGGACCCACTGGTTGCGCGGGTTGAGCCCCTTCACCGGCGTGCCGTCGGGCCGGTAGACCAGGCCCTCGCACTGGAAGCCCGGCCGGTCCTCGGCGAAGCCGAGGTCGAGGATGGCCTCGACGACCCGCCCGCCCCACTCCCTCGGCACCACGCCGGTCACCGTGAACCAGCTCGTGCCCCAGGGCCTGCCCCACTCCCGCCCCACCGCGATCGGCCCGGGCGTGGCCGCCAGCCCCTCCGCCACCGGCACGGGCTCGCCCGGCGCGTGCCAGACCGCCACCTCCAGCGGCACGGACTCGGGGTGGACGGCCGGGCGGATCCGCTCGTCCAGCACTCGCCTCAGCCGGGCTTCGACCAGGTCGCGGTCGTCATGCATCAGGGTGGGCTCCTCATCGGTCAGGGGGATCGCCACCAGCACGTTAAGCACGCCCCCGACCCGGAGGCAACGGACCACCCCAGACGATGCGTCGCAAGAACCGGATGCCGGAACGCGTCCCGGTTCACGGCGTGACCCTGCGCCGCCGAGGGAGAGCTCACGAACCGGGACGGTCGGGGTGGCCTCGACAGCGGGCCGGTAGGGGTTCAGGCTCGGGTCTACAAGGGAGGCGCGGCCGCGTTCCCGGGAGGCCCCGCGCCCCCGCCCCGCCGTTGCGCGGGACCCCTTCGATGGGAGGCGTAGTGAAGAAGGTCAGCATCTTCGGCCAGGAGCCCACGACCATCCTCTTCATGGTGAACGCGCTGGTCGCCCTCCTGGTCTCCTTCGGGCTGAACCTGTCGCAGACGCAGGTCGCCACCATCGCGACGGTCGCCGGCGCGGTGATGTCGATCGTCGTCACGTTCATGACCCGGCCGATCGTGGTCTCGGCGCTGACGGGCGCGGTGACCACGCTGATGACCGCGGTGGCGGGGTTCGGGCTGGAGTTCACCGCGGAGCAGATCGGCGCCACGGTGACCGTGTTGTCGCTGGTGCTCGGGCTGGTGCTGCGGGCCAACGTCACGCCGAAGTCGGGCCCGGTCCAGCCGGGCCTCGACGCCGCGCTCCTGCGCGACGCCCGGCAGCAGCCCTGACCCCCGCCTGACGACAGGCCCGCCACCCGCAGGGGGACGGTGCGGGGTGGATGCCGAATCGATACCGGAACGTTCCAGTGCTCGACCTATGCCCATCAATAGGATCGATCCGCCCAATCCCCCCGAGCCAGGAGCGTGTCCGTGCGCATCCGATCCCTGTTGACCTCCGCCGTACTGGCCACCGGCATGGTCGTCGTCTCCCAGCCCGCCCAGGCGGCCGCGCCCGGCGTGCAGATCACCAAGATCTACTATGACTCGCCCGGCTCGCCGGACCACGGCTCGAACAGCAGCCTGAACGGTGAGTACATCCAGCTCAGGAACACCACCGGGAAGAGCGTCAACCTCAGGGGCTGGACCGTACGCGACGAGACGGCCCGCCCCGACCACGTCTACACCTTCGGCGCGTTCACCCTCCGCGCCGGCAAGACGGTCACGCTGCGGACCGGCAAGGGCAAGGACACCAGCACCACCCGGTACTGGAACAGGAGCGGCGGCGGGACGTTCGCCTACATCTGGAACCAGAGCCGGGACACCGCCTACCTGCGCGACCGGGCCGGCAAGCTGGTCGACTCCTGCGCGTACGACTCCTCCCGGCAGGACTACAAGATCTGCTGACCCGCCGCCAGGCCCCGCTCGAACGCCTCCGGGTCGAGCAGGTAGCCGAACGCGGGAAGGCACCGGCAGGACCGGGCGCGGCCGGTCCCGCCGGTGTGCGGGTGAGAGAATCCCCTGGGGCGGCCGGACGCCGGGCGGGCAGGCCGGGCAGGCCCCAGGGGATCCCCGATCAGGCGCAGGTGTAGCCGGAGGGCGTCTGCGTGTTGCCGTTCGGGCGGTTGACCTGGAAGCCGAAGCTGGTGCTGGCGTTGGCGGCCAGGTTGCCGTTGTAGCCGGCGTTCCTGGCCGTGACGGTCTGCCCGCTGACGCTCAGCGTGGCGTTCCAGGACCCGGCCAGCGTGTGGCCGGCCGGCAGGGTGAAGGTGACCGTCCAGCCGGTGATGGCGGAGGAGCCGGTGTTGGTGACGGTCACGGGCTGCACGACGTAGCCGTTGTTCCACTGGTTCTGCACGGTGCCCACGGCGGTGCACCCGCCGCCGCCGGGACCTTCGGTGGTGCTGAAGGTGACGGTGGCGGAGTTGGCCGACAGGTTGCCCGCCCCGTCACGGGCGCGCACGTACACCTGGTACTCGGTGTTCGGGGTCAGTCCCGTCAGGTTGATGGAGGTGGTCGTGCTCTGCCCGAGCTGCGTGTCGGTCGTCCCCTGCTCGCGGTAGACGTTGTAGCCGGCCAGGCCGCTGCCGCCGCTGTCGGTCGAGGCGGTCCACGTCAGCGTGGCGGAGTTGGACGTCACGTTGCTCGCGGCCGGCGTGCCCGGCGCGGTCGGCGGGGTGGTGTCGTTGCTGGTGCCGCCCGCCAGCGCGTCGTGCACGGCGGTGTAGGACGGCTTCTGCTGGTAGTTCTCGTCGTAGATGAGCGCGGCGCCCTCGCCGGAGAACGTGTCCGGCACCCAGGAGTACTTGTCGGTGAAGCCCCAGATCGTCACGCCGGCGCAGGCGGTGACCGCGTTGCAGGCGTTGATCACGTTGCGGTAGTAGGTGGCCTGGGTGGTGTCCTTGCTGGAGCTCCTGGGCATCTGCATGCGCACGTCCAGCTCGGTGACCCGGACCTGGACGCCGAGGTCGGCGAAGCGCTGCATGTTCTGCTGGATGTCGCTGGGGAAGCCGTACTGGATCGCGAGGTGGCCCTGGAAGCCCACGCAGTCCACCGGCACGCCCTGCTGGCGCAGGGACGAGACGAGGTTGTACATCGCGGTGCTCTTGGCGTTGATGCCCTCGACGTTGTAGTCGTTGATGCACAGCCGGGCGTTGGGGTCGGCGGCCCGGGCGGCGCGGAAGGCGTCGGCGACGAAGCTCTGGCCCAGCGTGTTGTACCAGAACGAGCTGCGCCAGCCGCCGTTCTCGTCGAAGATCTCGTTCACCACGTCCCACGACACCACCGCGGCGTTGTCCGCGTAGCGGCCGACGAGCCTGCTGATGTGGGTCTGCATCGCCGTGCGCATGGCGCTGGCGCTCAGGCCCTGCACCCATCCGGGGGTCTGGCTGTGCCACACCAGGGTGTGGCCGTGGACCTGCTGGTTGTTCTGGGTGGCGAAATTGACGATGGCGTCGGCGCCGGAGAAGTTGAACTGGCCCTGGCTGGGCTGGACCGTGTCCCACTTCATCACGTTCTCGGCGGTCACCTGGTTGAACTCGGTGGCCGCGATGTTGCGGTAGGAGGTCTCGTTGGACAGCGGGCTGGTGGCGAGCGCCGCACCGATGAACTTGCCGCGGGCGGCCGCGTGCGTGCGCAGGGGCGCCGACGCTTCCGCCGAGGTGGCGGGCAGGAGGAAGGCTGCGAACATCCCCACTAACGTGAGGAGTCGAAGGAGCGAGGACGAATGCACGGACATCTACCTCCGGAGGCAGGCACTCGATTCCGAAAGTTTCGGCCCGGTTGGGACCGCATCGCTGACGGTATTGACATGGGAGTGTGTGGTCAATAACCAGCTCACGGCGGCGCCAAAACAGCAGTTGGAGGGCAGAAACTATCGGAAGGTAGATGAAACTTTCATGGGCGACGTGGTCCCGACTTCTCATCTAGCGCGACGTACCTACCGGTCGGTACTGTGAATTACCGGAATAATCGTCCACTGCGGGAGTTCTGCGTATGTCTTCTCTTTCGCACGCCCAGGTCCAGGCCCAGCTCACCGGCCCCGGCCAGCTTTTCGAGATCGAGGAGATCGGCGACACAGGCGTACGCACCTGGAAGCACGCTCCCGCCCACTTCCGCGCGCTGCTGGAGATGAGCAGGTTCCACGGCGAGAAGGTCTTCCTCGTCTACGAGGACCAGCACATCACCTTCGAGGAGCACTTCCGCCGCGCCGCCACCCTCGCCAACCGGCTGGTCGAGGAGTACGGCGTGGCCAAGGGCGACCGCGTGGCGGTGGCCATGCGCAACTACCCGGAATGGGTGATCGCGTTCTCGGCCGCGCTGGCGGCGGGGGCCATCGCCGTACCGCTCAACGCCTGGTGGACGGAGGCCGAGCTGGCCTACGGCGTGAGCGACTCCGGCGCCAAGGTGCTGATCGCGGACGGCGAGCGGGCGGTCAGGCTGGCGGGCACGGGCGTGCCGCTGATCGTGACCAGGGGCGAGGTCCCCCCGGGGGCGCGCGCGTTCGACGAGGTCATGGGCGAGGTCGGCGCCGACGTGAAGCTCCCCGACGTCGAGCTGGCCCCGGAGGACCCCGCCACGATCTTCTACACCTCGGGCACCACCGGCAGCCCCAAGGGCGCGCTCGGCAGCCACCGCAACCTGGGCCAGTCCCCCATGACGGTCGCGTTCGGCCTCATGCGCGCGGTCGCCATGGCCGGCAAGGACGTCGGAGCGGCGGCGGGGACCCGGCGCATCACGCTCCTGACCGTCCCGCTCTTCCACGTCACCGGCTGCTTCTCGGGCCTGACCACGACGATGTTCAGCGGCGGCGGCCTGGTGCTGATGTACAAGTGGGACCCCGAGCAGGCGCTGCGCCTGATCGAGCGGGAGCGGGTCACCGCCATGATCGGGGTGCCGACCAACGCCTGGCAGCTCATGTCCCACCCCGACTTCGGCAAGTACGACCTGTCGTCCCTGACCACCCTCGGCTACGGCGGCGCCCCCGCCCCGCCCAAGCTGCTGGAGCGCATCACCAAGAACCTCCCCGACCGCGCCCCCTCCAACGGCTACGGCATGACCGAGACCTCCGCCCTGGCCATCGGCAACGGCGGCGCCGACTACCAGGCCAAGCCCGACAGCATCGGCCTGCCCTCGCCCGTGGTGGACGTGCGCGTGGTCGACCCGATGGGCGACGAGCTGCCGCCCGGCGAGGTGGGCGAGCTGTGCGTACGCGGCCCGAACGTCATCCTCGGCTACTGGAACAAGCCGGAGGCCACGGCGCAGACGTTCGTGGGCGGCTGGCTGCACACCGGCGACCTGGCCAAGATCGACGACGAAGGCTTCGTCTACATCGTGGACCGGGCCAAGGACATGGTGATCAGGGGCGGCGAGAACGTGTACTGCGCCGAGGTGGAGGCGGCGCTGTTCGAGCATCCGGCGGTGGACGACGTGGCGGTGATCGGCGTGCCCCACGACGAGCTGGGCGAGGAGGTCGGCGCGGTCGTCCGGCTGGCCCCGGGCGCGTCCGCCACGGCCGGGGAGCTGCAGACCTTCCTGGCCGGCCGGATCGCCAAGTTCAAGATCCCGGTGCACGTCTGGTTCCGCGAGGGCGAGCTGCCCCGCAACCCCGGCGGCAAGATCCTCAAGACCCACCTCCGCCGCGAGATCCTCGGCTCCTGACCTCCGCCTCCTGACCCTCCGACCCCTGACCCTCCGACCCCTGACCCCGCCCTCCCGAAACCCCGCCCTCCCGAACCCCCGGCGGCCCGCGCCCACCCCCCTCTGCAACCGGCGCGGGCCGCTCCGGGCGGGCGGGAAGCGGCCTACCCGATCACCTCCTGATCAACTCTCTGGCGGCTCGTCATGGCCTTCCCCGGCCGGGGCGACCAGGTCGTCACCTCTCGCGACAGGCCCGCCCGCCGCATGTGACCGGCCTCACAGCACCCCTCTGAGCAGGGATGACCGCTCCCCTTTACCTGGCGCGTAATCGCGGCCCCTACCCCCGGCCTGACATCTTTCAGTTGTCCGAACCGAGGCCATAGAAGGAGCCCGACATGACCGCCGTAACCATCACCACCGACCGGATGAAGTTCCTGCGCCTGGCGCTGGCCGCCGACGCCGTCGTCACCGGCGGCAACGGCCTGGTCTACCTCGCCTTCGCCGGCCCGGTCGGCGACCTGCTCGGCCCCGACGCCGGCCTGCTGCGCGGGATCGGGGTGTTCCTCCTCGCGTACGGCGCCGCCGTCGGCCTGCTGGCCGCCCGCCGCGACATCAGCCCCGCCGCCACCAAGGCCGTGATCGCCGTGAACATCGTCTGGACCCTGGCCAGCATCGCGGCCGTCGTCACCGGCGCGATCGGCTTCAGCACGATGGGCGCCATCTGGGCCATCGCCCAGGCCCTGGTCGTCGCCGGCTTCGCCGAGCTGCAGATCATGGGCCTGCGCAAGAGCCGCGCCAACTGACCCCGCCACCCCCTCTTCACCTCAAGGAGCCACCATGACCCTCGTCGACCGCTACCTCGCCTGCTGGAACGAGACCGACCCCGAGGCCCGCGCCAAGGCCGTCGCCGAGGTGTGGACCGAGAACGCCACCTACACCGACCCCCTCGCGGACGTCTCCGGCCACGCCGGGATCGCCGCCGTGATCGAGGGTGCGCAGGGCATGTTCCCCGGCCTGGTCTTCACCCCCGGCGACCTGTACGAAGCCCACCACCACACCGCCCGCTTCACCTGGCACCTCGGCCCCGAGGGCGGGGAGCCGGTCGCGGTCGGGTTCGACGTGGTCGAGCTGGCCGAGGACGGCCGGATCAGCAAGGTGCTCGGCTTCCTCGACAAGGTCCCCTCCTGACGGCAGAACTCTGCCGGCCTGACGGCAGAGCGCCCCCGGCGGCCCCGCGGAAATCCGCGGGGCCGCTTGCGTGCGCGTCGCGGAGCCCAGGTCCACAGAGTGCGGGAGGCGCGGAAGGCGCTTCCCTGCCCGAATATTGGTTTGCCCCGGCCACGATGCCTGTCGGACAATCTCACTTCGTGCCTTCTGCAGCAAAACGCCTTTTCCGTCACCTCACGCTGGACCTGAGCCCGTTGCGCGACTCCCGCGACTACCGGCTGCTCTTCGCCTCCGGCGTCATCACGATGTTCGGCACGATGATCTCGATGGTCGCGGTGCCGTACCAGATGAAGGAGCTGACGGACTCCTATCTGGCGGTCGGGCTGGTGAGCCTGGCGGAGTTCGTGCCGATGGTGGTGTGCGGCCTGTGGGGCGGGGCGATCGCCGACGCGCTGGACCGCCGCAAGATCATCGTACTGAGCGAGCTGGGCCTGCTGGTGACCTCCGCGGCCCTCATGGTCAACGCGCTGCTGCCCGACCCCCAGGTCTGGGTCCTGTACGTGATGGGCGCCGTCTCCACCGGCATCGCCTCGCTCCAGCGGCCGAGCCTGGAGGCGGTGATCCAGCAGGTCGTCAAGCACGAGCAGCAGAGCGCCGCCGCGGTCCTGTCCAGCCTGCGCTGGAACTTCGGCGCCATCGTCGCCCCGGCGCTGGGCGGCCTGCTGGTGACGTGGAGCACGGGGGCCGCGTACGCGATCGACACGCTGACGTTCGTCGTGTCGATGTTCCTGCTCTGGCGCGTCAGGTCGCTCCCCGCCGCCGAGGACGCCGCGCCCGCCTCGCTGCGGTCGCTGGTCGACGGCGTACGGTACGCGGTCAGCCGCCGCGACCTCACGGGCACCTATCTGGTGGACATGGCGGCGATGGTGTTCGCCATGGCCACGGCGTTGTTCCCGTTCCTGGCCGAGGAGCTGCGGACGCCGCAGGCCCTGGGCCTGCTCTACTCCGCCTCCGCGATCGGCGCCCTGATCGCCTCGGTCACCGGCCGCTGGACGGCGCGCGTGCACCGCCACGGCCTGGGCGTGATCGTCGCGGCCACGCTCTGGGGCGTGGCGGTGGCGCTGACCGCGCTGGCCCCGAACTTCTGGCTGGTCTTCGTCTGCATCGCGCTGGCGGGTGCCGCCGACATGATCAGCGGCATCTTCCGCATCACGATGTGGAACCAGACGATCCCGTCGGAGTACCGCGGCCGCCTGGCCGGCATCGAGCTCCTCTCCTACGCCAGCGGCCCGATGCTGGGCAACGCCCGGGCGGGCCTGATGGCGGGCTTCGGCGGTGTGCCCTTCTCGCTCGGGTCGGGGGGCGTGCTCTGCGTGGCCGCCGTCCTCGCCCTGGCCGCCACCCTGCCGGGGTTCCGCCGCTACGACGCCAGAACGGACGAGAACGCCCTGCGGGAGAAGGCCCGCAGGGAGGCCGCCGCGGCCCCGACCGAGCCGGTCGCCTGACCTGAGCCCCGGCGCGGCGGCGGGTCAGGGCCGGTTGCGGAAATATGCAGATCGGTCTACTTTGTCGATCCATGGGACGGAAAGGCGAGGAAACGCGCGGGCGGCTGCTCGACGCCACCCAGGACCTCATCGAGACCGGCGGCTATTTCGGCGCCGGGCTCAACCAGGTGACCGCGGCCAGCGGCATGCCCAGAGGCTCGCTCTACTTCCATTTCCCCGGCGGCAAGGACCAGATGGTCGCCGAGGCGCTGCGCCGCGGCGGCCGGGAGATCGGCCTGGCGGTGCAGGAGCTGGCCGAGCGGGCTCCGGACACGGTCGCCCTGGTCAACGGGGTGATCGGCCTGCTCGCCGACCGCCTCGAAGCCTCCGGCTGGCGCAAGGGATGCCCGGTGGCCACGGTCGCGCTGGAGATGGCGGCGGCCAACGACACGCTCCAGCAGGTCTGCGCGGAGGTGTACGCCTCGTGGGAGGCCCCCCTGCGCGACCGGCTGGCCGCCGAGGGGCGCCCCGACGCCGATGACGTCGCCACGGCCGTGCTCGCCCTGGTCGAGGGGGCCCTGCTGCTGGCCAGGGCACACCGGAGCCGGGAGCCCCTCGACCGCGCCGCCCGCACCGTCGCCACCCTGCTCCGCACCTGACCCCCACCGCCGCACCGGAGCCAGGGAGCGGCGGGCTTCCTCAGCTCGCGAAAATATGTAGATCGATCTATTAGGAGCATCCATGCCATCCGACTCGATCGTTTTCGGCGCCGGCGGCTTCATCGGCCGGTTCCTGGTCGCCGAGCTGCTGCGCCGCGGTCACGCGGTCGCCGCCGCGGCCCGGGGTGACGGGCTGAGGTCATGGCTCGCCGATCGGGACGTGCCCCTGGACGGGCTGACCGTCGTCAGGGCCGACATCACCGTCCCCGGCCTCGGCCTGCCGCCGGACGCCCTGCCCGCCGTACGGGACGTCTACAACTGCGCGGGCCGCTACGCGTTCGGCCTGAGCGTCGAGGAGGCCCGGGCGGCGAACGTGACCGGCGCGCTCAACGTCCTCGACTGGGCCGCCACCCGGACGAGCCTGCGGCGCATCGTGCACATCAGCGGATACCGGGTGGGCGGCGCACCCCACGCGGCGAACCGGCCGCAAGCCGGGCCCGCCGCGCAGGACGGCCCGCCCGGCTACCGGAGGCTGGGCGCGTACGAGGCGTCCAAGCGGGAGGGGGACGCGGCGGTGCGGGCGCGCGCCCGCGAGCGCGGCCTGCCGCTGAGCATCGCCAACCCGTCCACGGTGATCGGCCCCGGCCAGTTCGTCGGGCTGGCGTCCGTGGTGGCCGACCTGTGGCGCGGCCGCCTGCCCGCCGTGCCCGGCGGGCGTGCGGTGTTCGTCCCCGTGGTCGAGGCCGGCTACCTGGCGGCCTTCCTCGCGGAGCTGGCGGCGCACGGCCGGGACGAGTCGTACTGGGTCCTCGACGACCGCACCCCGCTCCTGCCCGAGCTGATCGGGCTGCTCGCGGGGCACATGGGGGTGCGGGCGCCGCGGCGGACGATCCCGGCCGGGCTGTTGCGCCGCCTTCCCCGCGCTCTGACCGGGGCCGACCCGGAGACGCTGTCGTTCCTGTCCTCCGACCGGTACGACACCGCCTCCGCCCGGGCACTGGCCGAGCGGTCCGGCCTGCGCGTGCCGCCGGTCGACAGCGCGCTGAAGACCTGGGCCGACGACCTGGTGGCGGCCCGCTTCGGCTCGGCCCCGACCCCGAGGGGCCCGTACGGCTACCAGCGGGTGGCCGGCACCCGGACCTGGATCGAGGGGCGCCACGACCGGCCCGGGTACGTCCTGCTCCACGGCCTGCCGCTGAACTCCGAGTCCTGGGCGGACGTCATCCCGCGCCTCGACGCCTCCGTTCTCGCCCCCGACCTGCCCGGCCTCGGCCGCTCGGGCCCGGCCGGCGCACCGATCGACGCCTGGCTCGCCGAACTCCTCACCCCGCCGCAACCACCGACCCCACAGATACCTGGCCCACCGCGCAAGCCGGCCCCACAGGTTCCTGGCCCGCCGCCGGAACCGCCGGAGCCGGTCCGGCCCCGGCCGCCGCGCGGCTCGCCCCACCGCTGACGCTGGTCGCGCACTCGCTGGCCTGTGGCCCGGCCGTCCGTTACGCGGCCGCCCATCCGGCGCGCGTGTCACGGCTGGTGCTGGTCGCGCCGGCCTTCCTCCAGGCCCCGTCCCCGCGATTCCTGCGTTCGCGCCCGGCCGCGCTCCTGCTGCGCCGGCTGCCCGCGTCCCGCCTGGCCCGCGCGCTCGCCGTCCCGGAGGGCCCCGCGATCGCCGGCGCCGCCACCGACCTGAGCCGCCCCGGCGCCGCCTCCCGCGTCGTCGCGGCCCTGCGGGCGGTCGCCACCGGGCGGCGCGAGCTGCGCGAAGCCCTCGGCCGGCTCCAGGTCCCCGTGGAGATCGTGACCGGCTCCGCCGACCCGCTGACCGTACCGGTGGACAGGCCCGTGACCACCATCGACGGGGCGGGCCACTATCCGCAGCTCACCCACCCCGAGCAGCTCGCCCGCACGATCATCGGGGCACGCCTGCCGGCCCGGCCCTGACCCCACCTCTGGCAGGTCGTGCTAGAGCCTGGACGGACTTCGGATCTTCAGGCGGGCCGGAGGACGAACGGCGGCGGACGGCATCGCCGGTCGGCGGACGGGTGCACCTTGCTGGTCAGCCCACCCCGCGAGCGGCCAGGCCGGGCAGCCTTCCGGCGAGGATGGCACGGCCTGCCTCGTGCCCGGACACCCACCACGCCTCGGCACCGCCTACCAGGCGCATCCTGTTGCTCGGCGCCCGTTCGCGCAGCCGCTCGTAGGCGCGGCGGGCGGGGCGAACGGGCAGCCCCGCTCGACCGGCAGTTCCAGGGCGGCGAGTCCCCCGGCGGTGCTTCTCGTCATGAATGACCTCCCGGTAATGGATCTGGCTGAGCTCGTTCTGCTTGCCCACCCTTCTTTGGAGCGCGATCGGCACCACCGTCTGGATCCAGGTCGCCACGAGACTGCGGCCGGCTCGTCACGGCCCCTGCCGTGTCCGTCAGCGCCCGGCACGGACCGAGCGACGGTTCGTTCGGCACGCGGGCCATTCCCGCCCTGGCCCACGTGCCGATTCCCCTGTTCGATGCCCTACCGCAGGGCCGTCGCTTTCATGGGGACGAGATCTGACCTCGGGCCTTCGCCCGGCCTCCGGCGCAGGCTGCGGGCGGATCGGGCGGTGGTCACCACGTAATGGGACCGAGACGGTCGACGAAGATCCCGGTCGGCCCGTCGGCGTCGAGCATCGCGAGCCGCAGGATCGAGTCGGTGCCCTCGGTGACCGTCAGCTCGCCGGTGTTGTTGTTCATGTCGGTGGCGGCGAACTTGCGGTTGCGCACCTCGCCGGGCGTGGCGATGTTGAACTTGACGTCCGGGAGCGCCTGGGCGTAGCGGACGGTGATCATGTTCAGGGCCGCCTTCGAGGAGCTGTAGGCGAGTTCGTGGAACTTCGACGAGGGCTGTTCCGGATCGGTCACCACGGAGAAGGAGCCGACGCCGCTGGACAGCATCACCACCCGCGGATGGTCGGCGGCCCGCAACAGCGGCAGGAACGCGTGCGTGACCCTGATCGGCCCGTACACGTTGGTGTCGTAGACGGCATGGATCTCGTCGGCTGTCGCATCCGCCGGTGCGATGCCCCTGCCCGGCACGCCGGCGTTGTTGATCAGCACGTCCAGCCGGTCGGTGTGCTCCCGGACGAGCCGCACGGCGCCGCTCACCGACTCGTCGGAGGTCACGTCCAGCGGGACCATGACCACGTTCGCGCCGCCCGCGGTCAGCTTGTCCGCGGCCGCCCGTCCGCGGCCTTCGTCACGCGAGCCGAGGAAGATCGTCCAACCCTGTTCCCCGAGGCGGCGAGCCGCTTCGAAGCCGAGTCCCTTGTTACCTCCGGTGATCAGCACCGAGGTCTGTTCCGAGTTCGTCATACTCTTCAGACGATGTGGCCCACTCGGCCGTGACATGGCCTGATCGGCGAGCGTGGCTGACGACGCCGTCAGGATCAGGCCGCCGCGCTCCCCGACCGACTGCCCTTCGCCGGTGCCGGAGCAGGGCGTGCGGTGCTGGAGGCGGGCGTGCGGTGCTGGAGGCGGGCGTGCGGTGCTGGAGGCGGGGTGATGGCCACCGCCGCGTCGGTCAAGACCACGACGGCGCGCATCCGGTACTGGCGCTGCTGCGCGAGAAGTTCTCCCCGATCGGTGCGGAGTGTTGCGTCAACCGGATCAAAGTCTGGCGCGGGCTGGTCTTCCGCTTCGACATGACGCCAGGCGGCTACCTGGCCGGCCTTCTCCGTGGAGCCATTCTGTGGATCCGGAGCCTCCGGCCCGCCTGAAGATCCGAAGTCCGTACAGGCCCTGAGCCCTGACCGCACCGTCGGGCGGGCGGCGCTCAGTCCGTCTCCCGCCACCCGTCATACCGCTCGGCCAGCTCGTCCACCCTGCCGAGCGCCCCTTCGTCCAGCCCTTCGACCACGACCAGCCACTGCGCGTCCTCGGCGTCGTCCTCCCCGGCCAGCGTCTCCCGCACCACGCGCGGCACGCCGAGCTCGGGAAACCACTCCCCCAGCGTCTCGGCGACCTCTTCGGCGTCATCCCGCTCGCCGAACACCAGCAACTGCGTCATGAACCCATCTTCCATGTCCACAACCCGCCCAAAAGGCGCACCCGCCAAAGGGGGCCGGCGCGGCCACCGCCGCACCGGCCCCCCGGTCAGACGTTCAGCCGCGCAGCTGAGCGCCCACGCGGTCGGCCGCCATCGCCACCGCCGCGTCGCGCGCCGCCGTCGTCTCCTCGACGGTCAGCGTGCGGTCGGCGGCCCGGAAGCGCAGCGAGTAGGCGAGCGACTTGTTCCCCTCGCCCACCTGCTCCCCGGCGTAGACGTCGAACAGCCGGATCGACTCCAGCAGCTCACCGGCCCCGTCGCGCAGCGCCGCCTCCACGTCGGCGACCGGCGTGAAGTCGGGCACGATCAGCGCGACGTCCTGGGTGGCCACCGGGTAGGCCGACACCGCGGGCGTCTGCACCGGCCCCGGCATCACGGCCTCCAGCCGCGACAGCTCCAGCTCCATCGCCGCCGTGCGGGCCGGCAGCCCGTACGCCTCGATGACCCGCGGGTGCAGCTCACCGGCGTGCCCGACCAGCGTGTCGCCCACGTAGAGGGCGGCGCAGCGGCCGGGGTGCCAGGGCTCGTGCTGGTCGGCGCTGATGGACAGCTCCACCCGCGCCTCGGCCGCCACCAGCCGGGCGGCCTGCACCGCGTCGGCCCAGGAGGCCGCGCGGCCCTCGCCCCACCAGCCGGACCGCTCGAACTCCCCGGCCAGCACCACCGCGACCCGCAGCGGCTGGTCGGGCAGGGCCGCCTCGATGGAGGCCGTCTCCTCGGCGGTCGGCCGCCGCTCGACGCCGAGCACGGGCGCCACCCGGGGCGCGCTCTCGCGGGGCCGGTAGACCGCCCCCGTCTCGAACAGCGCGACGTCGGCGAAGCCGCGCCCGACGTTGCGTACGAGGGTCTTGAGCAGCCCCGGCAGCAGCGTCGTGCGCATCAGCGGCTCGTCCTCCGACAGCGGGTTGGCCAGCCGCATGGCCGCGCGCCGCCGGTCGTCGGCGGGCAGTTGCAGCCGGTCGAAGTCGTCACCGCTGATGAACGGGTAGCTGAGCACCTCGACGTAGCCACCCTCGGCCAGCGCCCTGCCGACGCGCCTGCGCAGCCGCTGCCCGGCGGTGAGCCCGGCGCCGGCCGGGGCGGAGGGCAGCACCGACGGCAGGCTCTCGTAGCCCTCCAGCCGGATGACCTCTTCGGCCAGGTCGTTGGGGTCGGTGAGGTCGGGCCGCCAGGACGGCGGCGTCACCGTGATCATGTCGGGGCCGGTGACGGCCAGCCTGGCCGCCAGCGCGCCGCCGGTCACCACGCCGGTCGGGGCCACGCCGCCCTTGCGCACGGCCGGGTCGTCGCCTTCGACGACGACGCAGCCGACCTGCTCCAGCCGCGCGACCACGGTGTCCTTGGAGTAGTCGACGCCGGCCACCCGGCCGGGGTAGCCGGCGGGGATGGCGATGCGCGCGGGCTCGACCTCGACCTCGGCGTGCGTGACGCCGGGCCGCACGGTCGCGCCGCCCAGCTCGGCCAGCAGCTGCACGGCCCGCCAGGAGGCGACGAGCGGCAGCTCGCGGTCCACGCCGCGCTCGAACCGCTTGGACGCCTCCGACACCAGGCCGTGCCTGCGCGACTCGCGGGAGATGCCGGTGGCGGAGAAGTGCGCGGCCTCGATGACGATGTCGGTGGAGGCGTCGGAGATCTCGGTCTCCAGTCCGCCCATCGTGCCGGCCATCGAGATCGGCCCCGAGGCGTCGGTGATGAGGATGTCGTCGGGGTCGAGCTCGCGTACGACGTGGTCGAGCGTCTCCAGCCGCTCGCCGGGCGCGGCCCGGCGCACGACGATCTCGCCGCGCAGCTTGGCGCGGTCGAAGGCGTGCAGCGGCTGCCCGAGCTCCAGCATCAGGTAGTTGGTGATGTCGACCGCCAGGGAGACCGGGCGCATGCCGGCGCGGGTCAGGCGCACCCGCATCCACAGCGGGCTCTGCGCGGCCGGGTCGAAGCCGCTCACCTCGCGCAGCACGAACCGGTCGCACGCCGTCGGGTCGGCGATCGAGGCCGGCCACGACGGGCCGGTCTCGGCGGGCAGCTCGACGTCGGCGGGGTCGCGGAAGTCCACCCCGAACGCCGTGGCCACCTCGCGGGCCACGCCGCGGATCGACAGCGCGTAGCCGATGTCGGGGGTGATCTCCAGCTCGATCACGTCGTCGCGCAGCCCGAGCAGCTCGACCACGTCGGCGCCGATCGGCGTGCCGGCGGGCAGCACCATGATGCCGTTGTGGTCGTCGCCCAGCCCGAGCTCGCGCTCGGAGCAGATCATGCCCTCGGACATGCGCCCGTACGTCTTGCGCGCCCCGACCTCGAACCCGCCGGGCAGCACGCCGCCGGGCAGCACGACGGGCACGCGGTCGCCGGCGGAGAAGTTGGTCGCGCCGCAGACGATCTCGCGCGGCGTGGCCTCACCCACCTCGACCTTGCAGTGCCGGATCGGCTTCTTGAACCCGGTCAGCTCCTCGATCTCGAGCACCTCGCCGACCACGACGTTCTTGACGTCGTGGCCGTGGGAGGTGAGCGATTCGAGCTTGAGCCCGGCCGCCGTCAGCTTGTCGGCCACCTCTTGGGCCGTGGCCGCCGGGAGATCGACATACTCCCGCAGCCAGGAAAGCGGGACCTTCATCAGATCTCCATTCCGAACGGGAGCGTGAAGCGCACGTCTCCCTCGACCATGTCACGCATGTCCTCGGCGTTGTGACGGAACATCAGCGTCCGCTCGATGCCCATGCCGAAGGCGAACCCGGAGTATCGCGAGGGGTCGACGCCGCACGCGACGAGCACGCGCGGGTTGACCATGCCGCAGCCGCCCCATTCGATCCAACCCTCGGACTTGCAGGTGCGGCAGGGCGGGTTGCCGGGGACCGCGGAGGCGCCCCGGCAGACGAAGCACTTGAGGTCCATCTCGGCGGACGGCTCGGTGAACGGGAAGTAGTTGGGCCGGAACCGGGTCGTGATGCCCTTGCCGAACATCACCTCCGCGAACCGGTCGAGGGTGCCCTTGAGGTGGGCCATCGTCAGCCCCTCGTCCACCGCCAGGCCCTCGGTCTGGTGGAAGACGGGGGTGTGGGTGGCGTCGAGCTCGTCGGTGCGGAAGGTCTTGCCCGGCGAGATCACGTAGACCGGCAGGTCGCGCTGGAGCAGCGCGCGGATCTGCACCGGCGAGGTCTGGGTGCGCAGCACCATGCCGGAGTCGGTCGACTCGACGAAGAAGGTGTCGTGCTCGGAGCGGGCCGGGTGGTCCTTGGCGATGTTGAGCGCGTCGAAGTTGAACCACTCGCCTTCGAGCTCGGGCCCCTCGGCCACCTCGTAGCCCATGGCGACGAACGCGTCGGCGATGTGCTCCTGCAACGTGGTCAGCGGGTGGCGGGCGCCGCGCGGGCGGCGGTCCCACGGCAGGGAGACGTCGACGGTCTCCTCGACGAGGACCCGCGCGTCGCGCTCGGCCTCCAGCTCGGCCTGGCGGGCGGCGAGGGCCTCGGCGATGGCCTTGCGGGCGCCGCCGACGCGCTTGCCGGCCTCGGCGCGGGCGGCCGGCGGCAGGGCGCCGATCTCGCGGTTGGCCAGGGCGATGGGCGAGCGGTCGCCCGCGTGCGCCAGCCTGGCCTGCTTGAGTGCGTCGAGGTCGCCGGCCGCCTTGATCGCCGCGATGGCGTCGGCCTCCATCCGGGACACTTCGTCGGCGTGCAACGGTGTCACCTCGACGGGATCGTAGTCAGACAAGAGTGGGCTCCGTATCCAGGGCTTGGGCGGAAAAGAGTCTAGTGGGGCCCGCCCACCGGACCCGAACTCGGCGACCAGCCGATCTAGACGCTGGCGAAGTCGGGCGTGCCGGTGGGCATGGTAAATCGGAACTCCGCACCGCCCTCGGGCGCGCGCTGCACGGCGATCGTGCCGCCGTGCGCCTCGACCAGGCCCTTGACGATGAACAGGCCAAGCCCGGTGCCGCCGCGGCGGCGGCTGTTGCCGCCCCGCCAGAACTGCCTGAAGACGCGCGGAGCCAGCTCGGGCTCGATGCCCTCGCCCTCATCGCGCACCGACACGGCAACTCCCCATCCGACGGACTCGATCTCTATTGTCACAGTGCCGCGCCCGTGACGCAGCGCGTTTTCCACCAGATTACCCAGGATCTGGTCGATCTTGTCCTGGTCGAGCCACATCTCCGGCAGGTCGTCGCCCACGATCAGGCGGAAGCGGTCCTCCGCCTCGCCGGCCGCCACCCGGCCCGCGATGAGCCGGCGCGCCCTGGCGGGCAGGTCGACGACCTGGCGGCGCACCTCCAGCCGCCCGGACTCGATGCGCGAGACGTCGAGCAGCTCGGTGATGAGCCGGGTGACGCGGTCGGCGTCGTTGTTGACGGTCTCGAGCATGACGCGCTTCTGCTCGTCGGTGAAGCGGCTCCACTTGGCCAGCAGCGTCGCGGTGAACCCCTTGACGCTGGTCAGCGGCGAGCGCAGCTCGTGGGCCACGGTGGAGACCAGGTCGGCGCGGCTGCGCTCCAGCCTGGCGCGGGCGCCGCCGTCGCGCAGGGTGATGGCCACGCGCTCGACCTCGCCGCCGCGCTCCGGCTCGCGCACGAGCCTGGCCGCGACGTAGAGCTCCTGGCCGCCCGGCAGGTGCAGCGGCTTCTCCGGGACGCGGATCCTGCTGCGCAGCCCGCCCTCGGGGTCGAGGGCCTTCCACCAGTCGCGCCCGTCGTGGTCGCGGAACGGGTAGACGTCGTTCATGTGCCTGCCGACGGCGCGCTCCACGGCGACGCCGGTGAGCCGGGCGGCGGCCCGGTTGACGGCCAGGACGCACCCATATCGGTCGGTCACGATGAGGCCGTCGGGAAGGTCGTCGATGGCTATCGTGCACGCGCTGGCCACTACTCGCCCGTCGGTGTCTGCGCCGTGCACGACCTCGCCTCCTCCGCCTACAACGCCGACAATAGCGGGTTTCCGGCCGCCTAGGGCACTCGCTGAGCCCTGGCCGAGGAGTAAAGGCATACCGTCGCGGCGGTCGCCAGGTTGAGACTTTCAGCCTGTCCGTAGATGGGAACCCTGACCACATCGTCCGCCTCGGCCAGGACGTCCTCCGGCAGCCCCCAGGCCTCGTTGCCGAAGATCCACGCGGTGGGCCCGGACAGATCGACGTCGTCGAGCGTGTGCTTGCCCGCGCCGTCGGCGGCCAGCACGCGCAGGCCCCGCGCCCTCAGCTCGCGCACGGCGGCGCCCACGGGCGCGCCGATGGTGACAGGCAGGTGGAACAGGCTTCCGACGCTGGCGCGCACGCACTTGCCGTTGTAAGGGTCCACGGAGGCGTCCGTGAAGATCACCGAGTCGGCCCCGGCGGCGTCGGCCGCCCGCATCACGGTGCCGGCGTTGCCCGGGTCGCGTACGTGCGCCAGCAGCGCCACCAGCCGCGGCTGCCCGGCCAGCGCCTCGTCGAGGGGCACGTGCACGAGCCGGCACACGGCCACCAGTCCCTGCGGGGTCACGGTCTGCGACAGCTCCGACATGACCTCGCCGCTGGCCCGGTGCACGGGGACGCCCTTGAGCGTGGCCTCGGTGACGATCTCGGGATGGCGCAGCTCCGCCTCGGCGGTGGTGAACAGCTCCAGTGTCACGCCGTCGAGCTTGAGCGCCTCGCGCACCGCCTGCGGCCCCTCGGCCAGGAACTTCCTGTCCTGCTCGCGGAAGGCCCGCTTGGTGAGCCGCCTGGCGGCCTTCACCCGCGGCGACCTCACGTTGGTCAGCTCGGACCCGGCCATGCATCTCCCCCACTCGTGCAGACACGCAACAAAGGGCCCACCGTCATCGGTGGGCCCCTCGGTCAAGCCGGCCGCTTCAGCTCGCGGCCGGAGCGTTCACGTTCGCCGGAAGCGCCTTCTTGGCGGCCTCGACGAGCGTGGCGAAGGTCTGGCTGTCGTTGACCGCCAGGTCGGCGAGGATCTTCCTGTCGACCTCGATGTTGGCCAGGCGCAGACCCTGGATGAGACGGTTGTACGTCATGCCGTTCTGACGAGCGGCGGCGTTGATGCGCTGGATCCACAGACGACGGAAGGCGCCCTTACGGTCCTTGCGGTCCCGGTAGGCGTACGTCATCGAGTGGAGCATCTGCTCCTTGGCCTTGCGGTAAAGACGCGACCGCTGGCCACGGTATCCGCTGGCCCTTTCGAGAACGACCCTGCGCTTCTTCTTGGCGTTGAGCGCCCGCTTCACGCGTGCCATGTTTCTTCTCCCCGGGGAATCGCGCTACTTGGCGAGCAGCTTCTTGATCTTCTTGGAATCGGCGTCGGAAAGGACGACCTCGTTCTTGAGACGGCGCGTCAGCGTGGACGACTTCCACTCGTTGTAGTGCGCGCGGTTGGCACGGCGACGCTTGATCTTGCCGGTGCCGGTGAGCCGGAACCGCTTCTTCGCACCGCTGTGCGTCTTCATCTTCGGCATGTCGCCGTCTCTCCTCGTTTCGGTCGTGCCGCTGGCCGGGCCGGTGCTGGCCGGCCCGGTAGCGGCGTCTTACGTCTGCCGGTGGCTGCTGGGTGCTGTAAGGCTAACCCCAGCCGCGGGTCACGCTTCCGGTGCGGAAGGCTCCTCGCCACCACGCTGTGCCTTGGCGGCGGCCTTCTCGGCCTTTGCCTCGGCTTTCTTCTTGTGCGGACCGATCACCATGATCATGTTACGGCCGTCCTGCTTGGCGTGGGACTCCACGAAGCCGAGCTCCTGGACGTCGTCCGCCAGCCGCTGGAGCAGCCGGAACCCGAGCTCGGGCCGGGACTGCTCGCGTCCGCGGAACATGATCGTGACTTTGACCTTGTCTCCCGCCTTGAGGAACCGCACCACGTGACCCTTCTTGGTCTCGTAGTCGTGCGGGTCGATCTTCGGCCGGAGCTTGATCTCCTTGATGATCGTGTGCGCCTGATTCTTGCGCGCCTCGCGCGCCTTCATCGCGGACTCGTACTTGAACTTGCCGTAGTCCATGAGCTTGCACACGGGCGGTCGAGCCGTGGCCGCGACCTCGACCAGGTCGAGGTCGGCCTCCTGGGCGAGCTTCAGCGCATCGTGAATCGAGACGATGCCCACCTGCTCGCCGTTCGGGCCCACGAGGCGAACCTCGGGAACTCGGATACGCTCGTTGATGCGGGGCTCAGTGCTGATGGGGCCTCCTAGGTTTGCGATCCCTACGTGCTCGTCGTATCGGAGCTTGACGCATTCCCCCGAATGCGAAAAGCCCCGCACGTCGCGCATGCGGGGCCACTGAGCTCTGTGGCTTTCGTGGCCTCGAGCTCCCCGGAGTAGTCCGGCGTGATCCTGGACCCGGCCACCTCGCGGTGACACAGGTGGGAGGGAGACCTCCGCTTGCGCGTCCAGCAGACATGCCGGACCGATCAGAGAGCTACATTACCACAACACCGGAACCCCCTCGAATCATCCCGCCGCCGGGGCACCTTCCGCTAGAAATTCTGTCCAGAAAACTAGTCAGAAAATGGGACCTGGATCCCGCGCAGCAGGGAGCTTCCGCGAGAAGTGGACCTGGGCTGGTGAGCGTCGGCTACATCCTCGACACCGAGGACATCGCCGAGGAATGGGGCCGTCTGAGCAACGCGCGCCCTCGAGGGACCTCCGACATGCTGATCGCCGCGACTGCCAAGGTCCACGGCTGGAGCGTGGTCACCCGTGATGTGAAGGACTTCTACGACACGGGCGTCACCGTGATCAATCCCTTCGAGCCGAGCGCCTGAGGATCTCCGCCTGGCCTGCCGCGCGCATCGCCTCCACCGGCACGTCCGCCACCCCCGTCATCAGCCGCACCTGCCGCACCGCCTGGTGCAGCAGCATCTCGAAGCCGCCGACCACGGTGCCGCCCGCCGCGCGGACGGCCGCCGCCGCGCCGGTCGGCCAGGGCGCGTAGACCACGTCGAAGAGCGCGGGCACCCGCGCCAGCCGCTCGGCGAAGACGTCGGCCGCCCCGCTGGGCAGCGTGGAGACCACCAGGTCCACCCGGGTGGACCCGTCGAGCTTGTCGAACGTCTCCACCGCCAGCGCCACGCCCAGCCGCTCGGCCACGGCCACCGTCTCCCCCGCCCGCGCCGGATCGCGCACCAGCAGCGTGGCCGAGAACAGGCCCAGGTTGCGCAGCGCCGCCAGCGCCGAGGCGGCCGTGGCGCCGCCGCCCAGCACGGTCGCCGAGCGCGGGGCGGGCACCCCGGCCTCGGCCAGCGCCCGCTCGATGCCGTAGACGTCGGTGTTGTCGCCGTGGCGCAGGCCGTCGCGGAAGACCACGGTGTTGGCCCCGCCGACCTCGACGGCCAGCTCGGAGACGGTGTCGAGCAGCGGCAGCACGGCCCGCTTGAGCGGCATCGTGAGCGACAGCCCCGCCCAGGCGTCCTCGCCGGCGCCCGCCTGCCCGCGCACCGGCGTCAGCTCCGCCAGCAGCCCCGGCAGCCGCGCCTCGTCGCACTCGAACGCCTCATAGCTCCACCCGCCGAGCCCCATCGCCTCATAGGCGGCCCTGTGCAGGTAGGGCGAGAGCGAATGTCCGATGGGCGACCCCATCACCGCAGCCCGCATCCCCACTCCTTCCGAACGAAGACGACCTTACAGCGAGCGGCCGCCCGGAGGTCCCGGGCGGCCGCGTCAGGTCGCTCGCGGCTCAGCCGCCGTTCGCCTGGTACTCGGCCAGGAGCCGCTTGAACTCCTCTTCCGTGGTGGCGAACTTGGTGACGTTGCTCTTGCCCGGGTTGGTGGCGACGAAGAAGAGCCAGTCGCCCTTGGCCGGGTTGAGCGCGGCCTCGATGGCGTGGTCGCCGGGGTTGGTGATGGCGCCCGGCGGCAGGCCGTCGATGTAGTACGTGTTGTACGGGTGCGCGACCTTCGTCTCGGCGTGGGTCGCGGCAGTGCCGAACTTGTTCAGCGCGTACATCGTCGTGCTGTCCATCTGCAGCTTCATCGGCGGATTGAGCCGGAGCCGGTTGTAGATGACCCTGGCGATCTTCGCCATGTCCTCCTGCCGGCCCGCCTCCGCCTGCACGATGCTGGCGATGATGACGATCTCCTGCGGCTTGTAGCCGAGCGCCCTGGCGCCCTCTTCCAGCTCCATGCTCTTGGCCGTCTGGTTGAACCGGTCGACCATCGCCGTCAGCATTTCCTTCGGCGTGTCGCTGGGCTGGAACTCGTACGTGGCGGGGAAGGCGTACCCCTCCAGCCGGCCCCTGGCGTAGGAGGGCAGGTCGAGGTCCTTGGCGTTCTTGGCCGCGGTCTGGAACTCCTTGAGCGGCTTGCCCGTCTCCTTGGCGAGTTCGGCGAGCGTCTGGGAGAGCCGCAGCCCCTCCTTGATCGTCACCTTCTCGTGCAGCCGGTTGCCGGGGACGAGCCGGGAGGCCGCGGCGGCGGCCGACATCCGCTTGGCCAGTTTGTACTCGCCGGGCTGCAACGAAGCGCTCATGTTGGCGGCGGCGAGAGCGTTGGTGAACGCTCTGACGCTGGCCACGACCCCCTGCCGCTCCAGCTCCTGGGCCACCTCCGAGGCGCTCTGGCCCGGCTTGATCTCAATGATGACCTCGCCGCTGCCCTGGCCGGCGTAGTCGTCGGCCTCGATCGCGTCGTTGATCCATATATAGCCGTAGTAGCCGCCGCCGCCGATGATGCCCGCCAGGATGACGAACGCGAGCAGCGGTGCGATGAATCCGCCCCGGTTGCGCCGGCGGCGCCGCCTGCGCCCGCCGCGCTTGCCCGAAGCCCGTGAGCGGCGCCTGGACGAGCCTTCGTCGTCCTCGGCGCCGAGCAGGGTGTTCAAATCGAGATCGTTCATAGGTGCGCTGGCCAATCTCCCGGTACCGCCCGCCGGGCGTCAAGCGGAACTGCCCAACCGGCTGGGGTCACCGAGCGAAACGGGGGGATCCGCCGTACGTGTCGCCACGCCCGGCGGGGATCACTCTGGGTAGCCATGCTAGGGGACGCAGAGAGGACGTACGCCCCGTTTCGGGGCTTTCGCGAGGGGACGGAGGGGGTCCCGTCGAACATCAGCTCGTCCCGAGGTTCTTGTTCAGCTCTTCCCGGTATCTCACGAACTCGCTCTCTTTGTTGGTGAATTTGGTGATTCTATGCACCGGATCTGTCGTCACAAACCAGTGCCAATCACCTTCGGCTGGGTTCAGGGCTGCCATCAGCGCCTTCTCGCCAGGATTGGCGATGGGCCCTGGCGGCAGTCCCTTGTGGCGGTAGGTGTTGTATGGAGAGTCCACCTTGGTGTCACGTTCCGTCACCTTCAGTGTCCTTCGATTCTGCGCGTACAACACGGTGCTGTCGATTTCCAGCGGGGTACCCTTCGCCAGACGGTTATAGATCACCCGGGAGATCTTCGGGTAGTCCGCGTCGGTGCCGCCCTCCGCCTGAATCAGGCTGGCCACCGTGACGGCCTGCAGCGGGGTCAGGCCCATCCGGGCGGCCTGCGCCTCCAGCCCCACCTGCCGGGCCGCGGCGGCGAAGCGCTCGGCCATGGCCGCCAGCACGTCCACGGCCGTGTGGCCGGGCTCGATCTCGTACGTGGCGGGGAACAGGAACCCCTCCAGGCCCGGGGCGTACTTGGGCAGCCCGACGAGCGCCTTGTCCACGCTCTGCAGCTCCTTGAGCGGCAGCCCGGCCTGCTTGGCCAGGCGGGCCAGCACCTCGCTCACCCGCAGCCCCTCGGGCACGGTCACCCGCCGCACGATGCGGGCGGCGGGGCTGAGCAGCAGGTCGAGCGCCGCACCCGCGGCCATGCCCTTGCGCAGCCGGTAGTGCCCCGGCCGCAGCCGGTCGCTCACCGCGCGGTCCTCGGTGGCGTTCACGAACGACTGCACGCTGGCCACCACGCCCGCGTCGGCCAGCGCCGAGCCGATGGCCTGCGCGCTGGAGCCGGGCGTGATGCGCACCGTCACGGTCCCGCTGCCGGGCCCGTCGAAGTCGTCGGGGCTCAGGTACGGCTTGAGCACCGCGATCGCGCCCGCGCCCAGGGCCAGCACCCCGGCGAGCAGGCCGGCGGACAGCAGGCCCGCCCTGCGCACGGCGCGGTGGCGGGGCGCCGGCAGCGGGATCACCTCCGCGTCGGCGGCGCCCTCCTCCGGCTCCTCCGGCTCCTCCGGCTCCTGCGGACTGCCGGGCTCCTGCCGCCCGTCCCCGGCCGGGGACCGCGGCCCTTCCGCCGCGCCCTCCCCTGACCGGAACGGGATCACGTCGCCGACGTCGTCCTCGTCCTCGGGCTTCCCGCTCACGCGACCACCCCTCGGACCCCGCCCGAGCGCGCACACCGCGCCGCCGCAACCCGCGCCGCCGCGACCCGCGCCACCGTGACGTGCGCCCTTGCGACGTGCACATCCGTCACGCGCGCCTTGGTGACGTGCGCACCCGTGACCCGCGCCACCGTGACGTGCGCACCCGTGACCCGCGGCACCGCCGTCCGAGCGGGGCGGACCCCCGTAGTCCGCGCGCTCATGAGGCAGGTCCGTCGGCCGCCGGTGGCGGTTCGACGGGCCTGCCTGGTGGTCTTTCCGTGGCGCGCTCGGAGTCGAGCGCGTCCTGCAGCAGCACCACGGCCGCCGCCTGGTCGACGACGCCGCGCTGCTTCTTGGCCCGCACGCCGCTGGCCCGCAGCCCCTGCTGCGCCGCGACGGTCGTCAGCCGCTCGTCGAACAGCCGCACGGGCGTGGGCGCCAGCCGGGCCGCCAGCTTGGCGGCGAACTCGCGCGCCAGCCCCGCGGCCTGCCCCTCGCGCCCCGACAAGGAGGTGGGCAACCCCACCACCACCTCGATCGCCTCGTGCTCGGCGACGATCGCGGCGATGCGGTTGAGATCGCCCTTGCCCCGCTTGACGGTCTCGACCGGCGTGGCCAGCAGCCCGCTGGGGTCACTGCGGGCCACGCCGATGCGTACGGAGCCGACGTCCACGCCGATCCGTGAACCGAACCTCATGTCAGCCGAGCTGCCCAGAAATCGCCTCTTCGACCAGGCGCAGCGCGTCGCCGATCGCCTCCGGTCGCGTGCCGCCGCCCTGTGCGACATCATCCTTGCCGCCACCGCCACCCCCAAGAGCCTTGGCGGCGACGCCGACCAGCTGTCCGGCCTTGAGCCCCCGCTCGCGCCCCGCCTCGTTGACCGTGGCAACCACCACCGGCCGGTCGGAGGGGGCGCCGGCGATCACCACGACCGCCGGCCGGTCGGCCGGGAACCTGCCACGCACATCAAGCGCGAGCTTACGCAGGTCATCGGCACCGGTGCCATCAGGCGCGCGGTGTGTCACCACGGAGACACCCTGCAGGTCGCGAGCCTGCGACACCAGCTCGCCCGCCGCCTGCAGCACCTGCGCCGAGCGGAGCTTGTCCAGCTCCTTCTCCGCGGCGCGCAGCCGGGTGACGATGCCGTCGATGCGCTCGGGCAGCTCCTCGCGGCGCGCCTTGAGCTGCTCGGTGAGCTGCGCGACCAGCACGCTCTCGCGGGCCAGGAAGCGGAAGGCGTCGAGGCCGACCAGCGCCTCGACGCGGCGCACGCCCGCGCCGACCGACTGTTCGCCCAGCACCTTGACCAGGCCGAGCTGGCCGGAGCTGTGGACGTGGGTGCCGCCGCACAGCTCGCGGGAGTAGTCGCCGATCTCGACCACGCGGACCTCGTCGCCGTATTTCTCGCCGAACATCGCCAGCGCGCCCATCGCCCTGGCCTCCGCCTGGGAGGTGTAGAAGGCGTTGACCTTGAGGTCGTTGATGAGCACCGCGTTGACCTCGTCCTCGACGTCGCGCAGCACGCTGGGCGGCACCGCGCCCGCGGAGGTGAAGTCGAAGCGGAAGCGGCCGGGCGAGTTCTCCGAGCCGGCCTGCGCCGCGGTCTCGCCGAGCGCGTTCTTGAAGCCGCGGTGGACGAGGTGGGTGGCGCTGTGGCTGCGCGAGATCGCGCGGCGGCGCTCGATGTCGATCTCCGCCTGCGCCTCGTCGCCGACCCGCAGCTCGCCGCTGCGGATCTTGCCGCGGTGCACGACGAGCCCCGCCAGCGGCGACTGCACGTCGACGATCTCGACCTCGGCGCCGCTGGTGCGGATCACGCCCTGGTCGGCGAGCTGGCCGCCGCCCTCGGCGTAGAACGGGGTGCGCTGCAGCACGACCTCGACCGTCGCGCCCGCGCCCGCCGCCGGGACGGGCAGGCCGTCGACGAGGATGCCGACCACGCTGGTGTCGGCCTCGGTCTGGTCGTAGCCGAGGAACTCGACCTTGCCCGCCGACTCCAGGAGCTGACCGAACACCGAGATGTCGGCGTTGCCGGTCTTCTTCGCCGCCGCGTCGGCCTTGGCCCGCTGCCGCTGCTCCTTCATCAGGCGGCGGAAGCCCTCCTCGTCGACCTTGAGCCCCTGCTCGGCCGCCATCTCCAGGGTCAGGTCGATCGGGAAGCCGTAGGTGTCGTGGAGCTGGAAGGCCTGGTCGCCGGAGAGCGTGGTGCCGGACTTGCGCTTGGTCTCCTCGACGGCCACGTCGAAGATCGCGGTGCCGGTGCGCAGCGTGCCGAGGAAGGACGCCTCCTCCGCGTCGATGATCCCGTGGATCTGCGGGGCGTCGGTCTTGAGCTCGGGGTACTGCTCGCCCATGACGTTGATCGCGACGTCGGTCAGCTCGTGCATGTAGCGCTCGTCGCCGGAGCCGAGCAGGCGCAGGTTGCGCACGGAGCGGCGCAGGATGCGGCGCAGCACGTAGCCGCGGCCCTCGTTGCTCGGGATGACGCCGTCGGCGACCAGCATGGTGCCGGTGCGCACGTGGTCGGCGACGACCCGCAGGCTCACGTCGGAGCGCTGGTCGCGCCCGTAGCGGGTCTTGGTGAGCTCGGCCGCCTTGTCGAGGATCTTGTAGGTGGTGTCGATCTCGTAGATGTTGTCGACGCCCTGGAGGATCGCCGCCATGCGCTCCAGGCCCATGCCGGTGTCGATGTTCTTGGCCGGCAGCTCGCCCGACACGTCGAAGTCGACCTTGGAGCGGACCGCGCTGAGCTGGTACTGCATGAAGACGAGGTTCCAGACCTCGAGGTAGCGCTCCTCGTCGGCGACCGGGCCGCCGTCCTTGCCGTATTCGGGGCCGCGGTCGTAGTAGATCTCCGAGCAGGGGCCGCCGGGGCCCGGCACGCCCATGTGCCAGTAGTTGTCCTCCAGGCCACGGCGCTGGATGCGCTCGGCGGGCACGCCGACGCGGTTGCGCCAGATGTCGTAGCCCTCGTCGTCGTCGAGGTAGACCGTCGCCCACAGCCGCTCCTCGGGGAAGCCGAAGCCCCCGTCGGACTCGGAGCGCGTGAGCAGCTCCCACGCGAACGGGATCACTTCGGCCTTGAAGTAGTCGCCGATCGAGAAGTTGCCCAGCATCTGGAAGAACGTCGCGTGGCGGGTGGTCTTGCCGACCTCGTCGATGTCGGGGGTGCGCACGCACTTCTGGGCGGTGGCCAGCCGGGACGCCGGAGGCTTGCGCTGCCCCAGGAAGTACGGCTTGAACGGCACCATACCGGCATTAACCAGGAGCAGCGTGGGGTCCTCAGCGATCAGGCTGGCCGAGGGCACGATCTTGTGCCCGCGCTCCTCGAAGAAGCGCAGGAAGCGGCGGGCGATCTCTGCCGACTCCATTGTGGCCATCCTTTGCTGTAGTCAGTCGTTTCTGCAGCTGATGTCATCAGCTTCGCGGTCTTCGGCTTCGCCGCCGCCGGCCTGCGCCGTCGTCAGCTCTTGCCGCTTTCAGCGTTGTCGAGCCCGAAGTGTGCTCGCAACTCCGTTTCGCGCTCAGCGGCCTCGCCGAGCGCGTCGGTAGTAAAGTCTCTCACCCTCCGGAGCATGCCCGCCGCGCCGTCGGCGGTCCTGCGGGCCACGTGGTCGGGGTGGAGCGCCTGCAGCCGGCGCATCACCCAGAAGGCGAGGAACGCGCCGAGCGACAGGTAGAACAGCCGTCTGATCATCGCGACCGCCCCTGCCCCGCCGCCCTCACCTGGGACCGGGGCCGGCGGGGCCTGCGGGCCTCGATGGCGCGGCGCACGCCGTAGCCGAGCGAGGACACCTTGATCAGCGGCCCGGTGAAGATGGTCTGCGTCACCGCGCTGAGCTTGGCGGCGTGGCCGCTGACCTGCTTGACGTCCTTGGCGATCGCCTCGACGGCGACCAGTTGCCTGTTGGTCTCGTTGACCGTGACGCTGACGTCGTCGAGCAGCGGGGCCAGGCGGTTGTTCAGGTCGGAGACGGCCTTGGTGGTCTCCGTGAGCAGCCGGGCGAGCTTGACGAGCACCATGGCCATGACGCAGACCAGGACCACCCATCCCGTGGCCGCGATCAGCCCGGCGACCTCTCCAGCGGTAAGCATCCGCTCATCTCCCTCGTACGCTGGGCCGGAACGGCAAGACCCTATCGCGTTCGAGTGACAACGTTAGTGGCGAAAGCTCCTTCGATCAGGCCGCCACGTCGGCCCCGGGCACTTCCGTGGCCGCCCGCATGAGGCTCCTGGCCGCCCTGATCTCGGCCGCCACCAGGCGTTCCGGCATCGCCAGGGCCGCCGAGCGCAGCGCCTTGAGCGCCGTGTCGGCCGCGTGTCCGGCCGCCCGGCCGCCGGGGCAGCCGTACATCCGCCTGGCCCAGGCAGGCAGCGTCGCGAACGCCAGCGCGCCGGCGGCGGACAGCGAGCCGAGCGCGAGCGGCGGCGCGAGCAGGGCCGTCCGGAACGAGAGCCACGGGATGACGCTGCGGCGCAGCGCGTCGCGCGCCTCGGGGGTGACCGACAGGTACGGGCGCATGCCGGCCAGGTAGTCCGCCAGCTCGGCCGCGTCGCCGGGCACGTCGCCCAGGCCGACGAGGGTGGCGCTGCGCCGCTGCTCGGCCACGTACGCGTCGCGCTCGGCCGGGGTGAGCGGCACGCCGGAGCGCCGGGCGACCTCCAGGTGCGAGGAGACCTCCGCGCAGTGCACCCAGCGCAGGTTCTCCTCCTCGTTCACCCGGAACAGGGTCCCGGTGTCGGGGTCGAGGCCGATGAGGCGGGCGTGCACCCGGCGGGCCCGCTCGCCCGCGCTCTCGGCCTGCTCGCGGGTGCCGAACGTGCGCACGGCGAGGTAGTCGAGCCGGCGCCGCAGCCGGGCGCGGGCCACCTCGGGGTCGTCGAGCAGGCAGTTCTGGGCGATGCCGCGGATGGTGCGGGGGTGCAGGGCCTGGAGCTGGAAGGCGCGGACGACGACCGGCCACGCGGGCGTCTCGGTGTGGACTCGCCAGGTGATCGACCGGGGGCCGAAGAGGCCGCCGCCGGGGGTAACAGTCGCCTTCACACGGTGGTGATTCCCATCACCGCTCGACTTAGTACGACTTTGCACGATTCGTCGCCGAAGCGTCCTCACCGGCCGATCGGGTCGCGACGGGCGGGCGCCGCGCGGGGATGCGGATGCGCACCGCCCGGCCAGTCCGGGCTGCGGATGCGTACCGCCTGGTCAGGCCGGGATGTGGATGCGTACCGCCTCGCCAGGCCGGGATGCGGATGCGTACCGCCTGGTCAGGCGGGGATGCGGGCGTAGGCCCGGACCGGGACGCGGCCGACGCCGAGGAGGCGCGGGGGCGCGGCCGTGAACAGCGCGCCGGTCGGCGGGAGCCCCTCCAGCCCGGTCAGCCGCTCCACGACGGGCACGCCCGCGCCGAGCAGCGCCTCCCGCGCGGGCCTGGCCTCGCGTGCGGCGTCGTCGAGCCCGTCGGCGTCGGTGCCGACCAGCGCGGCCCCGTGCGCCACCAGCCAGGCCGCCGCCTCGGGGTCCAGGCAGTGGCCCTCGCGTACGCCGGTGTGCAGCAGCACGGCGTGGCCGCGTACGTCGAAGGCGGCCAGCGAGCCGACCCCGACGGGACGCCGCTGCGCCCCCGTCACGCGCACGACCACGGCGGGCAGGTCCACGCTCCGCGCCAGCGAGACGCCCCCGAGGTCGCCGCCGGGGGCTTCGAGGTAGGTGCCGCCCTCCTGCGGGAGGTGGTTGAGCTCGACCAGCGCGCCCGGCCGGCCCGCCGGCGCCGCGCCCGCACCGCGGCGGTCGGACGGCCCGCCCCTGGTGCCTTTGTGCGGCTCCGGGAAGATCCGCACGTTGGCGAGCTCGACGGTGTCGGTCATGAGCAGCCCCAGGGAGGCCACGAACAACGCCGCGATGTCCGCCTCCGGGGTGTCGGGGCCGGGCAGGTCCACACGGAACCCGTGCACCGTGAGATCGCCGCCGTTGCTGAAGGCGATGGTGGCGTCGAAGGAAGCGCGATAGTCGGTCATATCCCGATCAACCTATCCCGTCCCTCACCCCCCACCCCACCACGCCCGTCACACGGTGGAGCCCTCTCGCTAGAAGAGCCGGTTCCCGTGCCGACGGGTCCTCCCCAGGCCGTGGCTCAGGGAGAGGCAGGTGGTCTTCTCCTGGAAGGCGGGTCAGGTTCTGCGGAGGAAGTCGCGGATCTTCGCCCAGCGTTCGGCCACCGGGGCCTCGGCCCCGTGGCGGGTCGGCTCGTAGTAGCGGCGCTCGCGCACCTGCTCCGGCGCGTAGTCCTGGCGGACCAGCCCGTGCTCGAAGTCGTGGGGGTATTTGTACCCGTCGCCGTGTCCCAGCTTGGCCGCGCCCGCGTAGTGGGCGTCGCGCAGGTGGCCGGGCACCTGGCCGATCAGCCCCTTGCGCACGTCGCCGATCGCCGCCCCGATGGCCTTGACCACGGCGTTGGACTTGGGCGCCATCGCGCAGTGGATCACCGCGTGCGCGAGCGTGATCTGCCCCTCCGGCAGCCCGATGAGCTGCACCGCCTGCGCCGCGGCGACCGCCGTCTGCAGGCAGGTCGGGTCGGCCATGCCGACGTCTTCGGAGGCGAAGATGACGATGCGGCGGGCGATGAAGCGCGGGTCCTCGCCGGCCTCGATCATGCGGGCCAGGTAGTGCAGCGCGGCGTCGGCGTCGGAGCCGCGCATGGACTTGATGAACGCGCTGATGACGTCGTAGTGCTGGTCGCCCTGCCGGTCGTAGCGGACGGCGGCCTTGTCGACGGCCTTCTCCACCACCTCGACCGTGATGTCGTCGGCCAGCAGCGCCGCCGCCTCCAGGTAGGTCAGCGACCTGCGGGCGTCGCCGCCCGCCAGGCGCACGAGGTGCTCCAGCGCCTCCGGGGCGAGGGTGGCGCGACCGCCGAGGCCGCGCGGGTCGGACACCGCCCGCGACAACACCGTGCGGATGTCGTCTTCGGACAGGGACTCCAGCGTGAGCAGCAGCGAGCGCGACAGCAGCGGCGAGATGACCGAGAAGAAGGGGTTTTCCGTGGTGGCGCCGATGAAGGTGACCCAGCGGTTCTCCACGGCGGGCAGCAGGGCGTCCTGCTGGGCCTTGTTGAACCGGTGCACCTCGTCCACGAACAGCACCGTCTGCCGGCCGCTCATGCCCAGCTCGCGGCGCGCGTTGTCGATGGCGGCGCGGACGTCCTTGACGCCGGCGGACACCGCGGAGATCTCCACGAAGCGGCGCTTGGTGACGTTGGAGACCACGTAGGCGAGCGTGGTCTTGCCGGTGCCGGGCGGCCCCCACAGGAACAGCGACATGGGCGCCTCGCTCTCGACCAGGCGGCGCAGCGGGGTGCCGGAGCCGAGCAGGTGCCGCTGGCCGATCACCTCGTCGAGCGTGCGCGGGCGCATGCGCACCGCGAGCGGCTGCGGGGTGGCCTCCTCAGCCGCCGAGTCGAACAGGCTATCCACAACGCGAGATTACACGCTGCGACGGGCCCGGGGTTCCACCATCCGCCGGCTCCGGCGCTCTCCGGGCGGGACCAGGCGGGGCGGCGTTCAGGACCAGACGGCCCTGGCGCCCGAGTCGCCGGCCTGGAAGACGTAGAAGCCGGACACCGCCGCCAGCAGCACCGTCACCGCCGAGAGGATCAGCGTGACGGGACGGCCGAAGCGGTCACGGCCGACGGAGTCGCGGGAGGGGCTGGTGGCGTACACGAGCAGCAGCGCCGCCACCCCCAGCCCCAGCACCGACAGCAGCAGCGGGTTGGCGAAGCCCTGGTGCGTGGAGATGCGGGTGGCCATCTCCCCCTCCACGCCGCCGAACCTGGCGGCCTTGAGGCTCTCGCCGCTCTGCTTGGCCGCGAAGACCGCCACGGGCGCGGCCAGGGAGAGCAGCACCACCGCCCAGCCCAGGTTGGCCCGCCGGCGCGGCAGCAGGACGTAGGCCAGGACGACGGCCACGAGCAGCGGTGTCAGCACGACGGCGAAGTGCACGATCAAGGGGTGGGCCGGCAGGCCCAGGATCTCGTCGAACATGGGGGCTCCTTGGCGCTCATTTCACCTACGAATGTCAGCACCATAAGGTTCATCTCACCAAACGTCGCTCTGGCGGCTTTCGCCACTTACGTCCGTCACATATCGGAGGCCGGTAGCATTCGCGGAGTTGTTTGGTCATGCGACGGCAAAGACGAGAGGACATAGCGGTGAGCGGCGAGGACCGCCAGAACGAAGAGGACCGCCAGCGACAGCTGGCGCGGGAGCACAAGGAACGGCAGGCCAAGCGCGCGGCCGAGCAGACCGGCAAGGCGAAGCGGAACACCTTCATCGGCGCGGCCGTTGCCGTGGTCGTGGTCGCGGGCGGCATCTTCGCCGCGACCACCCTGGTCGGCAACGACAACGACACGTCCGCCGCCGCGGCACAGGCCTCGGCCGCCGCGACCGCCACTCCCACCGTCAACATGCCGACGGCGCTGCCGAGCAGCACGCCGACGGCGAAGCCCGGCGCCATCACGTGCGAGTACAAGCGTGACACCTCGGTGCCGCACAAGTTCGTCGGGCTCCCGCCCAAGAAGCCCAACCTGAAGCTCTCGACGATGACCGTGACCACCAACCACGGCAAGATCGTCATCGAGGTGGACCCCAACGCCACCCCGTGCTCGGTGAACTCCATGGCCTTCCTGGCCAAGAAGGGCTTCTACGAGGGCAACAAGTGCCACCGCCTGGCCAAGCCCGAGACCTCCGGCCTGTTCCTGCTGCAGTGCGGCGACCCGCAGGCCAAGGCCGACGGCAAGAACCCGACCGACGGCCAGGGCAACGCCGGGTACGTCTTCAGGGACGAGGCCGTGGGCACGATCCCCTACGGCAGGGGCGTGGTCTTCCTGACCCAGCCGCTGGACGCGGCCGGGCAGAACAGCAGCCAGTTCGCCATCTCGCTGTCGGACGAGAACACGCAGATCGAGCCGGTCTACTCGGTGCTGGGCATGGTCAGGTCCGGCCTGGAGATCCTGGACAAGGTCGCCGAGGACGGCGTGCTCGTCAACCCCGACGACATCACGGGCGACGGCGGCTCCACCGCGCCGAAGAACCCGGTCGTCATCAAGAAGGTCACCCTCAAGTAGCAGGGGCCTCACACCCGAGCGGCGGGCACCACCGACACGGTGGTGCCCGCCGCTTTCCGCGTGGAACCGCCTCGGGACGCGCCGGCGCACGCCCGGCTTCCGCCCGCCGCACGCCGGGCGCACCGCCGCGTGCGGGCCCGGGGCCCGAGCGGTGCGAGGCGCGCGGCCCGAGCGGCCGGCCCGAGGAGCCGGGTGGCCGTCTCGGGCCGGGTGGATCGGCCGGGAGGGTGGTTACGCCTCCGTCTTGGGCCGGGCGTCCACGCCCGCCTCCTTGCGCTGGTCGGCCGTGATCGGCGTGGGCGCGCCCGTGAGCGGGTCGAAGCCGGAGGCCGTCTTCGGGAAGGCGATCACGTCGCGGATCGAGTCGCCGCCGGACAGCAGCATGCAGATCCGGTCCCAGCCGTAGGCGATGCCGCCGTGCGGGGGCGGGCCGTACTTGAACGCCTCCAGCAGGAAGCCGAACTTGCTCTCCGCCTCCTCCTTGGAGATGCCGA
This sequence comes from Nonomuraea candida, assembly GCF_000725485.1. Classification (GTDB taxonomy): domain Bacteria; phylum Actinomycetota; class Actinomycetes; order Streptosporangiales; family Streptosporangiaceae; genus Nonomuraea; species Nonomuraea candida. The sequence goes on along the minus strand of NZ_JOAG01000014.1, from coordinate 90,917 downwards.
GCACGTCGAACACGCGCTGCTGCATCTCGGCCCGGTGGATACGGATGGAGCCGCCGCCGATCTCCATGCCGTTGCAGACCATGTCGTAGGCGTAGGCCAGCGCCTCGCCCGGGTGGTCCTGGAAGTTGTCGGCCCACTCCGGCTTCGGCCCGGTGAACGGGTGGTGCACGGCCGTCCAGCCGCCCTCGCCGTCCTCCTCGAACATGGGGGCGTCGACGACCCACAGGAACGACCACTGCGACTCGTCGATGAGGTTGCAGCGCCGCCCGATCTCCAGGCGGGCCGCGCCGAGCAGGTCGCGGGAGGCGTTCCTGGCGCCGGCCGCGAAGAAGATCGCGTCGCCGGGCGCGGCGCCGACCTTGGCGGCCAGCCCGGACAGCTCCTCCTCCGACAGGTTCTTGGCGACCGGGCCGCCGAGGGTGCCGTCTTCCTGGACGAGGACGTAGGCCAGGCCCTTGGCGCCGCGCGAGCGGGCCCACTCCTGCCAGCCGTCGAGCTCCTTGCGGGTCTGCGAGGCCCCGCCGGGCATGACGACGGCGCCCACGTAGTCGGCCTGGAAGACGCGGAAGGAGGTGTTGGCGAAGTAGCCGGTCATCTCGACCAGCTCCTGGCCGAAGCGCAGGTCCGGCTTGTCGGAGCCGTAACGCGCCATGGCGTCGGCGTAGGTCATGCGCGGCAGCGGGGTCGGCAGCTCGTAGCCGACGATCTCCCGCCACAGCCGGCCGATCAGCTTCTCGCCGACCGCGATGACGTCCTCCTGGTCCACGAAGGACATCTCGACGTCGATCTGCGTGAACTCCGGCTGCCTGTCGGCCCGCAGGTCCTCGTCGCGGTAGCACTTGGCGAGCTGGTAGTAGCGCTCCAGGCCGGCCACCTGGAGGAGCTGCTTGAACAGCTGCGGCGACTGCGGCAGCGCGTACCAGTTGCCGGGCTGCAGGCGCACCGGCACCAGGAAGTCGCGCGCGCCCTCGGGCGTGGAGCGGGTCAGCGTGGGCGTCTCGACGTAGACGAAGCCGAGCTCGTGCATCACCTCGTTGGCCAGGTAGGTGGCCTTGGAGCGGGTGCGCATCGCGCTGGCCACCTGCTGGCGGCGGATGTCGAGGTAGCGGTACTTCAGCCGCGCCTCCTCCGACACCCCCACGTTGCCCTCGATCGGGAACGGCAGCGGCGCGGACTCGCTCAGCACCTCGACCCGCTCGGCCACCACCTCGATCGCGCCGGTCGGCAGCTCGGGGTTCTCGTTGCCCTCGGGGCGCACCCTGACCTGGCCGACGACCTGCACGCAGTATTCGGCGCGCAGGTCGTGGGCGTGGTCCTCCTCGCGGAAGACCACCTGCGCCGAGCCGGAGGCGTCACGCAGGTCGATGAAGACGACGCCGCCGTGGTCACGGCGGCGGGCCACCCATCCTGCGAGCGTCACCTGCTGCCCGGCGTGCTCCTCACGGAGCGACCCGGCGGTATGCGTGCGGATCACTGCACTTTCCCTTCATACGGATAGGAGGAGAGGGGCGGCAGCGGCCCTGGCTCGCCGGTCACTGCACCTTCCCCTTCAAGAATTCGACGACCTGAGCCAGCGGCACCTCGCTCTGCTCCGCGGTCGCCAGGTCCTTCACCTGCACGGCCTCGGCCGCGAGGTCACGCTCGCCCAGGATCAGCGCGAACGCGGCGCCCGAGCGGTCGGCGCCCTTCATCGCGCCCTTGAGACCCTTGCCGCCGAAGGCCATGTCGGCGCTGAGGCCCGCCTCGCGCAGCTCGCCCACGAGCAGGAACATGCGGCGGCGGGCGTCGTCACCCAGCGGGACACCGTACACCTGCACGCGCTGTCGCGCCTCGTCGTCGGCCAAGCCCTCGGCCTGCATGGCCAGGAACGTGCGGTCGACGCCGAGCGCCCAGCCGACGCTCGGCAGCGGCGGGCCGTCGAGCATCTCGCTGAGCCCGTCGTAGCGGCCCCCGCCGCCGACCGCGGACTGCGAGCCGAGCCCTCCGTGCACGAACTCGAACGTGGTGCGCGTGTAGTAGTCGAGCCCGCGCACCAGCCTGGGGTCGTCGGTGAAGGCCACGCCGCAGGCCGTCAGCAGGCCGCGGACCTCCTCGTGGTAGGCCTTGCAGGCCGCGCACAGGTGATCGACGACCAGCGGGGCGTCGGCGAGCTGGTCCTGCACCTCGGACCGCCGGTCGTCGAGCACCCGCAGCGGGTTGATCTCGATGCGCGCCCGGGTCTCCTCGTCGAGGTCGAGCCCGCGCAGGAACTCCTGGAGCGCGGCGCGGTAGGCGGGCCGGCAGTTCTGGTCGCCGAGCGAGTTGAGCAGCAGCGTGACGTTCTTCAGCCCGAGCGAGGCGAAGCCGCGGGCGGCCAGCACGATCAGCTCGGCGTCGAGCGCCGGGTCCTCGGAGCCGAGCGCCTCGGCGCCGACCTGCCAGAAGTGACGGTAGCGGCCCCGCTGGGCGCGCTCGTAGCGGAACTGGCTGCCGGAATACCACAACTTGACCGGGAGCTGGCCGGTGTGCAGGTTGTGCTGGAGCACCGCGCGCACGACCGAGGCGGTGCCCTCGGGGCGCAGCGTCAGGGAGCGGCCGCCCTTGTCGGCGAAGGTGTACATCTCCTTCGTGACGATGTCGGTCGACTCGCCTACGCCCCTGGCGAACAGCTGTGTGTCTTCGAAGACGGGCGTCTCGATGTAGCCGTACCCCGCCGTGCGCAGTGGCGCGGCCAGGGCCTCGCGTACGGCGAGGACCCGCTCGGAGCGGGGCGGCAGCCAGTCGAAGGTGCCCTTGGGTGCTTGGAAGCTCATTAGATCCCTCGTGTGGGACCGGCGTGCGGCGCTGCTTCCTTCAGGTATGGGTTGGACGAGCGCTCGCGGCCGATCGTGGTCTGTGGTCCGTGGCCCGGCAGCACGACCGTATCGTCCGGCAGCGGCAGACACTTGGTAGCCAGGCTGCGCAGGATCGTCGGATAGTCGCCACCGGGAAGGTCGGAGCGGCCGATGGAGCCGGCGAACAGCAGGTCGCCCGAGAACATGATCTGGTCACCGGGCAGCCGGAAGCTCACCGACCCCCTGGTATGGCCGGGCGTGTGGTCGACCACGAGCTCCAGGCCGGCGAGCTTCAGCACGGCGCCGTCGGACAGCTCGCGCACGTCGTCGGGCTCGCTCAGCGTGATGCCGCCGAACAGCTCGGCGCTGGTGTCGGACCAGCCGGCCGCCGGGTCGCTGAGCAGGTGGCGGTCCTCCGGGTGGATCCACGCGGGCACGTCGCGCGCGCCGCAGACGGGCGCCACCGACCAGACGTGGTCGAGGTGGCCGTGGGTGAGCAGGACCGCGACGGGCTTGAGCCGGTGCTCGCGCAGCAGCTCGTCGACGCCATCGGCCGCGTCCTGACCTGGATCGACGATCACGCACTCCTCGCCGGCGGCGGGCGCGACGACGTAACAATTGGTCTGGAAGGCCCCTGCGGGGAAGCCGGCGATGAGCATCTGCCTCAGGTGATCTCGTCGAAAAGCCAATGGGAATGTAACCGAAGGGTACCGGTGCGGGTCGCCGGGCTGCGAATCATTACCCGTTGGCCGATACGATTCGCCCACCTCAGTTGATTGACTATGGGAGGCAAAGCGGTGGCCACGGGGAAGGACCGGCAGAAGCAGCTGGCGCGCGAGCACTACGAGCGGCAGATGCAGCGCCGCATCGAGCGCGAGCAGAAGGCCAAGCGCACGGCGATCATCGGCTCCACCGTGGGCGTGGTGATCGTGGTCGGCGGCATCGTGGCCGCGGTCGCGCTGCTCGGTGGCAACGACACGGGCACGGACGCGGCCACCTCGCCCTCGGCGGCCCCCTCCGACACCGCGGCGGCCTCGGCGCCGGCGGGGCCGAAGCCGTTCGACGCGGCGACGGGCACGTGCGACTACGTCAAGGACACCGGGGGCGGCCAGATCAAGGACGTCGGCATGCCGCCGACGAAGGTGAAGACCGAGCCGGCCACGAAGACGATGACGCTCGAGACCAACCTGGGCGACATCGTGGTCGAGCTGAACAACGCCAAGGCGCCGTGCACGACCAACTCGCTGGAGTTCCTGGCGAGCAAGAAGTACTACAACGGCAGCAAGTGCCACCGGCTCGGCAACGACAAGTTCCCCATGCTCCAGTGCGGCGACCCGACCGCCAAGGCCGACGGCAAGAGCCAGGACGGCTCGGGCGGCCCCGGCTACGTGATGGCCGAGGAGAACCTCCAGGGAGCCCAGTACAAGCGTGGCGTGATGGCCATGGCCAAAACGCAGGCCCCCGGCAGCACGGGCAGCCAGTTCTTCCTGGTTTACGGGGACATCGGGCTCACCCCTGATTACACGCCTGTGGGTACGATCACCAAGGGGCTCGACATCCTGGACAAGGTGAACAAAGCAGGCGTCATCTCCGACGGGGGCGACGGGACGGGAGCGCCAAAGGAAACCGTCGAAATCAAAGACGTGACAATCGCCGGCAAGAGCTGACGTAATACAAACTAGGGACGAAGTAGTCCCGAAGGGTCTGATGGATAGTGCGGGAGGACACGGTGAGCACCGACCCGTGGGGCCGGGTAGACGACGACGGCACCGTCTACGTGCGTACGGCTGAGGGAGAGCGAGCCGTCGGCTCCTGGCAGGCCGGTGAACCCGAAGAGGCACTGGCCTACTTCCATCGCAAGTACGACGAGCTGGCCGGCCAGGTTCAGCTGCTCGAACAGCGCGTCAGGGGCACCGATCTGGCTCCGGCCCAGGCCGAGGCGAGCATCACCAAGCTGCGCGAGGCCGTGGCCGACGCCCACGCCGTCGGTGACCTCGCCGCGCTGACGGCCAGGCTCGACGGCCTGACGGAGCTGGTGGCCCAGCGCCGCGAGGAGGTCAAGGCGGCCCGGGAGCACGCGCGGGCGGAGGCCAGGGCGGTCAAGGAGCGCATCGTCGGCGAGGCCGAGCGCATCGCGGAGGAGACCACCCACTGGAAGTCCGGCGGCGAGCGGCTGCGGCAGCTCGTCGAGGAGTGGAAGGCCGCCGACCGCATCGACCGGGTCACCGAGGCCGCGCTGTGGAAGCGGCTGTCGGCGGCGCGCACCGCGTTCGCCAAGCGGCGCAAGCAGTACTTCGCCGGGCTCGACGAGCAGCGTGAGGGCGTCCGCGCGGCCAAGGAGCGCATCGTCGCCGAGGCCGAGGCGATCGCCGGCTCCACCGACTGGGGCCAGACCGCGGCGATCTACCGCGACCTGATGCAGCAGTGGAAGACCGCCGGCCGGGCCTCGCGCGAGGTCGAGGACGAGCTGTGGGGCCGCTTCAAGGCCGCCCAGGACCAGTTCTTCCAGGCCCGTTCGGCGGTCTTCGCCGAGCGTGACGCCTCGCTGGCCGCCAACGCGGAGGTCAAGGAGGAGCTGCTGGCCGAGGCCGAGAAGATCCTGCCGGTCACCGACGTGCGCACGGCCAGGGCGGCGCTGCGGCACATCCTGGAGCGCTGGGAGGCCGCCGGCCCCGTGCCGCGCGAGCAGCGCGACCGGCTGGAGGGCGGGCTGCGCAAGGTCGACGAGGCCGTGCGCAAGGCCGAGGACGCCGAGTGGAAGCGCTCCAACCCCGAGGCCAGGGCCCGCGCCCAGAGCACGGTCGACCAGCTGCGCACCTCGATCGAGCAGCTGGAGAAGCGGCTGTCGAAGGCGCAGGCCGCGGGCCGGGCCAAGGACGTCAAGGAGGCCGAGGAGGCCCTGACCGCCCGCCGTTCGTGGCTGGCGGAGGCCGAGCGCACGCTGGCCGAGTTCAGCTAGGGCTCTCCGGTCGGGGCGCTTTCTCCCCGGGCCGCCGTCGCCGATCGGGCGGCGAGCGACGGCGGCCGGGATCTAGGCTGGCGGGATGGACCCCGTCTCCGCCGCGCGCGCCCTGGTCGAAGAGATGTTTCCGGGCGCCCTGTACGCCTTCGTCGGCGGCAGCGTGCTCACCGAGCACCGCACCAGCACCTCCGACCTCGACATCGTCGTGGTGCTGGACGGCCTGTCCACCCCCTATCGCGAGTCGTTGCGCTGGCGCGAGTGGCCGGTCGAGCTGTGGGTCAACGGCGAGACCAGCCTGGCCGCCTACCTCGACCAGGGCCTGGACGTGCGCCGGCCGACGCTGGCGCGCATCTGCGCCGACGGCGCGGTGGTGGTCGACAGGACGGGCGGCCGGGCCAGCGACCTGCAGAGCACGCTGGCCGAACGCCTGGCCGCCGGCCCGTCGGGGCCGACCCAGGGCCAGGTCGAGCGGGCCAGATACGTGCTGTCCGACCTCCTCGACGACCTGACGGGCGTCACGGACCCGGGCGAGCGGGCGTTCATCTCGTGGGAGGTCGTCCAGGCGACGGCCAGGATGGCGCTGAGCATGGGGCGGGCCTGGCAGGGCAACGGCAAGTGGCTGCTGCGGGACCTGCGCGCCCACGACCCCGAGCTGGCCGAGGAACTGCTGGCGGGCCGTGACGACCCCGGCAGGCTGGCCGCGGTGGCCACGAAGGTGCTCGAACGGGCCGGAGGGCGCCTCTGGGAGGGTTACCGGGCCCAGGGTGACCCCTTCCACCGGCCGCTGCGTCACGTGCCCTCAGGGGCGCTCTCCGGCGAAACGGCGCAAAGCCCCGGCATGACGCGGCTGGCCGCCATCAGCGGCACCACGACCGGCTCCTCCCGGCTGTGGATGGGACAGACGCGCGTCGCCCCCGCCACCCGCTCCTCCGACCACCACCACGGCGCCTCCGAGACGGCCATCTACGTGGTCAGCGGGCGGCCGTCGTTCGTGTTCCTGGAGGAGGGACGGGAGAGGCGCATCGACGCCGGGCCGGGCGACTACGTGTATGTGCCTCCGTACGTGCCGCACCGCGAGGAGAACCGCGACCCGGCGCAGGAGGCCGTCGTGGTCATCGCGCGCAGCACCCAGGAGGCGGTCGTGGTCAACCTGCCCGACCTGCGCCAGCGCTGACCCACCGGCCCCGCGGGCGCGCAGAGCCCGGCCCGCGCGGACACGAGGACGTCCTTGGGCCACCGCCCCCGGGTCAGCTGCCCGCGCCGCTGACCCGGTAGACGTCGAACACGCCCTGGATGCTGCGCACCGCCTTGAGCACGTGGCCCAGGTGCTTCGGGTCGCCCATCTCGAAGGTGAACTTGCTGATCGCCACCCGGTCGCGCGAGGTCGTGACCGAGGCGCTGAGGATGTTGACGTGCTGGTCGGACAGGGTGCGGGTGACGTCGGACAGCAGCCGCGGCCGGTCGAGCGCCTCCACCTGGATGGCCACCAGGAACACGCTGTCGTCGCTCGGCGACCAGCTCACCTCCACCAGCCGGTCGGGCTGCGTCTTGAGCTGCTGCACGTTGGTGCAGTCGGCCCGGTGGACCGACACGCCGTGGCCCCGGGTGACGAAGCCGACGATCTCGTCGCCGGGCACCGGGGTGCAGCACTTCGACAGGCGTACCCACACGTCGGCGTCGCCCGCCACGACCACGCCCGCGCCGCCGCCACCGCGCGGCCGGCCGCGCAGCCGGGTCGGCAGCGAGGTCTCGGCGATGTCCTCCTCGGCGCTGTCGACGCCGCCGATCGAGGCCACCAGCTTCTGCACGACCGACTGGGCCGCGATGTGGCCCTCGCCGACGGCCGCGTAGAGGGCGGAGACGTCGGGATAGCGCAGGTCGCGGGCGAGCGCCAGCAGCGCCTCGCCGGACATCAGCCGCTGCAGCGGCAGGCCCTGCTTGCGCATGGCCCGGCCGATGGCCTCCTTGCCGGCCTCGATCGCGGTCTCGCGGCGCTCCTTGGAGAACCACTGGCGGATCTTGTTGCGGGCCCGGCCCGACTTGACGAACTTCAGCCAGTCGCGCGACGGCCCGGCGTCCGGCGACTTGGAGGTGAAGATCTCCACCGTGTCGCCGTTGCCGAGCCGTGACTCCAGGGGCACCAGCCGCCCGTTGACCCGGGCGCCGATGCAGCGATGCCCCACCTCCGTGTGCACGGCGTAGGCGAAGTCGACCGGCGTGGCCCCCTCGGGCAGCGCGATGACCGAGCCCTTGGGGGTGAAGACGTAGACCTCGGAGACCGACAGGTCGAAGCGCAGCGACTCCAGGAACTCGCCCGGGTCGGAGGTCTCCTTCTGCCAGTCGAGGAGCTGGCGCAGCCAGGCCATGTCGCTGCCCGGCTTGACCTTGCCGGTGGGGCCGGGGGCGCCGACCTCCTCTTTGTACTTCCAGTGCGCGGCGACGCCGTATTCGGCCCTGTGGTGCATCGCGTGGGTGCGGATCTGCAGCTCCACCGGCTTGCCCTCGGGGCCGATGACCGTCGTGTGCAGCGACTGGTACATGTTGAACTTGGGCATCGCTATGTAGTCTTTGAAGCGCCCCGGCACCGGGTTCCAGCGGGCGTGGATGGTGCCGAGCGCGGCATAGCAGTCACGCACGCTGTCGACCAGCACGCGGATGCCCACGAGGTCGTAGATGTCGTCGAACGCGACGTCGCGCGCGATCATCTTCTGGTAGACCGAGTAGTAGTGCTTCGGCCGGCCCTTGACCACCGCGCGGATCTTCGCCTCGCGCAGGTCGCCGTGCACCTTCTCGATGACCTCCTGCAGGAACAGGTCCCTGCGCGGCGCCCGCTCCGACACCATGCGCGCGATCTCGTCGTAGCGCTTGGGGTAGAGCATGGCGAAGGCGAGGTCCTCCAGCTCCCACTTGATCGTGTTCATGCCCAGGCGGTGGGCCAGCGGGGCGAAGATCTCCAGCGTCTCGCGCGACTTCTGGTGGCGCTTGTGCTCCGGCAGGTAGCGCATGGTGCGCATGTTGTGCAGCCGGTCGGCCAGCTTGATGATCAGCACGCGGATGTCGCGCGACATGGCCACGACCATCTTGCGCACGGTCTCGGCCTGCGCGGCGTCGCCGAACTTGACCTTGTCGAGCTTGGTCACGCCGTCGACCAGGGACCCGATCGTGTCGCCGAAGTCGCCGCGCAGCTCGTCGAGGCTGTAGGCGGTGTCCTCCACCGTGTCGTGCAGCAGCGCCGCGCACAGGGTCTCGTCGTCGGTGCCGAGCTCGGCCAGGATCGTCGCCACGGCCAGCGGATGCGTGATGTACGGGTCGCCGGACTTCCGCTTCTGGTCGCGGTGGTGGTAGGCGGCGACGTCGTAGGCACGCTCGATCAGGCGCAGGTCGGCCTTGGGATGGGTGGCGCGGACCGTCCGGAACAACGGCTCCAGCACCGGATTCATGGCCCCACCCCCAAACCGCCTTCGACGCACCGCCGGAACGCCCGGCGCCTCGGCATTGCCGGAGTCGGTCACGTCGGGCACGACCACATCACGGGGCACACAGACTCCTCACGCAAAAGCTCCTCACGTTCGAGTCCAGATCCCCCAGTGTATCCAGGCGGCGAACCTGGGCGGCCGCGGGCCGGGCTCAGACGATCACGAGGGAGCGCAACTCCACTCCCGGCAGCCGCTCACGTCCTTTGAGGAAGGCCAGCTCCATCAGCACGGCGATGCCGACGACCTCGGCTCCGGCCCTCTCCACCAGCTCCACGGTGGCCTTCGCGGTGCCGCCCGTGGCCAGCACGTCGTCGACGATGAGCACGCGGTCGCCGGGGGCGAACGCGTCACGGTGGACCTCGATGGTCGCGGAGCCGTACTCCAGATCGTAGGACTCTTCCAGGGTCTCGGCGGGCAGTTTCCCCTTCTTGCGCACCGGCACGAACCCGGCCGCCGCCCGGTAGGCCACCGGCGCGGCGAGGATGAACCCCCGCGCCTCGATGCCCACGATCTTGTCCACCTGGTGGAGCCCGGCCAGCTCGTCCACCACGGCCGCCATCGCGACCGGGTCGGCCAGGAGCGGGGTGATGTCCTTGAACAGGACGCCCGGCTTGGGATAGTCGGGCACGTCCCTGATCCGGTCCAGGATCAACGTGCTGAGCTCGGTCATGGCGTCTTCCTCGCTTCTCTCCACCGGCCGTGTGCCGCGCTCCATGATGGTGCATTCCGGGACCCGATCCGTACCCGGCGCCCGCCGGCCTGCCTGTGCGGCCCTGTTCGGGCCGTGCGCGACCTCCGGGCCGTGCGGCCCTGTGCCGGGCTCGCCTGGCCTGCGGGGCTGTACGGCCCGTGCCGGTCCGGGGCCGCCCGTGGCGGTGCGGCGCACAACGGACGGCGCCCCCGCCCCGGTGAGGGGCGAGGGCGCCGTACGGAAGCCCTGCGGCTAGCCCTTGGCTACCGCGGCGCTTTTGGGACCCTTCGGGCCGCCCTTGCCGCCGCCCGTGGAGGCGAGCCTCCTGGCGATGGCCTGGTACTTCGGCTCGCGCTCCTTCAGCGTCACCAGCAGCGGCGTGGCCACGCACAGCGACGAGTAGGTGCCGACGATCATGCCGACGAACAGTGACAGCGACAGGTCCTTCAGCGTGCCCGCGCCGAGCACGGTGGTGCCGATGAACAGGATCGCCGCCACCGGCAGGATGGCGACCAGCGAGGTGTTCAGCGACCGGATCAGCGTGTGGTTGAGCGCGTTGTTGGCCGCCATCGAGTAGGTCTGCTTGGACGTGTGGCCCAGCTTGGCCGTGACCTCCTTGATCATGTCGAACACCACGACCGCGTCGTAGAGCGAGTAACCGAGGATGGTCAGGAAGCCCAGCAGCGTCGCGGGCGTGACCTCGAAGCCCGACCAGGCGTAGATGCCGGCCGTGATCACGAGGTCGTGGATGAGCGCGACGATGGCGGCCAGCGCCATCTTGGGCTCGAACGCCATCGACAGGTACAGGATGATCGCCAGCATGAACACGCCGAGGCCGATCCAGGCCTTCTGCGAGACCTCACCGCCCCAGGACGGGCCGATGGCCTGGATGCTGACCTGGTCGGCCGGGACGCCGAAGTCCTTGGCGATCGCGCTCTGCACCTGGGCCCGGGTGTCCTCCGGCAGGCTCTCGGTGGTCGCCCGCCAGCCGTCGGTGCCGGCCTGCTGGACGATCACCTGGTGCACGCCCTCGTCCCGAACCGACTCGCGGACCTGCTCGACCGTGGCCGTGGTGGTCTTGAACGAGAAGATCGTGCCGCCCTTGAACTCGACGCCCAGGTTGAGCCCGTTGATCAGCAGCCCGGCCAGCGAGATCAGCAGCAACAGGCCCGACAGGCTGTACCACAGCCTCCACTTGCCGACGAAGTCGACGTCGATCTCGCCGCGATAGAGGCGACGCGCAAGTCCCATCTCAGGCCTCCTGCGGAGTGGTCGGGCGGCCGGTCGACGACGTCTCGCTCATTCGCTCGGCGTCGAGGCCCGACAGCGGGTGCCCCTTGGCGAAGAACTTGAGCCTCGCCAGCAGGGCGATGAACGGCTTGGTGAACAGGAACACCACCACGATGTCGATCAGCGTGGTCAGGCCCATCGCGAACGCGAACCCGGCCACACCGCCCACCGCCAGGAAGTACAGCACGATCGCGGCGATGAACATGACGGCGTCGGCGATCAGGATCGTGCGGCGTGCACGGACCCAGGCCACCTCGACGGCCGCGCGAAGCGTCCGCCGCCCTTCCTTCATCTCATCACGAATGCGTTCGAAGTACACGATGAAGGAGTCGGCGGTGATGCCGATCGAGACCACCAGGCCGATGATGTGCGGCAGCGAGAGGCGGAAGCCGGCGTTGTGGCCGAGCACGACCACCGCCGTGTAGGTGACGATCGTGGCCACCACGAGGCTCAGCACCGCCACGATGCCCAGGCCCCGGTAGTAGAAGAGACAGTAGAGGACCACCAGCGCCAGGCCGATCAGGCCGGAGATCAGGCCGCCTTCGAGCTGGTCCTGGCCCAGCGTCGAGGAGACCGTGTCGACGGAGCTGCGGTTGAACTTCAGCGGCAGCGCGCCGTACTTGAGCTGGTCGGCCAGGGTGGTGGCGCTGGCCTGGTCGAAGCCGCCGGTGATCTCGGCCCGGCCGCCGGGGATCGGGCCCTGGATGACGGGGGCGGTGATGACGACGCCGTCGAGCACGACCGCGACCTGGTTGCGCGGCTGCGGCGAGTTGAAGGCGGTGGTGGTGAGCTTGCTCCACTCACCGGCGCCCTTGCTCTTGAAGTCGAGCTGGACGACCCACTCGGTGGTGCCCTGGCGGACGCCCGCCGAGGCCGTGTCGATGTCGGTGCCGACGACCTTGGCGACGTCGAGGACGTACTTGAAGCTGCCGTCGGCCTCGCAGCCGGCGTACTGCTTGGCCGGGTTGTCCTGGACGCCCTGGCCGCGGTTGGCCGGGTCGGCGCAGTTGAGCTTGTTGAACTGCTCCAGCACCGCCGGGTCGATGCCCGAGGTGTCGATGCCGGGGTTCTGCGCGGGAGGCGGCGTGCCGGGCTGGCCGGTGGGGCTGGCCGAGGGCGACGCCTTGGCCTTGCCCTCCTGCCCCTTCTGCCCGGTCTTGCCGTCTTCGCCGGTCTGCGCGGTCTTGCCGTTCTGGGCGGTCTTGCCGTTCTGGCCGTCTCCGCCGTCCTGGGAGGTCTCGCCGTCCTGGCCGTCCTGGCGGGTGTTGCGCTGGCCGCTGCGCTGGCCGTTCTGCTGGCCGGTCGGGGTCGCGGACGGCTGGGCGGTCGGGTCGGCGGCGGGAGCCCCGGCGGCCGGGGCCGCGGCGGCAGGCGCGGTCAGCGCCGACGACAGCGCCTTGCCCGTGGGGGAGGCGCTGGGCGTGGAGGCCGACTGCGTGGCCGAGGGCCGGTTGGACGGCGTGGCCGACGCCGGGGTCGAGGCCTGGCCCGACGGGCTCGCCGAGCCCGAGGGTGAGGCGCCCGGCGTCGGCGCGTTGGTGGCCAGGTCCTGCGGGGCCTGCGTGGCCTCGACGGCGAGCACCTGGCGGAAACGCAGCTCCGCGGTGGTCGCGACCAGCTTGATGGCCTCGCTCTGTCCGACGCCCGGGATGGAGATGATGATGTTGTCGCCGGACTTGGCGACTTCGGCATCGGAGATTCCGGTGCCGTTGACCCGGTCGCGGATGATGTTGACCGCGCGGTCGAGGATCTCCTCAGGCGGTGACGAGTTGTTCAGCGTCACGGGAGTCAGAGTCACCGTCGTGCCGCCGGCGAGGTCGAGCCCCAGCTTGGGGGTGAACGCCTTCTGCAGGAACATCGTCCCGCCCAGGGCGAGGATGAGCGCCAGAAGCACGAGGAGCGTTCGCCCCGGTCGGCTGTGGCTGCTGGTCGGTCGGGCCACTGGTCGTCAGTTCTTTCAGATAGAGGTTTGTCGCAGAGCTTAGTCAGGACTGCTTGGTACTGGAGCCCTGGTCGCCGTTGCGCTCCACGGTGGCCTCGGACTCCTTCTTGCCCTCTTCGTCGAGTTCGGCCTGGTGGGCGGCCGGCTCCTCGTCACTCGCCGGTGCGTCGCCGGGGGTGACGACGCGGCCGATCGCGGCCTTGACCCAGCGGGTCTCGATCCCCGGCGCGACCTCGAGGATGACGTCCTCGTTGTCGACGGCCACGACGGTGGCGAACAGACCCGTCGTGGTCATGACCCGGGTGCCGGGCGTCAGGGAGTTCTGCATCTTGATCGCCTCTTGCTGGCGCTTGCGCTGGGGGCGAATCAGCAGGAAGTAGAACACCACCACCAGAAGAATCAGCGGCAGGATGCTTCCGAGTTGTCCCATGTCCATAAGGGGCGACCTTCCATTGTCGTACAAGAAGTTGACACCGGCCTCGCGCCGGAAATTCCGTGCGTTGCTTCGGGCCGCGCCGCTCAGCCCGTCAGCCTACACAGCCAGCCAAGCCACGGAGTGTAGGCGCTTGTTGCGAAACGCGGCAACGAGGCAGCGTTTCGGCGCGCGGGGAAGTTCCCATTTTGAAACGGTTGCAACCGTTCTGTGATCAGTCGAAAAGTGACGCTCCGAACGCATCGGGTGGCGGTGTCATGCCGAGGTGGGCCCACGCCGCCGCGGTGGCCACCCGGCCCCGCGGCGTCCTGGCCAGCAGACCCTGGCGTACGAGGAAGGGCTCGGCGACCACTTCGACCGTCTCCGGCTCCTCCCCCACGGCCACCGCCAGCGTGGACAGGCCGACGGGGCCGCCGCCGAACTTCTTCAGCAGCACGCCGAGCACCGCCCGGTCGAGCCGGTCGAGCCCCTCGCCGTCGACCTCGTAGAGGTTGAGCGCCGCGGCGGCGATGTCCCGGTCGATCACTCCGTCGGCCCGCACGTCGGCGAAGTCGCGCACGCGGCGCAGCAGCCGGTTGGCGATGCGCGGCGTGCCGCGGGAACGCCGGGCGATCTCGTGCGCGCCCTCGTCGGGCAGGGTCACCCCGAGCAGCTTGGCCGACCGGAAGAGCACCTGCTCCAGCTCGGCGACCTCGTAGAAGTCCATGTGCGCGGTGAAGCCGAACCGGTCGCGCAGCGGCGCGGGCAGCAGCCCGGCCCGGGTCGTGGCGCCGACCAGGGTGAAGGGCGCGATGTCGAGCGGGATCGCGGTCGCGCCCGGGCCCTTGCCCACGACGATGTCGACCCGGAAGTCCTCCATGGCGAGGTAGAGCATCTCCTCGGCGGGCCTGGCCATCCGGTGGATCTCGTCGATGAACAGCACCTCGCCCTCCGTCAGCGTGGACAGGATGGCCGCGAGGTCGCCCGCGCGCTCCAGGGCGGGGCCCGAGGTGATGCGCAGCGGGGCGTTCAGCTCGGCCGCGATGATCATCGCCAGCGTGGTCTTGCCGAGGCCGGGAGAGCCGCTCATGAGCACGTGGTCGGGCGGCTTCTGCCTGCGCAGAGCGCTCTCCAGCACCAGCGACAACTGCTCGCGGACGCGGCCCTGGCCGATGAACTCGCTGAGCCGCTTCGGCCGGAGCGCGGCCTCGATCTGCAGCTCGTCGCCCCCGGCGGCGGACGACAGGATCTCCTCCCGCTCAAGCCCCACGCCGGCACCTCCCTTCCCTGACCGGCACCCGGACATCGACTCCGCCATGGCTATCACGCCCGACCGTCACTTTCCCACGCCCCGAACCCGGCCCGGACCCCGAGCCGGATCTTGAACCGGATCTTGAACCGCCGGCCGGATGCCGGGGTGAGACGCGGGCCGGGCCCCCGGCAGCGTGGGCGGGCCGGGCCCGGAGGCGGGAGGGGGTGGGGGTCATCGGATGCTCAGGGATCGGAGTGCGGCCTTGAGGAGGGCGGCCACCTGGGGCTGGCGTCCGGCGGCCAGGTCGGCCTCGGCCTCCGGCTCCACGGCGGCGACGGCCTCGTCGGCGTCCTTGCCGGAGTAGCCCAGCCCCACCAGGCCCGAGTGGACCTGCTCCCGCCACACCGCCACCCGCCGCTCCCCGTTGAGCGCCGCGTTGACGGCCTCCTCGGGCGTGCCGAGCCGGTCCTTCAGCTCCAGGACGATGCGCTGGGCGCCCTTCTGGCCGATGCCCGGCACCTGGGTCAGGGCCTTGAGGTCGGCACTGGCCACGGCGACCCTGAGCGAGTTGGGCGTGTGCACGGCGAGCATCGCCAGCGCCAGCTTGGGGCCGACGCCGCTGGCCGTCTGCAGGAGCTCGAACACGGCGCGCTCATCGTCGGTGGCGAAGCCGTACAGGGTGAGCGACTCCTCGCGCACCACCAGGGACGTGGCCAGGCGGGCCTCCTCGCCCACGCGCAGGGTGGCGAGGGTGGCCGGGGTGCAGTGGGTGAGGATGCCGACGCCGCCGACCTCGATCACGGCTCCGTCCGGCGCTATCGCCGTCACCTTGCCCGCCACCGACGCGATCACAACCGGCCTCCTGTCACTGACCCCACCACGACGACTCCGCTTCTCTCACCCCGAGCGAGCTTCCCGACGGCTCCTGCCCAGGGTCACGGCAACCCTTGCCCCGACGGCTCCCGTCCCGGATCGCGACGGTCCCGTCTGGACGGACGGGGCCGGGGCTCCGGCAAGGGGCATCTGCCACCCTCTCACGCCGTGGGAGCCGATCGTCGCGCCGCGGCGAGGGTCGTAACAGGCAGCCGCGGGGGCGCCGCCCGCCGTAAGAGCCCGGCCCGCAGGGGTGGAGCCGTGGCCCCTCGGGGGCGGAGGTGGGAGGCGCGGGCCGGCGACGCGGGGATCATCGACCGGGGCCCTTGCGGGTGGCCCGGGCGACGGCCTCGGCGAGGCGGTGCTGGGCGCCGCCGCGCCACACGTGGCAGATGGCCAGGGCGAGGGCGTCGGCGGCGTCGGCGGGCTTGGGCATCTCGGCCAGGCGCAGCAGGCGGGTGACCATGGCGCCGATCTGCTTCTTGTCGGCCGTGCCGCTGCCCGTGATGGCGGCCTTGACCTCTGACGGCGTGTGCAGGGCCACCGGCAGGCCGCGCCGCGCGGCGCAGAGCACCGCGATGCCGGCCGCCTGCGCGGTGCCCATCACCGTGCGGACGTTGTGCTGGCTGAAGACGCGCTCGACCGCCACCGCGTCGGGACGCACGTCGTCGAGCCACTGCTCGATGCCGGCCTCGATGCCCACGAGCCGGGCCCCGAGCTCCTCGTCGGCCCCGGTGCGCACCACCCCGACGGCCACCAGGCTCAGCGGCGCGCCCGGGCGCCCTTCCACCGCGCCCAGGCCGCACCTGGTCAGACCCGGGTCGACGCCCATCACCCGCACCGGCACACCCTCCCCCGCCGCCGAACATGTGTTCGGCACGAGACTTTACCCCCGCCGGGGTGGGCGTGCATCGGAAACGTGGATCAGAAGTAGTCCAGCGTGTACGGCCGGGCGGCGAAGGCGGCTTCGAGTGCCTCGTCGTATCGGTCATCTCCGGAAATGAGACCGCTGAGCCGCAGGGTCTGGACGGGGATTCCGGCGTACAGGGCGGAGAAGCCGTTCACCGAGAGCTTGACGCCGTCGCCGTCCGGGACCGGCGTGGCGCTGCCCGATCCGCCGGAGATCTCCAGTCGCCACGTGCCGCCGCCCCTGATCGGGTCGTCCACGGTGACGACCGCCGAGCAGGCCGCGGTGGACGGGTAGCCCCGCCGCTCGACCGCCGCGGCCACGTCCAGCACCCGGAACATCCAGCGGACCTGCTTGACCTGCTCCCGCGTGCGCTCGGGCAGCAGCCACAACACCGGGTCGTCGGGCGCCACGGCGGCGACGACCTGGGGGGCGACCGTGGACGCGCTGCCGACCAGCGCCCACAGGGCGCGCAGGGTGTCCGCGGAGGCGGCGGCGATGGTGTCGACCTCCAGCTCGTCGCCCTTCCACCGGTAGACGGCCAGGCCGTCGTCGGCGAGGTAGAGGAAGTCGTCCTCCTCGGCGAGCCACAGGCTCCAGGTGCGCTCGTCCCAGCAGACGGGCCCGCTCGACCGGGCCGCCCCGTGCACCCGGTGCAGCACCGAGACGACCTCGGCGGCGTCCGCCGGGCCCATCCTGCGCAGCTTGACCTGCCCCGACGGCCGGATCCCGCGCAGCACCTCGCCGGACAGCCGCACGTTGTGCTGGGCTCCGGCGTGCTCGTAGCCGACCCCGCGGTAGAGGGCGGTGGTGGCGGGGAAGAGCACCGAGACCGCGTCGCCCAGCTCGGCGCCGCGCTCGATGACGGCCCGCATGAGCCGGGTGCCCAGGCCGCGCCCGCGGTCCTCCGGGCTGACGGTGACGCCCGCGATGCCGGCCATCGGCTGCGGCCTGCCGTGCCACCACTGCGTGAACTGGCGCAGCCGCGCCGCCGCCGTCAGCCGGGCACCGTCGAACATCCCGAGATAGCGCCCCTCCGCCAGCGTCGGGACCACCGCCTTGCGCCACTTCTCGCGATCGTCCGGCGACAGCAGGCCGAACGAGCGTTTCCGCAGGTCGAGAACGTCGTCAAGATCCTCGGGAGTCAGGTCACGTATTTCCACAAGGAGCAACCTACGCAGTACGCGCGCGTCCCTGCGAACCATTTGCCGCGATCGCGAGCCGGTCCAGGTAGAGGAGCTGCGCGGTCACCAGAGCGGCCAGCGCGACGGCCACGACGAGCAGCGGCGTGGCGGCCCCGACGTCGGGGGCCGGGGCGGCGTAACCGCTGAGCTGGGTCACCTGGGCGACCGGGGTGGGGAACATGCCGGGGTCCTGGATCACCAGGAGCGGCCAGAGCAGGCCGTGGGCGTTCACGAGCGTGACGGCGCCCACGAGGATGCCCGCCATCGGGAGCGAGGGCAGCAGCACGCCGCCGAAGAAGTCGCGATCGGTCCGCTCGGCCAGGCCCTTGCACAGGAACGTGAGCACGAACAGCGCGGGGACGCTGACCAGCAGGGGCGGGAGCAGGGCGGGGAAGGTGTCGAGCAGGTCGAGGTTGCGCAGGTTCTGCCAGTTGGCGACGGCGAGGGGGCCGGGGCCGACGAACAGCCAGGGCGCGAAGGCCAGCAGCAGCCACTCGCTGCCCCGCCCGAGCGGGCGCAGGCCGCCGATGCCGAGCGCCGCCAGGTACGCCACGCCGACCGAGACGAGCGCCCCGGCCAGGGCGGGGACCCAGGTGTTGAGCTGGGCGCGCAGGGTGCCCGCGGGGGTGGCGCGCGAGGCCAGCACGCCGTCGATCCAGGGCCAGGCCAGGACGAGCGCGACCACCACGACGACGATCAGCGCCGCCACCCCGGCCGCCACGGCCCCCGCCCCCGGCCGCCGCACCGCGGAATCGGCCCCGGCGGGGCCGGAGCCTGGGGCGACAGCGCCGGCGAGACCAGGACCGGACGGAACGGAAGCGGAGGGGCCGAACGGCGCGGGGCCGGGAGAGGCGGGTGGCGTGCCCGGGGCGACATGGTGGCCGGAGGGGGCCGGCGCGGTGTCGCTCTGTGCCGTTTCGCGGGGGTTCAGGGTGATGCGCAACCGGGAGACGACCGCGACGACGGTGGCGGCGATGCCCAGCGCGCCGAGGATGACCCCCGTAAGGGCCGCGACGGACGCCCCAGGGCCGAACTGGGCCTGTCTGAAGGCGTAGGCGTACTGGAGGGTCATGAGCGTCTCTGTGGACCTCTCAGGGCCGCCCTTCGTGAGCACCATGCCGATGGAGAACGTCTGGAGCCCCACGGCCACCGTGGCGAGCGCGACGAGCGCCCCGACGGCGAGCATCGCGGGCCCGGGGGTGCCGCCGCGCAGGGCGGGCAGGAACGCGATCACGGCCAGCGCGCACACCACCCCGAACGTGGCGGCGCCGACGATCAGCCGCAGCGTCCCCGGCGCCGTGGCGGGCTCGCGCAGCCCCTCGGCCAGCGTGGCCAGGCCCGGGGCGTCGGGCATCAGCCCGCGCAGCCAGGCCGCCGCGACCGCGACCGGCGAGAAGACCACGACGGCGAGCGAGAGCGCGACGCGCCCGGCCCGCCTCGGCCAGGTGCCGGCCCGGTCGAGCGCCAGCGCCAGCAGCGGCCCCACGACCACGGCCACCAGCAGCGGAATCAGGGTCAGCGAGAGCGTGAACAGCAGCGCCGACCAGAACTCGCCCCCGCCCAGCAGCTTGCCGTAGTTGGACGTCCCCGCGTAGGTGCTCTCCCGCAGGACGCCGCCGCTCTGGAAGCTGAGCCAGATCGTCTGGGCGGTCGGCAGCACCAGGGTGATGAGGGCGCCCAGCAGCGCGGGCACGGCCAGCAGCCAGCCGAGGGCGGGTGAGTATGCCGATGAGGGGTTGGGGGAAGTCACGTCGCCCGACCCTAACCTGCCCGCCCCCGTCACGCACGCAACCCGGCACGCGGGTCCCGGCTTGTCACACGCAGTGCGGCACCCCGGTTCCCCGCCCGGCCGCGAGCACAGCGCGGCGCGCGGGTCCCGGCCCGCCGCGCCGAGGGCCGGGTGCGCGGCGGGCGGGCGAAGAGGTGGTGACGCGCCGAGGGCCCGGCCGGAGCCGAGCCCTCATGAGCGGATGCGGGACGCCGCCCGCTAGTCGAGCGCCGCCAGCACCTCGTCGGAGACGTCGAAGTTGGCGTAGACGTTCTGCACGTCGTCGCTGTCCTCCAGCGCGTCGATGAGGCGGAACACCTTCTTGGCGCCCTCCTCGTCGAGCGGCACGCTCATCGTCGGCATGAAGCTGGACTCGGCGGAGTCGTAGTCGATGCCGGCGTCCTGCAGCGCCTTGCGCACCGGCACCAGGTCGCCGGCCTCGCACACGACCTCGAAGGAGTCGCCGATGTCGTTGACCTCCTCGGCGCCCGCGTCGAGCACGGCCATCAGCACGGTGTCCTCGTCGAGGCCGTCGGCCTTGGGCACGATCACGACGCCCTTGCGGTTGAACATGTACGACACGGACCCGGGGTCGGCCAGCGAGCCGCCGTTGCGGGTCAGCGCGACGCGCACCTCCGAGGCCGCGCGGTTGCGGTTGTCGGTGAGGCACTCGATGAGCACCGCGACGCCGCCGGGCGCGTAACCCTCGTACATGATCGTCTGCCAGTCGGCGCCGCCCGCCTCCAGGCCGCCGCCGCGCTTGCGCGCCCGCTCGATGTTGTCGTTGGGCACGGAGTTCTTCTTGGCCTTGAAGATGGCGTCGAAGAGGGTGGGGTTGGCGTCCGGGTCAGGGCCACCGGTCCGTGCCGCCACTTCGATGTTCTTGATGAGCTTGGCGAACAGCTTGCCGCGCTTGGCGTCGAGCGCGGCCTTCTTGTGCTTCGTCGTCGCCCATTTGGAGTGGCCGGACATTACCTAGAGCTCCCTCACCATGTCTACGAAGTAACGGTGCACGCGTACGTCCCCGGTGAGCTCGGGGTGGAACGACGTAGCGAGCAGCGGCCCTTGACGGACCGCGACGATCCTATCCCCAGGCTCGGCCCTGCCCAGCACTTCGACGTCCGCTCCGACGGATTCGACCCAGGGGGCGCGGATGAAGACCGCGTGCACCCGCTGCCCGGCGAAGTCGAGGTCGGACTCGAAGGAGTCGACCTGGCGGCCGAACGCGTTGCGCCTGACCACCATGTCGATGCCGCCGATGGTCTGCTGGCCGGCGATGCCGTCCTCGATCCGGTCGGCCAGCATGATCATGCCGGCGCAGGAGCCGTAGGCGGGCATGCCCTCCTTGATGCGCAGGCGCAGCGGCTGCAGCATGTCGAAGGTGTCGGCGAGCTTCCACATCGTCGTGGATTCGCCGCCGGGGACGACCAGGGCGTCGACCGCGTCCAGTTCGGCGGGGCGGCGCACGGCGACGGCCGTCGCGCCTGCCTCCTGGAGCATGCGCACATGCTCGCGCACGTCTCCCTGGAGGGCGAGCACACCGATGGTGGGCACAGTCGATCCTTTCGTCCGGGTACGGGTTCGCCATATTCAACACCAATTTCGCCTGGTGTCTTCCTCCAGGGTGCCCCGTCCGGCGGCTTCGCGCGGTTCACCCCCCGGGCAGGGCCACCCTGAGGTGGACGGGCTTGTGGTCGGACAGGGTGACGTCGCGCTCGACGTGGCAGCCGCGCACGCCGCCCTTCGGGGCGAACAGGTAGTCGAGCTTCTTGCCCTCCCTGGTCCACCCGCCGGTGCGCCGCCCGCCCCGCTGGTCGCATTCCTGGTATTGGCGGTAGAACGGGGCGACGGCCCGGCGGCCGGCGGCGGAGCCCTGCCCGCTGTCGGGCGGTGAGACGTTGAGGTCGCCGCCGACGACGCTGCGGTAGCCGGGCGCGGCGGAGATCTCCAGCAGCCGCCGGAGCTGTTTCGTCCGGTACGGCGCGCCGGGCTGCCGGTCGTCGTAGCCGGCGCCGGACGACAGGTGGGTGCCGCAGGCGCGCACCTTCCTGGCGGGCAGATCGGCGCAGATGGCGGCCCGCTTGACGAACCAGGGCGGGGCGGGCAGCGGGTGGACCTCGTACCTGACCGGGTCGTCGCCCGCCACCGCGACGGCGATGCTCTGCGCGCCGCGCGGGCGGCCGAGCCGGTCGGGATGGCACGCGTACGGAGTGCCGTCCCGGTTGGTCAGCCCCCAGGAGCCGAGCGTCCAGCGGCGGCCGGTGCGCTGCTCCAGCCAGCCTTCGAGGGCGCCGTCGGCGCCCGTGCAGAACTCCTGGAGGAAGATCACCTCGGTGCGGCGGGCGAGGGCCCGGCGGCCGATCTGCTCGGCCAGCTCGACGGTGCTCGCCCGGTACAGGCGGCAGGCGGAGTTGGTGCCCGTGCAGACGTTCCAGGTCATGACCGGTAAGACGGCCGGTTCCGCGGGGAGCAGGCTCGCCAGGAGCAGCAGGACGTGTCCCACCATGGTGGGACATCCAATCACACGCTGGGCGTGACCGCCGCGTCGTGCGTCGTGTGGCCGGCGTCCACCCGCGACAGGCCGCGCAGGTGGTGGCGCCGGGTGTAGAGGACGGCCATGCCGGCGACGCAGCACAGCGCCCCCAGCGCGTACGGCACCGCGACCCCGATCTCCTCACCGAGCTTGGTCGCGATGAACGGCGCCAGCGCGCCGCCCATCCAGCGCACGAAGTTGTAGCCCGCCGAGGCGACCGGCCGGGGCGCGTCGGAGACCTCCATGGCCGACTCGGTGAAGACGGTGTTGTTGAGGCCGATGGGGATGCCGGACAGGACGGTGAAGACGATGACGCCCACGTGCCCCGACAGCGCGATGCCGAGCTGGAAGACGGCCAGCAGGGCCAGCGCCAGGTGCAGCACGTTCACCGAGCCGATCCTGCGCTGCAGCGGCGGCGCGGCGAAGACCGACGACAGCGCGACGCAGACGCCCCAGCCGAAGAAGACGGCGCCGATGCCGTAGGCGGACATGCCCAGGATGAACGGGGTGAAGGCGAGGACCGTGAAGAAGGCGAAGTTGTAGAACAGCGCGGTGAAGGCGGTCGTGGACAGGCCGCCGTGGGCCAGCGCCCTGATGGGGGCGCTCAGGCGGGTCTTCACCGCCGGCGTGGGCGTGGCCTTGAGCAGCGCGACGATCAGCACGAAGCCGGCGGCCATGAGCGCGGCGGTGCCGAAGAACGGGGCCCGCCAGTTCCAGTCGCCGAGCAGGGCGCCGGCCAGGGGGCCCAGGGAGATGCCCAGGCCGAGCGCGGCCTCGTACAGGATGATGGCCGACTCCGCGCCGCCGCTGGCGGCGCCGACGATGACGGCCAGCGCCGTGGCCACGAACAGGGCGTTGCCCAGGCCCCAGCCGGCGCGGAAGCCGACCAGCTCGCCCACGCTGGTGGAGGTGCCCGCCAGCGCGGCGAACACGATGACCAGCGCGAGCCCGGCGAGCAGCGTGCGCTTGCCGCCGATGCGGCTGGAGACCCAGCCGGTGACCAGCATGGCCACGGCGGTCACCAGGAAGTAGCTGGTGAACAGCAGGGAGACCTGACTGGGGGTGGCGTTCAGCCCTTGGGCGATGGAGGGGAGGATCGGGTCGACCAGCCCGATGCCCATGAAGGCGACGACCGCGGCGAACGCGGTGGCCCAGACGGACATGGGCTGGCGAAGGATTCCGCCGCCGGTTTGCATGACTCTCCTTTGTCGTTGAAGACGGGCCGCGCCGCCCTGATGAAGCCGCCGAAAGCTCCGCGCCGCTACAGGCGGCCGAGTTTCGCCAGGACGGGCAGGGCGGCCGCGAGCGTCTCGCGTTCCTGCTCCGTGAGCGCGGCCAGTTCCCGGGTGAGGTGGGCGACCCTGGCCTGGCGCACGGCGCGCAGCCGGGCGCGGCCCTCGCTGGTGAGCTCGACCGTCCTGACGCGGGCGTCGGCCGGGTCGCTGCCGCGGGTGACCAGGCCCGCGTCCTCCAGCCGGTTGATCTGGACGGTCATGGTGGGCAGCTGCACGGCGTGCTCCTCGGCCAGCTCGGTCATGCGGCGCGGGCCGCCTTCGAGCGAGCCGAGGACGCCGTACTGCTGGCTGGTGACGGGCTGACCGGCGACGGTGCGCCTGAGCAGGAGGACCAGGTGCCGCAGCACCGACGAGACCTGCTCGGCCAGGTGGGTGGGATCGTCCCTCATGCTTAGCTCAACTAACTTAGTCTGGCTAATATTCCGGCCCGGAAAACCCCGGCCCGCCGGGCCGGGGCGCGGGGAGAGTCGCGTGAGCACGCCCAGGAGGTGTGGCGTGCCCACGCGGGTCCATTTTCCGGGTTACGGACGCTCGGTCTCCAGGCGCACCGTCTCCTCCGCCGTCATCTGGCGGGCGGCGCGCATCGCCGGGTCCAGCGGGCGCAGGTACGTCTGCTGCACGCCCGGCACCCGGTCCTCCACGACGAACGTGGCCCGGGTGTAGACCTCGGCACCGGGCACCTGCACCCGGGGCACGACCTTGAAGTCGGCCGTGAGCTGGTCGCGCTCGATCTTCGTCAGCACGTATCCGCGCTGGTTGTTGTAGAACTTCAGGTGCGGGTTGATGGCCAGGAACGGGTGCGTGGCCGGGTCCGAGTCGACCCCGTCGCCGCCCGTCGAGATCGACGTGGCCACCAGCTCCGAGCCCACCGTGGGCCCGGTCGGGTCGTCGTAGTCGAGCTTGAGGTCGCTGGCCCAGTGCGCGTGCACGTCGCCGGTCAGCACCACGGGGTTGCGCACCTTGGCGTCGAGCCAGCCCTGCGTGATGCGCTGCCGGGAGGCGACGTAGCCGTCCCAGGCGTCCTGCGAGGTGATCTTGGCGGGGCCGGCGTTGTTGTCGCGCTGGGCGAAGAAGACCTGCTGGCCCAGGATGTCCCACTGGGCGCGGGAGTGGTGGAAGCCGTCCAGCAGCCACCGCTCCTGCGCGGCACCGGTGATCGAGCGGGCCGGGTCGACCGCGGCGGGGCAGTCGCGGTAGCCGTCGCCGCAGCCCTGGTCGTCACGGTACTGGCGGGTGTCGAGCATGTGGAAGGTGGCCATGCGGCCCCAGCGGATGCGCCGGTAGAGCTGCATGTCGATGCCGCGCGGGATGGAGGTGCGGCGCAGCGGCATGTTCTCGTAGTAGGCGCGGAAGGCGGCCTCGCGCCTGGTCAGGAAGTTCGGCTGGGGGATCTCGGGCTTCTCGGGCACCTCGTCGGCCCAGTTGTTGTCCAGCTCGTGGTCGTCCCAGACCACCAGCCAGGGCGCGGCGGCGTGCGCGGCCTGGAGGTCGGGGTCGGCCTTGTACTGGGCGTGGCGCTGGCGGTAGTTCGCCAGCGTCTCGGTCTCCGGGCCCTCGTGGTGGCGGACGTTGCCGCCGGGGATGTTGTAGGTGTCCCTGGTGTATTCGTACTGGTAGTCGCCCAGGTGCAGGATCAGGTCGGGGCGTTCCTCGGCCAGGCGGCGATACGACGTGAAGTAGCCGTGCTCGTACTGGGCGCACGAGACGAAGGCCATGGCCAGGCCGCCGCCGTACGAGAGGGGGTGCGGGGCGGTGCGGGCGCGGCCGAGCGGCGAGACGTACGGGCCGACGCGGAAGCGGTACCAGTAGTCGCGGTCGGAGCTGAGGCCGCCGACCTCGACGTGCACGCTGTGGCCCCACTCGGGGGCGGCGACGGTGACGCCGGTGCGCACGACGCGGCGGGCGCGCTCGTCGCCGTAGATCTGCCACTGCACGGGGAAGGGCCGCTGCGGCATGCCGCCGAGCCCGTCCTCGGCCATCGGCTGCTGGGCGAGCCTGGTCCACAGCACGAAGCCCTCGTGGTCGGGATCGCCGCTGGCGACCCCGAGCGTGAACGGGTCGGTACGCAGCCCGCGTGAGGCCAGCGCCTGGGCCGTCTCGGCGGCGGGGTCGGCGGCGGGGTCGGGTTCGGCGTGCGCGGCGCCGGCGGGGATGGCCGCCGCGGCCCCTGCCGCTAACCCCGTGACGAAGAAGTGCCTGCGGTTCAGCTCGGACATGTGGGGCTCCCGGGACGATCAAGGGTGAGGGACGACCGTAGCCTGACTGAACATCATGACTGCGTGGTTAACACCACACAACACGAAAAAGGCGACATCCTTCGCGGATGTCGCCTTCTCCGGAAATTTCCACCGTCACATCGTGGCGCCCCCGCCAGGCCGCGACCGGCCTGTCAGAGGTGATCGTCTCACGCGGGCAAGCCTGTGACCTGCACCGACGCGCCGATCTTCACCAACCGCGCTCGGCCAGGCGGTGCGGCTGCGGGATCTCGTCGACGTTGATGCCGACCATGGCCTCGCCCAGGCCGCGCGAGACCTTGGCGATGACGTCGGGGTCGTCGTAGAAGGTGGTGGCCTTGACGATGGCCGCGGCGCGCTTGGCCGGGTCACCGGACTTGAAGATGCCCGAGCCGACGAACACGCCCTCGGCGCCGAGCTGCATCATCATGGCGGCGTCGGCCGGGGTGGCGATGCCGCCCGCGGTGAACAGCACGACCGGCAGCTTGCCGGTCTTGGCGACCTCGGCCACCAGCTCGTAGGGGGCCTGCAGCTCCTTGGCCGCGACGTAGAGCTCGTCCTCGGGCAGCGAGGTGAGCCGCTTGATCTCGGCGCGGATCGTGCGCATGTGGGTGACGGCGTTGGAGACGTCGCCGGTGCCGGCCTCGCCCTTGGAGCGGATCATGGCCGCGCCCTCGGTGATGCGGCGCAGGGCCTCGCCCAGGTTGGTGGCGCCGCACACGAACGGCACGGTGAACTGCCACTTGTCGATGTGGTTGGCGTAGTCGGCCGGGGTCAGCACCTCCGACTCGTCCACGTAGTCGACGCCGAGCGCCTGCAGCACCCTGGCCTCGACGAAGTGGCCGATGCGGGCCTTGGCCATGACGGGGATGGACACGGCGCTGATGATGCCGTCGATCATGTCGGGGTCGCTCATGCGGGACACGCCACCCTGCGCGCGAATGTCGGCGGGCACGCGCTCGAGGGCCATGACGGCGACCGCCCCGGCATCCTCAGCGATCTTGGCCTGTTCAGGGGTGACGACGTCCATGATGACGCCGCCCTTGAGCATCTCGGCCATGCCGCGCTTGACGCGGGCGGTTCCGGTGACGGGGGTGCTTTCTGGCGTGCTCACGGTCATCCTCACGGGCTCTCACGGCGAATCGGTAGGTTTGTCAACCCCATCGTAGGTCCTGCGGGACCCCTCCCCCGACATGCCAAGATGTCAGGATTTAGCGCCAAACCTGTACAGGCAGGCGTCACGGGATGACGGGCTTGCGGCTTGCGAGGGCGACCCAGACCTGACCCGGGGCGAAGTTCATCGGCTCGCCGCTCTCAGTGGTGAACGTCGTGCCGCTCTCCTCCGATTCCCGTTCCCAGCGCGCCTTGAAAGCTTTACCGTCGCGCAGCACGATCGCCGAGCCCTTGCCGGTGGTGTGCACCAGCGGCGTGTAGCTGTCGTTCTTGTCGTGGAACTGGGAGCGCTCGGTCTTGGTGTACTGGATGACGATCGTCGGCGCGCCGAGCTGGCCGCCCTCGGCCGCCATGTTCTTCTTGCCGTCCTGCCAGATCAGCCACTGCTCCTTCGCCTGCGACCAGGCGAAGGTGAGGCGCGCGGCGGGCCACTTGACGGTGTACGACTTGCGCTCCACCCCGCCCTCGGCCGGCGCGTCGCCGAAGGTGAAGCCGACGTCCTTGGCCTTGCTCGCCCTGGGCGCCTTGGCCAGGAGCTGCTTGGTGTTGGCGAACAGGTTGTAGGGGGCGAACCGGCCGGGCTGGCGGAAGTACGCGCCGGGGTTGCGCGTGTCGCCCACGTCGTACAGGGACGCCTCGGCGATGAACGGCAGCATCTTGGTCTGCGCGCCGGAGTAGGAGAAGGCCGGCTTGCCGAACTGCGGGGCGATGTGCAGGTCGGAGATGCGCGCGCTGCGCACGGGCCCCACCTTGGGCGGCAGCTTGGAGGAGAAGATCGCCATGAGCCGGGTCAGCCCGGCCTCGACCTGCTCGACGTAGACGATGTCGGCGCTCTTGAGCCCGAGCTGCGGCTTGCCCGCGGCGGTGTTCTCGATCTTCACGGCGAGCACGGGCTTGAGCGTCTCGTACGGCATGCCCGTGAACGGGTGCGCCTTGACCTCTTCGGGCTCCGGACTCGACGGCGTCTCCGTGGCGGCGGCCTGCGGAGCCTGCCCGGCCGCGGGCTCGTCCGAGGAGCAGGCGGCCAGGGGCAGCAGCACGGCCGCTCCGGCCAGACAGACCGTGATCACTCGGGGTAGCCGCACCTGTAACTCTCCTCGCTTCAGCCCGAAAACGGGATGAAGCTTACTGGCTTCCCTAAATCAGGTCATTCAGTTGCCATAGCTGCCGGCGGATTGTCATCGATCTCGAAGAAACGCGGGTACTCCGTGTGCCCCGCCAGGCGCAGGGTCCTGGCCAGCCAGCGGCGCTGGGCCGTACGGGTGACCGCTACGTGGTTGTTGTAGAAGCGCCGCGAGTAGACCACCTTGGCCACGGCCGTGTCGAGCTCCTCCAGCAGCTCGCGGCCGCCGGGCGACTCCGCCAGCTTCTCCCTGAACCTCTCCTGGTCCACCACGGCCCGCAGGGCGCGCGACAGGTCGCTCTCGGCGTGCTCGCGCTCCTCGGGCCCCGCCGACCTGGCCTCGTGGGCGGCGGCGGCCAGCACCAGGGACGTGGCCGGGTCGAGCAGGCGCGAGCCCGCCAGCTCCAGCACCACCGCGCGGCGCCGCATCAGCGCCGCGTCCAGCGCCTCCTGGGCCAGCTCCAGCCGCAGGTGCAGGCGGTCGAGCCGGCCCGCGCGCCAGGAGATGTAGACGGCCGTGAGCACGACGACGATGCCCACGATCAGCACGATCATGGTCGATGTCACAGGTCTTCCTCCACGCGACCGTGCGCGATCCCGGTCAACGGAACCACGGTCAAAGGTCCTCTTCCACGCGGCCCGCGCCGCTGGTGGTGACGGTCTCGTAGACGCGTACGACGTCGCGCGCCACCGTGGACCAGTCGTACTTCCTGACCGCCACCAGCGCCTCGGCGGCCAGCTTGGCCCGGCGCTCGGGCGCGCCGAGCAGCGCGGCGGCCTCGCGCGCCAGCGAGGCCGGGTCGCGGTTGACGAACAGCGCGCCCGCCTGCCCCTCGCCCAGCACCCGGCGGAAGGCCGGGATGTCGCTGGCCAGCACCGTCGCCCCCGACGCCATCGCCTCGGCCAGCACGATGCCGAAGCTCTCGCCGCGCGTGTTGGGCGCCACGAACACGTCGACCGAGTGGTAGGCGCGGATCTTGTCGGCCTCGCTCACCATGCCCAGCACCGTGACCCGGTCGCGGAACTCCTTCGGCACCCGGTCGAAGACGTCCTTCTCGTCGCCGGGGCCGGCGATGAGCAGCTTCACGTCGGGCCGCTCGGCCGCCAGCGTCCGGAACGCGTCGAGCAGGATCGGCAGGCCCTTGCGCTCCTCGTCCATCCGGCCCAGGAAGCCCAGCGTGGCCCCGTCGGGGCCCCAGCCGTCGAGCGGCTCGGCCTCGGTGTAGCGGGCCACGGTGACGCCGTTGGGGATGAGCACGGTGTCGCCGCCGAACTGCTCGACCAGGCTCTTGCGGGCCGCGTCGGAGACCGCGATGCGCCCGCTGAGCTTCTCCAGCGCGCTGCGCAGCAGCGGCTCGGCCACCGCGATGGCCCGCGAGCGCGTGAACGAGGCGTGGAACGTCGCCACGATCGGCCCCTTGGCCGCCCAGCAGGCCAGCACGCCCAGGCTGGGGATCAACGGCTCGTGGATGTGCAGCACGTCGAAGTCGCCCGTGCGCACCCAGCGCCGCACCCGCGCGGCCGACAGGAACCCGAACGACATCCGCGCCACCGACCCGTTGTACGGCACCGGCACCGCCCGGCCCGCCCCCGTCACGTAGGGGGGCAGCTCGTCGTCGTCGGCCGCGGGCGCGATCACCGACACGTCGTGCCCCTGCGCCATGAGCGCCTGGGCGAGGTCGTCGATGTGCTGTTTCACCCCGCCGGGCACGTCCCACGAGTAGGGGCAGACGATGCCGACCCTCATCGGGGTTCCAGGTCTTCGAGCCAGAGCCGCTGCAACATGTGCCAGTCCTCCGGATGCTCGGCGATGCCCTTCTCGAACACGTCGGTCATGCCCTGGGCCACGACGGCGACCTTCTCCTGCCGGGTGCCCTCGGCGGGCACGGGGATCTCCGGGTGGATGTGGATGCCCCAGTCGTCGCCCTGGAAGTAGACGACGGCGGGCAGCAGCGCCGCGCCCGTCTGCACGGCCAGCAGCGGCGGCCCGGCGGGCACCTTGGTGGTCGCGCCGAAGAAGCGCACCTCGACGCCGCTCCTGGTCAGGTCGCGCTCGGCCGGCAGGCACACCACGCCGCCCTTGCGCACCCGCGTGGCCAGGGTGCCGAAGTTGTGGCCGTCGCCGCCGGTCAGGGGCAGCACCTCCATGCCCAGGCCCTCGCGGAAGGCGACGTAGCGCCGGAACAGGGACTCGGGCTTGAGCCGCTCGGCCACCGTGGTGAACGGGTGGCCCACGCCCACCAGCCAGGCGCCGGCCTGGTCCCAGTTGCCCATGTGCGGAAGCGCTAACACGACGCCCCGGCCGGCCGCCACGGTGTCGTGGACGTGCTCGGCGCCGATGACGTGGGTGCGGCGCACGATCTCCGACCGGTCCATGGACGGCAGCCGGAAGATCTCGTGGAAGTAGCGGAAGTAGGAGCGCATGCCGGCCCGGGTGAGCTCGCGCAGCTCCCTGCTGCCGACGTCGAGCCCCGTCACCCTGGCCAGGTTGGACTCCAGCCTGCGCACGGACTTGCCCTGCCTGCTCCAGACCCGGTCGGCCAGGAACCGGAAGACCGCGGCCGTCGGCCGCTGCGGCAGCAGTGGCACCAGCCGCCAGCCCGCCGCGAACCCGGCGGCCACCACGCGGTCGCCGATCGAGACCTTCTCGCTCATCTCTCCCCCCGCTCGACTTGCCTCGCCTGCCGGTGGACGGCCACCACCCGCTGTCCCACGGTGATCACGCTGGCCGCCGCGAGCAGCCACATGCCCGCGGCCAGGATGTACGGCACTCCCAGCCCCGAGAAGCAGGCCGCGACCAGCGCCACCACCAGCCGCTCCGGCCGCTCGGCCAGCCCGACGTCGGCGGTGAGCCCCAGCCCCTCCGCCCTGGCCTTGGCGTAGGAGACCAGGGCGCCGGCGATCAGGCACACCAGCGTCACCGAGGCCATCAGAGTGTCGTCCCTGGAGATGAAATACAAGATCAGACCGGCGAAGATGGCGGCGTCGGCCACCCGGTCGAGCGTGGAGTCGAGGAAGGCCCCCCAGGTGGTGCCCCCCTTTCCGCCGAGCCGGGCCACCACGCCGTCGAGCAGGTCGAACAGCACGAAGACGGTGATGACGAGGGCCCCCCAGGTGAGCTGTCCCAGGGGGAAGAAGAGCAGGGCGGACACGACGGTGCCGAGGGTGCCGACCGCCGTGACGGCGTTCGGGCCGATCCCGCGGCCGACGAGTGCCCTGCCCAGCGGGGTGAGTATCCGGGTCATGGCCGGGCGCAGGAGTTTGAGCATCGCGGTCCGATCGTAGGCCATGACGCGTCTGGCAACTTTCTTTGCCCCGCCCCCCTTGTGATATCCGCCACAGGGGTATTTGGTGAACACACCGCGTCCATGCGGTTTCCAGCACCCTTCCGCGCGGGCGCGGCGTCGACAGGAAGCGACGACGCGGGAGGCGATGTGGCGGAAAGACACTCGGGAGGCGCCGTGGGAGCCGCGGGCAGGGCACCCGCGGCCGACAGGGCGGATGCGATACGCAATGTCGTGCTGGTCGGCCACTCAGGAGCGGGTAAGACGACCCTCGTCGAGCAGCTGCTGGCCGCGACGGGCACCATTCAGCGCCCGGGACGGGTCGAGGACGGCAACACGGTCAGCGACTTCGACGAGGTGGAGGTCCGGCAGCAGCGGTCGGTCAACCTCGCCGTGGCGCCCCTGGTGCACAAAGGCATCAAGATCAACCTTCTCGACACGCCGGGTTACGCCGACTTCGTGGGCGACCTGCGCGCCGGGCTGCGCGCCGCCGACGCCGCGCTGTTCGTGGTGTCGGCCTCCGACGGGGTCGACGGGCTCACGCGCATGCTCTGGGAGGAGTGCGCGCAGGTGAGCATGCCGCGGGCGGTCGTGATCACGAAGATCGACCACCAGCGGGCCGACTTCGACGAGGTGCTGGCCACCTGCCAGGACGCCTTCGGCGACGGCGTCGCGCCGCTCTATCTCCCGGTGATCACCAACGGTCACGTCAACGGGCTGATCGGGCTTCTGACGCAAAAGTTCTACAACTACGCCACGGGCGAACGCACCGAGAAGGACCCGGGCGCGGACTACCAGGCGCAGATCGAGGAGCACCGCGGCGTGCTGATCGAGGGCATCATCCAGGAGAGCGAGGACGAGTCGCTCATGGAGCGCTACCTCGAGGGCGAGCCCATCGACACCAAGGTGCTGATCGAGGACCTGGAGAAGGCCGTGGCCCGGGGCAGCTTCTACCCGGTGCTGTGCAGCGGGCTCGGGGTGGGCGCGCAGGAGCTGCTGGAGCTCATCACGCAGGGCTTCCCCTCGCCGCTCGAACATCCCATGCCCGAGATCACCGACCTGTCCGGCAAGCCGGTCAAGGGCATCACGTGCGACCCGGACGGGCCGCTCGTGGCGGAGGTCGTCAAGACCACCAGCGACCCGTACGTGGGCCGCATCAGCCTCGTCCGCGTCTTCTCCGGCACGCTGCGCCCCGACATGACCGTGCACGTCTCCGGTCACGGCCTGGCCGACCGCGGGCACGAGGACCACGACGTGGACGAGCGGGTCGGCACGCTGACCTGCCCGCTGGGCAAGCAGCAGCGCGGCGCCGCCAAGGGCATCGCGGGCGACATCGTGGCCGTGGCCAAGCTGGCGCGCGCCGAGACGGGCGACACGCTCTCCGACGTGGATCACCCGCTGTTGATGACGGCCTGGCAGATGCCCGACCCGCTGCTGCCGGTGGCCATCAGGGCCAAGTCCAAGGCCGACGAGGACAAGCTGTCGCAGGCGCTCGGCCGGCTGGTGGCCGAGGACCCGACGCTGCGCCTGGAGAACAACGCCGAGACCCGCCAGCTCGTCCTGTGGTGCATGGGCGAGGCGCACACCGACGTGCTGTTCGACCGCCTGTCCAAACGCCACGGCGTGGAGGTCGAGCGGATCGAGCTGCGGGTGCCGCTGCGCGAGACGTTCGGCGGCAAGTGCCAGGCGATGGGCCGCAACGTCAAGCAGACCGGCGGCCACGGCCAGTACGCCATCTGCCACCTCGAGGTCGAGCCGCTGCCCTCCGGCGGGGGCTTCGAGTTCGTGGACAAGATCGTGGGCGGCGTGGTGCCGCGGCAGTTCATCCCGTCGGTGGAGAAGGGCGTGCGCGCCCAGATGGAGCGGGGCGTCGTGGCCGGCTACCCGATGGTGGACGTGCGCGTCACCCTGTACGACGGCAAGGCCCACTCCGTCGACTCCTCCGACATGGCCTTCCAGATCGCGGGCCAGCTCGCGCTGAAGGAGGCCGCGTCGAAGGTGCCGACGCTGCTGCTGGAGCCGGTGGACGAGCTGTCGGTGCTGGTGGCCGACGACTACGTGGGCTCGGTGATGTCCGACCTGTCGTCGCGGCGCGGGCGGGTGCTCGGCACCGAGCCGGTCGGCACGGGCCGCACCCTGGTCAAGGCCGAGGTGCCCGAGCTGGAGATCACCCGGTACGCCATCGATCTGAGATCTATGTCACACGGGACCGGCACGTTCACGCGGACGTTCCTGCGCTATGAGCCGCTGCCGCCGAACCTGGCGAGCAAGGTGACGGCCACGGAGTGATCGCCGCCCGGCCCCGGGCGATGGAAGAGCCGGGAGGGAAAATGTCCCTCCCGGCCCAGCCATGGGTATATGTCACAAATGCGTCACGACTTGATTTCGGTTTCTGGTGACGACCATGGCCGTGCGGATGCCAGACTGGTGAGCACTATGCGAACTGGACGCCCACTTCTGGCCGCTGCCGCGCTCGCGGTCGCGACCACCACCGCCGCCTACGTCTTCGGCCCCGGCGCCGGGGAGAGCCCCGCAGCGAGCAAGAAGAAGACGACCGTCGCCACACCCGCCGCCACGCCCGCCGCCGCGCCCTGCCAGGCCGACGCCCGCCATCCGAAGCGCGAGCTGCGCGGGGTGTGGATCGCCACGACGCAGAACATCGACTGGCCGTCCAAGGCCGGGCTGAGCCCCGAGCGGCAGAAGGCCGAATACGTCAAGATCCTCGACACCGCGGCCAAGCGCCACCTCAACGCGCTCTTCGTCCAGGTGCGGCCCGCCTCCGACGCGCTCTACAAGTCCTCCCTGGAGCCGTGGACGCAATACCTCACCGGCACCGCGGGCAAGGACCCCGGGTGGGACCCGCTGCCGTTCCTCATCGACGAGGCCCACAAGCGCGGCATGGAGTTCCACGCCTGGTTCAACCCCTACCGCGCCTCCTACGGCGACAACGTCGCCAAGCTGCCCGCCGGTCACCCGGCCAGGCAGCACCCCGACTGGACGGTCAAATACGGCGGGCGCCTCTACTACAACCCCGGCCTGCCGGCCGTGCGCGAGCACGTGGTCAAGGTCATCACCGACGTGGTCAACCGCTACGACATCGACGGCGTGCACTTCGACGACTACTTCTACCCCTACCCGGTGGCCGGGGCGAAGTTCGACGACGCCGCCGCCTTCCGCGAGCACGGCGAGGGCAAGAAGCTGGCCGACTGGCGGCGGGGCAACGTCAACAAGCTCGTCAAGCAGGTCGACAAGGCCGTTCACGACGCGAAGAGCCACGTCAAGTTCGGCATCAGCCCGTTCGGCATCTGGCGCAACAAGGCCCAGGACCCGACGGGGTCGAGCACCAACGGCATGTCGGCGTACGACTCGATCTACGCCGACGCGCGCGCCTGGATCAAGGCCGGCACCGTCGACTACGTGCTGCCGCAGCTCTACTGGCCGCGCGGGCACAGCGCGGCCGACTACAACACGCTGGTCCGCTGGTGGTCCGGCGAGGTCAAGGGCAGCGACGTGCAGCTCTACATCGGCCAGGGCCTCTACCGGGTCGGCACCCGGGACGATCGGGCCTGGACCAGACCGGGCGAGCTGGCCGCGCAGGTGGGCGTCAACCGGGCGAGCAAGCAGGTGGACGGCGAGGTCTACTTCAGCGCCAAGCAGCTGCTGTCCAACCCGCTCGGGGCCCTGGACCGGGTGGTGAAGAACTACTACGCCCGGCCGGCGCTGCCGCCGCTGATGAAGGAGCGTGGCGGCCAGGCTCCCGCCGCGCCCGCCGGGGTCAAGGCGTCCGGCAGGCAGTTGTCCTGGACGGCCTCGCCCGGCGCCCGGTCCTACGCCGTCTACCAGGTGCCCAAGTCCGGCAAGGACTGCCACACCACCGACGCCCGCAACCTGGTGGCCGTGGTGGGGCAGCCCTCCTACACGGTGAAGGCGCCCGGGACCTACCTGGTCACGGCGGTCGACCGGCTCGGCAACGAGAGCAAGGCCGTGAAGGTGAAGGCGAGCTGACCCCGCACCGCCCGCCGGAGCGCAGGCCCGGGCGGGTCAGGCGCGGTAGGCGTGCCAGGCGCGGGCGAGGCCGGACAGGGCCTGGCCGAGCAGGTCGGGCGGCAGGGCGAAGCTGAGGCGCAGGCGGTCGCGGTGGCGGCCGTCCGGGGAGAACAACGAGCCGGGCGCGACCGCCACCCCGTGCTCCCGCGCCACCGCCGCGAACCGGTCCGTGTCCGTGCCGGGCAGCCGCGCCCACACCGACAGCCCGCCCGCCGGGCGCGTCCACGTCCACTCGGGCAGGTGCGCGGCCAGGGCGGCCAGGCAGTGCTCCCTGCGCCGGTCCAGCTCGGCCAGCCACGGCCCGACGGGGTTGCGTTCCAGCAGGTCGGCCGCGAGGCGCTGGGCGACGACGCTGGTCGCCAGGTCGGCGTCCACCTTGGCCTCGGTCAGCCGGGCCAGCAGCGGCTCGGCGGCCGTCACCCAGCCCACCCTGAGCCCGCCCCACAACACCTTCGACAACGACCCGACCGTGACCGTCCCGTACGGGTGCGCGGTGGCGAGCGGCTCGGGCGAGGGCGTGCCGTCGTACACGAGGTCGGCCAGGGTGCGGTCCTCGACGAGCGGCACCCCGGCGGCCGCGGCCAGCTCGGCGACGTGCCGCAGCGGCGGGACGGCGCCGGTCGGGTTGTCCACGCAGGCCACGTAGACGGCGGCGGGACGGTGCCGGGCGAGCGCCGCCTCCACGGCGGCGGGCGAGGTGAGATCGACGGCCGCCACGTACGCCCCCGCCCGCCGGAACACGCTCAGCGCGCCCCCGTACGCCGGATCGCCCACCAGGACGCGGTCGCCGGGCCGCACCAGCACGCGCGCGGCCAGGTCGATCCCCTGCTGCGCCCCGGCCGTGACCAGGATCGACGCCGGTCCTGAAGCCGGCCCGGACGCCGGTCCTGAAGCCGGCCCGGACGCCGGTACTGAAGCCGGCCCGGACGCCGGTCCTGCGGCCGGGATGGACGCCGGGATGGACGCCGGGATGGACGCCGGCGCGCGGGTCGCGAGCAGGGCCCTCAGCCGCGGGTCGCCCATCGCGTCATAGCCGTGCCCGCTGGGCGCGCGCAGCAGGTCGGCCGGGTCGAGCGGCGGCAGCACCAGGTGCGACGGGTCCGGGACGACCGAGGTGGACAGGTCCGCGGGCACTGAGCCCGCCCCCGGCTGCAGCAGGCCGCCGAACGTGGGCGCGCCGAGCACGTACGTGCCGCTCCCGTGGCGCCGCTCGCACAGCCCCTCCTCGCACAGGGCGTTGAACGCCGCCGCCACCGTCCCCCTGCTGACCCCGACCGCCTGGGCCAGGTCCCGCTCCGACGGCAGCCGGGTGCCGGGGACGATGAGGCCGGTCTGGGCCAGGTCCGCCAGCGCGCCGGCCAGGCGGCGGCTGGGCGGGCCCTGGTGGAGCCGGAGCCGGTCCCGGACGAGCGTGACGAGGCTGTCTTCCCTTTCCATGCCTCCATCTTCCCTTCCCATGCCACCATTATCCCGATACTGTGCCATTCACCGGCAAACTGGCCCAACTGCTGGGATAGAAGTGGGCCACTTACGAGGGGAGTGCGGGGTGGAGGAGGCCAAGGTCATCTGGATGGACGGGAGCCTGGTGCCGTGGGGTGAGGCGCGCGTACACGTGCTGTCGCACGCCCTGCACTACGGCACCGCCGTCTTCGAGGGCACCAGGGTGTTCGAGACGTCCCGGGGGCCGGCCGTGTTCCGGCTCGACGACCATCTGCGGCGGCTGGTGCGCAGTGCCCGGATGATCGGGCTGGCGCTGCCGTACACGGTGGAGGAGCTGCGCGCGGCCACGCTGGAGACCGTGAGCGCCAACGGGCACCCGTCCTGCTACATCCGCCACCTCGTGGCCCGCGGCTACGGCGAGATGGGCATCTCGGCGCGCGGCTGCCCGACCGCGGTGTCCATCGCGAGCTGGAGCTGGGGGCCGCTGCTGGCCGCGGGCGTGCGGCTGATGACCAGCTCCTGGCGGCGCAACGACCACACGGTGGTGCCCACCGCGGCCAAGGCCACCGGCCCCTATCTCAACTCCGTGCTGGCCAAGCACGAGGCCCTCGACGCCGGCTACGACGAGGCCGTGCTGCTGAACGCCGCCGGCTACGTCGGCGAGTGCACCGGCGCCAACCTCTTCGTCGTCCGCGACGGGGTGCTGGCCACGCCGCCGTCGAGCGCGGGCGCGCTGGACGGCATCACCCAGGACACCGTCGAACGGCTGGCCGCCGGCCTCGGGCTGCGCGCGGTCCGGCAGGACCTGATGCGCTCGGACCTGTACGCCGCCGACGAGATCTTCCTGTGCGGCACGGGGGCCGGCGTCGTCCACGTCAGCTCGATCGACCGCCGCGAGCTGGGCGCGGACCCGGGGCCGGTGACCACGCTGCTGGCCGGCGCCTACGACGCCGCGGTGCACGGCCGGGACGAGCGCCACCTCGACTGGCTCACCCCGGTCTCCGCCTGACAGCGGGGACGCCCGGCCCACCCGGCCCCGGCCGGGGAGCGGGGACGACTGACCCGCGCCGGACCCGGTCCGGGAGCGGGAGGGCCCGGGCGATCGACGGATCGGATCGCCGTCAGGGGGCCGAAGACGGCCTCCGGCACCCGCCGCGCATGAGAGGGTAGGTCGCGTCTGGTGGCGCCGGAACACGACCTAGCACTACCTAGCTCCGCCGTGCCACGGAAACTCTGCGATCGTGGGAGGTCATCGGGGTGAGGCGGGCGCTGGTCGTGCTGGCCGTGCTGGTCGGTCAGGCGATTGTCGGTCAGATGGTGGTCGGTCAAGGGCTGTCCGGCGGGACCGCGAGCGCGGCCGCCGCCCCCGCGCCGGCCACCATGCCGGCCACCATGTCGGGCGCCGTGGATGTCACGGGCAGCGCCGGCGGGGCGAGCGGCGGGGACGTCCGGGACGGCGGGCCGGTGGCGCTCATCGGGGTGCCCGGCCTGCACTGGAACGACCTGACCCCGTCCGGCACGCCCAACCTGTGGTCGCTGGCCCGGGCCGGCGCGATCGGCTCGCTGTCGGTCCGCACGGTCGGCAACATCACCTGCCCGTACGACGGCTGGCTGACCGTGTCGGCGGGCACGAGATCGGCCGTCGGCTACGCCTGCGGCGCGCCGCCCGCGCCCGAGGCCAGGGGCGAGGGCGCGGTCATCCCCGACTACCGCTACCTCATCGACGTGGCCGGGCAGCACACGGCGGGCACGCTGGGCGAGTCGCTCAAGGCGGCGGGCAAGTGCTCGATCGCGATCGGTCCCGGCGCCGCCCTGGCGCTGGCCGACCGGCAGGGCGCGGTGACCCGCTACCACGGCTCCCCGCTCCAGGTCGGGACCGCCGACCTGGCGACGTGCCCGGTGGTCGCCATGGACGTGGACGACCTCGTCCAGCCCTACCTGGCGGGCGAGCCCGGCCGGCTGCCCAAGGTGCCCGACAAGCTGACCCCCGAAGAGCGGCGCGAGGCGCTGCGGCTGGCCGACACCAAGGCGGGCGCGCTGCTGTCGGTGCTGCCCGCGGGCACGACGGTGCTGCTGGCGGGACTGTCGGACCACGGCTCGGTGCCCCACCTGCGGGTGGCGGCGCTGCGTGAGCCGGGCGCGCAGGGGCGGGTGCTCGGCACGCCGTCCACGCGCCGCGAGGACATCTCGATCCTGACCGACCTGACCGCGACCGTGCTGGCCAAGGCGGGCGTGGCGGTGCCGGCCACGGTGGTGGGCGTGCCGCTGCGGGTGGGCGACCAGGGCGCCACGTTCGAGCGGCTGCGGCAGGCCGACGCCACGGCACAGACGATGCGCTCGGCGAAGGGCGCCTACTTCACCGGCCTGGCGGTGCTCCAGGTGCTGTTCTACGTGCTGGCCTTCCTGCTGCTGCGCCGCCGCAGGGTCCTGCCCTGGGTACGCCGCGCCGCCGTGGCCCTCGCGGCCCTGCCGGTCACCTCGTTCCTGGTCAACCTGCTGCCCTGGGACAACCACCTGGAGCTGTTCGGCGGCATGGCGGCCTGGTGGGCCGCGATCACCCTGCTGGCGCTGGCCGGGCCGTGGCGGCGCCGGCCGCTCGGCCCGCTGGCCGTGGTCGCCGCGGTCACGGCGCTCACCCTCGTCGGCGACCTGCTCACCGGCACCACCCTCCAGCTCAACAGCTTCATGGGCTACAGCGCCGAGCAGGGCGCCCGCTACTTCGGGCTGGGCAACATCCCGTTCGCGCTGCTGGCGACCGGCACGCTGCTGGCCACCACGGTGATCGCGCACCGCTGGCCGGGCAAGGTGGGCGTGGCGGCGATCGTCGGGCTGGGGGCGTTCGTGATGGTGCTGGGTGGCTCCGGGATGGGCAGCGACTTCGGCGGCGTGATCGCGTTCGTGCCGGGCATCGCGGTGACCGCGCTGATCCTGTCGGGCAAGCGGGTCTCGCTGGTGAAGCTGGGCGCGTTCTGCGTGGCGGGCGGCGTGATCGTGATGGGCTTCGCCTGGCTCAACTACCTGCGGCCGCCCGACGAGCAGTCGCACCTGGGCAGGTTCGTGGGGCAGGTGCTGACCGGCGAGGCGATCGACGTCATCTGGCGCAAGCTGCAGGCGATGCTGTCCACGCTGCTGAGCCCCAACCTGATGCCGATCGTGATCGCGGCGGTGGCGTTCCTCGTCTACGCGATCCTGCGGCCCGAGCAGGCGTCGGCGGGGGTGGTGCCGGCGGCGTTCGAGCACTCCCCCGCGCTGCGCGCCGGGCTGATCGGCACGCTGGTCAGCGGCGTGGTCGGCATGCTGGTCAACGACTCAGGCGCGGCCGTGCTGTCCATGGCGCTGGCGCTGGCCGTGCCGCTGCTGCTGGCCACCGGCATCGGCGCGCTGCGCCACCGGAGCGAGTCAGTCCCAGGCGTCGGCGAGCAGCTGGCGGGTGTCGCGGAGTAGCTGCGGCAGCACCTTGGTCTGGGCGACGACCGGCATGAAGTTCGTGTCGCCGCCCCACCGGGGCACGACGTGCTGGTGCAGGTGAGCGGCGATGCCCGCGCCCGCGACGTGGCCGAGGTTCATGCCGACGTTGAAGCCCTGCGCGCCGCTGGCCTTGCGCAGCGCGCGCAGCGACCGCTGGGTGAACTCCCCCAGCTCCGCCACCTCGGCGGCGTCGAGCTCGTCGTAGTCGGACACGTGCCGGTAGGGCACCACCATCAGGTGGCCGGAGTTGTACGGGTAGAGGTTGAGCACGGCGTAGACCACCTCTCCCCGCTTGACGATCAGGCCGTCCTCGTCGCTCATCTTGGGGATCGCGTCGAACGGGCACCCGTCGCCCGGGCCCGTGCCGGTCGGCTTGTTCTCGCCCTTGATGTAGGCCATGCGATGCGGGGTCCACAGACGCTGGAAGTTGTCGGGGGCCCCTGCCCCTGCCTGATCGTGCATATCTAGCAGCATAGGACCCCGGGCGAACGGCGTGCCCTTTCGGCGCCATGACCGGCACCGTGACCGGCACCATGACCGGCACCGTGACCGGCACCATGACCGGCACCGTGACCGGCACCAGGGCCCCGCCGTCGCGGGCGGCACCGTGACCGGCGCCATGGCCCCGTGTCGTGGACGCGCCCTCGGCCTCGGCATCGGCGGCGCCGTGGGCGGCTTCGTTCCGGTGGCCCGCTTCCCGGCCGGGGCCGGGCGGCCCCGGCGGGAGGAAGGCCCGTCCTGACACCGGGTCAGCTCATCCGCGTCATGTTCGAGGGGTAGCCGCCGCCCCCGGGGTACTCCCACGCGCCGGTGACGCTCGTGCCGCCGGCGCTGAACGTGCCGCGGTAGCAGGCGCCGGAGTCCTTCTTGTGCGCCCAGATCGTCAGCGTGTCGCCCTCGACCTGGTACACGTAGGCCAGGGTCGCGCCGTTGGTGTCGAAGTACCAGGAGTGGATGTCCTCGCTGGGCTCGTCGGAGCCGTACGGCCGCTTCCTGCCGATGATCTCCGTGCCCTTGACGCGGGAGGCGCCCTCGCCGAGGTCCACGTCCTGGATGAGGAAGTGCCCGCCCTCCATCCACCGGTAGGTCACGGTGCCCTCGGCCGCACCGGTGACCTTCCAGGTGCCGACGAGCCGGTCCAGGGCCT
Organism: Nonomuraea candida; assembly: GCF_000725485.1. Classification (GTDB taxonomy): domain Bacteria; phylum Actinomycetota; class Actinomycetes; order Streptosporangiales; family Streptosporangiaceae; genus Nonomuraea; species Nonomuraea candida. The sequence continues at coordinate 49,603 of NZ_JOAG01000014.1, read as the reverse complement.
TGAGCTGGGTGTCCACGTGCTCGCTCATGATCGCATCCTCTGCTCTCGAAGTGGCGTACGCCCGTATGACGGCGCCGGGGCGGGAAAGGAATCGGTCCGCGGCGGACTTTCTCGCTCAGAGTTCGGCGGGCAGGCCGAAGGCGGCGTGCAGCCCGGGGCCGAACGTGGTGATCTCGGCGATCAGGCCGTCCTCGACGCGCAGCACGTCGATGTTGACGGCGGTGTAGCGGGGGTGGCCGGGGCGGCGTACGTAGTTGGCGACGGCCGGCTGCCGGTTGGCGCGCGTGGGCAGGGCCTTCCAGTCGCCCCACGCCTGCGGGCCAGTGAGGACCGGGCGCCACATGTCGAGGATGGCGGCGCGGCCGTCGTACACGGCCGAGGCGGGCGGCATCGTCTGGCGCGCGTCCTCGCGCAGCAGCGTGGCCAGCGCCGACAGGTCGCCGTCCACCGACGCCTCCATGTAGCGGCGCAGCACGGCGCGCTCCTCCCCGGTGGGCGCGGTGGCGGGGCCCCACTGGGCCCGCCGGGCGGGCAGGTGCAGGCGCAGCGTGGCGCGCGCCCGCTGCAGCGCGCTCTTGACGGCCGGCACGCTCAGCTCCAGCGCGTCGGCGGTCTCCTCGGCCGGCCAGCCCGCCACGTCGCGCAGGATCAGCACCGCGCGCTGGCGCGGCGGCAGGTGCTGGATCGCCGCCAGGTAGGCCAGCTCGATCGTCTCCCTCTCGACCGTCAGGGCCTCGGGCCGGCCCTCCGCGGGCGCGGCCAGGTCGAGCAGCCGGTCGGGGTACGGCTGCAACCACGGCACCTCGGCGAACGGCGACCGCGCCCCCGACGCCGGGCCCTCCTGCACGTCGGTCGCGATCTCCCGGGAGCGGGCCGGGCCGGACAGCAGGTCGAGGCAGGCGTTGGTGGCGATGCGGTAGAGCCAGGCGCGCAACGTCGAGCGCCCCTCGAACGTCTCCCGCCGCCGCCAGGCCCGCAACATGGTCTCCTGCACCATGTCCTCGGCGTCGGTGTAGGAGCCGAGCATCCGGTAGCAGTGCACCTGCAACTCGTGCCGATGCGCCTCCGCCAGCTCGGCGAACGCCCCCGGCTCCCCGCGCCGAACGCCTTCGTCCCCGTGGTGGCCGTGCTCGTCTCCGCGCCGCATGTCGTCGCCTCCGTCGCGCAGTGCGTCGAATCTTCCGGCCCGTCCCCCTGCCACGCCTGCCAGGATGATAGCCATGACTGATCAGCTCGAGCCCATGCCTGACGACTGGCAGCGGGCGCTGGCCATCGTGGCACATCCCGACGACCTCGAGTACGGCTGCGCGGCGGCGGTGGCCGTCTGGACCGACGCGGGGCGTGAGGTCTCCTACCTGATCGCCTCCCGGGGCGAGGCGGGCATCGACACGCTCGCGCCCGCCGTGGCCGGGCCGGTCCGCGAGCGCGAGGAGCGGGCCAGCGCGGCCGTGGTCGGGGTGGCGGACGTGGAGTTCCTCGACCACCGCGACGGGGTGATCGAGTACGGCGTCGCGCTGCGGAGAGACCTGGCCGCCGCGATCCGCAGGCACCGCCCCGAACTCGTGATCACCCTCAACTTCGCCGACACCTGGGAGGGCACGTACTGGAACACGCCGGACCACGTCGCCGTCGGCCGCGCCACGATGGACGCCGTCGGTGACGCCGGAAACAGGTGGATATTTCCGGAGATCGAGGCCGAACCCTGGAACGGCGTCCGCTGGGTCGCGGTCAACGGCACCGACTCCCCCACCCACGCCGTGGACGTCACCTCCGGCCTGGAGCGGGGCGTGCGCTCGCTCCAGGAGCACCGCTCCTACATCGAGGCGCTCACCGACGAGGACCCGGAGACCTACGCCCGCGACCTGATCGAGGGTTACGTGAAGGACTCGGCGAAACGGTTCGGCGACCGCCCCGCAGTGACATTCCGCCTGTTTCCCCGCTAATCGCCCATTCGGCGCGGACCACGGCGGACGCCGCCGGACGGCGCGGGCCCGCCCGATGGGCGCGGCCCGCCCGGGCCGCGCCGGCCTGGTCCGCAACCGGCCCAGACCGGCTCGGATCTGGACCGTGACGCGGCTCAGACCTGGACGCGCCGCTCGACCGCGTTGACGATCTCGGCGATGGCCTCGTCCACCGGCACGCCGTTCTTCTGCTCGCCGCTGCGGTAGCGGAAGGACACCGCGCCGTTGGCGATGTCGTCATCGCCGGCCAGCAGCATGAACGGCACCTTGGCCTTCTGCGCGTTGCGGATCTTCTTCTGCATGCGGTCGTCGGCCGCGTCGACCTCGACCCGGATGCCGCTCGCGCGCAGCCTCTTGGCGACGTCGTGCAGGTAGGGCACGTGGGCCTCGGCGATCGGGATGCCCACCACCTGTACCGGGGCCAGCCACGGAGGGAAGGCGCCGGCGTAGTGCTCGGTGAGCACGCCGAGGAAGCGCTCCACGGAGCCGAACAGCGCCCGGTGGATCATGACCGGGGTCTGCCGCGAGCCGTCGGCCGCCTGGTATTCGAGGCCGAAGCGCTTGGGCTGGTTGAGGTCGAGCTGGATCGTGGACAGCTGCCAGGTGCGGCCGATGGCGTCCTTGGCCTGCACGGAGATCTTGGGGCCGTAGAAGGCCGCGCCGCCCGGGTCGTCCTTGAGCGTCAGCCCGGACTCGGTGGCGACCTGGCGCAGCGCCTCGGTCGCCTCCTCCCACTCGGCCGGGTCGCCGATGAACTTCTCGGAGTCGTCGCGGGTGGACAGCTCCAGGTAGAAGTCGGACAGGCCGAAGTCGCGCAGCACGCTGAGCACGAACCTCAGCAGCGACTTGATCTCGTCGGCCATCTGCTCGCGCGTGGTGTAGATGTGCGCGTCGTCCTGCGTCATGCCGCGCACGCGGGTCAGCCCGTGCACCACGCCGGACTTCTCGTAGCGGTAGACCGAGCCGAACTCGCACAGCCGCAGCGGCAGCTCGCGGTAGGAACGCCCGCGCGCCCGGAAGATCAGGTTGTGCATCGGGCAGTTCATCGGCTTGACGCGGTAGTCGACGCCCTCCAGCTCGAAGGCCGGGAACATGTCGTCGGCATACCACGGCAGGTGGCCGGAGGTCTCGAAGAGCGAGGACTTGGTGATGTGCGGGGTGTTGACGAACTCGTAGCCCGCCTCGGCCTGCCGCCTGCGCATGTAGTCTTCCATCTCCTTGCGGATGATCCCGCCCTTGGGATGGAAGATCGGCAGGCCGCTGCCCAGCTCCGGCGGGAAGCTGAACAGGTCGAGCTCGGCGCCCAGCTTGCGGTGGTCGCGCTTCTCGGCCTCCTCAAGCAGCTTGAGGTATTCGTCCTGCTTGTCGCGGGACTCCCACGCGGTGCCGTAGATGCGCTGGAGCTGCGGGTTCTTCTCGCTGCCCCGCCAGTAGGCGCCGCCGGAGCGCATGAGCTTGAAGGCCGGGATGGAGCGGGTGGAGGGCACGTGCGGGCCCCGGCACAGGTCCTTCCAGCACAGCTCGCCGGTCTTGGCGTCGAGGTTGTCGTAGATGGTGAGCTGCCCGGCCCCCACCTCGACGGACTCCTCCTCGGCCGCGCCGCCCTTGAGCCCGATCAGCTCCAGTTTGTACGGCTCCGCCGCCAGCTCGGCCCGCGCCTCGTCGTCAGAGACGGGCCTGCGGGAGAAGAGCTGCCCCTGCTTGACGATCTCCCGCATGCGCTTCTCGATGCGCTTGAGGTCGTCGGGGTTGAACGCCTGCGCGACGTCGAAGTCGTAGTAGAAGCCGTTTTCCACGGGCGGCCCGATGCCCAGCTTGGCCTCGGGGAACAGCTCCTGCACCGCCTGCGCCATGACGTGGGCGGTGGAGTGGCGCACGATCGCCCGGCCCTCGTCGCTGGAGATCTCGATCGGCTCCACGGCGTCGCCCTCGGCCAGCGGGTGGGCCAGGTCGCGCGGCTCGCCGTTGACCCTGGCGGCGATGACGGTGCGGCCGTCGGCCTCCAGCGCCTGCCCGGCCGTCGTGCCGGCCGCGACCACACGCTCGGCTCCGGCGAGGGTGATGCGTAGCTCGGCTGACACGATGACTCCCTGTGGATCGCACTCGATGCCCGGCACCGAGGCAGGTTCGACGGTAGGCACCGATGCTATCGCGGGTGAAACCCCAGCTTTGTCAGCTCCTGCCGCGTCCCGTGGAAGACGTTGCGGTCGATCGGGCTGTGCGCGTACTGGTGGATGGTCCAGTCGCGCCAGGGCGCGGGCACGGGCGGGCGGCCGCGCGGGCTCTCCGGGCTGGCCAGCCAGAGCGGGTGTTCGGCCAGCCCGGCGCAGTGTCCGTCGCTCGCGAACGCGTGGAAGGTGTAGATGAACGGCCGCACGCCGCCGTGCCGCTCGACGTGGTGGCACCAGCGGCGCGCGTATCTCGCGACCTGGGCCGGCCGCAGGCCGTCGTTGGTCTCCAGGTCGAGCGCGACCAGGTCGCCGCGGCGCAGCCCGCCGGCCGACCTGATCACGCCGAGGAAGTGGCGCGCCTGCTCGATGGGGTCGCCCTTGGGCCGGGCGAAGTGGTAGGCCCCGCAGACGATCCAGCTCTCGCGCATGCCGTTCCAGTTGCGGGCGAACCATTTGTCGGTGTAGTCGCCGCCCTCGGTGGCCTTGGCGAAGGCGAAGCCGACGCCCGCCTCGGCATGGCCGGCCCAGTCGACGGTGCCCTGCCAGTTCGACACATCGATGCCCTGTAGCACGCGCTTCACCTTGCCGGAGTTTATTGAGATGTCGGTGGATCAGCCCTTAGCCGCGCCGATCAGCAGGTTTCGGGTGCGTTCGCGTTGTGAGAACGGCGAGCCGACGAAGTCGGTCACCCCCGCCCGGCGCAGCTCGTCGAGCTTGGCCAGCACCGCTTCCTCGTCGCCGATGATCGCCACGTCGCCCGGGGTGGCCGCGCCCTCCCTGTCGAGCATGGCACGGTAGGACGGGAGCTGACCGTACACCGCGAAGATCTCGTTGGCGCGCGCGACGGCGGCCTCGCGGTCGTCGGTGACGCAGACGGGCAGCGCGCAGACGATCCTGGGCGGCTCGCGGCCGGCCTCGGCCGCGGCGGCGGTGATGGTGGGCGCGACGTGCTCGGCGACCGTCTTCGGGCCGGTCATCCAGAGCACGGTGCCGTCGGCGACGGTGCCGGCGAGCTTGAGCATGCGCGGGCCGAGCGCGGCCACCAGCACGGGGAAGCCCGCGCCCGGCGTGCTGAGCGTGATGTCGGCCTTGAGCGTCTCTCCCCGATAGTCGACCCGCTCGCCGCGGGAGGCCGGGATCAGGATGTCGAGATACTCCTTCATGTGCCGGCCCGGCCGCTCGAAGCTGTAGCCGTAGGTGTTCTCGATGACGATCTGGTGCGACAGGCCGATGCCGAGCGTGAACCGGCCGCCGAGCGCGGCGTTGGCGGTCATGGCCTGCTGGGCCAGCACGGCCGGATGGCGCGGGAAGGTCGGCACCACGGAGGTGCCGAGCTCGATGGGCGGCGCCTGCGCGCCGGCCGCGGCCAGGGCGGTGATGGCGTCGAGGCCGAAGATCTGGGAGTGCCAGGCGGAGGCGAAGCCGTCCTCCGCCGCCCGGGTGATCTGGTCGCGCAGTTCGCCGATCGGGTCGGGCCCCTGAGGCTCCGCGAGGAAGTATCCGTAACGCATGGAACAGAACTCCGTTCTGGTGGCTGACGCGAATGTATCTCCCCACCTCGCAGGGCGGTCACCCGCCGGGCCGGACTGGATTTGTAAAGTGACTCACATGACGCACGAACGCGCGGGACAGCCCGCCCGGCCCTCCGACCTCGTCGACGTCGCCCGGCTGGTGACGTCCTACTACGCGCTCCACCCCGACGCCGGTGAGGTGGCGCAGCGGGTGGCGTTCGGCACGTCGGGGCATCGCGGGTCGTCGCTGAAGACGGCGTTCAACGAGGACCACATCGTGGCCACCAGCCAGGCCATCTGCGAATACCGGCGGTCGCAGGGCACCGGCGGCCCGCTGTTCCTGGGCATCGACACGCACGCGCTGTCGGAGCCCGCGCGGGTGTCGGCGCTGGAGGTGTTCGCGGCCAACGACGTCGAGGTGTTCATCGACACGCGCGACGGCTACACGCCCACGCCCGCCGTCTCCCACGCCATCCTGCGGCACAACAGGGAGCGCGCCTCCGGCCTGGCCGACGGCGTCGTGGTCACCCCGTCGCACAACCCGCCGGGCGACGGCGGCTTCAAGTACAACCCGCCGCACGGCGGTCCCGCCGACACCGACGCGACCACCTGGATCCAGGACCGCGCCAACCGGCTGCTGCAGGACGGCCTCAAGGGCGTGCGCCGGGTGCCGTACACGACGGCGGCCGGACGGGCCGGGCGTTACGACTTCCTGGGCACGTACGTGAACGACCTGCCCGCGGTCGTCGACCTCGACGCGATCCGGTCGGCCGGGGTGCGCATCGGGGCCGACCCGCTGGGCGGGGCGAGCGTGGCCTACTGGGGGGAGATCGCCGAGCGGCACCGGCTCGACCTGACCGTGGTCAACCCGCTGGTCGACCCGACGTGGCGGTTCATGACGCTCGACTGGGACGGCAAGATCCGGATGGACTGCTCGTCGCCGTACGCGATGGCCTCGCTCATCGGGGCGCGCGACGCCTACGACATCTCCACCGGCAACGACGCCGACGCCGACCGGCACGGCATCGTCACGCCCGACGGCGGCCTGATGAACCCCAACCACTACCTCGCCGTGGCCATCGACTACCTCTACACGCACCGCGACGGCTGGCCGTCCGACGCCGGCGTGGGCAAGACCATGGTCAGCAGCGGGATCATCGACCGGGTGGCCGAGTCCCTGGGGCGGCGCCTGTACGAAGTGCCGGTGGGCTTCAAGTGGTTCGTGCCCGGCCTGCTCGACGGGTCGCTGGGGTTCGGGGGCGAGGAGAGCGCGGGCGCGTCCTTCCTGCGGCGCGACGGCTCGGTGTGGTCCACCGACAAGGACGGCATCATCCTGGCCCTGCTGGCCTCGGAGATCCTCGCCGTCACCGGCCGCTCGCCGAGCGCGCACTACCGCGAGCTGGTCGGGCGGTTCGGCGAGCCCGCGTACGCGCGGGTGGACGCGCCGGCCACGCGCGAGGAGAAGGCCGTGCTCGGCAAGCTGTCGGCCGAGCAGGTGACGGCCTCCTCGCTGGCGGGCGAGCCGATCACCGCGGTGCAGACGTCGGCGCCGGGCAACGGGGCCAAGCTGGGCGGGGTGAAGGTCTCGACGGGCAGCGCCTGGTTCGCGGCCCGGCCGTCGGGGACAGAAGACGTCTACAAGATCTACGCCGAGTCCTTCAAGGGGCCCGACCACCTGGCCCGGGTCCAGGAGGAGGCCCGCTCCCTGGTGTCGGCCGCCCTGGGCGGCTGACACCAGGTCCCGGGGTCCGGGTCCGGGGTCCGGGTCCGGGGTCCGGGGCGGTCCGGCCCCCGTGGCGCGGGCCGGCGGCGGGGCGGGCGGGCCTGGGTCAGTACTGCAGGTGGCGGCCGCCGTCGCCGACCAGCACCTCGCCCGTCAGCAGGTCCGACTCCAGCAGCGCGGTGACGAGCTGGGCGATGTGCTCCGGCCGGGCCGTGCGGCGCAGCGGCGCCTTCAGCCTCTCCTTCGCGGCCATCTCGGAGAACACCTGCTCCCCCACCCGGTCGATGTGCCAGCGGGTGGCCACGAGGCCGGGCGCGACGGCGTTCACCCTGACCTCGGGGCCGAGCGCCACCGCCAGGTCGCGGGTGAGCTGGATCAGGGCGGCCTTGCTGACGCCGTACGCGATGGAGGAGCCCGTGGCCAGCAGGCCGGCCACGGAGGCCACGTTGACGATCGCGCCGCGCGCCGCCCGCAGGGCGGGCGCGAAGGCGCGGGCGCAGTAGAAGGCGCCCATCAGGTTGACGCCCAAGATCCGCTGCCACACCTCGTCGGTGAGCGCCTCCAGGTCGGGGAAGGGCACCCACGCGGTCGTGCCCGCGTTGCAGACCAGGATGTCCACCCGGCCGTGGTCGGCGCGCACCCGCTCGGCCAGCCGCCGCACGGCGGCGTCGTCCGACACGTCGGCGGCCACCGCCTCGGCCTTGCAGCCCAGCTCCGCCAGCCGGGCGACGGTGGCCCGCGCGGCGGCGGCAGAGCGCGAGTAGTTGACGACCACGGCCGCCGCGCCCTTCCTGGCCAGGCTCTCCGCGACGGCGGCGCCGATGCCCGTGCCGCCGCCGGTGATCACGGCGACCGTGCCGTTCATGTCCATGTCTGCTCCTTGCCTGGCGGGTCGTGGGGTGTGCCGAGGGCCGCGATGTCGATGTCCTTGCTCTCGCGCGAGGCGTAGAAGGCGGCGAACGAGATCACCGCCGTGCCGATGAGGAAGGCCGCCACCAGCCACGGCTCCCCGTCCAGCCGGGCCGCCAGCGCCGCGCCGATCAGCGGCGAGAAGCCGGCCAGCGCCGCCCCCAGCTCGCGCGAGGCCGCGAAGCCGGTGTAGCGCACCCGCGCCCCGAACAGCTCGGCGTAGAACACCGGCTGCACGGCCACCTGCGGCGCGAAGCCGAAGGCCCCCATGAGCATCATGGCCAGCCACACGAGCCCCGGCTCGCCGGTGTCGACGAGCAGGAAGTACGGATAGACGTACGCCGCCACGAACACCACGCCGAACAGGTTGAGCGGCCGCCGCCCCACCCGGTCCGACAGGTGGCCGTAGACGGGTTGCAGCACGATGACGGTCAGCCCGAACAGGATCACGCCCAGCAGCGCCGTGCGGCTGGACAGGCCGAGCCGCCCGGTGGCGTACGCGACGCTGAAGGTGGCCAGCGTGTAGACCACGGCCGTGTCGCAGATGTGCGCGCCGACCCCGATGAGGAAGTTGCGCGGGTGGCGGGCCAGGGCGTCCCTGATCGGCAGGCGGACGAGCTCCCGGGTCCGCGCCAGCTCCCTGAACACCGGCGACTCGGCCACCCGCAGCCGCACGTACAGCGCCACCGCGATCAGCGCGAAGCTCACCAGGAACGGCAGCCGCCAGCCCCAGGCCAGGAAATCGCGCTCGGGCAGGAGCTGGACCAGCAGGAACGCGGAGGTGCCCAGGACGAGGCCGATCTGCACGCCGGTCTGGGCGTAGGAGGCGTAGTAGCCGCGCCGGCCCGGCGGGGCGTGCTCGGCCAGCAGCGTGGCCGCGCCGCCGAACTCGGCGCCCGCGCCGAGGCCCTGGCAGACGCGCAGCAGCGTGAGCAGCACGGCGGCCCAGACCCCGATGTCGGGGTAGGTGGGCAGCAGGCCGATGAGCCCGGTGGACACGCCCATGATGAGGGTGGTGACGATCAGGGTGGAGCGGCGGCCGATCCGGTCGCCGAGATGGCCGAACAGCACCCCGCCGAACGGCCGCACCACGAAGCCCACCCCGAACGTGGCGAACGCCACGATCGTGCCCGTGGCCGGGTCGGACTCGGTGAAGAACAGGCGGTTGAAGACGAGGGCGGCGGCGGTGCCGTAGATGAAGAAGTCGTACCACTCCAGGGCGGTGCCGACGAGCGCCCCCAGGACGACGCGCCGCAACTCGGGCGAGGGGCCGCCGGACGCCCCGCCGGGCCGGGGTGCGGGGGTGTGGGGCGGACCGCCGGAGCCGGGTGTGGGGGAAGGCTCGCCGGGCCGGGGTGCGGGGGGCGGTGTGGCGGACATCTGACCTCCAGGGTCGGCGTGTCTGGCCGGGTTACGGAACGCCCCGCCCGTCCGCGTGCCCGCGCGGCCCCGCCCGCACGGGCACGTCCTCCTCGCCGCGCCACGCGCGCGCCGCGGCCTCGGGCTCCCCCGGGAGGACCGCGCCGGTTCCGTACGCGCGCGCCCTCGGGTCCCGGGCGTCCGTACGCGGTCGCCACGACCCGCCGGCGTGGGCGTACCCCCTGGTGGTGACCACGCCGGCGCCGTGCGCGGCGGGCAGGCGGGCGGCAATGGTGACGGCGCGGGGGGAGGTGTTCACGGTGACTCGTCTCGCGGGGGCAGGACTGCGTTCCGTGTGCGCGCTCATGCCCGGTTCCCGCCCCCGCCAAACGGATCTCCGGAAAGGGCTTACCGCGCGCTCACCGGCTTCCAGAGCACGGCGCGCGGCTCGTTGCCCGGCAGCACCGCGTAGCCGGCGATCTCCCCGTGCGCGTTGACGGCGTTGGCGGCCGTGGCCGTGGCGCCCGGCGGGCCGGGCAGCCGGAGCGGCGCCTGCGCGGGGTCGGTCCACACCGCCGCGTGGGACGGGCCGGCCGGGTCGCAGGCGTGCGTGCCGACGATCGTGCCGTGGTCGTTGATGGCCGTCGGCCGGGCCACGCCGCCGCCGTCCTCGATGCGGCGCATGCCGGCCCCCTCGCTCCACACGAAGCCGGCCTGGGCCACGCCGGCGGCGTCCAGCGCCGACTCCCCGACGACGTGCCCGTGGTCGTTCAGGCCGGTGGCCTGGCTCCAGTTGCCGCCCAGCGTGCCCAGCTCGGTGACGGCGCCGCCCGCCCAGCGGAAGGCGCGCTGGGTCTGCTGGTCGGCGGGAAGGCCGACCCGCTCGGTGCGGCGGTGGGTGCCGGCGATCTGGCCGCCGGCGTTGACGTCGGAGGCCACGCTGCCGGCGACGACGCCGAGGTCGGTGCGGACGCCGTTGTCGATCACGTACGCCTGGCTGCGCCGGTGGCCGCTGGACAGGACCCTCATGTGGGAGCCGACGATGACGCCCTGGTCGACGTCGTGGACGTGGGTCACCGAGGCGAAGTTGCCGAGGTCGTGGATGACGCCGTCGTCCCAGAGGAAGCCGTGGCCCTTCTCCTGGGCCGTGTAGCTCTCGCCGACGACCCGGGCGTCCTCGTCGATCGCCGTGGCGACGCTCGTCGGGCCTCCGAGGCTGCCGACCTCGACGCGCTGCCCGCCGTCCCACATGACGGCCCAGGAGCGACCGGCCGCGTTCCGCATCCAGCCGGCGATCTGGCCCTGGTCGTTGATGTCGATCGCGCGGCCGGTCGTGCCGAGATCGACGACCTGCCACTGGTCGGTGGCCGCCGGGCAGACGTCCGCCGCCGCCGGGGCCGCGCCCGCCGCCGCCCCTGACGAGGCCACCACGAGGGCGCCGGCCAGGGCGCCGATCCTCGTACGCGTTAATCGCATGATCACTCCGTTGCCGGGGAAAAGGAAACGATCACACCGTAAACGCGCCGCCGATCTCCCGCCAGGGGTTGTGCGGCCGCTCAGGTCAGCTCGCGGGCGGTGGCCGGGGGCATCCCGGTGCGGCCGAGGTCGGCCCTGCGGCCCGCGGCCACCCCGTCGCGGTAGCCGGAGCCGCTGGTCCTGGGGATGCTCATGCGGATGTCGGGATAGTGGGCGGCCACCGCCCGCGCCACCTCGGCCCGGCGGTCGGCCAGGACGAGCGCCGTGCCCGTGCCGGCCGACTCTGCCTCGGCGCGCGACTCGGCCGCGCACAGCAGCCGGTAGACCTCGTCGGTGAAGCCCAGCAGCCACGACCGGCGGTAGGCCCGCACGGCCGTGACGTCGCGCGGCGGCTCGACCCGGGCCAGTCCCGAGGCCATCTGCAGCAGCAGCGAGGTGGCCAGCAGGTCGGCGCGCTCCAGGTCGGCCGCGAACCCGAAGACGTGCACCCGCTGCCCGCCGTCGCCCCGCCCGATCAGCAGCGGCCGGCACCGGAGGGCCTGGGCGACCAGGCTGACGAGCCTGGCCTTCTCCCTGGCCCAGGGGGCGGGCAGGGTGACGATGCGGTCGCCGGGGACCTGGCGGGTGCCGGCGGGCGGCAGCGAGTCGATGCCGTGCCGGGCCATCAGCGCCGTCGCGGCGGCCATGAACGTGGCGCGCTCGTGCTCGTTGTCGGTGCGCTCGGCCTTGGCCAGCAGTTTCCTGACGCGGTCCAGCGCCCGATCCCGCACCCCGTGCCCCTCCTCTTAGGACTTGCCGCTCAGCACCCGCCCGTCGGTCGCGATGGCCGGGAACGCCCCGGTGTCGACGATGCCGTGCTGCTGGTACAGCGCCTCGATGAGGGCGTGCGCCTGCGGCTCCAGCTTCCACAGGGCACGATACTCGCGGGCGGTGGCCAGGGAGATGCCGATCTCCTGGGCGATGTCCACCGTGCGCGGCACGATGCCCTTGGCGATCTGCCGGTCCCAGAACTCGCGGGCCGCCCGCATGCGCGCCGCGCGCTCGGCCGTGCTGACGACCTGCGGGGTGGTGTCGAGCACCTCGACGTCCTCGTCCTCGTCGTCGACCAGCTCGGCCAGCGCGGACGGCAGCGCCGGGCGGGCGGGGACGGGATGGTGGCCGGCCTCGGGCTCCCAGGGGACGCGGGGGTCGGCGTCGATGAGCGCGGAGGTGTTGTAGAGGGCGGCGATCTGGGCCAGCAGCGCCTCCTGCCGCTGCGGGTCCACGGCCAGGCCGGTGTGCTCGACGGCCTGGTCCATGGCCTTGTCGAGCCGGGCCAGCGCGGCGCGCATCTTGCGCTCGGACGCGCCGTTCTCGCGCAGGGCCTTGGCCTTCTTGGCGGCCAGCGCGACGCGGGTGAGCCTGCGGTGGGCGTCGACCTCGCTGGCCGTGCGGTCGCTCACCTCGGCCAGGCCCAGCCTGACCAGCAGCCGCTCGGGCGTCAGCCGCCAGTTGATGCGGCCGGTGCCGCGGATGCGGTGGCGCTCGATGGCCATGCCGCGCTCCCACAGCCAGGCGGCGACCAGGGGCGCGGCGAGCCGGAAGACGGCCTCGGGCAGGCTGCGCGCGTCCATGCTGGACAGCACGGCGGTCAGGCAGGTCAGGGCCCACACGGCGATGCCGTCGATGCCGGCCGAGAAGTTCTCGCGCATGTTGCGGCGGGCGCGTACGGCGGAGGTGATGATCGCGACCTCGATGAACGCGAACAGCAGTAAGCGCAGCGGCCCGTCGAGGCCCAGCACGTCCCCGGAGAAGCGCCACATGCCCTGGGCGGACACGCCGGTGGCGATGGAGGCGGCCACGATGGTGAGCACGTCCTCGATGGGGCGGGGGGCGACGTACCTGGTGAACAACCAGGACAGGGCGCGCCAGGCGATTCTCAGCACCAGGAACGCCAGCGCCAGCCCGACCAGGCCCAGCAGCGCGATGACGGCGGTGGCGAGCGGCTTCTCCGTGATGAAGGCTGTTATTTCCTCAAATGTCGGCATCAGTCACTATCCGTGAGGCTCAAACTCCGGCTCTATGCGACGAGATCATCGCAGAAGGTCGCCATCCTGTACGCCAAACGACGGCTGCTGCCCCGTTTGCCCGCCTTCGCGGCAGTTCGCCAGTGATGCCGTCAGGGTGACAGCCGCGGACCGGGCTGGCCGGGGGCCGGGGCGCGGCGCACAAGGGGACGCGAGGAGGGGACTGCTGTGAGCAAGCGATCGCGCAGACGCCGTGCTCTTCCCAGCGGCACGCCCGCCCGGCCGCCCGGCTTCGGCCCCGGCGAGCCGCACTGGAGCCTGGCCCCCGGCCTGCCGACGAGCCGCGCAGGTGGCCTGGCCCCCGGCCGGCCGATGAGCAGTCCGACGACCGCCGTCCCCGCCGTCCCCGCCGTCCCCGCCGGCCCCGCCGTCCCCGCCGTCCCCGCCGGACGATGACCGGCCCGCGCGACCGCCGCCGCCGGTCGGTGAACGGGCAGGCGGGTACCGTGGGTGGCGATGGGGGCACCTGGAGTGACGAGAGGTTCCCCTTGTGGCGAGGTGCGCGGCGGGGGTGAGGGGGAAATTCGTCCTTACGGAGGGCCCCATTCGCTTTTGCAGGTGGGACCATCTATGCAGGGATTTATCCCAACATGGTGTGATGTATCCCAGCAGGACGGATATCGATGTCAGATTCAGAAGAGTTCCCGCTCGTCCAGTTCATGCGTGACGGGTTCGACCCCGTGGGCGAGCTCGCGCGCATCCGGGCCGAGCATCCGGTCTTCCCGATGGAGATCCCGGGAGGCCAGACCGTCTACCTCGTCACCCGCTGGGAGGACGTGCGCGCGGTGCTCGGCGACCACGAGCGCTTCAGCAACGACTTCGCCGGCGTGATCGGGCTCGGCTCGAACCAGGAGGACCCGGGTGGTCTGGGCTTCCGCGACCCGCCCGAGCACACGCGGCTGCGCAAGTTCCTGACGCCCGAGTTCACCATGCGCCGGCTGCGCAGGCTGGAGCCGCGGATCGAGGCCATGGTCGAGGAGCACCTCGACCGGATCGAGGCCATGGGCGCGGCCGGGGGCATGCCGGTGGACCTGGTGGAGGAGTTCGCGCTGCCGATCCCGTCCCTGGTCGTCTGCGAGCTGCTCGGCGTCCCGTACGAGGAGCGCGCCGACTTCGTGAAGTTCAGCAAGGACCGCTTCGACTTCACCGCCGGGCCGGAGGCGTCGCTGCAGGCCGTCAACGACGCGATGACCTACCTGACCGAACTGGTCGCCAGGGAGCGGCAGAACCCCGGGGACGGCCTGCTCGGGCAGCTGCTGCGCGACCACGGCGACGAGCTCGACGACCGCACGCTCGCCAGCATGGCCGACGGCCTGCTGACCGGCGGCCACGACACCAGCACGAGCATGCTCGCGCTCGGCAGCCTGTGGCTGCTGCGCAACCCCGAGCAGGCCGCCAAGGTGCGCGAGGTGGACGGCTACGTCGTGGACGTGGTCGAGGAGCTGCTGCGGTACATGACCGTCGTGCAGGTCGCCTTCCCCCGCTTCGCCCGCGACGACCTGGAGCTGCACGGCGTCCAGATCAAGAAGGGCGAGATGGTGCTGTGCTCGCTGACCGGCGCCAACCGCGACCCCGCGCTGGGCGACGACATGGACCAGGTGAAGCCGGGCCGGGCGACGGCGGGCTCGCACCTGGCGTTCGGGCACGGCATCCACCGCTGCGTCGGCGCGCCGCTGGCCCAGATGGAGATGCGCATCGCCTTCCCCGCGCTGCTGCGCCGCTTCCCCGGCCTGCACGTCGCCGGCGAGGTGTCGTTCCGGGAACTCGCCATCGTCCACGGCGTCAAAGAGCTACCCGTCGCCTGGTAGAACGGTTACGTTCACTGTGTGAACGAGCCCGTCATCGACCTGACAGCGGTCGGCGCCGTCGTGTTCGACACCGACGGCGTGGTCACCGACACAGCCCGGGGGCACGCGGCCGCCTGGAAGCACGTCCTCGACGTGTTCCTGCGCGGCCGCTCGGCGCCGTTCGACATCCGTGACGACTACCTGCGTCACGTGGACGGACGGCCGCGGCTCGACGGCATCCGCACCTTCCTGGCCGCGCGCGGCATCACCGTGCCCGAGGGGTCGCCCGACGACGAGCCGGGCGCGCCCACCGTGCACGGGCTGGGCCGGGCCAAGGACCGCATCTTCGTGGCACAGGTGGACAAATACGGCGTCGCCGCCTTCCCGTCCGCCGTCGCGCTGCTGCACGAGCTGCGCCGGCGCGGGGCCCGTACGGCGGCCGTCTCCGCCAGCCTGCACGGCCGCAAGCTGGTCGCCTCGGCCGGGGTCGCGCACCTGTTCGACGTGATCGTGGACGGCAACGACGCCGCGCTGATGAACCTGCCCGGCACGCCCGACCCGGCGCTGTTCCTGGAGGCGGCGCGCCGGCTGGACGTGCCCGCGCCCAGGGTGGCCGTGGTGGTGTCCGCGCTGCCGGGGATCGAGGCGGGGATGAAGGGCGGGTTCGGCGCGGTGGTCACGGTGCGTGCAGGCCGGGCGGACCCGGATGACGCGGGCCCGGGTGACGTGGCCCCTGGTGACGCGGGTCCGGGTGACGCGGGTCCGGGCGGCCTGGATGAGGATGGCGTCGGCGCGGGCGCGGCGCCGGGGCCGGGGGCGCATGCCGTGGTGTCCGATCTGGGGGAACTGGGGGTGCGTGGGAGGGTTCTACCCTTGACGACGTGACCGTACTGATCGATCCGCCCAACTGGCCGGGGCCGCGCGGCCTCATGTGGTCGCATCTCGTCAGCGACAGCTCGCTGGAGGAGCTGCACGAGTTCGCGGGGCGGCTGGGGGTGCCGCCACGGGCCTTCGATCGGGACCACTACGACGTGCCGGAGACCGTGCACGCGCGGGCCGTGGCCCTGGGCGCCGAGGCGGTCAGCTCGCGTGAGCTGCTACGGCGTCTCATCGCGGGCGGGCTGCGCCGCCGCAAGCGCCGCCCGCAGCCGCGCTAGCTCCCCCGTCATGTTGGCGCGGGCGCGCTCCTCCCACAGGTGGCGGGCCCGGGGCGTGCGGTAGAGGGCGGGGGTGGCGAGCAGGCGGCGCAGGACCTCCGAGCGGCCCGCGGCGAACGCGGCGTCGGGCACGTGGGAGTACTCGCGGCGGATCGCCCGCGCGTAGTCGCCGTAGGCGGGGCTGCCGAGGATGGACAGGTCGGCGTCGCACAACACCTCACCGTTGCGGTCGCCCGGCCGCAGCGTGTCGTGGGCGGCGGTGAGGCGGACCAGCCTGGCCACCTCCGCCACCCGCCCGGCCGGCACGCCGCACGCCGGCAGGCGGGACTGGGCGAGCTGGGCGCTGCGCTCCTCGTCCCATCCGGGCCGGCCGTCGTAGACGGCGTCGTGGAACCAGGCCGCCAGCCGCACCGCCGCCCGGTCGGCGCCCGCGCCCCCGGGTCCGTCGGTGAGCCGGTCGACGGCGGCCAGGACGGCCGCGAGGTGGGTGCGGGTGTGGTAGTGGCGGTGGGGCTCGGACCAGCGGGCGACGAGCTCCGCGCCGAGCGCGCGGGCGGCGGGCGAGTCCCCCGCCACCGCCGCCCAGGCGTCCGCCAGGACCGCCGCGCCGGGCTCGGGCGGGCCGTCCGTCCGGCCCGCCTCGCCGGCCGGCGGGGTGGGCAGGGGCGCCGCCGGGTCGCTGATCACATGTCCCACGGTACGCGGGCCGGGCGGTGCCGGCGTACCGGCCATCGGGACGGCAGGTAGGGGCGGGCGTCCCCGGGCGGTCCCCGCATCCCGGGCATCGGGACGGCAGGTGGGGGCGGGCGTCCCTGGGGCGGTCCCCGCATCGCGGGCACCGGGACGGGCGGTGGCCGCCGAGGCGGTGGTAGCGTCCTGGCCATCGATACGACGGGTGGGGAGCGGCGGCGCCTGCCGAGGTGGCGGGAGCTGCGGGCTCTGATGCCCAGGCGTCCCCGATGGTCCCGGGCCGCCCGGGTGGCGGCCGCGGCCGACGTGGCCGACCTGCGGCTGCTGGCCAGGAAGCGGGCCCCGCGCATGGTGTTCGACTACGTGGACGGCGCGGCCGAGGGCGAGCGGTCGATGGCCAGGGCGGTGGCGGCGTTCGGGCGGGTGGAGTTCGCCCCGCGCGTGCTGCGTGACGTCTCCGAGACCTCCACCTCGGTCGAGATCCTGGGGCGGCGGATCGGCATGCCGGTCGTGCTCGGGCCGACCGGGTTCACGCGCATGATGCACCGCGCCGGCGAGCGCGCCGTGGCCCGGGCCGCCGAGAGGGCCGGAGTGCCCTACGTCCTGTCCACCATGGGCACGACCACGGCCGCCGGCGTGGCCGCCGCCGCGCCCGGCGGGTGGAACTGGTTCCAGCTGTACGTGGTCCGCGACCGCGCCCGCAACCTGGAGAGGCTGTCGATGGCCGCCGACGCCGGGATGGACGTGCTGGTCGTCACCGTGGACGTGCCGGTGGCCGGGGCGCGGCTGCGCGACGTGCGGCACGGGCTGACGGTCCCGCCCTCCCTGCGCTGGCGCGGCGCGCTGGAGGCGGTGCGCCATCCGGCGTGGTGGTTCGACTTCCTGACCGGCGAGCCGCTCAGGTTCGCCACCGTGGACGGCGCGCCCGACGACCTGGCGGGGCTGACGAACCTGATGTTCGACCCGTCGGTGACGATCGCGGACCTGGCCTGGATCAGGTCGGCGTGGCCGGGCCGGCTGCTGGTCAAAGGGGTGCAGCGGGTGGACGACGCGAAGGAGCTGGCCGCCGTGGGCGTGGACGGGCTGGTGGTGTCCAACCACGGCGGGCGCCAGCTCGACCGCTCCCCCACGCCCCTGGAGCTGCTGCCGGAGGTGGCGGCGGCGGTGGGAGAGCGCACGGAGGTGTTCCTCGACGGGGGCGTGCGCAGCGGGGCCGACGTCGCCGCCGCCGTCGCGCTGGGCGCCCGGGCGTGCTTCGTCGGCCGCGCCTACCTCTACGGCCTGATGGCGGGGGGCGAGCAGGGCGTGCGGCGGACGCTGGAGCTGCTGCACGCCGAGTTCGCCCGTACGCTGCGGCTGCTGGGCGTGGGCGGGGCCGAGGAGCTCGGCCCCGACGCCGTGCGCCTCAGGGATAGCTGACGACCTTCACCGGGATCGTGGCCGTGCCCTGGGCCGGGGCTCCGGTGTCGTTGATGACGCGGTTGATCGTGCCGTTGCCGCCGAGCGAGACGGTGAGCAGGGAGTGGAAGCGTACGTTCGGGTTGACCGGCGCCTCGAAGCCGCGCTCGGCCACCACGCTCGGATCGACGTTGAAGTAGCAGTACGCCCCCAGCCCCCACGCCTCGTGCGAGGTGACGGAGTCGGCGACCTTGTAGGCGGCGTAGCCCCGGGTGGCGCCGTTCATCCAGGCGGCCTGGTTCGGCGGGTCGTACGGCATCTCGTTCTGGAAGAAGATCGTCCGCCCGCGCTGGCCGTTCCAGATGACCTGGTACTTCTGGTAGTGCTCGACGAACAGCCCGTACGCCGTCACGTCGTCGCCGTTGACGATCAGCCCCGTGTCGGCGGTGTTGACCGTCCAGCCGATGCCGGTGCCGTGGTCGCCGCGCCAGGCCCAGACGTGGTCGATCAGCGTGTGGTCGCTGTTGACGACGAGGCTGGTCGTGGCCCTGCCCGGGTGGGCGCCGCCGATCCGGAAGAACACGTCCTGCACCGAGATGGGGTCGGCCGCGTGCGAGGCCGACGAGCCGGGCGGGCCGACCTCCATGAGGATGGGCGAGTTCACCGTGCCGGCGTCGAAGAGCAGGCCGGCCACCCTGACGCCGTCCACGTCGGCGACGCGCATCGGCACGACGCCGTTGTCGGGGATGAGCGTGGCGTAGCCGAGGCCCAGCACGACCGTGCCCGGCCTGGTGACGTCGATGGTGCGGTCGACGCGGTAGATGCCGGGGGTGAAGAGCAGGTGCAGGCCGGAGGCGAGAGCGGCGTTGATGGTGGCGGCCGTGTCGGACGGCCTGGCGACGTGGAAGCGGGTGAGCGGGATCGAGACGCCCGTGCCCGGCCAGCTCGCGCCGCGCGTGTTCTGGCGCAGGGCGGGCACGAAGACCTGGTAGTTCCCGGCCGCGTCCACGTACAGGAAGGGCTTCTCCCTGGTGACGGGGCTGGTGGCGAGCGTCGTGTACGGCGGGTCGGGGAACGCCTGGGCGGGCGCGCCGGCGACACCGGAGAAGACCTTGTTCCACACGCCGTTGAGCCAGCCGCCGATCGTGCTGTCGCGGGTGAACCACTGCTGCTGCGAGTACGGCTGCACGGTCCCGTCGATGCGGCTGTCGGCGATGTAGCCGCCGCTGGCCCAGCCGTACCCGGTGGGGGCCAGGTTGAGGTTGCCCCTGACGTGGATGCGGCGGAACGGCGCGGCCTGCGAGACCGCCCACTGGTTGGTGCCGCCGGTGGGCGTGATCGACAGGTTCTCGGCCGAGCGCCAGAAGTTCTGCGTGGCGTTGCCGCCGAACCAGCCCGCGTCCACCCTGACCTGGCCGTTGATCGTGACGTCGCCGGGGTTGCGGCCCAGGCCCATGATCGAGGTGTAGAAGCCGAGGTTCGCGGTGACGTTGTAGCTGCCGGGCTTGAACAGCAGGGCGTGCCGCTGGAGGCCGAACTGGTTCGACTCCATCTGGCCGAAGACCGAGTCCAGCGTGGCCTGGATGCTCGCCGCCGGCATCGACGGGTCGAAGACGTGCACGTTGGGGCCGAGGTCGCCGCCGCCGGGCTGGGTGCCGGTCGTGCGCACGGCCAGCTCCCACAACGAGTAGCCCCAGCCGGTCGCCCTGGCCGTGCCGTGGACGCGCAGGTGCCGGCCCGTGGCGGTGAGGTCGATGGTCTGGGTGCCGCCGGTGCCGGCGGTGGTGGAGTGGACGTCGGTCCAGGTGGTGGCGTTGTCGGAGACCTGGAGGCGGAAGGCGGTGGCATAGGCGGTCTCCCACTGGAGCACCACCTGGCAGATCGGCTGCGACGAGCCCAGGTCCACCTGGAGCCACTGCGGGTCGCTGAACGCGCTGGACCAGCGGGTGCCGGCGTCGCCGTCCACGGCGGCCGAGGCGGGTGTGCCGGCGTTCTCGGTGGAGGAGGCGGTGGCGGGGCGGCCGAGCGCGACGTTCGCGGTGCCGCAGACGGCGGCCCGCGCGGCGGGCCCGCCGGCCTGCCCGGCCCCGGCCCCGGCCTGGGCGGAGACGGAGGTCCGGCCGGAGGCGGAGACCGGGGCGGAGACCGGGGCAGGAGCGGAGACCGGGGCAGGAGCGGAGACCGGGGCAGGAGCGGAGACCGGGGTGGAGGCGCGGGCCGGGGTGGTGACCAGGCAGGACAGGATCAAGCCGGCCGACGCGGCCAGGACGGTCACGAGGAAGGCGGGACTTCGGCGGGGGTGCACGGCGTGGACTCCTCACGAACAGGGGGTGGTGAGAGAGTGCTCTGTCGAGCTGAGCGTGCCTGCGGCCCTCACTTCTGTCAATGCTTGATTTAACTCCTACGCAATAGTGGGAACGCACGCCGGAAACGCGGCGTCGCCGAAGAACGGCTCGATGACCAGCGTCGCCGCACCCAGGGCCACCGCGTCGGGCCCGAGCCGCCCGAGCACCACCGACTCGGGGTTGAACGGCTGCGCCTGCGTGTTGGCGGCGGCGGCCGCGCGGATCTCGGGCAGCAGCCGCCCGCCCAGCATCAGCCCCGCCCACCCGCCGATCACGATGCGCTCGGGGTTGAACAGGTGCACCAGCGACGACAGCCCCACGCCCAGCAGCTCCACGCTCTCGCCGACGACCGGCGAGCCCTCCTCCAGCAGCCGCGCCAGCGCGGCCTCCTCGTCGGCGGAGTCGGCCACCACGCCGGCGCGGTCGAGGATGGCCTCGGCCCCCAGGTACGCCTCCAGGCAGCCGCGCGCCCCGCACCGGCACTCCCGCCCGCCGGCGACGATCTTCAGGTGGCCGACCTCGCCCGCCGCCTGCCCCGCCCCCCGGTAGATCCGCCCGTCGGTGACCACGGTGCCGCCCACGCCCGACCCCACGAGCAGGATGATCGCGTCGCGGGTGCCCCTGCCGGAGCCGAACCAGAGCTCGGCCTGCCCCATCGTCTTGGCCCCGTTGTCCACGAACAGCGGCAGCGGGGTGCCGGCCCGCAGCAGCGCGCCGAGCGGCACGTCCTGCCAGCCGAAGGTCTTGGCCCGCACCAGCCCGCCGCCCCCCGGCTCGACGATGCCGGGCACGCCCACGCCGACGCCGAGCACCTGCCCGGGCGGCACCTCGCCCTCGGCGATGACCGCGTCCACGCCGGCCAGGATGTGGCGGGCGACCAGCTCGGGGTCGTGCTTGGCGGAGCGGACGGCGTAGTGGGCGCGGGCGCGCACGTTCATCTCCAGGTCGAACAGCTCGACCTTGACCTGGGTCTCCCCCACGTCCACGCCGACCGCGTAGCCGTAGGCGGGGTTGACCTTGAGCAGCACGCGGGGCCTGCCGCCGTCGGAGTCGACCTGACCGGCCTCCACGATCACGTTGTCGGCCAGCAGGTCGCCGGTCATGGTGCTGACCGTGGCCGGGCTGAGCCCGGTCTCGGCCGACAGCTCGTTGCGGCTGGCGGGACCGCCGAAATAGAGCGCCC
This sequence comes from Nonomuraea candida, assembly GCF_000725485.1. Lineage (GTDB taxonomy): Bacteria > Actinomycetota > Actinomycetes > Streptosporangiales > Streptosporangiaceae > Nonomuraea > Nonomuraea candida. The sequence continues at coordinate 27,867 of NZ_JOAG01000014.1, read as the reverse complement.
GCAGCAGCATCGCCCGGTTGCCCCGCCGGAGATCGCGCACGGTCCTGCGCCCTGACGTGCCCATCCTCGTCCCCCGTCCTCGCTGGAGAAAACCCGCCGCCATGTTAGTTCACGGCTCAAAGGACCGGGCTGCGGCCCGGCGTTACCGAAGCGTTCCCGAGGGGCTCCTGACTTTATTCGAACCTTAGATTATGTTCTGAGGCTACCCCCTGATGAGGAGACGACGATGAGCCGAGGACTTGCGCGAGGCACCGCCGTGGCCCTGCTCGCGACCGCGCTGGCCGCGTGCGGCGGCGGTGACGGCAGCGGTGGCGGCACCAGCGGCAGCGGCACCGGCACCGGCGGCGAGAGCAGGGAGCTGACGTTCTGGATGTACCAGGACCGCACCCCGCAGGCGGGACAGGTCATCGAGCGGATCCGCCGGGACTTCGAGCGGGCCAACCCCGGCGTCACGGTCAAGCTCGTCAAGATCCCGAAGGACGACTACAACACCAAGCTCGGCAGCGCCCTGGCCGGCGGGAGCGCGCCCGACGCGGGCATCCTCGACCAGCCCCTGGTGTCCAAGTACGCCCTCGACGGCACGATCGAGGAGGTGCCCGCCGGGCTGATCGACGAGGCCGGCTACTACCGGGGCGCGCTCGACACCAACCGCGCCGGCGGCAAGCTCTACGGCCTGCCCCAGGACCAGACCACGGTGGCGCTCTTCTACAACAGGCGGCTGGTGCCGGCCCCGCCGAAGACCTGGGACGAGCTGAAGCAGGCCGCAGCCCGGGTGCACGCCGCCGACCCGGACGTGGCCGGCATGAACGTGCCCAAGGGCGACGGGTACGGCGCGTGGATGTTCCCCGGCGTCGTGCACGGCGCGGGCGGCGCGATGGTGGACGACGCCGCCAAGAAGGTGCTGTTCGACCAGCCGCCGGCGGTGGAGGCGCTGCAGCTCTGGGTGGACCTGCAGAAGTCGTCGCCCCGCGCGATCACCGACTCGGACAAGCCGTTCGAGAACGGCCGGGCGGCCATGACGATCTCCGGGCCGTGGGACGTGCCGACGATCAAGGAGCAGTTCCCCGACCTGGACTTCGGCGTGGCGCCGCTGCCGTACAAGACCGAGCCGGCCGGCAACATCGGCGGCGAGAACTCCGTCGTCTTCTCCACGAGCGACGACCCGGACCTGGCGTGGAAGTGGCTGGCGTTCCTGGCCGGGCCCGACCACAACGGCGCGGTCGCCGACGCGCTCGGCGGCTTCCCCGTGCACCTCAAGGCGCGGGTGGTCGCGGGCGGGCCCGAGCAGGCGGCCTTCCTCGAACAGCTCAAGGTGGCGCGCGCCCGGCCGGCGGTGCCGCAGTGGATCCAGGTCAACGACGAGATCATCGCCCCGGCCATCGAGTCGGCGCTGACCGGCCGGGCCACGGCACGCCAGGCGCTGGCGGACGCGGCGGCCAGGACCCGCTCCCTGCTCGGCTGGACCGGCTGACGTGGCCGCTCCCGTGCTCGAACGCCCGCCGGCGCGGCCCGGCGGGCGGGCCCGGCGCCGCCCGGACGCCCGGCGCCGCGACCATCTGATCGGCGCGCTGCTCGTCGCCCCGGCGCTGGCCTACTTCCTGGTCTTCCTGCTGTATCCGGCGCTGTCGGCCCTCTCCTACAGCTTCACCGACTGGAACCTGCGCACCGAGGCGGCCTGGGTGGGCCTGGCCAACTACGCCGGCCTGCTGTTCGACGACGTCAAGTACCCGCACTTCTGGAAGTCCGTGGGCGTGACCCTGCAGTACACGCTCATCGCCGTGCCGCTGACTCTGGTCACGGCGCTGGCGCAGGCGCTGCTGCTGAACGCGGTCCGGCGCGGCGCGAACGTGTTCCGGCTGCTGCTGTTCCTGCCGGTGGTCACGGCCGAGGCGGCGGTCGGCGCGATCTGGCGCTGGCTCTACGACCCGCAGTACGGCCTGATCAACACGCTGCTCGGCCTGGTCGGCATCCCGGGGCAGAACTGGCTCAACACCCCCGAGCTGGTCATCCCGGCGCTGGCCTTCATCGCGGCCTGGCAGTGCGGCATCTCGATGATCATCTATCTGGCGGGGCTGAAGGGCATTCCCGGCTCGGTCCAGGAGGCGGCGATCATCGACGGGGCCGGGCCGTGGCAGCGGTTCCGCCGGGTGACCTTCCCCATGCTCCGGCCGACCACGTTCTACCTGCTGGTGACGGGCGTGATCGCGGCGCTGCAGGTGTTCGGCCTGGTGTACGTGATCTTCTCGGGGAACGGCCGCAGCGTCACCGGCGGGCCCGAGCAGTCGGGCCTGACCTACGTGCTGCACCTGTACCTGTTCGCCTTCCGCTACGACGCGATGGGCGCGGCCTGCGCGATGTCGTTCATCCTGCTGGTCTTCATCGTGATCGTGACCGCCCTGCAGTTCAGGTTCGTCAAGCAGGAGGCGGCGTGAGGAGGATCTCCGTCTACGTCGCGCTGGTGCTGCTGGCGGCCGTGTCGGTGGTGCCGTTCCTGTGGATGCTGGCCACCTCGTTCAAGCGCGGGCAGGACATCTACACCACGGTGCCCAGCCTGCTGCCGCTGGACAGGAAGACCGGCGAGTGGGCGGGCACGCTGGACAACTACGCCTACGTGCTCGACGTCGGCGGGCTCGGCGGCGCGTTCGTCAACAGCGTCTGGGTGTGCGCGGTCCTGGTGCCGGCCAAGCTGCTCATCGACGCGCTGGCCGCGTACGCGTTCGCGCGGATCCCGTTCCCCGGCCGCGACAAGCTGTTCGTGATCATGCTGGGCGGCATGATGGTGCCCGCGATCACGCTGCTGGTGCCGCGCATCCACGTCACCCAGTCGCTGGGCATGTTCGACTCGGGGTGGGGGCTGATCGTCCCGAACATCGCCTCGGTGCTCGACATCTTCCTGCTTCGGCAGTTCTTCCTGTCGATCCCGAAGGAGCTGGAGGAGGCCGCGCTGATCGACGGCGCGGGCCGGCTGCGGATCTTCTGGCGCGTCGTGCTGCCGCTGTCGAAGCCCGTGCTGGCGGTGGTGACCATCACCAGCTTCCTGTTCCACTGGAACGACCTGGTGTGGCCACTGCTGGTTACCAACGACCCCGGGCTCCACACGCTGCCGCTGGCCCTGCAGCAGCTCGTGGCCAGCCCCGACGGCGGGCGCGCCTACTACGTCATGGCGGGCGCCGCGCTCGCCGTGCTGCCCGTGATCGCGGTGCTGCTGGTCTTCCAGCGGCGCATCCTGCGGGGCATCGCCTTCACGGGTCTCAAAGGCTAGGAGGCCCTCGCGGGTCTCGGATTCAGGAGGATCGACTGTGGTCATCGAGGTCCGCGACGGGGTCGCCGTCGTCGACGGCGTGCCGCGGGTGCTCGTCAGCGCCGACTATCCGTACTATCGGGACGATCCGGCCGTGTGGGGTGACCGGTTGCGTGCCGTACGGGACGGGCTCGGGATCGAGGTGATCACCTGCTACCTGCCCTGGCGGCACCACCAGCCGGAGGCGGGCGTGGCCCCCGACTTCACCGGCCTGACCCATCCGGCCAGGAACGTCACCGGCTTCCTCGCGCTCTGCGGCGAGCTGGGGCTGCGGGTGGTGGCCAAGCCGGGCCCGTTCATCCACGCCGAGGTGAACTACGGCGGGCTGCCCGACTGGGTGTGCCCGGACGCCGACCCGGCGATCGAGCCGCTGCTCGACTCCCGCGGCGAGCCGGCGCGCTGGGCGGACGCCGCCGTCCCGGCGGGCCGGCCGCTGCCCGCGCCGCTCGCTCCCGCGTTCCTGGCCCGGGTCACGCAGTGGCTGGCGGCGGTGGGCAAGGAGGTGCTGGCGGGCCCGGGGCCGGTCGTCGCGCTGCAGATCGCGAACGAGGGCGTCTACACCAGCGGGGCGCTGCCGCTGACGGCCTACGACTACAGCCCGTCGGGGCTGGCGTTCTACCGGGACCGGCTGCGGGCCTGGTACGGCACGCTCGGCGCGTACAACGCCGCGCACGGCACCGCGTACGACGACTGGGCGCGGATCGTGCCCCCGGCCCGGGGCGGCGGGCTGCTCGCGCGGGCCGACTGGGGGCGCTGCCACGCCGAATACCTGGCCGAGGTCTACCGCCTGTGGGCGCAGGCCGCCGGCTCCGACCTGCCGGTCCTGGTCAACCTCAACCCGCCGACCGTGCCGGAGCTGGACGACTGGCTGGCCAGGGTCAGGCCGGAGCTGTGGGGCGGCGTCTCCTACGGGTTCACCAACTGGATGGGCGTGGTGTCGGCCGACCCGGCGGCGCAGGCCCGCTACGTGATCGCGGCCAAGCGCGCGCCGGGGCCGAACCTGGAGGAGAACTGGGGCTTCTCCGAGCTGTACGACCCGGCCTACGCCGACGCGGCCACCAGCTTCCACCAGTCGCTGCTGGCGCTGGCGGCGGGGGCGACCGGGTTCAACGTCTACACCGGGGTGGCCACCTCGGGGTGGGCGCCGGAGCTGGACGCCGCCGCGGGGCCGTACCCGGACTGCCCGCCCATCGACGCGCGCGGCGCGGCCACCGGGAAGGCGGCGGTGGTGCGGGCGCTGGCGGGCTTCTTCGCCGCGCACGGGGCGGAGTTCCTGGAGTGCGTCCCCGCCCGGCACGACGCCTTCGGCCTGTACCTCCCCTACGCCGGGATCGCCGCGCTCGCCGGCCCCGGGGAGCCCGGGGAGCCCGGGGAGCCGCGGTGCGGGCGGGCGCTGCTGGCCTTCCACGAGCGGATGCGGGCGCGGGGGCTGGACTACGGGCTGGTCGAGCTGGAGAGCGCGACCCTCGCGGAGCTGGCCGCGTACCGGACGGTCACGGTGCCGGGCGGGCCGTTCATGCACCGGCGCGTGCAGGAGCTGCTGGCCGCCTACGCGGAAGGGGGCGGGCGGGTGCTGGTGGACGGGCCGGCGCCGGCACTCGACGAGCACCTGGCCCCCTGCGCCCTGATCACCCCGTCCCACGGGGAACCCGGCGGCACGGAAGGCGACGCAAGGAGCATCGGTGGAAGGAGCATCGGCGGAAGGGGCATCGTGCTGTACGGCGCGGCCGACGCGTTCCTGCGCAGCCATCCCACCAGGGACGTGCACTACCTCGTCGTGCTCGTCAGGACGGGCAACGAGGGCCCGATCGGCCTGCGCACCCCGTACGGGACCGTCGAGGTGGTCGCCGCCGAGGGCGCGGGCGCGGTGCTGCGCCTGGCGGACGGCGCGATCGGCGACCTGGTGATCAGGGGGCTCAACGCCTATCTGGACTGCGCGGTGGAGGCGGGCGTGCGCCTGGACGGCGTGCGGACCGGCGCTTCCGGCCCCGGAGACCTCGTCAGGATCAACGGCCGGCTTCACTCCTGAAACCCGGATTATCTCGACAGAAAGGACGGGTATTTCGCCACCGCCGCCGTCCCTCTGCTCCTCACACGGGGCCCGTCCCGCCGAGAGGAGATCGCCGATGGCAACCGGAGAGTTCCAGGTGATGAAGGTGCCGGCCGACCAGCTGGCCGGCGTCCTTCACGGCCAGGTTGTCGATCCCGGGTCTCAGCCGACGACCGTCGTCCACCAGAGCGAGGGCTGGACCGTGGACGTGAGCTGGCAGGTCACCGGCGAACTCGTGGACTGGCTGGCGGGACGGTGGCAGCTGGAGATCATCGCCGACCGGCTGGGAGGCGGCGAGACGCGGCACCCGTCGCCCCCGGTGGAGATGCGGTTCACGCCGGGCTCCGGCCGCTACACCGCCTCGATCCCCATGCGCGGCCAGCTCATCCCCGGCATCTACGACCTGGTGGTCCACCTGTCCACGACGACGGCCGCGGGCACCGCGGGGGCGCTCGGCGGCTTCGTCGTGATCAGCAGGATCGTGGTCAAGGATTGACCCGCGCCGCCCCGGGACCCGGTCTCGGGGCGGCGCGCTGCAAGCCTGTCGCAAGCGGCACCTTCTACGCTCCTGGCCTGGCGACCGATCGGGGGACAAGCCGGCCGCCGACTGTATCTGAAGCCGCCGGAGCCGCTCTGAACCCGTGAGCACTCCACGAGGCGACGGGACCTGCACAACGGGAGACTTCATGTCCGAAACCCCGATGACCGCGGACGACGTGCTGCGCATCGCGGCCTACAAGGACCGGAGCGCGGCGCTGGAGGCGATGGTCATCGCCTACAGCTACCACCGCGTGGCCGCCGACCTCGCCGTGCGCCTGGGCCGTAAGGCCAACAACTGGTACTGCTACGCCACCTGGACCTCCAAGTCCGTGGGAGAGAGCCTCGACCTCGGCCCCGACTCGCCGTTCATCGAGGACTTCAGCCGCCGTTTAGGAGTGCCGCGGCGCTTGCGGAGGCTGTTCAGGGCGGCGCTGCTCACCCTGCTCGGCCCCAGCTACCAGCTCGGGCTGGCGCTGGCCAACCGCGCCATCTTCCTGGAGACGGCCAGCCTCGCGGTCAACCTGTGGAACGACACGCCCGACCGCTACCTGCGGGTCAGCCCCGAGTCCGAGCTGACGCCCCGGCCGCCGGAGTTCCTGACCGACCTGCTGTCACCGGCCGACGCGCGCTACCTGAAGGACGCCGCGCGGCTCATGGCCGAGGCCGCGGCGACCGAGGACCCGGCGGAGCGGGCGGAGCTGATGCTGGGCGCCAACATCGCGCTGTCGGCGTACGAGCAGGCTCGCGCGCAGGCGGCGCTGGAGCTGGTGCTCTACCGCCCGGTGCGCTGGCTGACCCGGGTGTCGTGGCGGTCGCTGCGCTCCCTGGTCACGCGCCGGCCCCTGCGCAGGTTCCGCCTCTACGCCGCCCCGCACGCCGACCAGCCCTGGCTGACCCGCACGCTGGAGGACCTGTGGGCCTCCCTCTACACGCGCCGCCTGTTCGCCGTGCGCACGCCGCTCAGCGACATCAAGGTCGGCAGGCCGCTGACGCCGCCGCCGGGCGTGGACCTGGCCGGGGCGTGGGCGCCGATCCGCAACGAGAAGGTGCGCAAGCTCGCCGAGGAGTTCGTCACCGAGGACGAAGAGGCGTCCACGGCCGGGGTGGCCAACTGGGTGTCCTATCCCGACCGCATGCGCTTCATCGTCAGCTATTTCCGCGTCTACCAGCACGTGGACGCGCTCTATCAGGTGCCCTTCAGCAAGGAGATCGCCGACGGGCTGGCCGAGGAGATGAAGCGCGGGCTGGTGCCCGAGGCCGTCGGCGCCATGCCGGCGCTGCACGGCCGCACGTTCTACGCCTACCCGGCCGAGACCGACCCGGACGCGCACGAGATGGCGCACTTCGACTTCGAGCCGTTCCTGGAGGCGATCCCGCTTGACCCGACGACCGATTAGCTCAGTCCAGGAAGTCGCGGGTGATCTCGCGGGCCTGGAGAAGCCCGCGTAGCTTCGCGAAACAGCGGGCTCGGGTGGGCCCGATGCTCCCGACCGGCCTGCCCAGCCTGCGCGCCACGTCCACGTAGTGGGGCTCGGAGGTTTCCGTGAGCGCTCTGAACAGGACCCGCTGCGCTGCCGGCAGCTCCTCGACCAGCTCTTCCAGCGTGCCGGCCAGCCAGATCCTGGCCAGTTCCCTGTCCACGTCGTCGGTGCTGCCCAGCGAGTCGAGGTCGGGGGTGCAGATCTCCCTGGCGCCCTTGGCGAGCTTGAGGCATTCGCGGAAGGCGATCGTGGCCAGCCAGCCGGGCATGCGCCGGCCGTCCTCGACGCTGCCGAGCTTCTGCCAGGCCAGCAGCCAGGTGGTCTGGAGCACGTCCTGGGCGTCCTCGTGGCTGAGCCGGAAGCGGCGGATGCGGGCCTTCAGCATCGGGCTGAACTCCTCGACCAGCCGCTCCCACGCCCAGGCGTCGCCTTCCTGGGCGGCGCTCACCAGGGCGGCGGTGTCGGGGCGCTCGATGGTCTCCACGTGCATGTCCTTCTCCTCGCCGGTCCGGCTACTCGGGGGGCCATGTCCGGCCGGCTGTTTCACGGTGCGCCCGATGATCGGAAAAGACTGTTCCGGATGTCACAGAGAAGGTGTGGTCTGCGTCACATTCCCGAGTGGGGTTTCTCCCTGCTGCCCGCTCGTGGAATGCGGCCTAGAGTTCTTGCATGAACGCGCGCAGCGGGCTTCCGCCCGAGGTCGAGCCCGTCGCCTCCGTGCTGGCGGAGATCCCGTTGTTCCGGGTGCTCGGGGCGGACGGCATCCGGAGCACGGCGCGCGCGGGGGTGGCGCGCCGCTACCGCTCCGGGCAGATCATCTTCCATCAGGGGGACCCGGGAGAGTCGCTGTTCGTGCTGCTGGACGGGCTGGTGAAGGTGGTGTTCACCACCGAGCACGGCGACGAGATCGTGCTCAACATGCTCGGCCGCGGCGACACGTTCGGCGAAATGGCGCTGCTGGACGGCTCGCCGCGCTCGGCCTCCATCGTGACCGTGCGGCCGGCCTGGGTGTTCGCGCTGCCCAGGGCGCGGCTGCTGGAGCTGATGCGCGAGCACCCCGGCCTGGCCGACGAGTTCCTGCGCATGCTCGGCCACATGGTGCGCAGGCTCACCGACCAGGCCGCCGACCTGGCCTTCCTCGACCTGGGGGGCCGGCTCGCCAAGCTGCTGCTGCAACTGGCCGACAAGCACGGCCAGGCCGACGGCGTCGTCGACCTGCCGGGGCTGACCCAGTCCGACCTCGCCGCGCTCATCGGCGCGTCCCGGCCGGCGGTCAACCGGGCGCTGCAGTCGCTGGTGTCGAGAAATCTCATCTCCGTCCAAGGACGGACGATCACGCTGCTGGACGTCGCCGCCCTGCGGAAAAGGGGCGGCCTCTGACCGAATCTGGAGTACGGGGTACATGAAAGATCATGACGAGCGCTGGCCCGAGGAGCGGTTCCGCCAGTTGCGGCAGCAGGCGGACCCGGACATCGACAAGGTGGTGGCCGAATACCTCCAGGCCCAGCCCGCGGGGAAGGGCCCGCTCGAGCTGGTGAAGGCGGTGATCGCCGAGCTGGGGGCGGCCAAGCGGGAGGCCAGGGCCCCCTCGGGCGAGCCGCCGGCCTCGGAGATCTTCGAGGCGCTCGGCTTCGCCGCCGACCTGCCCGAGTGGGGCGACGACAAGGAGCTGCTGGCCCGGGGGCAGGCCGTCTTCTCCGACTACGGCCTCTACCAGTCCGCCGCGCTGTTCTGCAAGTGCCTGCCGATGGCCTACGTCGAGGTCTCCAGCGCCAAGGTGCTGGCCGGCGTCTCCGGCCTGGCCACGCACAGCCTCACCCGCCGGGTGGCGGAGACCGGCCAGATGCTGGTGGACGTGATGGGGCTCAAGGCCGCCGACAGCCTCCTGCCCGGCGGCCCCGGCCACACCACGGCATTCGGGCTGCGCATCCTGCACTCCTTCGTGCGCGCCCTGGTCAACGAGCGCCACGCCGGCCACTGGGACACCGCCCGGTACGGCCCGCCGGTCAACCAGGAGCTGCTGCTGGCCACGATCTTCGACTTCTCCGTGGTCACCTGGGAGGCCCTGGAGAGCATGGGGGTGCGGCTGACCGAGGAGCAGCGCGCCGCCCACCTCTACACCTGGAGCGTCTTCGGCCACCTCATGGGCGTGGAGGTCTGCCGCGACGGGCCTCTGACCCTGGACGACGTCGAGCCGGTCAGCCGGCGCCTGGGCCGCCTGTACGAGTCCAGCGACGAGGGCCGCCGGCTGATGGCCCGGCTGCTGGAGGAGATGGAGTCGTTCATGTACCTGGGCTGGCGCAAGCTGCCGCGCAGCCTGGTGCACTGGGTCTTCCGCGACGCCGCGTACGGCGCCGACCGGGTGCCCGAGCTGCTCGGCGTGCCCAAGCCGGCCTGGTGGTGCACGGCGCTGTTCGCCGCGGCGCGCGCCGCCCACCGGCGGGGCCGGGCGGCCGGTCCGCTGGACGGGGTGATCCGCTGGCTGGTGCGCAGGGCCGGCCGGTACATCGTGATCGCCCTGATCGACCGCCACTCCGGCGGGCAGGCGCCGTTCCGCATCCCGCCCGAGCTGGCCCGCGCGTGGCGGATCAGGCAGTCGGCCGGCGCGGTCAGGACCCGCGAGCTGCGCCGCGCCGTCCGCAGAAGGCTGCGGGCCCCGGCACAGGGACGGAAGGAGCCGCACCGGTGACCGCTTCGCATCGGCCCGGGCGCGCGCCCGGCGCACTCACCACCTCGACCATCCTGTTCACCGACGTGGTCGGCTCCACGGCGCTGCGGATCAGGCTCGGCGAGGAGCGGGCCAACGTCGTCTTCCGCCGGCTCTACCAGCTCCTGCGCTCGGTGGTCACCGCCAGCGGCTCCTCCTTCACCAAGAGCCTGGGCGACGGGCTGATGGCCGTGTTCGACTCGGCGACGGCCGGGCTCGACGCGATCATCGCGGTGCAGCAGGCGGTGGCCGACGAGAACGAGCGGGCCCAGGAGAAGATCGCCATCAGGGCCGCGCTGGCCGCCGGGGACGTCGCGTGGGGGCGCGACGACGTGAGCGGCCTGCCGACGGTGGAGGCGGCCCGCCTGGTCGCGGTGGCCGACGGCGGGCAGGTGCTCTGCACCGATCTGGTGCGCCGGCTGGCACAGGGGCGCAGCCGGCACGAGTTCAAGGACCTGGGGCGGCTGCCGGGCAAGGGGCTGCGCGAGCCGCTGCACACGTACGAGCTGCACTGGCAGAGCGCCGACCACCACCTCGGCGGCGTGCTGCCGCCCTGGCTGGGGGACGGCGGCGTGCTGCCCTTCCTCGGCCGGCGGGAGGAGCTGCGGGCGCTGGACGAGGAGCTGTCGGCGGCCGAGTTCGGCGGCGGGCTGGTGATCCTGGAGGGCGAGCCCGGGGTGGGCAAGACCCGGCTGGCCTCGGAGGTGGCCAGGCGGGCGCTCAAACGGCAGTTCACGGTGCTGGCGGGGCGGTGCACCGATCCGGCGCGCAAGGCGTACGAGCCGATCGCCGGGGCGGTGGAGCGGCTGGCCCGCACCTCGCCCGCGCTGCTGCTGCGGGCCGGGGTGGACCAGCAGTGCGGCCAGCTCGTGCGGCTCGCGCCCTCGCTGGCCGCGCCGCCGCTGTCGCTGGAGGTGCCGCCGGCCACCGAGCCCGTCTCCGAGCGCTACCAGCTCATGGCCGCCGCGCGCACGCTCATCGAGCGGCTGGCCACCGTGCGGCCCGTGCTGCTGATCGTGGACGACCTGCAGTGGGCCACGCTGGAGTCGCTGCAGATGCTCAGCGCCCTGATGTGGGACGCCGACGCGCTGCCGCTGCTGGTGCTGGCCACGTCCCGGCCCGTGCCGGTCGAGCCGGCCGCGCATTCGCTGCCCGAGCTGCACAAGCTCACCGCCGGCGCCAAGGTGGTGCAGGTGCCGGCGTTCGGCACCGACGAGGTCCACTCCGCGCTGACGGAGGCGCGCGCGAGCGGCGACCCCGCGCTGCTGCACCGGATCACGGGCGGCAACGCGTTCCTGGTCAGCGAGGTGATCAGGGAGCTGGCCGCGGGCAAGGACCTCGACGCGCTGGCCGTGCCCGACTCGGTCACCCGGATGGTCACGGCCCGCCTGGCCCAGCTCCACCCCGACGCCAGAGACCTGGTCAGCCTGCTGGCCGTGGGCGAGCGGATGGCCTCGGCCGAGCTGCGCCGCGGCCTGGGGCTCGACGAGGGCAGGTTCGTGGCCGCGGTGGAGGAGGCGATGGGCACCGGCCTGGTGACCATGCTGGGCAACGGCTCCTGCCAGTTCTCCCACGAGCTGACCAGGCAGGCGCTGTGCGCCACGCTCTCCGCGCCGCGTGCCGCGCTGCTGCACGGGCGGGTGGCCGACGCGTTGTGCGAGACCGACCCCGAGGCGATGCGGACGCGCCCGTACGTGGTGGCCGCCCACCTGCTGGCGGCGGCCGAGCAGGGCCGCGACCCGGCCCGGATGAGCGCGGCGGCCGAGGCGGCCGTGCAGGCGGCCCGGCACGCGCTGGCCGGGCTGGCCCACCGCGAGGCGGTCACCTGGTACCAGCGGGCCCTCGGCCTGCTGGCCGACCTGCCCGGCGCCACGCTGGAGCGGCGCGCCGAGCTGCTGGTGGCGTGCGGCAGCGCGATGTGGCTGGCCGGGCACCCCGAGGCCAGGCAGACCCTGCTGGCGGCCGCCGGCCTGGCCAGGGAGTGCGAGCGCCACGACCTGATCGTCACCGCGGCGCTGGCCGGCGACCGGGGCTCGGCCATCTCCGCCGCGCCCGACCTGGAGCGCATCGCGCTGCTGACCGAGGCACGCGAGGTGGTCGACTCCACCGACGTCAGCACCAGGGCGCTGCTGGCCGCCCAGCTCGCCTCGGAGCTGATCTGGGCGGCCGACGGGGAGCGCCGCTTCGCGCTGAGCGACGAGGCGGTGGCCCTGGCGCGCAAGTCGGGCGACGCGCGCACGCTGGCCGGCGTGCTGGGCATGCGCAGCCTGACCATCATCCCCGCCGACCCGCTGCACCAGCGCCACCGCGACGGCGACGAGATGCTGGAGGCGGCCCGCCGGACGGGCGACGACCTGGTGCTGTTCCACGCCTACATGCAGCGCACTCCCCCGGTGCTCGACAGCGGCGACGCGACCAGGGCGGGCCTGCTGCTCGACCGGGCCGAGGAGCTGGCGCGCCGGCTCGGGCAGCCGCAGCTCAACTGGCTGCTCGGCTACTCCAGGGCCGGGCAGACCCTCATGCGGGGGGATCTGGCGCAGGCCGAGGCCGAGGCGGAGGCGGCGCTGCGGCTGGGCTCGGAGATCGGCCGGCGGCTGGAGGCGGTGGCCATCTACTCCGAGCAGATCGCCGAGATCCGGCGGCTGCAGGGCCGGCTGGGCGAGCTGCGCGACCGGCTGCGCCGCGCCGGTCGGGGGCCCCGCGTCGATCCGGTGCACGCGGTGCTGCGTTACCTGTGCGAGCTCGGCGACGAGGAGGCCGCGCCGCTGCTCGACCGCATCCTGGCCTACGGCGGCGCCGCGCCGCCGCGCAACATGGCGCACCGGCCCGCCCAGGACAACCTGGCCGTGGCCGCGGCCCGGCTGGGGCGGGTGGAGCTGGCCGGCCGGCTGTACGACGCGCTGTCCGCCGGCGGCGAGACGTTCGGGCACGGCGCGGTGGCCCACCACTGCGGCCACCACTACCTGGCCCACCTGTGCGTGGCGATGGGCGACCCGGTCAAGGCCGCCGGGCACTTCGAGGCCGCGGCCGAGGTGCACGAGCGGCGCGGGGTGCCGCTCATGCTCGCCGAGTCCCTGCTCGACTGGGCCGACCTGCTCGACGCGGGCGAGGTCGACGGGCCCGGACCGGCGGACCTGCGCCGGTGGTGCGCGACGCTGCTGGCCGGCCGCGGAGCGCTGCTGCTGGACCGCCGGCTGGCTGTTTAGCCAGGTCAGAGGGTGGGCAGCCCGTCAGGGTGATAGTGAGCGGCTATCCCCCGATCGGTTCGTACGCGTTCCTTTCCGACTGCCACACGGCGGCGCTGGTCGCGCCGGACGGCGCGGTCGAGTGGATGTGCGCCCCGCGCTTCGACGGGCCCAGCGTGTTCGCCAGGATGCTCGACCGGCGCCGCGGCGGGGCGTGGGAGCTGCGGGTCGAGGGCGCGTCCGTCAGCGAGCGCTCCTACCTGGACGAGACGCTCGTGCTGCGCACCCGCTGGGAGGGCGGGCAGGGGTCGGTGGTCGTGCACGACTTCTTCGCCACCACGCCGCCGGGCTCGGGCGACGGCATCGTGCCCGTCCGCCTGCTGGTGCGCTGGGCCAGGTGCGAGCGGGGGCGGGCGGTGATCACGTCGAGGGTGCTGGCCAGGCCCGGCTACGGCGCGCGGGAGGCCCGCTGGACCGGCCGCGACGGGGGGCTGGAGGAGGACGGCGGCCTGCGGCTGTCCGGCGCGCCCGGGCCCGAGTCGGAGACCGTCCTGCGGGAGGGCGAGTCGCAGGCGTTCCTGCTCGACTACACCGGGGCGGGCACGGGCGGCGACCCCGGGCGGCTGCTGGAGGACACGGTGCGCTCCTGGCGGTCGTGGTCGGCGCGCTCCGGCTACGCCGGCGTGGGCGAGAAGGAGGTGCGCCACAGCGCGATCGTGCTGCGCGGCCTGCTGTACGACGAGGGCGGCGGGCTGCTCGCCGCCCCCACGACGTCCCTGCCCGAGTGGCCGGGCGGGCCGCGCAACTGGGACTACCGCTACGTGTGGCACCGCGACGCCGCGCTGACCGTGCTGGCCCTGCTGCGGCTGGGCCATCGGGAGGAGGCGGGCGGCTACCTGGAGTGCCTGCTGCGGCAGTGCGGGGGCGACACGGAGTGGGTGCCGCCGGTGGCGGCCGTCGACGGCCGCGCGGCCCCCGCCGAGAGCGAGCTCGACCACCTGGAGGGGTACGCCGGCTCGCGGCCCGTCCGGGTCGGCAACGACGCCGCCGGGCAGCACCAGCTCGACACCTACGGCCACATCCTGGACGCGGCGCTCGCCTACCACGAGGTCACCGGCGAGCTGACCAGGCGCGACACCTCCCGGCTGTGGCGGATCGTGGAGCTGGCGCGCCGGCAGTGGCGCGAGCCCGACGACGGCATCTGGGAGGTGCGCTCGGCGCCGCGCGAGTGGACCTACTCCAAGCTCTACGCCTGGGTGTGCTTCGACCGGGCGGTGCGGCTGGCGGAGCTGACCGGCGAGGAGGGGCTGCCGCTGGCGGAGTGGCGGGCCGAGCGGGAGGCGGTGCGCGAGGACCTGCTGGCGCGGGGCTACTCCCCCGACGTGGGCGCCTTCACGCAGTCGTACGGCTCCACCGGCGCCGACGCCTCGCTGCTGCGCATCCCGATGGTGGGCTTCCTCGACGGGCGCGACCCGCGCGTGCTGGGCACCCTCGACCACGTGCAGGCGCGGCTGGGCGAGGGCGGGGCGCTGCTGCACCGCTACGACCCGGAGGGCACGCACGACGGGGTCGGCGGGCCCGAGGGGGCGTTCCTGATGTCCTCGTTCGAGATGGTGTCGGCCCTGGTGCTGGCCGGGCGCACGGCCGAGGCCAGGGATCGGTTCGAGACGTTGTGCGCGCGGGCGGAGCCGCTGGGGCTGTTCGCCGAGGAGATGTCGGCCGAGGGCGAGATGCTGGGGAACTATCCGCAGGCCTTCACGCACCTGGCGCTGATCGAGGCGGCGCTCAACCTCGACGCGGCCGGCACGACGGACGCCCTGCACGACTGGGCCGAGGGCAACGCCTGACCGGCCCCGCCTCCCGGCCGACGGTCAGCGGGCGGGGTGTTCGGGGGTGGGGTGGGGGTTGAGGGTCTGGCCTGCTTCGATGGCCTCGCGCACGCTTCTGGCCAGCGTCTCCTCCAGGGCCTGACCGTGGGCCTCCAGCGCGCGCATCCCGTCGGTGTCGTCGGTGTGCGCCAGCAGCGCCCGGTACTTGTCGTTGTTGTCCAGCGCCTCGCGCGCCCGCAGGGCGGCATCGGCCTCCTGGACGCGGCGGGCGTACCGCTCAAGCTGCTCGACCCTGGCCGTCACGGAGGCGACGGAGCGGCGCAGGGCCTCCTGCTGCGGCTCCAGCACGGCCAGCAGCTCCGGCGTCACGACGCCGCGCCTGGCACGGTCCTGCTCCTCCTGGAGGTGGGTCTGGACCCGCAGCAGCATCGCGATCTCCCAGATCTGCCTGGGCAGCAGCACCTCGTTGGCCAGTCCGTCCAGCAGGCGCTTGCGCATGGCCTGCGAGGTGTAGACGGTCATGACGGCCGCCCTGGCGCGTTCCAGGAGGGAGCGAGCGGACGGGGAGAGCTCCGGCACCAGGACCAGCCGGTCCCGGTACGGGGTGCGGGAGACGCGCAGCCTCGGGATGAACGAGTCGATGACGGCCAGGCGCTGCCGCTCGGTCAGGTCGGGGTCGGCGACGAAGTCCACGGTGCGTTTGACGTGGTCGCGCTCCCGGGCGAGCCGGCGTTCCTCCTCCTCGGCGGCCAGGGCGCGGCGGCGTACCGTGTCATGCGCGACGACCAGCACGGCCAGGCCGATCGGGACGAGCAGGATCGTGTAGAGGAGACCGTCGAAGCCCAGCGCGTCGTACAGAACGAAGCCGATCAGCACGATCGCCGCGCAGACCGCGACCGATAACAACGCGTACCCGCGGCCTTTGGCCACACCGTCCCCCTTCGCGAGAGTTGCCGAAGTGTCCTGAGAATTCACAATAGCTCCCGAGTTCGGGAAGATCACGGAATTGCGTCAGGAGGGCATCGGACGGGGTCGGGGCGGGCTCCTGTGGGCCGGGGCAAGCGCGCGGGGCGGGCTCACCCGCGATCGATCTCGCCGGTGAGCCCGCCGGCGCGCAGGTGGGGGTGGGGTGGGGCGAGGTGGGCGGCCAGTGCAGGTAGAAGGGGTCAGCGCAGGTAGGAGGCTCCGTTGAGGTCGAGGACGGTGCCGCTGGCCCACTCGGCGGCCGGGGAGGCCAGGTACACGACGGCCGCCGCGATCTCCTCCGGCCGCGCCACCCGGCCGAACGGGCTCTGGGCGCGGATCGCGTCGCCGCGGGGCGCCTTGAGGTGCTCGTTCGTCATGTCCGTCTCGACGAAGCCGGGCGCCACGGAGGCCACCGCGATGCCGCGCGGGGCCAGGGCGATGGCCAGCGACTGGCCCAGCGCGTTCAGAGCGGCCTTGCTCGCGCCGTACGCCGGGCTGTCGGGCTCGCCCCGGAAGGCGCCGCGCGAGGAGACGTTGACGATCCGGCCGCCGGCGGTCATGTGGCGCAGCGCGCACCAGGTGACGTTGGCCGCGCCCACGAGGTTGGTGTCGAGCGTGCGCCGCCAGGTGTCCTGCCACTCCTCGTAGGACGACTCGGCGATGGGGCCGTGCAGGAAGACGCCCGCGTTGTTCACCAGGACGTCGATCCCGCCGCCCAGCTCGCGCGCCGCCGTGTCGACCATGCTCCTGACGTCCTCGGGATCGGCCAGGTCGGCCCGCACGACGGCGTGTCCGTGGCCGGGCAGCCCGTCGATCAGGCTCTCGGCCTGCCGCGCCGAGTCGCGATGGTGGATCGCGACCCGGTCGCCCTGCTCGGCGAAGGCCGCCGCGACCGCGCGCCCGATCCCTCTGGAGGCTCCGGTGACGAGAACTCTACGTCCGCTCATCCACCGCACCCTAGGGGATCTCCCGAACGTGCGGACGCCCGGGTCCGCCGCGCCCGCCGGGGAACGATCCGCCGGTGTCCGGAGGCCGGGGGCGTGGGGAGCGGTCAGGCCGGCTGCTCACGGTCAGGTCGACTGCTCGCGGTCAGGTCGGCTGCTCACGGTCAGCTCGGCTGCTCACGGTCAGCTCGGCCACCAGGGGCTGCGTTCGCGGATGGCGGCCTGGGCGCGGGAGACCTGGCCCTCGTAGCTCTTGCCCGGGTACCACGGCATCGTGGTGACCTGGTCGAAGCCCGGGATCGACTCCTCCAGGTGCCGGACCATGCGGGCGCGCGTCGCGGCGTCGGGGAGCGGGCCGCGCATGGCGGCGACGTTCTCGGCCACGTGGGCGGGGTCCGAGGTGGCGGGGAGGGCGCAGGTGACGGCCGGGTTGGCGATCACCCATTTCAGGAAATATTGCGACCAGGTGGTGATGCCCAGCTCCCTGGCGAAGTCCGGCACCCGGTGTCCTCGGACGACGTGGTGCAGGCGCGCCTTCTCCAGCGGCATGTTCACCAGCACCGCCGTGCCGTTCGCGGCCGCCGCCGGGATGAGCCGCTCCTCGGCCGCGCGGGTCGCGATCGAGTAGTGCACCTGCACGAAGTCCAGCCGGCCCCGCTCCACCCAGCTCTGCACGAGGGGGAAGTAGGCGGGCTCGTGGTGGGTCACGCCGAGGTGCCTGATGCGGCCCTCCTTCTTCCACGCGTGCAGCAGCGGGACGATCACGTCCACGTTCACGAGGCTGTGGCACTGCATGAGGTCCACCGGGCGGTCGAGGGACATGCGCCTGACCGTACGCCGCAGGCTGCCGGCGGCGTGGCCGTCGTCCCAGAGGTGGTCGCCGGTCGACCAGATCTTCCCCGCCAGGAACAGCCGGTCGTCGATGCGCAGGCCGGTCGCGATCTCCCCCAGGTTGGCCTCCGACCTGCCGTACAGGGGCGAGCAGTCGAACACCCTGCCGCCCGCCTCCCAGTGCCGCCTGACCACCTCCCGCGCGCGTTCCCGCCCCCGGCCGGTGAGGGTGTCGAAGGTCATGAACGTGCCGAGCCCGATCGCGGGCAGCCGCTCGTTCGTACTGGGGACCGTACGGGTGATCAGATCGTCCGGTTCGACCACGGCCGAGCCCGCCGCGCCTGCCGCGCCTGCGGTGCCCGCCGCGCCGAGGGGGAGCGCGCCGAGCCCGGCCGCCTTGACCAGTTGCCGCCGCGTGGGCGTCCAGGAGATGTTCGTCATAGCCGGATGCTCCCCCGGGTGGCGTTCGCGAGGCCAAGTCCGGATCGGACCGGTCGCATGCCTGGCGGGTATGCGGCCACGTGATCCGATACTTGATCACGGACAACCGGACGCCTGGCTGGAACGTCCCCATAGTCCCGTCCCCTACGAGGAGTCACGCCATGGGATATCCGCCCCTGCCGCACGGCCCGTACGGACCGCAGCAACCGCAGCAGCACCCGTACGGCCACGGCGGGTACCCACCGCAGCAGGGCGGGTACGGGCCGCAGCAGGGATATCCCTCTCAGCAGGGCGGGTACGGCTCGCAGCAGGGCGGATACCCGCCGGGTCACGGCCCCGGTCACCTGTCGCCCGACGACCTGCCGCCGAGGTCGGCCCGCGACGTCAACGCCCTGGTCGCGCTGCTCGCGGTCGGCGTCCCGCTGCTGCTCCTGGGCGGGGTCGCGGCCCTGGTGATGGTGCTGACGGACACCGGGCGGAGCACCGTGATCACCGAGGCCGGCGGGCCGAACATGATCATGCCCTCTCGCGACGCGCTGCCCGGCGACCCACCGGCGGACGCGGCGGGCCAGGGCACCGACCCCGGCCTGGCGGTCCAGCCGCCACCGGCGGGCGGGGGGAATGACCAGCCGGCCGTGGGCGCGGTGACCCCGCCCGGCACGACGACCACGACCGGCCAACAGCCCCCGGCCCAGACCGGAACCGGCCAGCCGGGCACCGGGCAGACGGGTACAGGAACCGGCCAAACGGGCACGGGTCAGACCGGAACTGGCCAGACCGGCACCGGACAGACGGGCACGGGTCAGACCGGGACCGGCCAGACCGAGACCGGGCAGACGGGCACCGGGCAGGGCGGGACCGGGCAGGGCGGGACCGGGCAGGGCGCCTTGACCGCCGCCGTCGGGGGCTCGATCACCCTCCAGGGCACCGACCCCGGCCTGAAGATGTCGGTGACCGTGAACCGCCTCGTGAACCCGGCCACCCCGGCCTCGGACCTGCTGAAGCCGAAGACCGGCAACAAGTTCGCCGCGGTGGAGATCACCCTGGCCAACGTCGGCCAGGCCGTCTACAGCGAGATGCCCTCGATCGGCGCCTGGCTCATCGACGCGGAGGGCCAGCAGTACCGCTCCACCATCGTCCACGACGTCCGCGAGGGGCAGAGCTTCGGAGGCACCGCGAACATCAACGGCGGCGACTCGCGCAAGGGCGTGATCGTGTTCGAGGTCCCGCAGGCGGCGCGGCCGGCCAAGTTCCAGTTCGCGCTCAACAGCGGCATCGCCAGCCAGAAGGGCGAGTGGACGCTCTCCTGACGCTCGCCTGACACCCCGCGACATACCTTTCCCGTATGCCGGTCGAGCTGCGCCTGATGCGCTACGTGATCGAGGTGGCCGAGGCGGGCGGGTTCGAGGCCGCCGCCGAGCGCCTGCACATGACCCAGCCCCCGCTCAGCCGCCAGATCCGCGACCTGGAGCGCGAGCTGGGCGTCGAGCTCTTCCACCGCCGTCCCACCCGGCTCACCGAGGCGGGGCGGGTGTTCGTGGAGGAGGCGCGCGAGGTGCTGGCGGCGGCGGAGCGGACCGTCGAGCGCACCCGCCGCTCGGCCGGGGTGGACCATGGCGCGGTACGGGTCGGATACACGGTGACGGCGGCGTTCGACGAGATGCCCAAGGTGTTCGCGGCGATGCGGGCGCGCCATCCCGGGATCCGGGTCGAGGCCCGCGAGGCGTGGGACGCCGAGCTGACCGCCGCCGCCGAGGCCGGCGAGCTGGACGCGCTGCTGGGCAGGCACCTGGCCGTGCCGGCGGCGTGGTCGTCGGCCGTGCTGCGCACCGAGGAGTTCGTCGTGGTGGTGGGGGCGGGGCACCGGCTGGCCGGGCGGGCGCGGGTGGGCCTGCGCGAGCTGCGCGGCGAGACGCTGCGCTTCTTCCCCCGCCGCTTCGCGCCGCTCTACCACGACGCGGTCCTGGCGGGGCTGCGCGCCACCGGCGAGGAGCCGCGGATCTGGGAGAACCCGCTGCCCGGCCTGCGCAACCTCAACCTCAGCCTGAACAACAGCGGCTACATGCTGCTGCCGCGCTCCCTGGCCGGGCAGCTCCCCGGCGGGATCGCCTGCCTGCCGCTCACAGACCGGCTGCCGCCGATCGAGCTGCGGCTGTCCTGGGGCCGCACCCCGTCCCCCGCCACGACGGCCCTGGTCAGAACGGCCCGCCGGCTCGCCGCCCGCGAGGGCTGGACCACCACCGCACCCGATCCCCCCGGCACCCGACCCCGCCGCACCTGACCCCGCCGCACCCGGGCCCGCCGCACCCGGGCCCGCCGCACCCGGGCCCCGGGACGCCCCAGCCGCCGCCCGGGCATGACCGGACATGGCGGCGGCGGTGCTGCTCAGCGGCCCTGCCGGGAGCTTGGGCTCTCGGAAGAGGCTATTCCTCCACGGCCTTCAGCACGGCGTCGGCGATCGAGCGGGGATCGACGCCGAAGTGCTCGCGCACGGACTCGCGGGTGCCCGACAGCCCGAAGCCGTCGGTGCCCAGCGAGGTCCACGGCCGGTCGATCCAGGGCGCGATCTGGTCGGGCACGGCCCGCATCCAGTCGCTGACCGCGATCACCGGGCCGTCCGTGCCCGCCAGGGCCTGCTGCAGGTACGGCACGCCCGTGGTCGCCATCGCGTCGCGGCGCAGCTCGCTCCACGAGGTGACCGACCAGACGTCCACGCCCACGCCGTACTCCTCGGCGAGCAGCCGCTGGGCCTCCAGCGCCCAGTGGATGGCCGTGCCGCTGGCCAGCAGGTGCGCCTGGCCGCCGCCCTCGGAGTAGCGGTAGATGCCCTTGACGATGCCCTCCTCGACGCCCTCGGGCATGGCGGGCTGGGGAAGGGGCTCGTTGTAGAGGGTCAGGTAGTAGAAGACGTTCTCGGCGTCGGGGCCGTACATCCGCCGCAGGCCGTCGCGGACGATCACGCTGACCTCGTACCCGAAGGCCGGGTCGTAGGACAGGCAGGCCGGGTTGGCCGAGGCGAGCAGCTGGGAGTGGCCGTCGGCGTGCTGCAGCCCCTCGCCGGTCATCGTCGTGCGGCCCGCGGTCGCGCCGATGAGGAACCCGCGGCCGAGCTGGTCGGCCAGCGCCCACATCTGGTCGCCGGTGCGCTGCCAGCCGAACATCGCGTAGAAGATGTAGAACGGGATCATCGGCTCGCCGTGCGTGGCGTAGCTCGTCGCGGCGGCCGTGAACGACGCCATCGAGCCCGCCTCGGTGATGCCCTCGATCAGCAGCTGCCCGTCCTCGGCCTCGGTGTAGGCCAGCAGCAGGTCGCGGTCCACGGCGTCGTAGCGCTGGCCCAGCGGCGAGTAGATCTTCGCGCTGGGGAAGAGCGACTCCATGCCGAACGTCCTGGCCTCGTCCGGCACGATCGGCACCCAGCGCCGCCCGGTCTCGGGCTCCCTCATCAGGTCCTTCACCAGCCTGACGAAGGCCATCGTGGTGGCGACCGGCTGCGCCGAGCCCTTGGCGGCCCGGTCGAAGGAGCGCTGCGCGGGCTGCGGCAGCGGCTGGTGGGAGACGGTCCGCCTGGGGATGGGCCCGCCCAGCGCGCGGCGCCGCTCGATCGCGTAGCGGGCCTCGGGCGAGTCGGGCCCCGGGTGCAGGTACGGCGGCAGGTCGCCGCTGAGCGCCGCGTCGCCGACCGGCAGGCCGAGCCGGTCGCGCATGGCGCGGAACTCGTCCTGGGTGAGCTTCTTCATCTGGTGGTTGGCGTTGCGCGCCTCGACCCCCGCGCCCAGCGTCCAGCCCTTGACGGTCTGCACCAGGATCACCGTGGGAGCGCCCTTGTGGTCCAGGGCCCTGCGGTAGGCGGCGTAGACCTTGCGCGGGTCGTGCCCGGCCCGCGACCCGCCCACGATGAACCGCAGCTCCTCGTCGGAGAGCGGCACGTCGAGGTCATGGAAGAGCTTCTGCCTGATGTAGTCGCCGCTCTCGGCGGCGAACGTCTGGAACTGGCCGTCCGGCACCTCGCCGATGCGCGCCACCAGCTCGTCGTCGCGGAGCAGCTCGTCCCACTCGCGGCCCCACAGCGCCTTGACCACGTTCCAGCCCGCGCCGCGGAAGACGCCCTCCAGCTCCCGCACGACGCTGGTGTTGCCGCGTACGGGGCCGTCGAGCCGCTGCAGGTTGCAGTTGATCACGAAGGTGAGGTTGTCGAGCCCCTCGCGCGCGGCCAGCGTCAGCGCGGCCGTGGACTCGGGCTCGTCCATCTCCCCGTCGCCGAGGAACGCCCACACGTGCGAGGCCGAGGTGTCCTTGATGCCGCGGTTGTGCAGGTAGCGGTTGAACCTGGCCTGGTAGATCGCGTTGAGCGGGCCGAGGCCCATCGAGACGGTGGGGAACTGCCAGAAGCCCGGCAGGGCCCGGGGGTGCGGATAGGAGGGCAGCCCTCCTTCGGGCTCGCGCCGGAACAGGTCGAGTTGCGCCTCGCTCAGCCGGCCCTCCAGGAAGGCGCGGGCGTAGATGCCGGGAGAGGCGTGCCCCTGGAAGTAGACCTGGTCGTGCTCGCCGTGGAAGAAGTGGTTGAAGCCGACCTCGTAGAGCCAGGCGGCCGAGGCGTAGGTCGCCATGTGGCCGCCGAGGTTCAGCTTGCTGCCGCGGGTGATCATGGCGGCGGCGTTCCACCGGTCGTACGCGGCGATGCGCTCCTCCAACTCGAGGTCACCCGGGTAGGCGGGCTCTTCCTCGGTCGGCACGGTGTTGAGGGGGCGGGTGCTCATGGCCAGCCGCCGCAGCAGGAACTCGGCCCGCTCGGGCCCGGCCAGCCGCCGGACGTGCTCCAGCGACTCCAGCCATTCCGCCGTCTCTTGGGGGTCCCAGTCGGTCTCCATGCCTCCATTACACCCTATGATCGATCAGCCGACGTATTCGAGGGTTAGGATTCCGGTGTGAGACCCGTCATGAGAGCGCCGCTGCGCGACCAGATCAAGCAGATGGTCGTCGACGGCCTCATCAGCGGCCGCTGGGCCCCGGGCGACCGCATCGTCGAGCGGCGGGTCGCCACCGAGCTGGGCGTCAGCCAGGCGCCGGTGCGCGAGGCGCTGCGCGAGCTGGAGGCGCTGCGGCTCATCGAGTCCTCCCCCAACAAGGGCGCGCAGGTGCGCGGGCTCACCAGGGCCGACCTGCGGGAGGTCTACGAGGTTCGGGCCGGCCTGGAGGAGACCGCCATCCGCCTGGGCCGCCCCGACCCCGCCGCCCTGCGCCCCCACCTGCACGGCCTCCAGCAGGCGATCGCCTCGGGCTCGCTGCGCGGGCAGGTGCGCCACGGTGTCGCCTTCCACCGGGAGATCGTGCGGGCGGCGGGCAACGAGGTGCTGTTGTCGGTGTGGGAGTCGCTGGGGGTGGAGATCTGGACACACCTGTCGATCCGGCTGTTCCGGATGCGTCCCCACGAGAACTCCCGGGACCACGAGCCGCTGGTGGAGGCGTTCGAGCGCGACGACCCGGACCTCGGCCCCCTGCTCCGCGCCCACATCCTCGACTACGCCCCGGAGCCCTGACCGCGCGGGCAGGCATCAGCGGCCGCCGGCGGGGTAGGCGGGATCGGATGCGGATGCGGATCGAGGACTGGTTCCTCACGGAGGAGGAGCGCGGCAACCCCGAGACGAAGCTGCGGCCCTGGTCGGAGGGGAACGACGTGCGGCCGCTCATTCACGGCGCGACCTACTTCGCCGAGCTGTCGGCCCATCTGGAGCGGCTGGGCGAGGACGACCTGCTGCTGTTCGCCGACTGGCGGGGCGACCCCGACGAGCGGCTGACGCCCGAGGGGCCGAGCGTGGGCGAGGCGATGGCGGCCGCGGCGAAACGAGGCGCACTCGTACGCGGCCTCATCTGGCGCTCGCATCTCGACCTGCTGCGCTTCAGCGCCGCCGAGAACCGCCACCTGGGCCAGGACATCGAGCACACCGGCGGCCAGGCCCTGCTCGACACCCGCACCGCGGTGGGCGGCTCGCACCACCAGAAGTTCGTCGTCCTGCGCCACGACCGCGACCCCCGCCGGGACGTGGCCTTCGTCGGCGGCACCGACCTGTGCCACAGCCGCCGCGACGACGCCGCCCACGAGGGCGACCCGCAGAGCGCCCCCATGCCCGCCGTGTACGGCCCGCGCCCGCCCTGGCACGACGTCCAGGCCGCCATCCGCGGCCCCGCCGTGGCCGAGGTGGAGCAGGTGTTCTGCGAGCGCTGGGAGGACCCGGCCCCCGAGACCCGCGACCCGCTGCGCCGCCTGCGCGACCATCTCTCGCGCCTCGACGACGCCCCCGCCCTGCCCCGCCCGGGCCCGCCGCCGCCCCCGGCCGGGCACCACTACGTGCAACTGCTGCGCACCTACCCGGCCCGCCGCCGCGGCTACCCGTTCGCGCCGCGCGGCGAGCGCAGCATCGCGCACGCCTACCGCAAGGTCCTGGCCCGCGCGCGCTCGCTGATCTACCTGGAGGACCAGTACCTGTGGTCCACGGACGTGATCGAGCCGTTCGCCCGCGCCCTGGAGCGCGAGCCCGGCCTGCGCATGATCGTCGTCGTGCCCCGCCACCCCGACCAGGACGGCTGGCTGGCCGGCCCCGCCAGCCTGATCGGCCGCGCCGACGCGCTGCGCCGCCTGCGCACCGCCGGCGGCGACCGGGTGGCCATCTACGACCTGGAGAACCACCGGGGCACGCCCGTGTACGTGCACGCGAAGGTCTGCGTGGTGGACGACATCTGGGCCACGGTCGGCTCGGACAACGTCAACCTGCGGTCGTGGACGTACGACTCGGAGCTGAGCTGCGCCGTCCTGGACGAGCGCGAGGACCCCCGCCCGCCGGCCGGCGCGCTGCGCTTCGCCAGGGACCTGCGCCTGGCCCTCATGTCCGAGCACCTGGACCTGCCCGCCGAACGGTGCGACGAGCTGTGCGACCCGGTCGCCGCCTTCGACGCCTTCACCCGCTCCGCGACCGCCCTGGAGTCCTGGCACGCGAACGACCGCACGGGCCCCCGCCCGCCCGGCCGCCTGCGCCCCCACCCCGAGCCCCGCCTGTCGAGGCTGCGCAAGCTGCTGGCCCTCCCGCTGTACCGCTGGGCCGTCGACCCGGACGGCCGCCCCCCATCCCTCCGCCGCTCCCGCGACTTCTAGCGCGCCTCTGAACCGGACGGAACGCGCCCACGCCGCCGATCACTTCAATGCGATCTTCGTACCCCGAACCGCCCGAAGCCCGGTCAGGACGGCACGGAGGCCCGTTTCACCGTCCCTCCGAGATCGTCCGAGCCGCGTCCTCGGCGACCTCGTTCCACACATACAGCTCTGCCTTCTCGAACCCGGCCGCGAGCGCCCTGCGCACGTCATCGATCGGCCTGCCCGCACAGGCCGCCCGCACCTCCTCGAAGACCTGCTCTCGTTCCGCGGCGAGCTCGACGGCCACTTCCAGGGCGTCGCTCGCGGCTTGCAGGCGCTCCCCCGACGACCTCGACACTTCAGCCGCGAGGATCGCTCTGATCTCAGGAATGTATGCGCCCATGCTGCCGAGGAGGAGCATGCAGGAGGAGAACGCCTTTCCGGCCAGCCCGGCGACGGAGCGCTCGATCACTTCCAGCCCGGCCAGGATCCGCCGCCGGCAGTACACCTCGATGTCATGCTCCCCGTCGGGAGCGCATACCGTCCGGCCGTACGAGGCGCCGCGGAAGAGCTCGAAAAGCATGAGCCATCCGTACTCGGGCAGCGTGCCTCGTTTCCTGAGCGTGCGCATGATCCTGTCCGTCGCCGGCGCCGCCGCAGGGGACAGGTCCCCTTGGTTCACGATCTCCGTGAAAAGGCGGTGGAACGCGTGGTCACGCCTTTCCTCATCGCCGCCCAGCAGGTCATCGAGAAACGGCACTATGTCTGCCGCTCTCCCGGTGGCGGTCGGCACGGAGCTCCAGTCCCACTCCATGGTCACTTCCTCCCCCAGGCGCCACCCGGATCAGCCCGGACGTCCGGCGGAAACTGGCTTTCCCGATAATTGTCCTGACACCGGACCTTGCACACCGGGGCGAGATTTCCAGTGTTCGGGTACATGGGGTGGCCGTAACGAAGGTTCTCCCGCTGCGAGCCGCGCTGGAGCAACTGATCGGTGCCGTTCGTCTCGGCGCAGTAATCACCGGCCCCAGAGCGCTTCTTGCCGACGGCCCAATCACCGGTCACACAGTCCACGACCCCGATGATCATGACGTGCTTGCTCTTCTGGGTCTTTGACATGCGTTCCAGCTCTTCGTCGCGGTAACGATCGGCGAGCGCGAAGCACTCCTCGTCGCTGAGGCGAGGGTTGTCGTTGTGAACGAGAACCCCTTGGCCGCCTGCCACCACATGATAGGTGTGGAAGTCCTCGACCGTGAGGTTGTGGACGCGCTGGGTGGCGGTGCGGTGCTCTACCGCGCTGACCTGGACGTACGTGCCAGCCGAGGTCTGGAGCCACATGCCGGGGCGCAGGTCGCCGGCGTTCAGCCAGGTCTGGCGCTTGGGCAGCCAGAACGGGTGCTCGTCGGTCGCGGTCAGGACGTCGCTCCTGCCGTCCACCGTGATCGTGATGTCCACCAGGTTCTTGGCGCCCTCGCTGGTGATCAGCGTGGTGACCGGGCGGGCCCCGGTGCGGCCGGTAGCCGGGTCGGTGGCCAGGACCTCCTCGCCGGCCTTGATCTGCTCGATCGGCTTGCGGGAGCCGTCGGCCATCAGGACCGGGGTGCCGGCCACGAAGCTGTTCGGCAGGGCGCAGCTCGCCGAGAAGTCCGAGCCCGGCGGGTCCACCGGGAGGGAGGGGACGGTGTCCTCGATGAGGTCGTCGATCACCTCGTCGGCGGCGTTCTCGGTGATCTCCTCCACCACGTCCTTGGCGCAGGAGACCAGGCTGCGGCAGAACATGTCGCCGTCGTAGCCGAAGTCGAGGTCAAAGCCTCCGATGCTCGCGACGTCCGCCTCGTTGAGCGCCATCTCGGTGGCTTCGTTCGCGATCTCGTTCTTACGCTGCTGGTTCTTCGACTTGGTCGGCGTCTTCGTCTTCGACGACCGGGACTTCGACGGGGTCTTCGTCTTGGACGACCGGGACTTCGACGTCTTCGTCTTGGTCGTCTTTCCCTTGGGCGTCTTGGCCTTCGGCGTCTTCGCCTTGGGGGTCCGCACCTTCGGGGGCTTGACCTTCGGCGTCTTGACCACGGGCCTGGTGGGCTTCTTGGTCGTGGCCCTGGCCGTCTGTTTCCTGGTCGTCGACTTGGTCTTCTTGGCCGCCTGCTGCGTGGTCTTCTTCGCGGTCTGCTTGGTGGTCTTCTTCGCGGCCTGCTGGGTCGTCTTCTTGGCCGCCTGCTGCGTGGTCTTCTTCGCCGCCTGCTGGGTCGTCTTCTTGACGGCCTGCTGCGCGGTCTTCTTGATCACCTGCTTCACGGCCTGCTTGGCCAGCGCCCGGGCCGCGATCTGCGCCGCCACCCGGACCGCCGCGAACAGCAACGGCACGCAGAAGGGGCAGTTGCCGGAGGGGTCGGTGTAGGCGAGGGGGTTGCCGGCGGCGTAGGTGTAGCGGTTGAGGTTGATGGACGGGTACGGGTCGATCGT
>NZ_JOAG01000013.1 GCF_000725485.1 Nonomuraea candida | reverse complement strand
CCACCGGGGCGTCCAGCGCGACGCGGCCCTCGGCCACGAGCTGGAGCACGACGGTGGCGGTGAAGGTCTTGGTGTTGCTGCCGATCCGCACGTGCCCGTCGGCCGGCGGCTCGGAGTTCCCGCCCAGCTCGGCCGCTCCGGCGCCGGCGACCCACTCGCCGCGCTCGTCGTTCACCCGCAGCGACACCCCGACGAAACCGGCGTCGATCATGTCCTGGAGGATCGTGCGCAGCTCGGGGCGGTCCTGGCCGGTGTGCTCGTTCTGGTGGGCGAGGGTGCTGGACATGGCGGCGTGCTCCTTCAAAGGTGGAATCTCAAGCGGACGGACAGATGACGGAAGGCTGTGTGGCTGGGCGCCAGGGGTGCCGAAGGGGATCGCCTCCGGGCTCGCAGCCACCACCGCCGAACCGTTCATGCGTCCACGATCGCCGAACGCTCTGATATCGGGCCGTCGCCGTCCTGACGCCGCCCTGACATGGCCATGGAGGGCGGTGATGCCGGTGACGATGGACGGCACGACCGCGCCGGCCGGTCCGGCGTCAGCGGTGGCTGGATCAAGCATCACGCCAGGCAGTCCCGCGGATCAACGCCGACTGTCGCAACGCTCGTTAACCTGTGGTTGACGGTCTCGGCCGGGCAGCGGTCGGTCCCGGCCGTCCGGACTTCCGCCCCCGATCGCTCAAGACAAACCGATCGCCTCATGACAAAGGGTGAGCCGGCTCCTGCCGGCTCACCCTCAAGATTCCAGCGCCTTCCTAGCGGTTGTCGCCGATGACGAAGCCGGTGTGGGTGTCCACGTCCACGGCCGAGCGGGCCACCACGGCGCCGTCGCTGATCAGGGCGACGTGCAGCCGGCCGCTGGTCCAGCCCTCCGGCAGCTCCGCGCGCACCTCGGCGGCGGCGCTGAGCAGGAACGGCTTGGCCTCGATCCACGGGCCCTCGCCGTCGGGACCGGCAGCGGGATCGGCGGCGGGGGCGGTGAGGGAGGCGGGGGTGGCGCCGAAGACCGGGGTCCAGGCGGTGCGCAGCCGGCCGCTGACCGGCTCGGCACCGTGGTGCGAGACGCGCACCGGCACGCTCACCACGCGCGACTCGCTGAGCAGGTCGCGGCCGGGCGCGACGGGGACGACGTCGAACACCAGCGTGGTCGTGGCGTTCACGTCGGCCGGGTCCACCCCGGCCAGGTCCTTGGCCCGGCGCTCGAAGTCCAGCAGGCCGGCGAACTCGTGCTCGATGTCGTACAGCTCGGTGTAGACGTAGCCGGCCAGGCGGTCGTGGCGGCGCAACTCCTGGGTCTGCCAGCGCAGCTGCCAGCCGCGCTCGACGGAGGTGAAGCCGGTGCCGTACTCGCTGTTGAGGTTGGGCAGGCCGCGCAGCGGCTGGCCGGGGGCGCCCGCGAGCTTCTTGCGCACCACGAAGTCCGGGCCGAGCTTGACCGGGAAGTCGTCCTGGGAGCCGTCGAGCAGCGCGGCGACCGCCCGGCCCCAGGCGGCGGCGGACTCGTCGTAGTAGTGCCAGTCGAGCAGGTCGGTCTTGACGTGGGTCCAGCCGGAGTTGTCGACGGCCGGCCGGGCCGGGTCGAGCGCCTTGAGCACGTCGTACGCCCGCGCCACCGCCCGCTGCTTGGCCGGGTCGCCGGGGATGTCCCAGTCCAGGCCCCACTCCTCGTTGTACAGGCCCCAGATGACGATCGCGGGGGAGTTGCCGTCGCGCTCGACCATGGGCGCGATCTGCTCCTCGAACGCCGTCACCGACTCCTCCGAGAAGCGCCCCGTCGCGGCGGGCTCGGCCCACACCAGCAGGCCGAGCGTGTCGGCGTGGTGCACGAAGCGCGGGTCCTCCAGCTTGAGGTGCTTGCGTACCAGGTTGTAGCCGGCCCGCGCGGCCAGTTCGAGGTCGTGGCGGAGCGCGGCGTCGTCGGGCGGCGTGATGCCGGTGCGCGGCCAGTAGCCCTGGTCGAGCACGCCGCGCACGAACAGGCGCCGGCCGTTGAGGTAGAGGTCCTCGCCGATCACCTCGATCCTGCGCAGCCCGGTGTAGCCGGCGACGGCGTCGGTGCCGTCGGCCGAGGTCAGGACGGCGTCCACGTGGTAGAGGTGCGGGTCCTCGGGCGACCACAGGCGCGGCGCGGCCACCGGGATCGTGGCCCGCACGACCCGCTCCGCGCCGGCGGGCACGGCCTCCGAGCCCGCACCCGCTCCGGCGGCGGTCCCGGCGTGCGGGTCCGTTTCCGCGGGGGGCAGCTCGACGGCGGTGTCCGTGCCGCGCAGGGCGAGCCGGAGCGTGGCGCGCGCCGCCGCCGGGCCCGCCACCCTGGCCTCGACCTCGATGGCGTCCAGCCCCTCCGACGGGCGCAGCTTCAGCCCCGCCAGGTACGTCGCCGGCCTGGCCTCCAGCCAGACGCTCTGCCAGATGCCCGAGGAGGGCGTGAAGCACACGCCGTCGAAGTCGTCACGGGGCACGCTGCGCTGCTTGCCGTGCGCGATGTCCCGCTTGTCGAGCGGCGCGGCGACCCGTACGACGACCTCCTGCGACCCCTCGCGCAGCGCGTCGGTGACGTCGGCCTCGAACGGCGTGTAGCCGCCCCGGTGGGTGGCCACCTCGACGTCGTTCACCCACACGGTGGCCTCGTGGTGCACGGCCCCGAACTGCAGCACCACCCGCTGCCCGCGCCATGCGGCGGGCACGGTGAACGAGCGGCGGTACCAGGCCACGGGCAGCCAGTGGGCCTCGATGCCCGACGCGGGGGTCTCCCAGGCGAAGGGCACGGTGATGGTCCGGTTCCAGTCCGGGTCGGTGTCGGCCCGGAAGTCCCACGCGCCGTTCAGGCTCGACCAGGTGTGCGACCGGTCGAAGTGGGGGCGGGGGTATTCCGCACGCGGCGTCATGATGCTCCGTTTCATGTGATGGGGTCAGCCCTTGACGCTGCCCGCGAGGATGCCGTTGATGAAGTGGCGCTGCAGCAGGACGAAGATCACCAGCAGCGGCAGCATGGCGATGCTCCCCGCCGCCAGCAGCTCGCCCCAGACGGTGGCGAAGTCCGCGCCGATGCGGTTGCCGGTGACGTTCTGGGCCAGCGTGGACAGCACCACCTGGAGGGTCTGGTGCGCGGTGTCGTTGACGGCGACGACCGGCCAGACGAAGTCGTTGTAGACGTTCATGGTGGTCAGCACCGCCAGCGCGGCCAGGCCGGGCCGGATGACCGGCAGCACGACCTTGGAGAAGATGCCGAACTCGCCGGCCCCGTCCACCCGTCCGGCGTCGATCAGCTCGTCGGGGATGGCGGCGATCGTCTGCCGCATCCAGAAGATGCTGAACGCGTCGATGCTGCCCGGCAGGATCAGCGCCTGGTAGGTGTTGACCCAGCCCAGCGCGCTCATCTCCAGCAGCAGCGGGATGATGAGCACCAGCGTCGGCAGCATCAGCGTCAGCATGACCACGCCGAAGAGCAGGTTCTTGGCCGGGAAGTCATACTTGGCGAAGGCGTAGCCGGCCAGCGGGCAGAAGAACATCGTCATCGCGCCCTTGACCAGCAGCACCAGCGCCGTGTTGGCGAACCCGGTGCCGATCGGCACGTCGGCGAACATGGCGCGGTAGTTGTCCAGTGTCAGCTCGCCGATGGACAGCGGGCTGGAGATGATCTCGGCCGCGGGCTTGAACGAGGAGCTGACCGCCCACCAGATCGGGTAGAGGAACACGATCGCGAGCACCGCCAGCACCACGTACTGAGCGATGCCGGGTTTGGCCTGGTTCATGACACCTCGTCTTTCGGGCGCAACATCCTGACCGACGCCAGCGACAGGCCGAAGAC
Organism: Nonomuraea candida; assembly: GCF_000725485.1. Taxonomy (GTDB): domain Bacteria; phylum Actinomycetota; class Actinomycetes; order Streptosporangiales; family Streptosporangiaceae; genus Nonomuraea; species Nonomuraea candida. The sequence continues at coordinate 179,774 of NZ_JOAG01000013.1, read as the reverse complement.
CAGCAGGACCAGCAGGAACGAGTTCGCCGCGCCGGTGCCCAGGTCGGAGGCCGTGATGTGGTCGTAGAGGTGGAGACCCGCGGTGGTGGTGGAGCCGTACGGGCCGCCCTCGGTGACGACGTGCGGCTCGGCGAACATCTGAAAGACGGCCAGCGTCTGGATGACCACGAGGAAGGCCATGCTCCGGCGCACCAGCGGCACGGTGATCGACCAGAACTGGCGCAGGCGGGAGGCGCCGTCGAGGGAGGCGGCCTCGTACACGCCGCCGGGGACGGCCTGGAGGCCCGCGAGCAGGATGATGATCGCGAACCCGGTGGTCTTCCACAGGAACAGCAGCGCCAGCGTCGGCTTGGACCACGCCGTGGTGGTCAGCCAGCCCACGTCGGGCAGGCCCACCAGGTTGAGCAGGTAGTTGACCAGGCCGTAGTCCTGGTCGAACACCACGATCCACACCTGCGCCATGGCCACCACCGGGGTCACGAACGGCGCGATGAAGGCCACCCGGAAGAACCCGCGCAGCCGCAGCCTGGCGTTGGCCAGCAGCACCGCGCCGCCCAGCCCGGCCACGATCTGCAGCGGCACGATGAGCAGCCACATGACGGCGCTGTTGCCGAGCGAGGCCCAGAAGTCGGGGCTGGTCAGCAGGTAGAGGTAGTTGTCGAGGCCGACCCAGCGGGCCTGGCTCCCGCCTCGCCAGCGCATGAAGCTGAGCTGCAGGGCGTAGATCAGCGGATAGAGCCCGAACGCGGCGAAGACCACGAAGAACGGGGCGATGAACAGGTACGGCGTCAGCCGGATGGACCCGATCCTCATGAGCGGTCGATCAGGTTCCGCTGGATCTTCTCGGCCGACTCGGAGATCACTTGGTCAGGGGTCATCTTGCCTTCCATCAGGCGTTGCACGTTGTTGCCGAGGTAGTCCACCGACTGCGCCCACCACCACGGGATCGGCGCGGCGGCCGGGATGGTCTCGGCGGCCTCGACGGCGACCTTCCACAGGTCCTGGCCGCCGAGCGCCTCGATCGGCCGGAACAGCGGCTTGGCCGGGTCGAGCGCGGGCCGGTAGCTGGGGATCGAGGTGGACAGGCCGCCGGGGTAGATGTCGTTGGGGCCGTACACGGCGGTGTAGCCGGGCTCCTTGAAGCACAGGAACTCGTACAGCAGCCAGGCCAGCTCCGGGTTCTTGGCCTTGGCCGGGATGATGAAGCTGCTGCCGCCCATCGCGCCGCTGCGCGCGCCGCCCGGCGTCCAGGCCGGCAGCGGCGCGGCCCGCCACTTGCCCTTGGTCTTCTTCAGGAGCTGCTGCGGCGCGAACGACCACCAGATCGCCCACGGCACGAACACCTGCTGCCCGTTGTCGAGCGTGTTGACGTCGGCCTGCTCCAGGTAGGGAGCGTGGGTGACCAGGCCGTCATCGACCGCACCGCGGATCCAGGTGAGGATGCGCCGGTATTCCGCGGAGTCGAGGCGCAGCCTGCCCTGCGCGTCGCTGAGGCTCGTGCCCTGCTGGTTGGCCAGCATCTCCAGCCAGAGCTGGCTGAGGAAGGGCGTCTTCTCCAGGTGGATGGGCGCGGTCCTGGGGTCCTTCTCCTTGATCGTACGGGCCGCCGCCAGCAGGTCGTCGTACGTCGCCAGCCCCGCCGGATCGACCCCCGCGCTCTCCAGGATGTCCTCGCGATACCAGAGCAGCCCCGGGTCGAGGTCCCACGGCACGCCGTAGATCTTGCCGTCCACGGTGTTGACCGACAGCTTGTACGGCGAGGTCTGGTCCTGGTACGGCGCGATCAGGTCCGTCAGGTCGTAGAGGTGCTCGGCCTGCCCGCCGATCTTGGCGTCGTCCCAGAAGCTGCCGTCGGGCACGTCGGTGCCGCTGATCAGGGTGTTGGCCAGCTTGGCGTCGATGTCGACGGCCTGGTGGTTCACCGTGACGTTCGGGTACGCCTGGCGGAACTTGGCGATCGCGGCGTCGAACACCTTGAACAGGTCGCCCGAGCGGTTCCAGATGGTGATCTCGCCCTTGGCGGCGGACGCGGACGCACTCGGCCGGGCCAGCCTGCTGGGTTGCGTGCCCGTCCCGCCCGGCGCCGCGCACGCGGCCAGCGAGCCGGTCGCGGCGAGCGCGCCGATGCCGAGAGCTCCCTTGAGGAAGCCGCGGCGGCCGATGGGGGTTGTAGTCATCTTCGACTCCTCGCCGGACGGGGAAATGCGATGTGAGGGCTCTGCAACGATGCAGACATCATGCATACTCGTCTGCAACGATGCAAGAGTTGATTTAGGATCTTCCCAATTCCAGCAGCCGGAGGTATAGGAGACGCATGGCCGGTCCAACCCTGCGCGACGTCGCCAAGCGGGCGAACGTGTCCATCCGCACGGTCTCCAACGTCGTCAACGGTTACGCGCCGGTCTCCGACGAGCTGCGGGCCCGGGTGCAGGTGGCGCTCGACGAGCTCGACTACCGCCCCAACCTCATCGCCCGCAACCTCAAGCAGGGGCGCACGGGCATGATCGCGCTGGTGGTGCCCGAGCTGGACGTGCCCTACTTCGCCGAGCTGGCCCGCGAGGTGATCAGGGCCGCCCGCGCCCAGGGCTACGTGGTCATGGTCGACCAGACCGACGGCGACGGCGACAGGGAGCGCGAGCTGCTCGGCCGCGACTCGCGCGCCACCATGTTCGACGGCCTGCTGCTCAGCCCGCTGTCGGTCTCGGCCGACGAGCTGCGCGCCCGCGCCCACCGCGTCCCGATCGTGCTGCTCGGCGAGCACATCTTCAACGGCAGCTTCCCGCACGTGGCCATCGACAACGTGAGCGCCGCCCGCGACGCCACCACGCACCTGCTGGAGCTGGGCCGCCGCCGGGTGGCCGCGATCGGCGACCAGCCGTACGCGACGGGCGAGACCGCCCAGCTGCGCACCTCGGGCTACCGGCAGGCGCACCTGCGCGCGGGCCTGGAGGTGGACGAGGAGCTGATCGTGTCCACCCCGCACTTCCACCGGCGGCTGGGCGCCGAGGCCATGGAGCGGCTGCTGGCCCTGCCCGAGCCGCCCGACGCGGTGTTCTGCTACAACGACCTGCTCGCCCTGGGCGCGATCAGGGCGCTGACCAGGGCGGGCCGCCGCGTCCCCGACGACGTGGCGGTGGTCGGGCTGGACGACATCGAGGAGGGCCAGTACAGCACCCCCAGCCTGACCACGATCGCCCCGGACAAGGGGGAGATCGCCCGGCGGGCGGTGGACACGCTGCTGGAGTCGATCCGCGGCACGGCCGGCGCGCCCGCCGAGATCGTGGTCCCGCACCGGCTGATCGTCAGGGAGAGCACCGCAGGCGAGGCCGCCCCACACTGACAGCCCAGGTCGCCGGGGCGGCGGCGGTAGCGCGGGCACTACCCCGGGCGCTCGCCGCAGCGCCCGTGTGCGCGGGGCCGGTCGCGGCTTGGATGATCGGTATGACGAACGAGATCCCCGGCCGCTGGGCCGAGGGCGCCGGGCTGGTGCTGGGGCCGCTCCTGACGGCCGCCGGAGTGCTCACGCGCCTCGGCCAGGACGACTTCTTCCCCGGCCAGCTCGCCGCCCACGCCGCCCACCCCGGGCGGATGGCCTGGTCCTACGGCCTGTTCGCGGCCGGGATCGTGCTGCTGTGGCCCGCCGCGACCGCGCTCGGCCGGCGCATCGGGGCCACCCGGCCCGGCTGGGCGCGGTGGGGCGTCACGCTGGTCGTGCTCGGGCTGTTCGGCCGGGTGTTCCACGCCGGGGTGAGCCACCTGGCCTTCCAGCTCGTGGACGTGCTCGGCCTGGAGACGGCCCGGCACGTGGTGGAGGGGACGTACGGCGCCTTCCACGTGTTCAAGGCGACCAACGTCTGCGTCATGGCGGGCTGGCTCGTGCTCGCGGTCGGCGCCCACCTGGCCGGGGCGCTGGGCCCGGTGCGGTGCGTGGCGCTGGGGCTGGCGGCGGCACTGCCGCTGGGCGTGCTCAAGGGCAGCACCGACCCGGTCTCGCTGCTGGCACTGGCCGGGCTGATCGTCGTGATGGTCCCCCTCGGCGTCGAGGCGCTGCGGCGGGGACCCGCGCCACGGTGGTGGGCGGCGGCCCTGACCGCGGCGTTCGTCCCGCTCGCGGTCCTGCTGGGCCTGGTGGGCTAGCCGGGCCCGGCCGGGCCGGATCGGCGTCCGCCGCGCGCCCGGGTCAGCCGGGTCCGGCCTGCCGGTCCCGGCGAAGCGGCCGGGCCCGGGAGAGCAGCGCCAGCGCCCCCGCGACCAGGTACGGCCAGCCGATCTCCCGGGTGAACAGCGGGTATAACAGGCTCGGCGCGGTGGCCGCCAGGATGGCCAGGAGACGGAACATCGGCAACCTCTCGCCGGCGAAATGATCAGCGGAGAGCGTATCCGACGGCCACGACACTCCCCGGAAAGGCTGCTCTCACCGGCGCACCGGGTCGCCGGCCGGGGCGGCGGCGGTGCTGCCCCTGGCGACCAGGACCGCCGCCGGCGCCGGCACGCGGCGCGGCCCGCCGCCCTCGATGACCTCGAACAGCAGGCGCAGGGCCTGCGCCCCGTAGGCGGGCACGTCGCGGCTCAGCACGGTCAGCGCCGGGCGTACGGCCTGGCACAGGGGCGAGTCGTCGCCCGCGACCAGCGACAGGTCGCGCGGCACGGCCACCCCCATCTCCCCGGCCACGCTCAGCCCGGCCACCGCCATCACGTCGTTGTCGTAGACGATGGCCGTGGGGCGGGGCGAGGAGCTGAGCACCCGCCGCGTCACGTGCGCGCCCGCCTCGCCCGTGCGGTCGGCGGGGATGACGGCGTGGGCCAGACCGGCCCGCTCGCAGGCCGCGGCGAACCGCTCGGCGCGCAGGACGGAGTGCAGCAGCCCGGCCGGCCCGCCCACCCGCGCCACCCGCCGGTGCCCGAGCCTCGCCAGGTGCGCGACCACCTTCTCGACCGCGTCACCCGGATCCGACCAGAAGTACGCCAAAGCCCCGCCCCCACGCCCCCCGGCCTCGCACCCGAGCTCACCGGTCCCGAGCTCACCGGTCCCGAGCCCGCCGGTCCCGAGCCCGCCGGTCCCGAGCCCGCCGGTCCGGGTGCCAGACCCGGAGGGGGCGGCGGCCGGGGCGTCCGGGGGGCCGAGGATGACGGCGGGCAGGCCCAGGGCGGCCAGTGCCCCGGGGCGCGGGTCGGCCACCCGCAGGTCGCAGACGATCACCCCGTCCACCCGGCGCTCCCCGTGCCAGCGCCGGTAGACGTCCAGCTCCTCCTCGGGCCCGCCGGTGAACTGCAGCACGAGCCCGAACCCCCGCCCCGCCAGCTCGGCCTGCACGCCGCCGATCAGCCGCCGCCGGAAGCTCTCGACGGCCAGGCCGGGCGCCGGCCGGGACAGGACCAGCCCGATGGCGTGCGCGGCCGCGCCGTGCAGGGCCTGGGCGGGGACGCTGGGGTTGAAGCCGGTCTCGGCGGCGATGCGCAGGATGCGCTCGCGCACGGCCTGCGACACCCCGGGCCGGCCGTTGAGCGCGTAGGAGACCGCCACGCGGGAGACGCCGGCGCGACGGGCGATGTCGCTCATCGTCGTGCGCCGCCCCATCCGCTCCTCCACCAGGGAAATGGTAGCCCCGGCTCAGGGGGCGGCGGCCGTGCTGCGCCTGGCCACGAGCCGGGCCGTCGCGTCCTGGAAGGAGCCGGGTGAGCGGCCGTCGAGCAGCTCGACCAGCGTGCGGGCGGTGTGTACGCCGTACGCCTGCACGTCCCTGGACAGCGCGGTCAGCGTGGGGAAGACCATCTCGCAGAGCTGCGAGTCGTCGCCCGCCACGATCGACAGCTCCCGTGGCACCTCCACGCCGAGCTGCCCGGCCACGCTCAGCCCGGCCGTGGCCATGACGTCGTTGTCGTAGGTGATCGCGGTCGGCGGCGCGGCGGCGGCGAGCAGGTCGCGGGTGGCCTGCGCGCCGGCCGCCCAGGTGTAGTCGGTGTCGACGACCGTGGTGGGGGAGAGCCCGTGCCGCTCCATGGCGGCGTGGAAGGCGGCCGTGCGCACCTGCGTGTGCTCCAGCGCGGGCAGCCCGGCGACCCGGGCGATGCGCCGGTGGCCGAGCCCGACCAGGAAGTCGACGGCCTCGGTCACCGCGGCGGCGTCGTCGTTCCAGACCGCCGGCATGCCGCCGGGTCGGGGCCGGCCGACCAGCACGGCGGGGACGCCCATCGACTCCAGCACCGGCAGCCGCGCGTCGTCGGCCCACAGGTCCATGACGATCAGCCCGTCGATCCGCCGCTCGGCCCACCAGTCGGTGATGGCCTCGATCGAGCGGGCGTGGTCGGGCACGACCTGCAGCAGCAGCGCCGTACGCGTCAGCGCCAGCTCGCTCTCCACCCCCGCGATGAACTTCATGAAGAACGGCTCCACCCCCAGCGTGTCGGCGCTGCGGGCGATGACCAGCCCGACGGTGTGGGCCCGCGACTCCGACAACCCGCGGGCGGCGGCGCTGGGCCGCCAGCCCATCTCGGCGGCGATCGCCAGGATGCGCCGCCGGGTGGCCTCCGAGACGCCCGGCCGGTCGTTCAGCGCGAAGGAGACCGCCCCGATCGACACGCCCGCCCGCGCGGCGATGTCGCTGATCGTCAGCCGTTTCACGGGCCTATCGTAGGCGGACATCCGCCGGGTTCACTTTGTCGCTCCGGCGGTGAATCCGTTGTAGACGAACCGTTGCAGCGCCAGGAAGATGACCAGGGTCGGCAGGATCACCAGCACCGCGCCGGCGGAGATGACCTCCCAGTGCGCGCCGAACGGCCCCTTGAACCGGAAGAGCGAGGTGGAGATCACGCCCAGCTCCTCCGACGGCATGTAGAGGAACGGGATGTAGAACTCGTTGTAGACGGTGATCCCCTTGATGATGACGACGGTCGCGATCGCGGGCTTGAGCAGCGGCAGGATGACCCGCCGGTAGATGGTGAACGAGCCGGCCCCGTCCATCCTGGCGGCCTCGTCGAGCGAGACCGGGATGTTCCTGATGAACTGCAGGAAGATGTAGATGGCCACGATGTCGGTGCCCATGAACAGCAGGATCGGCCCCCACCGGGTGTCGAAGAGCCCGAACGCGTCGATCACCTCGAAGGTGGCCACCTGCGTGGTCACCCCGGGCACCAGCGTGGCGACGAGGAACAACGCCAGCACCAGCTTCTTGGCCCGGAAGGCGAACCGGTCGATCGCGTACGCCGACATCGACCCGATGAGGATGGTCCCGGTGATCGAGAACAGCAGGATGAAGGCGGTGTTCCCGAAGGCGGCCAGCATGTTCCCGTTCGCGAAGGCGATGCGGTAGTTCTCCAGGTTGAACCAGCTCGCCGGCAGCGCCAGCACGTCGCCGGCGGCCATCTCCTCGGGCGTCTTGAACGACGTGCCGAACATCGTCAGCAGCGGCAGCAGCACCACCGCCGCCGCGGCGACGAGCGAGAGATACTTCAGTGCCGCCATCGGCAGGCGCGCGCTCATGTGCTCGGCGTCCTCTCCTCGGGCACGAGCCGCCGCTGCACCCAGGTGATCAGCAGGATGACGACCAGCAGCACCACGGCAGCCGCCGAGGCGAGCCCGGTCTTGTTGAACTGGAAGGCCAGCTTCACGGTCTGGATCACGAACGTCTTGGTCTCGCCGGAGCCGCCGGTCATGATGTACGGGATCTCGAAGACCGACAGCGCGCCCGCCACGCCCAGGATGACGCTCAGGCTGATGATCGGCCGGATGCTCGGGATGATGATGTGCCACATGATCTGCGGCCGGCTCGCCCCGTCCAGCATGGCGGCCTCGTGCAGCTCCGACGGCACCGACTGGATGGCGCCGAGGAAGAGCACGAAGTTCAGCCCCATGAAGCGCCAGACGGAGACCCCGGACAATGAGACGTTGGCCAGGTCCGGGTTGCCCAGCCAGAGGATCTCCGCGTCGACGCCGACCAGCCGCAGCACCTGGTCGAGCGTGCCGCCGGGCTGGAACAGGTAGAGGAAGACGAACGCGACCGCGACCCCGTTGAGCAGGTAGGGGAAGAAGATGACGCCCTTGAAGAAGCCGCGCAGGCGCGTGCCGAAGCTGAGCACGGCCGCGAAGTAGAGCGCCAGCGCGATCTGCGCGAACGAGGCGACCAGGTAGAACAGGCTGGTGGCGAAGACCGAGAACAGCTCGGGGCGGGTGAAGAGCTGCACGTAGTTGTCCAGGCCGACGTAGGAGCGGTCGGGGCTGACGCCGTCCCAGTCGGTGAAGCTGTAGGAGATCATGCTCACGACGGGGACGTACGTGAACGTCACCAGCATGATCAGCGGCACGGCCAGGTACAACCAGGGGGTCACCCGCCGCCACCGGCGCGGCGGCGTGGCCGCGTGCCGCGCCGGTGGGGGTGCGGATCTGGCGGAGCGCACGGACAGACCGGTCATCGGGGTCATCCGCCGAGGGCCATGGCCTCGGCCCACTTGCCGGCCAGCTCCCGGAAGGCGCCGGCGAGGTCGCCCTTGGCGGCCCCGCGGGCGATGTCCACGAGCTTCTGGCGGTATTCGGGCTTGGTCAGCCCCACCTCGGCGGCGTTGTCGATCGTGGTGACCTTGCCCGAATCGGCCTGGGACAGCTCGAAGAACTCCACCCCGGCCGCCTCGAACGGCTTGAGCGCCGTCGGCAGCGGCGCGCCGCGCACGCTGGAGATGCCCTGCACGTCGGCGGCGAAGGTGGACTTGTCGAGCACCCAGTCCAGCCAGGCGCGGGCGGCCTGCTGGTTCTGCGAATGCTTGTTGATCGCGTAGACGTAGTCGGGGGTCGTGGGGGCGCAGAACTTGCCGTTCACCTGCGCGGGGAAGGGCATGTAGCCGATGCTGTCGGGGCTCTTGCCGGCCTTCTCGGCCGCCGCCCGCATCTGCACGATCGACCAGGAGCCGAGGAACATGCTGGAGATCTTGCCGTTGGCCAGCAGGCTCTTGCTGTCCTCCCAGTTGGTGGTGGTCGGGTCGGGCTCGGACAGCTTGCGGCTGACGATGTCGAACAGCAGCGTGTCGGAGACGTTGAGGTCGCTGCCCGCCGCCCAGGGGTCGCGGGAGGTGGCCAGCTTGTCGTTGGCCTTGGGGTCGCAGGTGATCGCGCCCATCGCGCCCTGCCAGCCGCTCAGCGGCCAGCCGTCCTTGTAGTTCGTGTAGTACGGGATCGCGCCCGTCTTGTCCTTGACCGCCTGCAGCGCGGTGAGGAACTCGGCGGGCGTCTTCGGCCACTCGGTGACGCCGGCCTTGGCCCACAGGTCCTTGTTGTAGACGAAGCCGTTGACCACGCCGAAGGAGGTCAGTCCGTACACGGTGCCGTCGACCGTGCCCTTCTCGGTGAACTGATATTTCTTGCTCAGTTCAGCGGCGGGGCCGAGCGAGGAGAAGAACTTCGGATAGTCGTCGCGGCTGACGGTGCTCGGGATGAGCAGGACGTCACCGTAGTTCTCGGTGTTCATCCGGATTTTGACTTCACCCTCGTAATCGGTGATCCCGTCGAACTTGACCGTGATGCCGGGGTGTGTCTTGTTGAACTCGGCGGCGTACTTCGCCAGCGTGCCGTCGGTCACCATGTCGGTCCTGTTGGTCAGCACGGTGATCTCGCCGGTCGCCTTGGCCGGGTCGGTCGGTGCGGAAGCGCTGGCAGAGGGCCCGCCGGCGCTCGTGCCGCCGCCGCAGGCCGCGGTCAGGAGCACCGCGGCCAGCGTGGCGCCGGCCAGTGCTTTGCGTTGCATGTCCATGGTCTCCGTCCTCAGGGGTTTCGCGCGGGCCGACCGGACGGCACAGGGCGCGATGAGGAACTAAAGCGCTTCAGTTCAAGTGGACGGAATCGTCCGCCGCTAAAGTGCGAGATGTAAAGACATGCTGTGGCTATGTTGCTTAACCGTTACATTTACATTTCAACCATAGGGGGTGCGGTGCTGCCCCGGGGCGTGAGGTGGGCCGGCTCGCCGTGCACGTCCCCGGCCGGCGCGCCGTCCATCGCCGACAGCAGCAGCCGGGCCGCGTGCACGCCGTACGCGCCGATGTCGCGGGTCAGCGCGGTCAGCGGCGGGTGCAGCAGGTGGCAGATCGGCGAGTCGTCCCAGGCCACGATGGACAGGTCGGCCGGCACGGACAGGCCCAGCTCCTGGGCCGTGGTCAGGCCCGCGATGGCCATGATGTCGTTGTCGTAGATCAGCGCGGTCGGCCGGTCGGGGGCGCCGAGCAGCAGGCGGGTGGCCCGCGCGCCGTCCTCGGCGCTGTAGTCGGTGGGCACGGTGCGCGCGCTCAGCCCGAGCCGCGCGCAGACCTCGTCGAACGCCTTCGTGCGCAGCGCCGTGTGGGCCAGCTCGGAGATGCCGCCCACCCTGGCGATCCGGCGATGGCCCAGCGCCGCCAGGTATTCCACGGCCTCCACCATGGAGACGTCGTCGTCGGACCAGATGCTGGCCAGCCCGCCCGCGGCGGAGGGCGGGCCGATCGCGACGGCGGGCAGGCCCAGCTCGCGCAGGGCGCGCACCCGCTCGTCGTGCACGCGCAGGTCGCAGACCAGCACGCCGCCCACCCGGCTCTCGCTCCACCAGCGGCGATAGAAGTCGATCTCCTCGGCCTCGTGCGGCACCATCTGCAGCAGCAGCGCGTAGGAGCGGGTGGACAGCTCCGCCTCCAGGCCGCTGATCAGCTCCATGAAGAACGGCTCGACCCCCAGCGTGGCCGGCGGGCGCGGCAGGGCCAGGCCGACCACCTTGGCGTGCGCCCCGGCCAGGGCGCGGGCGGCGCTGTTGGCGCGGAAGCCGAGCCGGTCGGCGATGGCCAGGATGCGCCGCCTGGTCTCCTCGGAGACGCCGGGCTGCCCGTTCAGCGCGTAGGAGACGGCGCCCTTGGAGACTCCGGCCTCTCTGGCGATGTCCGCGATCGTCGGTCGCTTCACTGCTGGCCTCCTGAGCTTCAACGGTTAACCGATGGTACGACTGTTGACCGGAGATGTGGCGTACACATAGAGTCTGGCGGGCTTACTCGGTTTAGTAGAGCAGCATGGGGAGAATCACGTGTACCGTCCGCTGCACGACGGCTGGACCCTCCGAGCAGACGGCGACGACCCGCGCGGGCTCGCCGAGATCCCGGCGGCCGTGCCGGGCAGCGTGCACACCGACCTGCTCGCCGCCGGGCTCATCGAAGACCCCTACCGCGACGACAACGAGACGCGGCTGGGCTGGATCGGCCGGACCGACTGGGTCTACGCGACCGCCTTCGACTGGCACGACGACGGGCACGAGCGCGTCGATCTCGTCTGCGAGGGGCTCGACACGATCGCGACCGTGCGGCTCAACGGCCACATGCTCGGCGAGAGCGCCAACATGCACCGCACCTACCGCTTCGCGGCCCGCGAGGCGCTGCGGGAGGGGGCGAACCGGCTCGAAGTGCGTTTCCGCGCGCCGTACGCCTACGCCGAGGAGCAGCGGGCCCGGCACGGGGAGCGCCCCGGGCCCTACGACGAGCCCTATCCCTTCATCAGGAAGATGGCCTGCAACTTCGGCTGGGACTGGGGCCCCACGCTGGTGACCAGCGGCATCTGGCGGCCCATCGGGCTGGCCGGCTGGTCGGGCGCGCGCCTGGCCGAGGTGCGCCCGCTGGTGCGCGGCGACGGCGTGGACGTGCACGTACGCGTCGAGCGCAGCGGCGGCGACGCGCCCGTCACGGTCACCGCCGAGGTGGCGGGCGTCAGCGTCGAGGCCAAGCTGGAGCCGGGCGAGAGCGAGGCCGTGCTGCGCCTGGACGTGCCGCACGCCGAGCGGTGGTGGCCGCGCGGGCACGGCGCGCAGCCGCTCTACCCGCTGACCGTGCGCGCCGGCTCCGACGAGTGGCGGCGCGAGATCGGCTTCCGCACCGTCGAGCTGGACACCGACGCCTTCCGGCTGATCGTCAACGGCCGGCCGGTGTTCGTGCGCGGCTTCAACTGGATCCCCGACGACTGCTTCCCCGCCCGGGTCACCCCGCAGCGCCTGGCCGAGCGCTTCGGCCAGGCCCTGGAGACCGGGGCCAACGCGCTGCGGGTGTGGGGCGGCGGCGTGTACGAGTCGGAGGACTTCTACACCCTGGCCGACCGGGCGGGCCTGCTGGTCTGGCAGGACTTCCCGTTCGCCTGCTCGGCCTACCCCGAGGAGGAGCCGTTCCGCTCCGAGGTCGAGGCCGAGGCCCGGCAGAACGTCGCCCGCCTGTCCGCGCACCCGAGCCTGGTGCTCTGGTGCGGCAGCAACGAGAACGTCGAGGGTCACCAGCGCTGGGGCTGGCGCGAGCCGCTGGGGGACCGGAGCTGGGGCGCCGGGTTCTACTACGACCTGCTGCCGCGCGTGGTGGCCGAGCTGGACCCGACGCGGCCGTACTGGCCGAGCAGCCCCTACTCGGGCGATCCCGAGCGCGACGTGCTCGACCCCTCGACCGGCACCCTGCACATCTGGGACGTCTGGAACCGCGAGGACTACCTGCGTTACGGCGCCTACGAGCCGCGCTTCGTGGCCGAGTTCGGCTTCCAGGGGCCGCCCGCGTACGCCACGCTGCGCGCCGCCTCCTCCGACGAGCCGCTGACGCCCGACTCCTCCCACCAGAAGGCGGACGACGGGCAGGCCAAGCTGCTGCGCGGCCTCGGCGGCCACCTGCCGCAGCCGGAGACGTTCGACGACTGGCACTACTACACCCAGCTCAACCAGGCGCGCGCGATGGCGTACGGGGTGGAGCGGTTCCGGGCGCTGATGCCGTACTGCATGGGCACGATCGTCTGGCAGCTCAACGACTGCTGGCCGGTCACGTCCTGGGCCGCCGTGGACGGCGCGGGCCGCAGGAAGCCCCTGTGGTACGCGCTGCGCCGCTCCTTCGCCGACCGCCTGATCACCCGGCTGGACGCCGACGTCGTCCTGGTCAACGACACCGACGAGGAGTGGGCGGGCACGCTCGACCTGGCCGCGCGCGACCTGTCGGGCACGGCCATCGCGGAACGCGCCGAGCAGGTCACCGTCCCCGCCCGAGGCACGCTGCGCCTCGCGCCGCCGCAGGCGGACGGGGCCCTGTTCGTCACCGCCGCGCTGGACGGCGAGCGGGCGGTGTTCGCGCTGGCCGAGGACCCGGAGATGGGCTACCCCAAGGCCAAGGCGGCCGCGGTCGTGGAGCGGGAGGAGGGCGGTTACGCGGTGACCGTCACCGCCGCGACCGTCGTGCGCGAGCTGGCGATCTTCCCCGACCGGCTCGACCCGGCCGCGACCGTGGACGACCAGCTCGTCACGCTGCTGCCCGGGGAGAGCGTGACCTTCCACGTCACGACGGGGGAGGAACTGGACCCGGAGGCGCTCACCTCGTACCCGGTGCTGCGCTGCGTCAACGAGACCTGAGGAAAACCACAGCCCGATCGGGGTACGCGCATCATTCCGGCCGCAGGGTCCGGAAACCTAGCCTTCCCGATCATGATGGGAAAGTTGTTCGACGTCCCCCGCCGCGTGACGGCGGGGGTGCTGGCCCTGCTCGCGCTGGCCGGCGTGATCGTGCTGACCGCCATGACGAACAGCACGATGCAGCCGCTGCCCGCCTCCGCCCCGGCCGAGCGGTTCAGCGCCGAGCGGGCCGTGCGGCACCTTGAGCGGTTCGCCACCCGGCCGCGGCCGATCGGCAGCGCGGCCGGCGCGCGGGCCAGAGACTACCTGGCCGGCCAGTTGCGGGCCGCGGGGCTGGAGGTGGCGGTCCAGCGCGCCGTGGGGGCGAACTCCTCGACGGGGCTGGCGGCGTTCGGGCAGGTGCACAACGTCGTGGCCACCCGGCGCGGCACCGACCCGACCGGCACGGTGGTGATCGCCGCCCACTACGACTCCGCCGCGATGGGCCCCGGCGTCTCCGACGACGCGGCCGCCGTGGCGTCGATGCTGGAGACCGTGCGCGCGCTCGGTGACACCCGGCTCCGCAACGACCTGGTCTTCCTGATCACGGACGGCGAGGAGGACGGCGTGCTCGGCGCCGAGGCGTTCGTCAGGGAGCATCCGCTCGGGCGCGCCGGGGGCGTGCTGCTGAACTGGGAGGCGCGCGGGGTCAGCGGCCCCTCGCTGATGTTCGAGACCTCGAAGGACAACGCCGGGCTGGTGGCGGCGTTCACCGGGGCCGTGCCGTACCCGCGGGGCGACTCCATGATGGTCGAGCTGTACCGGCTGCTGCCGAACAACACCGACTTCACCCCGCTGACCAAGGCCGGGTTCACCGGCATGAACTTCGCCTACATCCAGGACTCCTCGCGCTACCACACGGCCGACGACTCCCTCGCCCTGCTCAACCGGGGCAGCCTGCAGCACCACGGCACGAACATGCTGGCCCTGGCGCGCGCCCTCGGCGCGGCCGACCTGCCCGCGCTGGACGCCGACCACGACGTGACCTACTTCCGGCTCTTCGGTGTCATGGTCACCTACCCGAACGCGCTGGTCTGGCCGCTGGCCGGGCTGGGCGTGGCGGCGGTGGCCGGGCTGGCGCTGCTCGCGTGGCGGCGGCGGGTGGCCGGCCCGGCCCGGATCGTCGTCGGCGCGGTGTCGGCCGTGGTGCCGGTCGGGCTGGCGGCGCTGCTGGCGCAGGGGTTGTGGGAGCTGCTGGTGGCGGTGCGGCCCGACTACTACGGGATGGGCGGCCTGCTGCACCGGCCCGAGGCGTTCCGCGCGGCCGTGGCCGTGATGGCCGGGCTGGCGGTGCTGGGGTGGTATCTGACGCTGCGGCGCAGGGTCGGGCCCGCGGCGCTGGCCATCGGCGCGCTGGCCTGGCCGGCGCTGCTCGGCGTGGCGTGCGCGCAGATCGCGCCCGGAGCCTCCTTCATGTTCGCGCTGCCCGCCCTGTTCGCCGGCCTCGGCGGCATCGTCGCCCTGCTGCCGCCCAGAGGCGGGGTGGTGCGGGTGGTGGCGCTGACGGCGGGGCTGTCCGTGGCGGCGGCGTTGCTGCCCGCGCTGGCCCTGGTGGTCTTCGACGGCATGGGCCTGGCGCTCGGCGGGGTGAGCGCGGTGGTGCTGGCGTTGTTCGCGCTGACCGCGCTGCCGGTCGTCGAGCTGTGGCTGCCCGCCCCGGAGCGCCCGCTCGGCCGGCCCGTCGCGTTCGGGGCGCCGCTGGCCGCCGCCGCGCTGGCGGTCGCGCTGGTGCCCGCCGGGCTGGCGCTGGACGGCTTCGACGCGGCCAACCCGCGGCGTACGCACCTGGCGTACGTGATGGACGCCGACAGCGGCAGCGCCGGATGGGTCAGCGCCGACCTCGACCCGTCCGCCTGGACCAAGCAGTACGTCGCCGGCCGTGACACCTCCTTCCTGCCGCCCGGCTATGTCCGCGGCACCGGCCTGTGGACCGGCCGCGCCCCGGCGGTCGAGGCCGACGGGCCGACGGTAAGCGTGTTGTCCAAGAGCGGCGACACCTACCGGCTCAAGGTCACCGCGGGCAGGGGCGCGCGCTCCCTCACCCTGCGCGTCGAGCGGCCGATCGTCGAGGCCACCGCCAGGGCGGCCGGCCTGCGCCCGGTGACCGTGCCGGTGACCGGCGTCCGCGCGAACACCTGGCCGGGCGAGCTCCGCTTCCGCGGCATCCCCCGGGGCGGCGTGGAGCTCACCCTGCGCGTGGCGGGAGGCGCGGCGGGAAGCCCGGCGAGCGGCACCACAGGCGGCACGGCGAGTGGCACGGCGGACGCGGGCGGGTTGCGGGTGACCGCGATCGGGGAGCGGGACGGGTTCGCGGCGGTGCCCGGGTTCACGCCCATGCCGCCCGGCCTGGTGGCCGCGACCCGCGAGGACGGCGGCATCGTCGCGATCACCCGGACGTACCGGCTCTAGCGGGCGGCCGGGCGGGGGAGGGCGCGTTTGAGGATCTTGCCGGTGGGGCTCATCGGCAGCTCGTCCACGCACGACAGGCGGCGCGGATACTTGTAGGCGGCCACCCGCTCGCGTACGAAGTCGCGCAGCTCCTCGCAGCTCACCGGCGCGCGCAGGGCCACCACCGCCTCGATCTCCTCGCCCAGCTCGGGGTGCGGCACGCCGATCACCGCCGCCTGCCGCACCGCCGGATGCTCGTAGAGCACCTCCTCCACCTCGCGCGGATAGACGGTGTAGCCGCCGCGGATGATCACGTCGCGGCGGCGGTCCACCAGGAAGAGGTAGCCGTCCTCGTCCCGGCGCCCGAGGTCGCCGGTGTGGAACCAGCCGTCGCGGATGACCTCCGCCGTGGCCTCGGGGTCGTTCCAGTAGCCCTTCATGACGTTGGGGCCACGCACCACCAGCTCGCCGATCTCGCCGGTGGGCAGCTCGTGGCCGTCCTCGCCGACGACCTTGATCTCGACGTCCCTGATGGGCCAGCCGATCGAGCCGGGCCTGCGGTGCGCGCCGCCCCGGTTGGTCGCGGCGACGGGGGAGGTCTCGCTGAGCCCGTACCCCTCGACGATCTCGCAGCCGAACCTGGCCTCGTACGCGCGCAGCACGTCCAGCGGCAGCGCCGCCCCGCCCGACGCGCAGACCCGCAACATCGACAGGTCGGAGGCGCCCGGATGGTCGAGCAGCGCGATGAACATGGTCGGCACGCCCTGGAAGACGGTCACCCCGTCGCGCCTGATCACCTCCAGCGCCCGCCCGGGGTCGAAGCGGCCCAGCAGCGTCAGCCGCGCGCCCGCGTGCACGGTGGCGTTGAGCGAGCAGGTCTGGCCGAAGGTGTGGTAGAGCGGCAGCGCGCCCAGCACCACGTCGTCGACGCCGAGCGCGTGCATGCGCGCCACGGTGGCGGCGTTGCCGCCCAGGTTCGCGTGGGTCAGCTCGATGCCCTTGGGCCGGCCGGTCGTGCCGGAGGTGTAGTGGATGACGGCGGTGTCGTCGGCCGCCATGGAGGCGATCTCGCGCTCGGCCGCGACGCCGCGCAGCAGCCGGCGGAACTCCCCGGGGACGACGAAGAAGCAGTCGGTCCGCGTGCCGGCCGAGCCCGCCTCCGCCGTC
The DNA here is from genome assembly GCF_000725485.1 of Nonomuraea candida. Classification (GTDB taxonomy): domain Bacteria; phylum Actinomycetota; class Actinomycetes; order Streptosporangiales; family Streptosporangiaceae; genus Nonomuraea; species Nonomuraea candida. The sequence continues at coordinate 162,819 of NZ_JOAG01000013.1, read as the reverse complement.
TCGGCGAAGGCGTGCCAGGCGATCAGCAGCCGCGCCCCGCAGTCCCCCAGGTACGCGGCGATCTCCCGCCGCTTCAGCAGCGGGTCGAGCGGCACCACCACCGCCCCGATCCGCAGCACCCCGTAGTAGACGACGCCGAACTCCGGCACGTTCGGCAGCATGATCGCGACCCGGTCGCCGGGGCCGATCCCGCGGCACCGCAGCAGGGCGGCCAGGCGTGCGCTCAGCTCCTCCAGCACGCCGTAGGTGAGCTCCGCCTCGTCCAGCGTGAGAACCGCTCTGCCGCCGAGCCGGACGGCGGCGGTGTGGAGCCGGTCAGCGAGGTTCATGGAAAGACCGTACGTCCGATCTCCCACGGCTCTCATTGGTCGCGGCAGCCAGTCTTTCCCGCGCGGTATTGGTCGGCGGGCCCGGTACGGGCCGCGCGTCGTGCAGCGCGATCGCCACGAGCAGCTCGACAAGATCGTTGATCGAGCGCAGGCTCCGCCCGGTGCGCTCCTGGATCCGGCGCAGCCGGTACTGAGCGGTGTTGGGATGGATCTGGAGCTGCTCGGCCGCGGCCCGCAGGTTCAGGTCGGCGGCGGCGAACGCCCTGATCGTGGCCGTCAGCACGCCGCCGCGCGCCCGGTCCTCCGACAGCAGCGACGTGATGCGCGCGTCCACCAGGTTGCGCGCGGTGTCGTCGGCCTTCAGCGCCAGGTACTGGAACGGGGTGATCCTGGGCAGCGCCGCCACGCCGCCCTCCTCGGGCACGAACTCCAGCACGGCCCTGGCCTCCTCGTAGGCGGCCGGGATCTGCGCGGCGCCGGTGCAGACGGTGCTGACGCCCATGGCCAGCCGGATGCCCTCGGCGGCCAGGCCCGCCACCGCCGCCTGCAGCCGGTCGCACAGCTCCTCGGGGCCGTTGCCGGGGCCGAGCACGGGGATGGCCACGATCTCCGACTGGCGCACGACCGACAGCGTGCGCGTGCCGTTCCCGGCGATCCGCGCGACGGCCGCGCAGGCCACGTGCCTGGCGTCCTCGGGGTCGGCCGACAGCCCGGCCAGCACCGCGGTCACCACCAGCAGCGGCGTGCGCGCGTCGGGGGCCAGGCCGTGCGCCTGCGCCGCGGCCAGCTCCCTGCCGCGCGTGGGCACGGCGCCGGCCAGCAGCGTCTCCAGCAGGTCCCGGCTCTCGCGCACGGCCTCGGCCGCCGCGTACTGCTGGAACTCCATGTACGCGTTCGCCGCGTGCGTGCTGGCGAAGTCGCAGTACCTCATCAGCGGGGCCGCCAGCGACAGCGCCGCCTCGCAGCCGGCGAACCGCTGCCCCGACCGCTCGACCACGGCCTCCCAGAACACCTGCTGCCCGACCCGGAAGGCGTTGATGTAGTCGGCCAGCGCCACCCCGGCCCTGGCCCGGCGCATCGCCGCGCGCCGGGTGAAGGAGATGTCCTCGAACGTCACCGTGCGCTCCTCCAGGAGCACGGCCAGCTTGGCCCGGTAGTGCTTGGCCACCTGGTCCCGCACGTCGGCGTGGAAGGCCGGGCCCTGCGCCTCGTAGGCGGGGATCTCCGCGCGCATCGTCGCCACCGCGACGTCGACCAGCTCCGGCAGGGCGCTGAGCAGCTCGGACAGGATGCGGTTGCGTTCGGCGCGGACGGCGGCTTCCACGGTGCTCGAACCAGTGGACATGCCGGGATGATCCATGCCCATCGCCGCACGGTCAACGGGTTGTGACCGGTCCGAGACCCACCCTGTGCTCAGAGGACAACTCGCCGGGGACATCTTGGGTCACCGTGCCCAATGCGGCCCCTGACGAGCGGCTCCTACGCTGAGGCCAACTTCAGAACATTGTTCTCCAGGAGGCCGGATGCTGGAGGTACACGATCTTACCGTTCGCTTCGGCGGCATCACCGCGCTGGACGGCGTGGGGTTCGAGGTGGCGGCCGGGGAGATGGTGGGGCTCATCGGGCCGAACGGCGCCGGCAAGACCACCCTGTTCAACTGCCTGACCCGGCGGTACGACCCCGACGCCGGGACGATCTCCTACGAGGGCCGCGACCTCACCGCCGTGGCCCCGCACGCCATCGCGGGCCTGGGCATCGCCAGGACGTTCCAGAACCTGGGCCTCTTCCCGCGCCTGTCGGTACGGGACAACGTGCTGGTCGGCGCGCACCACCGGGGCCGCGCCGGCTTCTTCTCCGCCGGGCTGCGGCTGCCCGGCGTGGGCCGCGAGGAACGCGCGCTGCGCGCCGACGCCGACGCCGTGCTGGAGCGGCTGGGCCTGACCGGGGTGGCCGCGCACCCGGCGACCGGGCTGCCGTTCGGCACGCTCAAACGGGTGGAGCTGGCCCGCGCGCTGGTCGCCCGGCCCCGGCTGCTGCTCCTCGACGAGCCGGTGAACGGGCTGAACGCGGCCGAGGTCGAGGAGTTCGCCGGCACGCTGGGCGCGATCCGCGCCGAGTACGGCCTGACGGTGATCGTGGTCGAGCACCACATGGGCTTCGTCATGGGCATCTGCGAGCGCATCGTCTGCCTGGACTTCGGCCGCAAGATCGCCGAGGGCCCGCCCGAGGAGGTCCAGCGGGACCCGGCCGTGATCGAGGCGTACCTGGGGACGGCGGCATGAGCGAGGACCTGGTGGTCGAGGACCTGCACGCCGGCTACGGGGACGCGCGCGTGCTGCACGGCGTGCGCTTCACCGTCCGCCAGGGCGAGGTCTGCGCCATCCTCGGCCCCAACGGCGCGGGCAAGACCACGCTGCTGCGGGCCCTGTCCGGCGTGATCAGAGCGCGCGGCACGATCACGCTCGGCGGCACGAGCCTGACCGGCCGGTCGCCCGACGCGGTGGCCCGGCTCGGCGTCGCCCACGTGCCCGAGGGGCGCGGCACGTTCATGCCGCTGACGGTCGAGGAGAACCTGCGGCTGGGCGCGTACGTGCGGCGCGGCCCCTCCGTCGAGGAGGACCTCGAGCGCATCCACACCTACTTCCCGGTCCTGAAGAAGCGGCTCAAGCAGGCCGCGGGCAGCCTCAGCGGCGGCGAGCAGCAGATGCTGGCCCTCGGCCGGGCCCTCATGCTGCGCCCCCGGGTGCTGCTGCTCGACGAGCCGTCGCTCGGCCTGGCCCCGCTGGTCACCCGCGAGCTGTTCCGCATCGTCCAGGCCATCAACACAGAGGAGCGCACCACCGTGGTCGTCGTCGAGCAGAACGCCCACCTCGCCCTGGGCATCGCCCAGCAGGCGCACGTCCTGGAGACCGGGCGCATCGTGCTGTCGGGCACGGCCGCGGAGATCCGGGCCGACGAGCAGGTCGCGCAGTCCTACCTCGGATACCGGGTGTGACGCCGATGGCCGCATTCCTGCAGCAGGTCGTCGAGGGGCTCGGCGCGGGCGCCATCTACGCCAGCCTGGCGCTGGCCCTGGTGCTGATCTACCAGTTCACCGGCATCGTGAACTTCGCCCAGGGCGAGCTGGCCATGTTCTCCACCTACATCGCCTGGCAGTGCGTGGCGGCCGGGATGCCGTTCTGGCTGGCGCTGGTGGTGACGCTGGCGGTGTCGTTCGCGGGCGGCATGCTCATCGAACGGATCATCATCCGCCCGGTCGAGGGCGCGCCGGAGCTGACCATCGTCATCGTCACCGTCGGGCTGTTCATCTTCGTCAACGCCGCGGCCGGCTGGATCTGGACGTTCCTCATCAAGGACTTCCCGAACCCGTTCCCCGGCGGCGCGCTGGAGGCGGCCGGGATCAGCGTCAACTTCTCCACGCTGGGCGTGCTCGGCGTGGTCGCGCTCGTCATGGGGCTGCTCTACCTGCTCTTCCAGTACACCAAGATCGGGCTCGGCATGCGGGCGGTGGCCGCGAACCCGGCCTCCGCGCGGCTGGTCGGCATCCGCGTCGGCCGCACGCTCGCGCTCGGCTGGGGCCTGGCCGCCACCGTCGGCGCGGTGTCCGGGGTGCTGGTGGCGCCGCTGCTGTTCCTGGAGCCCAACATGATGGGCGGCGTCCTCATCTACGCCTTCGCCGCCGCCACGCTCGGCGGCTTCGACAGCCCGCTCGGCGCCGTCGTCGGCGGGCTGGTCGTGGGGGTCGCCGAGACGCTCGCCGGCGCGTACGTCGGCTTCATCGGGTCCGACCTCAAGGTGGGAGTGCCGCTGGTGATCATTCTGGGCGTGCTGCTGCTGCGGCCCCAGGGGCTGTTCGGGCGAGCGGCGGTGGAACGGGCATGAGCACCACCAAGGCCAAGGTCGAGCGGCCGGCGTCGGTGCGCAAGGGCGGCGGGCGGTTCGACTGGCGGTGGGCGGGCCTGGCCGCGCTGCTGGCCGCCGCCGTCTACGCGCCCTTCCAGCTCGTCCCCTTCCACGTCTTCCAGCTCACGATGGTGCTGGTGTACGCGGTCGCGCTGCTCGGGCTCAACCTGCTCGTCGGCCACGCCGGGCAGATCTCCCTCGGGCACGGCGCCTTCTTCGCCATCGGCGCCTACACCTGCGCCATCCTGCTCGACCGCTTCGACCTGCCGTACCCGCTGACGCTGCCGCTGGCGGCGGCGGTGGCGTTCGTGCTCGGCCTGGCGCTGGGCGTGCCGGCGATGCGGCTGCGCGGACTGTACCTGGCGCTCGTCACGCTCGCCATCGCGATCTTCCTGGTCCCGCTGCTCAAGCGCTTCGAGGAGCTGACCGGCGGCTCCATGGGGCTGACGCTGGCCAAGCCCACGCCGCCCGCCTGGAGCGGCCTGGCCGAGGACCAGTGGCTCTACTTCCTCACCCTGGCCGTCGCCGTCGCCGCCTTCCTGCTGGCCGCCTCGCTGCTGCGCTCGCGGGTGGGCCGGGCGCTGCACGCGCTGCGGGACAACGAGATCGCCGCCGAGGTCATGGGGGTGCGGCTGTCGTTCTACAAGACGCTCGCCTTCGCCTGGAGCGCCATGTTCGCCGGCGCGGCCGGCTGCGTCTACACGTGGGTGATCGGGTTCGTCTCGCCCGACTCCTTCACCGTCAACCTGTCGATCACCCTGCTGGCCGGCCTGGTCGTCGGCGGGCTCGGCTCGCTGTCAGGACCCGTGCTCGGCGGGCTGTTCGTGATGTTCGTGCCGAGCATCTCGCAGGACATCAACGACGCGGCGCCCGGCGTCATCTTCGGCCTGCTGATCATCGCGGTGATGTACGTGGCCCCGACGGGGCTGGCCGGTCTGGCCGGGCGCTTGATCAAGAAGATTCCCCGGAAGGAGTAAGAGGGATGCGAGTATCTGCGATCGGCTGCACGGCACTGCTCCTGCTCGCGGTCGCCGCCTGTGGAGGGCGCGACAGCGGAGGCGACACCGGCGGCACCGGGGGCGGCACCGCCGCCGCCGGCCAGTGCGCGGGGCAGCAGACCACCGGCATCACCGACACGAGCATCAAGCTGGGCGGCATCTACCCGCTGTCCGGCCCCGCCTCCGCCTACGGGGACATCCCCAAGGGCATCAAGGCCTACTTCGACTACGTCAACGCCGAGAAGAACGGCATCGGCGGGCGCAAGGTCGAGTTCGTCGTCCGCGACGACGGCTACCAGCCGCCCAAGGCCGTCGAGGAGGCCCGCAGGCTGGTCGAGCAGGAGCAGGTCTTCGCCCTGTTCCAGACGCTCGGCACCCCGTCCACGGCGGCGACCTGGGACTACGCCAACCAGCGCAAGGTGCCGCAGGTCTTCGTGGCCACCGGCGCCTCCCAGTGGGGCACCGACACGGCCCACCCGTGGACGATCGGCTGGCAGCCCAACTACATCTCCGAGGCCCGGGTCTACGCGGCGTACCTGAAGAAGGAGAAGCCCGACGCCAAGGTGGCCGTGCTCTACCAGAACGACGACTTCGGCAAGGACCTGCTCGGCGGGTTCAAGCGGGCCCTGGAGGGCTCGCAGGTGAAGGTCGTGGCCGAGCAGAGCTACGAGGTGTCCGACCCGAGCGTGGACCCGCAGATGCGCAACCTCGCCGAGTCCGAGGCCGACGTGTTCCTCAACGTCACCACGCCCAAGTTCGGCTCCCAGGCGCTGGCGGCCGACGCCAAGAACACCAAGTGGAACCCGACGCACATCGTCAACAACGTCGCCGCCTCGATCACCGTGCTCAAACCGGTCGGGTTCGAGAACGTGCAGGGCGTCGTGTCGGCCACGTACTACAAGGACCCGAACGACCCGACCTGGGCGAACGACGCCGAGATGACGCTCTACAAGCAGAAGATGCAGCAGTACGCGCCCGGCGCCGACGTCAACGTGCCCTACCACACCTTCGGATGGGCGGTGGCCAGCAGCTTCCACAAGGCCATGGAGGCGGCCGCGTGCCCGACGCGCGAGGGGCTGCGGGACTCCGTGCGCAACCTCAAGGACGTCAAGGTGGACATGCTGCTGCCCGGCGTGACGCTGAGCACCGGGCAGGGCGACGGGTTCCCGATCGAGTCGATGCAGCTCATGACGTTCAAGGGGGAGCGGTGGGAGCTGTTCGGCGACGTGATCGACACCCGCAAGGAGTTCGGCCCCCTCACGGGCTGACCCACACCCGACCGGCCATCCCACGGGCTGACCCTCACCCGACCGGCCATCCCACGGGCTGACCCGCAACCAGCTCTCAGGGGGTGATGGCACCGGCCCCGACCAGCCAGTCGACCGCCTCGGAGACGGCCTCCAGCGAGGTGTGGCGGGGCCGGTGCCCCAGCAGCCGGGCGGCCTTGTCCATGCTGCAGTGCGGGCTGTGCGCGATGTGGTCGTAGGTCACCTGCGCGTCGGACTCCGACACCGTCTCCCGCCACCGCTCCCACGGCAGGTAGGTCAGCCGCGCCTCCCGGCCGAACCAGCCCGCCACCGCCTCGGCGTAGCCGCGCAGCGTCAGGGCGGTGGTGGCCACGGAGTGGAAGCTCTCCCCGAGGGCGGCGGAGCGCCCGGCCATCGCGTCCATGAACAGCCGGGCCACGTCGTCGGCGTGCACGTGCTGGACGGTCTCCATGCCCAGGTTGGGCAGCGCCACCTCGGCCCCCTGGGCCAGCGCCTGGAACACGGCCGGATTGACGTTGCCCGCCGGGTTGACCGGCACCCAGCCGGGCCCGGTGATGTGCCCGGGGTGGATGATCGTGACCGGGAACCCGTCGCGGTGGGCCCGGTCGAGCAGGTGGGCCTCGATGGCGGCCTTCTGGACGCCGTACTCGCCGAAGGGCTCGCGCCTGGCGTCCTCGGTGGTCGGCACCTGCGCGCTGGGACCGTGCACCCAGATCGTGCCGCAGTGCAGGAAGTGCCGCACCCGCCCGGTCAGGGCGTCGGCGAGGGCCCGCGCGCTGTCCTCCGTGAAGCAGATCAGGTCGATGACGACGTCACCGCCGAGCTCGGCGACGCGCCGTCCGAACGTGCCCTCGGCCTCCTCGGCCTCCCGGTCGGCGACGACGGTGGTGACCCGCTGCCAGGCCCCGTGCGGCCGGTAGGGCTCCCGCTTCCCCCGGCTGACGTTGATCACCTCGTGACCGGCGCCGACGAGACGCGGAACGAGGTAAGTACCGATATGCCCAGAACCGCCGATGACCACGACACGCATGCGCTCACCTTAACCCCGCGCAGGCCGCCCGCCGGCCCGGGGCGTCCGGCGCGACGCCCTCCCGCCGGCCGGGTCCAGCCGCTGCCCGTCAGCAGCGCTCGCGCAGCAGCGCGACGCCCTCCCCCTTCAGCTCGTCGCAGTACGCCCCCCGCCCCGTCATGGCCATGACCAGCGCGACCGTCCGCCCCGACACCAGGGCCCCCGACCCTGACGCGAACGGGCCGTCGTCGGCGACCAGCCGCAACCCGCCGAGCCGCCCCTTGGCCTGCACGACCAGGTCCGACCCCTGGTAGTACTCGGCCACCCGGGTGACCGTGGCGATCGGATGGTCGCGGTGGATGCCCAGGGGCCGCCGGATGTCCTCGCCGTGCACGATCGTCTCCCCGAGCATCGCCACCGCCGGGAGGGGCGGCGAGGTCGTGCTGGTCACCACGTTCCTGAACCGGTCCAGCGTCTCCGCGCCCGACCCGCCGAGCTGCTCGGCCAGGCGCATGGCCACCTGCTTGTCGAAGTCGAAGCGGCAGTGGATCACCCCGGCCAGCCAGCGCAGCGGGGTGAGGCTCGCCCCCGCCGTGAGGTGGGCGAGCACCTCGTGCACCGTCAGGCCGGCGCACAGCGACGGCGTCGCCCACCGCTCCTCCGTCAGGCCGGCGAGGTCGTCGGCCAGGGCGGCCCGTTCTGCGTGGATCAGCGTCCAGTGCTCGGGGGAGCGGCGGGCGCCCCCGGGGTTCTGCGTCATGCCGGAAGTCTCTCCTTCGTGGTTCGGAAGGAGAGACCCGGCCCGCCGGTGAAACTATCGGCGGGCCGGCCCGGGCCGTTTCGTGTTCCGGTGGCCGGGCCGTCCGTGTCCCGGCGGCCGGGCCGTCCGTGTTCAGGCGGCCGTCCGGCGCTGCGGGCCGGACGGTCAGTGATCGGCCGCCGGCCCGGCGGTCACCCTCCGGAGCCCTTCAGGTCGTTCCAGAAGGGGTTCTTCACCTGCACGCACGGCTTGACCGGCCCCTCGACGACCAGGGCGCGGAGCTGCGAGCCCGGCCCGCCGCCCTCCGGCTCGGCGTACTCCAGCACCACGGTCTGGCCGGCCTTGGCCTGGCCGGGGTCGATGACGAAGCCCTTGGTCGCCGGCCTGGCGACCTTGTAGTGGACGGACTTCCGCCATTCCTCCGGCGTGTCGTACTTGCCGCCGACGAGCCTGCCCCGGTCGGACTCGCACATGTAGGCGGGCTTGAGGTACGTGACGTCGGCGGTGACGCCCAGCTTCTTGAGGTCCCGCTGCAGCCTGTCGGCGTCCCGGAACTCCTTCACCTGCACCTTGATCGTGCCGTCGGTGTTCTTGCTCACCGCGTACGCCGCCGGCTCGGAGCCGGTCAGCAGCGGCAGCGCCACGGCCGCCGCCGCGGCCAGCCCGGCCACCGACGCCCCCGCGATCAGGCGGCGGCCGATCTTGCGGCGGCGCTCGTTCTGCGCGGCCATCTCGGCTTTGAGGTCCATCAGCAACTGCTCCTCGAATCTCATCGTGGGGTTCCTTCCATGATGAAGGGCAGGTTGCGAAGTGCCTTGCGGGCGCGGTGCAGCCGCACCATGGCGGTCCCCGGCCGGATGCCCAGCGCTCCCGCCGCCTCAGACGGCGTGAGCTGCTCCAGAACCACCAGTTCCAGGACGGCGCGCTCGCCGTCGGGCAGTCCGGCCATGGCCTCGAAGGCCGCCCTGGCGGGCCGTTCCGCGTCTATCTGCTCTTCCAGCCGGGACACGTCGTCGCCGTCGAGCGGGCGCCGCCCGCTCACGCGGTGCGTGAGCTGGGACTCCCGCAGCGCCCGCCGCCGCTCGGCGGACAGCGTGTTGCGCGCGACCCCGTACAACCACGCGATCTCGCTCCCCTTGCCCGGCCGGTACGTGTGCGCCGAGTCGAACACCGCGAGGAACACGTCCGCCGCCAGGTCCGCGACCGTGTGCGGGTCGTCGACCCGGCGGGCCAGGAACCGCGTGACGGCGTCGATGTGCCTGCGGTAGAAGGCTTCGAACGCCACGGGGTCGGTGGCGAGCTTCCCCCGTTTGAGACGCACCGGCCTTGCTCCCTTCGTCGATCTACACCCCTTCTTGGTGAGAACCGGGCGAAGGCTTACAAACACCAGGTCAGCCGCTTACCACCACGACACGAAAGCAGCCGGCGACGACGGCGCCGGCGCTGATCATCCGGCCGTGCCCGCCGAGCTGCCGGGCTCCGCCTCTCCGAAGATCCGGGTGCGGGCCTCGGTCAGCTCCTCGTCGGTGAACTCTCCCCGCTCCTCCTGGTGGCGCGTCAGCTCGGCGCCGAGCAGCCGGCGCCTCGACCGGCGCGCCACCGCCTCCTGGTTCCGGTCGGCCACCGGATCCGCCGGATTCCAGCCGCGGTGGCAAAGACGGCGTTCGTGCATGGGACACCGACCCCCGATCTCCTGGATTCCGCGCATCTTAATGTCGGGACCCAGGAGCCGGTGGCCGGTTGCTCACAGAGCGAGGCCGAGGGCCGTGTGGAGGGCTTTCGAGGGGGTGTCGCCGCGCCAGGCCACGTGCTGGTCGGGGCGGACGAGAGTCAGGGGCTCGCCGGGCAGGTCGACGATCTGCAGGGGCACGCCCAGCTCGCGCGCCTCGGCCACCAGCGTCGCGGCCCCGGGCAGGCTCTGGTCGCCGACGAGGCTGAAGGCGGGGCCGAGCCGGTCGTAGAGGGACTCGCCGGGCGAGAGCCACCGGTGCGGCAGCCGCTCGCCGGTGCCCGGGGCGACGACGGGGGAGCCGTCGTAGGTGTAGCCCAGCACCAGGTCCAGGCTGTGGAACTCGCTGTCCTTGGTCCGCCGCACCGCCTCGGCCACGGCGGGCCGCGCCTTCTCGAACTCCTCCTCAGTGCCCATCAGCGCCGGGTCGGCCAGCTCGGGCGCGAGGGTGGCCATGTTCGCGGCGGCCGCCTCGATGGTGTCCGCGGCGATGGGCCGGCGCTCGCTCTCGTACGTGGCCAGCAGCTCCGCCGGAGCCCATCCCTTCAGCACGGCGGCCAGCTTCCAGCCGAGGTTGACCGCGTCCCCGATCCCGGTGTTGAAGCCGTGGCCGCCGTAGGGCGGGTTCTGGTGGGCGGCGTCGCCGGCCAGGAACACGCGCCCGCTCGCGTACCGGTCGGCCAGCAGCATCCGCGCCGTCCACGGGTCGGTGGCCAGGACCTCCACGTCGAGGTCGGCGCCGATCAGGTTGCGGATGAGGGTGAAGGGGTCGGCGTCGCGCGCGGGCACGCCCTGCGCGATGCACCACCAGGTGTCCTCCAGGTCCAGGCGGCCGACGATGCCGGGCTGGGCCGGGTTGAGCACCCAGTAGTGCACGGCGGCGCCGTGCGGCATGCGCTCGGCCAGGCCGGGGGCGCGGAAGACGACGTTGAAGTTGGGCCGCTCGTCCCGGCGGCCCTCGTAGCGGGCGCCGATGGCGGCCCTGGTCACGCTGCGGGAGCCGTCGCAGCCGACGACGTACCGGGCGCGGACCTCGTGCTCCTCGCCCGAGGCCGAGGCGATCCGGACGGTGACGCCGTCGGCGTCCTGCCGCAGGTCGTTCACCTGGTGGCCGGTCAGCAGCGCGTCGCCGACCGCCTCGCGCAGCACCTCCTCCACCAGCGGCTGGGGCGCCTGCTGGCCGGGTTCGGCGGCCAGGTCGGAGCCGGTCAGGTCGAGGCCGAAGCAGCCGCCGATCCTGGCGATCTCCCGGCCGAGCAGGATGGTGACGAACACGGCCTCGTCCGACCACGACACCTTCAGCGGCGCCCGCGACCGTAACGTCCGCGCCAGCCCCCACCTGCGCAGCAGCTCCATCGTGCGGGCCGAGGTGGTCTTCGCGCGCGGGCGCAGCCACGACACGGACTCACGCGGCTCGACCACCAGGCAGCGCACGCCGTGATGGGCCAGCTCCACGGCGGTCGCCAGGCCGACCGGTCCGCCTCCGGCGATCAGTACGGGCACGGAGTCGGGGACTTGCCTTACCTCGTCCATATGTGTCCTATTCATCAAGATCAATGCAGGCATACTCCTCAGGCCGTCTGCCCCCGTCAAGACGCCGCCCGGACGATCGAGCACACCGCCGCCGCCCGCGCCCGGCCGCCGTGATCGCGAAGCGGCCATGGCTGTGGTACGAGCTCGCAACAATTGAAGATCGCAACTAGTGCACCGGGTCCCCGATCAGTAGCGTGCAACCCACAAAACCGGGATCACCCAGGGCAGGGATGGCATGAACGAGACCTCGGCGATGCCGCTGCATATGCGGCGGGTGGAGTTCCATCCGGCGCCGGAGCTGGCGGCCGCGCGGGATGAGGAGCGGGTCACGAGGATGGCCACGGCGTTCGGGCAGGACGCCTGGCTCGTGACCCATCACGCGGACGTGCGGGCGGTGCTGGGCGACGCGGAGCGCTTCAAGGTCGCGCCGCAGATGATCGCCCGGCTGCCCGGCGCGCCGGAGATGACCGAGGAGCAGAAGGCCAAGGTACGGGCGGGCAACCTGCTCGGCGCCGACCCGCCCGAGCACACGCGGCTGCGCCGGATGCTGACGCCGGAGTTCACCATCCGCCGGATCAACCGGATGGAGCCGCGCATCAAGCGCATCGTCGAGGAGCACCTCGACGCCATGGAGGCGGCCGGCGCACCCGCCGACCTGGTGCCGGCGTTCGCGCTGCCGATCCCGTCGCTGGTGATCTGCGAGCTGCTCGGAGTCCCGTACGAGGACCGCGAGGGCTTCCAGCAGCGCACCGCCAGGATGCTCGACATGACGGTGCCCGGCCAGGAACGCATGATGATCCAGTTCGAGCAGCGCGCGTACATGGAGAGCCTGGTCACCCGCATCCAGGCCGACCCGGGCGAGGAGCTGCTCGGCATGCTCGTCCGCGAGCACGGCGACGACCTGTCCACCGACGAGCTGGTCGGGATCGGCGGGCTGCTGCTGTTCGCCGGGCACGAGACCACCTCCAACATGCTCTCCCTGGGCACGCTCGCCCTGCTGCGCCACCCCGAGCAGCTCGCCCTGCTGCGCAAGGAGCCGGAGCGGATCGACGCCACGGTGGAGGAGCTGCTGCGCTGGCTCAGCATCGTCAACTCGGGCACCACCAAGATCGCCACGACGGACGTCGAGATCGGCGGCAAGGAGATCAAGGCGGGCGAGCTGGTGATCTGCTCCCTGCCCGCCGCCAACCGCGACCCCTCGCTGCTCCCGGACGCCGACGCCTTCGACCTCACCCGCGGCGCCCCCGGCCACCTCGCCTTCGGCCACGGCATCCACCACTGCCTGGGCGCGCCGCTGGCCCGCATGGAGATGCGCATCGCCTTCCCCGCGCTGCTGCGCCGCTTCCCGGACCTGCGGGTGACGGACACGCCCCCGCAGTTCCGCTCGTCCTCCATCGTGTACGGCCTCAGCTCCCTCGAACTGACCTGGTAACCGCTCCGGCGGCCCCCGGCCGGCCCGCGGGCCGGTCGTTCCGGTCGGTTCGAGGGCCGGCGGGCTGGGAATTGTCGGGCCGGGCGGATACCGTGCAAGCGTCATGCCCAGCCGGGCTCGACCGGGCGGGCGTACGCGGCGGCTGGGCGACGAGGCGGAGCGGGCCCGCAAGACGGTCACGGCGCGGATCCGCGACACGCTGCGCAAGCTCGACCACGCCCACCCCGAACTGGCCGCCCACCTGCGCGCGTCCGTCTCGACCGGCTCCACCTGCCGCTACCGGCCCCAGGAGGAGACCCCCTGGCGCCTCTGAACGCCACGAGCCATGAAGCTTTCATCGCCACCGGGACGTAAACCCTGGTCGCCGGAGGCCGGCGCGGGCAGATCTTGCGATGCCGCCGGTCGCCGTCGTCCAATGCACGGTGATCGCTCCTCACGCCCTCCGGCCCTCCGCGCGAGGGCTGCCCCGAGGGCCTTCACGAAGGGAGAAACCGGTGCGTCGCCGAATCACCGCCCTGGTGCTGCTCGCGGTCACCGCCCTGGCGCCCGCCCTGGTCACGACCGCGCCGGCCCACGCGTCCCCCACGCTCCAAATGGTCTACAGCAACCTGCCCTACGACGTCTGCATCTCCTTCGGCCAGTCGGGCGTGCAGACCGGTCGCTGGCAGACCTGGTGGTGCAGCACCCACTACCCGCAGACGTACCCGGGCTACTACACCTACGACCTGTGGGCGTACGTGAACTGAGACCGCCGGTGGGGCGACCGGCCGCCACCCGGGCAGGGCCCCGGGCCGAGGTCTGCGGTCGCCCCACTAAGCGCGCCGGAGGGCCGGGCGGCGGCCCCACGTGGCCCAGCGCCACAACCACTCCAGCGGGCCGAACCGATGACGGCGCAGCCACAGCGTGGAGAACAGCCACTGCGCGGCGAGGACCCCGGCCACGACCGCCAGGATCGCGGGCTGGGTCCAGTCCTGCGGGTGACCGTGCAGGTGAGCCACGGCCAGCACGAGCACCGAGGCGGTGAGGTAGTTCGTCAGCGCCATCCTGCCCAGCGGCGCGAAGATCGCGTGCAGCGCGGCCCGCAGCGGCGTCCTGAGCAGGAGCAGCAGCACACACACGTACACCCCGCCGATCAGCATGCCGGCGACCGCCATCGCGACGCCGGTGGCGCGGCCGGCGGGACCGCTGGCCTGCAGGGCGATCTGCAGCGCCAGCGCCGGCGCCGCGGCCGTGGCGAGCAGCGCCCCGGCGATGGCCGGTCCCTTCGCGGAGCTCTCGATGCGGTCGATCACGCCGTACCTGACCAGAGCCGCGCCCACCAGGAGCAGGCCGGGGGCGAGCAGGTAGCCGTCGGTGACGAACAGGGAAGCCACGAGGATCACCACGGCGAGCACCGCGACCGCCCAGCGTGGCAGCCAGGTCGACGGCAGCAGGAACACCAGCCCGGAGAGCGCGTAGATGGCGAGCACGTCACCGGGCCAGATCAGGAACATGTGCAGCAGGCCGACCGCGAGCAGCACGAGCAGCCTGCGCACCAGGAGCAGCCGCGGCCGGGCCGTGCGTCCCCCGGCCGACTCCAGCAGCAGCGCGAACCCCACGCCGAACAGCACGGCGAAGACGGGGAAGAACCGATGGTCGACGAGGTACCCCGTCCAGCCGCCCGTCCCGGCAGGCACGACCTTGCCGTTGATGTTGGAAATCGGCCCGACGTTGGCCAGCAGGATCCCGCAGAGCGCGAACCCGCGGATCACGTCGAGCGCGCCGATGCGCCGCCTTCTCTCAGACATGGGGCCCCATTCTTCGGGCCGCACCCCACGGCGACATCGGTCGAAAGTGCCGTCCGAGACCGCCCGACTCCCTGCTTTCGGCCGGTACGCCCCCGGGCCGGTCCGGCGCGTGAACCGTGCCGGCATCGGTGAGAAGGCCGCACCCGCCTGCTGCTTACTGGAAGTCGAACTCTCCGGCTTTGACCCCATCGGTGAATGCCCTGAACACGTCGGCGGTCACCACGAAGGGAGGGTTACCGGGGTCTTCGGTGTCCCGGATGCCCACGCGACCGCCGGGCAGTGGCGCGATTTCCAGGCAATCTCCGTTGTCGCCGGAGAACGACGACTTGCGCCAGGCGGCACCGGCGAGGTCCTGGCTCAGCTCCAGTTCCATTCCTGGTCCAACCTTTCTTCGATCTTGCGGAGCGACAGGCTTTGGGGGAGCGCCTCGGAGCGGCAGGTCTGGTATCGGCGGATGAGAACCTCCATGTCCGCCTCGCCGTCCCACACCTTCCCGCTGACCGGACTGTCCACGAAGGCGGCGGCAGGGCCGGCTGACATGTGCGCGATCAGAAACCCGCCCAGAAGGCCGGCGGTGACACGAGCGCTGAAGGGAAGGATCTGAATCGTGACGGCGGGGGGTTGGGCCACATCGAGCAGGTAGTTCAGTTGGTCACGGGTGACGCTTTCGCTCCCGATCGGACGATACAGGATCGACTCGTCCAGCACGGCGTACAGGAGAGGAGGATCCGCTCTGTCGAAGACCTTCTTCCGCGCCATCCGATCTTTGACGCCAGCATTCAGCTCGTCGACGGTGATGCCCGGCTTCCCCTCCAGGATGGCCCGGGCGTAGTCCTGGTGCTGGAGCAGGCCGGGCACGATAGTGGGCGCCCATGCCCACAGCTCCCGCGCGTCGGCCTCGATCTCCAGCCACGGAACGAGGGTCTTGAAGATCGTCTCCCGCCTGCCGATGGGCAGGTGCTGAGCCAGCTCGCCCCGTTCAAGTCCCAGGGCATCCTCTGCGGCCTGCGCGAACGCGGCTCTGGGGGAGCGTTCGGCGCGCTCGCACATGCCTATCGCGTTGGCGTGGTAACCGGTTCGCTGGCCCAGCTGTGCTTGCGTGAGCCCGGCGGCCTCCCGCGCTCTGCGTAGTTCGTAACCGAAGCGGGCGGCGGCGCCGTCGTCGGGATTGAGCGGCTTGGGGCCTGGCATCGGTGCCCTTCCAGAGTCTGTGCCACGGCTATCACACGCATCAATCACACAGACTTCCGGTTTCGTCTGTGTGACACAAGTATCTGCGAGATACACCGTAGCTACTCCGCCGCTGACACGCTGGCTTATGGAAGTGGCCGAGTGAAATCGCGGTGCTACGAAACGGCTGGAGGTTCTGTGTGATGGCTTCGCGCCAGATCATCTCCTCGCGTCCTCGTCGACTGGTCGTGGCGTGCACCCGGCTGAAGGCCAGAGCGCGCGTATCGCGTTGCGCGCCACGTGGCGTGCGTGCGGCCCGGTGACGGCTTCCCCGCCGCACGCACCTGTGGCGCAGGCCGGGCGTTCCTGCCGAAGTGGCGCCGCCGCGCCCGGCCTGCGCCGTCCCACCGCTCCTCCGTCAAGAACGACACCCTCGGGAGGCGATGCACGTGACCGGTGAAAGCGCCGTGGCGATGACCAGGAGATTCCCGGGCTGGGTGATCCTGGACGGTGCCGGGGGTGGTTACATCGCCTATCGCACGGAGCCGGTGTCCGGGCGGAGCGGGCTGAGCAACGTGCGTTGTGGCGCCGATCTTGCCGAGCTGTACGAGCATCTGGAGCAGGAGATGCGCGGGCAGGAGCGGTCGTTCGGGCGCAGGCAGGCATCGTGAGGCGGCATCGTGAGGCGGCATCGTGGGGGGCGTGAGGCGGGGGGCGTGGATCCCCCGCCCGGCCTCACCTACTTGCGGTTGTAGAAACGCATGGTCAGCGTGCCGAACACCGTGACGAAGAGGGCCGACGACACCAGGACCCAGGTGATCTCGCCCAGGTCGGGGGCGCCGGCCATCAGGGAGCGCACCGAGGTCACCAGGTGGGAGATGGGGTTGGCGTTGACGAAGACCTGGAGCCAGCTGGGCATCGTCGCGGGGTCCACGTAGACGTTGCTCAGGAAGGTCAGCGGGAACAGCACCAGCATGCTGACCCCCATCACCGACTTCTCGCTGCGCATCAGCAGGCCGAACATCGTCCACACCCACGAGAACGCGAACGAGAACACCAGCAGCAGCCCGATCCCGGCCACCGACCCCGCGAACCCGCCCGGCGGGCGGAACCCGAGCGCCAGGCCGACCAGCAGGATGACGGTCGAGGCCATGAGGTAGCGCAGGACGTCGCCGAGCAGGTAGCCGACCATGGTGGACGGACGCCAGATGGGCAGGGTGCGGAACCGGTCGAAGACGCCCTTCCCGATGTCCTTGTTGACCTCCGCGCCGGTGTACATGGTGATCATCACGACGCTCGTCACCATGACGCCCGGCAGCAGGAACTGCAGGTACTCGGTGGGCGAGCCGGCCAGCGCCCCGCCGAACAGGTACGTGAACAGCAGCGTCATCATCAGCGGGAACGCCGTCACGTCGAAGAGCTGCTCCGGGACGTGCTTGATCTTCAACATGGCCCGCCAGCCGAACGTCACCGACGCCGACCAGGCGCTGGGGCGCGGGGGCCGGGCGGTCGGCGCCAGGACGGCGGCCAGGGCGCCGGCGGAGGGGGCGTAGGCGGTGTCGGTGGCGGTGCCGGTGGCGGTGTCGGCGGTGTAGCCGGTCGTGGTGCCGGTCGTGGCGCCGGCGCCGGTGCCGGTCGTGGTGTTCGTCGTGGGGGCGCTCATGCTGCGGTCTCCTCAAGGGCGGGGCGGTCGGTGAGGGCGAGGAAGACCTCGTCCAGGCTGGGCTGGCCGAGGGAGAACGCAACACGGGCACCGAAAAGGGGGTGTCCCTCGGCAACGCAACTGCCGAGGGACACACCTAGCTCTTTGCCGAGGTGATCACGAGGACGCCGCTATGGCATTCGTTGATCACCAACAGGCCGTGGAGACGCCGGCGGAACTCGCTCGCGCTCGCCCTACGGGTGGCCTACGGCCATTCCGCCGGCCTCTCCACTCCCGCAGTACAGACTGCCTGCTTCGCCTCATTCGTTGTCCAAGGCGTATCGCAGATAGAAGTCCGGCTTGGAGAGGAAGCGTCTCCAGTGATCAACCAATTGGAGATCCTCCCACTTGGTCGTGCGCATTCCATGTTCGCCGAGTTCGACTATCTGTGCGCCCGGCAGGCTAGCGAGGATCGGTGAGTGGGTGGCACAGATGATCTGCCCACCCTCGTCTGCAACGCGTTTCATCATGCCGACCAGGCGCACGCACGACAGAAACGACAGCGCTGCCTCGGGTTCGTCCATCAGGTAGAGCCCAGGCCCGTGCACCATGCGCTCAAGAACCGTGAAGAACCCCTCGCCGTGGGACTGCTCCGTCAGATCTTCTTCCCAGAATCCATACCTGCCCGACACGTTCTGCCCGAGGTTGAACAGGGTTTCGGCACGGAAGAAGAACGCGCGCCGCTTAAGGCGAGGGCCATGTAGGAGGCGCAAGCCTGTCGTGGTGAGTTCGGCATCAAGAACCTCCCCAAGCGCGGTCGTGGGCCCGGCACTGGCATATTTGGTACCGGCCTTGCCGCCAGCAGAGTTGATTCCGGACACATCCGCAATCGCCTCCATGATGGTGGACTTGCCCGAGCCGTTCTCTCCAACGAAGAAGGCGACAGGAGCAGTCAGCTCAAGACGTTGCTCCGCCAACTGGCGAACGGGGGCCAGGGCAGCGGGCCAGCCTGCGGGAAGCTGACGGGCGTTCAGATGAGTAAGCAGCATGGCTAATGTCTTCCTGCGAGCTGAAGCAGCCGGGCAGCGTGGGCGCGTACTGGATCGGCAAGAGTCGCGTAGTCATCGCTCCGGTCGGCACGATCGAGGATATGTGCCGCCGCAGAGAGCTGCGCAAGACGACCAGTAGGCGTGTCGAGAACATCAGCGAATACTGTACGCACATGGGCGGCCGTATCAGGGACCATGAAACTGTGCAGGTAGAGGACAGCCGCACCGTATCCGGCAGGGGCCATGCCCCAGTGTTCCCAATCCAGCAGCCACAGGCGCGGACAGGTCAAGTTGGACCAGTGTAGATCGGTGTGTTCGGTACGCAGGGCCGGGGCCTTCGGCATATTGAGCGGCTGGCCATAGAAGACTTCGACCCTCCGGACCAGCGCCCACGGATCATGCTCACCTCGCGCGGTGGGATGCTCGGCAAGCACATCCATCGCAGCACGTAGGCCCACCCACCAGGAAGAGGCCAATGTCAAGGGTTCGGTCAGTTCGGGAGAGCTGGAACAAGGCGCATCAGAGATATAAGTCAGCAGTTCCGCGTATATAGATACGGGAGGCTCATCCCAATCGGTGCGAGCAATTAGTTCAGGCTTTGGGACACCTTTGATGGTCGCAGCATCACGATTTCCGGTCCATGCTTCGCCGTGCGCCCAGTCCCGTTGTTCGGCAGTTGCGCGAAGCCAGAACCGGCACCGCTCGGTGGCGGAAGCCGACCCGATTGTGCGGTCATGCCAGCCGAACACCGCTTCCCCGATCAAGGACACGCCTAGTCGATCCGCTCCTTCAGCAAGGATGCGTCGAAGGAACGCGCGTTGTCCGGACTCGGGATGACGGTGTCGGCTGGCCATGTCGTTTCCCTTACTTACCCGTAGGGCGGCACTTGTTCGGCTGGCAGTTTCTTACCGGATTGCAGTTCTGATCCTTGGGTGCGCACGGGCCGCACACGTAGTTCGGTTGGCAGTTGTTCGCGGGACGGCAGTTGCGCTGCGGCGCGCAGGAAGGGCTACAGTCCGGGCTGCACGGATCGGGCCTACATGGCTGGTTGGGCTTGCACGCCCCGCGCTGACGTAGCCTGAACTCCGCTTGCAGCTCGTTTGTGATCTGTGTGAACTTCTCTCCGGCGAGGATACCGAACAGTGATGTTCGTCGAACGTTACCGGCAGGCAGCCAGCGGGAGAACACGCACGGCCAGACATCCCCCGTGGGGGAGATGGCGACCTGCCGGTCCCCGCAGTGGCCGCACAGTTGGGCCACGCTGGGGCCTTGTTCCCGCACGCCACGACCGACTTCTCGAAGGTCGTCGTAGCCGATCTCCTGAACGCCTAGCTCTTCCAGAACCGCTAGGGCCTGGGTAGCGCGCTGCTGGTCGAGAACCCCGATGACGCCCGCCCGAAGCGGGATGCCCATCTCACGAGCGCGGACGATGTTCTTCGTGGTGACCCTGAGTGTGGGACGCTTGGTGACCGCCTCATGTTCGTCCGAGTGATCGGAATAGTAGGATGTTGCGAGTCGCACGCCCGGCAGGCTGAACGTCTCCCACAGCGCCGATGTGACATGGACGAGGTTCGTATAGATCTCGACCTCCATCCCGGTGTCGAGCGCGTGCCGCACGAGGCGGGGCAACGCCGGGTGCAGCGTGGGCTCGCCCCCAATGAATTGTCCCAGTGTCGCGCCGACGTCCCGGCTTTGAGTGATGGCGCGCTGCCAGTCGGCGACGGTCATCGTTCCCTGCGTCCCGTCAGGGCCTGAGGACGCGTAGCAGTGATCGCAGGAAAGCTGGCACTTACCTGTGATCTCCCACCATACGAAGTTGAGAAGATCGTGTTGCTGCACAGTACCTCCTTGGTGTTCTATCAGCCCGCCGGGGCTGCATATATTTGCGCTCGTTTAAGTCATTCACCCCTAATTGGTCATTGCTGTGGTTTTGTGGGCCATGGCGATTCATGACCTCTCGGCCCTACTTGTTGGCGTGTGGACATAGACCGGCTTCTTTGTTGTTTTGGCTGCAATGCTCGGACTGTCGCAACAACTGTTTTCGATCACCTCCATCTCGTGAGGGCTCAAGGGCGGCAACGCGGGCGCTCAACCCCCTCCCAGAGGAGCATCACCGCGTTGCCGCCATCCGGGGTGAAGCTTCCCCACAAGCAGCTCAGGCAGTAGCTGCTCGGACTTCACCCCAGCTCGTAACCGCCCCGATTGGGGCGGTAGATCACTTCGCGTCCGCTTGATCGCGCCCCATGCCCAGCTCTCCGACATCCATCGTCACTGGCACATGGGCCCAGACTGCGGACTGTTGACCGAACCGGCGCACGCCCCCAGCCGTGCCGATGTGATGGCGGCCTGCGATCTGTACGGGATGAACTCAAGTGACAGGGCCCGTTTGGTCCAGTTGGCGAGCGAAGCCCGCCAGCGTGGATGGTGGACCGCCTACTCTGACGTGTTCACAGGTTCTTACATCGGCCTGGAAGACGACGCGTCCTTGATCTGGCAGTGGGAGGTCCAGCTCATTCCCGGACTTCTCCAGACCGAGGACTACGCGCGCACGGTCATCGCTCAACATCGCACTCAAGAAGAAGTGCAGCGCCGTGTCATGGCCCGAATGGCTCGCCGGACTCTGTTGAGTCGTCCAGACGCGCCGCAACTTGACGCGATCATCGACGAGGGGGTCCTCCGCCGTCCTATCGGTGGTCGGGAGGTCATGCTTGAGCAGCTCGGGGCTTTGCTGATCTCCGCCAGGCGACCGAACATCTCTATCAGGGTGCTTCCATTCAGCGCCGGTCACCATGCCGGGCTGGAGGGGGCCTTCACCCTCCTGAGTTTCGCTGACGATGTAGATCCAGACGTCGTCTATGTGGAAGGAGTGGGCGGCGATGTCTACGTGGAGAGTAGTGATCAAATCGAGCGCTGTAGGGTGATTTTGGAGCAGATCACCACGGCTGCCCTGTCCCCAGAGGATTCGATTCGGCTGATCACGGAAATCAAGGACGACTACATCTCATGATCGATCTCTCGCAGGCCGAGTTCCACAAGAGTAGCTTCAGCGGTAGCGGCAACAACTGCGTTGAAGTGGCGACCAATCTCCCCGGAGTGGTCGTCGTGCGTGACAGCAAGGACCGCAACGGCCCCTGCCTCGTCTTCACCCCGAGCGAGTGGGACGCCTTCACCCGGGGAGTGATCGCGGGTGAGTTCCGGCCCTAGGGCGGGGTTGCGGCCGGCCAAGTCAGGCTGATCGCCAGCCGTGGCCAGGTTCTCGCCGTATCCCCTGCACCCGATGCCTGATTTTCCGGGGCAGGCGGAACCTGTCAAGGATGGCTGCGCACGTTGGACAACGACGTGAGGCGGAAGGTCACCGGGGCACGTACACGCGAAGCCATCCTTGACAGAACCCGCCTGACAGTCCCGGAGGCGGCATCTAGCGGGAGCAGGGGGAGGAGCGGCCCAAGCGTCGCTGCCTCCTCTATGCCGAGTGAACTTGCCATACAGAGCCAGCGAGCCACGCTGAGCGGGTAGCCGTACTCAACGTAACTAAAGTGTCACAATCCTGTCTTCGGCTTGCCCGCGCCGTTGGGCCCGAGGACCCCGTACACGGCGCCGGCGGGCACGGCGAGGTCGAGGCCGTCCACGGCGCGCGTGTCGCCGAAGACCTTGACCAGGCCGCTGGTCTGTATCGCCAGATCTGGCATGGTTCCGTCCTTCAGTGGGAGTCATGGAAGCTCGCGCGAGAGCGCGGAGTGAGAGCCAGGAGGGGCCATCGCCCCCTTTCGCCCAGGAGGCGCTAGATCACCCGCTAGATCGGATCTAGCGGCCCGGATCACGGCGGACGCTCACCTTCCCCGGGCGCGCGCTTCCCCGGATGCCCGCCTTCCCCGGATGCCCGCCTTTCCCGGGCGCGCTTCCCCCGGCCCCGCTTCCCCCCGGTCGCGCTACCCCGCGCGGTCGGCGGCGGGGCCGTGGAGCAGGCGTGCGCCCAGCTTGGTCAGGACGTGGTAGACCCGGTTCCCCTGCCGGCTGGCGGTGAGCAGCCCGGCGTCCTTGAGCGCCCTGGCGTGCTCGCTGGCGGAGGCCAGGGAGATGTCGGCACGCCGGGCGATGTCGGTGGTCGTGGCCGGCGTCTCCGCCACGGCCTCCAGCACGCTGGCCCGGGTGCTGCCCAGCAGCCTGCCCAGCGAGCGCGCCGCCTCCGCCGGGTCGTCGGCCGGCCACGCCGGATCGTGCTCGATCGGGTAGACCAGCACCTGCGGGTCGTCGTGCTCCTTCAGCGTGGTCGGCGCGCGCCAGCAGAAGAAGGACGGCGTCAGGATCAGGCCGCGGCCGCCGAGGTGCACGTCCCGCTCGGCGGGGTGGCGAGGCAGGCGCAGCACCGGCGGCTGCCAGATCGCGAACGGCCGCAGCGCCGTCAGCACGGCCTCGGTCCCGCCCTTGAGGAACTCCCGCGCCAGCCGGGCGCGCTCCGCCCGCACCTCGGCGTCGATGGCGTCCCAGTACGGGGCGACGGCGCGGCGGTGATAGCCCTTCAGGCTCGCGCCGAGCTGCCGCAGCGCCGCCGGGCGGCCGCGGCGCAGGTCGGCCAGGTCCGCCCGGGGAGGGCCGGCCAGCTGGTCGATGTCGTGGCGCAGCCGGGCCCGTGGCGTGGCGAGCACCGCCTCCACGGCGGCGTCGATGTCGTCGGGCGCCTCCGGCGGCGTCAGGAAGTCCGCCGAGTAGCCCCACGGCGGAGCGAGCGCGAACAACGTCCGCAGCTCCGGGCTGAGCGCCCGCCGCGCCCGGCGCCGCCACCCGTCGAACACCGCGACGCCCTCACGCCGGCCCAGCAGATGAACGCTGAGCAGCACCTCCCACAGAATGTCGGGGCCCGGAGCCACCCGGACCCGGGCCAGGTCGTCCCCCGAAAAATGAATGCGTAAAGTCACCAGAGCGTCGCCCCCCGCAATGCTGGTGCTCGCGGCGCCAGCCTCCGTGTTTCGGCGCACCCCGAAACACGATGCCCTGGCGCCGCCGCCCCGTCCAGTCTTTTGACGTGGCTGCATTCCTTTCAGCCCGACTATTCGGCGGTGCACGAATACGACTGGACGCCGGTCTGGTCCATCCGCAACTGCTGATCCCGCACGCCCACCCCTACGGGGGCCGTCACCACCGTCCTGGTCACGGTGGTGACGGATGGGGTGCGCGTACGGGCGGGCGCCGCCGGCCCGTCAGGGCTTGCGGCCGACGCCCGCGTAGTACACCGCCTCGTGGTCGGCATACAGCGTCTCGGGCACGGGGCGCCAGCGCGGCAGCGGGACCACGCCCGGCTCCAGCAGCTCCAGGCCGTCGAAGAAGCCGGTGACCTCCTCCAGGGTGCGGAGCGTCATCGGGCTGCCGCCGCTCTCGTTCCAGTGCCGCACCCCCTCTTCGAGCTGCTTGCCCACCAGCCCGTGGGAGATGGCGAGGTGGCTGCCGGGGGCCATGGCCGCCATCAGGCGCCGGATGATCTCGCGGGCCTCGCCGGTGTCGGGCAGGAAGTCGACGACGCCGAGGAGGGTGAGGCCGATCGGCCGGTCGAAGGCGAGGTGCTCGCCGGCGGCGGCCAGGATCTTGTCGGGCTCGCGCAGGTCGGCGTCCAGGAACGCGGTCGAGCCCTCCTCCGAGCCGCGCAGCAGGGCCCGCGCGTGCGCCAGGACCATCGGGTCGTTGTCCACGTAGACGACGCGGCTCTCGGGCGCCACCGACTGGGCGACCTGGTGGGTGTTGTTCGCGGTGGGGATGCCGGTGCCGATGTCGAGGAACTGGCGGATGCCGGCCTCCCCGGCCATGTGCCGCACCGCGCGGCCGAGGAACTCCCTGTTCGTCCGCGCGAGCACCGGCAGCTCGGGCACGGCGGCGAGGATCTGCTCGCTCACGACCCGGTCGATCTCGTAGTTGTCCTTGCCACCCAGCCACAGGTCGTAGATGCGGGCGGGGCTGGGGATGCCGGTGTCGATGTCGAGCGGGCGATCGGTCATCAGGGGCGCCTTCCCGGGATAGAGGGGGTGATGTCAGGGAGCGTACCCGGCGAAGATCGTCCAGGGGCGGGGAGTGGGGGATACCGACACGTTGTGCCAGATGGTCTTTACTAGGAACGATACAGCCCTAGAGTAATCGAATCACTACTCCTGGTTACGATGGCGAAGTTCGCGCATCTATCACTCCAGGGGGCTGGAAATGACTGACGATATCCGGGCCGACAAGACGAGGACCGACGACACGGCGCTCGGGGAAGAGGCGGCGCTGCTGCACGCCGCCCAGGACGACCCCGTGGCCTCGGCCGTCGTGGACGCGGCCGTCGAGACCGAGCTGCTGGACGACGCTCCGGGCCGCGAGGCGATCGAGGCCAGGCAGGAGAGCGAGCGGCAGATCGCCGAGCTCACCACCAAGGACCAGGAGCGCTTCCGCGGCTTCCAGCGCGAGCTGCGCACCATGGGCGCCGAGGTCTGGCCGGTGGCCAGGTGGTGGGGCTACGAGGTCCACCTCAACGAGTCGGCCGCGCTGCTGGCCGCCGAGATCCCGCAGCTCATCGGCGAGACCACGGGCGCCGTGCTCGGGGCCTGGCTGGGGCCGATCGTCGAGCGCGCCGTACGCGCCAAGTCGGACTGGATCGCCTCGATCGCCCGCCCGTACGGGGTCAAGCTGGCCTCGCCCTGGACCGCGCCCGGCATGCTCGTCCCGGCCCGCGAGAGCGGCGGCGACACGAGCCTGTACTGGACGGTCCACGAGCCGGGCGAGGGCTGGAGCCAGGACCAGCGCTTCATCGACCACTTCAGCGTGGCGAACCCGGCGCTGGCCGAGTTCCAGGACCGGCTCTACCTCGCCCACCGGGGCGCCGGCGGCGACGTCGGCCTGTGGTGGGCGGTCTACGACGCGGAAGAGGGGTGGAGCGAGGACCAGGGCTTCCCCGGTCACTACAGCGCGACCGGGCCCGCGCTCACCGCGTACGACGGGCAGCTCTACTGCGTGCACCGCGGCGCGGAGGGCGACGCGGCGCTGTGGTGGACGCGCTGGGACGGCTCGAACTGGAGCTCGGACGAGCGGCTGCCGCAGCACGCCACCGACGCCGCTCCGGCGCTGGCCGCGTACGACGGGCAGCTCTACTGCGTGCACCGCGGCGCGGGCGGCGACACCGCGCTGTGGTGGGCCCGCTGGGACGGCTCGAACTGGAGCCCGGACGAGCGGCTGCCGCAGCACGCCACCGACGCGGCCCCGGCGCTGGCCGTCTACCGCGGCCACCTCTACTGCGTGCACCGCGGCGTCGGCGGCGACACCGCGCTGTGGTGGACCCGCTGGGACGGCTCGAAGTGGAGCCCGGACCAGAAGCTGCCCGCCCACCACGCCACCGAGGGCCCCGCGCTGACCGTCTACAAGGACCGGCTCTACTGCGTGCACCGCGGCGCGAGCGACCAGAGCCTGTGGTGGAGCAGCTTCAACGGCTCCGGCTGGACCGCCGACCAGCGGCTGCCGCGCCACTACAGCGCCGAGGCTCCCGCGATCATCGCCTACCGCGACAAGAACGCCACCCACGACCAGCTCCTGTGCGTGCACCGGGGCGCGCACTGACCTCGAAGGCGCTCGCTCGTACGTGAAAGTGCCGGCCCGCGACCAGCGCGGCCGGCACTTTCCTGTCCGGATCACCAGCCGGCGAGCTGCTCCAGGAACCACTCGATCAGCGGCCGGGACACCGAGGAGTGCGCGGTGTTGACGGCGTCGCAGCAGAACGCGTCGAGGAACGTCTCGTCCTTCGGCAGGTCGCTCAGGTCGAGGTGCAGGTCGGACTGCCACTCGAACGGGTCCCTGGCCAGGGCGATGGCGCTGACCGACGGGACGAAGGAGCTGCTCCTGAACCGGTCCTGGATCGGCAGCCCGGCCGCGTCGGCGAGCCTGCCCCAGGAGTCCAGCGTGCCGCCGGGCGCGCCGTCGAACGCGGCCACGTGGGAGGTGGCGCTCGTCCACACCGGGGCGCCGAAGCGCACGACGCCGACGTTCTGCAGCTCGCCCAGGTCGGGCTGGACCCGGGCGACGACCTGCAGCACCTCGTGCTGCAGGTCGATGACCGGCGTGCCGGGCGGCAGGTCGAGGCCCACGCCGTTGCCGGTGCCGTTGGCCAGGCCCAGCTTGTACGGGCGCATCGGGAACCAGCCCACCCTGCGCAGATCCTCCAGGAACTCCCGGCGCAGCGGGTTGTCGGTGACCGGGCCCGAGTAGTCCGCGCTCTCCACCCAGCCCCACAGGAGCTGCTGCGCGGCCGGGCTGCGGATCAGCTCGGCCTGCCCGGGGCCGTCGGTGCGCGGCGACAGGGACTCGTGCAGGTACGCGAGCTGCTGGAGCACCAGCGGGATCCAGGCTCCGAGGTGCGGGCTGTCGTAGGAGAAGTACTTCTCCGTCTGGTGGTCGACGCGCTCGCTCTCCATGCGGGCCAGGGCGTAACGGGTGACGATCCCGCCCATGCTGGCCCCGCCGACGACGAGCTGGTCGTCGCCCCGGCGCTCCTCGATCGTGCGCAGCACGCAGGTGACCGCCACGGCGGCGTTGGCCTGGATGGCGGCCTGCCGCTGGTCGAAGCCCAGCAGCACCACGTCGATGCCCATCGTCCTAAGCTGGTCGAGGAAGCCGGGCGCGCCCTTCTGGTAGGGCTGGTTGAAGTGCCGCCACAGCTCGTCCAGGTCGCTCGGGCCGTAGTTGAAGCCGTCGGCCAGGATCAGCGGCCTGGTCAGCGCGTCGTGCCCGTCGGCCAGGTGCACCGCCGCCCGGCCGGTGGCCGTCTCGCCCTGGTGGGGGCGGTCGCCCACCAGGTTCCAGACCTGGTCGGGCCGGCGGGCCTCGCCCACGCGCCGCGGCGGGGCGGCGAACCAGACCCCCTGCTGCCCGAGCGCCTCCGCGACCCGGTCGATCTGCTCGGCGGTCAGGCTGGCCTGAATGCCCTCGGCCCTGGTCTCGACGTCGATTCTGGGTTCCTGCGCCATGCTGGATCCTCTCACTAGCTGCTGGGCCCACTGGGGCCACTGAGCACACCATACGGTTACTCTCCGTAATCGGATGCGCGCCACGCGTGAGGGTGTTTCCGCAGGTCAGATGAGAAGTGACAGGCCGCGAGCAGGGGGCAGAGGGGCAGTCCGCGAAGCAATCGGAACGATCCCGGGGGAGCCCATGTCCGGCACCGGAACGCAGGCGTTCTGGATCGACGCCACGCGTGGCATACAGGAGCACTACGGCGAGCAGTTGCGCAAGTGGCGGCACGCCTTCGCCGCCGCCGAGGGGGAGCCGGCCGCCGAGGGCGTCACGCTGGACCCGCCGCACTTCGCGCTCGCCGCCTGGGAGGTGGCCACCCGCCCGGTGGCCGACACCTCCTACGTACGCCGCCACCCCCGCGTCCTGGACGCCACCTGCCACCGGCCGGAGGAGGCCCCGGGGCTGCTGGCGGTGGTGGAGCTGGCCGTGCCCGCGCCGGTGCGGCTGCCCGAGGGGTGGGCGGGATGGCAGCGGCAGGACGGCGACGGGGGCGGGGGGACGTACGCGGCGCCGCCGTACGAGCGGCCGACCGCGCTGACCACGCTCGAACTGCGCCTGCCCCTGGTGGCCGACCTGCCCACCCCGACCAGGGCGCGGGCCGCCGGGCTGCCGAACCTGGACGACGCCCAGGCCGCCCTCGAAGCCCTCGTGTCAGCACTGAACGCCGTGGTCACCCCGTTCCTGCGCGAGCTGGACGACGCCCCCGGGGACGCCCCCGGGGACGCCCCCGGGGACGCCCCCGGGGACGCCGATGGGGACGCCGGGCCGCTGGCGCAGTGGCTGCGCACGCAGATCGAGGCGGACAAGGCCATCGCCGAGACCGCCGGAGGCGGCGCCTGGCGGTACGTGCCGGCCGGGGAGGGCAACCGGCTGGAGTTCGGCCGGGGGCGCGCCGTGACGGCGATCGGCTTCCACCACGACGACCTGCTGCACCCGGTCGAGGCCATCCACGTCGCGCTGCACGACCCCGCCGACGTCGTGGCGCGGTGCGAGGCGGAGCTGGCGCTGCTGGCCGGGCACGGGCGGGACTGCCCGGAGTGCGCGGGCGGCCGGCCGTGCGCGACGGTGCGCCGTCTGGCCTCCGGCTACCGGCTGCGGCCCGGCTGGCGGGAGGAATGGGCCCTGCCCACAGCCCTGCCCACAGCACTGCCCCCAGCCCTGCCCACAGGACGGCCCACAGGACGGCCCACAGGAGGTGTGCGCGCATGACCAGACGAGCGGACGACGACCCCGACGACGAGTTCTTCGCCCCGGTCCTCCGCGACGACGAGCCATCGACCGGCGAGAGACAGGGCGCCGGGAAGGTCAGCGACACCGGGGTGCCCGGCGTGCGGGGGGCGGGGCACGGTGACTGGGCGCAGGCGCCGCCGCCCCGGAACAAGCTCAGCCTGCGCCTGCTGGCAGCCGCGCTGGCACTGCTCGCCGGGGTGGTCCTGGCGGTGCTGGCCGTGCTCGCGGGACAGCGCTGGCTCGCCGTGCCGCCCGCCGTGGTGGCGCTGGCCGCGGCCGTCTACCTGGTCGCGTTCGGCGCGCGCCGCTCCCGCTCCGGCGGCGGCCCGCCCACGTTCGGCTAAGGCGCGCGGCGGGCACAGGGCAGCACACGGAGAGGCGCAGGGCGGCGTGGCGCGGGGAGCGCCGGGCGAGGCGCGTGGCTGGTGGGAGGTGAGGTTTCGCCCCTGTCACGTGGGTAAGCGCCCTGCTGTGAGCCGATCGGGCAACAGGCGCCGACGGCACGGACGGCGAGGAGCCTTCATGTCCACGATGTCACTCATAGACCGGGAATGCGTCCGTACCTTGCTGAACTCTCAGCACCCGGACGCGACGCTGGTGTTCGTGCGGGGGGAGTGCGTGGTCCTGCCCGCCACGGAGGTGGACGACGCCCACAAGGGGCTGGTCATCGCCCGCCGCGACGACGTGCTGGCCCAGCTCCCGGACGCCGCCCCGACCGACCAGATGCTCGACGACCTGGCCGTCAGGCTCGACAACATCGTCCGGGACCTGGGCGCGTGACGGCCGTCAGAGGTGGCCCTGGCTGCCCGCGGTCACGAGCGGGCGCAGGTTCTGCGGCAGGCTGTCGCAGACCTTGTCCATGATGTGGCCCTGCGTCGCCTCGCCGGTCACCTCCAGCACGACGCGCGCGAGATAGATCGCCTGGGGCCGGTCGACCCCGGCGCGATCGGCCACGCGTTGCACGAACTCCTCCCGTCCGAAGTGCTCGCCGGTGCCGAAGCCGCCCATGACCTCGGTACGCCGGAGGTTCTCCGCGATCTCGTGGGGTAGCTGGGCGGCGAGATGCTCGGCGAGCCCTTCGGGAATCCGCTCGCCGAGCGTCTCCAGCGTGGCCCTGCAAGCCCGCTCGGCCTGGTCGCGGCCCGCGAGGTGAGCGCGTGCCTGCACTTTTCCGATGAATTCGTCGTGTCGCACGATTCCTCCGCAGACTCTTTCGTCCCTCGCCGCCCCGCTACCCGGGCCCTTTATACGGAAACGACTCCTACGTGCTCTCGAGGTAGCGCAGCACGGCGGCCACCCGCCGGTCCGTGCCGTCGGTGGGGGCCAGGTCGAGCTTGGCGAAGATGCTGCGAATGTGCTTGTGCACCGCGCCGTCGGTGACGACCAGCCGCTCGGCGATGGCGGAGTTGCCCAGGCCCTCCGCCATCAGGGCCAGCACGTCGCGCTCGCGCGGGCTGAGCCGGTCCAGCCGGTTGCCGGGCCGGCTGCGGGTCAGGAGCTGCGCGACCACCTCGGGGTCGATGGCGGTGCCGCCGCCCGCCACCCGGTGCAGCGCCGTCAGGAACTCCTGCACCCGCCCGACCCGCTCCTTGAGCAGGTAGCCCAGGCGGGAGCTGCCGTGGGCGAGCAGGTCGGTGGCGAACGCCTGCTCGACGTACGCCGACAGCACGAGCACGGCCAGGCCGGGCAGCCGCCGCCGGGCCTCGACGGCCGCCACGATGCCCTCGTTGGTGTGGGTCGGGGGCATGCGCACGTCCACGATGGCGACCTCGGGCTCGTACGCGTCCACGGCCTCCAGGAACGCGGCGGCGTCGGGGGCGGTGGCCACCACGTCCAGCGCCTCGGCACGCAGCAGCAGCGCCATGCCCTCGCGCAGCAGCGGGTCGTCCTCGGCGATCACAATCCGCATGGCAGGCTCACCTTCATGGTCGTCGGCCCGCCGCGCGGGCTCGACAGCGCGAACGCGCCGTCATGTGCTTCGGTACGTCGCCGGATGCCGCCCAGCCCGGTCCCGGCCTCCTCGACGGCCCCGCCCCGGCCGTCGTCGAAGATCTGCAGCTCCAGCCGGTCGCCGGTCCTGCGCACGGTCACCTTGGCGTGCCGGGCCCGGCTGTGCTTGGCGATGTTGGTCAGCGCCTCGGCCACCACGAAGTAGGCCGTGGCCTCGACCGAGGCGGGGCAGCGGCCCGGCACGTCCGCCTCGATCGAGCAGGGCACGGGACAGGCGGCGGCCAGCCCGCTCAGCGCGTCGGGCAGGCTGTGCTCGTCCAGCACCGGGGGCAGGATGCCGCGCACGACCGCGCGCAGCTCGGCCAGGGCGTGCTCGGCGGCGTCCTGGGCGCGTTCGAGCACCTCGTCGGCGGTGGCCGGGTCGCGGGCCAGCGCGCGGCGGGCCGCGCCGAGCAGCACGCTGACGGCCACGATCCGGTTCTGCGTGCCGTCGTGCAGCGAGCGCTCGATCCTGCGCAGCTCGGCGGCGTGCGCGTCGAGGGCCGCCGCGCGGGTGGCGGTGAGCTGCGCGACCCGCAGCGCCAGGTCGGTGCCGGGGTCGCCGGACAGCAGCCGCCGGCCCGGCGCGGCCTGCAGCCGGGCCAGGCCGGGGATGAGCAGCAGGGCGAGGCCGAGCCAGAGCAGGCTGACCGGGCTGACCGCGAGCGCGCCCGGCCACGTGTCGGTGGTCCAGCCCAGGCCCGCGCCGGCCGCGTCGCCCGGCGGCAGCAGCCGCCAGTAGAGCGGGAACAGCAGGTCGCGCACCACGCTGAACAGCAGCGTCAGGCCGACCAGCCCGTACAGCAGGCCCAGAGTGGCGTGGTGGAGCACCCACAGCAGCTCCCGCCCGGCCGCGGGCTGCCTGAGGGCGGCCCGCCAGTCGCCGGGCACCGGGCCGGGATCGGCGATCGGCGGGCCCCAGCGGGACAGCCGCGAGCGCTCCCGGTCGGCCACCGCGCGCAGGCCGCGCAGCGCGGCGGGCACCAGGAGCAGGCCCACGCCGGCCAGGCAGGCCAGCGCGACGGCGAACAGCCCGGCCAGCACGATCAGCGCGAGCGCGGCGGTGCCCATGCCGCCGACGAGGTGTTCGAGCGCGTCGAGGGTGGTGCGGGCGCGGGCGAACAGCGCCGGCGGGCGTTTCGGTGAGCGTGCCGGTGAGTGGTCCGGTGAACGTGCCGGTGAGTGGTCCGGTGAACGTGCCGGTGAACGTGCCGGCCGCTCGCCGGGCGTCGGCTCCTGAGTCGTCGGCATCCCACCTCCTCGCCCTCCGACCCTAGGTCAGGGGCGGGCGGGTGAGGGAGATCGGCGGCGAAAGAGTACAGCAGGCTGTACGCCCCCGCCCGGCCGAGCCCCGCGCCTCTTCGGCTCCCGGCGGGAATGAGGGCTTGCGCATCTTTCGATCTTGGTGTCGGATGCCGGGTGACCGTACTCGGCGGAGGAGCCCAGCATGCGCGAGAGCACCGAGGTCGTCGTCATCGGAGCCGGTCCGGCCGGCCTGACCCTGGCCAACCTGCTCCAGCGGGCCGGGGTGCGCTGCGTGGTGCTGGAGCGGCAGAGCCGCGCCTACGTCGAGCGGCGGCAGCGCGCGGGCGTGCTCGACCACGCCGGGGCGCGCGTCTTCGAGGACTGGGGCCTGGCCGGCGGCCTGCTGGCCGGCACCGCGCGCGACAGCACGCTGGAGATCCGCCTCGACGGGCGGGCGCGCTTCTTCGACGCCGTCCGGTTCGCCGACGGCCGGGCGGGCCGCATCGTGCCGCAGCAGGTCCTCGTCGCACGTCTCATCGCCGCCTTCCTGGAGGGCGGCGGAGACCTGCGCTTCGAGGCCGCCGAGGTGACCCCGCGCGACCTGGACGGCGCCGCCCCGGTCGTCGCCTACCGCGACGCCGGCGGCGGCGAGCACGAGCTGGCCTGCGCCTACGTCGCGGGCTGCGACGGCTTCCACGGCGTCAGCCGGGCCGGCGTGCCGGCCGGCGCGCTGACCGTCTACACCTACGACCACGGCATCGGCTGGTTCACGGTCCTCGCCGACGCCCCGCCGCCGCGCCACCCGCTGTTCGGGATCCATCGGGCCGGCTTCGCCGCCCAGTTCCCGAGAGGGCCGCGGGCCAGCCGCTTCTACCTGCAGTGCGAGCCCGGCGAGAGCCTCGACGAGTGGGGCGACGAGCGGATCTGGGCCCAGTTACGGCTGCGCCTCGGCGACCCCGAGCTGCCGGCGGGGCCGATCACGGAGAAGGTCGTGGTGGAGATGCGCAGCTTCGTCGCCGACCCGATGCGTTACGGCCGCCTCTTCCTGGCCGGCGACGCCGCGCACATCGTCAACCCGATGGGCGGCAAGGGCATGAACCTGGCCATCGCCGACGCCGACGTGCTGGCCCACGCGTTGCGGGCGGCGCTGCGCGAGGGTGACGAGGCGGGGCTGGCGGCGTACTCGGCCACGTGTCTCAAGCGGGTCTGGAACCACCAGGAGTTCTCGCGCTGGCTGACCGAGATGATGCACGAGGCCGGCGACGACACGGTGGCCGGGCCGTTCCGGCGCGAACTGGCCAGGGCGCGGCTGGAACGGCTGTTCAGCTCGGAGGCCGCGGCCAGGGCTTTCGCCGACCTCATGGCTGGCGGGTAATATTTTGCCCCCATAGGATGCCAAAGGGGGCTATCTGTGGATAAAGCATTTGAAGATCGGCGAGAAGCGGACATTGTGGTTCGTGAGGAGCTACAGCGGCTCCGCGCCAGCATCGACAACCTCGATGCCGCGCTCGTCCACCTGCTCGCCGAGCGGTTCAAGTGCACCCAGGAGGTCGGCCGGCTCAAGGCCGAGCACCAGCTTCCCCCCGCCGATCCCGAACGGGAGGCGGCCCAGATCCGCCGCCTGCGCGCGCTGGCCGAGGAGTCGAAGCTCGACCCGGTCTTCGCCGAGCGGTTCCTGAACTTCATCATCGCCGAGGTGGTCCGGCACCACGAGCTCATCCTCAGCAACATGTCCGCCGGCCGCGACCACTAGCCCGCCGCCGGCCCGCCCGCCGGACGCAGGGCCGGGGGCCGCGGCCGGCGGCCGGACGCGCGGCGGGCCGCCGGTCGCGCCGCCGGGTGGTCTCAGGCCGGGCTGCCGGAGAGGGGCGGCTCCGCCACCAGGGCGACCCTGACGGCCCCGGGGTCGTCGCCGGACAGGGGGACCGCGAAGACCGCCGTCCGGTCGCGGGCCCCGTACACGACGAAGCGCATGCCGTCCTCGTCCCACGTCTCCAGCACGTCCGAGGTGAGCCCGGCGGCGGCCGAGCAGTACGCCGGGCTGCGCCGCAGCAGGTGCAGCGACGCCTCCAGCGGGACGCGCTCCTGGGGCGGGGCGGCCAGCGGGCGGCGCAGCCGCACGAGGAGACGGCGCAGCGGGGTGAGCCAGTAGCGGTCCAGCTCCGCCGAGAGCGCCAGGAGGACGATCACCTCCAGCACGATCACGGCGGGAACCGGCGCCGCGAGCCCGTCCGCCGCCTTCACACCCGCCTTCACACCCGCCTCCAGACCCGCCTGCACACCCGTCACCGTGCCTGGCGCCCCCGCGCCCGGCGCGGCGGGCCGGGTGCCCAGCGCGGTGAGCAGGGCGGCGGCCAGCAGCAGGCCCGCGCGGGCGAAGGCCCGCACGTCCACCGGCCGGGAGTGCGTGCCCAGGCAGCCGCACGACGACGCGGGCGCGGCCACGGAGGCGTAGGCGAGGTAGACGAGGAACCCGGCCGACAGCAGCGCGGCGGCCACCGCGTCCAGGAGGTGGAGCGGCGGCAGCAGCAGCGCCGCCGCCACCGCCAGCTCGCCCAGGCCCACGAGCCGCAGCGCGGGGACCGCGCGCGCCGGGCCGCTCAGCCGGGCCAGGGCGGTCCGCCCGGCCTGCGCCCTCATCCGCCGGCTGAGCAGCTTCATGAGGCCCGCCCAGAGCAGGAAGAAAGCGATCACGTACGGCTGCGACGCGGCGATCCCGTGCATCCGCTGCCTCCTTGGTGGGGGAGAACGGGTTTCGTGCGAGGGGGAGAAACGGGTTTTCCGGCCGCGGCGGAAACGGGTTCCTCGCGAGGGAGGAGCCGGGTTTCCGGGCGGGGGAGAGGACGGGTCAGTGCGGGGAGAAGACGGTGGCGATGTCCACTTCGTTGGTGTCCGGCCGCCAGGCGCCGAGAATCTGCACGTGCTGGCTCACCTTGAGCATCGACAGGTCGGCGGTGGGCGGCGACTCGGAGTGGATGGCGACCGACTTGCCGGGCACGACGTGGCACAGCACCTCGTGCCCGTTGTGGTCGAGACGGAGGGTCTGGCCGGCGATGTTCTTGATGTGGCCCCGGATGTTGACGATGTTGAGCCACACCGACTCGGCGGCCAGCATCCCGTCGGGCATGCGCACGCCTCTGGCGTACAGGCCGTCGCCGGGCCTGGCCGCGTCGAACGGGACCGGCCCCAGCTTCCACAGGCTGGTGCCGTCCACCACCCTGATGGTGTGGAAGACCAGGTTCGAGCCCAGGACGAGCAGCGTGTTGTCCTTGATCGAGCGGATCCGGCCCTCGGCGAAGTCGGGGTCGGGCGCGCCGGGCTCGACCTTCTGGGCCGTCTTCTGGGCGGCGAAGGCCGCCTCGGGGCCGAGCGAGCCCATCGCGGTCGCGGCCACGACGCCGGCGCCCCCGCCGAGCACGGCGGACCTGAGCACATCTCTTCTGCTGCGCATGCTCCGCCCCCTCAGGCCGACGAGATCTCCACCGGCCGCAGGCCGGAAGAGAGGCTGGCGATCTGGCTGTAGGCGGCGGGGGTCAGGTCGATCAGGCGGTTGTCCGCGCAGGTCGCGCCGCAACAACTGCGCTCGCCGCAGAACAGGTCGGTCTGCGGGCCGCAGTCCGCGATGGCGGTGACGACGCTGGCGCCGCTGCACAGCGCCGTGACGCGGTGCCGGTAACCACAGGTCCGGCGCGACAGGCTGACGCCGCAGCGGTCGGGGCGGGTGATCGACCAGCAGGCGTCGGAGGTGTTGGGCCAGGCGTGCTGGAGGCTGCCGGAGTTGCAGGTGCCGCAGGCTCCCTTGCCGGTGCTGCTGCACGGGCCCCAGGCGGTGCCGCAGCAGAACCAGGAGACCTCTCCTTGGACGGGGCCGAGTAAGTCGGCGGGCGGGTCGGTTGCCTTGCTACGCGCCATGCGCGTCCTCCTTGGGTGAGCTCTGGATGATCTCAGCGAGGGTTGAAGCTTTCCGACTTGATCTATGAGTACCATGTAAGGATTTTTCGTCAATGCCCAAATTCATCCCCCGCCGAGCAGGCAGAAGAGGCGGCGGGCGGAAGGCCGGGGTCAGGCGCGGAAGCCGGGGTCAGGCGCAGAAGTCGGGGTCAGGCGCAGAAGTCGGTGACCGTGGCGGTCAGGATGTCGGTGACCTGGTGCACCGAGGCGATGTCGGCCCACTCCGTGTCGGCGTGGGCGCCGCCGCCGTCCGCGCCGAACAGCAGGCACGGAATCCCGGCCCGGTCCAGCAGCGCGCAGTCGGTCCAGAACGGCTCGGCGCGGATCACCGGCGGGTGGCCGAGCGCCGACTCCGCCCGGCGCAGCAGCACGCGGGCGATCGCCGACTCCGGATCGGCCTCGAACGGCTCGCGGTGCAGGCCGGCGCGCAGCTCGTACCGGAAGCCGGGGACGGTGGCGGTCAGGCGGTGCAGGATCGCCGCCAGCTCGGCGCGTACGGCTCGCGCGCTCTCGCCCGGCACCGTGCGCCGCTCGACCGTGATCCGGCAGGCGGCCGGATAGGTGGACGGCCCCTCGCCGCCCGAGATCAGCCCGGCGTGCACGGTCCCCGGGCCGAGCAGGCGGTGCCCGCCGGAGCCGGCCAGCCGCCGGCCCAGCTCCTCGATCGCGACCAGGAAGTGCCCGGCCTTGGCGATCGCGTCCACGCCCAGGTCGGGGCGGGAGCCGTGGGCGGCGCGGCCCAGCACGTCCACCTCGAACCAGGCGAACCCCTTGTGCGCCGTCGTCACCTGGAGCAGGCTCGGCTCGGTCACGACGGCCGCGTCCGCGGTGAACTTCTCCAGCACCTCCTCGGTGCCGGCGCTGGCGTGCTCCTCGTCGGCGACGCAGGCCACGATGACGTCCCCGCGCAGCGGGCCGTCCGCGGTCGCGCGCGCCGCCGCGGCCATCATGGCGGCGACGCCGCTCTTCATGTCGAACGCGCCCCGGCCGTAGATCCTGCCGTCCCGGACGTGCGGGGTGAGCGGCTCGCCGTCGTACGTGCCGTACGCGACCGTGTCGAGGTGCCCGTTCAGCATGATCGAGCGCCCGCCGCCCGTGCCCCGGGCCACGGCCACCACCGAGGGGCGGCCGGGCCGCCGCTCCAGGCGGTGGACCTCGAACCCCCGCTCGCCCAGCCACCGCGCGCAGAACCCGGCCACGGCCGACTCGCCCGCGCCGCCCGGGGAGAGGTCGGGGTTGACCGAGTCGATGGCGATGAGGCTCTTGAGCAGCGGCAACGGGTCGGCGGTCGGCGGCATGGCCTGCCTCCAGAGCGTGGGGGTCCCCGGCCATCATGCCGCACCATCGGCTTCCCGGGCAGCCCTGCGTCGTCCGGGCCCGTCCGGGGCGTCAGAGCTCGTTGATGTTCTGGGCGGCCTGGTAGACGGACATGGCCTCGTCGCCGAAGAAGGGGCCGAACATGAAGTTCGGGGCGAAGTTGTAGGTGAAGCTGTTGACCGAGTTCAGCCAGCCCAGCCCCGTCGACTCGTCGAACCCCTGGAACCACGGCCCGCCGCTCGACCCGCCGGTCATGCCGCAGCGCAGCCCCTGGTCGGCGGTCATGACGGTGTCGTTGAACGACCGCCCGCTGCAGTAGATCAGGTCCGATCCGTCGAACGGCTCGGCCGCCGGATAGCCGAAGGCGTACATCTGCCGCTGCCTGGGCTGGTTGAAGGCCACGCCCTGGCCGCCCACGACGTCGGTCAGCGTGCGGCCGTTCAGCGGGGCCACCACGACGGCGGCCAGGTCGAAGTTGATGTCCTCCCTGGCGTTCCACTGCCGGGTGGTGAGCATCCTGGCGGCCACCCAGGTGCCGAACGGCCGCCTGCCGTCGTCGAAGGCCGGCACGAACACCCAGTTGCGGTGGGCGGCGCCGTTCAGCTTCACGCAGTGGCCCGCCGTGATCACGACGCTCTCGTTCGCGCTGGTCACGGCCGAGCCGGAGCAGGAGGAGTTGCGGCCGTCGGCGGTGGTGAAGAAGACCCGCCCGGTCGTGCGCACGATCGCCCCGCCGTCCGTCCACCGCAGGCCCCGGCTGTTGGGCACCAGCGCGCCCCGCCCCGCGGCGGCCTCGGTCGCGGTCGTGCCCGTGCCGGTCACGGTGGTGGCGGGGGTGACGGGGGCGGTGCCGCCGACCGACCAGGAGGAGCCGCGGAAGGTCCACGGCGAGCGCCTCGTGGTGGTGTTCGCCGAGCCGCGCGCGGCCCACGCGTCGCCCAGCGAAGGCCGCGCGCCGCGCCGGGGCGCGGGTGTGTCCAGGGGTTGCGCGGCGAGCATGCGCCGCGTGGTCCAGTACTGCGAGACGGTCCTGCGCTGCGACGGCGAGTCCGTCGCGCTCCACTCCACGGGCCTGGGGCCGAGCCCGTTCACGGCGCGGGCCTGCGCGCCGCCCGCGGGGACCAGGGCGCCCGCCAGGGCGAGCGCGATGGCGGCGAGCAGGCTGACTCTTCGGTGCATGACGTACCTCCCGGAACCCGGAATCTGCCGTAGGGAGGTACGTGGGAACCGCGCCGTCCGACTCAACGCCGGCGCATCTCGCTATGGCGGGACACGGGGCGAAGCCGCCCCGGCACGCGCCGTGAACGCCGCGCGGCAAAGGAATTTCTTTGCCGAATGGCCGTCCTATATCGACGGTCTTTCACCGGCTCTTTCCCGGTACGGGAAATTCGACTTCGGCGTGGCGTTGTCATCTGGCTCGCGGCAACTGTAAACATCGTACCGGTCTGGCGACCATGTGCGTCGCATTCCGAAAGGAACGGTAAATTGTTCACCTCAATGCGAAAAATGGCGCTGCCCGGCATGCGCGGCTTCCTCGCGGCGGCGCTGGCCGTCACCCTGGCCCCGGCGGCGAGCGCGGACTCCCGCGACGACCGCGACGGCCACCACCACGGCGACAAGCTCACCCACGGGTTCCGCAACACCCACGGGCACGACGACGACGGTGGCAGAAACTGCAGGCCGCACACCTTCTGGCGGATCCA
The DNA here is from genome assembly GCF_000725485.1 of Nonomuraea candida. Lineage (GTDB taxonomy): Bacteria > Actinomycetota > Actinomycetes > Streptosporangiales > Streptosporangiaceae > Nonomuraea > Nonomuraea candida. The sequence goes on along the minus strand of NZ_JOAG01000013.1, from coordinate 123,751 downwards.
CCAGATGTCGCCGCGCAACTTCTTCGTGCCCCGCACCCGCTACATCGACGGCCCCGGCGGCTCGATGACGGTGTCGGTCACGCGCGAGCACGAGGTGACGGCGTTCCTGGAGACGGAGAACGAGGCCGAAAAAGTCATCGACAAGGGCGAGGTCCTTTACAACCTCCGCCGGCTCGGCCTGCCGCACCTCGAAGAACGGCACATGGTCTACAGCGGCCACGAATACACCCGGGAAATCAGCGACGGAATGTACGGCAACATGTGGTACCGCGTGTTCGGTTACCGCGTCGGCTGGTCGTCCTGGTCGGTGCTCGGCACGTGTCAGCGCGTCAAGGTGGCCGCCGGCATCGCCAACGTGCCGTCCCGGGTGGAGGGCTGGCGCTACTGGGAGACCAAGCACCCGATGTTCAAGCGCCGCAAGCTGTCCAATAAGTGATCCCGGGCAAATAATCCCAGGTCAGAGTGTTTTGCGGCAGGCCGCCGGGTAGGGGACCCAGTCAGTCCGGCGGCGCCGGGCGAGGAGTGTCCGGTGCCCGCACCCCAGGGTCCACGAGGGGGACACCATGGCCATACAGCGATATCTGGGACTCACGTCATTCCGCCGGCCCGTGCCCGGGATTCCCGGGCCTGAGCCGACCGCTCCCACCAGGGGCAACCGCGGCGCGGGCGGCGGCCGGGCGCGCCGGCGGAGGAGGCGGCGCCGCTGACCGCGATGCCGTCCGAGATGTGGGGGCCCCGGTCCTCACATCTCGCAGGGCCCCGGCAGGTGATCAGGAGAAGGAGGCGAGGACGATGCCCATCGTGCGCTGGTTCTGGCCCGAAGCCTTGGCGTCGGTGGAGTTGACCGAGTAGACCAGCGCGCGCGACAGGTCCCGGGTCGCGCCGACGCCCGAGGAGTAACCCCAGCGCGCCCCCGTCTTGCCGTACCCGACGATCCCGCCGGGCAGCACCATCCTGGTCATGCCCGAGGTGTAGGCCGCCGGCTCGCAGCTGCCGTACATCGTGACGTCCGGAACCGTGAACATCGCCTCAAGCTGGGCGGGCGGCACGACCTTGCCCGAGAACAGCGCCTTGACGAACTTCTCCAGGTCGGCGGCCGTCGAGACGAGGTCGCCCGAGGCCCAGGTGGAGGTGACGCTCGTGTGCGTCATGTCCACCACGTACCCGTCGCGGTAGGGGAGGGAGCCGGGGAAGCCCTTGGGGACCGCCTGGTAGCCCTGGTGGCGCGGGCCCCCGAGGCGGACCGAGGCGCCGGGCAGGTAGCTGTGCCGCATCCCGACGGGCCGCAGGACGCGCTCGGTGACCTGCCGCTCGTACGTGCTGCCGGTGACCTTCTCGATCAGCATCCCGGCCACGAACGTGTTGATGTTGAGGTAGTGCTGCTTGCTGCCGGGGGTGAACTCGATCGGGTTGCGCACGGCCAGGGCCACGTACTCCTCCGGCATCCACTTCTTGAACCGGGTCTCGTAGACGTACTCGAAGCCGTCCGGCAGGTCGGGCGCGGGCAGGCCGCTGGTGTGGTCGAGGAGCTGGCCGACGCGGATCTCGGGGTAGGAGCCGGGCAGCAGGCCGGGCAGGTATTCCTGGACGGTGCCGTCGAGCGAGATCCTGCCCTCGGCCACGAGCTGCAGCACGACCGCGGTGGTGAACATCTTCGTCACGCTGCCGGCGCGGAACCGTGCGTGCTCGGACGCCTTGCGCCGGCCGTCCAGGGCGGCGATCCCGCTGACGCCGCGCCACGAGCCCCTCGTGCCGCCCACCCGCACGACCGCCGCGGTGGCGTCGGCCGCCGGCAGGCCGTGGATCGACCTGGCCAGCGCCGCCGGGTTGATCGGCGGCACCGGCGCGTCGAGGTCGGCCGGCGCGGTGGTCGGCTCCGGGCAGGAGGGCGCCGGCGTGGCCTTCTGGGTGGTCACGGGTGCGACCGCCTGGGCGGGCGCGGCCACGAGCGCGGTGGTGAGGGCGAGGGCGAGGCCGGTGGCGGCGATTCTCAACAAGGTGGTCTCCTCGGTGCTGGTCGAACACCGAAAATCCTGGTCAAAGGCACCCCCACCGCGAATCGCCGGTACGACCCATTTCTCCTCCCTCCTGCGAGTGAGCCCCCGAATCCCTCGCACCGGCGATGCCCCGGCCCCCTCCCCGGCCGGAGGATCTCCGGCATGAACTCCCGCACCGACACCCGCACCGACACCCGCACCGCCTCCCGCACCGACACCCACACCACCCCTCGCACCGACACCCACACCACCCCTCGCACCGACACCCACACCACCCCTCGCGCCGACGTCCGCACCGGCGCCCGCGTCGCCTTCGTCGCGGCGCCCCTGCTCGTCTTCGCCTACGGGGTGATCCGCATCATCGACGGGTTCGACGGCAGCCGCGGCCCCGGCCTCGCCTGGACCACCGGCCACCTGGCCTTCATGGTGGCGCTTGTCCTGTTCGTCCAGATCTTCTGGCGGTTGCGCGCCCTCGCGGGCCGGGACGCGCTGTCCACCGTGAGCGCGGTGGCCGGGCTGGCCGGCATCGCGACGCTGCTCGCGCAGTTCGGGATCGACATCGCGGTCGGGTTCACGGCCGCCGACCACGCCGGCATGAGCGTGCTGTTCTCCCAGGTGAAGAGCGTGCCGGGGATGTCGCTGGTCGTCTACGACGGCGGCCCGTTCCTGTTCTACCTGGCCCAGCTCGCCCTGGTCGGTCAGCTCGCGGCGAAGCGCCTGGTCAAGGCGTGGGTGCCGGTGCTGATGCTGGCCAACCTGGCGGTGCCGTTCGCGAGCAAGGACCTCATCCCGGTCGGCGCCCTGTTCCTGCTGGTCGCGTTCCTGCCGTTCGCGGGCCGGCCGCGCGCCCGCGCCGCGGTCGCCGCAGCATGACGCGACGGGCAAAATGGGGGCTTATGTCCGAGTCGCAGTATGTCTCACGGCTCCGCCGCTGGTACGGCGCGCTGCCCCCGACCCTGGTGGACGGCACGCTCGCGGCAGCGGTGCTGGTCGTGCAACTGTGGCCGTTCATCTCCCGCGACAACCCGTGGGGCGGGCCCTGGCACTGGTGGGGCTACGTGGTCGTGGTCGCCTCGGCCGTGCCGCTGGTCTGGCGGCGGCGCGCGCCGGTGGCGGTGCTGCTGGCCGCGGTCATCCCCACCGGCTTCTACGACCTCGTGGACGAGGTGGCCGCCCAGCCGATCTGGTACACGGCGATGGTCGCCCTCTACACGGTGGCCGCCTACTCCGGTTGGTGGCAGCGCTGGTCGCTGGCCCTGTTCACGCTCGGCGGCGGGCTGCTCGTCATCGGCTCGGCCGAGACCGCGGTGCGCGGGATCGTGCTCTTCGTGGCCGCGTACGCGATCGGCCGGGCCGCCGCGGCCTCCCGCGCCCACGCCGCCGCGCTGGAGGAGCGGGCGGCCCAGCTCGTCCGCGAGCGCGAGGTCGAGGCCGAGCGCGCCGCCGAGCGCGAGCGGGCCAGGATCGCCCGCGACATGCACGACATCCTCGCCCACGCGGTCAGCGTCATGGTGGTGCAGGCCGAGGCCGGCCCCGTGGCGGTCGAGGCGAACCCGGCCAGGGCCGTGGCCGCCTTCGACGCCATCGCCGCCTCCGGGCGCGACGCGATGGTCCAGCTCCGCCGCCTGCTGAACGTGCTCAAGGAGGAGGAGGGCCCGCGCGGCCCGCAGCCCACGATCACGGCGCTGCCCGACCTGGCCGACAAGGTCCGGGCGACCGGGCTCGACGTGACATACTCCACCGCGGGTGAGCCCCGGCCGCTGTCTCCCGACACCGAGGTGGCCGCGTACCGGATCACCCAGGAAGCCCTCACCAACATCGTCAAGCACGCGGGCGCCACCCGCGCCGACGTCTCCCTCACCTGGCAGGACCACGCATTCATGATCGACATCACCGACGACGGCCGCGGCCGGGACACGGCGCTGCCCTCCGGCGGCAACGGCCTGATCGGCATCCGCGAGCGCGCCGCCGCGTGCGGCGGCTCCGCCACCCTCGGGCCGCGCTCCGACGGGCCCGGCTTCCGGGTGCTCGTCCGGCTGCCGCCGGCGGCCTCATGAGCATCCGCGTGGTGGTGGCCGACGACCAGGAGCTGGTACGCGCCGGGTTCAGCATGATCCTCGACGCCCAGCCGGACATCGAGGTGGTCGCCGAGGCGGGCGACGGGGCGCAGGCGGTCGCCGCCGTCCGCGCGCACCGCCCCGACCTGCTCCTGCTCGACATCCGCATGCCGGTCATGGACGGCATCGAGGCGGCCCGCGTGGTCTGCGCCGACGGTGACTGCCGGGTTCTCATGCTGACCACGTTCGACCTCGACGACTACGTCTACGACGCGCTGCGGGCCGGGGCGAGCGGCTTCCTGCTCAAGGACGTGCGCCGCGACGACCTGGTCCACGCCGTACGGGTGGTCGCGGCCGGGGAGTCGCTGCTGGCCCCGTCGGTCACCACGAAGCTCATCGCCGACTTCACCTCCCGGGCCCCGTCCGCCCGGCCGGCCGTGCCGCCGTCGGAGCGGCTGTCCGTGCTGACCGGGCGCGAGCAGGAGACGCTGCGCATGATCGCCAGAGGGTTGTCCAACGCGGAGATCGCCCAGGAGATGGTGGTCAGCGAGCACACGGTCAAGACGCACGTCAGCAACGTGCTGACCAAGCTGGGCCTGCGCGATCGGGGGCAGGCGGTGATCGCCGCGTACGAGACGGGGCTGATCGTTGCGGGTGACGTCCGCTGAACGGCGTGCGGCCATGGGGCACCTCGCGAGATGATGAGGTCCCGCCACCGTTCGGGGGAGTTGGTGGCGGGACCGGTCTGGGGGGTTGACCGCGAGCTGACCGCGAGCGGCTTGATCGCTACGCAACGTAATCGATCAGTAACCCATTGTCACTGAAGGTAAGCGGATAGTCACCTGAGGGTGATGTTTCATGGACGTGAGCAGGCCGGACGGGCTAGTGTCAGGTCCTTTCACCTCAGGACGGCGACGGCCGGCCGCCAGGAGATTCCGCGGGATTTTCCGGTCCCGCTGATCCGCCCGGCCAGGGCTGATAAGGCCGATGTCAGAGGGGCCGCCACCCGGGGATCATCCGCTTAATCAGGACTTACGCACCATGCCGCACTCTTATGTCATCGGGACACTAGGAGATGACATGGACGCGAACGAGCCGAGCGAGCCTCGTACCGGTGGTTGGAGCCAGTTCGGCGCCACCCCGCCCTCCGCCGGAGGGTTCACCCGGCCGAACCCGTCGATCATGCCGCCGCCCCCTCCGCCGCGGCGGGCCGGGTTCACGCTGACCCGCAAGGCGATCGCCGGGCTCGCGCTGGCCGCCGTGGCCGCCCTGTCGGCGGCGGCGCTGGGCGGCGGGGCCGTGGGCGCCTACATCGCCGGGGGGAACGCGCAGCCGGTGGCGGCCGCGACCACGAGCGCGCCGAGCCCGGTCTTCCACACCGCCTCCGACCAGTACACGATCGCGCAGGTGGCGGCGAAGGTGCAGCCGTCCGTGGTGATGATCCAGGGGCAGACGGGTGAGGGCTCCGGCGTGGTGCTGTCGGAGGACGGCCTGATCCTGACCAACAACCATGTCGTGTCCGGGCAGAACGGCCGCCTGTCGGTGAAGTTCAACGACGGCAAGACCGCCAGTGCGACCCTCGTCGGCACCGACCCGGCCACCGACCTCGCCGTCATCAAGGCCGAGGGCGTGTCAGGGCTGGCCAAGGTGGCGCTGGGCGACAGCGACCAGCTCAAGGTCGGGGACGACGTGCTGGCCATCGGCAGCCCGCTGGGCCTGGACGGCACGGTGACCTCGGGCATCATCAGCGCGCTGGACCGTACCGTGACCGCCGGGAGCGGCGGGCAGGGCCAGCAGCTTCCGCCCGGCTGGGGCGGCCAGGGGCAGGCGGCCGAGCCCACCACGCTGGGCGGCATGATCCAGACCGACGCGGCGATCAACCCCGGCAACTCCGGCGGCGCCCTGGTCAACGCGGCCGGCGAGCTGGTCGGCATCAACAGCGCGATCGCCGCCGACGGCGTCAACCTCGGCTTCGCGATCCCCGTGAACACCGCCAAGCACGTCTCCGACCAGCTCATCAGCAAGGGGAAGGTGACCCACGTCTTCCTGGGCGTGAGCCTGGCCGACGCCACCGGCGAGGTGTCCGGCGCGCTCATCCGCCAGGTGACCCCGGGCAGCCCCGCCGAGAAGGCCGGGCTCAAGCAGGGCGACGTCATCACGAAGATCGGGCAGACGCCGGTCTCGGGCGGCGACACGGTCGTCGGTCAGGTGCGCGGCTTCAAGGTCGGCCAGCAGGTCCCGGTCACCTACCAGCGGGACGGCGAGGAGAGCACGGTCACCGTCACCATGCAGGAGCAGAAGTAGCGAGGTCCGCTCCTCCTCGTTCCCTCTCATTCCCCTCGTTTCCCCTCGTCTTCCTTCGCCTCCCGTCCGCGCTCCGCGGGCGGGAGGCGACCGCTTTCCGGACACCCTGGCGACTTAGTCCGACAGGGAGGCGAAAGATGCATGATCAGTGGGGATTAGGCCCTCCTCGATCGGCGTAACTCGGGTTACATTCACGTTACTTTGCCCTCTCTTGTCCCCCGAGTAGACCGAAGGAGAGAGGCATGAGCGCGAGAACCGCAATCGCGGCCCTGGCTGCCACGGCGATCCTCATGCCGGCGACGGCCGTCCAGGCCACCCCGCGATCCGCCCCACCATCAGTCCCGCAGGCCGGTGCGCCGGCCCCGCCACCCGACGACCGGTTCCAGAAGGTGACGCTCAACGACCATCCGGGCGAGCCGATGGACCTGGCCGTCTTACCGGACTCCAGAGTCCTGCACACCACCAGGCGCGGCGAGGTCTGGTTGCACGACCCGAGGACCGGCCTCAACACGCTGGCCGCCGAACTCGACGTCTACCAGCACGACGAGGAAGGGCTGCAGAGCATCGCCCTCAGCCCGGGCTTCGGCAAGGGCTCCAAGAAGGACGACTGGATCTACCTCTACTACTCGCCACCCCTCGACACCCCGGTCGACGACCCCGCCACCCCGGACGTCAACGAGGGCGACGCCCCGATGACCGGCACGCCGGCGGACTTCGCCCCCTTCGACGGCCTGATCAGGCTCTCCCGCTACCGCTGGACGGGCACCACCATCGACCTGCGCAGCGAGCAGCGCATCCTCGACGTGCCGGTGAACCGCGGCATCTGCTGCCACGTCGGCGGCGACATCGTCTTCGACGCGGCGGGCAACCTCTACCTGTCGACCGGCGACGACACCAACCCGTTCTTCTCCGGCGGCTTCACCCCGATCGACGAGCGGCCCGACCGCAACCCGGCCTTCGACGCCCAGCGCAGCTCCGGCAACACCAACGACCTGCGCGGCAAGATCCTGCGCATCCACGTACGCGACAACGGCTCCTACACGATCCCCAAGGGCAACCTGTTCCGGCCGGGCACGAAGGGCACCCGGCCGGAGATCTACGCGATGGGGCTGCGCAACCCGTTCCGGATCGAGCTGAACCGGCGCAACGGGGACCTGTACGTCGCCGACTACTCGCCCGACCAGCAGCAGGCCGACCCGGCGCGCGGCCCGGCCGGGCAGGGCAAGTGGACGGTCATCCGCAAGGCGGGCAACTACGGCTGGCCGTACTGCGCGACGGCGCGGCTGCCGTACGTGGACTACGACTTCGCCACCGGCGCGTCGGGGGCGGCCTTCGACTGCGCCGCGCCGGTGAACGAGTCCCCGCACAACACCGGCCTGCGCGAGCTGCCGCCGGTGGTGCAGCCCGACGTCTGGTACTCGTACGGGGTGTCGCAGGAGTTCCCCGCGCTGGGCGCCGGCGGCATCGGGCCGATGGCGGGCCCGGCGTACGACTTCGACCCCTCCGACACGCGGGGCCCCCGTGCCGTGGGCTGGCCGCGCCACTATGACGGCGTCCCGCTCTTCTACGAGTGGACCCGCGACTACGTCAAGGCCTTCCACCGCGACGGGCAGCGGATCGAGGACGTGCTGCCCTCGTTCGTCTTCGACAACCCGATGGACATGGAGTTCGGCCCCGACGGCGCGCTCTACGTGCTGGAGTACGGCGACGGGTTCTTCAGCGAGAACCCCGACGCCCAGCTCGCCCGCATCGACTACATCGGCCACACCGGCAACCACAGCCCGATCCCGGTCGCGGCGGCGTCGGCGACGAACGGCCTCGCGCCGCTCACCGTCACCTTCACCAGCGCCGGGACCAGCGACCCGGACGGCGACCGGCTCCGCTACGCGTGGGACTTCGACGCCGACGGCAGGGTGGACTCGCGCCGCCCCGACGCCACGCACACCTTCACCGAGAACGGCCTCTACAACGCCACGCTCAACGTCACCGACCCCAGCGGCAGGTCCGCCGCCACGTCGGTGCGCGTCGTGGTCGGCAACGCCGCCCCCGTCGTCGAGCTGGTACGCCCCGTCGCCGGCCAGCAGTTCGCCTTCGGCGACGTCGTCGAGTTCGAAGTGCGCGTCACCGACGACCAGCCGGTGAACTGCGACAACGTCACCGTGGACTACATCCTCGGCCACGACGACCACGGCCACCCGCAGACCACGGCGCGCGGCTGCACCGGCTCCATCCGCACGACCGTGCCGAGCGGCCACGACCCGGAGACCGACGACCTGACCGGCGTCTTCGTCGCCACGTACACCGACCCCGGCACGGGCGGCCTGCCCCCGCTCACCAGCAGCACCCAGGTGGTGCTCGAGCCCACGGACTAGGAGATCCCATGTGCTACGGCTACGGCCCCAGCCGGCGCGGCGTGCTCGCCGCCGGCCTCGGACTCGGGGCGGCCGCGCTGGCCGCCGCCGCCACGCCCGCCGCCGCGGCGACCCCGCCGCACCACCGCCGCGGGGAACGCGTCCCGCCGGGCCAGATCAGCATCCAGCTCTGGACGGTACGCGACGACCTGGCCCAGAACTACGACGCCACCCTCGCCTACCTGGCCGCCGCCGGCTATCCGAAGGTCGAGCTGGCGCTGGGCTACTTCGGCCGTACGGCGCGGCAGTTGCGCGAGTTCCTCGACGGGCTCGGCCTGCGGGCCAGCTCCAGCCACGAGGGCATCAGCCCCGACGACGCCGCGCTGGAGACGAAGATCGAGAACGCGCTGACCCTCGGCCAGACCTACATGGTCGTGCCCTACCTGGCCTCGAACAGCCTGGACGAGTGGAAGGGGTGGGCCGAGCGGATGAACGTCGAGGCGCGGGCCGCCCGCTCGGCCGGGCTGCGGTACGGCTACCACAACCACGCCCACGAGTTCACCACCGACCTCGGCGGCGGGGTCACGCCGTGGGACGTGCTCACCAAGGAGCTGGACCCGCGCCTGGTGCACCTGGAGATCGACATCTACTGGGCGGTCACGGGCGGCGTCGGGCGCGGCGCGCGGGACCCGGTGAAGTTCGCGATCGACGTCATCCGGCGGGCGCCGCAGCGGGTGCTGCAGTACCACGTCAAGGACCGGCACCTCGACGGCGACATGGCCGACCTGGGCACCGGGACGATCGACTTCCGGCGGGTGTTCGAGGCCCACCGCGTCAGGGAGTACATCGTGGAGAACGACACCCCCGACGTGACGCCCCGGCAGACGTCGGAGGTGGGCTACCGCTACCTGCGCAGGCTGCGCTTCTGAGGCTCACCGCAGGACGCCCGGTCCCGTTGCGGGGCCGGGCGTCTCCGGTCAGCGACACCTCTGCCGCCGGCCAAATGTCCGTGCTGATCCGGCCGACACGCCGCAAGAAAACGGTCTATCACCACCTTTGTGGGCACTTTTCTCCACATAAAGCTCATGGGGGGAGGGGTATGTACCGTTCGCTCATCGTCGCCGCGCTCCTGGTCCTCGCGACGACCCCTGCCAGGACCGCCCCCGTCGCGGAGTCCCGCAGGACGGAAAGCCGCGCGGCGGAGAACCGCACTGTGGAGAACCGCACTGTGGAGAACCGCGCGACCGGGAACCGCACTGTGGAGAACCGCGGCGTCGCGAACCTCGCGGTGGAGAAGCGCGCGGAGGCGGCGGGGAAGCGTGCGGTGGAGAACATCGCGCACCGGGGAGGTGCGGCCAACGCGCCCGAGAACACCATCGCCGCCTGCGCGCTGGCCAGGAGCCAGGGGGCCGACGTGTGCGAGTTCGACGTCCAGCAGACCAGGGACCACCGGCTGGTCCTGATGCACGACGAGACGCTCGCCCGCACCACCGACGTCGAGAAGGTCTTCCCGAAGCGGTCGCCGTGGCGGGTCTCGGACTTCACGCTCGCGGAGATCCAGCGGCTGGACGCCGGCTCCTGGTTCGGCCGGCGGTTCCGCGGCGAGGGCGTGCCCACGCTGAAGCAGGCCCTGGAGGCGCTGCGCGGCACCGGGACCGGGCTGCTGCTGGAGGTCAAGCACCCCCGGCGCAGCCCCGACATCGACCGGCGGGTGGCCGCCGAGCTGCAGGAGGCGCGCGCCCTGTGGAGCCGCGAGAACCTGACCGTGCAGGCGTTCGGCTGGAAGTCGATGCGGCTGCTGCACGAGATGATGCCCGGCCTGCCCATCGCGCTGCTCGGCAGGCCCGCCGCCGACCGGCTCGCCGAGCTGGCCGGATATGCCGGCGGCGTCACGCTCCCGCACACCGGGCTCACCGCCCGCTACGTCGCCCGGGCGCACGCCCGCGGCATGCGCGTCTACACCTGGTCGGCGGACCGGCCCGCCCTCATCCGGCGCCTGATCGGGTACGGGGTGGACGGCATCATGACCAACCGGCCCGACCGTCTTCGTGACGCCGGCCGATCCGCCGGCCGATCCGTCAGCCGGTCCGTCGGCCGGTCCGCCAACCGGTCCGCCCGGCACTGACCGGATAATTCACCGGAAACACCCCGGCCCGATGGCGTGAATCCGTTTCGCTCGGCCTGTGAGCCGCCAGGTAATCGCCCGTTGTTTAGGCTGGTATGGGCAACTCCAAAAAGACCCGGCCCGCGCGCGGGGCATGGGCGCGGCCGAATCGGACAGAGGGCAGGGGTGGCTTCCCACCGGGCCTTCCGTCGTGTCCTGCGGTTACCGCTGGTCGCGGTGACCCCGGTAACGTCCGCAGGCGGGTGCGCCATCTGTTTGGTGAGGATCTCTGAAGTCGAAGAACCGTCGAGAAGTGCAAATGGGATTATCGCGGTCAAGTCATGGATGAACTGTGAAGTGTTGCCAGGTCAGTTTCCGATGCGTGCCAGGTATGAAGTAGATTACCTTTCCCTATCCAAGGGAGAAGCGTTCCCACCTTCCGGCGGGAGCGCGTCTTTCCATGCACGCCAACCGCGCAGTGCGTTCTGCGCCGCCTGGAAGCAGAGATAGAGGTGGCCGAAAGCACCGAAAGCGGGCAATCCAGTCGTGTTCCCGGCCTCACCGGCTCACGGGACTTCCGGCTGCTGTGGACCGGCTCCGCCGTCTCCCAGCTCGGCACCATGGCCGCCACGGTGACCGCCCCGCTGCTCGCGCTCTCGCTGACCAGCTCACCCGTCTTCGCCGGCTGGGTGGCCGCCGCGGGGACCCTGCCCCGGCTCCTGCTCCACCTGCCCGCCGGCGTGCTCGTCGACCACTCCGACCGCCGCCGGATCATGGTCATCACCATGATCGTACGCGCGGCCCTCGCCGTCCTGATGGTCGGCGCCCTGTTCGCCGACGAGTGGGTCGTGATCCTGCTGCCGGTCATCAGCATCGCCCAGGGCATCTGCGTCGTGCTCTACACCACGGCCGAGGCCACGGCCGTGCCCTGGCTCGTGCCCCGCGACCGGCTGGCCACGGCCATGGCGGGCAACGAGGCCCGCGCCCACGTGGCCGGGCTGCTCGGCCGTCCGCTGGGCGGCTGGTTGTTCGCCATCGACCGCGTGTGGCCGTTCGTGCTGGACGTGGTGACCTCGGTCGTGTCGGTCGTCATGATGCTGCGGCTGCGCAAGGAGCGGTTCGCGCGCCCCGCGGTCAAGCGGCCGCTGCGCCTGGTCGCGCAGACGCGCGAGCTCTGCGCGGGCCTCGCCTTCCTCAGGAACGACGGCTTCCTCGCCCGCGTGATGATCGTCTGCGCCCTGGCCAACTTCGTCTTCCAGACCCTCGGGCTCAGCCTGGTCCTGCTCGCCCACGACCAGCGGATGTCCCCGGTGATGATCGGCCTGTTGATCGCCGCCTCCGGGCTGGGCGGGGTGCTGGGCTCGATCGTGGCGCCGGGGCTGCTGCGCCGCATGCCGGCACCGGGGCTGATCGTCGCCGGCGTCTGGACGTGGCTGCTGCTGAGCGTGCTCCTCACCGTGGTCGACCACGACTCCTTCCTCTACGTCGCCGCCGTGCTGCCCGCCGTGTGGGGCGGGATCGGGTTCACGGGGGCGCACATCAACGTCGCGCTCGGCCTCTACCAGACCACCGGGGTGCCGGCGGAGCTGTTCGGCAGGGTCACCAGCGCGATCCGGTTCTTCTCCGGCAGCGCCGTGCCGCTGGGCGCGCTGGCCGGGGGCTACCTCCTCGCCCTGCTGGGCACCGAGGGCGTGGTCCTGCTCGTGGCCGCCGTGGTGGGCGCGCTCGCCGTCCTGATCTCGTGGCCGGCGCCCCTGTCAGCCGCACGCCGGTTGTCAGCCGCACGCCGGCTGTTTCCGGGCGCGGCTCGGCCAGGCGGGCGTCGGCTGTTCCCGGACGCGGTGCGGCCAGGCGGGCGTCGGCTGTTCCCGGACGCGGTCCGGTCAGCCGGTCGCCAGCTGCTCCTGGATGCGGGCGATCGGGCTGAGCGTCCCGGCGGGCGGCTCCCTGACGGTGTCGCGGAAGAGCTCGTCGTCGAGGGCGTACAGGCTCGTGCGGAGGCTGGTTTGTATCGCCGCCGCCGCGTCCACCGGGGGCGAAACGGACCACGCGTGCAGGAAGGCCTCGTCCACCGCGCCGATCAGCGCCTCGACGTGGCCGTGGACCCGGGGCGGGCACAGCGAGCGCAGCCAGGTGACCGCGATGAGGGCGTTCGAGTGCTCCGCCTCTATCTGCTGGAGCTGCTCGGCCCAGTCCTCGTTGCCCAGGCTGACGAGCCGGTTGGCGCGCGTGTTCAGTGACCTGCTGACGGTCGTGCCGAGTTGCAGCACCGCCTTCTGCGCCTGGGCGAGAGCCGTCAGCAGGGCCCGCTCACGCGCGTCCTGGCGGTCGGCCTCCCGTTGTTCGGCCGCCGCCCTGCGCACGTGCTTGGCCTTGACCCGCTCGGACATCATGGCCCAGCCCGCTCCCGAGAGCGCCGCCAGCCCGGCGCTGCTGCCGGTGATGAGCGCGACGATCGCGGTGTCGCCGATCAATCGGACCTCCTGGGGGGTGAGTGCGAGCCGCCGAGGGCGCCCCGGAGGCTCGTCCGGCGAGGACAGGGAGTCGCGGGCGCGCGTCCGTGGCGCGGCCGGTGAGTCGGGCGGGCACGTCCGTGGCGCGGCCGGTGAGTCGGGCGGGTGCGTCCGGGGTGCGGTCAGGAGGCATCGGGCCCTCCCAGCAGCTCGTCGTACGCCCGCCGGGCCTCCGGGATCTCGTCGCGTTCCAGCACCCGGACCAGCACGTCCAGCGCCGCCCCCGTCTGCCCGGAGGCGCGCAGCGCCTGGCCGAGGCCGGTCTGCACGAGCGGGTCGTTCGGGACCCGGCTGACGGCCGCCATCAGGTGCTCGATGGCCGTGCTGCGCCGGCCCTGGGCCAGGCGGATGCGGCCGATCGCGGCCAGCGCCCAGCCGACGGCCGTGCCGTCGGACATGGCTTCGTACAGGTTCGCGGCGCCGCGGTAGCCGGTCACGGCCTCCTCCAGCAGGCCCTGCTCGTAGGCCAGGGTGCCGAGCAGCGACTCGATCTCCGCGCGGATGCGCATCTCCCCGGGCGGGCAGTCCCCGGCGGCCCGGCGGGCCAGCCGCGCCGCCCGGCCGGGCTCGTCCTCGGCGCGGGCGCGCACGGCGGCGCGCAGCAGCGCGGCCGGGCCGGGCGACCCGGCGGGCCACTGCCCGGCGTCGAGCCGGCGCAGCGGCGCGCGCAGCCGGGGCCGGGGCAGTTCGGGGCCCGCGTCGTGGCGGCCGTCGGCGATGAGCTGCCGGTCCTCCAGCGTGTGCAGGAACGCGTCGGTGATCGGGGTCGCCGGCGCGGCGCTGCCGGCCGTCCGCAGCAGGGCGCCGCGCAGCCAGCTCTCCACGTGGCGCGGCGCCAGCTCGTGCTCGGCCGCGGTCTCGGCGAGCACCCGGCCGCACCAGTCGCGCAGGGCGTGCTCGACCTCGGCCCGCAGCCGTGCGGGGCCGAGGCGCCGGTGGGGCGGCGGGCCGCCCCAGACGCGGGCGGCGGCGATCTGCAGGAGCAGCGGATCGACCGCGTGGGCCAGGCGCTCCACCTCGCCGGCGTCGTCCCTGATCGTGCGCAGCTCGGTGAGCAGCTCCTCGACCTCGTCCCGGGGGACGCGCAGCAGCGTGGCCTGGGCCGAGCGGACGAGCACGAAGGCGGCGGTCTCGGGGGTGAAGGGGCCCAGGGTGTATTCGGCGTGTTCCGGCCCGTTGGCCAGCTTGACCTCGTGCCGGAGGTCGTCGAGGTAGTCGGTGCGCACGGACAGTAGCAGGCGCAGGTCCGGCCGGTGGGCCAGCGCGTCGAAGAGCTCGCGCAGGAAGCGGCGGCGGTGGACGTGATCGGCCGGTCGCCGGCGCAGGAACGTCTCGGCCTGGTCGATGGCGGCGAAGACGGGCGCCGGCTCGCCGTTCCTGTCGAAGCCCGCCCGCCTGCGGACGAACTCCTCGATCGGCTGCGCCGCCAGCCGCCCGAGCGTCTCCTCGGCGTCCCACGAGGAGAGCAGCGCCAGCACGTACGGGTTGTGCCCCGGCAGGGCGGCGGCGGGCCAGACCCGGCACGGGGCCGCGTGACCGAGGGGCATGACGGAGGCGTTGCCGGCGTGCAGCCGGGGGATGAGGCCCGCCCGCAACAGCGAGGTCTTGCCCGCGGCGGCGTCGGAGTGGAGGATCGTCAGCCGGTTGCGCCGCCACAGGGTCAGCAGCAGCGCGATGTCGCGCTCCCGCCCGAGGAACAGGCTCTCGTCATGAGCGTCGAATGGCCGCGGGCCGATGAAGGGGCCGCGTCGCCGACGCGGTGCCGCGGGTATTCCTGCCATGGGAGACCTCGCTCACCGAGGAGCTGACATATCGCGTCTTCCGGGACCGGGGCCCCGCAACCTTTGTCCGATCTTCGCGGTGTACGACGCGGTGGGAGGCTGAATAACGTCCAGGCCGAAACGCGCCTCTGTCTCATCGCCGCGCCACAATTCTCAAGGTACCGCAACTCGATATGAGCGCTCAGTGGCAGGCGGATATTGCGGGCCGCCGAAAAAGGGAGGGCGCCCGCCGAGAATCAGGCGGGCGCCGGACTTCCCGGTGCGGTCAGCTCTCCTCGCGGAACGGGGGAGTGCTGTTGTCGAAGCCCGCGAAGACCACCTCCTGCTCGCGGCCCGGCGCGAGCGACTCGCGCAGGAGGTGACCGAGCGCGGAGTCGTCGAGATCACGCAGGTCGGCGGAGGTCAGAGCGGGCACGTCGAGCAATCCGCTCTGTCGGGGGGAAAACTGCGATCGCATGAACGCTCCCTCGTGGCAGTGGCCCGGCGGCGGCGCCGCCCCCGGGAGGATCGGGACTCTTTCCGGAGCCGCGCATCCGGCGATCTTCATCCGGCCGCGCCCATCCGCCTCGTCGTGCTCCGTTTTCGGCGCCATCGAAGACCAGTGAGCGGCCGGACCGAAATGGAGACGCTTCTTCGCGGTCGGGTGGACCGTTAGGATGGCGCTTGTCATTCTTTCTTCCCCATGCCATTGCCGTCGCAATCCCCGCGTTCAACGAAAACGAGTCGAGTGGACGGGAGGCGAAACGCGAGATGGTTTCACAACCGTCCGCCACAGAGCAGACGCCGCGCGAATTCCCGACAGTGTGGAAGATCCCGCCGCGCAACAAGAACTTCACCGGGCGAAAAGAGCTGCTCGACAAGCTGCGCACCGGCGTCAAAGACCACGTCAAGGCCGTGGTGCCGCACACCCTGCACGGCCTGGGCGGCGTCGGCAAGACCCAGATGGCCATCGAGTTCGCCTACCGCTTCCGCGACAGCTACGACGTCGTCTGGTGGATCCCCGCCGACCAGCCCGGCCTGGTCCGCGCCACCCTGGCGCAGCTCGCGCCCAAGCTCGGCGTGCCCGACGCCACGACGGCCGGCATCGAGGACGCCGCGAACGGCGTGCTGGAGGCCCTGCGCAGGGGCGAGCCCTACGACCGGTGGCTGCTGATCTTCGACAACGCCGACGAGCCCGAGGACTTCAGCGAGCTCATCCCGCCGGGCCCGGGCGACGTCCTGGTCACCTCGCGCAACCACCGCTGGGCGAGCGTCTACGAGACGATCCCCGTCGACGTGTTCACGCGCAAGGAGAGCAAGGAGTTCCTCGCCAAGCGCGTGCCGTCGGTCACCGACAAGGAGGCCGACCAGCTCGCCGAGGTGCTCGGCGACCTGCCGCTGGCGCTGGAGCAGGCCGCCGCCCTCCAGGTCGAGACCGGCATGTCGGCGCGCGACTACCTCGCCCTGTTCGAGCAGGGCGCCTCGACCCTGCTGAAGGAGGGCAAGCCCAGGGAATATCCGTGGTCGATGACCAGGGCCTGGGAGCTGTCGGTCACCAAGCTCAAGGAGCACCTGCCGGGCGCGATGGAGCTGCTGCGCTGCTGCGCGTTCTTCGGCCCCGAGCCCATCCCGCGCGACGTCTTCCGGCCGGTCAAGGGGCCGGTGCGGCCCGAGCTGGCCGAGCTGCTGAAGACCCCCATCCGGCTGAGCAGGGCCATCGCCACGCTGGCGCGCTACGCGCTGGTGCGCATCGACCTCGACGACCGCACGCTCCAGGTCCACCGCCTCATCCAGGCGCTGCTGCGCGAGGAGCTGCCGCAGGAGACGCAGGAGGAGATCCGCTCGGAGGTGCACTCCCTGCTCGTCGGCGCGTCCCCGACCGCCCCCGACAACCCCCAGAACTGGTCGCACTACCAGACCCTGCTGGCCCACGTGCGGCCGGCGGAGGTGGCGCAGAGCACCCGGTCCGACGTCCGCGCCTTCGCGCACACGATCATGAGCTACCTCATCGCCTCCGGCGACTACGGCGCGGTGACCACGTACGCCGAGCTGTTCATCGACGCGTGGAGCCGGTCCTCCGGGGCGACGCACCCCGACGTGCTGCGCATGAAGCGCGTGCAGGGTGACATGCACCGCGAGTTCGGCCGCTACGACGACGCCTACCAGCTCAACACGACGACGCTGGCCTCGATGCGCGAGGTGATGGGGCCCGACCACCGCGAGACCCTGATCCTGCTCAACGGCATCGGGGCCGACCTGCGCGGCCGCGGCCGCTTCCTGGACGCCAAGGAGCACGACCAGGAGTCGGTCGAGCTGCACCGGGCGGTGCTCGGCTCCGAGGACCCGCAGACGTTGCGGGCGATCAACAACCTGGCGCTCGACTACGGCCTCACCAGCGACTACCGCGGCTCGCAGGCGCTGGCGCTGGAGGCGTACAAAACGGCGCAGCTCGTCGAGGGCTCGGTCAGCCGGGGCACCTTCCTCAACCTGTGGGCCAGCCTGAGCCGCGCGGTGCGGCAGTGCGGCGACTACGCCGAGGCGTGCGACGTGGGCGGCGACGCGCTCGGCTACGGGCGCCAGCAACTCGGCGTCGACCATCCGCGCGTCCTCATCGTGCAGAAAGACCTGGCCATCGCGCTGCTGCGGTCGGGCGCCAGGGACGAGGGCCTGGAGACGGCGCGCGAGGTGCACGGCCGTTACGTGCGCATCTACGGGCTCAACCACCCCGGCACGCTGGCCGCGGCCATCTGCCTGGCCAACGCGCTGCGGGCCAACGGTCACGCGGAGGAGGCGTACACCCTCGCCGAGGACACCATGGGCCGCTACGCCCGGATCTACGCCGCCGACCACCCCTACATCCACGGCTGCAGCAGCAACGTGGCGCTGCTGCTGCGCGTGCGCGGCAATCCGCAGGCGGCCAGCGTGCTCAACAGGAAGGCCATCGCCGGCCTGGAGGGCAGGTTCGGGCGCGACCACCACTACGTGCTGACCGTCGCCGTCAACCTCGGCAGCGACCTCGCGGCCATGGGCGAGCTGGAGGCGGCCTGCGAGCTGGAGGAGGACTGCGTCCAGCGGCTGCGCCGGCTCCTCGGCGAGCACCATCCCGGCAGCCTGGCCGCCGCCGCCAACCTGGCCGCCGACCTGGCCGCGGCCGGGCGGAGCGAGGAGGCCAAGCAACTGTTCGACGACACGATGCGGCGCTACGACGAGACGCTGGGCCTGGAACACCCCGACGCCGTCGCGGCGGCCGAGGGGCGCCATCTCGACCTCGACTTCGACCCGCCGCCGATCTGATCGCTCATCCGGGAGGCGTGGCCCGGCGGGCGGCGACCTTCAGGGCCGCCAGGTCGCCGGCCATGACCTGCCCGATGTGCGTGATCAGCCGGTACAGATCGCGGCCGTAGACCGAGGGGTTGCGAAAGCCCGTGCCGGAGCGGTAGCGGTGCGGATAGAGCCCGCCGCCGCAGACGCGCGCGATCTCGCACGCGGAGCAGCGCTCCGACAACGCCTGCTCGCCGACCTGCCGGGCCGCGACGGACGGCAGGAACAACGCCGTGTCGAACGAGTCGCGCAGGACGTGCAGCAGGGTGACCGTGGCCCCGTCGTACGCCGACTTGAGCGTGTCGACCTGCTCGATGCTGCCGTTGGCCTCCACCACGACGATCGCGACCGGCGACAGGCCGACCGCCTCGCTGCGCGAGGGCCGGCCGAGGAGCAGGCGCATGATCTCGCCGAACAGCCGCACCTGCGTCTCGCGCACCGGCGCGTGGTACCAGCGGTCGAAGACGGCGACGAGCCAGTCGCCGTAGGGGGTGCCGGTCACGGTCCAGCCGGGCGGCGGGGTGTCCCAGTTGCCGTGCGGGAGCAGGAAGTCCACCATCGGCGGGTCGAACTCCAGCAGCGCCTCGTACGTGCCCACCGGGTCGCCCGCCAGGTCGAGCGTGCATAACAGGCCGTTGAACAGGTGCCGGTAGGCGGGGGTCGTCAGCCGTTCCAGGCCCGCCCGCACCTCCTTGTACGTGCCGGCGCCCTGCGCCCTGCGGCGGTGGCGGTCGTGCCCCTCCTCGTCGCCGTCCAGGCTGACGCCCACCCGCACGTCCAGCTCGGCGAACAGCCGCAGGAACGCCTCGTTGAGCAGCACCCCGTTCGTCTGGACGGTGAACGACGCCGTGACGCCCGCGCCGAGCGCGGCCCGCAGCCGGTGGACGGAGTAACGCAGGTGCTCGACCCCCGCGAGCAGCGGCTCGCCGCCGTGCAGGACGATCTCGACCCGCGTCAGGCCGTGCGCGCCGGCGTGCTCGGCGATGCGCCCGGCGACCCGGTCGATCGTCTGCTTGGACATGCGGCGCGGCTGGTCGCGCCAGCCCTGGTCGGCCATCTCGTAGACGTAGCAGTAGTCGCAGGCCAGGTTGCAGCGGCTGTGCAGCTTGAGGATGAACTGCCGGAACGGCGTCGGCCGCCACCCCGACTCCAGCAGCTTGCCGACGTCGAGATCGGCCGGCCATTCCGCTTCGCCCCGCACGATCCCGCGCTCGGCGTTGGTTCCCACGCTGATCAGCTCCCGAGGCGAGATTCGAGCGCGGCACAATGCCAGGTCTCGGCGGCATCGGGGATGCCCGGGATACGAGATCACCAAACTCGGGGCTGGTGACGGCACCGGCGGATGAGGCCGTTCGGCTGATCAGCCAGGGGGTGGCTCATTAGCATGACCGGAGCCGCCAGAGCGACTCGGGAGGTTTCCGGCATGAGGCCGATAAGACCCGCCTGCTTACTCGTCTCCGTCGTGGTGCTCACGGCCTGCTCGGGCGATCCCCCCGAGCCGCCGGCGCAGGACCGGCCCGGCACCGCCGACCCGGCCCCGAGCAGCACGGCCCCGAGCAGCACGGCCCCGAGCGGCCCGGCCCCGAGCAGCACGGCTCCGAGCAGTGCGGCGTCGGCGGAGGTCCAGGCCGGGGGCTTCTCCAGGAGGGGCGTCGTCTATCCCGGGACCGTGATGGACGTGACGGTCCAGGCCGTCGAACGGCATCCCGCGCTGACCACGCTCAGGATGGAGATGAGCAACGACTTCGGCGCCTTCCAGGGCCCGCACTTCGGTCATGGCCTGCTGCCCGACCACTTCGCCGAGTTCTGGCTGCTCGACCCGGTCGGCAAGAAGCTCTACTCGACCCTGCGGGAGAACGACGGGAACGGCAAGGCGTTCGGCACGCGGAGCGTCACCTCCGCGGGAGACTCCGAGACCTGGCGCAAGGGCACGCGCTATCCGGTCGAGGTGTACTTCCCGCCCCTGCCGCCCGAGGTGGAGAAGGTGACGGTGATCGGCACCGACGGGCTGGCCGAGATGACCGGCATCCCCGTCACCGACGGCGGCGCCGAGCCGGTCGCGAAGCCGAGGGCCGACGGCGAGGCGGCGCCGGGACAGGAGTTCCAGTGGCCGGTCGTCCCGCCCGCGGGGAAGATCTGGTCCCAGGTCGAGGACCTGGAGGAGTTCGTCGAGACCGAGCGGCGCTCGACCACCCGGGACGGCGAGGACGAGACGGTGGCGCTGCGCACGGACGTGCTGTTCGCCTTCGACAAGGCCACGTTGTCCGCCAGGGCGGCCGGCGTGCTCGACGAGGTGGCGCGGGAGACCAGGCGGCGCGCCGACCCGGCCAAGCCGCCGATCACCATCGAGGGACACACCGACAGCAAGGGCTCGGACTCCTACAACCTGACGCTGTCGGAGAAGCGGGCGCGGGCCGTGCGCGAGCATCTGGCGGGGGAGCTCGGCACCGAGTACGCCTACCAGGTCGCCGGCAAGGGCGAGAGCGAGCCCATCGCCAGGAACGAGCGCCCGGAGGGCGGCGACAACCCGGAGGGACGGGCGCGCAACCGCCGGGTGGAGATCTCGTACAAGGTCAAGGAGTCCAAGCCCGGCGGCGCCGAGGTCGCCGCGCCGGCCGATGACGTGCGCGGCGGCGTGGGCCCGCCCGCGGGGTTCCGCGACGACCTGGGGCCGGTGGCCGGGTCGTTCACGCGGGGCGAGCTGAAGGTGGACGTGCACCCGTTCTACCGGGACGGCGCCTACCTGGTGGGCAGCTTCGAGGTGCACAACCTGAACGAGGACACGTTCGTGGTGCCCGCGCCGCAGCCGTTCAGCGGGGCGCTCAAGCACGAATGGGTGACCCACTCGGCGTACGGGCTGTTCACGGTGGTGGACGAGGAGCGCAAGGCGCGGTACTACCCGGTGCGCGGCAACGAGTCGTTCTTCGCCGAGAACGCGATCACGGGGATCAACGCCGGCGGCACGCAGCGGGTGTTCGTCTACTACCCGGCGCCCGCCGACGCCGTGAAGACGGTGACGCTCGAGGTCAGGGACCAGACGCAGGAGTACGCGAAGGTGAAGGACGTGCCCGTGCTCGCGGCGCGGTGATCCCGCCCGCGCGAGGCCCGGCACGGGCTGCCGCCGGTCCGGTTGCGGGAGCGGCGGTGGGCGGGGAGACGATGTCGCCAAGCGCGGAGGATGGAGGGGATCGATGGAACTGCGTGAGATCGTCACGGGGATCTACGCCTGGCTGCAGCCGGACGGCACCTGGTGGCTGAACAACTCCGGGGCCGTGGCGGGCGACGACGGCGTGTTCGTCGTCGACACGTGCGCCACCGAGGGGCGCACGCGCCGTTTCCTGGACGCGGTGGCCGGGGCGACGGGCGGCGCGCCGGTGCGGATGGCGGTCAACACCCACCAGCACGGGGACCACGCTTACGGCAACAGCCTGCTCCCGGCGGAGACGGTGATCTTCGGGCACGCGGCGATGCGGGAAGCGCTGCTGGCCGACCCGTACATCGACGCCTGCCCGCCGGTGTGGACGCCGGTGCCCGACTGGGGGAACGTGACGCGCAGGCCGCCGTCGGCGGTGTTCACGGCGGAGCTGACCGTGCACCTCGGCGGGCGGCGGATCGAGCTGCGGCACCCGGGGCACGCCGCGCACACCCGCGGCGACGTGGTGGCGTGGCTGCCGGAGGAGCGGGTGCTGTTCACCGGCGACCTGCTGTTCAACGGGCTCACGCCGATGTTGCTGATGGGGTCGGTCGAAGGGGCGCTGCGCTCGCTGGACTGGCTGGCGGGCTTCGCGCCCGAGCACGTCGTGCCGGGGCACGGGCCGCTCGCCTCGGCGGCCGGCCTGCCGGCGGTGCTGGCCGTCCACGAGCGGTACTACCGGTTCGTGCTCGACACCGCGCGCATGGGGCGCGAGAAGGGGCTCGGGCCGCTGGAGGCCGCGCGGGAGGCCGACCTGGGGGAGTTCGCGGGGTGGGCGGACGCCGAGCGGCTGGTGCTCAACCTGCACCGGGCGTACGCCGACGCGTCCGGGGGCGAGGTGAACCTGATCGCCGCCTTCGGTGACGCGATGACCTGGAACGGCGGCCCGCTCCCGACGCTGCTCTGACCCCGACGCTGCTCTGACCCCGACGCTGCTCCGGCCCCGACGCTGCTCCGGCCCCGACGCTGCTCCGACCCTCACGCTGTTCCGGCCGTGAGGTCCGGCCCGGGGCGTCAGTCATGGGGCGGGGCGTCGAGCGGGTGGCCGGCCGTCGTCCGGGGCCGTTCGCCAGCCTTGCGCGTGGCGGTCAGGTAGAGCAGGCAGCCGGCGGCCAGCGCCGCGCTCACGCCGAGCGCGACCGGCGGGCCCACGGGCAGGAGCAGCCCGCCGAGCGCCGTGCCCAGGGCGATGCCGAGGTAGAGCACCGAGCCGTTCAGCCCCACCACCACGGCGGTCTCCTGCGGCGCGGCGGAGATCAGCCGCAGTTGCTGGGCCGGGGTCTGGAACCAGGTGCTCGCCCCCCAGGCCACCATGAGCAGCGCCGTCAGCGGCAACCAGCGCAGCCCGGCGCCGGTGGCCACGGTGAAGGCGGCCATCGTGAAGGAGAGCGCCGTGAATCCCACGGCCAGCACCCGGACCGGGCCGTACCGGTCGGCGGCGCCGCCCGCCACGACGTTGCCGGCGACGGCGCCGACGCCGTACAGGAACAGCAGCCACATCTCCGACTCCGGCGCGGCGCCGAGGGCGTGCAGGAGCGGGACGGCGTAGGCGTACAGGCCGTAGCCGGCCATCATGCCGCCCAGGGTCAGCGGGAGCACGGCCAGGACGCCGGGATGGCGCAGGGCGGCGAGCCGCGCCCGCAAGGGGACGCTGGGGCCGCCCGGCAGCGGGGGCATGACGGCCCACACGCCGGCGGCGCAGAGCGCGCAGAGCGCGGCGACCAGCCCGAGCGCCGTACGCCAGTCGAGCAGCCGATCGGCCAGGTTGCCCAGCGGCACGCCCAGCGCGGTCGCCACCGTGAGCCCGCCGACCACGACGGCCAGCGCGCGGGCCCGCTGCTCGGGCGCGGCCAGCGACGCGGCCACGGCGCCGGCGTTCGGGGTGAAGGCGGCGGCCCCGGCGGCGGCCACCACCCGGGTGACCATCAGCACCCCGTAGCCGGGCGCGAGCGCCGAGCCCAGGTTGGCCAGCGCGAGCACGACGAGTGCGACGGTCAGCAGGGTACGGCGCGGCACCCGCGCGGCGACCGTGGCCAGCACGGGCGACAGCAGCGCGTAGGCCACGGCGAACACCGTGGCCGACTGCCCGGCGGTGCTCTCGGAGACCTCCAGCGACCGGGCCATCGCCGGCAGGAACCCGGCCACCACGTACGCGTCGGTGCCGACGGCGAACGTGCCGAGCCCCAGGACCAGCGTCCTAACCGGGATACGAGACATCCTTGTTCCTGTCCTGATCGTGCCGTAAGGGGGTTCGCGGCACTCGGCCGCGGCCCGCGCGGGGCGGCGTGAAGGGTGCGCGGGCGGTGCCCGGCCGCAGCCCGCGCGAGCGGCGTGGCGGGTTCGCGCTGCCCCGGCCGGTTCCCGTGCGGGCGAGTGCCGGTGCGAGGGGTCAGCCGGGCATGCGGGCGTAGTTGCGGCGGGTGCGTGCGGCGGACTCGGGCGCGCCGGCCATGAGGTCGGCGATCGTCTGCCCGGCCAGCTCGCGCCGCCAGGCCAGCTCCGCACGTCGCATCGCGATGGAGATCCCGCAGGGGCGGCGGAACCGCCCGCCCTCGGCCCCCACGCCGCGCTGCCGGATCTCCTCGCAGCGGAACGCCTCCGCCGGCCCCTCCAGCGCGGTCACCACGTCCATGATCGTGATCTGCTCGGGCGGCCTGGCCAGCGAGAAGCCGCCCTTGACGCCGGGGACGGAGCTGAGGACGCCGGCCCTGGTCAGCGCCTGGAGCCGCTTCTTGAGATATTCCTGCGGCAGGTCGAACCAGGCCGCCAGCTTGCGGATCGACACCGGTCCCTCGTCCTTCAGCCAGCCCAGGGTCACACAGCAGTGCAACCCCCACTCGACTCCTTCACCCATCTGCACAATCGGGATGTTACACGTCCCTGTTTGAGTATGCCGGTGTGCCCTGCCGGATCTGTGGCAACCCTCGGGTTACAGTACATAACTGTAAGTAGTCGAAGTGGGGGGTCAAACATGGCTCAGAACGACAATGTCCAGAACGTGGTCCGCTCGATCACGGACTTCCTTCAGCAGACCGCCGAGCGCCAGGACGTGCCGCAGGACGTCCGCGACCGGGCCAACCAGCTCAGGTCCGGCCTGTCGCAGGCCGGCGGTTCCGCGCTGTCGATCTGACCGCGCGGGAAGGTGACGGCGGCCTTCGCGCAGCGATCGCGAAGGCCGCCCGATCGTTCCGGTCGGCGCGCCTCCAGAGCCCGCCGACCGGAGCAACGAGTCTCGCCAGGACGGGCTGGGCTCGGTTAGGACAGGTTGCAGTTGGTCGAGGGCATCCACGAGTGGGCCGGGGGCTCGGCCACGGCCTGGCTGTAGGACGGATATTTCCACTGGCACAGCATCGACGGCGTGATCGTCGTGCCGCTCCCCAGGCAGCGCATGTTGTCCCAGCCCGCGGCGAACGAGTTGGTGTCCCCCTGCGCCTTGCAGTACGCGCTGGCGTCGGTCCAGGAGACCGTGCCGGTGGAGGGCTCGGGCGCCGGCCTGCTGGAGGTCTTCTTGGCGGCCGGGGTCCTGCTGGGGGAGGACCTGGCGGAAGACGACGGCGAGGCCGGGCGCCGGGTCGGCTTGGGCGTGGACCGGGGTGAGTGCGGCGCGGTGGAGTCTTTCGCGGCCGCGTCCCGGGCCGGGGCCGAGGCCGAGGCTGAGGCCGGGGTCGCGGACCTGCGGGGAGCCCTGGTCCCGGTCCCGGTCCTGGTGGGGGGAGCGAGGTCGTTCGCCTCGCCCGGGGTCATCGTGGCCGGCAGCTCGGTGGGGCTGGGCTCCGGGGTGCCGGCGGGCGGCGAGGCCAGGGGCGGGACCGAGGCGGCCGGTGTCGGCGCCGCGGCCTGCCGCTGGGCGGTGGCGGGCGACAGGGCGTAGAGCACGAGGCCGGCGGTGACGGCCAGGGCCGCCGCCGACGAGACGGCGATGATCGCCCGCCGGCCCCCACGCTCGCGCCGGCCGGGATCGTGCCCCGCCGTGGTGTCCTGCCGCACGGAAACGGGAGTCGGCAGGCTGTCCTGCCCGCCCGGAACGGAGAGCGGCGGAACGGGGCACGGCGGGTAGCCGTGCCCGTCCGGGGTGGGAAGTGGCGGGGTGTCGTGCCAGCCCGGGGTGGGGAGCGGCGGGGTGTCGTGCCAGCCCGGGGTGGGGAGCGGCGGGGTGTCGTGCCAGGCCGGGGTGGGCAGGGCGCGCAGGCGTTCGACCACCTGCGCGGCGGTGGGGCGCGGGGCCGGGTCCTTCGACAGGCACTCCCGCAGCAGCCCGCGGAACCGCTCCTCGAACCGGCTCAGGTCGGGCTCGCCCCGTAAGACGGCGTGCAGCGTGGCGGGGATCGTCTCGCCGGGGAAGGCCCGCCGCCCCGTGGCCGCGTAGTACATGGTGGCGGCCCAGGCGAACAGGTCGGCGGGCGGCCCCACCTCGCCGTCCGCGATCTGCTCCGGCGCCATGTACGCGGGGCTGCCGATCGGCTGGCTGCTGACCAGCGACTGGCTCAGGTCCAGCGCCTTGGCGATGCCGAAGTCGATCACCACGGGCCCGTCGGGGCCGAGCAGCACGTTGCCCGGCTTGAAGTCCCGGTGCACCACCCCGGCCGCGTGGATCGCCGCCAGCGCCGTCGCGGTGTTGATCGCCAGCCGGTGCAGCGCCGCCGGGCCGCGGGCGCCGCTCTCGCGTACGGACTGCTGGAGGGAGGGCCCGTCCACGTACTCGCTGACGATGTACGGCCGCGCGCCGACGAAACCCGAGTCGAGCATCTGCGCCGTGCAGAACGGCGCGACCCGCTTGGCGGTCCTGACCTCGCGCAGGAAGCGCACCCGCGCCTCCTCGTCGGCGACGAGGTGCGGGTGCAGCAGCTTGACCGCGACGAGCACCCCGTCGGGGGCGCGGCCCGCGTACACCGTGCCCTGTCCGCCCGTGCCGAGCCGCCCCTGCAGACGGTACGGCCCCACGGTCTCCGGGTCCTCGGGGAGCAGGGTCAGCAGTTCCGGCACCGGGCCTCCTCGGGAGCGTCGCCGTGCCGCGGGGCGGTCAGGACGCCGTCCTCAGATCGAAGAGCGGCCTGCCCGGCGGGAGCTGGGCGACCAGCCCTTCGGCGGCCGCGGTGAGCATGAACACGAAGAAGTCCTCCGGAGTGTGCGGGGGGATGCCGGCCATGGCCTGCCGCAGCAGCTCGGACCCGGCCATCGCCGCGACGGCCTGCTCGGCGGCGCGCGAGCCGTGCAGGGCCGCGCGGGCCTGGTCGGCCACGGTCGCCCCGATGGCCAGGGTGGCGATCGCGGAGGAGAGCGCGGTGGCGGCGGCCGGGTCGTAGCCGCGCCTGCCCAGGGCCATGACCTGGTGTTCGAGCAGCCGGACGCCCGACGGCCCGCGGGGGAAGAGCCGCAGCAGGTATTCGGCCGTTCCCGGGCGTTCGAGCGTGAAGCGGCGCAGTTGCCCGGCGAAGCTGACCAGGTGGGCGACGGCCGGCTCGGAGGGGTCGTCGACCAGGTGCAGCTCCTCCAGGATCGCCTCGCCGACGAGGCGCTCCAGGTCGGAGCGGCTGGGCACGTGCCGGTAGATCGCCGCGGTCGTGACGCCGAGCGCGTCGGCGACGCGCTGCATGCTCAGCTCGGCCAGGCCGATCCTGACCCCGGCCGCGATCACGTCGCGGAGGGTGAACGTGGCCGTGCGCCCGCCGGTCCGCATCGACTGACCCCCTTAGTTACGCCCCCTAACTTAGAAGAGGTGATCAGCGGGCCGCAAGATCCGGAGGGCTGTCGGACATGCTGAAGATGAGGTGATCCACATGTCCGACGACCTTTCCGCCTTCCAGCGGCCGGGCTTCGCCCGCAAATACGCTGACTTCTCCGTCATCGGTGACCGGCGCGGCGCCCGTGAGCACCGCGTACGGCTCCTGGCCGGATTGCGCGGGCGGGTGATCGAGGTCGGCGCGGGCAACGGGCGCAACTTCCCCCACTACCCCGCGACCGTCACCGAGGTCGTCGCCGTCGAGCCGGAGCACACCCTGCGCGGCCTGGCCGTCGCCGCGGCCCGCTCGGCCCCCGTGCCGGTCTCCGTGGTGGCCGGGCACGCGGGCGCGCTGCCGGGCGAGGCGGGGACGTTCGACGCCGCCGTGGTGTCGCTCGTGTTGTGCAGCGTGCCCGCACCGGCGGCGGCGCTGGCCGAGGTGGCGCGGGTGCTGAAGCCGGGCGGGGAGCTGCGCTTCTACGAGCACGTCCGGTCGGAGCGCGCCGTGATCGGCCTGCTGGAGGACGCCGTCACGCCGTTGTGGACGCGGCTGGCCGGCGGGTGCCGGCCCAACCGGGACACGCTGGCCGAGATCCGGCGGGCGGGGTTCGCGGTGGAGGAGGCGGACCGGTTCGCCTTCTCGCCGCAGCCGCTGATGCCACCCTTCGCCCACCTGCTCGGCCGCGCCCGCCTGCCGGTCGCCGATGAAAGTTTCATGTGAAACATGTGTTTTCGCCCCGTGCTCGTTATGCTCCCGACCACATTCCCTGTCGATCAGCGGACCGCGGTGGAAGGTGACCATGGGCGAGGGGCTCCCGAACGTGACCTGGACGCATCAGGATCCGGACTATCTGCCTCCGGAGATCGACACGAGCAAACCCAGCATCGCCCGCGTGTACGACGCGTTCCTGGGCGGCAAGGACAACTTCGCGGTCGACCGGGCCATCGCTGCGGAGGGGATGAAGCACTTCCCCGACAACGGCGAGGGCGCGCGGCACAACCGGGCGATGTTGTTCCGCGGCGTGAAGTTCATGACGGAGCAGGGCATCGACCAGTTCCTCGACATCGGCTCCGGCCTGCCCACGATGGACAACACGCACTCCGTCGCCCAGCGCATCAACCCGGACGCCCGGGTCGTGTACGTCGACAACGACCCCATCGTGCTCGCCCACGCCCGCGCGTTGCTGCAGACCAACGACAACACCCGGGTCATCACCGCCGACCTGCGCGAGCCCGAGGTGATCTTCAACCATCCGAAGGTCGCGGGCTTCCTGGACTTCTCGCGGCCGATCGGGCTGCTGCTGCTGGCCGTGGTGCACCACCTGGGCGATGACGAGGGCCCGGCGGAGCTGGTGGACACCTACAAGGAGCGGCTGGCCCCGGGCAGCTACATGCAGCTCACGCACTTCTGCTCGTGCGCGCCCGAGGTGCGGGCGCTGGAGGGGGTGCTGCTGGCGATGCTGGGCACCGGCCGGGCCAGGGACATGGACGAGATCGTGCGCTTCTTCGACGGCCTGGAGCCGGTCGAGCCGGGCATCGTGCACGTGCCGGAGTGGCGGCCGGAGCAGCCGGTCAAGCGGCCCCTGGGCCTGGGCGCGATCTGCACGGCGGGCGGAGTGGCCCGCAAACCCTGAGGCCGTACATCCGACCCGGCGGGGGTGCCGGGCCGAGCGGTGGTCGGTGAGTAGCGTGGCCGGGGCCGAGTGTGGCGAGGCGGTCACGGGTTGTTACCGTCGGAGATGTGACGCGACGGGCGGGGCGGGACATGCCGCCATCGGGGGGTTCCGGGCGGTGGCGCCGGGTGCTGGTCGTCGTCGGGCTGTTCCTGGTGCTCCTGGCCTCCGTGGCCCTCGGGGCGGCCGCCTTCGTGCTGATCACCCTCTCCACCTCGGGCCGGCTGTGATGGGGTTTTCCTCCCGGGCTGGGAACTTTGGTGGTTTTCGCGCCGTTATCCGTACTGACCTGTGCTGTTGAGCGAGTGAAGAACGGAGTGGCGACTCTTCCGTGGAGGAGTGCAGTACCAGGCCGGGCATCGGCCCGGCGTACCTTCTTCCACGAGCGCTGCCGTCCCGGCTCCGGCCGGTGAGCTCCGCACCAGGCTCCGCTTTCCCCGTACCGGAAGCGGGTTTCTCTCCATCGTCGGCGCCGGCCCTTTCGTGCCGGTCGGCTGACAACCCCTTTCACCGGCGATCTGCCGGATCACCCCTTCAAGGAGCCCTTCTGCCGTGGACGGCTATTGGTTTCAGCTCGCCCTCGTCGTGGTCCTGGTCATCCTCAACGCGATCTTCGCGGGCAGTGAGCTCGCGCTGATCTCGCTGCGCGAGGGACAGCTACGCAGGCTCGAACAGCGCGGCCAGGGCGGGAAGCTGCTGGTACGGCTGGCCCGCGACCCCAACCAGTTCCTGGCCACCATCCAGCTCGTCATCACCCTGTCCGGCTTCCTGGCCTCGGCCACCGCGGCGGTCACCCTGGCCCAGCCGCTGGTGCCGCTGCTGGGCTTCCTCGGCGGCGCCGCCGACGCCGTGGCGATCGTGCTGGTGACGATCGTGCTGACCTTCCTCACCCTGGTCTTCGGCGAGCTGGCGCCCAAGCGGGTGGCCATGCAGCGCGCCGAGACGTGGGCCCTGCTCGTGGCCCGGCCGCTCAGCCTGGTCGCCACGCTGTCGCGTCCCGTGGTGTGGGCGCTGGCCAAGTCCACCGACCTGGCCGTACGGCTGATGGGCGGCGACCCCGACCAGCACCGCGAGGAGATCAGCCCCGAGGAGATCCGGGACATGGTCGCCGGCCACCGCGGCTTCACCGCCGAGCAGCGCCTGATCATCTCCGGCGCCGTCGAGATCACCGAACGCGTGCTGCGCGAGGTGCTCGTCTCCCGCCGCCAGGTGTTCACGCTGGACGCCGCCGCCCCGGTCGAGGAGGCCCGCCGCCTGCTGGCCGGCTCGGGCCACTCGCGCGCCCCCGTCGTACGCGGCCGTGGCCTGGACGACGTCGCCGGCATCGTGAACCTGCGCGACCTGCTCACCGACGAGAGCGCCGTCACGGCGGCCGACGTGGCCAGGCCGCCCCTGCTGCTGCCCGACAGCCTGCTCGTCTCCGACGCGCTGCGCCGCTTCAAGGCCGACCGCCAGCAGTTCGCCCTGGTCATCGACGAACGCGGCTCCGTCGACGGCATCGTCACCCTCGAAGACCTGCTGGAGGAGGTGGTCGGCGAGATCTACGACGAGACCGACCGCGACGTCCTGGCCGTGGCCAGGGAGGCCGACGGCAGCCTGCTGCTGCCCGGCACGTTCCCCGTGCACGACCTGCCCGACCTCGACGTCCGGCTGGAGGAGCGGCCCGACGGCGACTACACCACCGTGGCCGGCCTCGTCCTGACCCTGCTCGGCCACGTGCCGACCGGGCCGGGCGAGAGCGTCACCACGGGCGGCTGGCGGCTGCGCGTGGCGGCGGTCGACCGGCACGCCATCACCGAGGTCCGCCTCACCCGGGCCGCCGCCGCGGACGAGCCGGACGCGCCCGAGGCCGACCGGCTCACCTCATAACGCCGCCCGGGGGACGAGCCGGACGCGCCGGAGGCCGACCGGCTCACCTCCTGACGCCGTCACAGGAGGTGCCCGCCGTCCGTCACAGGAGGTGCCCGCCGCGCACCGCGGCCTCGCGGCGCACGGCCGCCAGGAACGCGCCGTGCGGCGGGTCGCCGGCCCCGCGCCCCGCGTGCCGCTCGTAGAGCCGCCGGCAGCTCCGGATGCCGTGCAGCAGGTTCTCCAGCAGGTCGGGGGCGGGGCGGGCGGGGTCGAGGCAGGTGAGGGGGAGGTGGACGGTGTCGGGGCCGAGGTCCAGGCCGGGGTGGTCGGTGTGGGCCTGCTCGATGAGCTGCTCGGCCGCGGTGATGCGGTGGCGGGCGTCGCTGATGCCGTGCAGGTGTCCCTCGGCGATGTGCAGGGCATTGCGGATCAGGGTCATGACCACCTGGCGCGGCCGGCCGCCCGCGCCGATGGCCGCGACCACGTCGGTGAGGCTCTCGGTGGCCAGGGGCTTGGCCCGCCGGTCGGAGGCCACGACCACCTGCACGGGATGCGTCCCGGTGTGCCGGGCGGTGACCGCGACGGCCGCGTACAGCCAGTGCGCGGCGGCGATGGCGGCGGCGGTGGGATCGATCTGCGTGACGATCGCCTCCGCGTCGAAGGGGTCGTGGCGCAGCAGCAGGTCGGCCTGGGAGATCTGCAGCGGCGAGGCGTCCTCGCGGGTGAGGGTGACGGCCTGCTGGGCGCGCTCGGTGAGGTCGCCGCGCTCGGCCTGCTCGATGGCGGCCAGCTCGGCGGTGACGTCGGTCGTGACGTACGCGGTGAGCCGGGTCGAGCCGACGTCGCGCAGCGCCCGCCCGACCGCGTGGGCCGCGGCCTCGACCTTGGTGGCCGGCTCGTCGCCGCCCCGCTCGGCGGGGGCCAGCATCGCGGGCACGAAGGCGAACGCGTCGCGCTCCCGCTGCCGGTGCCAGCCGATGCTGCCGGGCCCGTGCCGGTCGGCGGCGCCGGCCGGATGGGTGTAGCAGCGCCAGCAGGCTCTGGACAGCTTGCCGAGGCAGTCGGCCAGGCGCAGCACGCCGTGGTACGGGAGCGGGCTCGGCAGGTCGGCCACGGTGGTGGCGGTGTCGCCGATGCCGGTGCCCCAATGAGCGATGAGCACGTTGCGGGCTCGGTCGATCGCATACCGAGTCACGAGGACTCCTTCAGGCGGGGGGATGCGGGCCGTCCTTAGAATGCTTGATCCATCGCCGGCGCGGAGCGGGTTTGCCGTTGTCGCACGTCTCTGATCAGCGTGTTTGCCGCCCGATGCGGCATAACTCCGTCGGCCGGCGCCCGTGCCGGGGTGGGCGTCGTAGGGGGATGGCGGCCCGTGCCGGGGCGGGCGTCGTACCGGGATACCGTGGCGTATGACCAGCGAGACCCCCGAGGCGCGGCTGCGGCGCCGCGAGCAGTTGCGCGACTTCCTGCGCGCGTGCCGGGCGCGGCTCACCCCGGAAGACGTCGGCATGCCCGCGGCGGGCCGGCGGCGCACGCCGGGGCTGCGGCGCGAGGAGGTGGCCGTGCTGGCCGGGGTCGGCGTGTCCTGGTACACCTGGCTCGAACAGGGCCGCGACATCAACGTCTCGGCGGAGGTGCTCGACGCGATCGGCCGGGCGCTGCGCCTGTCCGAGCCCGAGCGCGCCCACCTCTACGTGCTGGCCGGCCTCAACCCGCCGCGCGCCGGCGGGCGGCCCGACGCGGCGGTGGGCCCGGAGCTGCGCCGCCTGCTGGAGGCGTGGCTGCCGCGCCCGGCGATCCTGCGCGACCGCTACTGGAACCTGCTGGCGATCAACGACGCGACCCGCGAGGTGTTCGGCTACGGCGACGGCGACCACAACTGCCTGGTCTCGTTCTTCACCAACGCCCGCTACCGGGACATGCACGTCGAATGGGCCTCGGTCGCGCCGTCCGTGGTCGCCGCCTTCCGCGCCGACGCGGCGCACGCCCCCGGCGACCCGGAGTTCGGCCGGCTGGTGGACTCCCTCGCCGCCGTGAGCCCCGAGTTCGCCGAGTTGTGGGCGCGCCACGAGGTGGGCGTGCCCGCCCAGGCGGTCAAGGCGGTGCGCCACCCGGTGGCCGGTGAGCTGTTCTTCGACATGACGACGCTGACGGTGACCGATCATCCGGACTGGTACCTGGAGCTGTACAACCCGCTGCCCGGCACCGAGGAGCGGCTGTCCCGCCGCGGGCTCGCGTCCGAAGCCTGAACCGGCCGCCCCGGGCTCGCGTCCGAACCCTGAACCGGCCGCCCCGGGCTCGCGTCCGAACCCTGAACCGGCCGCCGCGGGCTCGCGTCCGAACCCTGAACCGGCCGCCCCGGGCCCGCGACCAGGGCCCGGGCCCGAAGGTGGTGGTGCCGGACCCAGGTTGGGCACGCACTGTTCGCCCCGGGGACCGGACGGCAGTCTGGCTCACATGACGAAGACGATTTCCCGTTTCGACGACAAGGTCGCCCTCATCACGGGCGGCACCAGCGGCATGGGCCTGGCGGCCGCGCGCAGGCTGCTCGACGAGGGCGCGCACGTGGTCCTCACCGGACGCGACGAGCTCCGGCTGAAGGCGGCCACCGAGGAGCTGGGCGGCGGCGACCGGCTCCTCCCGGTCCGCGGCGACGCGGCCGACCTCGCCGACCTCGACGCGTTGATGGCCGCGATCAAGGAGTGGCGCGGCCGGCTGGACGTGGTGTTCGCCAACGCGGGGGTGGCCTCGTTCGGGCACGGCGGCGACGTCACCGAGGACGACTTCGACCGCGTCGTGCGGATCAACCTCAAGGGCGTGTTCTTCACGATCCAGAAGAGCCTGCCCCTGATGCCGGAGGGCGCGGCGATCGTGATCAACGCGTCGTGGACGCTGCACCGGGG
This sequence comes from Nonomuraea candida, assembly GCF_000725485.1. Classification (GTDB taxonomy): domain Bacteria; phylum Actinomycetota; class Actinomycetes; order Streptosporangiales; family Streptosporangiaceae; genus Nonomuraea; species Nonomuraea candida. The sequence goes on along the minus strand of NZ_JOAG01000013.1, from coordinate 90,005 downwards.
CCTGCCCGGCTCCTCGGTGTACGCGGCGACCAAGGCCGCGGTGCACAATCTGGCGCACACCTTCGCGGCCGACCTGGCGCCCCGGAGGATCAGGGTCAACTCCGTCAGCCCCGGCTACATCGAGACCCCGATGTACCACGCCGCCGTCTCCGAGGAGGAAGGCGCCGCCGTCGTGGCCGCCGTGCCCGCCGGGCGGCTGGGCACCTCCGAGGACGTCGCCGCCGCGGTCGCCTTCCTGGCCTCCGGGGAGGCGTCGTACGTCAACGGGCAGGACCTGATCATCGACGGCGGCCTGGTGTCCACGGCCTCCGGCCTGTCGCTGTGACACCCCCGCGGGCCGGGGGGGCGGCGAAAAACCAGTCGCCGTCCCCCGCGACCTGCGGCAGCATGACCACGGCGATGTCGGACTCGGGGAGGGCGGACGGCCGTGCTCGCATCACAGGAGATCTCCGCGGGCAAGCCCGCCGCCCGCAAACCCGCGATCCTGCTGGCCCTGCGCTTCTACGGCGGCGAGCTGAGGCGGCAGTGGCCGGTCGCCGTCCCCACGCTGGTCCTGCCGGCGCTGGGCAACGTCTGCCTGTTCTACCTGGCCCCGCTGGCGGTGGCCGGGGTCGTGGGCCACCTGGCGGGCGGGGGCGACGGCTCGCTGCCCGCCCTGCTGCCGTACGTGCTCGGCTTCGGCGGGCTGCTGCTGGCCGGCGAGACGCTGTGGCGGTTGGGCCTGCACTTCCTCAACCGCACCGACGCCCGGGGCATCGAGCGGCTCGGCGTGGTCGGCATGGACGAGCTGCTGGTCAAGGACGCGGCGTTCTTCCACGACAACTTCGCCGGGGCGCTGACCAAGCGGGTGCTCGGCTTCTCCGCCCGGTTCGAGGACTTCGTCGACACGCTCGCCTTCTCGATCATGGCGAAGCTGGTGCCGCTGATCTTCGCCTCGGTGGTGCTCTGGAATTACCACCCGCTGCTGGTCCTCGTGCTGGTGGGGCTCATCCTCGTCACCGGCTTCCTCGTCGCCCCGCTCATCCGCCGCAGGCAGAGGCTGGTGGACGAGCGCGAGGCCGCGAAGGTCCGCGTGTCGGGCCACGTCGCCGACGTGCTGGCCAACATGGAGACGGTGCGCGCGTTCGCCGCCGAAGAGCGTGAGGCCGCCGAGCACCGGGCCAGGCTCGCCGAGCAGCAACGGCTGTCGCTGCGCTCCTGGGACTACAGCAACCTCCGGGTGGACACCGTCGTCGCCCCGCTCTCGGTCCTCACCAGCGCCGTCGGCCTGCTCCTCGCCGTGGCGCTGCGCGGCGGCCTGGGCGTGGAGGCGATCGTGGTGACCTTCACCTACTACACGAACACGATCAGCATCATGTTCGAGTTCAACCAGATCTACCGCCGCGTCGAGAGCGTGCTGACCGAGGCCGCCCAGTTCACCGAGCTGCTCCTCGCGCCGCCGACCGTGCTCGACCCGCCCGACCCGCAGCCGCTGCGCCCGAAGGACGCGAGCGTGCGCTTCGAGCGGGTGCGCTTCGGCTACGACGCCGATGCGCCGCTCTTCGACGGCCTCGACCTCGACTTCCCCAGCGGCGCCAAGATCGGGCTGGTCGGCCGGTCGGGCGGCGGCAAGAGCACGCTCACCCGCCTGCTGCTGCGTCTCATGGACGTCGACGGCGGCCGCATCCTGATCGGCGGCCAGGACATCACCCGCTTGCGCCAGGCCGACCTGCGCAGCCTCATCGCGTACGTGCCGCAGGAGCCGGCCATGTTCCACCGGTCGATCCGCGACAACATCGCCTTCGCCCGCCCGGACGCCACCGAGGCCGAGGTCCTGCGGGCGGCGCGGGCGGCGCACGTCACGGAGTTCGCCGAAACGCTGCCGGACGGGTTCGACACCCTGGTCGGCGAGCGCGGCATCAAGCTCTCCGGCGGCCAGCGCCAGCGGCTCGCCCTGGCCAGGGCCATCCTGCGCGACGCGCCGATCCTGCTGCTCGACGAGGCGACCAGCGCCCTCGACTCCGAGAGCGAGCTGCTCGTGCAGGAGGCCCTGTGGCACCTGATGCAGGACCGCACCGCGCTCGTGGTCGCCCACCGGCTGAGCACCGTCGTCCGGATGGACCGGCTGGTCGTGCTCAACCGGGGGCGCGTCGTGGAACAGGGCACCCACGGCGAGCTGCTGCGGGCCGAAGGGCCGTACGCGCGGCTCTGGCACCACCAGTCCGGCGGCTTCCTGGCCGACGACGACACCTCCGGCGCGCTTCACCGCTGACCACCCCCGGCCCGCCCGGACGCCGGGTTTGCCGGGCCCCGCCGGGGGCACTGGCGAAGGACGGGAAGGGGGAGGCTCGTGACAGTGGTTGATGCCGTCCGCGACCGGGGCGGCGTGTGGGGGAGCAGGCGATGAGGCTGCCGGCCGCGCGCGGTCCCGTCACCGCGACGCTCTTCGAACGCCTGGCAGGCCCGCCCGACGACCGGCCGCTGCCGCTCGACGTCACCGGCGCCGCGCCGGCCGATCCTGACGTGCAACTGGCCCTGTTCGCCTGCTACGAGCTGCACTACCGGGGCTTCGAGGACGTGGACGACCGCTGGGAGTGGCAGCCGTCGCTGCTGGCCGCCCGGGCGGCGCTGGAGCGGCGCTTCGAGGCGGCGCTGGCGCGGGCCGTGCCCCGGCCGCCCCTGGTGGAGCCGCAGGGGGTGCGGCGGGCGCTCAACGAGCTGGTCGCCGCCGACGACGGGCCCTCCCTGTCCGAATACCTGGCGCGCCGGGCCGATCGCGGGCAGTTCAGGGAGTTCGTCATCCACCGGTCGATCTACCAGCTCAAGGAGGCCGACCCGCACACCTGGGCGATCCCGCGCCTGGCGGGCGGCCCCAAGGCGGCGCTGGTGGAGATCCAGGCCGACGAGTACGGCGGCGGCCGGCGCGAGCGCATGCACAGCGAGCTGTTCCGCGCCACCATGCGCGGCCTCGGCCTCGACGACTCCTACGGCGCCTACCTGGACCGCGTGCCGGGGATCACGCTGGCCATCTCCAACGCCATGTCCCTGTTCGGCCTGCACCGCCGCCGGCGCGGCGCCCTGGCCGGGCACCTCGCCGCGCTGGAGATGACCTCCTCGCTGCCGAACCGCCGTTACGCCGCCGGGCTGCGCCGGCTCGGGGGCGACGCCGGCGCCGCCCGCTTCTACGACGAGCACGTGCAGGCCGACGCCGTGCACGAGCAGATCGCCGCGCACGACCTGTGCGGGGGGCTGGCGGCCGCCGAACCGTCGCTGGCGGGCGACATCCTGTTCGGCGCGGCGTGCGCGCTGGAGCTGGAACGGCGGTGGGCGGCGTACGTGCTGGCCCGCTGGGAACGGGGCCGCAGCTCGCTGCTGGAGACCGCCCCGCCGGCCGACGCCCGGCAGGAAAGCACCGGCCAGGTCGTGGGCCTGCGGTGAGCCGGGGTCAGGCTGTGGGATTGCGGTAGGCCGGGGGCAGGTGGTGGGCCTGCGGCGGGCCGCCGGCTGGGCGTCGTCTTAGGTCGTGGGCTTGCGGTAGACCGTGACGTGGGCGCGGCTGTCGTCGCCGAACGGGGTCCTGTGCCAGTCGGCCCACCGGTGCTCGCGCTCCATCCCCGCCAGCCGCGCCATCAGATCCAGCTCGGCGGGCCAGGCGTAGCGGTGGTCGGCGGGCAGCAGGCGCACCCCGTCCGAGGTCAGGCGCACCTTGGTGGTCCTCATGAACTGCTCGGCGGGCGAGATCCGGGCCGCCTCGGCGAGCACGACGTCCTCGCTCAGCGACAGCAGCCGCAGCGCGGCGCCCCGGCGGAAGGCGGCGGGGTCCGGCACCCACGCCTCCACCACGAACCGGCCCCCGGCCCGCAGGTGGGCGGCGGCGTTGCGGAAGCAGTCGACCTGCGCGTCCTGCGAGGGCAGCGCGAAGATCGTGTTCGTGGTCAGCGCCACCAGGCTGAACGAGCCCTCGACCCGCGTCGTGGCGAAGTCGCCCACGGTCACGGAGACGCGCTCGCCGCCCGGCTTGGCGCGCAGCAGCTCCACCATGTCGGGAGAGCCGTCGATGCCCGCCACCGTCAGGCCGCGCGCGGCCAGCGGCAGGGCCAGCCGCCCGGTGCCGACGCCGAACTCCAGCACGGGGCCGTCCCCGGCCAGCTGGTGAAGCTGCTCCACGGTGGCGTCGGTGGGCAGGTCCTCGACGGTCGCGTCGTAGATGTCGGCGATGGCGCGCCCATAGGCCGACGGGTCGAACCCCATCAGGGCCTCCCTTCTCGCGGAGCGGGACGGGGACGACCGGCGTACCGTGGCTCCTCGCGTTCGTGGGCCTCTGCTACCCGGCAGGCGCGGGAGCAATCGGACGGTGCGCATGTTTCCCCTGCTACCGGCGGGAAAGAGGGGCGGCATGGCGAACGAGGGGGAGGACACGGTGACGGTGACGCCGTGCGAGGACGGCCCGCTGCTGGTGCGGGGGCCGTTCCGGCTGGTCACTCAGGACGGCGAGCCCATCCCGGCGGGCCGGGCGACCGTCGCGCTGTGCCGGTGCGGGCTCTCCTCGACCAAACCGTTCTGCGACGGCTCGCACAAGGCGGCCGGCTTCCGCGCCCCGAGCGAGCCCGACCCCGCCGCCTGACGCCTCGCCGAGCGGCGCAGCCACCGTGACGAGTGCGCCGCCCGGCGGAGCCTGCGGCCGGCGTACGGCACGCCGCCCCGGAGCGCGGCCCCCAGCGCGAGCCAGCCACAGGTGGCCCGCTCCATGATCCAGAGCGGCGCGAAGAGCGCCGCCGTGCCGGGGAAGACCCGTCGGCCGCCCGCCCTGCGCCTGCCCAGCTCCGCCAGCGCCACGGCCAGCCCGGCGGCGGCCAGCGGCGGGCCGTACCGGCGGCGCAGCAGGCACCAGGCCAGCGCGGGCAGCACGGACAGGAACGTCACCAGCCGGGCGGGCTGCGCCAGGTCGTCGTAGGCCTGCCTGACCCGCTGGTCCCAGAAGCGGGCGGCGTCGGGCGGCAGCCGCCGCACGTAGAGGTCCAGGGGCCGCAGCTCCCTGCCCCCGTGCGCGCGGACGGTGCGGATGAGCTCAAGGTTCTCGAACAGCACGTCACCGTCGTAGCCGCCCATCCGGGCGAAGAACGAGCGGCGCACCCCGAACGTCCCCGGGTAGTCGGCGCCGAAGCCGCGGTTGAGCAGGGTCCTGGCGGTGTCCCAGCGGGCGTGCCAGGGCAGCGGCGCGAAGTAGTTCTGGGGGCGTACGAGGTCGGCGCCGGCGAGCAGGGCCGCCATCCTGGCGAGGTCGCGCGCCTCGTAGCGGACGTCGTCGTCGGCGATGACCACGTGCTCGGCCCCGGCCAGCCGCATGCCGGTGAGCACCCCGTTGACCTTGCCGTTGGCGTGACGGAGATCGGCGTCCGGCCGGACGTGCAGCGCCAGGCCGCGCCAGGCCGCCGCGTGCCGCCGGAACAGCGGCGGGGGAGAGCCGTCGACGACGATGACCCGCACCCGGCGGGACAGGTCCCGCAGGTAGCCGGTCAGCTCGTCGAGCCCCGCGTCGTCCGTCCAGCGCAGCGGCAGGACGTAGTCCATCACGGCCTCTGACATGGGCGCCCCCCGGATTCGCGGCCCCCGGATGCGCGGCGGCCCACCTGCCACAGAGCTGCCACCGGGCGCACGAGGGAAACCTCAGGCCGCCGTGCGCGCGCGGATCACCCGGCGGCCGAGGGCCTGCGCCGGCCGCTCGATGAACCGGTAGCTCAGGGCGGCGCAGCCGACCACCACCGCGGACACCGCCATGAGGGAGGCGATCCGCGCGGGCAGGCCGACCTGCGCGGGGTACGGGACCAGCCGCCGCAGGGCCTGCACCGCGAGGGGATGCAGCAGGTAGACGGAGTAGCTGATCAGCCCGAGGCGTACGAGCAGGCGGGGCAGGACGGCCGACCGCAGCAGCCGGCCGGCCAGGAAGGTCAGCCACGCGGCCACCACGGCGGCGGACCAGCTCCACCGGAACGCCAGCGCCTGCCCCTCGGACATCCCCCACCCCGGCCCGAACCAGACGGCGGCGGCCACGGACACGACGGGCGTCAGCACGATCGCCACCTTCGTCGCCCACCGCCGGTCCTGCCCCTGGTCCAGCCGGTAGAGCGCGGTCCCGGCGAACATGGTGGCCAGGATGGCCAGGCTCTGCCAGGCCCCGATGCGGCTGTTGACCGCGACCAGGACGACGGCCAGGACGGCGATGGCGATCGCGCCGCACAGCCGTGCCCGGCGGGCGCCCCCCAGGATCATGGCCAGCCCCGCCACCATGACCACGGTCACGGCCGGCACCACCACGTCGCCGCCGAGCGCGCGCGACAGGGCGCCGGCCGGCAGCGCCCCGCCGGCGAGCACGCCCGCCAGCAGGAGGGCGAGCGTGCCCGTGGTGCCCACGCGGCGCCGCCCGATGACGAAGGTCGCGGTCACCAGCAGGTAGAACACCATCTCGTACGACAGCGTCCAGAAGACGTTGACGACGCTGACCACCTGGAGGAAGTCCTGGAGCATCGTCAGGTGGGCGACGGCCGCCGTGACCGGCTGCTCGGCCAGCTGGGCGGGCAGGACCGAGTACACCCGCACGAGCCCGAACACGGTGCCGAGCACCGCCACGACGATCCACAGCGGGTAGATCCGGAACAGGCGGCCGAGCCAGAACCCGGCGACGCTGCCCCGCCGCTCCAGCGAGGCGGGCACCACGTAGCCGCTGACCAGGAAGAACACCATGACGCCGTACTGCCCGAAGTCGAACCACGGGCTGACGGCCGCGCGGACCTCGGGGAAGAGGGGGTCCAGCAGGTGCTCGAAGAGCACGGCGAGCACGGCCACGCCGCGCAGGGCGTCCAGCCAGGTCTGCCGGCGGTCCCGCCGCGACTCCGGCGCCGGGTCCTCCGTCTGCCGCCCGCCGTTCTCTCGGCTCACCAGGTTCGTGGACATCCGGTCACGGTACGGGGTCAACCTGAGCGAACGCTTGGAGTAAGCCCAGGTGGAGCACCGACCGGGCCGGGCGGAAGGCGGCGGCGGAGTCGCGCCGGGGTCGCCCCGCCGGGTCAGTCCGGCGCGCCCAGCCCGCCCGGGTCAGTCCGAGGCGGCCAGGGCGGGGCGGAGCTCGGCCCAGGCCCACGCGCCGAGCGTCGTGTCCGTGGTGGTCTCCGGGGTCCTCGGCTGCTCGGGCACGAACCCGTCGCGCAGCCCCGTCGACATGCCCATGATGGCCTCGACCTGCGCCTCGGTCAGGCCCGCTCCGGACAGCGTGGCCCGCATGACGTCGTCCTCGACGCGCTGGACGGTGACGGTGCGGCCGAGGACCTCGCCGACCACGGCCATGGCGTCGTTCCAGGACAGGTCCCGGGGGCCGTGCACGGCGCGGATGTGCCGCCCCGACCAGTCGGGGCGCAGCAGCAGGGACGCGCCCACCATGGCGATGTCGGCCGGCGCGACCCAGCCGAACCGCTGGTCGGGGGGAAGGAGCACGGACACGGAGCCCGAGCGGATGGCGTCGAGCTCGAACAGCAGGTTGCTGAAGAAGTAGCCGCACCGCAGATGGGTGACGGCCAGGCCGGGATCGGCGGCGGCGAGCCGGTCGAGCAGCTCCTCCACGCGGGCCAGCCCGTCGATCTCGCCGGCGCCCTTGCGCAGCTCCGCGCCCACGCTGCTCTGCAGGACGGTCCTGGGGACGCGGTTGGCGGCGATCGCGGCGGCGACGGCCTCGCCGGCCTCGACGTACCCGGCCACGGGGTCGTCGCCCTCGCCGGGCGGCACGATCAGGTACAGCGCGTCGACGCCGCGGGTCGCCTCGGTGACGGCCGCGGCGTCCCGCAGGTCGACCGCGCGCGCGTCCACGAGGTCGCCCCAGCCGGCGCGGGCCCGGCCGGGGTGGCGGCTCAGCAGGCGCGGGCGGACGCCGGCGCGGACGAGGTGGCCGACCAGGTGGCGGCCGACATTACCGGACGGTGCGGTGATGGCGATTTCCATGCCGTCACCGTACGAAGAGATGTGGCCGGATCCTGTCCGCGATGGTCGGCACACTGGAACCATGACCGTGTTCGAGCCGATCGACGGCGATCCCGCCGGCCGTACCCTCCACCTCCTGGAGCTGCTGGCGGCGCGGCCGGGCTGGTCGGCGGGCGAGCTCGCCGAGCGCCTGGCGGTGAGCACCCGCACCGTGCGCCGCGACGTGGCCCGCCTCCAACGCCTCGGCTACGCGGTCGAGAGCCGCCCCGGGCCGGGCGGCCACTACGCGCTGCGCCCCGGCAGCAGGACGCCGCCGCTGATCTTCCAGGACGACGAGGTCCTCGCCCTGGTCGCGGCCCTGCGCATGGCGGAGGGGGTGCTCGCGGGGGACGCCGCGCAGCGGGCGCTGGCCAAGCTGTCGCGGGTGCTGCCGCGGCGGTTGCGCACCGTGCTCGACCAGGCCGCCGCGGGCAGCGAGAACGCCGGCGGCGAGAGCGGGGAGGTGGACCCGGCGATCCTGTCGGTGCTGCTGCGGGCGGCCGGCGACGACCTCGTGCTGCGCTTCGCCTACCGCGACCGGCACGGGGTGGCCAACGAGCGGCGGGTGGAGTCGGTGCGCTGCCTCTATGCCCGCGGCCACTGGTACGTCGTCGCGTACGACCTCGGCGCCGCCGACTGGCGGGTGTTCCGCCTCGACCGGGTGCGGGAGCCGGAGACGGGGGAACCGGGCTCCGGCGAGCACCGCAGACCGGCGGCGGACCTGGCGGCCTGGCTGGTCACCGACTTCGGCCGCAACCCCCGCCCCGCCGCGACGGGTGCCGAACCGGAAGACGGCGGCGGGCCGGAGGTCAGGTCGTGAGGGAGGTCTCGCGCACGCCCACCTGGTGGCCGACGTCCTCGGTCTCGGCCGCGGCCAGCACGGAGTCCAGCAGCCCGGGGAAGCGGGCCTGCAGATCCTGCCGGCGCAGGGCCACGTAGCAGCGGGTGCCCTCCTCGCGGGTGCGGGTGAGCCCGGCGTCGCGCAGCACCCGCAGATGGTGGCTGAGGGTGGACTTGGCCACCGGCGCCCGCAACTCGCTCCAGCCGCGCTCCTGGCCGTCGGCCAGCACGCGCACCAGCCCGACCCGGATCGGGTCGCTGAGCGCGGACATCACGCCGATCAACGTGATCTCGCCCGCGTGAGGGTGGTGTGCCCGTCTCATCGTTCCATGCTATCCACGCCGCCCCCTCGCCCTGCCCCGGCAGTAGGACGTGGCGAGGCGGGGTCAGCGCCGCGCTGCCGTCGCAGGGCCCTGCGACGCCGTCCGGCGAGCACCGCGAGTGGGCGGGCGGCCATCCCGCCCCGCCCGCGGTCCTACGCCGGGCACTGACCGCCTGGACCCGGCTGCACGGCGCGCTCTCCCTGGAGCTGGCCGGCCACTTCACCGGCATGCGCTTCGACCCCGAGCTGTACTTCGCCGGCGAGCTGCACGAGCTGCTGACCCGCTGACGACGCCCGAGCTGCTGAGCCGCTGGACCCGCTGAGCCGCTGACAACGCCCGGGCGATCCTGCCCCATGCCCGTGTGGAGTGATGGGCGGCCGGGGCGGGGCGGCGTATGGTGGGTTACCTGGGATCTTCCGTATGCCGACAACCGCGTCGGCGTCGCCCCGGCCACAGCCGGCCTGCCACGGCCGGAGACAGGCGGCACACCTGATGCCGAACCGCCACCCAACCGCCGCGCTGATCGCCCTCCGACCGGCCCGGGTGTTCCTCGAGCCCACGCTGACCCGTGACGGGACCCTCGACGGGGCCTGGTGGCCGCATTCCACCGACCTCCAGCGGGAGCTGCCCGACCTCGTCCGGTTCCTGGAGGGCCGGCTCGGCCCCGTCCTGCGGGTCGGGCTCGACGCGGCCGCCTGGGACGAGGTCCCGGCGCACCTGCTCGTCGACGGCCGTTTCGTACGCGTCAGCGGCCGCTCGGCGACCCCGCACACCGTCAAGGTGATCCGCGGCGGCCAGGACGGCTTCAGGCTCCTGGTGATCCCGCCGCGCACGGCCGCGCCGGCCGCGGCGGCCGCGATGAGAACCGCCGCCCGCACGGGCAACATGCTGTCCGCGGACGAGATCCTCGCCCCCTTCCACCCGCCCCCTGATGCGCCGGACGAGGTCGTCGCCCCCTTTCGCCCGCTCCCTCAACCGCCGGCGCCGGGCATGAGAACGCGCCGCTACCGGGGCTCCGACAGCGGGGCGGTGCTCGCGCTCATCGACGCCGACCGCCTGCCGGGCCGGCCGCCGTGCACGCCCGGCATGCTCGTGCGGGCCGTGGCGGGGACGTCACCCCGGGCCTCCGGTCTCGGGCCGCCCCGCACCGACGTGCTGGTGGACGAGGACGGGCAGGTCGCGGGCGTGGTGTCGTACGCGACGCGCGCCGGCCACGACGGCGGGCAGATCCTGTGGCTGCACGGGCGCGAGGTCCTGAGCGTCGTCGAGACGCTCGTCCGGCACGCCCTGCGCCGGCTCGGGGGCGGCACGCCCGTGCACGCGTTCACCGCCGCGCCGGGCCCCGGTCCCGCCGCCCTGCCGACGGGGCGCCGGCCCGTGACGCGCAAGGTGCTCGAACACGCGGGGTTCGTCGCCCGGGACTCCTGGCGCTACCTGCGCCGTACGGTGCCGGGCGCTCCTTCCGCGCAGACCGCCCCCGTGGTGGAGGTGGCGGCCAGCGCCACGCCGCCGGGCTGGTGGCTGCGGGCCCGCGACGACGACGCCTCGGCCGAGCTGGTCGCCCAGGAGCCGATCGACGGCCTCGGCGTCCTGTGGTGGTTCGGCGCCGCCGCGGGCCACGCCGACGAGGGGCTCGAACGCGCGCTGCTGTGCCAGGCGGACACCCTCCTCGGCGGTCATGGAGCGGTGGAGACGATCCTCTACGCGGCCGGCGATCCGGAGCCGTCCTGGGCGTTGTTCGAGGCCGCCGGCTTCGCGGAGATCGACCACCTGGTCTCCTTCACCCGCCCGGCCGCCACCACCGGCACTGGACCGGACGCCTGACATCCCAGCGACTCACCGAAGGAATCGCATCATCGCCACCCCTTCCGTTCTCCCGTCCCAGCAGCCGGCCCGGCCGGCGCGCCGCCGCGTGAGTGAGGCGAAGCTGAGCCCGCGCGGCCAACTGACCCCGGACGTCAACCGATGGGCCTGCCCGCACGGCCTGCACGCGGGCGCGGGCTGTGTCACCTGCTACCACGCCTCCCTCACGGCCGACGCGCCGTTGCCGCTGTGGCGGATCGCGGTGTGGTTCACCTCCGAGCGGCCGATGCCGATCAGGGTGCTGAAGGACGTGCGCCGCCACGGCCGCCGCTTCGCCCTCGACCAGCCGTCCACGCCCCTGGTCTTCCTCCTCAGCGGGCAGGCACGGGCCGCGACGGACGCGGAGGCGGTCGCGGGGCTGGTCGGGTTCCTGCTCGACAACCGGCACATCGTGGACGCGTTCACGGTCACGGAGATCCGCGCCGTCCCGTTCTGACGTCTGCTGCCGGCGTGCCCGGCAGCAGAACCCTAGCCGGATGCGTGAAAGGCCTGTTTTGTGAGGCGTGAGGTAGTCTGATGAGACCGAGGACTATTCGAGCGTCGGCACTCAGGTCTGCGTCGCCCCCGGCGAACCACCACCATCGGCCCTTCTCCCAGGGCCTGAACAGGTCAGCGACCATGACACCGGCTCCTCCCAACACGCGCCGCCCGACGCCGCCTCGTCCACGATCTCCCAGGCCGCCGCGCGGCGGGCGCAGCGCAGTCCCGCGCGGGACCGGCGGCGCCCGGGCCGGGCGAGCCCGGACCGCACCCGGTCAGCAGGCACAGCCGGCCCTTCATATGCGCCTCTCCGAAGAGGAGACACCATGACCGTCACCAACGCCGCCACCCCCTGTGAAGCGAACGCCGCCGCCCCTGGCGAGGCGGATGCGCCGGAGGCCACCGTCGTCCACCTGTCCGGCGTCATCGACATCTTCACCACGGCGCAGTTGCGCGGGCGCCTGCTGGACGCCCTCGGCCACAGCGACCGCCTGCTCGTCCTGGACCTGTCCCAGGTGACCTTCTGCGGCGCCGGCGGGCTCGCGGTGCTGCTCGGCGTGCAGGGCCGGGCCCGCGCCAAGGGCATCACCCTGGCCCTGACCGGCCTGCCCCCGTTCATGAGCCGGCTCCTGAACGTCACCGGCCTGGGCCGCCGCTTCCCCGTCGTCACGTAACCCCGACCCGCCGCTTCCCCCGTCACGCAGCCCCGTCCCGCCGTCGCGGGCTCCGGCGGCCCGCCGCTCTCCCGCCGTCACGCGGCCCCTGGCTGCGTGAGCAGGCGTACGGCGGCGTCCACCGCCCGGAGCCGGGCGTCGCGCCGGGCCGGGTCCAGCGGCAACAGCTGCAGGATCGCGGCGCGCAGCGCGTCGGCGAACGGCATCCCGTCCGGCCCCATGCGACGTCCCCACCCGCGAGCTGCGCATGGAGCGCGTGCCCGTGCCCGAGCCGGGCCCCGGCGAGGTGCCCCGCAAGGAGGGCGACCCGATCCGCCTGGTCCTGCGCCCCTGACCGGACGGCCCCGGAGGCCGGGCCATCCGAGAAGGAGCCGCCCGCCCGGGGAACGGCTCAGCCGTGCGCCGCGAGGCGGAAGTCCTTGGGCGACACGCCGTACGCGCGCCGGAACGCCCGGCTGAAGTCGGCGGCATGGGAGAAGCCCCACCTGGCCGCGATGTTGTGGATCGGCACGGAGCCCAGGGCCGGGTCGGCCAGGTCGCGGCGGGCGCGTTCGAGCCGCTGCGTCCTGATGTAACCGCCGACCGTCAGGCCGCGCTCCTGGAAGAGGCGGTGCAGGTAGCTGGTGGAGATGTGGTGCTGGACGGCCAGCGCCCGCGGCGTCATGGCGGGGTCGCGCAGGTGCTCCTGGACGAACGCCTGGATGCGCATGACCAGCACGTCGCGGTTGGAGGGCGGGACGGCCGAGCGGCCGTCGACGGCGTGCGCGACCAGCGCGGTGACGAGGTCGACCAGCACCATCCCGATGCGCGGCCCGTCGGAGGCCCGGTAGGCGTCGGGCTCGTGCGTCAGCCGGGTGACGAAGTCCGCCAGCAGCCCGCCGATCCCGTCACGCGCCGAGACGTTGCTGCCCATCATCGCGTCGAGCTGGCCGCCCGGGAGCGGCAGCATCGGCTTCGGGATCATGACGGCGGCGGTCTCGAAGCTCTCGCGCCGCGCCGGCCCCCGGAACGCCACGCTGGTCATGCGCGCCAGGTCGTGCATGACGAGCTGGCCCGCGCCGGACGAGACGTGCCGGTCGGCGCAGACGGCGTGCAGGCTGCCGGTCAACGGCACCATGATCTGGTACGCCTGGTCGAACTCCGCGTCACGCCGCACGTCGGCCACCCGCCACCAGCCCTGCGCCTCCGGCACGAAGCTCTTGCGCATCGCCAGCACGGGGCCGAGTGAGAGATGGGTGCCCTTCGTGTAGGCCGGGCCGTCCGCGCCGGCGGCGTCCCGGACCAGGCCGCTCTCCTGGATCACCGGCATGCCGGGCACCTCATGTCGCTAGGCCGGCAGACCGACGAGGGCGGCGCTGTCCTGCCAGAGTGCCTCGCCCGCCGCGTCGTCGCGAGCCGTCTTCGACGGTTGCGGCCAGGTCAGCCGGCCCCGCACCAGCGAGGCGTACCCCTGGCCGGCGGGCGGGGTGATCGTGCCGAGGCAGAGGTCGGCCAGCGTGTGACCGGCGGCCCGGCGGCTGTTCATGCGCGGGACCAGGGCGCCGAGGGGCGTGCCGAGCAGGGACCAGACGATCCGGATGGGCAGGCTGAAGTTGCGGGACAGGCCGGTGCCGGGCGTCGGGCCGGGGTCGTAGGCGAGCACGGTGAGCCGCTTGTCCAGGGTCTCCGGCCGCCTGGCGAGCGTGCGCGCGGTCATCAGGCCGCACAGCTTCGACGCGGTGTACGCGTGGCCGCCGGCCGCCCGGGGGCTGCTCTCCCTGTCCGGGTCCAGCTCGGGGGCGGCGAGCAGCTTCGCGCTGGCGTGCCTGGGCGGCGGCAGCGTGCCGCCGCGCTCGGGGTCGTGCACGGAGCTGCTGGTGATCACCACCCGGCCGCCGTCGGCGAGGCGGGGCAGGAGCCTGCGGAGCAGGAGGTAGTGGGCGAGGTGGTTGACGGCGAACGTGGTCTCGTAGCCGTCGGCGGTGCGCTGGTCGATGTGGTGGAAGGAGACGCCGGCGTTCAGCGCGAGGACGTCGATGGGGGTGGCGCCGAGGTGCTCCTCCAGCGCCGCGGCGAACGCGCGTACGGAGTCGAGCCTGGACAGGTCGAGGGGCGGTAACCCGTCGCCGGTGTGCGGCCCGGGGCCGCGCGCGCCGACGAGCAGCCGCGCGCCGGCGGCGGTCATCCGTGCGGCGGCGATGGCGCCGAGCCCGGAGGTGGCTCCGGTCATCACGATCGTGGGCGGGGTCATGGGCGGCGCTCCTCTCACGTCGCGCGGCCGCGGGCCGGGGCGGAGCGCCTGCCGACGCCGGCGGCGCCGACCTGGGCGTGGAAGACGCCCATGGCCAGCACGCCCACCGCGCCCGCGGCGAACGCCGGGACCGGGTGGGCGGCGACGTCGGCCAGGATCGTCAGGATCGCGGCCAGCACGTACATCCCCCAGCCGGCGACCAGGTTGATCAGCGGGCTGGGCCCGAAGAGGGTGGGGAACTCCTCCTTGGTGATGCCCTTCACGAAGTGCGGTGTGGCGTTGGCGGCGAGGAGCCCCGCGAAGAGGCTGAGCAGGATGGTCTGTGTCATGGTCGCTCCGGTGGTCAGGTGAGGCTTCGTACGGTGATGTCGACGAGCTGCCACAGCCGGGTGCGCAGCACGTCCAGCTCCTCCTCCTGCTGGGCGATGCCGGCCAAGGAGGCCAGCAGGAGCTCGGCGGCGTCGCGCGCGGACAGGACGGCGCCCAGCCGCGGCAGCTCGGCCTCGGCGGCGAGCAGGACGGACTCGACGACGGCGACGTGACGCTCCTTGAACGAGCGCGTCAGGTCGGGGGCCAGCACGCTCACCTCCGCGAGCATCTCGCCCCTGAACTCCGCCTCGACGCTGCCCGCGAGGAACTCCAGCTTGAGGTAGAGCGCACGGAAGATCCGGTCGGCGACGTCGCCGTCTCCCGTGCCGATCTCCGCCGCCCTGGTGATGAGCTGGTCGATGGCCCGCTCCGCCATGGCGCGGAAGATCTCCTCCTTGCCCGTGTAGTGCTTGTAGAGGGCGGGCCTGGACACCCCGGCGGCCTGCGCGATCAGCTCCATCGACGTGCGGCGGAAGCCGTAGCGGCCGAACACCTGGAGCGCGGCGTCGAGGATCTGCTGCTGCTTCTCGTTATCCTGTGACATCGTGACAATCTTATGCAAGATTGTCACACCGTCAAGAGGCTCCCCGGATGCGGCCGCCGGCCGGGCCGGCGCGCCACCGCGACCGTGGCCCTGGCGGCGTCGCGAGGGTCAGGGCGCGGCCGGGGGCCGGACCGCCAGGGTGAACCCGTCGCCGTCCCGCTCCACCACGCCGCCGGTGGGCGGGGCGAAGTGGCTGCCCAGCAGCAGGGTGCCGGTGCCGGCCAGCGACGCGAGCAGCCGCCGCCGGGTCGCGACCGCCTGGCGGGGATCGACGTCCACGCAGCTCGTGATGTCCGGGTGGCGGAGCTGTACGGGATGGTGGACGCAGTCGCCCGTGATCAGTGCCGTGCCCGCCCGGACCGCGACGTGGCCGGGGGTGTGGCCGGGCGTGGGGACGAGCCGCACGCCGGGGGCCGCCTCGACGCCGCCGGCGGGCACGTCCACGAGGTCGAGCAGGCCGGCCTCCCGGACGGGGTGGACCGAGTCGCGGAACATCGCCCGCCTGGGCTCCTCCATGTCCACCGACGCCCAGTGGTCCCACTCGGCGCGCGAGGTCACGTACCGGGCGTTGGGGAAGGTGGGGGCGCCGTCGGGGAGGGTGTTCCAGCCGACGTGGTCGGTGTGCAGGTGCGTGAGGATCACCAGGTCGATGTCCTCGGGGATGTAGCCGGCGGCGGCGAGGCGGCTCAGGTACGGAGTGTCCAGGTTGTCCCAGGCGGGGTTGGCGCGGCGCTTGCCGTTGCCGATGCCGGTGTCCACCAGGACCCGCACGCCGCCCGCGGTGAAGACGAAGCTGTGGCTCGACAGGCGCAGCCCGCCGGCGTCGCCGGCGAAGGCGGGGCGCAGCCACGGGGTGGCGGTCACCACGTCGGGGGTGGCCTCCGGCAGCAGCCAGGGGCCGGTCTGCGGGGGCAGCTCGATCTCGTCCACGCGGTGGATGGTCAGCTCGCCCGCCGTCCAGGAGGTCATCGGAGGTCCCTTCTAAAGCTAAAAATTTGCGTTAGCGCACCCTACCTCCTTATAGTCCATTAACGCGAAATTTTAGCTTTAGGGAGTCCGCTGATGACCGACCGACTCACCGCCCAGGAGGCCGCCCGCTGGGCGGACCGCGCCGGGCTGCCCCTGGAGGAGGAGCGCCACGCCGTCGTGGCCGCCACCGCCGACCACATCGCCGCCGTCGTGAGCACGCTGCGCGAGCTGGAGCTCGGCGAGACCGCCCCCGGCGCGTGGCCCGCGGGCTGGGAGGCCGCAGATGTCACCCTTTGAGCTGACCATCGCCGAGGCGTCCGCCGCCATCGGCCGCCGCGAGCTGTCCCCGGTGGAGCTGACCGCCTCCGTGCTGGCCCGGATCGAGGCCGTCGAAGGGCCCCTCCAGGCGTACGCGGCCGTGCTCGCCGAGTCCGCCCGCGCCTCCGCCGCCGAGGCCGAACGCGAGATCGCCGCCGGCCGGCACCGAGGGCCGCTGCACGGCATCCCGTTCGGGCTGAAGGACCTCATCGACGTGGCCGGCCTGCCGACCGGGGCCGGCTCCCGGGCCAGGGACGGCCACCTCGCCACCGCCGACAGCGGCGTGGCGGCCCGGCTGGCGCGGGCCGGGGCGATCCTGGTGGGCAAGACGCACACGCACGAGTTCGCGTACGGGCTGACGACGCCCCAGACGCGCAACGCCTGGGACGCCGGCCGGATCGCGGGCGGGTCGAGCGGCGGCTCGGCGGTGGCCGTGGCGGCCGGGACCGCGCTGTTCGCGCTGGGCACGGACACGGGAGGCTCCATCCGCGTGCCCGCCGCGCTCAACGGGGTCGTGGGGCTCAAGCCGACGTACGGGCTGGTCTCGCGGCACGGCGTGGTGCCCCTCTCCTGGTCGCTCGACCACGTCGGGCCGATCACCAGGACCGTGGCGGACGCCGCGCTCGTGCTGCCCGCGCTGGCCGGGCACGACCCCAGGGACCCGGCGAGCCGGCCCGCCGCCGCGTTCCGGCCCGCGCCGGGCGGGGACCTGCGGGGCCTGCGCGTGGGGGTGCCGGTCAACCACTACTTCGAGCACGTCGCCCCCGCCGTCGAAGGCGCCGTACGGGCGGCCGTCGGCCGGCTGGCCGACCTCGGGGCCGAGCCGGTCGAGGTGGAGATCCCCTACGCGCGCTATGTCCAGGCCACCCAGTGGGGGCTGATGGTGCCCGAGGCCACGGCCTACCACGAGCCGACCCTGCGCGCGACGCCCGACCGGTACGCCCCCGACGTGCGCGTGCTCCTGGAGGCCGGCGCGCTGATCCCGGCCGCCGACCACGTGCGGGCCCGGCGGGCGCGCACGCTCATGCGGCAGGCGTGGGCGAGCCTGTTCGAGCGGGTGGACCTGATCGCGGCGCCCGCGGTCCCGATGACCGCCGTCCCGGCCGGGCAGGAGAGCGTGGCCTGGGCCGACGGGACCGTGGAGGCCGTCTCCGACGCGTACGTACGCCTCAGCGCGCCCGCGAACATCACCGGCGTGCCCGCGCTGACCCTCCCCGTCGGCCACGACGAGTCCGGCCTGCCCATCGGCATGCAGCTCATCGGCCGGGCGCTGGCCGAGGCCACGGTGCTGCGGGCCGGGTCGGCGTACGAGTCGGCGTACGGGCGGGCCGGTCTGCCGGCGCCGGCCGCGGCTTGACGCGACTCACCGGCATCGGGACTCACTAGCATCAATGGCATGAGTCGTAAGACCATGGCCCGCCCGGGAGGGCGCAGCGCGCGGGTGCAGGAGGCGGTGCACGCCGCGGTGCGGGAGCTGGAGGCCGAGCAGGGCCGGGCGGCGCTGACCATCCCGGCCATCGCGGCCAGGGCCGGGGTCACGCCCTCGACCGTCTATCGCCGCTGGGGGGATCTGCAGGAGCTGCTGTCGGACGTGGCGGTCGAGCGCCTGCGCCCCGAGGCGCCGCCGGCCGACCACGGCGCGCTGGAGGCCGACCTCACGGCCTGGGCGGAGCACTTCCTCGACGAGATGTCCTCGCCGCCGGGCCGCGCCTACATCCGGGACGCGCTGCTCGGCGACCCGGACGGCACGAACGCGGGCCAGTGCTCGGCGTACGCCGCCGACCAGGTCGAGGTCATCCTCGCCCGGGCGCGCCGGCGCGCGGAGCCCGCCCCGGAGGTGGAGACGGTGCTGGACCGCGTGGTGGCGCCGATCATGTACCGCATCCTGTTCCGCCCGGAGGGGCTGCACCCCGCCTACCCCGGCGAGCTGGTGCGCGCGGCCCTGACCATCCGCTGACGGCCGGCGGCGCCCGCGATCGATCAGGATTCGAGAAGCGACGCCGGGCGGGCACACCTAGCGTGACCGCCATGGACATCACCATTCACGGCGCCTTCCCGGGCCCGCGACGACGCCGGGAACCTCCCATCGGCCCGCCGGCCGTCACCGCGACCAGGGGTGGGACCTGTGCCGGAGGGATCGGCCGGTGACCGCCGGGGTGTGGCGGCGACGGCTGATGACCGGCCTGTACGTGTTCCTGGCACTGGAGTTCGTGGTCGGAGCCGTGACCAAGTACATGCCGGGGGAGACCTTCTACGGACCGCCGTACTCGGTGAAGTTCGTCGAATGGGGCTACCCGTCGTGGATGCGGTTCGTGGTGGGCGGCCTGGAGCTCCTCGGTGCGGTGTTGCTGCTGATCCCGAGCAGGCGCACCCGGTTCCTCGCGGCGACCACGCTCGTGTTCGTGCTCACCGGCGCGGTCACCACCCACATCGTCAACCACGACGCCTGGTTCGAGAGCGTCGCCGCTCCCGTCCACCTGGTCATCATGGGGGTCCTCGCGCTGGCCAACTGGCCCGCCGACTGGCGGGACGTCCTGCGGCCGTCCGCTCCGCCGGCCCGGCAGAGCCACCGCTGAGCCCTGTTTACGCTGCGGGTGAAGAAGGGCGGAACGTCCCCGTCCGGGCGGCCAGGATGGGGGAATGCGGACACTTGTTCTCGGCGGTACGAAGTTCCTGTCCAGGGAGATCGCGCGGCAGGCGCGCGATCGCGGGCACCAGGTGGTGTGCGCGGCGCGCGGGGTCGCCGGCGACCCCGCGCCCGGTGTCGCGTTCGTCCGGGCCGACCGGAGCCAGGACGGCGGGCTGGCGCAGGTGGAGGGCACGTTCGACCTGGTCGTCGACGTCGCCAGGCAGCCGAGCGTGGTCCGCCGGGCGGTGGCGGAGCTGGCCGGTCGCGCCGGTCACTGGACGTTCGTGTCGTCGTGCAGCGTCTACGCCGACACGGGCGAGGCCAACCAGACCCTCCACCCGCCGCTGGCCGCCGACGCCGACGAGGCCGACCCGGAGAACTACGGGCCGGCCAAGGTGGCGTGCGAGCAGATCTTCGGCGACACGGCGCTGCTCGTGCGCGCCGGGCTGATCGTGGGCCCCGACGACCAGTCCGACCGGTTCACCTACTGGGTCGAGCGGCTGGCGCGCGGCGGCCCCGTGCTGGCTCCCGGGTCGCCCGACGATCTCGTCCAGCTCGTCGACGTACGCGATCTGTCCGCCTGGACGCTGGACGCGGCGGAAAAGGGGCTGACCGGGCCCTATGACGCGATCTCCCTGCCCTTCGGCAGGGGCGAGCTGCTGGCCGGCATCGCGGCGGGCCTGTCGGTGGAGCCCGAGCTGGTCTGGGCCGACCAGGCGTTCCTGGTCGAGCAGAAGGTGGAGCCGTGGATGGGGCCGCGCTCCCTGCCGATGTGGCTGCCGCTGCCCGAATACGCCGGCTTCATGGCCCGCGACACCTCCGCCACGCTGGCCGCCGGCCTGAGCATCCGCCCGGTCGCCGACACGGCCCGCGACACCCTCGCCTGGCAGCGGGAGTCGGGCCACACGGTGAGCCGCTCCGGCCTCACCCCCGCCGAGGAGGCCGAGCTGCTCCGGCTACTCGGCTGACCCGCCGCCCTCCCCGCGCCGTTCCGCGGACGCGGGCCTGGGCAGGCCCACGTCTCTCGCCTGCTCACGTCGTGTTGCGGGCGTGCGCTCGCGCAGGTCCGCGTCTCCTGCCTCCTCGCGCCGTTTCGCGGAGGCGCGCCTGCGCCGGAGCAGGCCCACGCCCGCCACGACGACGACCACCCCGCCCAGCACCAGCCACGACGCGCGCCCGAGCGTCCGCTCCAGCTGGGCGGCCGAGGCGCCCGCGAGCGCCCCGAGGCTCACGTAGACCCCCGACCAGAGCAACGAGCCCGCCAGCGAGGCGATGAGAAACCGGCGGTAGGTCACCTGCGCCGCTCCGGCGGCCGCGGGCGTGAGCGTCCGCACGATGGGGATCAGCCGGGTGACGAACACCGCCGTCGCGCCATGACGCTGCAGGGCGGCCCGCGCGCGGTCCCAGTGGTGCACTCCCAGCCGGCGCACCACCTTCAGCCGGCGCATGCGGTCGCCGTACCGCCGTCCGAGCACATAGCCGACGTGGTCGCCGCCGGTCACGCCCAGCGCCACGAGCAGCAGCATGGCGGCGAACCGTACCGGGCCGGTGACGGTGGCGCCCAGCAGCAGCACCCCGGTCTCACCCGGCAGCACCGACCCGACGCCCAGGCCCGACTCGGCGAAGGCCATGAGCGCGGCCACCGCGCCCACCAGGGGAAAGGGCAGATCACTTACCGCATTGACGTATTCGGTGATCCAGTCCACTGCACTCCCCGTCGTCGCCCCTCGAACCCCCCGAGCCTAGCCATCGGTTATCACCCCTTTCGTCGGGCTTCGCCCGTTACGTCCATGGCAGGCAGATGCTGGCGGCCGGCGCGGGCGTCGGCTATTTCGGGGCCGGCCAGGGCATCCTGGTGCTCGGCCTGATGGGCCTCCTGCTCGACGAGGACCGCAGCGGTTCAACGCGGCGCCGTCAGCCGATGAGAGCCTGCGTGATCTGGCGGGTGGTCTGGGCGGCGACGCGCGGATCGACCGCCGCATAGCCGGTGTAGGCGTTCAGGGCGGTGGCCAGGGCCCAGCCGCGACCTCGGAGCCACGTGGCATCGTCCACGCCGAGCGCGGCGCGGAAGACGGCCCGGCTGCCGGCCGACATCAGGGTGAAGGCGATGGTCAGGTCGCAGGCCGGATCGCCGATGCCGAACTCGCCGAAGTCGATGACCGCGCTCAGCCGGCCGCCATCGACCAGCAGGTTGCCGGTGTGGAAGTCGCCGTGCACCCACGTCCGGGACTGATCCCCCTCGGGGACGTCCAGCGCCGCCTGCCACAGCTCGGTCATGGCCGCGGCGTCGAAGGCGCCCGCCACCTCCGCGATGGCCGCCCGCGTCGCGCCGTCCCGCTCGGCGAGCGGAGCACCGGCGAGGTCGCCACGGCCGGCGACGGCCGCGGCCTCGGCGGGCGCGAACCGCCGCAGAGCGGTCAGGAACTCCGCCAGCCCGACCGCGGCCTCGGCCGAGCTGGCCAGCGCCTCCACGGTCGCCACCTCGCCCTTCAGCCACCGCGACACCGACCACGGCCACGGATAGCCGAAGCCCGGCTCGCCCAGCCCCACCGGGACCGGGACGGCCAGCGGCAACTCCCCGGCCAGCCGGGGCAGCCACTCGAACTCCTTGGTGGCCTGGCCGCTCGCGCCGGCGTGGCGGGGCAGGCGTACCGACAGCTCCGTGCCCAGCCGGTAGATCACATGATCGGAGCCGGCCGGGCGCACGGGCTCCAGCGGCAGCCCGGCCCACTGCGGGAACTGCGCCCCGATCAGCCGCCTGACCAGCGCCGCATCGATCGCCGGAGGCTCGTCCGCGACACTCGCGACCACCAAGACCAACTCCTGCCCGTCAGCCCGCCCGGCCCGGCCGCCCGCGCCCGGGAAGATCCGAGACTACCTCTCGGGTACCCAACGCCCCCGAACGCCCCGCACCGCCCCCTTCGCCAAACGTGGGCCGGCCGGGAACTGCTCGACGCCGGACGCATCGCCGATGCCGAGCAGTGTCGGGAGGGGGCCACCGTGGTCGCTCACCCGCCCCGGACGAAAGCGCTGAGTCGGTGAGCGGGAGCCGCCCTCGGTCACGTCGAGATCGAGAAGAGCACCAGCGTCATGACGACTGCGACCAGGACCCCGGCGATCACGAACGCGAGCCGGTAGGGATGCCGCTCGGCCCATGACACGAGGCCGGGATACGTTCTGGCCAGTTCGCTGGCGTTCACGGCGTGGTCGGGGCCGCTGCATGGCAAGCCGAGCGCGGTCACCAGCCGGTCGATGTCCTCGCGCGCGTAGCCGCCACCGGGCACCCTGAGGAGCAGGTTGCGGTGCGCGTCGAGCACGAACAGGGTGTCGCCGGGAGATCCCCGCGGTGCGACGAGGGTCGCGCGGACCACCTCCGCGGCCTGCGAGCGTGGGAGGCGCCGCTGGGAGAACACTCCCCGCAGCACGATGTCATGTGCCGTCAGGATGATCCGGGCACGGAAGAAGGCGCCGACCCCCAGGAGGATCGGCACGGTGAAGAGGGTGCCCACGACGAGGGCGAACACCGGCGGAGCGTCACCCATCAGGATGGCGGCGACGATGGCTACGGTGGCCACCGAAGCGGTGATCAGAAAGGCCGCCCCCTTCCGGGCGTCCGGCCGCAGGACGAGGTCACCCTGTGTTTCTCGCACGCGCGCATCACTCCTGTTCATGCCTCCCTCCTATCACCTTGCCTCATCAGAGCCGGCGCTCTGGCCGGGCGGGAACGTCGACAGCCGCCGCTCGGGTCCGCCGGACCAGCCGTTCATCCTGAACGCGACGCCTTGACACGGAGGATGATGGATTCGGCCGAACAGACGCAGCACATGACCGCCGGCAGGTATCCGCCGGTGACCGTTCCTCTTCGGTGCGGGCGACCGTCTGCAGTCCCGCCACGCGGGCCTGCTCGGCTTCACGTTCGGCAGCTCTTCGACGCCCAGGTCGTCACGACCGGCTGAGCCTCCTGCGGTGCCGTGCTCCGGAGAGAGAGCACGGGCACCCCGCCGCGATCACCGATCCCACCTTCAGGCATACTGAAGGCCGGTTCCGGAGAACGCCGGAACCTGGCCGGTACACCGGTGGCCGTCTCGGAAACCCCCATCTGCGGAGGTCGTGTGCGACTGCGCCTGCCCCTGTCGTTCCTGCTCTTGAGCTCGTTCTTCATCAGCCCGGCGCAAGCGGCCGTGGCGCTGCCCGGCGGCCCAGTCGCATGCGTTGTGCCTGCTGGAGGACGACAGTGAACGGGGATACGCGGGGATGGCGCTCCTGGGAGAGATCGCGCCGCACGTGCCTGCGCGTCACCACAGTCTCCTTCGTGAGCACCTGACCGCCATGTTGCTCCGGCACGGCTTCCCGCGCGCCGCACGAGAGGTGGCCGAACGATCGCTGCCCGCCGTCAAGGAGTTGGCCGCCACGCACCCGCAGCGCGACGAGGCCGGGTTCCGCCTCGGCGCCGCACACGACATCTGCGGCCAGACCCGGTTCGCCGACGGTCACGTGGCGGCGGCCGAGGCCGTGCTCACGATCGCCGTGGACGTCTACCGCGAGCTCGCGGCCGAGCATCCCACCTTTATGGAGGCCGACCAGCGGCTCGCTGACTCGCTGCAACGCCTCGGCGAGTTGTACCACGCGCTCGACCTGCCGGGACACAAGGCCAAGGAGTACCAGACCTGGTCCGAGTGCTCGGTGATCCGTAGCCGGCTCTTCCAGGCGATCAGGAGCCCGGCAGCCGCCATGGAAGCTGCTCTGGCCTTCCGGCGCCTTGCCGGCCTGGCCGAGAGGGACGGCGACCGGGACAACGCACGCAGGCTGCTGGACACGCGCCTCACGATGGTGGAGGCGATGGCGGAGGTGTATCCCGACGACGAGGAACTCCTCGCAGAGGTCGCCGCCGCGAGGCAGGAGAGCGCCGCTCTCGACGATCCGCTACGGGCGAAGCGTTTCGGCGCGGGCTGAACCTCGACCAGATGATCCTCACCGGCGCAATCTGTCGCGAGCCTCCGCACGCGGCGCTATCTTCTCCGGCACCAACCTGACCGATGCCAACCTGACCGATGCCAGCCTGGCCGGCGCCGACCTCACCATGGCGAGGTTCGGCAACAGCGAGCTGGTCGACGCGACCATCGCCTTGACCCGGCTGGGCAGCGCGATGATCCAGCCGGCGACCATGACCGGCGCGGTTCTTGCCGGCGCGAGGCTCGGCCGCACATCCCCTTCTCGGTCGCGGCGACGATCGGGTTCGCGTGGGGAGGACTACACGTCTGGCGCCGCCATCAGAGGGCGTCTGCGGGTCTATACGGAGACGGAGCTGATCGCCTTCTACGAGAAGGCTCTGCGGCTGCTCGACATCCCCGAGGCCGGCCCGGAGGGCCACGAGGCGCGGATGGAGATCCGCGAGATGACCAAGGCGGCCAACAAGAAGCAGGCGCCGCCACCTGACCTCGATGAGCTGCGCCGCAAGGACACCAGCGGGCGGCAACTCGGCTCCATGTTGTCCGGCGCCTACGCCGCCGCCGAGGCGAGCGTCGCGATCGTGCCGAGGGCGGCCTCCCAAACTGGCGGTCTCCCCTCGGTCTCCCCAGAGGGCACTGGCGACCCTGCGGATTCCAGGGGAGAGATAAAGCCCCTGGCCAGAAGGGTGAAGAGTGGTAGGGCGCCCGGGGCTCGAACCCGGAACCTACGGATTAAAAGTCCGCAGCTCTGCCAATTGAGCTAACGCCCCTCGCAAGAGCAAGGGTACAGAGATTACCGCCCTGCCCGCGACGCCTCCATCACCGGTAAGCCGCCAGCCCCGTCAGCGCCTCCCCCAGCACCAGGGTGTGCACTTCCTGGGTGCCCTCGTAGGTCAGCACGCTCTCCAGGTTGTTCATGTGCCTGATCACAGGGTACTCCAGGGTGATCCCGTTGCCGCCCAGAATGCTGCGGGCCTGGCGGGCGATGTCGAGGGCGGCGCGTACGTTGGCCAGCTTGCCGAAGCTGATCTGCCGGGGCTCCAGCCGCCCCGCGTCCTTCAGTTCGCCGAGGTGGAGCGCGGTGAGGCCGGCCTGGGCGGTGCCGACGTACATCCAGGCGAGCTTCTCCTGGGTGAGCTGGAAGGCGCCGATCGGCTTGTCGAACTGGACGCGGGTCTTGGCGTAGTCGACGGCCGCCTCCAGGCAGGCGCGGGCGGCGCCCACGACGCCCCAGACGATGCCGAAGCGGGCCTCCGAGAGGCAGGACAGCGGGCCGCGCAGGCCGGTGACGCCGGGCAGGACGGCCGAGGCGGGCAGGCGTACGTCGTCGAAGTAGAGGGAGGAGGTGACCGAGGCCCTGAGCGACAGCTTCTTGTGGATCTCGGGGGCGGAGAAGCCGGGGGTGGAGGTGGGGACGACGAAGCCGCGGATGCCGTCGTCGGTCTGGGCCCACACCACGGCCACGTCGGCGACGGAGCCGTTGGTGATCCACATCTTGGAGCCGTTCAGGATCCAGTCGGAGCCGTCCTTCTTCGCGTACGTGCGCATCCCGGCCGGGTCGGAGCCGTGGTCGGGCTCGGTCAGGCCGAAGCAGCCGATCGCCTCGCCGGCGGCCATCCGGGGCAGCCACTCCTGCTTCTGCTCCTCAGACCCGTAGCGCCAGATCGGGTACATGGCCAGCGACCCCTGCACGGACACGAAGGAGCGCAGCCCCGAGTCGCCGGCCTCCAGCTCGCGGCAGGCGACCCCGTAGGAGACGGCGTCGGTGCCGGCGCAGCCGTACCCCTGGAGGTGCATGCCCAGGACGCCGAGCGAGCCGAGCGCGGGGGCGAGCTCGCGCGCCGGGAAGGCGGCCTCCTCGAACCAGTCACCCACGTGTGGCAGGACGCGGTCGGCGACGAAGGACCGGACCGTGTCGCGGATGAGCCGCTGGTCGGAGTTGAGCTTGTCGTCGAGTCGGAGCAGGTCGTCCATCTCGGGGTCCTCTCGTCCGGGCATCGGGGACTACCAGGGTTCTACCAGGGGCAATCCTGATGTGCGAACACCGGGCCGAGGGGCAGTCTTGAGGCATGAGCGAATACAACGTCAAGAAGCTGCGCAGGACCCAGAAGGGCCGGATCATCGCGGGCGTCTGCTCCGGTGTCGGCCAGTACGTCGGCATCGACGCCAACCTGGTCAGGATCGGGCTCGCGATCGCGACGCTGTTCGGCGGGGCGGGTGTCGCGCTGTACGCGATCGGCTGGCTCCTCATGCCGGACGAGGAGCACGAGACCTCCATCGTCCAGGACGTCATAAGCAAGCAGCAGAGCCGCCGGACGACCACGACGGACTGGAGCGGCGAGCAGAAGCCCCAGCCGTGATCAGGCGGTGGCCCGGGCGCCCAGCCGGGCGGGCTTGTCGCGCGACTCGGCCCAGAGCATGGCCAGGACGGCCGCGCTGATCACCCCGGCGAACCCCGCCAGCGCGACCACCGGCTCGGGGCCGAGTCTCTCCGCCGCGAAACCGCCCACCAGGATGCCCACCCCCTGTACGGCCATCAGACCCGACTGCACGAGCCCGAACGCCTGGGCGCGGCGTTCCGCGGGCACGTGCTGCACGAAGGCGGCGTTGGCGGCGAGCTGGTACGCCCCGCCGATCCCCGACAGCACCCACGCGGCCAGCACGACGGCCAGGGGCGGCCGGATCGCGGTCACGATCAGGGGCGCGCAGCTCAGGATGGCCATCCACCCCATCAGCCGCAGCCGCCGCTCCGGCGAGACGAACCGGCTGAACAGGAACGCCCCCACGACGGTCCCCGCGGGCATCGCCGCCATCAGCAGCCCCGTGACGACGGGGGCGGGCAGCGCGTCGGTGGCGAGCCTGGCCGCGTACGGCGCCGCGATGCCCTCGGGCAGGATGTAGAAGCCGCACAACCAGGCGAACAGCACCAGCGTGCGCAGCCTGCGCGAGCCGAACACGAGCCGGGCCCCGCTCGCGGTCATCGCCCACATCGACGGCCTGGAGTCGTCGCGGGCCGCCGCCGGTCGCCGGCTCACGCCCGTGACCAGCACCAGCGCGGAGGCCAGGAACGTGGCCGCGTCGATGGCCAGCGCGCGGTATGGGCCCATCGTGGCGATCAGCGCTCCGCCGGTGGCGAAACCAAGCATCTGCACGCCCTGGTTCGTCATGTTCTGCAGGGCCGAGCCCAGGACGTACGCGTCGCCCTTGAGCACCTCGGGCAGCAGGGCCGCCCGCGCGGCCGAGAAGGGGGCGCCGAGCAGCACCACGAGGAACACCAGCGCGCACAGCGCCCAGAACGGCACGCCGGGCACCGCCATCACGCCGACCAGCGCGGCGCGCAGCAGGTCGCAGGTGAGCATCACGGCCCGGCGGGCGAACCGGTCGGCCAGCCCCGCCAGCAGCGGGCCGCCGATGATGGAGGGCAGGTAGGTCAGCGCGTAGACGGCCGCCGTGGCCAGCGCCGAGCCGGTGCGGTCGTAGACGAGGACGGCGAGCGCCACCTGGGCGAGCTGGTCGCCCAGGAGCGACATGCCCTGGCCGTACCACAGGGCACGGAACTCCCTGATGGCGATGACTTCCCTATAGGTGACTTGTCGTGCTTCTCCGGCACGGCGATGCCGTCCCGGCGGCCGTCGTGCCCGCATGGCCCCCACTGGACTCCGCTGTGCCTGACTCAGGGTGCTCGGTATGTGACCTAAGGTGCCCGATGGGCGGCACGGGCCGCAACCGAAAGCGGCCAACCAAAAGCAAAGGGTTACCAGCCCAATTCGTGAAGGCGCGCGTCGTCGATGCCGAAGTGATGGCCGACTTCATGGACGACCGTGATGCGGACCTCGTCGATCACCTGTTCCTCGCTATCGCAAATTTCACATATGGGATTGCGGTAGATCTCGATCCGGTCGGGCAGAACTGCTGAGTACCAGTCGCCGCGTTCGGTGAGGGGGACACCGGTGTACAAGCCGAGCAGGTGGGGCTCGGGCGGGTCATCGACGACCGTGACGACGACGTTGCTCATGGCGCGCGTGAGCTCCGGCGGAATCGTGTCCAGCGCCTCGGACACGAGCTCCTCGAACTTCTCCCGCGAAACCTCGATCACCCTCGCCATTCTAGGTAAGCAAGAATCCGTATGAAGTTCGCGCAGAGGTCAAAGGCAGTCCTTCGATCGCGCGGCGCCCGGATCGCGGCCGTGCTCCTCGTGGCCGCGGTGGGCGCCTGGCTGGGCATCTTCCTCAGCGGCACCGTACGCACCCAGGTGGGCCCGGTGGAGACCGGCATGTCGCTGCGCCCGGCCTGGGACGGCGAGACGGTCGTCGACGCCAGCCCGCTCGGCACCCTCACCTTCCAGACCCACGCGGCGCCCCTGCGGCTGCGCATCACGCTGGAGAACATCGACCAGGAACGTGCCAAGGCCCTCCTGGAGGACCCGCGCCTGGCCGACCGCCTGCCCGACCTGATCGAGGACGACCTGCTGCACGGCGTGCGGGACCTCGTCATCCGCTCGCTGCTCTGTGCGGGCGCGGGAGCCCTCGTGGCCGTCCTGATGGTCTTCAGGCGCCCCAGAACGGCCCTCATGGGCCTTCTGGCGGCCTCCGTGGCCCTCGCCGCCACCGGAGCCCTGGCGGCCCTCACCTTCCGCCCCAGCTCGCTCGTGGAGCCGCGCTACTCGGGCCTGGTGGCCGCCGCGCCGTCGCTCGTGGGCAGCGCCGAGTCGATCGTGACGCGCTTCGAGTCGTACCGCTCCCAGCTCACCAAGCTCGTCACGAACGTCTCGAAGCTGTACGACACGGTCTCGACCCTGCCCCTGTACGACGCCGACCCCAAGACCATCCGGGTCCTTCACATCTCCGACATCCACCTCAACCCCATCGCCTGGAACGTCATCCGCTCCCTGAAGGACCAGTTCGCCGTGGACTTCGTCATCGACACGGGCGACATCTCCGACCACGGCACCAAGGCGGAGAACAAGTTCGTCGAGGAGATCTCGACGCTGAAGGTTCCGTACGTGTTCGTCCGCGGCAACCACGACTCGATGACCACCCAGAAGGCGGTGGCCAGGCAGAAGAACGCCATCGTGCTGGACGGCGAGACGCGCGAGGTCGCCGGGCTGACCATCTACGGCCTCGGCGACCCCCGCTTCACCCCGGACAAGTCCGTGTCCGTGGACGCCGACCCCGCGGCCCTCGCCGAGTTCGGCCGCGCCCACCGCGACCGGGCCGCCGCGGCCAGGCCGGACCTGATCGCCGTGCACGACGCCGAGGTCGGGCGCGGCTTCTCCGGCGCGGCCTCCATGATCCTGGCCGGTCACACCCACGAGCGCAGGACCACCATGCTCCCCACGGGCACCCGCATCCTCATCCAGGGCTCCACCGGCGGGGCCGGCCTGCGGGCGCTGGAACACGCCCAGCCGACCCCCGTGCAGGCCTCGGTGCTGTACTTCGACAAGGAGACCAGGCGCCTTCAGGCCTGGGACGACATCACGCTCGGAGGGCTCGGGGAGCAGTCGGTGTACATCCAGCGTCACGTGGAGCCCGACCCACAACGTATGATTTCCCCGGAGCCAACGACCGCCCCGTCGCCAACGGGATCGGCCACTGGCACGCCACCTTCGCCGGCCGCCGGTCCGCCACTTTGGCATCAAGGGCAATCGTCCCCTATGCTTCAGAGGTCCCCGACGGAAGGCGACAGGGAATCCTGAGCCCCCATCGTCTAGCGGCCTAGGACACCGCCCTTTCAAGGCGGCGGCACGGGTTCGAATCCCGTTGGGGGCACCGCGAGCGCCTAGCGCACCCGCAAAACGGCTGGTCGAAGACCACCGAAGAGCTGGTAAGCTAAGCGAGCGCAAACAGAACGAAACGCAAGACGCAAGGTCCTGTAGAGCAGTTTGGAGTGCTCGCCACCCTGTCAAGGTGGAGGTCGCGGGTTCAAGTCCCGTCAGGACCGCTCTGGGTCAGGTAGCTCAGTTGGTACGAGCGTCCGCCTGAAAAGCGGAAGGTCGGCAGTTCGACCCTGCCCCTGACCACCAGCTTTGAACAGCCAAGATGCCCCGAAGCGAATACCGCTCCGGGGCGTTTTCGTTTCTGCCTTCACCTCGCTCGCCCGTTGATGAGCTGTCACCAAAGAGCCTCGCTTCACTGACCCTCACGCGTGGGCTCTCGGCGACGGCCCACGGAAAGACGGAGCGGTTGTAGCTCCGGACTGGCCGCCCAGATGCTACGCCGCCCCTGACGATCACCCAAGCCCGGACGACCCCTGGAATGCACTCCAGTGAACGGGTGCCGGCGTGCCCGAAGCTCCGGTCACTGTGCGATCCCGCACTGGTAGATCGAATGCTCCAGTAGGTCCGGCGTCACTCTGACCCCGGTCAGGTGCTCGGCCATCGCGAAGAGCGACTCGCTGGTTCGCTCGGAGTCGAAACCGACCTGCCTGGTGATCTCGTCGAGTTCCTCGGCCCATCTGGTGTAGGCGACGAGGTCGGGACAATCCGGCTCCAGGGACAGCCGCTCCTGGCCGTCTTCCATGAAGAGGAAGTCCTCCATCGTCCCGTCGGCGTTGAGGCTATGGGAGACGAGCCGGGTGCCCGCCGACAGCCGTCCGGCGATCTCCGGGAGCACGCCCATGAAGCCGTTCGGTTCGACGATGAACGCCCAGTCACCGACGGTGACGACCCCGAAGAAGTGGCCGTACCGGGAGCCGGGTCGGTCGAGGTCGGAGAAGCCCATTCTGATCAGCTCCTTGAGCCCCATGAGCGGAAAGTCTCCGGCCCGCGCCCCCACCCGGGTCAGAACCTGCTCGGGGGTCAGCCCGCGGACGAGGGTGAAACAGTACGCCGCCCGTAGGTCGGTGTACTCGTCATAGGTGAAGCGGCCGTAGGTGAACCAGGCGTAGTCGGCGGCGGTCGCGATCATGCCGACATGCTGCCAGCTGAGCCCGACAAAGCACGTTCGGCAACGGGGTGATTCATTCGTTCCGCCGGCGGGCTTCCGGTGGGTGGTAAGGATTCATGTTTTCGGGCTGGTATATATCGGGCCTTGCGGCTCGGGCGCGGCAGAAGGTGCTTTTGGTGCACGCGGCGCAGGAGTAGGAAACGTTCCGGCCAGACCCTGACCCAGGCGCCGTTACCCCTGGTAGAGGGTTGATAAACGTGGTAGGTATGAAAGTAAATGCAATCTCTTTGTACGCCTGAGACGGTCGGCTGATCGGCGGGAGAGTGGCCGGAAAGGGGTGTTCCGGACATTGTGTGCATCGAAATCCCCAGGCGAGTCGTTGCGCCGGCAGGGTAAACCGAAACCGGTGGCATTGCGCATCCTGATAAAGCTATCCGTGCCCACCACATTGGGGTTCTTTGCCAACTTGGTCGCGAACACGGTCTCCGACGGGCAAAGACTAGCTTCGGTGCCCGGCCGGCTCGGCTGGTGGAATCTCCTGCTGCCCATAGGGGTTGCCTTGCTGATCTTCGACCTCGTGAACGACATCCTGACGCAGCGCGCGGCCGCCGCCGCGGAACGGAACGCCCATCTGGAGTCCCTGCGGCGGCTCAAGCAGAGCAACCAGCAGGTGCTCTCCTCGCTCCTGCACACGATGGGCCGCAGCCCGCGCCGGGGAAACGTCAACGTGCACCTGTTCTATGCCGACACGCTGGACGACAGGCGGGTGCTGCGGAAAGACCGGACGGTCTACTACGAGTGCGAGGACCTGCCGCTCAACTACTCCCTCGACGTGGCCTACCCCGACACCGACGAGCTGGTCATCTGCGAGGCGTACAACAACGACGAGATCCTGTACGAAGAGCTGCCGGTGACGCATCCCGAGCGGTACAACCCGCGGATCAAGAACAAGGTGGACCCGCAGATCACCTGGGTCCTGGCGCTCCCGATGCACCGCGACGACGACACGCCGGCCGGGGTCGTCTGCGCCTTCGGCAACAAACGGGTGTTGTCCGACCCCGCCGGCCGCAGGAGCTTCCAGAGTCTGGCCGTCGGCGTGGCGGAGGTCATCGTCCGACTCAGGGCGCTGGAGCGGGAAGAGGAGATGAGGGCGAACAGCCATGCGTGAGACGCATCCGAACGCCCGGGCGATGGGCGAGGCCATCACCGTCGCCGGGCAGGCGGCGCCGTCCGGCAACTACCGCATCGGCGCGATCGTCGTGGACGGCGGGATGAAGGTCCTCGGCTCCGCCTTCACCGAGCTGCACTCGCAGCCCGACCCCACCGCCCACGCGGAGATCCTCGCCCTGCGCCGCGCCTGCGCCGGTGCGAACTGCAGATACCTGCCCGGCTGCTTCCTCTACAGCACCCTGGAGCCGTGCCCGATGTGCACGTCGGCGGCCATCTGGGCCAAGCTGGAAGGCATCGTGTACGGCGCGACCCTGGAGGACGCCGCCGACTTCGCCCGCCGGGCCGGGCCCGGCTTCTCCTGGCGGCAGATCGACATCAAGTCGTCCTACGTGATCACCCACGGCACCCCGCTGCTCCGGCTGCACGAGGAGTTCATGCGCGCCGAGTGCCTCAAGCTGGTCTCGTCCTAGCCCGTCCCATGTACGAGCCCTACGACTACGTCCTGACCTCCAACGGCGTCCTGGGCGTGTTCCGGGCCTATACCGAGAGCGGCGACGTGGCCTTCCGCCCCGTCTACCGCTGCTCCGCCGGCGGGTGGACGAAGCTGACACCCCGGATGGCGGCCGCCCTGCCCGGGCGCAGGCATCCGCTGCTCGACCGGGACTGCGCGCTGGCCGGGGCGAAGGAGGTCAAGCTGCTGACTCCGTGCCGGGCCCGCCCGGTGGGTGCGGCCGGCTCCTCCGTCCGCGACCATCCCGCGGTCCTGCGCGGCCTGCTGTCGGCGCTGCTGTCCCGGGGGGCCCGCGTCTACCTGTACGGGTCGCGCCTGCTCGGACTGCGGTCGTACGGCTCCGACTGGGACTTCGTCGTCGATCACGAGGGCGACCTCGCCGAGCTCCTGGGCAGCTGTCTGGGGCAGTCCTGCGCCTTTCTGGGCCCGCGCGAATTCTCCAGCATCGCCGCCTCCTACGAGTCGAACACCGCCGGCTCGGCCCGCCGGGACGACGTGCTGCGGATTCTCGGGAAAAGCTGGTGCGCATTACGCGTCGCCGGGCGCGTGGTGGATTTCTTCCTCACCGGAACGGGCGGACCGGCCATTCCGGACGTGCTCCCCGGCCGGCTTTCTCTGGTGGATTGCGCGGGCGTCGTGCAGCCCAGCGCCGGATCGAGTTTCCGCATGCCGAGAAAGGTATGTATACGTACCTCGACCGCCCGGACAGTGAACGTTCATCACGTCTCGTGGATATTATGCGGACTCGAACGGATGGCCGGATCGAGGGTGACGCTGCGAGATGTCCTGGCGTACGGTCCTGCTGACGTCTGGCTGAGCCCTTGGACCTCGAAGCTCTCTTTGGATGCGCAGGGACCATGGCACGCCACTTCAGCACGCATCGGATAATCTGCTGGCGCCTTTCCCGCAATTGCAACCGGGCGTGCCCGTTCTGTTTGTCGGTCAGCGGCCCGCACGTCCGGCACCCGGCGCACGATCCGTTCGCCATGGCGGATCGGCTGCTGGCGCTGAAGGTGGCGAAGATCTCCTATTCCGGGGGCGAGCCCTTCGAATACCCGCTTCTGCCGCGCCTCGTCGAGCACGTCCGTTCGCTGGGCATCCTGCAGCTCGTCACCACGAACGGCGACCGGCTGTCCACCGGCGTGCCCGCCTGGATCACCTCGTTCGAGCACGTGAAACTCTCGTTCTACGGGTCGCGGCCGGTGCACGACCGGCTGATGGGAGCGGGCAACTACGACCGGCAACTGGCCCTGGCCGATCGGCTGATCGGCCGGCACGAGGTCACGGTGGGCGCCAACTACATGCTCTCCGCCGAGTCCGTGGCAGAGGTCGGGCCGTTCATGGACGACGTCGCCGGGCACGGCTTCAACGACGTGCTGTTCCAGACGTACATCCACAACCGCCGCACTCATGTGGACCGCACGTTCGCCCTCGACGACCCTCGGACGGCCATCGCGCGGCTGAGAGAGGCGCTGTCCGGCTACGCCGGTCGCCTGCCGGGCGGGATGAAGGTGCACGACTACTCCCGGCGGGACTGGTTCATCGTGCTCGACGACGCGGGACGGTTCACGCTCCCTTCGAGCACGCTGGAAGCGGACTTCGTCATGGGGCGGGTGACGGATGACGTGCTCCAGGTCGGGCCCGGGGCGCGCGACTCGGCGGGCGCGGCGCTCGAGGCGATCTGGGCGCGGCGGTACGGCACCGACGCGATCATCGATCTGGCCTGATCCAGGGGGCGGCCCGGGGTCCGAGCCGCCCCGGACGTGCGCGGGGCGGGGTCAGCCCGCGGAGCAGATCGTGCCGTTCAGGGTGTAGACCGAGGGGAGCACGTTCGGGCCGCCGTAGTTGCCGACGTAGCCGATCGTGGTCGAGGCGCCCGTCGCGAGCGTGCCGTTGCCCGCCTCGTTGACCACCTTGACCTGCGAGCCCTCCTGCGTCCAGACGCCGCTCCAGCCGCTGCCCAGGCTCTGCCACGGCCTCGGCCAGGCGAAGCTCAGCGTCCAGCCGCTGATCGGCGCGCCGTGGTTGGTGAGGGTGAGGGAGCCGACGTAGCCGCTGGCCCAGTCGGTCTGGATGGCCGGCTTGACGCTGCAGGAGCTGGTCGCGGGGGCGCCGGTGGTGAAGGTCAGGGGCGGCGAGGGCTCCGACTGCGCGCCGCCGGCGTCCCTGGCGATCACGTTGACGGTGTAGCGGGTGCCGGGCTTGAGGTTGCGCACCGTGAAGGTGGTGCCGGTGGTCTCGCCGAGCTGCTCGCTGATCGCGCCGTTCTGGCGGTACACCTCGTACTTGGCGATCGGGCGGGTGCCGGGTGCGGCGGCCGGCCAGGAGATCACGGCGGTGCGGTCCGTCACGTCCGTGGCCCGCGGCCCGCCGGGCACGCCGGGGCCGCCGCTCTGGAGGGCGCGGGGACGCAGGACGAGCGTGGTCAGGGAGAGGGGCGGCAGAGTCTGGGCGGTCGCGGAGCCGGAGCTCGACGTGGTGATGGCGGTGGCGCCGTTCGTGTGGGTCAGCACGGTGGGCGCGCCCGCCGCCGGGCTGAAGCCGGAGTAGCCCAGCTTCACGGGGTACGACGTGCCGGACGAGGTGTTGATCAGCAGGACGGCCAGGTCCCCGTCGGGGCGGCGGGCCGCGTGCGCGACGACTTCGGGCCGGTCGGTGGCGGCCCGGACGAACCGGTCACCGGGGCGGGCGAACCGGCTCATCATCTGCAGCGCGTAGTAGGGGGCGAAGGGGGTGTTGAGCGCGGGCTCGCACACGCTGCCGTCGGAGGTGCACGCCCCGCTCGACAGCAGGCCGAAGTCGCCGTAGTCGGTGTGGCCCGCGACCTCGGTGACGGTGCCGATGCCGTTGTGGACGTTCCACCAGTCCACGGTGAAGACCCCGTGGGCCAGCAGGGTGGCGTACGCGTCGGCGGCGGCCAGGGCGCCCGGCTGGGTGTTGGTGCCGTTGCTGTTCGACCCCGTGTTGAACTCCGTCATCGCGATGCCGATGCGCTCCGAGCCCGGCCCGGCGTGCCTGGCGATCTGCTCGCGGGTGAGCTGGATCATGTCGGGGACGTGGACCGTCTTGTCCAGGGCGCCGGGGTACCAGTGCAGGATCACGAAGTCGATCTTCGGACCGGCGGTGGACAGCACGACCTCGTTCCAGCTTCCGCTGTCGCCCTCGGCCGTGATGGCGTCGGGCCAGTTCGCCGGGGTGGTCAGCACCGCGCCGATCTTGATGGTGGGGTCGACGGCCTTCATCGCGTCGGCGTAGGCCACGACGTGGCGGGCGTACTCGTTCGGGCTCTTGTCGGCGTGGTTGTCGGCCTCCCAGGCGGCGCCGTAGTGGCCGTTGCCGTAGTTCTCGTTGCCGATCTCCCAGTGCTTGATGCCGTACCCCTTCTCGACGTTCGCGTGGCGCACCCAGGCGGCGGCCTCCTCGGCGGTGCCGGTGCCGTAGTTGGCGGTCACCATGGCCTGCGCGCCGGTGCGGCGCACGCCGCTCATGAACGTGTCGAAGTCGGTGCCGGGCGCCACGTAGCCGCCGGGGGCGGTGTGGTCGGCCCAGTGGTAGATGTCGGAGTAGGAGCCGCCGGGGTAGCGCAGCAGCTTCATGCCCGCGGCCTTGAGCAGGTCGGCGGTCTCGTTCGTGCCCAGGTTGGCGTCCCAGATGGCGTGGTTGGTGCCGAGACCCGTCTCCGGGACGGTGGCGAGGGCGGCGCGGGCGTTGACGGTCACCGCCACGGAGCCGGTGTCGTCCGCGGGGGTGTCGTCCGCGTACGCGGTGGGGGCGTTGAGTGCGGTCAGCGTCAGCAGCACGGCCAACGCGGCACGCAAGGGGACTTTCGGCATCGGCGCACCTCGTGCTCAATGGCGGGTATGGCCCACGACGCCTCCTCCTGACCAGGAAGCATGATGATCATGAGGGGTGGTCGGATTTCCGTCAATCGCCGCTGAAACTTTCAGAAGATCGGCAGGATGGCTCCATGCGCGGCACCCACATCCTCTTCGACTTCTTCGGCACCCTCGTCGTCTACTCGCCCAGCCGTACCGAGCAGGGCTACGACGCCACCCACGCCCTGCTGCGCCGCCTCGGCGCGACCGTCTCGTACGAGGGCTTCCTGGACTGCTGGACGCGTACGGCGGCGGAGTTCGACCGGCTCAGCGACCTGGACGACCACGAGTTCTCGATGGCCGAGGCCGGCACGGCGTTCCTCGGCGAGGTGCTCGGGCGCGCGCCGGACCCGGCCGAGGTCGAGGAGTTCGTCACCGTGTACGTGGGGGAGTGGAACGCCGGCGTGCACTACCTGCCGGGCCTGGCCGGGCTCGTCGCCGAGCTGTCGGCCGGCCACCGGCTGGCCGTGGTGAGCAACACGCACCTGGCCACGCTCGTGCCCGGCCACCTGGCGGCCATGGGGCTGCTGGAGGCGTTCGACGCGGTCGTGACCTCGGTCGAGGTCGGCTGGCGCAAGCCGCATCCCGCGATCTACGACCGGGCGCTCGACGTGCTGGGGATCTCCGCCTCGGACGCGGTGTTCGTGGGGGACACGTACGGGCCGGACTTCGCGGGCCCCGAGCGGCACGGCATGACGGCCTTCCTCATCGACCCGCACCGGCGCGAGCCGGCGGTGCCGGAGGAGCGGCGGCTGGACTCGGTGTTCGACCTGCCCGGCCGCCTCCGAGCCTGAACCCGTCGGCCTGTGGCTCGATCTCTCCGGCCTGCGGGCCTGAACCCGCCGGCTTGCGGCTTGATCTCTCCGGCCTGCGGGCCTGAGCCGGCGCGCGGCGATCGGGGCGTTTTCGGGAACTGTGGGGGCTTCGATGGCTATCGTCCCCTTAGCGAGGGAGGCGAGACGGTGACTTTCGATCACAACGACCACTACCACGGCAAGCTCCTGCGCCTGGTGCCGGACGGCGCCAGGACGGCGCTGGACGTGGGCTGCGGCACCGGGCGGTTCGCGCGCCGGCTGGCCGGGCGCGGCCTCCTGGTGGACGCGGTGGACCCGGCCGCGGAGGTGATCGAGAGCGCGCCCCCGGCCCTCGGCGTGCGCTACCACCACGCCGACATCACCGAGATGGAGTTGCCCGCGGGCCGCTACGACTACATCTCCTGCCTGGCCAGCATCCACCACGTGCCGTTCGGCACCGTCGCCAGGCTGCGCGACGCGCTGGCCCCGGGCGGCGTGCTGGCCATCCTCGGCTGCTACGCCGAGGCCGGCCGCGCGGACCTCGCCTGGAGCCTGGCGGCCGTCCCCGTCAACGCGGCGGCTAGGCTCGCGATGGCCGGACGGGGCGGCCCGCCCAGCCCGGCCCCGGTCAGACGGCCCGAGATGTCGCTGGCGCAGATCAGGCGGGAGGCCGCCGTCCTGCTGCCCGGCGCGACGATCCGCCGGCTGCTCTTCTGGCGGTATCTGCTCGCCTACCGCCAGGGCTGACCCTCGCGTGATCTAGTTGTACTTGTAGAGCCGCGTGGCCTTGCGGCGGTTGTGGTCGAACACCGAGGCACGGTACATGCTGATCGACAGCTCGCCGTGCTCGGCCTTGCCGCAGGTGCCGACGCCGGCGAGCTGGTGGATCTCGTAGCGGGTGGTGGGGTCGCCGGCCACGAAGTACTCGGCGCGGGCCTGGTACTTGTCGGCGCCGGTGTCGCAGGCGTACACGAACGTCTTGCGCTCGGCGAAGCAGACGGTGGCGGCGCCCTTCGTCGTGGTGCAGGTCTTGGACTTGGCGCGGGCGGCGACGGGGGTGGTGCGGGTGTCGCGCTTGATGGGATATTTGGCGACATTGCGTACGGTCTTCCAGCGGCCGTACCTGACCCGCCGGTCGCCCCGGTAGAGGGCGGCGCGGAAGGTCACGACCTTGCCGATCTCCCGGCTGCCGCGCACCTCGCCGGAGCGGCCCAGGTTGTGGATGACGTACTTGGTGCCGAGGTAGCCGTTCAGGTAGTACTCGACCGCGGGATGCATGTGGTCGTCGGCCGTGTCCTCGACGGTGATGCCCGGGCGGTCGCTGCCGTCGGGGCCCACGCACGCCTCCACGCCCTTGAGGCGCGCGCAGACCGGGTCGTCGGCCGCCACGCTGACCTTGGTGGTGGGCGGGGTCTGCGAGGGAGACGCGGGGCGGTCAGGGGACGCGAGCGTCACCGTACGGGCCGCCGGGCCTTGGAGCGGCGCGACCGTGGCCGCCGCCCCGTCGACGCTGAGCGCGGTGGCCGCCATCACGGCCGCTGCGATGACTGTGCGGCGTGATGCCACAGGGACCTCACCAGCTTCATCTGTCACAGTGCTTTGCCCTGATGTGACGCGAAGAATGCAGGGAAGGTTCCGATTCGGTGCGCAGTTATTCAGCCGCCGTTCACCGAACGCCTCGGAGCCACGCTGGCCAGCAGCAGAAGCAGGGAGCTCTGCGCCAGCATGCCGGGCGCGAGCGGCGGGGCGGCGCCGACCGACTTCGTCAGCGCGTACCACCACTGGGTCAGCGGCGAGAGCGAGTCCCAGTCGGGGGCCATCGCGCCCATGCCGCGGTTGACCGACACGTGCACGAACACGCCGTACGCCGAGGCGAGCAGCACGATCACCGCGATCACGCGTACCGACGTGAGCAGGCGCCCGGAGTCGCCCAGGAGCAGCAGCACCAGCGCGACCGCGAGCAGGCCCAGGGCCAGCCAGGGGATGAGCTGCACCGGACTGTTCCAGTGGCGCTCGAAGGCGAGCTCCAGCCCGGCGCCCACGATGCCGATCCCGACCAGCGCCAGGATGCCCAGCCGCAGCGCCGCCGGGCCCGCCGAGGCGAGCCGGTGCACCGGTCGCGCGGTCGTCTGAGGGGGAGTTGAGGTCATGTACCTGACCACCGTCCGATGCGAGGTCTCGTTTCCACGTCGCCTCAAACGTCTCCGCGCATCCTCAGAGGAACCTCAGCGGATTCTGAAGAAATGGTGAGAAGTGAGGTGTGGTCTCCCACCTCGGAACCGAGGCGTGGCCGCGTCTCGGGAACGGTCTCGGGAACGGTCTCGGGAACGGTCTCGGGAACGGCGAGAACTCAGGTGCGGTCCCGCCGCAGCGCGGCGTCGAACACCTGCGCCAGCTCGGCCGCGTCCTCGCCCGCGTGATGCGTGTGCGGCAGCCCCTCCAGGCCGAGCCGCCGCTTGATCTTCCCCTTGTGCGTCTGGGACCACTCGCAGCCGGTCAGCCCCATCCAGTAGCTCCTCAGGTCCACCCCGGAACCGGTCGGCCCGAACGGGCTCCTGCCGGTGAACCGCAGGAAGTACCAGTGCACGAACATCCCGTCCCACACGGCGGGCGCGGCCAGGAACACCGGCCGGCCGGCCTTGCGCAGCCCGTTCACCCAGCGGGCCGCCGCCGCCATCGCCACCTCCGGCGGCGGCGCCTCACGCAGCAGCCGGTCGCGGTCGAGCCCGGAGACGGCCAGCGCCTCGGGCACGAACTCGTCGGAGATCGGGCGCAGCTCGGTGTAGAACCGCAGGTGCTCCCGCCCCGCCACCGCCATGCCCAGCGAGATCATGCTGTACGGGCCGGGGATCGGGCCGTCGGCCTCGACGTCGACGGCGACGTACAGCTCCGGAAGTTCGGACACGGCGGCAAGGATAGCCGCACCCGGGCTTCGTGGGCCCGGCATCGACGGCCGGCCCGCCCGGACCGGTGAAACGCGATGGCCATTCCGGGGCGGCGGAATGAAGAGTGGCCTCATGGAAGAGAAGATCGCCTACACTCCCCGGGTCCGGCCCGAGGACGCCGCCCGCATTCGGCGCTGGCACGAGCACGCCTACCAGGCCCTCCGGGAAGAGGGCGCGCGGGAGCGGAGCTTCTCCTACCTGGGCCGGACCCTGCTGGTGCCGCCCGGCGTGCAGCCCATCACCGGCATGTCCCACCTGCTCGGCGAGGCGGTGCTGGCCGAGGTGCGGCCCGGCGACCGGGTGCTCGACATGGGCACGGGCAGCGGGGTCAACGCCGTCCTGGCCGCCGCGACGGCCGCGTACGTGCTGGCCGTGGACGTCAACCCGGCGGCCGTCGCGGCGGCGCGACGCAACGCCGAACGGAACGGCGTCACCATCGACGTGCGCGAGAGCGATGTCTTCAGCGCGGTCGAGGGCGAGTTCGACCTGATCGTCTTCGACCCGCCGTTCCGCTGGTTCGCGCCGCGCGACCTGACCGAGGCCGCCATCACCGACGCGAACTACCGGGCGCTGACCGCGTTCTTCCACGGGGTGCGGCGGCATCTCGCGTCGGGCGGCCGGCTGCTCGTCTTCTTCGGCACCTCGGGCGACCTGGAGTATCTGCGGGAGCTGGCGCGCGCGAGGCCGGTTTCCTGGCCGAGATCGTGGCGCGACGGGAGCTGGTCAGGGACGGCTGGCGGGTCGAATACCACACGTACCTGATGAGGGTGGGCGCCGGTGGTGAGCCGGATGCTCGCCGATCCGGCTGACCTCCTGGACGATCTCCCGCGGAACCACCCGTGCGGGCGGCACAAGGTGATCGGTACGGCGCGGCCGTACCGATCAGCACCATGCGCGGGGTCACATGTTGATCATGTGCCCGGCGAGCCCGTGGACGGCCTCCTTGACGGCCTCCCCGAGCGTCGGGTGCGCATGCACGTTGCGGGCGACCTCGTGCACGGTCAGGTCCCACTGCTGGGCCAGCGTCAGCTCGGGCAGCAGCTCGGTGACCTCGGGCCCGATCAGGTGCGCCCCGAGCAGCTCGCCGTGCGTGTTGTCGCTGATGATCTTGACGAAGCCGGCCGTGTCGCCCAGCCCGTGCGCCTTGCCGTTGGCCGTGAACGGGAACTTCGCCACCTTCACGTCATAGCCCAGGTCGCGGGCCTGCGCCTCGGTGTAGCCGAAGCTGGCCACCTGCGGCTGGCAGTAGGTCGCGCGCGGGATCATCACGAAGTCGAGCTCCATGGTCTCCGCGCCCGCGATCGTCTCGGCGGCGATGATGCCCATGGACTCGGCCGCGTGGGCCAGCATCAGCTTGGCCGTGACGTCGCCGATGGCGTAGATGTGCGGGACGTTCGTGCGGCCCCGCCCGTCCACCGCGATCGCGCCCCGCTCGGTCAGCGCCACGCCGGTCTTCTCCAGGCCGTAGCCGTCGACACGCGGCTGGAACCCGATGGCCTGCAGCACCTTGTCGGCCTCCAGCACCTGCGTCTGGTCGCCGCGCGTGACGGTGACCTTGACGGAGGAGCCGGTGTCCTCGATGCCGTCCACGCGGGTCGAGGTCATCACCTCGATGCCGAGGCGCTTGTAACGCTTGGCCAGCTCGGCGGAGACCTCTTCGTCCTCCAGCGGCACGATCCGGTCGAGGAACTCGACGATCGTCACCTTGACGCCGTAGTTGTGCAGCACGTACGCGAACTCGACGCCGATCGCCCCGGCGCCCGCGATGATGATGCTGCTCGGCAGCTCCTCGGTGAGGATCTGCTCCTCGTACGTCACCACGCGCTCGGAGAGCTGCGTGCCGGGGATCAGCCTGGTGGTGGCCCCGGCCGCGATGATGCAGTGGGAGAACGTGATCGTCTCACCGTTGACCTGCAACGTGTTGGCGTCGAGGAAGGTGCCGCGCCCGTCGTATTCCTTGATGGCGTTCTTCTTCATCAGGTAGTGAACGCCCTTGACGCGCCCGTCCGCCACCTTGCGGCTGCGCTGGAAGGCCGCGCCGTAGTCGAAGGTGACCTCGCCGCTGATGCCGAAGGTCTTGGCCTCGTTGTGGAAGATGTGGGCGAGCTCGGCGTTGCGCAGCAACGCCTTGGACGGGATGCAGCCCACGTTCAGGCAGACGCCTCCCCAGTATTTCTCCTCGACGACCGCGGTGCGCAGCCCGAGCTGGGCGGCGCGGACCGCGGCCGTGTATCCTCCCGGACCCGCGCCGAGAACGACGACGTCATAGTCAGTGCTCATGACTCGGACCATACCGCTCGCCCGAACCTGCCCCCGACCTCAGACCTCCACCTTGTACGTCAGGGCGAGCTCATCTGCGGGGACACCACGAATCCCCCAGTTCACCTTGGGCGTATCGATGATGTTGATCTCCACGTCCTCGGGGTCGTAGCCCGACTTGGCGTAGATCTCCCGGATCAACGCCCGCTTGGCGTCGTCGCTGCGCCCCGTGAAGCACAACACCTCGATGATGAGATAACGCTCACTTCGCTGAGGGCAGACGAAGTCGTCGGCGTCCAGCAGCAGGAAGCGGTGGAAACGCTTGTCCTGCGGCATTCCCCACGCGCTCACCAGGCACGACTGGATCAGATCCGAGACCTCCCGCTGCCGGCCCGCCCACACGTCCCTGCGTCCGTACACCTTCACCTGAGCCATGCAGGCCAATATAGAGGGCGTGATCCGCATACTCCTGGCCGACGACGAGGCCATGATCAGGGCGGGGGTCCGCGCGATCCTCCAGTCCGACCCCGAGCTGGACGTCGTGGCCGAGGCGTCCGACGGCAGGCAGGCGGTCGACCTGGCCATCAGCCACCACCCCGACGTG
Organism: Nonomuraea candida; assembly: GCF_000725485.1. Classification (GTDB taxonomy): domain Bacteria; phylum Actinomycetota; class Actinomycetes; order Streptosporangiales; family Streptosporangiaceae; genus Nonomuraea; species Nonomuraea candida. The sequence continues at coordinate 46,789 of NZ_JOAG01000013.1, read as the reverse complement.
GCGCTCCTGGACATCCGCATGCCCAGGCTCGACGGCCTGGCCGCCGCCGCCGAGATGCGCCGGGCCGCGCCGGGCACGGCCGTGGTGATGCTGACGACGTTCGGCGAGGACGACTACATCGCCAAGGCGCTCGACGTCGGGGCCAGCGGGTTCCTGCTCAAGTCGGGCGACCCGCGCGAGCTCATCGCCGGCATCCACGCGGTCGCCGACGGCGCGGCATACCTGTCGCCGAAGGTCGCCCAGCGCGTCATCGTCCAGCTCTCCGGCGGCCGCATGGCCAAGGGCGCGCTGGCGCGCGACCGCATCGAGGCGCTCACCGACCGCGAGCGCGAGGTGCTCGCCCTGCTCGGGGCCGGGATGTCCAACGCCGAGATCGCCCGCCGGCTGCACATCGTGGAGGGCACGGTGAAGGCGTACGTGAGCACGATCCTGACCAGGCTCGACGTGCGCAACCGCGTGCAGGCCGCGATCATCGCCTACGAGGCGGGCTTGGTAGCCTGACCCGTGATGTATCGCCTCGTGTTCACGCAGGTCTTGCGGCGTTTCGACGCCGAGGCCGTGCACCATCTCACCGTGAGCGCATTCGCGCTCCTCGCCCGGCTGCCGCTGCTCAAGCGGCTGCTGCACCGGGTGCTCGCGCCGCACGACCCGGCCCTGCGCGTGAGCGCGTTCGGCGTGCACTTCCCCGGGCCGCTCGGGCTGGCGGCCGGCTTCGACAAGGACGCCGCGTGCGCCGAGGCCATCGCCGCGCTCGGGTTCGGCCACGTCGAGGTCGGCACGATCACCGCGCACGGCCAGCCGGGCAACCCGCGCCCCCGCCTGTTCCGCCAGGTGCCCAAGCGGGCGCTGATCAACCGGATGGGCTTCAACAACGCCGGCGCCGCGGCCGCCGCCCGCCGGCTGCGCCGCCCCCGGGGCGTCCCGGTCGTGATCGGGGTGAACATCGGCAAGACCAAGGTGGTGCCCGAGGCCGAGGCGGCGGCCGACTACGTCGCCAGCGCCAAGGAGCTGGCCCCGCTGGCCGACTACCTGGTGGTCAACGTCAGCTCGCCCAACACGCCCGGGCTGCGCAACCTCCAGGCGGTCTCGCTGCTGCGCCCGCTGCTGACCGCCGTCAAGGAGGTCGCCGACGCCACGCCGCGGCGCACCCCGCTGCTCGTCAAGATCGCCCCCGATCTCGCCGACGAGGACGTCGACGCGGTCGCCGAGCTGGCCCTGGAGCTGGGGCTCGACGGCATCATCGCGACCAACACCACGATCAGGCACGACGGCGAGACCGGCGGCCTGTCGGGCCGCCCGCTCAAGGCCCGCTCGCTGGAGGTCCTGCGGCGGCTGCGCGCCAAGGTCGGCGACCGCATCACGCTGGTCTCGGCGGGCGGCGTGGAGGACGTGGACGACGTCTGGGAGCGCATCCTCGCCGGCGCGACCCTGGTGCAGGGCTACACGGGCTGGATCTACGGCGGCCCCCTGTGGGCCTCGCACATCCACCGCCAGCTCCTGCGCCGCGTCCGCCGCCACGGCCTGAAGTCCATCACCGAAGCCATCGGCCGCACGGCCTGATCCCCCGCACGGGCCGGCGCGAGGTGAAGCCGTACGAGCCCGTGCGACGGGGTGCCCGGACCGCCGGAGCGTCACTATCGTGAGCACGGTGATCGAACAAGTGGCTCTTCCCGGGGGTGTCGTGCTTCGGCTCGTCACCGAGCACGACGCCGAAGCAGTGGCCATCGCCTACGACCGCAACCGCGAGCACCTCAAGCGCTGGGAGCCGCGCAGGACCGCGGAGTTCTACACGGTCGAGGGCCAGGCCCAGCGTCTCAAGGGCCTGCTCGACCAGCAGGGCAGGGGGCAGGCGATGGCGTGGGTGCTGGCCGACGGCGAGCGCGTCGTGGGCCGCATCACGCTCAACGAGATCGTCCGCGGCCCGTTCCTCAACGCCCACGTCGGCTACTGGCTCGACGCCGACTACACCGGGCGCGGCCTGGCCACCGCGACCGTGCGGGAGGTGTGCCGGATCGCCGACCAGGAGCTGGGGCTGCACCGGCTCGCCGCGGGCACCCTGCTCGACAACGTCGCCTCGCAGGCGGTCCTGCGCAAGAACGGGTTCGAGCCGTTCGGCCTCGCCACGCAGTACCTGGAGATCGACGGCCGGTGGCAGGACCACCGGCTCTTCCAGCGCATTCTCAACGACCGCCCGGCCTTCTGAGACCTGGGCAACGGCCCCGCCGGGCGCCCTGCCAGGGCGGGCCTGCCAGGGCTGGCAGGGCCGGGCGGGTCAGGGGGTCACATGCTGGGCCGGGTGGACTCCGCGTCGTGGGTCATGGAGTCCAGGCGTTCCATGACGTCCGCGACGCGCACCCCGCTGGGCCGGTGCGGCCGGCGCCGCTGCCACGGGCGCGGCCCCGCCGGCGGGCGGTACTCGACCCCGAGCGTGTCCAGCCGCCCCAGGTGCTCGGCCAGCCGCCCGTCGAAGCCGTCGGAGGCGTCGCCCGACCAGGCCACCTCGGCCAGCGCGGACGCCCTGGGCCACAGCCGGTAGTCCATCGTGCGGGGGTCCGGCACCCGTTCGGTCCACAGCTGCGCCTGCACCCCCAGGACGCGGGCCCGCTCCTCGTCGCTCCAGTCCCGCGGCGCCGGCGCGAACGCCGCCACGTCGGCGACCGTGATGGCGTCGCCGATGGCCATCGGCTCCTCGGGGTCGGCGGCCTCGGCGTAGTCGAAGTACAGCGGGAACACCGGCGTGGCCACCACGTCGTGCCCGGCGGCGGCCGCGCGGCGGCCGACGTTCACGCCCCGCCAGGGCATGACGATCGTGTCCTGCCGCAGCCCGCCGCTGACGAACGCCTCGTCCCACACCACGGCCCGCGCGCCCCGCTCGGCCAGCGCGTCCGCCAGCCGCCGCAGGAACCACGCCTGGAGGTCGCTGGTGCGCTCCAGCCCCAGCGACTCGCGGTACGCGGTGATCTCCGCCGAGTCCGCCCAGTGGTCGAGCACGACCTCGTCGCCGCCGATGTGCACGTACGGGGCCTCGCCCAGCGCCCCGATCAGCTCGTCGAAGATCGTGGTCAGGAACTCCACGGTCGGCGGCAGCGGCGACAGGATGGCGGGGGAGATGCCCCAGCGGTCGAGCACGCGGTGCCGCTCCCCGGTGGCCCCGAACTCCGGGTAGGCCGCCAGGATCGCCGAGGCGTGCCCCGGCACGTCGATCTCGGGCACGATGACGACGCAGCGGGAGCGGGCGTAGGCGGCCAGCTCGGCGAGGTCGTCGAGGGTGTAGTAACCGCCGTGCGGGATGTCGTCGTACGTCTCGGGCTCGCGGTAGTAGTTGGTCGCCGTGCGCGGCCGGTGGGAGGCGACCTCGTGCAGCAGCGGGTAGGCCCGGCTCTCCACCCGCCAGCCCTGGTCGTCCACCAGGTGCAGGTGCAGCCGGTTGAGCTTGTGCAGCGCCATCAGGTCGATCAGGCGCAGGATCTCCCGCTTGGGGAAGAAGTGCCGCGCCACGTCAAGGTGCAGCCCGCGCCAGGCGAAACGCGGCGCGTCCTCGATCCGCACACCCGGCACGGGCCACGACGCGCCCGCGGAGAAGCGGTAGGAGGCGTCCGGCAGGAGCTGGTGCAGCGACTGCGCCGCATAGAACGCGCCCGCCCGGCCGCCGGCCACGATCTCCACGCCGCGCGAGCCGACCGTCAGCCGGTACGCCTCCTCGCCCAGCCCCGGGTCCCGCCGTACGTCGATCTCGCCGGAGTCGCCGGGCAGCGGGTCGAGCCGGGGCAGCGCCGCGCGTACGGCGTCGGCGAAATCGCCGGACACCGTCACGCCCGTGGTCAGCACATAGGAGGCGGAAACATCACGAAGCAGCTCTGGACGAGGAATCATGCTTCGAGATAGTGCTGCAATCCGTTCGCGAGCGCCAGGGCGATCCTCTGCCGGAACTTCGGGTCCTGGAACTTGGCCGCCTCGTCCGGGTTGCGCATGTTGCCGCTCTCGAACAGCACCTTCGGCACCGTGGAGAGGTTGAGCCCGCCGATGTCGCTGCGGCGGTCGAGGGCGTTCCTGCCGATGTAGTTGGAGTAGGGCAGCCCCGTGCCCTTCCGGTACGCGTCGCGCACGGCGATCCCCAGCTTGCCGGAGGCGGCCACGACCTTGTCCACCGGCCCGCCGATCTTCTTGGGCAGGATGACGTGGAAGCCGCGGTGGCCGGCGTTCTCCGAGCCGTCGGCGTGCACGGAGATCGCGGCGTCGGCCTTGGCCTCGTTGCCGATGGCGGCCCGCTCGGTGATGCACGGCCCGACGCCGTTGTTGTTCTTCCTGGTCAGCTTCACGGTGGCGCCGCGGCCTTCGAGGATCTTGGCCATCCGCTTGGAGACGTCCCAGGTGAAGGCCGCCTCACTGTAGCCGCTGTTGGTCGAGGTGCCGGTGGTGTCGCATTCCTTCCACTTGGTCAGCACGTTGACCTTGCGGTTGATCTCCTTGGGATGGCGGTAGTTGGCGCCGTTGTGGCCGGGGTCGATGACGATGACCTTGCCGTCGAGGGGCTTCGCGTCCGGCGGCGCCTCCTTCGCGGGCGCGGAGGAGGGCGAAGCCTGCGCCGCCGTGCCGGCGGAAGCGGCCTGACCTGCCGCGGCGTCACCGGATGTGGTGCCGCCGTCGGTGCCGCCACACGCGGAGGCGATCAGGCCGCAAACGGCGAGGACTGTGGCTGGTAGAGCACGCATGCCGTCCAACTTACGGCAGAGCGGGAGCTCAAGCCCGTCTTATGTCAAAGCGTGGCGAGCTCCGTACCTGCTCACCAGACGTGCTCGCCGACCTCCTGCCGTTCGAGCAGGGCGGCCAGCTCCCGCGCGTCCTCGGCGTCGAGCCCGAGGACGACGCGGGGGCGGCCCCACGGATGGTCGAGCGAGTGGGCGACGTAGCTGGCGACCGACTCCGCGCCGCCGTCGGCGCCCCGCCCCCTGCCCGCCCGCCAGTGTCCCCAGGCGCGTTCGAGCTCGGCGGCCGCGCGCTGGGCGCAGGACACCAGTTCCGGATCACGCATGACTGTTCCCCCGGATCAGACCGCGGCCGGATCGGATCCGGCCACACTTAGCATGACCCTGACGAGTTAACCGCCGTGTGGCCGCGTCGCCACACGGCTTGACCCAGCTTTGGGGCGTTCTTGGGCAGCCTGCTCAGCCGGCGTCCTTCGCCGGGCCCGTGCTCCGTCGCACGACCAGTTCCGGCTGGATCTCCCGCAGGCGCGCGCCCTTGGCGGGGTCTCCGATCCGGTCGCTCAGCAGCGCCGCGGCCGACCTGCCCATGGTGCGGCGAGGCTGGTCGACCGAGGTCAGTGAGATGTGGCGGGAGGCCGACAGGTGCGTGTTGTCGTAGCCGACCACCGAGAGGTCCTCGGGGACGCGCAGGCCCAGCTCGCCGGCGGCGGAGAGCACGCCGAGCGCGACCACGTCATTGGCGGCGAAGATCGCCGTGGGCCTGGGGTCGCGGGTGAGCAGCGCGAGCGCCGCCTCCCTGCCGCCCTCTTCGGTCGAGTCCGCGGCCTCGACCATGATGTACGGCGCCAGCGAGTGCCTGCGCATCGCCACGAGATACCCCTCGCAGCGCGACGATCGCCGGCCCTCGATGTGCGCGATCCGTTTGTGGCCCAGCCCGACCAGGTGGTCGATGGCCAGCCGGGCGCCGAGCCGGTCGTCGTCGACCACGATGTCGACGCCGTCGAGCTCGATGTCACGTTCCCCCACCACGACCGTGGGGGTGTAGGCGGTGGCCTCGATCAGCGTCTCGCTGGTCGGCGCTATGCCGAGCAGGACCAGCCCGTCGACCCTCAGCTCGAGGAAGGCCTCCACGGCCTCGTCCTCGAACGCGGGGTCCCACTGGCTGTTCCCGATCAGCATGCGCAGGCCGTCGCCGTGCAGGCTCTCCTGGAGCCCGTCGAGGAACTCCGCGTAGAACGGGTTGTGCAGGTCGGCGACGAGCGCGCCCACCAGATGGGTACGTCCTTCGACCAGGCTCCGCGCGACCGCGTTCGGCCGGTAGCCGAGCTCGCGGGCGGCCTGCAGCACGGCCTGGCGCCGGTGCTCGCTCACGTGCGGGGATCCGCGCAGCACGAGAGAGACCAGCGACTTGGACACGCCGGCTCGTTCGGCGACGTTACGGATGGTCGGTCTGGGCCGAGGCAGGGCGTCTACCTCTCTTAGCTCAGGGATGGTTGAAGTGTTGACGGGCGGTCCTGACATGTGTCTCCCCCGCGATGCGGATATGGGCACCTGTCTGACCAAACGATCGAGTTAGCCGCAGGGTACGGCCTTCGTCACGGATTGGCCCAACCTTGGTCACAAAAACCGGATACTGGGTGGAATCTGCCACGTCGGCTATCGCCGGTGACGTCGGATACTGTGCAGATGTGACACCCGGGAAGTCGGCCGGCACCGCGCGTCCGGCCCGCCGCAGGCTCAGCGTGGACAGGCGTCGGGAAGAGCTCATGGCCGCGGCGCTGGAGCTGTTCAGCACCCGCGACGCGGAAGACGTCTCGATCGACGACGTGGCCTCGGCGGCGGGAGCTTCGCGGGCCCTGGTCTACCACTACTTCGGCGGCAAGCAGGAGCTGTACGTGGCCGCGCTGCGGAGCGCGGCGGAGCAGCTGGAGTCCCGGCTGCGCCCGCAGGAGGGCGGCAGGCCGCTCGAAGAGCTGGCCTCCGGGCTCAGGCGCTACTTCGACTTCGTCGAGGAGCACGCGGCGGGTTTCGCGGCGCTGCTGCGCGGCGGGCCGGCCAACAGGACCGGCGAGGTGGGGGAGATCGTGGACGGCGTGCGCCGCCGGCTCTTCCTCCTCATCCAGAAGCAGATGGGCGTCGAGGAGCCGAGCCCGGTGCTGCGCACCACCCTGCGGTCGTGGATCGCCTCCGTGGAGACGGCGGGTCTGGACTGGCTGGAGCATCGCGACATCGAGCGCCCGACGCTGGAGCGCATGCTCGTGGCGCACATGGCCGCCCTGCTCGGCGTCGCCGCGACCCATGACGACGACGTGGCCAGGCTGCTGGAGCGCCTGGCGTGACCCCGGACCTGCCGGGGTGACTCGGGGCCTTCACGTCGGCGGGCGCCCGTGACGGTGGGTGACCGGGGCGGGCACGGTCTGAGGGAAGAGTGGCGCCGGGCGGGCGGCGCCAACCTCCCCATCGTCACACCGGTGGACCGGGCCCAGTGACCTGGTCCACCCCTTCAACCCCCCTGAGGTCCGTGACGACCCTTCCAGCTACTCGGAGCGCTGCTGCGGAATCCCCGCCAGCAGTGCGCGAACCTCGGTCTCCCGGTAACGCCGATGACCGCCGAGGGTTCGAATCGACGTCAACTTGCCCGCCTTGGCCCACCGCGTAACGGTCTTGGGGTCGACCCTGAACATGGTCGCGACCTCAGCGGGCGTGAGCAGCGGCTCGGCCTCGGGTGTACGAGCTGACATTTGTGCGGCCTCTCCTCCGTGTGGACCGGCTTAGCGATCCTGTGACTGCCTTTGCGCGTGTCACGGATGTCCCCCTATGGCGCAGAGCGTGCGGCTTTTCTGAGCCATATGCGGCATCACCCGATGTGACCATACCGCCACGCAGAGCGATTGGCGAGCCCTTCTTTGACCCAACTGCCCGCCCCCGTGGCCATGTCACGCTCGGTGATTCTAGCGACACGGTTCGTGGTATCGCAGTGAAAACGGCAAACTACTCAGTTCGCAGAAGAGAGCAGCCGCGAGACGTGACCTACTCATGCAGGTCAGACGGCCGTATTGGGGCTCAGTTGGCAGATTCCAGCAGTTGCATTGACTTCCACCGCAGGATGACCCTCTGGTACATGGCGTAGGCAAGTTCTTCTTGACCCGTGTCCAGGCCCGTCAGGGCGGCCGAGAGCTCGGCGACGGACTGGTCGGCCTGCAACGCGTCGTCGTCCATGAGGTGCACGAGCCCGCCGTAGTCGAGCTCGACCAGCGAGTGCGGGTGGAACTCCTCCAGCCACCTGGCGATGTCTTCCACGTCGAAGTTGGCGGAGACGTCGCCCAGGTGCCTGCGCAGCACGTTGAGGGCCCGCGCGGCCCGCCTCCTGGCCTGTGCCATGGAGGTGACGTAGATCAGGTTACGCCCCGTAGTGGTGGTCACGTCCTGTCCCGGGTTCGCGGAGCCGAGCACCAGCCAGCGCTCGTTTCCATCAAACGGCACGAACCACGACGGAGGCACATGCCACGCCGTGGTGCGGATGTGCGTGCGCAAGGCCGCCGAACCGGCCTGCCGCTTGTAGCGGTCGAAGTCGTCGGCCGTCTGCTCGGCGATCGCCTTGGGGACAAGATGGTCCATCAGTTTCACCGGGGTGGTGCCACGAAGCCGTGAGAACGCCAGCCACGAGCGCAAACGGGTTTGCCAGGGGCAGACATAGAGCCGGTCCTCAACGCGCCGCAGATAGGCGTTGGGGCTCTCCTGGGCGGGAACGGGTTGAGGGGGCATGCCGAGCAGGCGCATGACGGACTCGCCGTGCTCCGCATTGAGCGCGTTCGCACGTCGTGGGCGGTCACGGGAGTCGGCATAGTCGGCCCACACCTTGCGCTCGGACTCGGCGAACGCGGTCAGTGGCTCATAGACACGGAGGTAGGCGGCATAGGGCAGCACGGAGGCATCGTGTCACGAAGCGACCCCGCATGCACCGTTGTGGCTTACTACTCTGTGAGGTGATCTCCGCCGCGAAGGTGCGGCGGACCGGACAGGGAGTCACTACCGTGACCGACGTCTTCGGTGCGTCCCACAAGGACGTCCACGAGCAGGTCGTGTTCTGCGCCGACGAGCAGAGCGGCCTGCGTGCCATCATCGCCGTCCACAACACGGCCCTGGGGCCGGCCCTGGGCGGCACGAGGTTCTATCCCTACGAGAGCGAGCAGGCGGCCCTGGCCGACGTGCTCAACCTGGCCAAGGGCATGGCGTACAAGAACGCGCTGGCCGGCCTCGACCTGGGCGGGGGCAAGGCCGTGATCATCGGCGACCCGGCCAGGGACAAGAGCGAGGCGCTCCTTCGCGCGTACGGGCGCTTCGTCGAGTCGCTCGGCGGGCGCTACATCACGGCCTGCGACGTGGGCACCTACAGCGAGGACATGGACATCGTGGCCCGCGAGTCGCGCTTCGTCACCGGCCGCACCCCGGCCAACGGCGGGGCGGGCGACTCCTCGATCCTCACCGCGTTCGGGGTGTTCCAGGGCATGCGGGCCTCGGCCGAGCGGGTCTACGGCACGCCGTCCCTGCACGGCAGGCGGGTCGGCGTCGAGGGGGTCGGCAAGGTCGGCCACCGCCTGGTCGGGCTGCTGCGCGAGGACGGCGCCGAGGTCGTGATCTGCGACGTCGACCCCAAGGCGATCGAACGGGTGCGCGTGCGCCACCCCGAGGTCGACGTGGTGGCCGACGCGCGGGCGCTGATGAGCTCCGACATCGACGTCTTCGCGCCCTGCGCGCTGGGCGGGGCGCTCGACGACGACACGGTGGCGACGCTGCGGGCGAAGATCGTGTGTGGCGCGGCCAACAACCAGCTCGCCCACCCCGGGGTCGAGAAGCAACTCGCCGAGCGCGGCATCCTGTACGCGCCCGACTATGTCGTCAACTCCGGCGGCGTGATCCAGGTCGCCGACGAGATCGGGGGCTTCGACATGGAGCGGGCCAGGTCGAAGGCGGCCCAGATCTACGACACGACTCTGAAGATCTTCGCAATCGCGGCCGAGGAGGGCGTTCCCCCCGCGGTCGCAGCAGATAGGCTGGCCGAGCGCAGAATGTCGGAAGTCGGGCGTATTAGGGCCATTTGGCTGGGCCGCTGACGCCCCACGCCCATACGGCGTACCGAGCTGGGCACAAAACAGGTACGGTAATAGGCGAACGATAGGCTGACGCCCGAAGTCAGGCGGCGTCAGTGAGTGGTGCGTTAGCGACGAGGGGTCGGGGACGACCCCACACGAGGGGGTCGAGCCAATGGGGCGCGGCCGAGCAAAGGCCAAGCAGGTCAAGGTTGCTCGCCAGCTGAAGTACAACAGCGGTGGCACGGATCTTGACCGTCTTCGCGACGAACTCGGGGTCGGAGACTCCAGCAATGACGACGCCGACGACCTCAACGATGAGCTGGCGGATCGCTATGCCGATTACGCCGACTATGACGCCGGAGACGACGACGATGGCCGTACGTCCGGCCGTCGATAGCCGTTCTCCTGAGTGAGGTGGCCGAGGGTCCGGCACGCGCCGGAGCCTCGCCCATGCTCGTCGGGCCCCACGGGCAACCGTGGGGCTTTCGTCACGTGGTCACCTTTTCGGAGGTGGACCACGGGTTCGTCGCCTTCTTCACCGGCACGGGGGTTCCCCGGCCGAGGGCGCTCCGATGAAGGGGCGTCTCGGCCGAGGGCTCGCCGGCGGCCGTTCAGGTGACCGTCGCGGACGGTCCTCGGCGCATTTCGTACGGGCCGCGCGCCGCCCCCTGTGTTGACGGGGCGGCGCGGGGCTCCACGCGTCAGCGGTAGCGGGCCTGGCCGGTGCCGGGCACGACCTCACCCATCACCCACGACTCCAGCCCGCGCCCGGCCAGCAGCCGGATGGCCGCGTCGGCCGCGTCGGCGGGCACCACGGCCGCCATCCCGACCCCGAGGTTGAACGTGCGGTCCATGTCGCGCTGGGCGATGCGCCCGTGCCCGGCGAGCACCCCGAAGATCGCCGGAGGCGTCCACGAGGAGCGGTCGAGCAGCGCGTCGAGGTGGCCGGGCAGCGAGCGGGACAGATTGCCCTCGATGCCGCCGCCGGTGATGTGCGCGTAGGCGTGCACCTCGACCGACCTGGCCAGCTCCAGGCAGTGCAGCGAGTAGACGCGCGTGGGCTCCAGCAGCTCCTCGCCCAGTGGCCGGCCCAGCTCGGGCAGGACGGCGTCGAGCGACAGGTCGTTCTCGCGCAGCACGTGACGCACCAGCGAGTAGCCGTTGGAGTGCACCCCGGACGAGGCCAGGCCCAGCACGACGTCGCCGGCCACCACCCGCTCGGGCCCGAGCATGGCGTCGGCCTCCACCACGCCGGTGCCGGCGCCCGCCAGGTCGTATTCGTCGGGGCCCATCGCCCCCGGGTGCTCGGCCGTCTCGCCGCCCACCAGCGCGGCGCCGGCCTGGCGGCAGCCTTCGGCCACGCCGCCCACGATCTCGGCGATGCGCTCGGGCATCACCTTGCCGCAGGCGATGTAGTCGGTCATGAACAGCGGCTCGGCCCCGCAGACGACCAGGTCGTCGAGGACCATGCCGACCAGGTCGATGCCGATCGTGTCGTGCTTGCCGTACCGCTGGGCGATCATGACCTTGGTGCCCACGCCGTCGGTGGAGGTCGCCAGCAGCGGACGCCGGTAGCGCAGCAGGGCCGAGGCGTCGAACAGGCCCGCGAAGCCGCTGGCGTCGTCCACCACCTCGGGCCGCCGGGACCGCGCCACCTTGTCCTTCATCAGGCTGACGGCGCGCTCCCCGGCCTCGATGTCGACGCCGGCGGCTTCGTACGTGCTCACGCTTTGCTCTCCAAAACGAACTTGCCCACGTTGTCCTGGTCGATCGGGATGGGGTAGGTGCCGTCGAAGCACGCCCTGCACAACCGTTCGGCGGGGATCGTGGTGGCCTTGGTCAGGCCCTCCAGCGAGATGTAGCCCAGCGAGTCGGCCCCGAGCGAGGCGCGGATCTCCTCGACCGACAGCGAGCCCGCGATCAGCTCCGCCCTGGTGGCGAAGTCGATGCCGTAGAAGCACGGCCACTTCACGGGCGGGGAGGAGATGCGGACGTGCACCTCGCGCGCCCCCGCCTCGCGCAACATCTTGACGATGGCGCGCTGGGTGTTGCCGCGCACGATCGAGTCGTCCACGACCACCAGCCGCTTGCCCTCCACGACCTCGCGCAGCGGGTTGAGCTTGAGCCGGATGCCGAGCTGGCGGATGGTCTGCGAGGGCTGGATGAACGTGCGGCCCACGTAGGAGTTCTTCACCAGGCCCTGGCCGTAGGGGATGCCGCTCTCCTCGGCGTAGCCCACGGCGGCCGGGGTGCCCGACTCGGGCGTGGGGATGACCAGGTCGGCCTCGACCGGGTGCTCGCGGGCCAGCACGCGGCCGACCTCGACCCGGGTGACCTGGACGCCGCGCCCGGCGATGGTGGTGTCGGGGCGGGCGAGATAGACGTACTCGAACAGGCAGCCCTTCGGCTCCGCCAGCGCGAAGCGGCGGGACCTGACGCCCTGCTCGTCGATCGTGATCAGCTCGCCCGGCTCGACCTCGCGGACGAACGTGGCGCCCACGATGTCGAGCGCCGCGGTCTCGGAGGCCACCACCCAGCCGCGCTCCAGCCGGCCCAGGACCAGCGGGCGGATGCCCTGCGGGTCGCGGGCGGCGTAGAGGGTGGTCTCGTCCATGAAGACCAGCGTGTAGGCGCCCTTGACCTGCGGGAGCAGCTCGGCGGCCGCGTCTTCCACGGAACGCGTGCGGTCCTGCGCGAGCAGCGAGGTCAGCACCTCGGTGTCGGTGGTGGCGCGGATGGAGCCCGGGGCCAGGCGCTGGGCCAGCTCCGGGGTGTTGATGAGGTTGCCGTTGTGGGCCAGCGCGAGGCCGCCCACCTCGGTGGAGCTCAGCGTGGGCTGCGCGTTCTCCCACACGCTGGATCCGGTGGTGGAGTAGCGGCAGTGGCCGATGGCCAGGTGGCCGCGCAGGGTGCTGAGCACCGCCTCGTCGAAGACCTGGGAGACCAGGCCCATGTCCTTGTAGACGAGAATGCGGCTGCCCTCGCTGACCGCGATGCCCGCGGACTCCTGGCCGCGGTGCTGCAACGCGTACAGCCCGTAGTAGGTGAGTTTGGAAACTTCCTCGCCCGGAGCCCAGACGCCGAAGACACCGCAGGCGTCTTTAGGTGCGCGGTCGTGGGGGTCCAGGTCATGGCCGAGCCGGCCGTCGCCCTTCAGCACATGCCTCAGTTTAGGTCGGCCGCTTCCGTGCTCGCACACCCGGGTACGGGATCGGGGGCGCCGGGCTGACCAGGCCGCATGCGATCCGCTGCGGATGATCTTCGGGCCGGTGCCCGGCGCGCCGGGCCGGCGGGGCGGGCGCGGCCGGTCCTGGACGGGTCCGGTATGGGCTCATCTCGGCCTTCGCCTGCCGCTTTGGCGCATGGTGACCCAAGGATGAGCCCCCTCTTACCGTGTCGCGTGGTTTAGCCGACGCCTTCCGCGAAAGGGTGAAGTATCCGGCATGCAGACCGTCGGGAGACGCAGACGTGACCACACCTGGGGACCCCAGCGAGCCCCGCGAGGGGCAGGACCCGCGCCACGGCCGCCCGCAGGAAGGGCAGCCTGAGAGCGCGCCGCCGCAGCACGAGCCCGACTGGTGGAGCGAGGGCGCGCTGCCGGAGGACGAGCGCCCGCCGGAACCGCCCCCGTCCGGGACCGCTCCGGAGCCGGGCCCTTATGAGAGCGGGCCCACGGGCGGGGACGAGACCCCGGAGGCCCCGGAGCGCGGGCCGGGGGTTCCTGAGCCCGGACCCGGGGTTCCCGAGCGGGGGCCCGGGATCGAGGAGCCGATCGCGCCCAGGCCGCCCGTGGTGCCGCGGCCCGACGTGCCCCCGACGCACGAGCCGCGCCCGGCAGGTGAGCCCGCGCACCCCGACCTGCCCACCTCCCCAGAGACCCCGCGACCCGCGGAGGGCGGCCCGGGAGGCCGCACGGAACGCCGCACTGGCAGTGCCGGGGAGAGCGGCGCAGAGGGCGGCAGGCCGGGCGATGCCGAGGGAGGTGGCAGGCCGGGCGACGCCGAGGGCGGCAGGGGGAGTGACGCCGAGGCGACGCAGGTGTACCCGATCCCCGGCGCGACCCCCGCCTATCCGGGCTGGGGAGGGACGCCCCAGGAGGAGCCGCAGGTCAGGCAGCCGTCACGGTACGAGCCGCCCGAGCCGGGGGAGCAGCCGTACTTCGCGCCGCCGAGTGCGCCCTGGCAGGAGGGCAGTCCCGGCCGGCCGCCGCAGGGCGGCCAGGCGGGCGCGCCTCCTCCGGGGAGCGCGCCGCCGCCCGGGAACCAGGCGTACCAGGGCGAGCCCCCGGACCAGGAGCAGGACCAGGACCAGACGGTGCCGGGCACGACGCCCTCCAGCCCGTACGGCGGCCCGCCCGGCTACCCGCCGCCCCCGCCCCCCGGCGCCCCCTACGGCGACTACGGCCAGTACGGCCAGCCCAGCCAGTACGGCCAACCGGGTCAGTACGGCCAGCCCGGCCAGTACGGTCAATACGGCCAGTACCAGCAGCCCCAGCCCGGCAGCGGCCTGGCCACGGCCTCGCTCGTCCTCGGCGTGGCCAGCCCCTTCCTCGTCTTCGTCTGTTTCACCGGCCTGATCACCGCCATCCTGTCGATCGTCTTCGGCTGGGTGGCGCTGGCCAAGCACGCGGGCAAGGGCCGGGCCATCGCCGGCATCGTGATCAGCGTGCTGTCGCTGGTGCTCTTCGCGATCGTGGCCATCTGGTTCTGGAACGTGGTCCAGGAGTGCGCCCAGCTCCCCGGCCAGCTCGCCGACCGCTGCTTCGAGTCGAAGTTTCCCTGGATGAGCGGCACCCGCTGAAGAGACTCCGCCGGGTGAGCGGCGCCCGCTAGAGCGGCAGATGGGCCGACAGGTCGGCGCGGGCGCCGCTGGCCGACACCGAGCCCTTGGCCACGGCCTCCTCCCACGTCAGCCGCCCCAGCGCGAGCTCGATCCAGGTGCGCCCGTCCATCTCGACGACGTTGGGCGGCGTGCCACGGGTGTGGCGCGGCCCGGCGACGGCCTGCACGGCGGCGTACGGCGGCACGCGCACCTCGACCGTCCGCCCCGGCGCCGCGGTCGCCAGCTTGTCGAGCAGGTGGCGCACCGCCATCCTGGCCGCGTCGCGCTCCGGCCGCAGCCCGCGGTCGTAGGCGGCCAGCACGGCCGCCACGAGCGCGTCGGGCAGCGCCGCCGCGGGCCCGTCGAAGGGGGGTTCGTCGAGGGCCACGAGCTGCCCGTCGAGAGCCGCTCTCAGCTTTTCCCGGTCCATCTTGCGTGGTGCCACCTCACCATTGTCTCCCGGCGAGCGTTCATCGAGACGGAGGTCGTCGTTCACCTGAGGTTTCGACGGTGACCGTAACGTCCCCGCCGTACAACCGCGCACATTTATGGAGGACCTGTGGCAAACCCCCACGCGGGACGGCGGATGTTGCCGCTGCTTTCCACCCCGCACAAAGGCGGCCGTTCCGCGTTGACCTGTCAGTTCCGCTGCGGCAACGCGTGCGCGCATGACGTGGCCAACACCGCCGACAACGCCTACTTCGGCGACGTGGTGAAGGACGCACTGTCCCGGCGTGGCATGCTGCGCGCGGGCGCGCTCGGCGCGATCGTGGTGGGCACGGGCGTGGCGGGCGCGGTGCCGGCCCTGGCCGACGAGCCCGAGGCGGCCGCCGCCCGGCACGGTTGGCACGGTGGCGGCGACAGCGGCATCCGCTTCACCGCCGTGCAGCCGAACACGGATGACGCGCTGACCATCCCGGACGGCTACCAGTCCTCCGTGGTCGTGCGCTGGGGCGACCCGGTGCTGCCCGACGCGCCGGAGTTCGACTTCGAGAACCAGACCGCCGACGCCCAGAACAAGCAGTTCGGCTACAACTGCGACTTCGTGACGGTCTTCCCGATGGGCCGCAGCCGCGCGCTGATGTGGGTCAACCACGAGTACTCCGACGAGAGCCTGATGTTCCGCGGTTACACCGGCGGCGCGGCGGCGACCGAGGAGCAGATCAAGATCGGGCTGGCCGCGCACGGCGGCTCGGTCGTGGAGATCGAGCGGGCCGGCGACACCGGCGAGTGGAAGCTGGTCACCCGGGGCCGCCGCCGCTACAACCGCCGCATCACCGCTCAGACGAAGATGCGGTTCAGCGGCCCCGCCGCCGGCAGCGACCTGCTGAAGACGGCCGCCGACCCGAGGGGCACCACGCCCATCGGCATGCTGAACAACTGCGCGGGCGGCACCACCCCGTGGGGCACGGTGCTGACCGCCGAGGAGAACTTCAACCAGTACTTCGTCAACGGCGACAAGGTGCCCGAGGCGCAGAAGCCGTACATCTCGCGTTACTCGATCACCACCGGCACCCCCTCCTCCAGCCGCCGGTTCGACCGCGTGGAGGAGCGCTTCGACCTGGCCAAGCACCCGAACGAGGTCAACAGGTTCGGGTGGATCGTGGAGATCGACCCGTTCGACCCCGACTCGACGCCGATCAAGCGCACCGCGCTCGGCCGCTTCGCCCACGAGGCCGCCACCACGACGCTGGCCCGCGACGGCCGCCTGGTCGTCTACATGGGTGACGACTCGCGCTTCGAGTACATCTACAAGTTCGTCTCCAAGGACCGCTACATCCCCGGCTTCGACCGCCACAACCGGGCGCTGCTGGACGAGGGCACCCTGTACGTGGCCAGGTTCACCGGCGACAGCCCGGCCGCCGAGCTCGACGGCTCCGGCAAGCTGCCCGCCGACGGCGAGTTCGACGGCTCGGGCGAGTGGATCCCGCTGGTGTCGGGCGACCGGTCGTACGTGGCGGGCATGTCGGCCGCGGAGGTGCTCGTCTACACCCGTACGGCCGCCGACAAGGTGGGCGCCACGAAGATGGACCGCCCCGAGGACGTGGAGCGCAACCCGGTCACCGGCGGCGTCTACGTGGCGCTGACCAACAACAGCAACCGCACCGCGGCCCAGGTGGACGAGGCCAACCCGCGCCCGTCGAACAAGCACGGCCACATCCTGGAGATCGTGGAGCGGCGCAACGACGCGGGCGCGCGGACGTTCGCCTGGTCGCTGCCGCTGGTCTGCGGTGACCCGAACGACCCCGCCACCTACTTCGCCGGCTTCGACAAGTCCAAGGTCTCGCCGATCTCCTGCCCGGACAACGTGACGTTCGACAAGGACGGCAACCTGTGGATCTCCACGGACGGCAACGCCCTGGGGAAGAACGACGGCCTGTTCGTGATGCCGGTCAGGGGCAAGGAGCGCGGCTACGTGCGCCAGTTCCTCACCGTGCCGGTCGGCGCCGAGACCTGCGGCCCGCTCGTCTCCGACGACCAGCGCAGCGTCTTCGTGGCGGTGCAGCACCCGGGTGAGACGGACGACGCCAGCCCGGAGACCCCCAGCAGCCACTGGCCCGACGGCGGCGGCAGCCAGCCGCGCCCGTCGGTGGCCGTGGTCTGGCACGCCAGGGGCAAGAAGATCGGGGCTTGACCTCGACTTAACTTGAGGTCGTAACGTCCATGCCATGAGCATGGAGATGACCGCCTGGCACCAGCTGTACTCGATGAACAACCGACCGGAGCGTCGCTCTGTCTCCAGGGCGACGCTCCGGCGCATCGCCGGCTTCGCCCGCCCCCACCGCCGCAAGCTGACGTTGTTCCTGCTGCTCAGCGTGGTGCTGTCGGGCCTGGCAGTGGGCGCGCCGCTGCTGGCCGGCCGGGTGGTCGACGCCATCTTCAACGCCGAGCCGCTCGGCGTGGTGGTCACGGTGGCGCTGCTGATCGCCGGGCTGGCGGTCGCGGAGGCCGGGCTCGGGCTGGTGAACCGGTGGCTGTCGGCGAGCCTGGGCGAGGACCTGATCCTCGACCTGCGCACGGCCGTCTTCGACCACGTGCAGCGGATGCCGGTCGCGTTCTTCATGCGCACCCGCACCGGCGCGCTGGTCAGCCGGCTGAACAACGACGTGATCGGGGCGCAGCGGGCCTTCACCGACACGTTGTCCGGCGTGGTGGGCAACATCGTGACCCTCCTGCTCACGCTCGTCGCCATGATCGGCATCTCCTGGCAGATCACGCTGCTGGCGCTGCTGCTCCTGCCCGTGTTCATCCTGCCCGCGCGGCGGATGGGCACCAGGATCGCCCGCCTGCGGCGCGAGGCGGCCGACCACAACGCGGCCATGGGCACGCAGATGACCGAGCGGTTCTCGGCGCCCGGCGCGACGCTGGTCAAGCTGTTCGGCCGGCCCGACCGCGAGTCGGCCGAGTTCGCCGCCAGGGCCCGCCGGGTGCGCGACATCGGGGTGCGCTCGGCCATGACCCAGTCGGCCTTCGTCACCGCGCTGACGCTGGTGTCGGCGCTGGCGCTGGCCCTGGTGTACGGGCTCGGCGGCTTCTACGCCCTGGCCGGCCAGCTCGCCCCCGGCGCGCTGGTGTCGATGGCCATGCTGCTCACCCGCCTGTACGCGCCCCTGACCGCCCTGGCCAGCGCCCGCGTGGACGTGATGAGCGCGGTCGTCAGCTTCGAGCGCGTCTTCGAGGTGCTCGACCTCAAGCCGCTCATCCAGGACAAGCCGGACGCCCGCGAGGTGCCGGAGGGCCCGGTGTCGGTCGAGTTCGACGACGTGCGCTTCGCCTACCCCTCGCCCGACAAGGTCTCGCTGGCCTCGCTGGAGGAGGTGGCCGCGCTCGACACGCGCGGCGGCGTCGAGGTGCTGCACGGCGTGTCGTTCCGGGCCGAGCCGGGGCAGATGGTGGCGCTGGTCGGCTCCTCGGGCGCGGGCAAGTCCACGATCGCCCAGCTCCTGCCCCGGCTCTACGACGTCGACTCGGGCGCCGTACGGCTCGGCGGGGTGGACGTGCGCGACCTGAGCGCCGCCTCGATCCGCGACACGCTCGGCATGGTCACCCAGGACGGCCACCTCTTCCACGACACCATCCGCGCCAACCTGCTGCTGGCCAGGCCGGAGGCGGGCGAGGCGGAGATCTGGGACGCGCTCACCCGCGCCCGCCTGGCCCCGCTCATCGAGTCGCTGCCCGACGGGCTCGACACCGTGGTGGGCGAGCGCGGCTACCGGCTGTCGGGCGGCGAGCGCCAGCGCCTGACCATCGCCCGGCTGCTGCTGGCCAGGCCGCGCGTGGTGATCCTCGACGAGGCCACGGCGGCGCTCGACTCCACCTCCGAGGCGGCCGTGCAGGCGGCGCTGGGCGAGGCGCTGGCCGGCCGGACCGCCGTGGTGATCGCGCACCGGCTGTCCACGGTCCGCGCCGCCGACCTGATCCTGGTGGTCGAGGACGGGCGGGTGGTCGAGCGGGGCACGCACGCCGAGTTGCTCGCCGCCGGCGGGCGCTACGAGGAGCTGTACCGCACTCAGTTCGAGGACCCCACGGTGGCGGGGGCGGCGGCCTGAGGCTCGTCAGGGGTGGCGGGCCGGGAGCGCAGCGCGTAGAGCGCGACCGGGATCCCCGCCACCACCACGACCGCCGCGACGACGAGCGTGAACTGGTAGGCGTCGAGGAAGGCGGCCGGCTGGGGCAGGCCGCTGCCGCTCTGCCTGCCGGTGCACGGGCAGGCCATGCCCGGATACGAGGAACGGGTCAGGCTCAAGCGGGCAGGCCTGCAGGCGCTGCCGCAGGAGCGTTATCCACACCTTGTGGAAATGGCGGGCCCGCTGGCCGGGGCGATGGCCCCGGAACTGTACGACACGTTCGGAGTCGATCTCGTGCTCGCGGGCATAGAAGCCCTGGCCGGCAGGCGTTAGAGTCCCGGACATGCCCTTTGAGCTGATCTGCGAGATCGAACCGCCCACCAGACCCGATCTGAAGCACGTCAGGCACCAGATCGGCACCCTGAGCAAGATCGCCCATGCCTTCCTCATCCCCGACAACCACATCGGCCGCGCGACCGTGTCCAGCGTGGCCGTCGCCCACGAGGTCGAGGCGATGGGCGGGCGCGGCATCGCCTGCCTCAACTCGCGCGACCGCAACCTGCTGGGCTTCCGGCGCGACCTGCTGACGGCGGCGGCGTACGGCGTGGACCAGTTCCTGTTCGTCTACGGCGACAAGCCCACGAGCGGCAACCGGACGAGCGACCTGACCGTGCGGTCGATGATCGAGGAGGCGCGGGCCTTCTCGCCGGGCTTCCGCCTGGGCGCGGCCGCCGCGCTGCGGCCGTTGCCGGCCTGGAAGCGCACGGCCGACCTCCTGTTCTCCCAGGTGAGCTTCTCGGTCGAGGCCCAGCTCAGATGGCGGGAGGCGCACCCGGTGGAGGTGCCCGTCTACGCCGGCGTGATGGTCCTGGCCAGCGCCAACCACGCCCGCCTGCTGTCCAGCGCGATCCCCGACATCGCCCTGCCCGAGGAGCTGGTCGACAAGGTGGCGGCCGACCGCATGGCGGGGGTGGAGGCGGCCTGCGAGCAGGTGCTCGCGCTGCGCGACTCCGGGGCCTTCGCGGGCGTGCACCTGGTGCCCGTCTCCCGCTACCGCGACGTCGAGGCCCGCCTGGCCGGCGCTTTCTGACACCCGCCTTCTCTGACACCCGCCTTCTGGCGCCCGCTCTCCGACACTCGCTTTCTGGCGCCCGCCTGCCGGGCTACCGCGGCGCCGGGTCCCGCCCGGCCGCGGCCCGCCCCGGCCGGGCCAGGGCCGCCAGCACCGCGCCCAGCAGCGCCACCCCGAACAGCACCGCGTACGCCACCCGGAACCCGTCCATGAGCTGCCCCACCGCCACCGGTGACAGCCTGGACAGGGTTCCCGCGTACACCTGGGCCCGCAGCTCGGGCCCCACCGAGGCGGTCAGGACGCTGAGCGACAGGCCGACGCTGATCACGATGCCGACGTTCATCACCATGACGCGGAACCCGTTGACCACTCCCAGGCTGCCGCTCGGCAGCGCCCCCATGACCTGCGTGGTGTTCCCGGTCAGGAACGTCCCGCTGCCGCACCCCGCCACGAACAGCCCGATCCCGATCACCCAGTACGGCGTCGCCGGATCGGCCGTCAGCAGCAGCGTGCCGAGCCCGGCCGCGCTCAGCACCGCGCCCCCGATCGACAGCGCGTACGGCGACACGCGGCGCCCCAGCATGCCCACCAGGGGCGAGGCCAGCCCGATCCCGACCGGCACGGGCAGCACGCTGAGCCCGGCGGCGAACGCGTCCACCCCCCTGGCCGCCTGGAAGTACAGCGCCACCACGAGGATCAGCGCCGAGCGGGCCAGCGCGTTGCAGAACGAGGCCAGGTTCGCGCAGGCCAGCAGCCGCCCCCCGAACAGCCGCAGGTCCAGCACCGGGTTGGGGGCGCGCCGCTCGGCCAGGTAGATCAGCGGCACCAGCACCGCGAACACGCCGACCCCGGTCAGCACCACGGGGCTGAACGGCCCGCTCGTCCCCGCCGACGACAGCGCCAGCAGCAGCGCCGACAGCGCCGCGAACACCAGCACGTTGCCCAGCGCGTCCACCGGCTCCCTGGGCTGCCTGGGCATCTTGCGCAGGATCGCCGCGCCGACGCCGAGCGCCACCAGCCCGGCCGGCACGTTCACCCAGAAGATCCACTGCCAGCCGGCCGTCTCCGCGATCAGGCCGCCCAGCGTGGGGCCCAGGAGCTGGGCCACCGAGAGCGTGCCGATGTAGACGCCCATGCCCTGGCTGAGCCGGTCGGGCGGGAACGCGTCGGTGATGATCACGGTCCCGTTCGCCAGGATCATCGCGGCGCCGACGGCCTGGAGCACGCGCATCGCGATCAGGAACCAGACGTCGGGCGACAGCCCGGCCAGCAGCGAGGCCAGCGTGAACAGGGCGAAGCCCGCCAGGTAGACCTCACGCCTGCCGAGCAGGTCGGCCACCCGGCCGAAGAACACCAGGCTGGCGGTGTTGACCAGCAGGAACGACAGCAGGATCCAGCTCGACCCCGTCGCGTCGGCGTGGAAGTGCCGCACCACCGTGGGCAGCGCCACGTTGAGCGTGCTGCCGGCGATGCCGATGAGGATGAGGCCCAGGCTGGTGACCGCGCACACTCGCCAGGCGTAGCGGAGGCGGGCGTCGTCTTGGGGGGTGACCGCGACCATGCCTCTCACTATGACGTACGACGTACGTCCGTTTTGTACCAGGGGTCACATGGCGCACGACGCCATAAGACGGGACGGGGTCACCTGGCCCGCTTGCGCAGCCCTTCGAGGTCGTGGATCACCACGCGCCGCCGCCCGGTCTCGATCAGCCCCCGGTCGCGCAGCGAGCGCAGCGCCTTGCTGACGGCCTCGCGGGAGGCGCCGGTCCAGCCCGCCAGCTCGTCCTGCGACAGCGGCAGTGCCACGCGCACCCCGCTGGTGGTCTGCTCGCCGTACCGGTCGGCCAGCTCCAGCAGCCGGGTGGCGACCCGGCCGGTGGTGTCGAAGGCGCCGTACTCGATGCGCTTCCTGTCGGCGTCGCGCAGCTTGCCGCTGACGAGCCTCATGAGCAGGACGGCGATGCGCCCGTGCGTCTCCAGGAAGGAGGTGAAGTCACGCACCACGATGCCGGAGATCGGCTCCAGCGCGGTCACCGTGGTCGAGCGGGGCGAGCCGTCGATGGCCGACAGCTCGCCGAGCAGCGCGCCCGGGCCGCGGACGGCCAGCACCACCTCGGTGCCGCCGCTGGTGTGGGAGGAGCACTTGACCCGCCCCTCCAGCAGCACGAGCACCCAGTCGGACGTGTCGCCCTCGGTCATGATGGTCGTGCCCCGGTCCCAGCGCCGCAGCCGGCCGGCCGAGCGCAGGTCCTCGACCTCCTCGGCGTTCAGCATGGTGAGGAACTCTCCGGGCTCTGGGTCCATGCGCCCGATTATGTCGGTACGGGCACCGGCCTTCTATGTCATTTCCGTCAGAACGTACGCCGCCACCCGCTCCTCCTTGCCCTTGAGGCTGAGCGGTCCCAGAGCCCGCACCTTCGCGCCCCCGCCCAGCTGCCGGTAGGTCGTCTCGCCGATCACCACCGTGCCCGGCTCGGCCAGGGTCTGGAGCCGGGCGGCCACGTTCACGGCGTCGCCCATCGCGTTGAAGCCGCGCAGCTCGGGGCTGCCGATGTTGCCCACCAGCGCGGGCCCGGTGTTGACGCCCACCCGGAACGTCGGCCACTCGACGCCGTCGACCTTCCAGGCCATCTCCTCGGCGATCTCGGCCGCGGCCCGCTGCATCTCCAGCGCCGCCGTGCAGGCCGCCCGCGCGTGCCCGGCCTGGTTGGCGGGGGCGTTGAACAGCGCCAGCAGCGCGTCGCCGACGAACTGCACGATCGTGCCGCCGTTGTCGAGGATGCGGGGCACGGCGGCCGTGTGATAGCGGTTGAGCATCTCCACGATCTCGCCCGGCGCGACCTTCTCGGAGAACGTGGTGAAGCCCTTGAGGTCGGCGAAGAGCGCCGTCAGCTCCTTGAGCCGGCCGCCCAGCTCCGCCTGCGCCGGGTCGGCGAGCAGCGCGTGCGCCACGTCGGGCGACATGTACTGGTGGAAGAGGGTGTGCAGCTCCTGGTAGAGGCGGGCGTTCTCCAGCGAGAGCGAGAGCTGCCCGGCCAGCGTCGCGGCCAGCGCCTCGTCCTGGCTGGTGCGCCCGATCGGCACCTCCAGCACGCCCGCCAGGTTGCCCTTGACGGTCAGCGGGAAGGCCAGGAGCCGGTCGCGCCTGATCGGGTCGCCGCCGGTGAACTCGTAGTGCCGCGAGCCGATCTGCGTCTTCCCCTCCGAGACCAGCGCGATCTTGACGTCCCCGTACGCCTGCCGCACCCGCTCCAGCGACACCGTCAGCAACTGCTCCTCCGGCAGCCCCACCTTGGTCTGGGCGCTCACCGCCACCAGCGCGGCCAGCCGTTCCGACAGCTCCCGCTCCTGGGCCAGCGCCTGCCCGGCCCGGTCGAGCACCGCGGCCTGCCCCTCGTTGAGCCGGAACTTGCCCGACAGCCGGGTGGCGGCCAGCGGCTCGCCCCGGCGTACGTGCTCGACCATCTCCTCCAGCGCCTCGTCGTAGTCGCGCCTGATGCGCGCCACGGTCTCCGCCAGCGCCACCGAGTCGAACAGGCCCGCGCTCGACCCCTCCCGCCGGAACTGCAGGTAGGCGCTGTAGGCCACGAAGACGAAGGCCAGGGTCAGCAGGATGTGCCACTCCCACCAGGACAGGTGCCAGTTGAGCTGGGACATCCCGGCGACCATGGACTCGGCCAGCAGCGCGTAGGCGGTGATGAGGCTGATCAGCATGGCCGACGGCCGCCGCCGGTGCAGCAGGAACATCATCACGCTCGCCGCGGCGTACAGCAGCAGGCCGGGCACCGACCCCCACGCCAGCCAGCCCATCGGCGAGACCTGCGGCGGCTCGCTGAGCTGCGTCAGGCCGGGCACGAGTGATGTGACGCCCCACAGCAGCATGATCCCGGCCAGCGCGGCGCGGACGAAGTGCTGCGACGCCAGCACCGCCCTGGCGGCCCTGTCGTCCAGCGGCAGCGCCGAGGCGAAGGCGAACAGCGCCGCGATCGACAGCCCCACCTGCTGGCCGATGTCGAAGCCCACGGAGCCGGCGGGCAGGATGATCCGCGGCGTGGCCAGGCCGTGCAGCAGGAAGAACCCGGCGCTGCTCAGGAAGACCATGGAGACCAGGAACAGCCGGGCGTCCTGCCGCCGCCGTGACGCCTCGCTGATGAGCGCGCCGAGCACCACGTTGACGCCGGCCACCAGCAGGATCAGCCAGAAATGGCTGGCGTTGTGCTGCCAGAAGACGTTGAGGTCGGGCTGGGCCAGCAGCAGCCAGAGCCCGAGCAGGGGAAGGGCCAGATGGACGGCCCAGACCACGCCGCGCACGGGCTGCGTCGCCTTGGGCAGGTAAGGGGTGGGACCGGGGGTGGGCACAGACCGATTATCACGCGGGACGCCACGTCTCCAACGCGTCCTTTTACTCACCGGCGCGACGGACAACGGGCCGGCCGGAAAAGGGCCGGCACGGAGATTTCCGTGCCGGCCCTTTCGCCGACGAAGCTCAGCCGAACGGCGTGAGTTCGGCTGAACGGCGCGAGATCGGCTGATCCCGTGCGGGATCAGCCGGATCGCGCGGGATCAGCCGAACAGCGCGGGAAGCGCCGCCGTGTGGGTCTCCCGCAGGTCCTCGACGGAGACCTCGAAGACGTCGCGGACGACCAGCGACGACCCGCCGGTCATCCCGAGCCCGTAGCAGGGCACGTCGTGGCGCCCGCACAGCGAGGCGAACTCGTCGTAGGACTCGGGCCGCACGACGACCAGCGCCCGCGAGGCGGACTCGCTGAACAGGTCGGTGAACGGGTCGCCGGTCAGCTCGACCGTCGCGCCGACGCCATGCGCCAGGCACGACTCAGCCAGCGCGATGGCCAGCCCGCCGTCGGAGAGGTCGTGCGAGCCCTCCAGCAGCCCCCTGCGGGCCGCCTCGACCAGCACGGTGGCCAGCGCCCGCTCGGCCTCCAGGTCGGCCCGGGGCGGC
Organism: Nonomuraea candida; assembly: GCF_000725485.1. Classification (GTDB taxonomy): domain Bacteria; phylum Actinomycetota; class Actinomycetes; order Streptosporangiales; family Streptosporangiaceae; genus Nonomuraea; species Nonomuraea candida. The sequence continues at coordinate 21,569 of NZ_JOAG01000013.1, read as the reverse complement.
AGCCCGCCCAGGTGGTGGTGCTCGACGTGGGCCCACTCGGAGCCGCCGAACTCCTCGGCGGTGTCGCCGAGCAGCACGACCCGCAGCCCGTCGGCGACGAAGCCCGACGGCACCCGCCTGGCCACGTCGTCGATGACGCCCAGCACGCCCACGACGGGCGTCGGGTGGATGGCCGTGGAGCCGGTCTGGTTGTAGAAGGAGACGTTGCCGCCGGTGACCGGCACGCCGAGCGTGCGGCACGCGTCGGCCAGGCCGCGCACGGCCTCGGCGAACTGCCACATGACCTCGGGGTCCTCGGGGGAGCCGAAGTTGAGGCAGTTGGTGACGGCCAGCGGCTGCGCGCCGGTCACGGCCACGTTGCGGTAGGCCTCGGCGAGCGCGAGCTGCGCCCCGGCGTACGGGTCGAGCTTGGCGTAGCGGCCGTTGCCGTCGGTGGACAGCGCGATGCCGCGCGTCGTCGGCTCGGCGCCCTCCATCACCTCCGACACGCGCAGCACGCCCGCGTCGGCCGGCTGGGCCAGCACGGTGTTGGAGCGCACGTAGCGGTCGTACTGGTTGGTCACCCACTCCTTGGAGGCCAGGTTGGGCGAGCCGAGCAGCTTGAGCAGGGTGGCCCGCAGGTCTTCCGGCCGGGCCAGCCGGTCGGGCGTGTCGGCGTTGAGCGCGGCCTGCCCGGCGGGCTCGTGGAAGGGCCGCTCGTAGACCGGGCCCTCGTCGGCGGCGGTGCCCGGCGGGATGTCCACGATGACCTCGCCGTCCCAGGTCATGACCAGGCGGCCGGTGTCGGTGACCTCGCCGATGACGGTGGCGGGCACGTCCCACTTCTCGCAGATGGCCATGAACGCGGGGATGTCGTCGGGGCGGACGACGGCCATCATCCGCTCCTGCGACTCGCTCATGAGGATCTCCCCGGGCCTGAGCGAGGGGTCGCGCAGTGGGACCAGGTTGAGGTCCACCTTCATGCCGCCGGTGCCCTTGGCGGCCAGCTCGGTCGTGGCGCAGGAGACGCCGGCCGCGCCGAGGTCCTGGATGCCGACGACCACGTCGGCGGCGTAGAGCTCCAGGCAGCACTCGATGAGCAGCTTCTCCATGAACGGGTCGCCCACCTGCACGGCGGGCCGCTTGGCCTGCGACTCGTCCTCGAACGTGGCGCTGGCCAGCACCGACGCGCCGCCGATGCCGTCGGGGCCGGTGGACGCGCCGAACAGCACGACCTTGTTGCCGGGGCCGGGCGCGGTGGCCAGCTTGATCTGGTCCTTGCGCAGCAGGCCCACGCACAGGGCGTTGACCAGCGGGTTGCCGATGTAGCAGGGGTCGAAGACGACCTCGCCGCCGATGTTGGGCAGGCCCAGGCAGTTGCCGTAGCTGCTGATGCCCTCCACCACGCCGGGCAGCACCCGCCGGGTGTCCACGGCGTCGGCGGCGCCGAAGCGCAGCGCGTCCATGACGGCGATCGGGCGCGCGCCCATGGACATGATGTCGCGCACGATCCCGCCGACGCCGGTGGCCGCGCCCTGGTGCGGCTCGACGTAGGACGGGTGGTTGTGCGACTCGATCTTGAACGTGGCCGCCCAGCCGTCGCCGATGTCGACCACGCCGGCGTTCTCGCCCATGCCCACGAGCAGCGCCTCGGACTTGGGCGCCTTGGTCGCGAACTGCCTCAGGTGCACCTTGGACGATTTGTACGAGCAGTGCTCGGACCACATGACGCTGTAGATGGCCAGCTCGGAGCCGGTCGGACGGCGGCCCAGGATCTCTTTGACCCGGTCGTACTCGTCCTGCTTCATCCCCAGCTCGGCGAAGGGCATCGGCTCGTCGGGGGTCTCCGCCGCCCGCTTCACGCTGTCGGTCATGCGTTCACCAGGTTCTTGAGGACGGAGGCGAAGATGCCGAGGCCGTCGGTGCTCGGGGCGCCGACCAGCTCTTCGACGGCGTGCTCGGGGTGCGGCATGAGGCCGACCACGTTGCCCGCCTCGTTGCGGATGCCGGCGATGTCGTTGAGCGAGCCGTTGGGGTTGCCGACGTAGCGGAACACCACGTGGCCGCCCGCCTCCAGCGCCGCCAGCGTGTCCTCGGAGGCCACGTAGCGGCCCTCGCCGTGCTTGATCGGCAGCACGATCTCCTGGCCCCGCTCGAACGCGCCGGTCCACGCGGTCTCGGTCTGCTCGACCTTGAGCCGCTGGTCACGGCACACGTAGTGGAGCGAGGCGTTGCGGGTCAGCGCGCCGGGCAGCAGGTGCGCCTCGCACAGGATCTGGAACCCGTTGCAGGTGCCGATCACGGGCAGCCCCGCCCTGGCGGCCGGGACCAGGTCGTCCATGAGCGGCGCGAAGCGCGAGATGGCGCCGCAGCGCAGGTAGTCGCCGTAGGAGAAGCCGCCGGGCAGGAAGACGGCGTCGACCCCCTTCAGGTCGCGGTCGGCGTGCCACAACGGGACCGCCTCCGCGCCCACGAGGCGCACGGCTCTGGCCGCGTCCTGGTCGTCGAGAGTTCCTGGAAACGTGACAACGCCCACACGGGCAGCGCTCATGACTGTCGTCCCCTCCGGAGGAATGCGCGCGCCACCGTCCCATCGGGGTGGACGGCGGTCTCACCAGGTTATCGGGTGCTCCCCGATGGTCGGCATCGGCTCGGCCGTCGGGCGTGCGCCCAGGTCCGCGGCTCGCGGGCGGTCAGACCCCTGTGCGCGCGGGTCCCCGGCTCGCGGCGGTCATCCCGCTGTGCGCGGGTCCCCGGCTCGCGGGCGGTCAGACCGCGGCCAGCTCGCGGGGACGGGCGTCGGCGCCGTCGTCCCAGGCGAGCAGCTTGCGCAGGTGGACCGTGGTGCCGCGGCCCGGCGTGACGCCGAAGGAGATCTCGTCGACCACGGAGCGCATGATCAGCATGCCGCGGCCGTTCTCGGTGTCGGGAGGCGGGAACTGCGGCGGCATCGTCGGGACGCCCTCGCCGCTGTCGGCCACGCGCACGTCGCACTGGCCGGCGCCGATGGCGGCCGTGACTTCGTACCGATTGGCCGGCCCTCCGTGCCGGACCGCGTTGGAGCATGCCTCGGAGACGGCGAGCAGCATGTCGGCGATGCAGGTCTCACTCACGTTGAGTGAACGCATGGCATCGCCCAGCACCCGCCTGACCATCGGTATGCCGACCGCATCCCGAGGCAGTGCCAACGAGAACTCAATATCCACCGGACTCCTCCGGGCGCCGGAATGTCACCTGGAGTAGGTTTCCCTGAGAAAACGGGGCTAACCGCAAAATCACGTTGTTGTTATTTAGTGTTGGCAAGCCCGTGGCATTGTGGCACGTCGCAACCCGGCTTTAACCGCCCCAGGGGAAATCGGGGCGGCAAATGTGCCTTAGCCCTCGACCCGGACGCTGTAGTCCTCGATGACGGTGTTCGCCAGCAGCGTTTCCGCCATCTTGCGCACTTCCGCGAGCGCCGCCTCGTCGGCCGGGCCGTCGAGCTCGATCTCGAAGCGCTTGCCCTGCCGCACGGCGGAGACGCCGGAGAAGCCGAGCCGGGGCAGCGCCCTGGCGATGGCCTGGCCCTGCGGATCGAGGATCTCGGGCTTCAACATGACGTCCACGATGACGCGGGCCACTGCGTTCCTCCTGGGAGCGGTGGGTGGATGGGAAGCACAGCCTACCGGCGCGTGTGGTCGCCGATACAACGGGAACGGGGAGGACATGGGGCTTGCGCACAGGGCTGTGATGTCTGCCACGATGGCCCCAAAAGCGTATGAACCCCCACCTCAGGGTTCGTCGTTAGTAAGGCTGGCCTAAGGTGGCAACCCCATCGACATCCGGCCCCGACCAGCAGGAGTGGCGCATGACCATGGACGCCTCAAGCGGTGCAGGGGCACCTCCTGAGCTCGTTCAGCTGCTCACCCCCGAGGGAGAGCGAGTCGAGCATCCCGACTACGACATCGACCTGACTCCGGAGGAGATCCGGTCGCTCTATCGCGACCTGGTGCTCGTCCGGCGCGTCGACCTGGAAGCCGTGGCGCTGCAGCGCCAGGGCGAGCTGGGCATCTGGGCCTCGCTGCTGGGCCAGGAGGCCGCCCAGATCGGCTCCGGCCGCGCGCTGACCGACGCCGACATGGCCTTCCCCACCTACCGCGAGCACGGCGTGGCGTGGTGCCGCGACGTCGACCCGGTGAAGCTGCTGGGCCTGTTCAGGGGCGTCAACCACGGAGGCTGGGACCCCAAGGAGCACAACTTCCACCTCTACACGATCGTGATCGGCAGCCAGACGCTCCACGCGGTCGGCTACGCGATGGGCATCCAGCGCGACGACGCCAGCGCCGCCACGATCGTCTACTTCGGCGACGGCGCCACCTCCCAGGGTGACGTCAACGAGTCGTTCATCTGGGCCAGCGTGTTCAACGCGCCCATCGTGTTCTTCTGCCAGAACAACCAGTGGGCCATCTCCGAGCCGCTGGAGAAGCAGACCCGCATCCCGCTCTACCGCCGCGCCTCCGGGTTCGGGTTCCCCGGGATCAGGGTCGACGGCAACGACGTCTTCGCCTGCCTCGCGGTGACGCGCAAGGCGCTCGAAGCGGCCCGTACGGGGCAGGGGCCGACGCTCATCGAGGCGTACACGTACCGGATGGGCGCCCACACCACCACCGACGACCCCACGCGCTACCGCGTGGCCAGCGAGCTGGAGGCGTGGAAGCTCAAGGACCCGATCGAGCGGGTCAAGGCCTACCTGTTCCGCAACGAGCAGGCCGACCAGGCGTTCTTCGACGCCATCGACGCCGAGGCCGATCAGCTCGGCGCCGACCTGCGCCGGCGCTGCCTGGCCATGCCCGACCCCGAGCCGCTCGACATCTTCGACCACGTCTACCGCGAACCCCACCCCCTGATCGACCGGGAGCGCGCCGAGTTCGCCGCTTACTTGGAGGGGTTCGAGAAGTGACCATCCTGAGTCTGTCCAAGGCCCTGAACGAGGGCATGCGCAAGGCCATGGAGGACGACCCGAAGGTCCTCATCATGGGCGAGGACGTCGGCAAGCTGGGCGGCGTGTTCCGGGTCACCGACGGTCTGCAGAAGGACTTCGGCGAGGACCGCGTCATCGACACGCCGCTGGCCGAGTCGGGCATCATCGGCACCGCGATCGGGCTGGCGCTGCGCGGATACCGGCCGGTGTGCGAGATCCAGTTCGACGGGTTCGTGTTCCCGGCCGCCGACCAGATCATCACGCAGCTCGCCAAGATGCCGATGCGCTCGCTGGGCGCGATCAAGCTGCCGGTCGTCGTACGCATTCCCTGCGGCGGCGGCATCGGCGCGGTCGAGCACCACAGCGAGTCGCCCGAGGCGTACTTCACCCACACCGCCGGCCTGCGCGTCGTCGCCTGCTCCAACCCGGCCGACGCCTACACCATGATCCAGCAGGCCATCCGCAGCGACGACCCGGTGCTCTTCTTCGAGCCCAAGCGCCGCTACTGGGAGAAGGCCGACGTCGACACCACCGCCACCGACTGGTGGCCGCCGCTGCACGCGGCCAAGGTCGTGCGGCCCGGCGCCGACGCCACGCTGCTGGCCTACGGGCCCATGGTCAAGACCTGCCTGGAGGCGGCCACGGCGGCCGAGGACGACGGGCGCTCGCTGGAGGTCATCGACCTGCGCTCGCTCAACCCGCTCGACGAGCCGGTGGTGATGGAGTCCGCCCGCCGTACGGGCCGGGTCGTCGTCGTCCACGAGGCGCCCGTCAACAGCGGCTTCGGCGCCGAGCTGGCCGCCCGGATCACCGAGCAGTGCTTCTACCACCTGGAGTCGCCCGTCCTGCGGGCCGGCGGCTTCTCCACCCCCTACCCTCCGTCCAAGCTGGAAGAGCACTACCTGCCCGACCTGGACCGGGTGCTCGACGCCGTCGACCGGGCCTTCGGCTACTGAGGAGGCAGGCGCACATGCGACGCGAGTTCAAGCTTCCCGACGTCGGCGAGGGGCTGACGGAGGCCGAGATCGTCCGCTGGCACGTCAAGCCGGGCGACCCGGTCAAGGTCAACCAGATCGTCGTGGAGATCGAGACGGCCAAGTCGATCGTCGAGCTGCCGATCCCGTGGGACGGGGTGGTGGCGGGCCTGATGGCCGACGAGGGCGACACGGTGGACGTGGGCATCGCCATCATCGCCATCGACACCACCGAGCCCGGCGCCCCCGGCGCCGGCGCCCCCGCCCAGCCCGGCGCGACCGGCTCGGGGGACGGCTCAGGGGTGGGCGTCACCTCGGGCCAGGGGGCCACCTCCGGCCCCGACGCCGCCTCAGGCGCGGCGGGGAAGCCCGAGGCGCTGGCCGAGGACCTGGTGCCGAACCCGCCGGCGGAGGGCGCGGTGGAGCCCGGCGCGCACGGCAGCCCGGCCCCCAAGGAGGAGCGCCAGGCGGTCCTGGTCGGCTACGGCGTGAAGACCGGCGCCACCAAGCGCCGCCCCCGCAAGCAGCCCTCGACCGGCATTCCGGCCAACCCGGTCGCCAACCCCTCCCGCGTGGAGGTGGACGGCCCCCCGACCCTGCCACCCCCTCCTGGCGCGCCACCAGCCACGGCCCCGCCCGCTGCGGGCGCGACACGGGCCACCGCACCGCCCGCCGGGGGAGCGGCCACGCCCGCCGCGCCGCCGGCGGCCCCGGCGGCGGTGACGCCCGCGCGGGTGGCCGTGCTGGCCAAGCCTCCCGTGCGCAAGCTCGCCAAGGACCTGGGCGTGGACCTGGCGTCGATCAACGGCACGGGCCCCCAGGGCTCGATCACCCGCGACGACGTGCACGCGGCGGCCTCAGTACCGGAAGCGGCACCGGAAGCGGCAGCGGAACCGGCGCCGGCCGGGCAGCCGCAGCGCCCGCAGGCCCCGGCGCGGCGCGAGGAGCGCGTCCCCGTCAAGGGCGTGCGCAAGATGACCGCCCAGGCCATGGTCACGAGCGCCTTCACGGCCCCGCACGTCACCGAGTTCCTCCAGGTGGACATGACGGGCACGATGGAGGCGGTGCGCCGCCTGCGCACGCTCGCGGAGTTCGCCGAGGTCAAGGTCTCGCCGCTGCTCCTGGTGGCCAAGGCCGTCCTGACGGCGGTCCGGCGGCACCCGATGATCAACTCCGCGTGGGACGAGGAGTCCCAGGAAATCGTGGTCAAGCACTACGTGAACCTCGGAATCGCCGCCGCGACCCCGCGCGGCCTCCTGGTGCCCAACATCAAGGACGCCCAGGACCTGTCGCTCCCCGAGCTGGCCGGCCGGCTGGCCGGGCTCACGGAGACGGCCCGGTCGGGGCGTACCCAACCGGCCGAGATGTCCGGCGGCACCATCACCATCACCAACGTCGGCGTGTTCGGCGTGGACGGCGGCACCCCGATCCTCAACCCCGGCGAGGCCGCGATCCTCGCCATCGGCCAGATCAGGGACATGCCGTGGGTGGTGGACGGCGAGCTGGCGGTGCGCAAGGTGGCGACCCTGTCGCTCTCCTTCGACCACCGGATCATCGACGGCGAGCTGGGCTCCCTGTTCCTGCGCGACGTGGGCGCGATGCTGGAGGACCCCCTCCGCATGCTCGCCTGGGGCTGACCCGGCCGGCCCGCCGCCCGCGGGCCGCCTGCGGGTGGTGTGTGGTCGCGTGGGGCCGCCCGCGGGCCCACGGCGCATGAAGTACGGCGATCGCCGGGAGGACCCCTCCCCCGGCGATCGCCGTACGGCGCGACGCCCGCACCCACTGACCTCAGAGCGCCGAGGCCGCGCTCAGATACATGGCTAAAGTGACTCGCATGATTCGCCACATCGTGCTGTTCACCTGGACCGAGGACGCGACCGCCGAGCAGCAGGCCGCGGTCACCTCCGAGCTGCGCAAACTCCCGGGCCTCATCCCGCAGCTGCGCTCCTACACCGTGGGCCCCGACGCGGGCATCACCCAGGGCAACCACGACTACGCGGTGGTGGCGGACTTCGACTCGGTGGACGACTTCGCGCTCTACCGCGACCACCCCGACCACCAGGCCGTGATCGCCCAGCACATCAAGCCCATCCTGGCGACCCGCGCCGCCGTGCAGCTCAGTCTCTGACGGGCTGCTCCCGGCCCTACAGCTCGGGCGGGTTGTTCTCGCGGTGCATCAGCCGGTGGTCGGAGGTCTGCCCGCGCCGCGGGGCCAGCACGATGGCCAGCACCACCCCCACGCCGCCGACGATCATGAAGATCAGGCCGATCACGTCCATGTGCACGCTGTCGCCGAACACGTCGGGCTCGATCGCGAACCTCAGAATGGCGCCAAGCGTGAGGAAGAAGATGCTTACCCCGACACCCATGACGACCTCCAGGCAAACGGCGAGTACAGCCACGGTCATACCCGGCTGACGCCGATCACACCCGTCGCATCTCGCGCGGACCGCCGCCGTACCGCAAGGGGCCGGACGCCGAACGGCGGGGCGCCCGCATCGGAAAGGTGCGGACGCCCCGCCGTGGGCGGCGGAAAGGCGGCGGAGAGGCCCCAGCCGTCAGAGCGGGCCTCTCCCGGCGGCTCCAGCCGTCAGAACGCCTCTTCCGGCAGCTCCATGAGCTCCAGCCCGGTCGATTCGAGCGCGCGCCGCTCGGCGGCCAGCCGGGGCAGCACGTTCTTGGCGAAGAACGACGCCGCCGCGACCTTGCCCTGGTAGAACGGGTCCTCCTGGGTGGCCAGCTTGGCCAGCGCCACCTCGGCCTGGCGCTGCAGCAGCCAGGCGATGACCAGGTCGCCCAGCGCGAGCAGGAAGCGGGTGGTGTTGAGCCCGACCTTGTAGACCTCGGAGGGCGACTCCAGCGAGCCCAGCGCCCAGCCCGCCATGGTGTCGCCCATGGCCTTGACCTCGGCGGCGGCCTCGACGAGCAGCTTGCGCTCCTCCTTGAGCCGGCCGTTGCCCGCCTCGGACCCGGCGAACTCGTTGATCTCGGCCAGCAGCGCGCCGATCGCCGCGCCCTGGTTGCGCAGGATCTTCCGGAAGAACAGGTCCTGGCCCTGGATGGCGGTGGTGCCCTCGTACAGGGAGTCGATCTTGGCGTCCCTGATGTACTGCTCGATCGGGTAGTCCTGGAGGTAGCCGGAGCCGCCCAGGGTCTGCAGCGAGCGCGACAGCAGCTCGTACGACCGCTCCGACCCGACGCCCTTGACGACGGGCAGCAGCAGGTCGTTCATGGCCTGGGCGTGCCGGTCGTCGGGGTTGATGAGCAGCGTGTCCTGGAAGGTGGCCGTGTAGAGCACCAGGGCGCGCATGCCCTCGACGTACGCCTTCTGCAGCATCAGCTCGCGCCGCACGTCGGGGTGGTGGGTGATGGTCACCCGGGGCGCGCTCTTGTCGGCCATCTTGGCCAGGTCGGCGCCCTGGAAGCGCGACTTGGCGTACTCGAGGGCGTTGAGGTAGCCGGTGGAGAGCGTGGCGATGGCCTTGGTGCCGACCATCATGCGGGCGTGCTCGATCACCATGAACATCTGCTTGATGCCCTCGTGCACGTCGCCGATCAGCCAGCCGATCGCGGGGTGCTTGTCGCCGAAGGTCAGCTCGCAGGTCGTGGAGACCTTCAGGCCCATCTTCTTCTCGACGTTGGTGACGTAGACGCCGTTGCGCTCGCCGAGCTCGCCGGTCTCCAGGTTCACGTGGTACTTCGGCACCAGGAACATCGACAGCCCCTTGGTGCCGGGGCCGTGGCCCTCGGGGCGGGCCAGCACCAGGTGGAAGATGTTCTCCGTCATGTCCTGCTCGGCGCTGGTGATGAAGCGCTTGACGCCCTCGATGTGCCAGCTGCCGTCGGGCTGGCGCACGGCCTTCGTCCGCCCGGCGCCCACGTCGGAGCCGGCGTCCGGCTCGGTGAGCACCATGGTGGCGCCCCAGTTGCGCTCGATGGCCAGCTCGGCGAAGCGCTTCTGCTCGGGGGTGCCCAGCTTCCACATGGTGTAGGCGAAGTTGGGGCCGGCCGCGTACATGTAGAGCGCGGGGTTCGCGCCGAGCACCATCTCGGCCGTGGCCCAGGCCAGGCTGCGCGGGATGCCGGGGCCGCCCAGCTCGACGGGCAGGTCCTGGTGCGCCCAGCCGCCCTCGATCAGCGCCTTGTACGACTTCTTGAACCCGTCGGGCAGGGTCACGGAGGAGGTGGCCGCGTCGAACGCCGGCGGGTTCCTGTCGCCCTCCTCGAAGGAGTCGGCGAGCACGCCGGTCGCCAGCCGGTGCATCTCGTCGAGGAGAGTGCGCGCGACGTCCTCGTCCAGATCGGCGAAGGGCCCGGTGCCGAGGATCTCGCGTCTCCCGAAGACCTCGAAGAGGTTGAATTCCAGGTCACGCACGTTGCTCTTGTAGTGGCCCATGGGCGTCGATCTCCTTGAACCGAGGATTTCTCTACTGGCGAGTAACCTTACTCTGAAATGCTACCCGCGGGTAACCCCGGCTATGCATGGCATGCTCGTCTCCATGGACGCCGAAGAACTCGCCGCCAGGTGGCGGGAGCGACTGGAATCCTGGGCGATTCCGGACGAGATCCTGGCCAAGGCCCCCGCGGATCCGTGGAGTCATTCGCCCGAGCGGTTCGGCACCCGTACTGACAGGGCGCTGGCCGAGCCCGACGACGGCCCGACCATGACGCGACTGTCGGAGGCGCTGCCCGACAAGGGCACGCTGCTCGACGTGGGCTCGGGGCCGGGGGCCTCCTCCCTGCCGCTGCACGGGCGCATCGGCCACCTCTACGCGGTCGACACCTCCGCCTCCATGCTCGAAGGGCTGACCGCCCGGGCCGACAAGCTCGGCGTGCCGGTCACGACCGTCGAGGGCCGCTGGCCCGACGTGGCCGACCGGGTGCCGGTGGCCGACGCGGCCGTGGCGGCGCACGTCGTCTACAACGTGCCCGACCTGGCCGGCTTCCTGACCGCGCTCGACGCCCGCACGCAGGGGCGGGTGGTGATCGAGCTGCCGCACCGCCATCCCATGAGCTGGATGACGCCGCTGTGGCAGCACTTCCACGGCGTCGACCGGCCGGTGCGGCCCATCGCGGAGGACTGCGTGGCGCTGGCGGCGGCGCTCGGCTTCGCCGTGCGGGTGGAGGAGAGAGAGTCCCCGCTGGAACGTTTCACGTCGCTGGAGGAGCTGGCCGCCAGCGTGTGCCGCCGGGTCTGCCTCGACCCCGCGCGGGCGGAGGAGGTGGCGGCGACGGTGGTGGAGCTGGGCATGTGGCCGATGCCGCGCGACCGCTGGGTCACGATCTGGTGGGAATGATCCCGCGACCCGCCACGTTCTTGCCGATGAGCCCCTGAGGCTCCCGGACGAGACGCGCCGTACCCGGAACGCCAAGACGACGCATCCCAGTCAGTCTCGTCTCCGGAGGAGTCATCATGGCGTGGATCGTTCTCGTGCTGGCCGGCGTCTTCGAGGTCGCCATGGCCCTGTCACTCAAGCTCAGCAACGGCTTCACCAACCTGTGGTGGACGCTGTCGTTCCTGGTCACGGCCGTGCTGAGCTTCGGGATGCTCTCCTACGCGCTCAAGTCGCTGGAGGTCGGCACCGCCTACGCCGTCTGGACCGGCGTGGGCGCGGCGGGCACCGCGATCCTCGGCATGATCGCCATGGGCGACCAGGTGTCGCTGCCGCGGCTGCTGTCCATCGCGCTGATCCTGGCCGGCGTCATCGGGTTGCGAACACTTGCTTGACGTCTTTGGTGGTGTCGGGTTGGGTGATCTCGTGATTGAGATCCATGCCGTCACCATCGACGCAGCAGACCCGTACGAGATCGCGAGCTGGTGGAGCAGGGCCACCGGGCTGCCCCTGGGCGAAGGGGACGCCCCCGGGGACGACGAGGTGATGCTGCGGACCAAGCGGGACCCGTTCCTGCTGTTCATCCGCGTGCCCGAGGGCAAGACCGTCAAGAACCGGCTGCACCTCGACGTCAACGGGACCGAGGGCAGGACCCGTGACCAGGAGGTCGAGCGGCTGATCGAGCTGGGCGCGACCGTCTTCCAGGACCTTCGCAAGCCCGACGGCACCGGCTGGGTCACCATGCTCGACCCCGAGGGCAACGAGTTCTGCGTGTGCAGGAGTCCGGCGGAGCGGGGCGAGGCGTAGGCCCACCGGGCGGCTCACCGGGCGGATCACCGGGCGGATCACCGGGCGGCTCACCGGGCGGCTCACCGGGCGGCTCACCGGGCGGATCGCGCTCGTCCCTGCATCGTGAGCGTCAGCACGCCGGAGATCAGGTAGACGAGCGCGCCGTGCCACAGGGCGTCCCAGGCCGACCCGAACACCCCATTGCCGTCCAGCACGAGCTGCAGCGGGTAGTCCAGCACGGCCACGATGCCCGCGGGCAGCAGCGCGAACTTGAACGGGTGCCGGAGCGACCACAGGCGCGCCTGGCGGGTGACCCGGTCGCCCTCCTCCGGCTTGGACACCGCGCCGATCGCGGCGATCAGCGCGAACAGGCTGATGCCCAGGCCCAGCGCCCACACCAGGTCGCCCCCGCCGCTGAGCAGGCCCACCCCGTAGCTGAGGGAGGCCACGACGCCGCCGCCGATCGCGGCGCTCTTCCAAGGGGCGCCGCGCAGCGCGGCGCCCGACAGCGATACCTCGTCGCGTCGACTGATTTCGTTCATGACCTCATGCTGCCTCCGGCCGCCCCCCGGGGGCATCGGGGACGGACCCTGAGCCGTCCCTGACATGATTCGGACATGTCTGACATCGAAATCGTGCTGCTCCGGCCGGACGAGGGGGAACGGCTGCGCGAGGTGCGGCTGCGCGCGTTGCGGGACTCCCCGGACGCGTTCGGCTCCTCCTACGACCGCGAGATCGCGTTCCCGCCCGAGAAGTGGACCGAGCGGCTGAGCAACCCGGACGCGCGCTACTGGGCGGCCACCCGTGACGGCGCCGACGTGGGGATGGTCTGCGTGCTGCTGGAGGAGACCGGGGCCCACCTGCTGTCCATGTGGGTGGCGCCGGAGGCCAGGAAGGGCGGCGTGGCCTCCCGGCTGGTGGACGCGGCCGTGGAGTGGGCCAGGACCACCGGCGCGGAGGAGATCGGGCTCTGGCCCGTGGACCGCAACCACGCCGCCCGCGCCCTGTACGCGCGCAAGGGGTTCACGCCGAGCGGCAAGGTCATGGCGCTGCCGTCCAACCCGGCGCTGATGGAGTCGCACTACGTGCTCTCCCTGATCTTCCGTACGGCCCGCAGGGAGGACGTGCCGGCCATCGTGGCGATGCTGGCCGACGACCCGCTGGGCGCGCTGCGGGAGGGCGACCCGAACGACGAGCGCTACCTGGCGGCCTTCGAGCGCATCGACGCCGACCCCTACGACGAGCTGATCGTGGCCGAGCGGGACGGCAAGGTGGTGGGGACCATGCAGCTCACCTACCTGGCCGGGCTGTCGCGGCTGGGCGCCGAACGGTGCCAGATCGAGGCGGTCAGGGTCGCCGCCTCCACCCGCGGCCAGGGGCTCGGCCGCAAGATGATCGAATGGGCCGTCGACCGGGCGCGGGCGCGCGGCTGCGCGATGGTGCAGCTCACCTCCGACCGGACCCGTACGGACGCGCACCGCTTCTACGACGGCCTCGGCTTCACGGCCTCCCACGTCGGCTACAAGCTCAAACTGGACTGACCCGTCACACAGGGCTGATCTCGACCAGGTTGTCGTGGAACGCCGGCCCCATGCCCATGTCCCCGTCCCGCTCGGCCACGACGGCGTTCGGGTTGGCGCCGCCGGGGCTGAGCTTGGGCCAGCGGCCCTTCGGCGAGGCCACCACCCCGGCCGCGACCCGGTCGCTGATCTCCACGTCCGCCAGGAACTCCCCGCCGTCGTTGAACACCCGGACGCGCCGGCCGTCCTCCAGCCCGCGCGCCGCCGCGTCCGCCGGGTTCACCAGCACCGTCGGCTCCTTGGCGCGGCGGCGCAGCTCCGGGTTGTTGCCGAACGTCGTGTTCAGGAACAGGTGCGAGGCGGGGGTGACCAGCGTCAGCGGGTACGGCCCCCGCCCCGCCGCCGCGGCCGTGTGGGACGGCACGTACGCCTTGCCCGCCGGCGGGAAGCGCAGCCGCCCCGAGCGCGTCGGGAAGCCCTCGGCGAACGGCGTGAAAGGCCGCGGGTAGTTCATCCGCACCCAGCCCTCCTTGCGCAGCCTGTCCAGGGTGATGCCGTCGAGGGAGGGATGCCCGCTCGCCAGGAGCTGCTCGGCCAGCTCCAGGTCCGAGTCGTAGAGCGACGGCTCGGTCATGCCCATGTGCGCGGCCAGCCGGCGGAAGGTCTCCGTCGTGGACAGGCACTCGCCGGGCGGCTCGACGGCCTGCTCGTTCCACATCAGGTAGAGGTGGCCGTAGCCGGCGTGCAGGTCGTGGTGCTCGGTCTGCATGGTCGCGGGCAGCACGATGTCGGCGTAGTCCACGGTGTCGGTGGGGAAGTGCTCCATGACCACCGTGAACAGGTCCTCGCGCATGAGCCGCCGCCTGATGGCGCCGGAGTCGGGGGAGGAGCCGACGGGGTTGGCGGCGTACACCCACAGGCACTTCACCGACTCGTCGAGCTGGGAGGCCAGCTTGGTCATCACCAGCGTGCGCACCGGCTTGTCCAGCAGGTCGTCGCGCGTGTCGATGTCGAGGTGCACGTGGCCGCTGGTGGAGAAGGCGATGCCGCCGCCGGGGTGGCGCCAGTCGCCGGTGACGCCGGGGATGGCGGCGATCGTGCGCAGCGCGGTGCCGCCGCCGGCGTGCCGCTGCAGGCCGTGCGTGGCGCGCAGCGCGGTCGGGCGCGTGTGGGCCAGCCTCATCCCCAGCCTGTGGACGGCCTCGGCGGGAATCCCCGTGATCTCCGCCACCTTCCCGACCGGGTGGCGCAGGATCTCCTCGCGGAACTCCGCCCAGCCCTCGGTGTGCTCGGCCAGGAACTCCTCGTCCTGGGCGTTCTCCGCCAGCACCACGTTGAGCAGGCCGAGCGCGAGCGCGGCGTCCGTGCCGGGCCTGATCGCCAGGTGCTCGTCGGCCTGGTCGGCCGTCCTGGTGCGGATCGGGTCGATGGCCACGACGTGCGCGCCGTTCGCGCGGGCGTCCTGGATGAACTTCCACAGGTGGTGCCCGCTGGTCAGCGTGTTCGTGCCCCAGAGCAGGATCAGCTTGGACAGGGCGAAGTTCTCCGGG
Source organism: Nonomuraea candida (assembly GCF_000725485.1). Taxonomy (GTDB): domain Bacteria; phylum Actinomycetota; class Actinomycetes; order Streptosporangiales; family Streptosporangiaceae; genus Nonomuraea; species Nonomuraea candida. The sequence continues at coordinate 6,464 of NZ_JOAG01000013.1, read as the reverse complement.
TCCATGCCGGCCGGGGTGCCGTTCGTGCGCCACAGGCCGCTGTTGCCGGCCGCCGAGCAGATGTTCAGCCAGTGCTTGGAGGCGCCCAGCACGTTCCAGAACCGGCGGCCCGCCACGCCCTCGCAGCCCTGCAGGTAGCCGAGCGTGCCGGTGCCCAGGTACGGCCAGATGGCCTGGCCGCCGTGCTCGGCGACGATGCCGCGCAGCCGTACGGAGATCTCGTCGAGCGCCTCTTCCCAGGTGATGCGCTCGAACTGCCCCGAGCCCTTCGGCCCGGTGCGGCGCAGCGGATAGAGGATGCGATCCTCCGCCCCGGTCTGCTCCAGATAGCGGTTGACCTTCACGCACAGCGCGCCCCTGGTGTAGGGCTGGTCGGGGTTGCCGCGCAGTTTGACGGCCGCGCCGTTCTCGACGGTCACCACCCAGGAACAGGTATCCGGGCAGTCCAGCGGGCATGCCCCCAAAACCCTCAATTCACCCGACATGGGACACAGCCTACGTCCCGGCCCGCCCCGATTCGGAGGTGAACAGTGGGAACTCCAGCGTGTAGCCTGCCCCTGCGACTACTGCGGGGACGATTGAGCACACTGGAACTCAGGGACGTATCGTCCGGCACGGGAAGGTGCGGAATCGCTGTCGGTGGCCGAGATCAGGGAACGAGATGACACGGAGGACCTCGCGGAGGGGGATCCAGCCGTGGCCGAGACACGCGCGGAGAGCGACGTCTACGTCGTCGAGCCGCTGCTGCCCCAGCGCCTGCGCCGCCCCTCCGACCTGCTGCGCTTCATGGCCACGATCATCGTGCTCGGCGCGGTCGTGCTGCTCGCCCTGGTCGCCAAGCAGACCCTCATCGGGCTGGAGGCCGACGTCCAGGACGGCACCGAGCTGGTGCCGCTGCTGCCCAGGATCGCCGCCTTCCTCGGCGGCGCGGCCGTGCTCATCGTGCCCGTGGCCTTCGCGGTCGAGCGCGTCTTCCACCGCGACGGGCTGCGCGTCGCCGAAGGGCTGATCGCCGCCATCGTCGGCATGGCCGGCTCGTTCCTGTTCGGGCAGTGGCTCGTCGCCGGCAACGCCGAGGACCTGCGCGTGCTGCTCACCGGCGACCGGCAGATCGAGCCGCTCAACACACTGCTCACCTCGGTCATCGCCTACGCCACCGCCGTCCGCATCAACCGCCGCCCCACCTGGCGGATGCTGATGTGGACCACGATCGCGCTCTACATCCTGGCCTTCTTCTCCGGCCGCCAGATCACCATCCCCAGCGCCATCGTCACCGTCCTGGTCGGCATGGCCATCGGCTACGCCACCCTGTACGGCGTCGGCAGCCCCAACACCCGCCCCCCGGGCAACGCCGTCGTCGCAGCCCTGCGGAAGCTGTCGTTCTCGCCGGTCTCCGCCCGCCGCGTCGAGGACGACCACCAGGGCAGCCGCCGCTACGCCATCGGCCTCAAAGACGGCACCAGCCTCGACGTCACCGTGCTCGACCGCGACAGGCAGGTGGCCGGCCTGCCGTACCGGCTGTGGCGGCGCATCAGGCTCAACTCCGAGACCAGGCGGCGCGCCATCCGCTCGCTGCGCGCCGAGCTCGAACGCGAGGCGCTCATGGCGTACGCCGCCCAGGCGGCCGGCGCCAGCACCCCGCGCCTGCTCGGCACCAGCGAGATCGGCACCGAGGCCGCGCTGCTCGCCTACGAGCACATCGAGACGCGCCCCCTCGACGAGGTCCCCGACGCGGAGATCGACGACGAGCTGCTCGCCCAGATCTGGGAGCAGGTCGAGCTGCTGCAGATCCAGCGCCTGGCGCACCGGCGGCTCACCGGCGACGGCATCCACCTCGACGGCGCCGGCCGCGTCGTGCTCACCGACCCCCGCAGCGGCGAGATCGCCGCCGGAGACCTGCTGCTCCGCCTCGACGTCGCCCAGCTCCTCACCTACCTGGCCCTGCGCGTCGGCCCCGAGCGCTCGGTCCGCGCCGCGGCCGCCGTGATGGGCCCCGACGCGCTGGCCGCCGCGATGCCGCTGCTCCAGCAGATCGCGCTGACCAGGGAGACCCGGTCGGCCGTGGCCAAGGCCAAGAACGTGCTGCCCGGCATCCGCGAGCACATCGTCGCGCTCAAACCGCAGAGCAAGATCGAAGAGGTCCGCCTCGAACGGTTCAGGCCGCGTACCCTCATCACGATCATCGCCAGCGCCATCGCCGCCTACATCGTGCTGTCCCAGCTCAGCCAGGTCGACGTCTACAAGGTGGTCACCACGGCCAACTGGGCCTGGTCGGGGCTGGCGCTGCTGGCGTCGTTCTGCAGCTTCGTGGCCGCCGCGCTCATGCTGCGCGGGTTCGTGCCCGAGCACCTGCCGCTCTGGCGCACGGTGCTGGTGCAGTTCGCGTCCTCGTTCGTCAAGCTCGTCGCGCCCGCCGCCGTGGGCGGCGTCGCGATCAACACGCGCTACCTGCAGAAACGCGGCATCCCCCCGGCCAGCGCGGTGGCCAGCGTGGGCGCCTCGCAGCTCATCATGCTGGTCTTCCACATCGCGCTGCTGGCCCTGTTCGCCTACATCACCGGCTCGACCACGTCCACCTCGTTCACCCCGTCACGAGGGCTCGTCCTGGTGCTGCTCGGGGTCGCGGTGCTGGTCGTGGCCGTGCTCGGCGTGCCGCCGCTGCGCCGGCTGATCACCTCACGCCTGCGCAAGCTCTTCTCGAACGTGCTGCCGCGCCTGCTCGACGTGCTCCAGTCGCCGCGCAAGATGGTCGAGGCGTGCCTCGGCACGCTCTCGATCACCATCACGTTCGTCATCTGCCTCGACGCCTGCGTGGCCGCGTTCGGCGGCACGCTCAGCTTCACCGCCGTCGCGGTCGTCTTCCTCACCGCCAACGCGATCGGCTCGGCCGCGCCCACCCCCGGAGGTCTGGGCGCGGTCGAGGTCGCGCTCGTGGGCGGCCTGACGGTCGCGGGCGTGCGGCCCGAGCTGGCCACCTCGGCGGTGCTGCTGTACCGGCTGCTCACGTTCTGGCTGCCGGTGCTGCCCGGCTGGGCCGCCTTCACGTACCTGCAGCGCCACGAGTACCTCTGACCCGGCGGCGTCTCACCGGGTGGTGATCTTGTCGATCGCCTCCAGCTCGTCCTCCGTGAAGGCCGGGCCGTCCACGCACGCCACGTTGTCCTCAAGCTGCCTGACGCTGCTCGCGCCGATCAGCACGCTGGTCACCCTCGGGTCGCGCAGCGTCCACGACAGCGCCATCTGGGCCAGCGTCTGCCCCCGGCTCCGCGCGATCTCGTTGAGGTCGCGCGCCAGCTCCCGGTCGATCTGGCCCTCGTTCAGGAACCGGCTCGTCGCCGCCCGCGAGTCGGCCGGCACCCCGTCCAGGTAACGGTCGGTCAGCAGGCCCTGCGCCAGCGGCGAGTAGACGATGCAGCCCATCCCCGCCTCCTCCAGCGCGTCCAGCAGCCCGTCCTCGATCCACCGGTTGATCATGGAGTAGGACGGCTGGTGGATGAGCAGCGGGGTGCCCAGCTCGCGCATGATCCGCGCGGCCTGGGCGGTCTGCTCGGCCGAGTAGTTGGAGATGCCCGCGTACAGCGCCTTGCCCGAGCGCACCGCCCTGTCCAGCGCGCCCATGGTCTCCTCCAGCGGCGTCTCCGGGTCGGGGCGGTGGCTGTAGAAGATGTCCACGTACTCCAGGCCCATGCGGCGCAACGACTGGTCGAGGCTGGCCAGCACGTACTTCCGCGAGCCCCACTCGCCGTACGGGCCGGGCCACATGTCATAGCCGGCCTTGGTCGAGATGATCAGCTCGTCCCGGTACGCCGCGAAGTCCTCGCGCAGGATCCGGCCGAAGTTCGCCTCCGCCGACCCGTACGGCACCCCGTAGTTGTTGGCCAGGTCGAAATGCGTCACGCCCAGGTCGAAGGCGCGGCGCAGGATCGCCCGCGAGTTCTCGATCGGCCGGTTGTCCCCGAAGTTGTGCCACAGCCCCAGCGAGACCGCGGGCAGCTTGAGCCCGCTGCGCCCGCTGCGGTTGTACGGCTGGCGCTCGTAGCGCCCTTCCTCGGCCCGATAGCTCATCGGCTGGTGCCCCTCTCGATGATCCAGGACAGCGCGAAGGCCTCTTCCCGCCACGCGTCGTATCGCCCGCTGCGGCCGCCGTGCCCCGCGCCCATCTCCGTCTTCAGCAGGAACGGCCCGCCGCTCGCCGTCGCGCGCAGCCGCGCGATCCACTTCGCCGGCTCGTGGTAGAGCACCCGCGTGTCGTTCAGGCTCGTGATCGCCAGGATCGGCGGGTACGGCCTGCCGTCCACGTTCTCGTACGGCGAGTAGCTCTTCATGTAGGCGTAGACGTCGGCGTTGTGCAGCGGGTCGCCCCACTCGTCCCATTCGATCACGGTCAGCGGGAGCGACGGGTCGAGGATCGTGTTCAGCGCGTCCACGAACGGCACCTCGGCCACGACGCCCGCGAACTCCTCCGGCGCCAGGTTCGCCGCCGCGCCCATCAGCAGCCCGCCCGCCGAGCCGCCCCTGGCGACGATCCGCTCGCTCCAGCCGGACGCCTTCAGGTGCCGGGCCACGGCCACGAAGTCGGTGAACGTGTTGCGCTTCCTGGTGAGCTTGCCCTCTTCGTACCAGCGGCGGCCCATCTCGCCGCCGCCCCGCACGTGCGCGACCGCGAAGACGAACCCCCGGTCGAGCAGCGACAGCCTCGGGACCGAGAAGCCGGGGTCGATGGAGGTCTCGTAGCTGCCGTAGCCGTACAGGACCGTCGGGGCCGGCTTGGCCGCGTCTTTCCGCTTGACGATGGAGACCGGGATCCGCGTGCCGTCCTCGGCCGTGGCCCACTCCCGGAACTGCTCGTAGTCGGCCGGGTCGTAGCCGCCGAGCACCGGGCGCCGCTTGAGCAGGATCAGCTCGTGGCTGTCGAGCTCGTAGTCGTACACGCTGGGCGGGGTGACCATGCTGGTGTAGGCCAGCCGCAGCCGCGTGGTGGTGAACTCAGGGTTGCCCGCGGGGCCGACGTCGTAGAGCGGCTCGGGGAAGTCGATCTCGTACGCGTTGCGCTCCGACGCCTCGACCCGCTCGCGCCAGCCGGCGCCGTCCGCGGCGTACGGCAGCACGCGCAGGCCGGTCAGCCCGTCGCGGCGGAAGTGCACCACGGCGTGGTCGGAGAACGCGTCGATGTCCAGCAGCCGGGTGTCCTCGCGGTGCGCGATCAGCGGGGTCCACGCGGCCGGGTCGTCGAGCGGAGCCGTGGCCAGCTCGAAGTTCTCGGCGTTCTCGTTGTGCAGCACGTAGAAGAAGTCGCCGGCGTGCTCGACGCTGTACTCGACGCCGGTCTTCCTGGGCCGCACGACGGTGAACTCGCCGGTGGGGTCGGAGGCGTCGAGCAGCCGCACCTCACTGGTGATCTTGCTGCCCGCGCCCAGCACCAGATACTTCTCGCTGCGGGTCAGCCCGATGCCGACCCAGTAACGCTCGTCGCTCTCCTCGTAGACGAGCGTGTCCTCCTGGGTGCCCAGGAGGTGCCGGTAGACCTGGTACGGCCGCCACGCGTCGTCCACCCGCGTGTAGAAGAACGCCGAGCCGTCGGCCGACCAGGCGCCGCCGTAGAAGATGTCGGTGATCTCGTCGGGCAGGAGCTCGCCGGTCTCGATGTTCTTGAACCTGAGCGTGAACCGCTCGTCGCCCTTGTAGTCGGTCGCGAAGGCCAGCATCGTGCCGTCGGGGGAGACGGAGCTGGTGCCGATCGAGAAGAACGGGCTGTCGCCGGCCAGCTCGTTGCCGTCGAGGATCACCTGCTCGTGGTCGAGCCGGACGCCCGGGGTGATCTCCGGGGGCGCGTCGCTGTCGGCGGGGACCCGGCAGGACAGGGCGTACTGCTTGCCCTCCTCGGTGCGGGAGAAGTACCACCACGCGCCCTTGCGGCTGGCCACCGACAGGTCGGTCTCCTGGGTGCGGCCCTTGATCTCCTGGAACACCTGCTCCTGGAGCTCGGCGAGATGAGCGGTCTGCTGTTTGAGAAAGTCGTTCTCCGCCTCCAGGTATGCGGTCGTGTCGGGATCTTCCTTGTTGCTCAGCCAGGCGTACTCGTCGATGACGACGTCGCCGTGATGAGTGCGCTCCGTGGGGACCTTCTTCGCCACTGGCGGCGTGTTGCTGCTCACGTGGGGAGTCTATGTTCGGTTGTGATCGTTCTGTTGCCGGAGAAGCCGGAGAACGGGTTCGAGAGGTCAGGAGCGCTGCTAATCTTTAGGGGCCGACGCGGTGCGGCACAACCCTCCTCCATCACTCCGGTGACTTTGGTGTGTTGTGTCGACAGATGTCGGTAATCCCCTGTGGCTCGCCGGTCCGGGAGATCGATTCGCAAGTCGGTCGATCGGCTGGTAAGTTAGAGGGGTTGTCTCCGAAAGGGGGCGGCGCTTAATTCCCGCAGGTCGAGCGAGTCCGGTCAATTTGACAGAGACTTGAACGGC